>JBHOHG010000028.1:0-44308 GCA_043422575.1 bacterium sp. HQB-39 | reverse complement strand
CGCAGCGGCAAATCTGCTTACTCAAAATCTATTCAAACATGGCTGCGCTTTGGGGAAATTATGAGGGGATCCCTCAGGACATGGCTCTCAATATCACATATTGAGTCAGTTTTATGTTTAAAATATCTAAGTACTCAATACAGAAACTGTCACCTCTTATATTGACCAAACCAACATAATCGTCGTGATATTTTGTTAACCACGTCGCCCTATCAAATCCGTCAAAGCCGATGTTTTATAAATAAAAACAGTTTCTATAATTATTATTTCAATAGAATTATTAAGCATATTTTTTAGTGAGTTTATTGTACTCAGAAACACTACCACTGTCTCACAGTTGAACTTTTATTCAATTTAAACAAGCCTTAATCTCATTATCCATGTGTTCGATAAATTACAATGAGGTTAAGATGACTTGGTTACATATGGGTAGAAAAGATGCATTTGACTGTTTGGTGGTGAATAAAAACTCTAAGGATGATGTTTCAAAATTTATCCCTACAGAGTTAAATATGACTAACTTTAGTAGTAAAGGCATAAAAATCACTCGCCAGGCATTACTGATGTTATCGTCATTAAATGACTATGACCAAAAGAAAGTAGTCAAAGAAATTTATTTTGTCACTAAACACCCAAGCGCTCACTCTAGCCTAAAACACTCGTCAGTCCCTGGTTTAAGGCTATATAAAACAAAATACCCATTCAGAAGTTACCATTATTTAATTACATACTTCACAAATTCGGATGGCTCAGTAGTTGTACATGATATTAACTTCGACAACGCTTTACTCGGGAAAAAATTAGATGCACGCCAACAGAGACCAATGTTGTATCATGTTAATAAAATAGGCAAGAAAACCTATACTGGAAAGGAAATTGATGCTGAAGTCAAGGACATAATGCGACAATGGGAGGTACAAGGTCCAGTAACGAATATTAATACAACTCACGCCGCAGTTAATGGCATGCAAAATAACTACCAAAAGGCAGTAGGGTTGATGGGAATACATGTAGATGTTGCTTATGAAAAAGATAAGCTAACTGAATACACCCTCTTTCATAACCCAACAGACGGCGCAATACATGATTTGATAGAGTGTGCATTTGACAAGAGCAAAGGACGCGTTGGTTATAATGCTCAACAGCTTTCGGCTGTGATGGTCCAAAGTTCTCGTCAAGGTAAGCAGGTAAAGTGGGTGGTGCATAGCCAAGGTGGCATCATCTTTGCGGCAGCCCTTAAATTAATAGGAAAACAATATGGGATCGTGGATTTATCAAAGCAAGAAGTCGTGATACATGCCAGTGGGGTTCATCCAAATGTTATTAAAGAACGGGCGAGCAAGTTTGGACTGCGAGTCCATGAAGATAAGACAAGAATCAATCCCTTCGATATGGTTCCTCAAGTTGCGGCTGGGGTAAGCCGATCTAGAAGCAGTTTAGTCAATTGTGCAAAATTTGCTATGATTGTCTGTAAAAGTGATGATATGACAGCAAGCCCGCACACACTGCCATATAGGGGGATGCAAAACTACCTGTACCAACTAAAAAACTCCAACTGTCCAAGGTTGAATCCGAAACACTATAAAGCAGTCTATAAACATTTGTTGGGGAACCCAGATGTATAGCTTAAAGAAAAGAGTTGAACAACTTAAAGCAGGTTTTATTGGCAAACCTGATGAATCAAACTTTACTAACTACGGAATTAGGATATCTGATAAGTATGTAAGTTATTCAGCCCCATCAAATAATAGATATACTCAATATAAAACTGATATATCAACACTAGTTGAGGAATTTTTAACTTCAAAGGAGTCTACGGGCTACCACGAAGATTATGTTCTTTTATCTTGTAATGCGTATCACTTTAGTAAAGTTATTAAGAACATCCTGACACCATACAACTCGCTTGGCCATCTTTATTTCACTATAAGACTTAAACAATTCAACGACATTGATTGTATGAATTTATCATATTTATCAAACGCAATATATTCAAGACACTACGAATATTTCAACGAATTTGACGATAAAAATCCATTCAAAGGACGTCATAAAAAAGAGATGATTGAAGCAGAGGAGTATGTTCAGATTCGCTGGTCACCTTATGATGGTAGAGAGTTGACTGAACAGGAAAAGCAGGAAAGAGATGATTTTATTGACCGAAGCTATCACACAACTAACCCTCCGTTAAAAATTAATCGCCAAACTCTAGGAGGAAATGAGTTTTTAACTTATTGTGAAGGGAAATTAAAATATTCCAATCAAGTAAATAGCTATTACTGTCTTCCAATCGATGAAGATTTTTACCTTTCTTTTGAGTTTATTTATGAAGTAGAAAAAATCCGTTGGAATAAAAAATTTAAAAAATGGGTTTATGATAGAAAGATTTTGGAAGAAAAAATAATTAAAACCATTGAGCTATCTAACATAGTTAATTCTGATTTAGAACAGATTAATGACAACCGCTAGAATAACACATAGGTGGATCCATCGTGTCATTAGCAATCATAATATGATTATGGGTTGACGGAGATATTTAACTTTCCGTTCACTCACCATTATCGTAAATCTATATAATAAAACCACAGGAATAATAAAATAATCTTTAACAATTTCTAGGGAGGCCAAGTGTATAGCTTAAGGGAAAGATTTGAACATTTTAAAACAGGTTTTATTGGAAAGCCTGATGAATCAGCTCTCAACGACTACGGATTCCAGTTATCAGATAAGTATATAAGTTATTCTTTACCATCAAATAATCAGTACAATCAATACAATATAAATATACCAATTTTAAATCTGGATTTTTTCAAATCCAAATCAGAGCATAAAAAATATGAAGAATATATTGATATATCTTCCAATATATATCTATTTGGTAAAGTCATAAAAAACATTCTTTCATTATATAACTCTCTGGGTCATCTATTTTTTGTCATAACCCTGAAGCACTTCAAAGATGTTGATTGTACAGATTTATCATCGTTATCAAATGAAATTTACTCAAAACATTTCGAGTATCACAACGAAATTGACGAGGATAATCCATTTAAAGGAGAACACAAAAGAAATATGCAAGAGGCAGAAGAGTATGCTCAGTTGCGCTGGACTCCTTATGATGGCAGAGAATTGACAAATCAGGAAAAAAAGGAAAGGGATGATTTTATAGACCGAAGCTATCACACAAGTAACCCCCCATTAACAATGAAAATAAAACCCCTAGGGGAAAATCATTTTGTATTTTACAGTGAAGAAACATTAAAATACTCAAGCACAACAAAACATTTTTATTGCCTTCCAATTAATGAAGACTTTTACTTATCTTTTGAGTTTTGGTATCGTGTTGAAAAAGGAAACTGGAATAAAAAATTTAAAGATTGGATTAACAACACAAAGGGTTTAGAAGAAACAATAATTAAGACTATTAAGATATCTAACATTGTTAATTCTGATTTAGAACAGATTTCTGATAATACATAGAAAACATGCAGGTGAATCATTTCCAATAAACTTTTATGGATGACGCTGGGTTAATGAGTAGATTAATCATTCCCCCTCCCTGCCCAACGGAGGGGGAATTAAAGCTAGGAGGTGGGCCCCCCTCCTTGATTACAATACCACTTTCTTAATCATGCCCGCCTCCGCGTGCCCCGCAATATTACAAGCAAATTCAATTTTGTTATCGCCGTGGAAATGCCAGATTAGCTGTTTCGCCTTTCCTGCTGGGACCGTGACTGCATTGCCCGAGTCATGTTTATGATGTGGCATGGATTTCATCATCTCACGATGTGCTAATTGCTCGTTCGCTGATCCTATGGCGAATTCATGTTCCATTTTTCCTACATTCATCACCACAAACTGCACCACATCATTCGGTTCGATCTTGACCTCTTTTTTGAATTTAATGCTCATGTCATCGTGCAAGAGAACATGAATCACTTTATCTGGCTTCGCGCCTAAAGCAGGCATTCCGACCTCAGACATACCCGCCATATCCATCATGGAGTGGTCCATTTTACTGTGGTCCATTGAGCTGTGATCTTTGTTATTTGAATGATCCATCTTAACGTGATCACTATTTGCGAATGACGTCGTAGAGATCATCGTTGCGAGTGCCATTGTCAGTATTACATCTACTTTCAGCTTGGTTTTCATCTTGTTCATTTTCTATCCTTTACTGTTTGAGTTTTTTCATTAATCAGGGAATGAGCCTTAATTTCCCCTTGCTTCCATAATTTGAATACGGCGGGCAGCAATAGCAGCGTCAGTAACAAAGCAGAAGCCATACCACCAATCATCGGGGCCGCGATCCTCTGCATCACTTCTGAACCAGTGCCTTCGCCATACATAATGGGGATCAAACCGATAATGACGGTAAGCACTGTCATCATGACGGGGCGCACCCTCAAACCCGCCCCTTGTTGAATCGCATTGGTTAGCTGCTCTTGGCTCAAGATTTGTTGCTGTAGCTCTGCCTGCCATTTAGCCTGCTGCCAAGCCTGATTTAAGTACACCAACATGATGACGCCAATCTCAACCGCTACCCCTGCTAACGCAATAAACCCAACCCCGACTGCGATCGAAAAATTGTAGCCAAGGTAGTGCATCAGCCATAAGCCGCCCACCATGGCGAGCGGTAAAGTCAGCAAAATAATCATCACTTCCCCCAGCCTGCGGAAGCTGAAATAGAGCAACAGCATGATAATGGCGATCGTGATCGGGACAACGACACTCAACCGCTGTTTCGCCCGTTCCATATATTCATACTGCCCTGACCATGTCAGCGAGTAGCCAGCAGGCAATTGCAGCGATTCGTTCACTTTTTGGCGAGCTTCAGCCACATACGACCCCAAATCGCGCTCTTCAATATCCACTAACACCCAGCCATTGGGGCGTGCATTTTCCGTTTTGATCATTGGCGGTCCATCCTCATAGCGAACCTCTGCCACATCCGCTAACGCGATATGGGCGCCATTCGGTGTAATCAAAGGAAGATTCTGTAATTGGGACAGGGAATCTCGATACGATTGTGGATATCGCACATTGATGGGATAACGCTCTAAGCCTTCAATCGTTTCTCCCACATTGATTCCCCCAACCGCCGTGGAAACCACTCGTTGGATAGCCTGAACGCTTAAGCCGTATCGCGCCGCCGCACGTCGTTGGATATCAATGGTGATGTAACGTCCACCAGCCACTCGCTCGGCGTAAACGGAAGCCGTTCCTGTGATCTGATTAAGGAGCGGCTCAATATCTGCGCCGATGCGCTCAATCACTGCCAAATCAGGGCCAGCAATCTTGATTCCAATCGGGGTTTTAATGCCTGTCGCTAACATGTCAATGCGGGTTTTGATCGGCATGACCCACGCATTGGTCAGCCCAGGGAACTTCACCAATTGGTCAAACTCTTTACGTAAGCTCTCGGTCGTGACCCCATCACGCCACTGTTCTCTTGGCTTCAATTGAATCACCGTCTCTATCATGGTCAACGGCGCGGGATCGGTTGCGGTTTCCGCACGGCCGATCTTCCCCCAAGCGGTATCCACTTCCGGCACGGTCATGATGAGCTTATTGGTTTGTTGCAGGAGTTCGCGAGCTTTGCCTATGGAGATTCCGGGATAAGTGGTCGGCATGTACATTAAATCGCCTTCATCAAGCGGTGGGATAAATTCACTGCCCAATTTTGTGGCGGGATAATATGCTGACGCCATGAGACCCAACGCGACCACAATCATGCTTTTCGGGTAAGTCAGGCTCAATGTTAATAATGGTCGATACAGGGCAACCAAAGCGTTATTGATTGGATTTTTCTTTTCAGGGAGTACCTTGCCTCGAACAAAGTACCCCATTAAGACAGGTACTAAGGTGATAGCCAAACCTGCGGCAGCTGCCATGGCGTAGGTTTTGGTAAACGCCAACGGCGAGAACATCTTACCTTCCTGCCCTTCCAGCGCGAACACTGGCACAAAACTCAATGTAATGATCAGCAGAGAGAAAAACAGAGGAGCCCCGACTTCCTGAGCCGCATCACCAATCACTTGCCATCGATTTTTGTCCGTCAGAGGTGTTCGCTCAATATGCTTGTGTAGGTTTTCTATCATCACAATAGCGCCATCCACCATAGCGCCAATGGCGATCGCAATGCCGCCAAGGGACATGATATTGGCATTGATGCCTTGCCAATGCATGATGATGAAGGCACTCAAGATACCAACTGGTAAGCTGATAGCAATCACCAGTGAAGAGCGGATATGGAAAAGAAACAGAGCACAGACAATCGCCACGACGACAAACTCTTCCGCCAATTTCTTCCATAAATTTTCTACGGCTGCATCGATCAAGGTCGAACGATCATAAGTCGCCACCACCTCAACCCCTTTTGGCAAGCTATGTTGCAATTGAGCCAGTTTATCTTTCACTCGCGCAATTACTTCACTGGCATTTTCGCCAAAACGCATCACTATCACACCACCGACAGCTTCACCTTGCCCATTCAGTTCCGAAATCCCCCGACGCATTTGAGGTCCAAGATGTATCTCAGCAACATCGCCAAGCAGCACCGGTGTTCCTTGTTGCGTCACGGTCAAAGGTAAGGCTTTGATATCTTCAATATTGGATAAGTAGCCCGTGGTGCGCACCATATGTTCCGCTTCAGCCACTTCAATCACTGAAGCTCCACTCTCTTGGTTGCCACTTTTTATCGCACTATTGACCTGTTGGAGCGTTAGGTTATAGGCACGTAGTTTGGTAGGATCGATCTGGACTTGATATTGCTTAACCATGCCACCCACCGTGGCAACTTCCGATACTCCAGCAACCGTTTGTAATTCATATTTTAAAAACCAGTCTTGTAAACTGCGTAACTCAGCCAGATCATGATTTCCTGTTTTATCTTGCAATACATAGCTATACACCCAGCCCACGCCTGTCGCGTCTGGGCCAAGGGTTGGCTTAGCATTGGGTGGCAGTTTGGGCGCAACTTGGCTCAGATACTCCAGCACCCTCGAGCGTGCCCAATACATATCGGTATCATCATCGAAAATGATATAAACGTAGGAATCACCAAAGAAGGAAAAACCGCGCACGGTTTTCGCCCCAGGCACGGCGAGCATTGCGGTCGTTAATGGGTAAGTCACCTGATCTTCGACCACTTGTGGAGCCTGCCCCGGATAACTGGTCTTAATGATCACTTGAACATCAGAAAGATCTGGGATGGCATCGACCGGAGTGTTTTTGACACTGAATAAGCCCGCAATAATCAAAGCCAAGGTCGCAACCAGTACTAAAAATCGATTCTGTATCGACCAACGAATAATGGTGTTAATCATTGCTCGCCCTCGAACGTTGTGATCTCTTTGAGTAAGTAATCCGCCCCTTGTTTTTCGACTAAGAAGCGAATCGACTGACCTTCCGACCACGTTGACAGCGGCACGGCATCTTCGGCTGAAAAGTTCATCTCACCCGCAAGCCACCCCCACGCTTCGACCTGATCGTGTTGTATGGTGACCATGCCAAACTCCGCCATCAGCATCGTGATTTTTCCTTCGACCCACACTTGAGATGGCATGGATTCACGGAGGCGGTAGTCCACCAGCTGATATTGACCAGTCGAGCTTTTCTGCATTGCAAAATCCATCGACAGCCCCTTTTGGAACGCAGCCACATCAATGCCAGCCGCCAAATCAAAATTCATCACCATGCCGGGCCAATCCCACTCAGGAACAGGTTGGTGGTTAATCGTCAGCTGTCGCTGATCCGCCATCACTTCCGTGACTTCCCCTTGAGCCCATACCGCGTCTTGTTTAGATGCCTCCGTTTTTGACTCTAATCCGTTAATCCTTGAAAAGTCGGCACTTTGGCTAGACTCTGAGTCCAACATAAAGTGGGCAGAAGTCACGATGACGTCATCAAGTGTTAACCCTTGCATCACTTCAATTTTATTTCCCGCTTCACGACCCGTTTTGATCCGAGCTGAACGATATTTTCCTTCCCCCAGTGACAGCACAACCCTTGCCATTCCTCCCGCGCGAATCACAGCCGAACGTGGAATGGTCAGAACTTCCTCTTGAGTGACTGGTGTGATGGCTACCTTGGCAAACATGTTTGGCTTCAATGCACCGTTTGGGTTCGCAAAACGCAGTCGCAGTTTTAGCGTCCGTGTCGTTGGGTCCAGAATGGGATAAATGTAATCGACTTCCCCTTGCCATTGTCCCATGTCTCCTCCTGTCGGTAGGGCATCCACACTCATCACGGCGCGACTGCCTTGAGTTATCCAATGGGATTGCCTCTCGAAGACTTCTGCTTCAACCCAGACTTCGTCCAAAGATCCAGCACTGATTGCGGTTTGAGCCGGCGATAAATACCCCCCTTCTCGTAAACCCAGTGTGGCAACAATGCCGTCAGCGGGAGCGAGGATATCCACCGCTTGTATCGCTTTCCCTCGACGGGCGATCTGGCGGATCTGTTTTTTCGTCACCCCGAGAGTGCTCAATCGTTCTTTAGCCGCGTTTATCATCCCTTTGCGGTGAGTTTGATAAGCGGTGATCAACTCTTCTTGCGCCTTCACTAATTCAGGGGAGTAAAGCGTAAATAGAACATCGCCTTTTTTAACCGACTCACCTACCGAGTTAATGTTTAAGCGTTCTACCCAGCCGGACACTCTGACATTGATCTGCCATAGCGTACTCTCATCAAATGCAACATAACCAACGGTTTCAATCTTTGGTGATAAGGTACCCTGCTCTACCTTCGTGGTTTTTACGCCAAGGTTATTTTCAACCGCCGGATTGATTGTCACCGTCCCTGTTTGATCGTCACTCCCTGCAAGATCAGAGGCGTACACTGGAACTAAATCCATCCCCATTGGCGACTTGCCCGGTTTGTCACGCTGATAATTCGGATCCATAGGAGCAACCCAATACAAAGGCTCGTCGCCTGTCGCACTTTGAGCATGGCTCCTTTCTTGTTGCGACGGCGCTGGATCTCCAAGTCCTAGGCGAGCAACCAGATCGACATCGTGTGATCCGCCCAGCGAGCCACCCAGCGAGCCACCGACAACAAAGCCAAGCAGAGCTCCAACAAGCAGCGATACACACGTTACTGTCCACATTTTCATAACTGCTCTCCTTGTAGCCTTGCCTTATTGTGTTGAACCCTTGTCTGATTTTGTTGAACCGAAGATGGAGTATCACGTTCTTGCAAAGCGTTTGAGATAACGACGTCGTCCCATTGCAGAAAGGCGAATCCGCCCACTAAGGCAGCTAAAGCGCGCTGTGTTTGATTCAGGTCTGTTTGCAATCGGGCGAGCTCCAATTTAAATGCAAGCAAATCCTGTGAGGCCGTAATCATGTCGCTGTATTGAGCGGTGTTGTTTTGATAGCCTCGCTCAATGGCTTCAATCCGTGCGGAAACTTGTGGGATCAAACGCTGTTGATAGCGAGCGATACGCTCGATAAGGTGGGACTTGTCACTAACGAGTGCTGATACTTGGGTGCGCATTTGCGTCAATAAAGTATCTTTTTGATATTGCACGGCACCCACTTGATATTGAGCAGCCTCTAGTTGCTTGTCTTGACGCTGCTCAGTAAAAAAGGGCAAATCCAAGGTCACGTAAGCACTGATCAAATCCGAAGCCGGATCCCCCATCATCCCGTTGGCTTGGCGATGAGCGTACATGACCTCAACACCCAATTGTGGCTGATAGGCTTGTTTTGCCAACTTCACTTGTGTGCGTTGTACAGAAATACGGGCATCCAACGTTTGTACATTAGGGTGTCGATTTAGTAGCGCGTATTCATCCGTCGAAGACGTTAATAACGCTTCTAAATGAGTCCAATCTAATTGGTAACTGGCGGTCAGATCAGCAAGAGAAAGGTGCTCTTTTTCGCTCAACCATTCGCCAAGCTGCGCCATAATTTTCTGTTGTTGTTGTAGATTCAAGTGGCGCTGTTCATCCAGTTTTACCGACTGAATTTCGATCTGAATGAGATCTTGCGCTTCACTGTTTCCAATCGCGTAGTTGGTTTGAACAAACTGTTTCATCTGCCCCAGTAAACGCTGATGCTCTTGCAATGCTGTCTCTGCATATTGTAGATAGCCCAGCTCCAGCCAGAGCTGAGTCATTTGGTCGGCAACCTGCCATTCTCTTGACTCTATTTGCCATTGCATCCCTTGCGCTTGCTGTGTCGACTGTGCCTCCTTAAGCGTCAGGGTCTCCCCTCGCTCAAATTGCTGCATCAAGCCGACCGAAAGAGTGGTCATAGGGTCATCATTGAGTGCGAAAGAATCGACAGGTACACCGCCCAACCCAACCTTTAATTTGGGGTCCATCAAGGTCGCACTGGCTAAGCCAGCAGCCAGTACCGCATCCGCTTCTTGGCGAACCTGTTTACGTAGGCTATCTGTCGATAGCGCACTAAGAATCAAAGTATTTAACTGCTTGGTTCCTTGAACAATCTGCTCAGAAGTCGCGCCCTGTGCAGCAGCAAAACTCGGCATAGCGAATGCTGAGATAAGTAATGCTGAAGAAGTCACTGCTGCCATAGTTTTAACAGGAGTAGTTATCATAGGAATAGTTATCATAGGAATAGCTAACACAGGAACAGTTACGGTAGGAATCGCTACAACCGGAACCATTACTTGAGAAATGGCAAGTGCCAGCGTCTTGGTTTTTGCTAAGCCGAGACGACAAAATTCAATATTCACAATAGTGATCCAAAATCAAAATGGATGGATCTCATGCCAAGGAGGAAGCCGTCACAAAGGCTTTCCTGCGCATATCGCGCAGCCGTTTGGCTGAGAGGGTCTACAGGATTAAATATTGAATGTGTGGGAAGGTGGGCGGAGTAAGGTTTGCACGCGCTTAACTTTGACACCAATTTTCACTGTGCGGTGAAGGGCAAGTGAAGGAAGCAAGCCACTTAAAGTTTGGGTTGATTGCAATGGGTAAGAAGCGGTAGCACATAGCGAGATACAACAGCTATCGGCTCCACCAGCACTGCCGCAATGCTTAGTCGAAGCGCTCGTCTGGTGCTCGCTTGTCAAAGTGCTGGCTTGTGCCATCGTATCCGGTGAGGAAAGTGTGTGAGAATGGCAATCCGTGTCTGATTCCACAGACGTCACTTGAAAGCCAGGATCAAGGTTAACTTGAGAGCCTTGCATAACCATCATTGGCATGCCCGACACATAGCTCGACATCAACATTGCAATAATGCTGAAGACAGTAATAAGCGTCTGTTTGGTCGAGTATGTCATCACTTTTCCTAACAATGGAAACTCTAGCTAATGAACTGTAAGTGTAAACCTTACCCTAAGGGTAAGGTCAACTTTATTTCCATAAAATCAGCAAGGTATAGTGTGGGTGACGCTGTCACTCTATGTATTTCATGGGTTCCCACAGAAAATCAACATACTCACTTAATTTTATATTGACCCATTTATACGACGTGATAAATTAACCATCTAGACGTCCAGACATCAATTAATATAAATGGAGTTATTATGGTTAGTTTACGTCAGTTGAAACGATTCCCTCTTGTACTTGCCGCAGCAATTGCGGTAACAGCTTGTGGAGAACAAGAAGATCACGTGATTAAAGTGGGTGCAACGGTTGGTCCTCATGCACAAGTCGTCGAAGCGGTTGCCAAAGAAGCGGCAAAGCAAGGCTTAAAAATCGAAGTGGTGGAGTTTTCCGATTACGTCACGCCGAATGCCGCGTTAAATGATGGCAGCATTGATATTAACAGCTATCAACATCAACCTTTCCTCGATAACTTTAACAACAGCCACAACTCTCAATTAGTGTCTATTGGCTCATCGATCTTAATGCGTATGGGGGTTTACTCTAACAAGCACAAGTCTCTCGAAGCATTACCTGAACAAGCGCGTATCGCGATTCCGAATGACCCGACCAATGGCGGTCGTGGGCTTTTGCTATTGGAAGATGCTGGCTTAATCACCTTGAAGCAAGGAGTGGGTCATAAAGCGGCATTGACTGATATTGTCAGCAACCCGAAGAACTTTGAATTCGTTGAAGTGGATGCCGCACAGTTGCCGAGAACGTTAGGCGACGTTGATGCAGCAGCAATCACTATGAATTACGTCATGTCGTCAGGGTTGGATCCGAAAAAACAGAGTATCTTCCTTGAATCAAAGCAAGCAGCATTAGCAGTGATGGTCATCGCGACCCGAGAAGCCGATAAAAACAACGCCGACTACAAAAAGTTTGTTGCCATTTACCAATCTCAACCGATTCGAGATTTCCTCGATGAAACCTTTAATGGCACCATTGAAGCGGCGTTTTAATGGGTCACTTTGTTTGTTGTTAACGACGAAAGCCACTCTCTCGAGTGGCTTTATTATTGTCCATTTATCTAAGCGACATGTTGCTGCACTTAACCAGCAAAACACCAAGCGTATTCATCAAGCACATTGAACCCCAATTTAAGCCCCAATTGATGGGAGGCGACATTGGACTTATGGCACCCCCACCAAGGTGTCTTATCTTGTGCCAAAATCAGTCGGATATAAGCTTGGCTAAGGTGGAATGCATAGCCTTTTTGACGATGGTCTTCAGCCGTCATAATGGCAATTTCCACATGCTTGCCCGACACATACGCAGACCATGCACATGATACGATCGTGTCACCATCCATCAAGCAGATCCCACTCCCACCTGCCTCAATAAATTCGTCGGCTGAGGACCAGAAAATACGAAAATCTGGATCAACCCCATCAAAGAGTCGCTGTGCTAACGCAATATCGATATGCTTCAATGATAAATCCGCATCAAGATCATCCAATCTAGGCGATAAAGTGGTATCGCCTTGATAAATAAAACTTGAACGCTCAACCACCCCAAAACTATATTCACTTTTGAGATAAGCGAGGCATTCCTGCTGATTAGCAATGATCAAAATCGCGTTATGCTCTCTGAACAAATCAACGGCCTGATCGACCACCGTTTTCTCAAATCCTTCCGCTGTCTCAAATCCTTCCGCGAGGACAAGTACTGCTTCAACATTTCTTCGTACAAACAACCATGCTTTAGGATGCTCTCGGTCATCGACATAGAAATGGGTATTTTTATTGGCGGCAATGGTCATATCCACCAGCGGTTTTTCGAAAGTCTGTTGCTCTGGTAATGATAAAAAATAAGATACATCGACGGCTTCCATCGTTCTCTCCAATTCAAGTCAAACCTCAGATTCATGATTAACTTACGGTAAAACGGTCAAAAAAACGTCATGAAAGTTAAGATTGTTGAAATATTTCCCGCATTCACTGGGCCTGAGCTGGAAGCTACCCATCAATTTCAAATTGCCAGTCAAAATGCGTAAACCCGCTCACACACCCAAAGCCTAACCTTGTCACTGAATGCCTAAAGGCGAGGAAATTAAAACATTCCTCCCAACTTCAGCGATTTAACCATTTAGCCATACAGCATTCACAAAAATGGCATCTGCTTTGCTTAAGTTCTTTCACAGGAAAAATCGGTGTCAAAAAACTTTCGGCACCTTGTGGAGGATGGAGTTATGACGTTACATCGCCAAACCTACTATGGATTAATTCATCACGGTATCCGTGCGCTTCTAATGGATCGGGTCGGTCATTTTACTGAGCAGGAATATCATGAGTATCTAGGGATGATTACAGGTAAAACCACCTGTTTTTCAATGACTGATGAAGAGTTGGAAGTCACCTTAGCCAATCTAAAAAGCGAAGGCTATTTAGAAGATATGAAGGCATTAATCGCGGATTACCAAACCGTTGGGGTCTAGGCTCCAAAACTTTCGTGTTTTCCTTAAGACATTGATAAGTTGACGAATTGAGCTAATCCCAGAAAATTTTCGAGTGGTGGATTCAGTGCCCGCTTACTGAATTCGCCTCTTGATATAGAACCACGATATCTGCAAAGCAATACCTTGATATAAAACCAATCGCTTCTCGCTGAACCTAGCATCTCGAGGTTACTTGGGTATAGACTAAGTTATACTCGTGTCGCAGCCATCAGGGAATCTTTTGCCTAATGAAATCACTGTTCGACTTTGCGCCCTTAGTGATCTTTTTTATTCTCTACCATGCCCATGATATCTATTCTGCTACGGGAGCCTTGATCCTTGCCACTATCGTTCAAGTGTCTATCACTTTCATACGGCACAAACGCATCGAACGTTTGCAACTTATCACCCTGCTGATAGTCATTATCTTTGGCGGCTTAACCCTTATTGTGCAAGGTGAACCATTCGTCAAATGGAAAGCAACCATCGTTTATGGGGTACTTGCCATCGGTCTCAGCCTTAGCGAATGGTTGGGCAACAATATCATTAAAATGATACTTAGCGATGATCTCCCACTCCCTGATCCAGTGTGGCGTCACCTCACTTGGGCTTGGGTTGCATTTTTCACTGGATGCGCCGCACTCAACCTGTATATCTCGTTCTCTATGCCGCCTGACGTTTGGGTTAATTTTAAAATATTTGGCTTACTCGCCGCGACCTTACTCTTTATTTTGCTCACGGGAGTTTATGCGTATCCCAAAAGGCAGCAATAGGATCAATTCATCTCACCCATCACCATGACTAAACATCCGCATCCGGTGAATATTCTGATATAATCCGAATTCTGTTTTGCAGCGACCCTTTCGTCGCTTTTTTTGTTTGTTGTATGTGTCATTATGAGCCAAGAAATTAGCGCCCCGATTGGGCAACTTCTCCTTCGTACCCTAGCTATGCCAGCCGATACCAATGCAAATGGTGATATCTTTGGTGGTTGGATCATGTCTCAGCTAGATTTAGCTGGTGGTATCCTCGCAAAAGAAATCTCTCATGGTCGAATCGTTACCGTCTCGGTTTCTGATATTACATTCAAAAAACCGGTGAAGGTCGGTGATGTGGTGTGCTGTTACGGCGAATGTACCAAAATTGGTCGAACTTCCATGTCGATTAATCTCGAAGTCTGGGTTAAACCAGTTAAAGAACAAGGCATTGGTGACCGTTTCCAAGTGTGTGCAGCAACGTTCAACTATGTCGCCATCGATAGCGAAGGCAAGCCGAGAGCCATTCCAAAGTAAGCTTACAGAACCCACCGCTGCGGAAAATAGCGTGGAAAACCAGTCCGTAAGCATGATGCAAGTGTATCAATGCACATGAAATTTAGTGGGATTTCACAAATCTCTTAATTGAGTCGTCATGAACTACCTGATTTAGAGTAGATTAGACAACAACTCAAAGCACTGACTATTAAGGAAATACTATGTGGTATGTGATTTTTTCTCAGGATGTCGAGAACTCATTAGAAAAACGATTGAGCGTCCGTCCACAACACTTAGAGCGTCTAGAAAAACTGAACGCTGAAGGTCGACTGCTAACTGCTGGTCCTATGCCTGCGATCGATTCTGACAACCCTGGTGAAGCAGGCTTCACTGGCTCAACCGTCATTGCAGAATTCGACTCTCTTGAAGCGGCACAAGCTTGGGCTGATGCAGACCCATACATCGCCGCTGGCGTTTACCAAAACGTCATCGTCAAACCATTCAAGAAAGTGTTTTAATTATGAAAAAGTTTATTTGTGGCGCTCTCGCTGTCTTAGCCCTTGCGGGTTGTTCTTCAACAGGTGACAAAGAACGTCAACTGGAATTACTTGCTTCAAACCGTGCCGGAGTCCTGTCTTCTGGGCTGCCGACAGAGCATGGCCCGCTGCGCATAATGCGCGCAACCTCGAACCAGAACGTGGTTGAGATTGTGATGATCTACAACGAATCCGCGAAAGGTGCGATTCCATTACAACGTCTAGTGAATACCAGCATTCACCGCTACTGCACAGGAAAAGAAGTACGTAGCCAGTTGGATATGGGCTTAGCTTATCGCCTGAAAATCCGTAACACTCGTGGACAATTGATGGTTGATCAACTCGTAACTGAAGAGACATGCCAACCAAAAGAGAAGCAGCAATAATGGCTTACTAATCTGGATAAAAATGGCTTTCTAAGCTAGACAGCATGATTACAATTCAAACAGCCGCTAATGCGGCTGTTTTTGTTTCTTCATCCAGACGTTATTTCAGCCCTACGTCAACATTCCTTTAGAAAGTAGAGTAATTCATAGTTGGTTACAAAAGCCGCATTGCATCGCGAGCTTGTGTGACCAACACTGATCCCTGTAGGGATTGGGGGGAACCAAATGACGTTAATGCTCACTTTTATCATTTTTCTGAGTTTTATCGCCTTATTAGCCATTGGCGTAGTATTTTCGCGTCGGCCAATAAAAAGTCGTTGCTGTGAGGCCTCCAAAATGGAGCAACCCACTGTGATTGTAAAAAGCTCGAAATCTGAGTCCGAATAACACTTTGTCGACCGTCGTCGAACACCAGTCGTCGAATAAAAAAGAAGGGCAAGTCATTTAACTGACTTGCCCTTTTCATTGCTTTAAACCAGCGGTGCGTTAAACCCACTATTTAGCGTGGAAAATCTGCTCTGTCTCTAAGGAGGTCATGGCACGGATTTGACGCCAAACATAGTAGAAGATACCGAACATCATCAACATGCTTGGGATAGCAATGGCTGGATAGCTATACAAGGTCATCTCACCCAACTGCTCATTAAATTCAGCCGTGCCCGCTGGGCTGGTCACAATCCAAGTTGCAAGGAAATAGTTCATCGCTGATGAGAAAGCAAAAGTACTGGCAAATAGGTAGTTAGACGACATTAAGCAACGTTCAAATTGCTCCGTTTTACCGCTTTCTTCCAGACGCTCATAAATCAACGGTAAGTTAAGAATCGACTCGTTAAGAATCAATTTTTGCATCAGTGGGTAGCGGGTAAATGTAGAACCAAACACAACCAAGCCGATCAAGCCTGGGATTAACGCTTCTTTCAATGCTAACCAGCGCGTATCCAGTTCTAGTAACCCGATACCACCTGTCAGTAACACACTGACAAAACCAAGAATCGAGATGAAATTGACTTTCTTATTTTGGATAAGATCCATGCCGCCGTATCCAATCGGGAATAGCAAAGCGACAATCAACGCCATTTGCGTTCCAAGGTGCTCTTCACCACTGAACTTCATCAAAATAATGGATGGGATGAATACGTTGAATAGGATTTCGAATAAGGGATTCGACTTTTTCGGGGTTGTGTTACTCATAATCTTGTACTGACTCTACTTTGTCGGCTCTATTTTACGTCGAGTCGCAGTGTTCAATGCTTCGCACGAGATGTAAAGCGTTAATGTGCCGACTTGTGTAACGACTTATGAAATCGGTTGGTGTTTCTCCGAATTGCCACATTTGACGCGCTTCTTTTTCAGAAGGGAGTCTATCCCAATTTTAGCCCATTTAAATGTTAATGAAATGTGTTGTGATATCGATTTCAAATCCAGAATTTATAAAATGCTAGTTATAAACTACTCATTTGTATCCATTTTATGAATGCCATCACGTCATTCTTAGAGTGAAAACTTTATTTTCTCTTTGAACAATAAGGAGAAAATAATGAAAAAACTCTTACTACCCCTAGCAGCGGCACTGTTTGCCATGTCACCTTCTGCATTTGCCACGGAAACCTGCGGTCAACATTTGGAAAAAGGACTGCCTTCTGGGGCGGTTGATCAGGTGCTGTGTCGTACGGGTTATGCTGTAGGCTACAACTACCAAACTAAAAATGCTGACTGGGTTGCGTATCACATCACCAAAGAGAGTGTGAATGCGCAGTTTAAACGCAGTAATCGCTTTAAAGCCGATGCTGAGTTACCGCAATATGCACAGTCGACGCTCGCCGACTACTCAAAGTCGGGGTATGACCGAGGCCATTTAGCACCCTCTGCGACCATGGATTTCACGCAAAACTCGATGCTGGAAAGTTTCTTGATGAGCAACATGTCACCGCAACTACCCGGTTTTAATCGCAATGGTTGGCGCATTTTGGAAGAGCATGTTCGTGATCTAGCGAACGAATACAATGAGCTGTATGTCGTAACAGGCCCAATTTACAATGGTAACGAATCCAGCATTGGTGATGGTGTCGTGATCCCAAGTGCCTTCTACAAAGTGGTTCTTGACCCTTATTACAACGACGCCATTGCGTTCATCGTCCCTCATCGAGCAGTATCAAGCAGTGAGATCCCAAGTTTTGTCACCACCGTTGATGAAGTTGAGCGCCAAACCAATCTTGATTTCTTCTCTTTGACTCCAGACAGCGCCGAAGAAGGCATGGAATCTACCTTCTGGGAAATGTGGCCCGTTTCTCAATAAGTTACTGGGTATAAAAAAGGACTCGCTTACGTGAGTCCTTTGGTCTTGTTATCTTTTTTGTTTATGTTGTGTATGCCAGCATCTGTGAGGTCAAATTACGCGCCTACTAACTCGCCTGTTTCCGCCGTCTCTTCCGCCTTGTTAAACTCTTTACGCAGTGTTTTCGCAGCAGACACTAGGTTAGCCAATGACGCTTCAGTTTCAGCCCAGTTACGCGTTTTAAGACCACAGTCAGGGTTAACCCATAAACGCTCCACTGGAATTTTCTTCGCCGCTTTTCGAATTAAATCAACAATCCACTCTTCGGACGGGATGTTCGGTGAGTGAATATCGTAAACACCTGGTCCAATTTCGTTCGGGTAGTTAAAGTCTTCGAACGCTTTTAGCAGTTCCATATTTGAACGAGACGTCTCGATGGTAATAACATCCGCATCCAGCGCTGCGACCGACTCAATGATCTCGTTAAATTCGCTGTAACACATGTGAGTGTGGATCTGCGTTTCAGGCTTCGCACTGGCGGCTGAAATCTTGAATGCATCCACCGCCCAGTTTAGGTACTCTTGATGGTCACGCTTCTTCAGCGGTAGTCCTTCACGAATCGCCGGCTCATCAATTTGAATAATGTTAATGCCTGCATCTTGTAGGTCTGACACTTCATCACGCAGTGCCAATGCCAATTGGTTGGTGATCTCTTTGCGTGTGATGTCTTCACGTGGGAATGTCCAGCATAGAATGGTCACCGGACCTGTCAGCATGCCTTTCATCTGTTTCGTGGTCAGAGACTGCGCATAGGTTGACCAACCGACCGTCATCGGTTCAGGACGCTCAATGTCCGCGACGACAATCGCTGGTTTGACGCAGCGAGAACCGTAACTCTGTACCCAACCAAATTTCGTCGTCTGGAAGCCTTCTAGATGTTCTGCAAAATACTCAACCATGTCATTACGTTCTGCTTCCCCATGTACTAATACATCGAGGTCTAACGCTTCTTGACGTTTTACGGCATCGGCAATGTGCCCTTTAAGTGCTTCTTCGTACTCAGCTTCTGACAGTTTTCCGGTACGGAATGCACTGCGCTGAACACGGATTTCACCTGTTTGCGGGAATGAACCGATTGTCGTTGTTGGTAGCAGTGGCAAGCCCAACACTTTCGCTTGGTGAGCGGCACGTTCTGCATAAGGGGCACTGCGGTCTACCAGCGCTTGAGTAATGGCGTTTACACGCTCTTGTACCGCAGGTTTGTTCACGTGCTTCGCTGTTTTACGATCTTTGATTGGCTGGCTGTATTCGGCACAAGCTTGAATCGCGTCTTGGTCACCATCCAGTGCTTTACCCAGCAACGCCACTTCCGATACTTTCTGTTTTGCAAAGGCGAACCAACTGCGTACTTCTTCGCTCAGTGCTGGCTCCAAGTCCAAATCTACTGGGCTATGCAGTAATGAACAGGAACTGCCTACCCATAAGTTGTCACCTAGCTTCTCTTTCACAGGGGAGAGTTTTTCCAACTGAGCGCTTAAATCGGTGCGCCACACGTTACGGCCATTTACCACACCTGCTGACAGCACCCAACCTTGCGGCAGTTTTGCTAATACCGAATCCAGCTGCTGCGGCGCGGCAGACAAGTCGATATGAAGACCATCGACATCCAACTCAACAATCTTGTCCAACGTATCATCAACCGCATCAAAGAACGTTGTGAGGAGCACTTTGACATCGCTGCGAATCACTTGATACGCCAGCTTGAAGGAGTCCGCCCATTTATCTTCAAGTTCAAGTGCCAGTATTGGCTCATCAATTTGCACCCACTCGACACCTTGCTTCGCCAGTTTTGCCAAAATCGCTTGATAAGCGGTTAACAAACGCGGCAATAGCGTCAAGCGATCAAACCCTTCTTCAACTTCTTTACCTAAGTAAAGGTAACTAAGAGGGCCAAGCAGAACCGGCTTCACTTGGTGACCCGCTTTAATCGCGTCATTCACTTCATCAAACAGCTGCGGCCAGCTCACCTCAAAAGTATCGTCTTTCGAAAATTCAGGAACAATGTAGTGATAGTTGGTATTAAACCATTTCGTCATGTCAGACGCTGCCTCGCCGCAGTTACCGCCACAGCAGCTCGCCTTAGCCTGAGACTGGCCACGACCGACACGGAAGAGCGTATCTAAGTCAGGAAAACCCTTGTTATGTCGTTTAGGCACATGACCGAGTAATAGAGTGGTTGAAAGCACATGGTCATACCATGCAAAGTCACCTGCGGTCGCAAAAGTTAGCCCAGCTTCAGCTTGAGTGTTCCAGTTTTTCGTTCGAAGATCCGAACCCACCGCTTTCAATTCCGCTTGTTCAATTTCACCGCGCCAGTATTTTTCCTGTGCGAATTTCAGTTCACGTTTTTCGCCAACACGAGGGTAACCAAGAATGTGAGTTGTCGTAGCCATATCAGTAATCCTTAAACTTATGATTCTTTGTAATTTGGGTCAGCTCATCCCCTTTCGCTGCTCTGGATTTCCGTTGCTGCCCCAGGATGTCTGGATGGCTAAAATATCTCTCGAACACCGCCCGTGGACAACATCCATTTATTCAACTTGTTTATTAGAAAAATTCATAAAGACCCTTTGTTAAATGCGGGTTAATGAAAGTAGATAATGTTGAAAACAATTTCGTGAACTGTTTCGAGCAATAAATATGCGCAGTGAATTAAATTAACAAGAATAGACGTCTAGATGTTTACAGCTCCAATTAATCTGTTAACTTAGAGGTATTCAAGGAAAGAAGCACAGATTGAGAGGAATTCATGATTGAGCTGAAACACTTGCGCACGCTGACAACGTTGCGCGATACGGGATCGCTAACCGCTACCGCAACGACCCTACACCTCACACAATCTGCGTTGTCACATCAGATTAAAGATTTAGAAACGCGCATTGGCGGGCAACTGTTTTTACGTAAAACTCGCCCGGTACGCTTCACTTCAGAAGGCGATATCTTGCTGCGTCTAGCGGATGACGTTCTACCAAAACTGGCTCGTGCTGAAAACGAGCTATCAAGTTTGAAAGAAGACATGAATGGTCGCTTGCACATGGCGATTGAGTGCCATTCCTGTTTCCAATGGTTAATGCCTGCTCTCAAAGAGTATCAAGTGACTTGGCCAAGTGTGACCCTCGACTTTTCATCGGGTTTTGGCTTCGAGCCGCTCCCCGCTTTGATGGCTGGCGAGTTGGATTTAGTGATCACATCTGACATTCAGCCGCGTTCAGAAGTGCATTATGAGCCTTTGTTTGATTTTGAAATGCGCTTGATCACCGCGACCAATCACCCACTTGCGGATAAAGAATGGATTGAACCGGAAGATCTTAGCAACCTGACGATGATTTCTTACCCCGTTCAGAAGCAAAGGCTGGACGTGGTGAAGCACTTCTTGACACCTGCGGGCATTGAGCCAGCAAAATGGAAACAAGCGGACAATACGTTAATGCTCGTGCAAATGGTGTCTGCGGGGCTTGGCGTTGCTGCATTGCCAAACTGGGCGATCAGTGAATTTTCTCGCCAAGGATTGATTGCGAGTAAACCTTTAGGCGAGGGTTTATGGCGACGCTTGTTTGCCGCAACACGTAACTCAGATAAAAACAAACGTTACCTGCAAGCCTTCTTTACCACCGCCAGACAGCAGTGTAAAAGCCACTTAGATGGGATCAAAATGGCTTAGCTTTAAGCTTTAGGCTTTAGGCTTTAGGCTTTACATACGATGAGAGCTTGCCTCTCATCGTATGCGTCAACCTCAATCAACCCGCAGCAATTGCCGCTTGTTAACTGTCTAACGTCGCTAAATCTAAGTCGCTTTGAACTGATTGGTTAATGGGTCGTAGTGATAGCCAAGCCCATCCAACTTGCCAACCAGAGAATCAACGTCCATCTCGTAACAACTCACTAAATCTTCCAAGCTATCACACTCTAAGCGAAGCTTTTCATTAACGATGCCGAGAAGAATGGCACTATCTAATTGTCTCACATTGCTCAAATCCATGGTTGCGCTCCTTTTCGAAGTCTATGCTCGTTGTTCCACGAACGTACAGCCAACCTGATTCACCAAGGTAAATCGATGGCTCATATAAAGCTTAGTTCGATTTTATCCTGTAAGGCGTGAAGCTATTCTCATATTGCTCAATATACCCAAGTAACCTCGAGATGCTAGGTTCAACGAAAATGGCTTGAGTTGTTTGTAAGGTGCTTTGATAGCAAGGCATTAAAAAAGCGGCGATACGCCGCTTCTTCTATCAATAGGGATAACCAATCAACCAATCAACCAATCAACCAATCAACCAATCAACCAATCATTGGATACAAGGCTTGGATTTGAATGCCAGCTAGCAACATCACCACCAGCGCCGCCGACAATTGAACTTTGTTCGCTTTGCTCGCACGGATAATGTGCCAGCTCCATACCACAATACCGGTGATCATCACCACCAAGGTGGTCACGATTGGCATCGTCATTGACTCAAGTTGCTCAGGGGTTAATCCATACACCAGCGCGACCAGCAGTAATGCGGTGACCATCGCAGATACAATTCCCGTAAAAGGAAGAATACGGTGGAAGGCTTGCAAGCGACTGCGCGCCACCGTCAATAGTAGGTGCGAGAACACCGCACCAGACAAGAAAATCGAGACAAAACTGATCGCCGAGGCCGCTAAACTAGGCTGCTGGCTAATTTGGATTGCGACAAACGCGACGGAAAGCCCATTGGCAAGATAGATGACCCAAAGCGGTCCAGCATCACGGGTTTTCTTGGTTTGCACTTGTGTGAAAAAGTACATCAGTGCCGCCACAATCAAGAAGGCTTCCAGTTTGATCGATACCACTGCTAGCCAAAGTACACTCAGCGCAGGGATCAGCTTATGCAGACGACCACGTTGACCAGGGCAAATATCGCCCTTAACAAGAATCAGGTTGAGTACCAGTTGCGCCCCCAAAAGCATAGGAGGAAATGTAGCGAGTAATAGCGGGATCATAGCTCAAATTGTTTATAAATAGTGTGGGCGGCATGATAACCAAAGCTTCTTCAGACAGCAATTCGCACACCCACATTATTACAAACATACCCACGTTTTCTTCCGCTACTGATGTTGTTCTAACATCATGTGCAATACACGATTCTCTTCAATGACCCCTTTAAAGCGACCATGATCGTCTTCTACTACCCATGGGAGCTCCTTACCATCCGTGAGCATCTCAATGACCGAATTCACAGATTCATTCCAATTCACTGTCGCAAAATCTTTATGCATCACTTGATAGGTTGGGCGCTTCCAGCGTTCTGCTTCTTGTGAGCTTTCTCGATCTGTCGCCATTGTCGGAGTCAAATGTAGATTTAAATGCTCTCTATCGACCAAACCAACGCACTCTCCATCAACGACAACCGCCACTAGATTGACCAATGGTTCTTGAAGATATTGATAAACAGTAGAAATAGGCTCACCAGAATCCACCCTTTTTACACCAGATGAAGCGAGCTTCATTACCGTACGCTCCGCTCCAATATGCCCTTGATGCTTCTTAAAGTCATTGACTAAATCCAATGACTTTAGTTGCTCTATTGACATTGCAGGAGCGAATAAATACCCCTGTACACTATCAACCTTCAAGCTCCGTAAAACCTGTAATTCTTCTTCAGTTTCGACCCCTTCGGCAATCACTTTGAGTCCCAATTGATGAGAAAGCTCAGTCAACGCTTTTACAATAAAGTACTGATTGCTCCCCTCCTTTAATTGAGACACGAATAAGCGATCAATTTTCAACACATCAAAATGGCAGTGATGTAAATAATGAAATGATGAATACCCGGTGCCGAAATCATCAATGGCAATAGTAATCCCTTCCGACCTTAGAATCTGCAACGCTTCCGCACACTGCTCTTCACTATCGAAGTACGCTCGCTCCGTTATCTCAAGCGTGATGTCATTTGAATTCACCCCACTTGACTGAATAATTTCCGCCGCACTGGTTAAAACATCAATCACACATCCTTCTGTATGCAGAGAACGGTTAATTGTCACGCCAACGTGTGCGCCAAAGATTGCTTTAAGTTCAGGGATTGCCTTTACCGATAGTTGACAAATAACACTGTCTAACTCGTTGATAAGACCCATATCTTCTGCCAAAGAAATCAGCTCTTCCACATTCGTGGACGGTTCTTTAATCGATGGAAAACGGCACAATGACTCAAATTTATCGACCTTCCACTGTTTAATGTCCACAATCGGCTGGAAGTGAACTTCAACATCACGATTCTTTATCGCCATGGTGACTTGGTCTTCTAGGCTTTTTTTACGCTCTACTTGTGCGTGAAAATGCGTATCGTAAAAGCCAATGTTACGCCCTGAACTGATCGGCATTTCTAACACGGCTTGATTAGCATGGGAGAACATCATTCTCGGTGACTTCGCATCGACCCCAAGAATTGATACACCTGTCAATCCTTTCATGACACTACGGTAAAGCGTAAATGACTCCAGCTTCATTGCCGTTAAAAACTGACTGATCGCTTTGCGAATAGAGGTCACTAATGGCTTCTTATCAATGATTGGATAAGTCAGTGCAATGACATAATGATTCTCTCCAAGGTATCCGGCTAAAGTGCACGTCGTATCTTTCTGGATGTGTAAGCCAAACTCCGCTTTTTGCTGGAACTCAGTAAATTCATCAAAGCTAGGCTGAATAGAGAGAACCATAACGCCCTGGTCCTCTTCTTTTCGTCGACAAATAGATTCAAGCTGTTCAATAAAGACTTCTTTGGTTGGCAACTGAGTTAACAGATCGACCCCGCCTAGAACATTGTCTTCTATCCGGTCCAAATGTTCGGAAATATCGACACTCATCCCCAAGTAATAGTCGCGCCCATCATCCAACACAACTCTTTGGATCGTTAACTCTTGCGGGTAAACACTGCCATTCGCTCTCCGTGAGAGCATGCTTCCATTCCAGTAACCATGCTTGGAGATTTGAGCCCAAAGGCCAGAAAAGTAGTCTTCTGAATGCTTATCAGCATTAAATATATTGGTTTTTAAGCCTAATAATTCATGGCGTTTATATCCGCTGGATTTCTCAAAATACTGATTACAGGTCAAAATTCGAGTCTCATTATCCGTTAGAATCAAACCATGATGATCATTATCAAAGAGATTCAGAAAAATGGACGCCAGCTCTTGGCGAGTATTTAAGGTTAAGCAAGGTTGTAACGTACCGGTAATCACATGCTCTGAGTGCTTATGAATAACCAATTCAACATATGTCATCAATGCGCCACCGGGTAACACACACACTCGCGCATCTCGACTTTCCCCATCGTTAAGAACTTGGTGACACGTTTTGACCAATTCTTTACGCTGTTTACTTGGTATCAGTGAAAACAATTGAGAAACAGGCACACTTCCGCTCTCATATCGGCTTTTTGTATGAACCCCTAACAGTAACCATTGGACCAGCTCATCATCGCCTCCAAACTGCTGATTCTCAAAATCTAAGAACCAGTCAAACACAGAGTAACGATTGATTTTTAGAGGCTCTGCGTCTTTCTTCTCAACTTTTGACTTATTTATTTCCATAGCAGCCTCTCGATATGCAACTTTAATACTAAGCGTAGAACAGTTTTCCTTCTATTTACGCGAAGCGAGCTACACTTTACCCCTGACCTTGTGAAATCTAAGGTTATGTTCCGCTAGATACTCATTGGTCGACCCGCTATAATTCGCGCTCGCAAAATTTGAGGTTTTTTTATGCACAGCGATATCACCCCCATCCATCAATACAAAAAGTACTGGGCCGAGTGCTTCGGCAGCGCACCGTTTCTGCCCACCAGCAGAGAAGAAATGGATGCCCTTGGCTGGGACAGCTGTGACATTATCATCGTCACGGGTGATGCTTATGTCGATCACCCAAGTTTTGGTATGGCGATCATTGGTCGTCTTTTAGAATCCCAAGGCTTTCGCGTTGGTATCTTGGCGCAACCAAAGTGGAACGATAAGTCAGACTTTGAACGCCTAGGCAGACCAAACCTATTTTTTGGTGTAACCGCTGGTAACATGGACTCCATGATCAACCGCTACACAGCGGATAAAAAGCTACGCCACGATGATGCCTACACCCCAAACAATGAAGGCGGTCACCGTCCAGATCGTGCTACGTTAGTCTATACCCAACGTTGTCGCGAAGCGTTCAAAGGCGTGCCCGTTGTCATTGGCGGCATCGAAGCCAGCTTGCGTCGTGTGGCACACTATGACTATTGGTCAGACAAAGTCCGTCGCTCGATTTTGCTCGATTCAAAAGCAGATATCTTGCTATTTGGTAATGCCGAACGTGCTTTGGTGGAAGTCGCACATCGCCTAGCGGCGGGTGAAGACATCTCAGAAATGACTGACATTCGTGGTACTGCAGTTAACTTAGCGGCAGTGCCTGAAGGTTATAAAGTCATTGACTCTTCTCGCATCGAAAAGCCACGTAAAGAGGCGTTCATTCCACCGAACCCATATGAAGTGGAAACTCAGTGTGACACCAAGAAGGAAGAAGAGCCAAAAGCGCAGCCGATTACTATTCGCCCTTCACGTCATGACGCCAAGACGACAGCCGTTCGCCTACCGAACTTCGAGAAGCTGAACAATGATCGCATCTTGTATGCCCATGCAAGTCGTATCTTACACCTTGAGACTAACCCTTACTCTGGTCGTGCTTTGATCCAAAAGCACGGTGATCGTGAGCTATGGGTCAACCAAGCGCCGATCCCGCTAACCACCGAAGAGATGGATTTTGTGTTCGGTCTTCCGTACGCACGTGTTCCGCACCCAGGGTATGGCAAAGCGAAGATCCCTGCGTATGACATGATTAAAACCTCGGTGAACATCATGCGTGGTTGTTTTGGTGGCTGTTCTTTTTGTTCAATCACCGAACACGAAGGTCGCATTATTCAAAACCGCTCGAAAGACTCCATCATTAACGAGCTGGAAGAGATCCGCGATAAGGTTCCGGGCTTTACTGGCACGATTTCAGACCTTGGTGGCCCCACTGCCAATATGTACCGCTTAGGCTGTAGCGATCCAAAAGCAGAAGCAAACTGTCGTCGTCCATCCTGTGTGTTCCCGGGGATCTGTAACAAGCTGAATACCGATCACAAACACACTATCGACCTATACCGTGAAGCACGTAAAGTCGATGGCATTAAGAAAGTGATGATCGCTTCAGGCGTTCGTTATGACCTTGCGATAGAATCTCCGGAATACGTCAAAGAACTGGTTACCCATCACGTTGGTGGCTACTTGAAGATTGCACCGGAGCATACTGAAAAAGGTCCACTGGATCTGATGATGAAACCGGGTATGGGCACTTACGACCGTTTCAAAGAGCTGTTTGAAAAATACAGTAAGGAAGCGGGCAAGAAACAGTATCTGATCCCTTACTTTATCTCGGCGCACCCAGGGACGAAAGATGAAGATATGGTGAACTTGGCACTATGGCTCAAATCGAACAACTTCGAAACCGACCAAGTGCAAAACTTCTACCCATCGCCGATGTGTAACGCGACGTCAATGTATTATTCAGAGACAAACCCACTGAAACGCGTCAAGTACAAAAAGCGTGAAGATGTGCCCGTCGCTAAAGGTGAGCGTCAGCGTCGTCTGCATAAAGCTCTACTGCGTTATCACGATCCAGCAAACTGGCCAATCATTCGTGAAGCTTTGATCGACATGGGTAAAAAGTACCTTATTGGTGATAAGCCGGGATGTCTTGTTCCTGAAGATGATGTCGATGCGAAGACACCAGCACAACGCCGTAAATCGGGTCGTCACGGTTCGCACCGTTTTGCTACCAAGCACACCAAAACTCAACCGGGCTTCCCTGGCGATAAAAAGCGCAGTAACGGTGATAAGAATCGCACTAACGCTAATGGTGAAGAAAAGCGCTCAGGTTCTGGCAACGGCTCGACGAACCAACGTCGTGGAGGCCAAAAACCAGCGGCGCGAGGCAAAGGCAAACCGACCTCTGGGAACCGTTCACGTCATGGCAGCCATACCAGTGGCAACAGTCGCCCAAACAAGCAGCGCCAACGCCATTCGGCTTAAGGAATATCACCTTAATTTCTGGCCTAAAGAACGAATGATTAAACGCAGCTTCGGCTGCGTTTTTTTATCCGTCTCATTTAAAACCCTGTCATTTCATTTGATTATAAATTTATCACTAAATTTTTTGCACTAATCCTGCTTACCACCATACTTAGTGAAGCGACCGTTCGTAACTCATTGTGGTGATAAGTAATGAATATAAAACTCACGCATGCGCTCTACCTTGGTTTTTCAATCATTGTCATTACTACCCTGATCCTCGCCTTTGTCGTCTGGTCAGTGGTGAATCGTTCGGCGAGCATTTCCTATGAAATTGAAGCTGATGATGTACCCGGCGTTCTTGCCTACCTAAACGTATTAGATGAAATCGGTGATCTTCAAACCAATGTTTTAGAATACTTGAACGGTGAAGCGGATGAATCACAAAGCTTCGAGACCAATGCCCAAGAGTTTCAATATCACTACTCCATTCTTCGTCCTCTTGAGTCGAATAAAGCCTCTGATATCGAGAAGATGGACAAGATAAAAAAGCTGGCAAACGACTACATCAACACCATGCGAACTCAAGTCTTTGCGAAATATTCCCCTGTCGATGAGGCACGCGCAATCGCTATGATTGCTGATTTGACGAAAAATACCGGAGACCCACTTGAAGACCTCTTGAACGCCCTGAAAGATGAAGAGTTTGCCGATGCCTACAAAACAACCGACCTTAATGAATCTCTCAATGATGACTTGCCGGGGGTTCGATACTATTTAGAACTAGTGGATGAAGCGGGAGATATGATATCAGCGCTCAATGCGTACATCATGGGTGACTACACTGCGAGAGAAACCTTTAACAAAGACGCTCAATCTTTCAGTGATTATTTAGCTCGCCTTAAACCGTTAGAACAACGTCCCAGTGAAGTGACTAAAATCCGCCAAATTGAGCAATATTATCAAGAAATCATTAGAGTTTCTGAAGAGGTGTTTAATAACTACGACCCGGGAGCAAAAGCGGCGGCCAGTAAGCTGGTCGACGATCTTGAGCACTCAATCATCGAACCCCTTGAAGATATTCTCGATGTCTCTTCGCAAGAAGAGCGCGATGATTCCATATCAGCGTTAGAAAAGCTGAATCAGAATATGGATACCATTATTTTCTGGTTAGGGGTCAATGTCACCGTGGTTTTAGTTGTCGGGGTCGCAGTGGCTTGGAAATTATCCGCCATCATACGTACACGTATCGAAACCATCGCCCAAAGAGCGCAGGCGATCGCCTCGGGTGATCTTTCAGCTCCACCGATCAATGAAACCAACAAAGACGAAGTGGGTAAACTGGCGCGCGCCATTGACGATATGCAATTAGCATTACGCAATGTATTGGGCGATATCACCAATGTTGCTTCGGAGGTCGCCAACAACACCCACCAAGTCGATGATATGAGTCGTCAAGTTGCCCATGGTATTCAGGAGCAAGCGGACAAAGCCACCTTGATCGCCAGTGCCGTCGAAGAGATGAGCATCACGGTCAATCAAGTCGCGGATCAAAGTGGTGAAGCCGCTGAAAGTGCTCGCATTGCAGGAGAAGAAGCCGGCAATGGCGGCAAGCTGATGCAAGAGACGGTCAATGGCATGAATCGCATCTCTGAAGTGGTGAATGAGACGGCCGAAACCGTCGATAGCCTTGGTAAACGAGGAGAAGAGATCGGTAACGTCATTAAAGTCATCAACGACATTGCCGAGCAAACCAATTTGCTTGCACTCAATGCCGCAATCGAAGCCGCACGGGCTGGTGATTTAGGCAGAGGCTTTGCGGTAGTCGCCGATGAAGTAAGAGGACTCGCAGAGCGAACTTCAAAGGCAACGGAAGAAGTCGGTGGGCTGATTACGTCAATTCAACAAGAAACCCGCCAAGCGGTGGATCGCATGAGTGAGGGCACTCAATTAGTCGCGGAAGGGGTCACTTTGTCCAACTCTGCTGGCGATGCTCTCGTTCAAATCGTCAGCCGAGCACAAGATGTAAACAGTATGATCGACATGATTGCGACCGCAGGAACTGAGCAAGCATCAGCGACGCAAGAGATGTCCAGCGATATTACCGCTATCAGTCAAATCGCGGATTCGTCGGTGAAAACCACTCAAGATGGTGCTGAAGCTGTCAGCCAACTGTACAAAAAAGTGGAAGAGTTAGAACAAGTGGTCGCGAGATTTCGGCTTTAGGGCTCTCTGAGAATGACCTCTGCCCTCTTCTTCGCAGAGCCTTCCGCCTGAGCTATACCCACGTAACCTTTGCCTACGTAAGCTTTATCACTATAAGCTCGACGTGAGCCAATTCTATTAAATACCTCTGTTGGACAGGTGTAACTAGCAACTACCCTGTCCTTTTTTTGTGGTTTGCTTAATCGAAGCTGTCCGCACGCTGCTGAAAAATGTATTTGACGTCTTTTGTTAGATGAACCAATCGTTCACTTTTGAACTGGGCATAGCGATCCAGCGAGTCAAACTCACCAAATAGTCGTTTTCCTTGTCGTTGACAATCAGTGAGCTGTCGCTCCAATACCATTGACCATACCTGCTTCAATACCTCAGGACGTTCAGCTGCTTCGTCGTGCCAGCCCCAGCCTAGCCAAATATCGTCCCCGTCAATATGAGCATCTGAGCAGAGGACAGGCTTCTCTCCTTTGAATACACACCAAGATAACTCTTCTTCTTCATCGCTGACGTCAGTTCGCTGCCAAAGTTCGTCCGAGATGTCGATAGGAGGACTCCAAAAGTGCGTTTCAACATAGCCGTTAAGCCTAAACGCACGCAGCGCGGCCTTTTCAGTAGAAGTCAGTTGGCTGTAGCGCAATATTCGCAACCCGATCGGTAAAGAGATCGTATCGAGCTTAGCAATGCTTGCGCTTACATCAATTTCAGGGCAGTTACACGTGAGAGTGAGGTTAAATCCGTTGGCTTTGGTGAACACGCTTTGCGACGCTAAATCAGGCTCGTTGTACATGATTTGCAATGCAGCTAAGCCTGCGCTTCGCCCGCTCGTTAAGCTATCGTACAATGACTGAATCACATTTGGATCTTGGTCAACCACTGCGAAATAGAGGTGGTCATAATTGGGGTGAAAACCGTTCTTAGCTATCGTTGCTACCCCAAGAACCTTACCTTCATGCTCAAGGTATTCGGTTTCTCCGAGACCAGATTCTAACTCAATAAGTGGGATTTTATTCATTGCGTGATGCGTTTGAAAATCGCGGAGTTTCACTCGTTCACTTTCTTTAAACTTAATGATTGACACATGATCTCCATGGAAAAAATGAGCAGTGGTTCCGTTCTGACACTATCTAGATTTTGGCGTTTCCAACGTCTCTAAAGATGACCATTTGACCTGAATTATGACCTAGGGACGTTTTTTGATTTGGGTGCAAGGCAAGTTTTGCAACAGAAACCTTTTCAGCGTCGGTGAAACCGTCAGTTTATGAATTGTACTTATCTATTTAATAGCGATTAAATAGACTCTCGCACCATAGACGCAACACTTTGCGAGGCAGGGTCATCTATCGATGATAACCCTTCGATTACACCTTGCTGATTCGCGTTTGGTTGATTTTGACTCAGCTTCCACTGCCCTTCGAGAGTCTTCACTTCTATCTCAACACCCACAATGGCGGGAAGCATTCTCTGAATGTACTCACGAGGAGCATCTGACATTGACCAAGGACTTGAAGAACTGGCTTCATGTTTCGCCGTCAACACATCAATGACGTCATAGATCCAGTCCGGATCGGTCACAAACGACATTGTGCCTCTCACATGGACAACAACATAATTCCATGTGGGAACCGCTCTTCCATGTTGTTTCTTTGTCGGATAATGGCTCGGGGAAACATAACAGTTTGGACCATTGAAGATCACAAGCACATCAGAGCCTTCGCGAACTTTTTTCCATAACGGATTGGCTTTGGCAATGTGAGCTTTTAAAATCAGCTTCTCATCGACAGATTCTAATACAACTGGCAAGTGCGTCGCGTCCATACCGCCGCCTGAGTAAGTGAGCAGTGTTGCAAATGAATACTCTTCGATAACCGAAATTAATTCTTCTACGTTTTCCTGTCTAAAAATCTTTGGAATATGCATATCTTGTCCTTTTTATCTGCATTCTGACGACTTACCTTTGAATATACAGAATGATCCTTGGAAGACTAGCCTGCCCCAAATTAGTTTTCGACCAATTTAAAACCGTGACAACAAAGGCTACTAATACACTAGGGAGTCTCACAGGACGAATGAGACCATTAAGAAATGTATAAGGGAATCAAGGAGCCTAAGTTGTGGTTTCTAGTTCGGATTGATGTGAGTGGTGTGGTTCGTCCAAGGTAGCTGAGAGTGAACTTAGCGGTATGACCACGGATATTGCAGAACAACCTGCTTTATCAAGATAGCGCTCGGCTTGTTCAACACTTGGGATTTAACGCTGGCTGACGCAGCGCTTAATCCTTATTTGTCATGTTTGCATTCTCAGCTTTCCATTGAAATATCAATAACTTGACCATTTTCATCAAATGAAACGCTTATTAAGTAATTTGTGACATCATTAGGCAAAGTAAAATCACAGACGTCATATTCCACGTAAGCGACTACCAGTGCAGACAAAATGTCATCAAAGCTTGGGGCTTCTTTGCCTAAAATTTCTAGCCATACTGCTGCTGGGAGTTCATCTAAATGATGAGATACAAACAAATCGATCCCGTATTCCCCCGTCTCCGTACCGCGAGAGGCTTTTATAGCTTCTAGAGCTAACTCTACTTTTTTATCCATTCCAATACTCGGCTCATATCGCGAAAACATAACGCTTAAGTATTTATTCTTTGTCGTAGCACAAGGAATAAATACCTGTTGTACTTGGTCGCTTCTATCTCTGGAATTTGCTTTTTCAAGCTAAGACGGCTTACACGCCTAGTCATCATTTCCGTCCGACCGATAAAATACCAGTTGCCTATCTATTTTGAAAGAGAACATTTCTTCTCCCACGCGCACTACCCACGATTATATATCCATACCTACAGCCTGTCCCGCCTTAAATTTTTCGATCCATTTTTCTTATTCTCAAGCGGGACATTCACTCTTTGTCTTGCCAAAGAGTAAACAGAAAGGCGCTTTGGTTTCGTGCGTACTGTCCGGTCGGCTTTAGGCGTTCCTGACGCCATAAAACCTAAAATTTCGTCCTGAAATTTTCCCTAGAATTGTGGTTTCTAAGTTGGATTAATGCACGTGGTGAGGTTGGTCTGGGGTAGCCGATGGCGAACTTATCAGCATTATCACCGGTATTGCAAACAGCATGCTTTATCAAGATAGCGCTCTGCTTGAAAAAAAAAAAGCACCTAACGCCCACCTCAACTACCAGAGGTCAGATTGCAGGCACTAGTTATACGTTGATGATAAAAGGCACCCTTTCTTTCTCAAACTTGGTCCAAGCCTTTATAAGTGACAGCAATTTCTTTTGATGTACTTCTACACTTTTAAGCTCTAACTCAAGTTCAGTTGACACTTTAAATAGGCTGCCCGATACAAGCTGAACAACAGATGCATTCCCCATCCACCGCCTAGTTTTCTTAAGCTTAATATGACGCAGCACACCTTCAAATGATGAATCGCTTTCCAAAAAAAGACAAAGCGCATTCCACTCTCCATCTATCTGAACTTTCGGCTGATCTGCATCTATGTAGAACTTCGCTTCCATATTTATGTATATCGCCGTTATAACTCGCTAATAATAGTTGGCCAAAATTTGTGAGCTACGAACAAAGCCAACGGTTATTTGTCCGCGTTTACAAACTTGTTATGCATTTTCTAATTTGGTCATGAGTGAATGTTGCACTGCTCGCTAAGCTTTGTTTCCCCCACCTTCTTCCCATAGTTCTTGCAACTCAGAGCTATCAGTGAATTTTTTACAGCCTCTAGTACTTGCTTAGCGTGAACAACCTCAATTTGGAGCTTGCTTCCAAAGATGAGACCTTGTTTCTTACTTAGCCAAAACACTTTTAAGTATATTTGTATATTCTTTAACTTTATTAGTACTTTCAGTAATCTCATACAACGCTATAACCTCACGCAAGTGTGAAGCATTTCTACGGTCTAACTTTGGAAGTAACTTGGCTAGACTTTCTTGAGCGTCTTTGATTTTTTTCTTTCGTTGTCTTTGCTTTTCTCGGCATTCTTTGCAATTAATAGCATCACTTTGAACCCAGAAGTTCAAATCCTCATACCAATATTTCTTCTCTTGTTTAGAAAAAGTAAAACTACTTTGACAAGTTCTGCATTTCTTTTCCGAATCAAGATAAGCTAAGTACGGGGAATCAAAACAAAATGTTTGTTTAACAGGGAAAGCTTTGAGTGCTTTTCCATTTTCTAGACATGAGTCGCATGCCCAATTTTCTCCGCTAGTGAGATAATCATACGCTACATCGATTTTGCCACCATAGAAGAATTTAGCCCAGTTTTGTTTATTCCGAAATAATTCTTCAATTGTTCTCAACGCAATTTGAGTTTCACTTTTTTTTCTATGCTTACGACATGATGGACAAATGATTTTTTTGAAAAACACGTTAATTACCTTTGTTAACATAACGCTTAAGCATTTATCCATTGTCGTCGCACAAGGGATAAATATCTGTTGGACTGGTCGCTTCTATCTATGGAATTTGTTTTTTCAAGCTAAGACGGCTTACACGCCTAGTCATCATTTCCGCCCGACCAATAAAATACCAGTTGCTTATCTATTTTGAAAGAAAACGATTCTTCTCCCATCAGAACTCTTCACGATTATGTATCCATGACCTAAGCCTGTCCCGCCTTAAATTTTTCGATCCATTTTTCTTATTCTCAAGCGGGACATTCACTCTTTGTCTTGCCAAAGAGTAAACAGAAAGGCGCTTTAGTTTCGTGCGTACTGTCCGGTCGGTTTTAGGCGTTCCTGACGCCACAAAACCTAAAATCTCGTCCTGAGATTTTCCCTAGAATTGCGGTTTCTATTTTGGATTGATGTACGTGGTGCGGTTTTTCTGGGGTCGCCGAGGATGAACTTAGAAAAATGACCTACAGAAAGGGAATACTGGGCCCAGTAGTTAAAACCACTACAAGATTCGAACACCACGACGCATGGAGTTTGTTGACGCAAAAATTCACTAAATTGCTGAGGTGTCAGTTCTTTATTAGAAAGCACCTTTGAGTTTAAATAAACCCATACTTGGATAGCCTTAGTGGCTAGGTCAACACCAATGATCGTGGTACTCATCTTGTTCTCCCGAAGGGTTATTTAACCTAAGAAGGTTAGCTTGTCATGAGAGCGGGAGTCCAATTATCTTGTTATGCAAATTTTCTACCGATCAATTCACCTTTTCCTGTACGTTCAGCCACGAAATACCTTGTTTGCCCCCAAGGAAAAAACTCTTTAGCAAAGTTTGAATTTACACAACAATTCGTTGATAATATTGGAAAAGTTAGATTAATTTCAGGGATACACCCATCAGCTTTCACACTGACATATAACTTTAAGTTGTTATGAGGAGATGATACACCTACTAAAAATGGTGCTTCACATTGGCCTACTTTTATTGATGCTGTCGACAATATGCCTACTAAGCAAAATATAAAATCTTTTCTCTGAACATCGTATCTTTCATGCGTCAAATCAAACTCAAAACCAAGCGAGCAAATTGTGTTATTTAAACATTCAAATATTTCCCCCTCAGAATAAAAGGCATTTAATTTAGGCATAGTTCCTTTCTGTAAAAATCGCTCATGCATAGCTTTGAGTTGATTTCTAATTGACTTAAGTTTACTGAAATATTGCCCGGTAGTTTTAAGGTCTGGGTGTGCAATAAAGTCACCAATTTCTCTAGCAAACGAGCTTTTCTCTGAATAATCTCGTACATCTACAAAGAAGAGTTTAACATCCTGCTGATCAAATTCTCTTTGCTCAAATTTCCTTAAAAAGGATTCAATTGAATTTTTTACGCCAAGATTTCTCATGAACTTTCCTTATTTGCATAACGAATGACATGGATTCCCCCTACCGAGGCTCTGCCACACTTAAGTGGTACACATTTGCACCGGAGGCTCCATGTCTGATTATTCTAACTTCTGCGGGATTGATTTAGCCATAAACCACTTTAGTATCCATGCTGTTGACCAACATGGTAAAGTCTTACTTCATAAATCAGTCACTCACTCTAAACTACTGGCTACAATAGCAAATATTCCTGCTATGCGAATTGGTCTTGAAGCGTGTGGTGGTGCACATTATTGGGCAAGAACATTTCGTAAGCTCAGCCCTTGTATCATCTGCTCACTGTTACACAACCAAACAGAGTATGAATATTTCGCTGCTTAAGTTTTTTCACTCTAGCAGCGTAAATGATTTACCCACCGCCTGATAGCAGACGCAATGAATGGGGATAGGTTAAGACCACGTGCGGAGAGCCTATTAATTCGGCGGACATATTGAATGACATCTAACGAATAAGGCCCCGCTGTCGCGAAAAGTTATCAGGGTCACGACATATGTAAATCATCGATAAGTAGACCGAATGTAGAGCGGCGTCCAAAACCCATCACCAGAAGTGTAGCGGATGTTTTACAACCGGGGGAATCCATATAGGACTTGTTAAGTCTTTACCGAGAAAAACTTCTCTAGCTCAATAAGGGTCTCTAAGGATTTCTCCCCTAGCCATTGTTCAAAATTTTCAGGGTAAATAGCTTTATGAGACCCTACCAACAGAATGTCTTCCAGGAAACCAATTTTAGCCAATTCAACGGTGCTCTTAACTTTGGAATTGCACGCAGATTCAACTATTCCAAAAACTTCAGGAAAATCTACATATCGATGCATTTCAAATTGCTTAATCACATAGTGAACAATTACCGAAATTTCGTTGTAACTTCCGGGTTCATCGCCTTCCCAAAAATCTAGATGCTCTTCCCAATCTTCCAGAATTTCAGAACAACTATCTTTCAGGCTATTTATAAACTGAGATTCTTCCATTTTGACACCTAACGCTTAATAATTTTTTATCCATTGTTATAGCACAAGGGATAAATACCTGTTGGACTGGCCGCTTCTATCTATGGAATTTGCTTTTTCAAGCTAAGGGGACTTACACACCAAGTCATCATTTCCGTCCGACCAATAAAATACCAGTTGCTTATCTATTTTGAAAGAAAACGATTCTTCTCCCATCAGCACTCTTCACGATTATGTATCCATGACCTAAGCCTGTCCCGCCTTAAATTTTTCGATCCATTTTTCTTATTCTCAAGCGGGACATTCACTCTTTGTCTTGCCAAAGAGTAAACAGAAAGGCGCTTTAGTTTCGTGCGTACTGTCCGGTCGGTTTTAGGCGTTCCTGACGCCACAAAACCTAAAATTTCGTCCTGAAATTTTCCCTAGAATTGTGGTTTCTATTTTGGATTGGTATGCGTGGTGTGGTTCGTCCGAGGTAGCCGATGGCGAACTTATCGGTATGACCATTGATATTGCTGGACAACCTACTTTATTACGGTGGCACTCGCCTTGAGTAAACTATCAAAGCGAAACCACATCTGAAAATCTTCGCACAATTTGCTTAATAAATAGGCTCGGGCTTGCTCAACATTCGGGATTTAACGCTGGCTGACGCGCGCTTAATCCTTATTTGTCATGTTTGCATTCTCAGCTTTCCATCGAAATATCAATAACTTGACCATTTTCATCAAATGAAACGCTTATTAAGTAATTCGTGACATCATTGGGCAAAGTAAAATCACAGACGTCATATTCCACGTAAGCGACTACCAGTGCAGACAAAATGTCATCAAAGCTTGGGTCTTCTTTGCCTAAAATTTCTAGCCATACTGCTGCTGGGAGTTCATCTAAATGATGAGATACAAACAAATCGATCCCGTATTCCCCCATCTCCGTACCGCGAGAGGCTTTTATAGCTTCTAGAGCTAATAATACTTTTTTATCCATTCCAATACTCGGCTCATATCGCTAAACTCATAACGAATGACATGGATTTCCCCTCACGAGGATCTGCCACACTTAAGTGGTACACATTTGCACCGGAGGTTCCATGTCTGATTGTTCTAACTTCTGCGGGATTGATTTAGCCAAAAACCACTTTAGAATCCATGCTGTTGACCAACATGGTATAGTCTTACTTCATAAATCACTCACTCGCTCTAAACTACTGACTAAAATAGCAAATATGCCTGCTATGCGAATAGGTCTTGAAGCGTGTGGCGGTGCACAATATTGGGCAAGAACATTTCGTACGCTCAGCCCTTGTATCATCTGGTCACTGTTACACAACCAAACAGAGTATGAAAATTTCGCTGCTTAAGTTTCTTCACTCTAGCAGCGTAAATGATGTACCCGCCGCCTGATAGTATACGCAATGCATGGAGATAGGTTAAGACCACGAGCGGAGAGCCTATTAATTCGGCGGACATATTGAATGTCATCTAACGAATAAGGCCCCGCTGTCACGCAAAGTTATCAGGGTCACGACGTATGTCAATCACCGATAAGTAGACCGAATATAGAGCGGCGTCCAAAACCCATCACCAGAAATTTAGCGGATGTTTTACAACCGGGGGAATCCATATAGGACTTGTTAAGTCTTTACCGAGAAAAACTTCTCTAGTTCAATAAGGGTCTCTAAGGATTTCTCCCCTAGCCATTGTTCAAAATTTTCAGGGTAAATAGCTTTATGAGACCCTACCAACAGAATGTCTTCCAGGAAACCAATTTTAGCCAATTCAACGGTGCTCTTAACTTTGGAATTGCACGCAGATTCAACTATTCCAAAAACTTCAGGAAAATCTACATATCGTTGCATTTCAAATTGCTTAATCACATAGTGAACAATTACCGAAATTTCGTTGTAACTTCCTGGCTCATCGCCTTCCCAAAAATCTAGATGCTCTTCCCAATCTTCAAGAATTTCAGAACAACTATCTTTCAGGCTATTTATAAACTGAGATTCTTCCATTTTGACACCTAACGCTTAATTAGTATTTATCCATTGTCATAGCACAAGGGATAAATATCTGTTGGACTGGTCGCTTCTATCTATGGAATTTGCTTTTTCAAGCTAAGGGGACTTACACACCAAGTCATCATTTCCGTCTGACCGATAAAATACCAGTTGCTTATCTATTTTGAAAGAAAACGATTCTTCTTCCATCAGCACTCTTCACGATTATGTATCCATGCCTTCAGCCTGTCCCGCCTTAACTTTTTCGATCTGTTTTGCTTGTGCTCAAGCGGGACATTCACTCTTTGTCTTGCCAAAGAGTAAACAGAAAGGCGCTTTAGTTTCGTGCGTACTGTCCGGTCGGTTTTAGGCGTTCCAGACGCCACAAAACCTAAAATTTCGTCCTGAAATTTTCCCTAGAATTGTGGTTTCTAAATTGGATTAATGCACGTGGTGTGGTTCGTCCTTATTTGTTATATGCCTAGCCTTCACCTATACTCAATGCGCACCATCAATACGCATAGGATCACTTCATGAGAAACACATTTAGCACAAATGCACCTAAAAAGGCTACAAACCTTAGTTTAAACAGTGAGTTACTTTCCGAAGCTAAGCGCCTGAACATCAACTTATCAGCAACAATGGAAAAGGCTTTGGAAAAAGAAGTAAGACAGCAATTGAAAGCCGAATGGTTAGAACAAAATGCCGAAGCTATTGAAGCTTGTAACGACTTAACTGCAAAACACGGACTATTTTCCGATTCATACCGAGTATTCTAATGTCACAATTTACGCTTTATAAAAACAACGATAAGAGCACCGCAAATGCTTACCCATATTTTGTTGATGTCCAAAGTGAGTTGCTAGGTTCACTGAATACTCGCTTGGTCATTCCCTTGACTACTATCGAGCTGCTAGAGAAAAAAGCCCCTAGCCATCTCTGCCCTACGATCCATATTGATGAAGGCGACTTTGTGATTCTCACTCAACAAATGGCTAGTGTACCAACTAAAATCCTTACGACTCCAGTCAACGATCTAAGTCCGTTTAGAAACGAAATTATTGCTGCTATCGACTTTTTGATTACTGGTATATAACGCTTAATTATGTATCCATGTCTTCAGACTATCCCGCCTTACATTTTTCGATCCATTTTTCTTATTCGCAAGCGGGACATTCACTCTTTGTCTTGCCAAAGAGTAAACAGAAAGGCGCTTTGGTTTCGTGCGTAGTGTCCGGTCGGTTTTAGGCGTTCCTGACGCCACAAAACCTAAAATTTCGTCCTGAAATTTTCCCTAGATTTGTGGTTTCTAGTTGGAATTAATGTGCGTGGTGAGGTTCGTTCGAGGTAGCCGATGGTGAACTTAGCGGTATGACCACTGATGTTGCAAACAACATGCTTTATCACGATGGCGCTCGCCTTGAGTAAGCCATCAAAGCGAGACCACATCTGAACATCTTCGCACAATTTGCTTAATAAAGAGGCTCGGGCTTGTTCAGCACTCGAGATTTAACGCTGGCTGACGCAGCGCTTAATCCTTATTTGTTATATATTGGAGAGATAAATACATAACCCGCTAGTTTTTATGTGAATACCGTCATCAACTTTTGTCTCAATCGCCCAATCTACTGATGATACACAGAGGGACTCTGGACCATTTCTCAGATAAACATAATATATCGTGGAGTCTTCCAAAAGATGAACCACATTATGCACATGACCAAAATCTTCATGAATGACAAGCCCGTCCCCTTGCTTAGTTCCGGTTTTGAATCGGGTAAGTTAGCTATAATTTTTACGTCTAAAATTTCCTCGAAGTTGAATTCTATTTTCAGATCTTCAGACGGTATATTTGCACTCAAGCTTGCGCTGACATAAATCAAGCATGTAAGTAGATTTTGTTGATGTTCTAGCTGGCATAGGTATTTATCACCAACTGAATTACCGACACTTTAAACATTAACAATCATACTTTACCCAACATATAACGCTTGCTCACTAGCCGGGAAAATGCAGCCTGATTTTTTTCTGAAAAAATCGGGACGCGTTTTGGAGGTCTGGTGTAGCCGCTTGTTACACACAAATTATACTCGGTTCTTAAAAAATAAAGCATAAAAATATTTTTCAGGTTTAGGTTGCCCGTCTTTTAATGGTTCGGTTCTCTTGATCGTTTGAGAATAATTGAAAGGCCACCAACTCTCTTTATGCATTTGTTTATATATAATATCCCATGATGATTCAGAATCATCGAATCCAGTAACTTCACATGATGAAAGCTTACAATTTACAGATTTAATTCTTATATCTAATGAAAGTTCATGCATTTGAATAAAGTCTGAAATTTTTGTTTCAATTTCATATGACCATTCGAAATCCTTTTCTTCATTTGTAAAATTAACAAAGTTAGAAATAACATCTTCTGTTCCATCAGCTATCAGATTTGAAAATGGTTTAGCTAATGTTTGTTCTATATCTTCAATTTTCAAGGCTACTTTTTCAAGAGGTTGTTCATCTTCAAAAGATTGTTCATCTTCAAAAGGTTGTTCATCAATAGAGCTAGACTTAGCACAAGAAATACTTTCTGATAAAGCATTGTACTGTTCTTCCTTAGCAAGGAGTTTTGACCTATAATTATCCAGTTGTTCACGCATGAATAATAATGCATCTTCACTGTCATCTTTACCACCCTCTATGCTTTTTTCTTCTAGAATCAGTGGTTCCACATTAACTTGCAACTTTCCAATATTTGACTCGTTATTATGGTGATATTCACTTTTGCTCAGGTTACTCCCAATAAATATACCTATAAAAGTAAACACTATAGCTAATAACGCTAATTTAAAAATATTCACAACACTTCCTTTGTGTAAAACGCCCAGTTAAGTAGCCAAAAACGTACAAATGCGGTTCCTGCAAATTACCCTAACCACTAAACCCAACGCAAACTAAAAATGCCACGCGTTTTTGGTCTGCTTGAACTGTTTGTTAGAGCGATACAAACATAAAATTCGCTTGCCAATGAAGGACTTAGCTTGCATTCAATGAAAGACATCTTAACCAAAAAAATCTTATGCAACCAGACCACAAAGCCCAAAACCCCGATTCAGTCGAGAATTTAGGAAACGAGACCAGAGCAAAGCTTCAAAATTCAGCGAATTCAATTGGTTTTAAAAGCGAACAATCCTCCTCTCTCGCGCTCACTCCACGATTATGTATCCATACCTTCAGCCTGTCCCGCCTTAAACTTTTTCGATCTATTTTACTTATGCTCAAGCGGGACATTCACTCTTTGTCTTGCCAAAGAGTAAACAGAAAGGCGCTTTGGTTTCGTGCGTACTGTCCGGTCGGTTTTAGGCGTTCCTGACGCCACAAAACCTAAAATTTCGTCCTGAAATTTTCCCTAGTTTTAAGGTTCACCCCAAGTAATATCGAACAATGAGTCACCAATCAAAGCGATGAAATTAGCGGAATATCAGGATTTAGCACGGGTTGGCAGCGGAGAGACCTTCTATATGTTTTTGTCGTAAGCAATGCTTAATGACCGAAATGACAAAGCGAAGTAGATAACTTTGTTGTTCGAGGAGCATTGGCTGCTCACGCAGCCAACAGGATGTTATTGCCTATTGACAGACAGAGGGCTCATATATGTTAGGTTTTTACTCAAATAGTTCACTAAACTTCTCTGAATTCCAGACTGAAACAACTGGCGAATCTGAGACAACCGCTTTGCTAAAACCATACTTTTCGCTTTCAGTAACGAAAGCTATGGGAACGCTTCTATATAGTAAGGCTACTGAATTACCATCAGCCGACCATTGAAAGCTAAAATCTTGCTCTACTGTCTTCTCAATAATTGCTGTTTTGGAAGCTAGCCCTTGGTGTAATTGTGGCGGTTCCCCTGCTCTCATTTTCTGCTTCCAAGATTCCTCGGAAACAGGTGCGTACTGTATGTACGCCACAGCATCTCTTTCTGGCTTTTGAGTTTGAGGCTTAGTTAGGTAAAGCACCCCTGACTCTTCAAACTCATCGAGAACTGCATAACGTTCGGAAACTTCGTTATATGAGCTTAAAAACAAACCCTCAGACATTACTACTCCTGACATCAACGTACACAAAATAAACAGAATTTTCTTCATGTGACTCCGAAAATCTAACGCTTTGCTAAATGGTGGAATAAACTGGAGTGGTTTTTGCCTGCGGAGCAGAATAGCAAAAAGCGCAACAGTTTATGGAATCCGTTTGAGCAACTTGTTAAGTGCCTTCATTGGTAATAACTTCAAGAAGTAATTTTACTTCTTCCGCTAGTTTAGGCTCCAATTGTGTTTGCACTTCGGATAGTGGCTGAAGCGTTTCCAATACTATCACCTTACAAAGATACTCTAGGCTTTTTCCTTTTAAGGGACCTTCCGAAAGTATCTCGGGGCCGTAGCCCAAATACAATTCATTAAGGATATTTATTAACTCATACGTTACGATTCTTTCTTGTAGAAACCGATCAACAATGCACCGTGCCGCATATGGCGCAGAGCTATAAAGATCTCCTTGAACAATAGCATGGTTATCAAGCCCCCAATATCCTTTTTCACGCTCTTACTCATCAGCAGAAAACAACTTACTAATCGCAAATGGAATTAGTGTAGGATCCGACCTTCCGCCGCATGATTCCAGTTTCTTCCAGTCGATATTCATTAGCTATATATACTCTCGAATCTACAGGTGTTACTTGGCATTTAACGCCTTTTTCTTACGAATCCCCTCATAATCTTTATATAAAACAATGTCTAGACGCACATCGCTCATTCTGATCTAATGAATTTCGCCCCCGTGAACAAAAAACGACACCTGATTAAATGGATTTAATAGGGAGCCCTAACGATGCGAGATGTTCAAATTCTACAACAAACACTCGAAAGCCAATGCCCTAACATTCACAAAAAACGACTTAGATCTCTGATGCT
>JBHOHG010000027.1:0-51427 GCA_043422575.1 bacterium sp. HQB-39 | reverse complement strand
TGTATTGGGATTATAGTATCGGTGGCGGTTGTAGTGAAGCCCGGTTTCTTCATCATAATATTGCCCTTGAAACCGCAATGGGGTATCCACACGATGTGTGATTTTTCGCTTCAAGTTAACGTAGTTTCGGTATTGGCCTGTTCCCTTTGTAACATTAGTTTATTTATATAATAGGCCAACCTCATTTATTCGTGAATAAACACTCTGAAGCCTCTCAAAGCCTTTTACATTAGCCTCACTGTAACCACACTCAATCAACGCATCCATTACAGTCCCCAGCAATACTTTCCACTCAGAGATAAATTCTGACTTGCTAATTTTAAGCTCATCCAGATCATTTAATAGATTTTCAGTCTTGCCGATTACTGAATTCCATCGGGCATCGATAGTTAAATCATCTCCCCGCCAAGACATAGCCCAGATAGCATTAAAATCGCTAGAGGGCCATGTGATTTCGGTTTCACCATCCTTTTGATCTAGTAACAGGTGAAGCATCATAATGATATCAAGCAACATCGTACTAATAGAATATTTATAATGTAGAGGGATAAATACCCCAAGCCACTCTATTAAGGCCATTTCTGTATTTAATAAGAAGCTGGTCTCGACGCATTCATCCAAAGTCTCATCATCAGGATCTCTTTTCCCCGAGACTTTAGGGTTGCTTACTTGAATACCGAATTTCACTCAATCCTCCTCTACATTTAATATTTTTATTCGGCAGGATAGCCGTGGAATGTACCAGAACCATTGTTTCTAACCCAGATGCGGTTAGCCGGAACAGTTGTACCATCCGTTCGATGGACTACAGAACTATGACCTTTGGGTAATTCAAACCAATCGCCTTCCCCTGGATCAAGGGTGCTTGCTTTTTCACCTGCAAAATCTAAGTCAGCTTTGCTTCCCCATTGACCTTGAGGTATTCCGGTCTTTTTAGCGGTTGCGGGTCCTTCAGTCCACTTCACACCATGCTTTTTACCTTTCAGATATTTGGCTTCGGGTCTTAGCCCCTTTGCAACATCAGGAGCATTGGTCCCTTCGTCAACCGTCTCGCTAATTTGGTTATCTTGCTGGGCCGCATTTTCTTCGCCTGGACAACTCGCTAACCCTAGCGGATCAACCCAGTTTATCGGATTCGGCACATATTGGTAGTTATTTATCCCCCCAGCTAGCTTTATTGGATCGGGGGTCAAAAAACGACCTGTATTGGGATTATAGTATCGGTGGCGGTTGTAGTGAAGCCCGGTTTCTTCATCATAATATTGCCCTTGAAACCGCAATGGGGTATCCACACGATGTGTGACTTTTCGCTTCAAGTTACCGTAGGCACGGTATTGACCCGCCCATGCAAGATCTCCATCTACGCTGGTTAGCTCTTGCGGGGTTCCTAAATGATCCACCTGATAGTAGAACACTTCCGCGCTTTGCCCTTGCCCCTCCAGCTGTGCTAGTGGCTTGAATGTGCCGAGTTCATAGATAAAACTGCGATACTGCGTTTCGCGTTTTTGAGCCAACTGAGTCAGGTGACTCTCCGTTGCATTTTGCTTTTCACCTGCCTTGATAGTCCCAGTATTCGACTGATCAAGTATCACTTGCTCTTCGGCAATTAGGCGTTCACCTTGCCAAAAGTAATGGGTCTCTTTTTTGTTCGTTTGCTTACCGGCTATTTGCTTTTTGTAACGTCGGCCAAATGGGTCGTAGAAATAACGAGCTATGGTGCCATTTGGTAGGTGGACACGCGTCAGTCTCTGTTGGCAATCATATTCATAACGGGTTTCAAGACGATGGCCCCTACCTCGATACTCTTTGGAAAGATTACCGAACGCATCATAGACCAGCTTTCTGTCCCCTTGAACATAGAGACGGTTGCCTTTGACATCACGCGTTTTCCGGCCGTGCCCTTGATGCAAGCGAGTTTCATCTGGAGTGTACATCCCACGCACGTTGCCATTTTCATCGTGCTCAAAATGTTCTTCCACTGCGCCTCGTACGGCGGATAAGCGCTCTAGCGGATCATAGTCATACCAAATCTTGCCTTTTCGGCTGTCATCGATTTCAGATAACAGGCCCTTAGCATTATAACGATACTGTCGTTGTTGAATGCGACGACGATTTGCCAGTTGGTTGTGTGCATGTATCCCGCTTTTGGAAACCTGATGCTGGGTTAAACGGCCTTGTTCATCGTATAAATATTGGCTAAGCGCTTGCCCTTGTAGGCGTGATATTTCATGGCCATGCTTATATTCGTGTCGAGTTAGTGGATCTCCATTTAGGTCTATGCCTTTTAACAAACTGCCGACTTGGTAGTGATAGTGCAGACGATTGCCATCTGGCAACTTCATTTTGCTCAGCCGACCTTGGTTGTCGTAGGCATACCTTAACGTCGCATGCGCTTGGTGTTCAGCGACCAATTGGCCCATTTCATCGTATTCAAAATAAAGTGGGCGTTCACCGTCATCTACGCAGAGTAAATGACCGAGCTGATTGTATTGATAGTTGTAAACACGACCATCTGCTAAACGTTTTTGGGTTAGTCGCCCCATTACGTCTCGCTCAAACTCGGTGACAATTTCATTGGCCGGTTGACTGCTCTCGCCTCTACTTGCGCAGGCGGAAAGTGTTCCCCCCCTGTCAGCACTAACATCAAGCGCGGGCCAATCTCCCATCACATCAGCGCGACCAATTTCACGCTTGGCAATCATATACCCTTGATTGTTGAGCGTGTATTCGGTGGTACGACCCGCAAAGTCGATCTCTTGAGTAATGCGTCCATTGGCGTCATAGGCTAGGTGGTACGCTTCACCAGATTCATTAACAACTTTATTGATAAGAGCTTTCGCTTCATCGTGAAAATAGCGTAAGCAGGTTCCATCTGGGTTATGCTGCGCTTTCAGCAGTGCGGTTTTATCATCGTACTCATATTCGGTTGTCTGGCCTACTTGATCGGTATAGTGCGTCACTTTACCCAGTACGTTATAGCGGTAGCGCTGTTCACCCGCTCCAGATTGTCGTACGCAAATAACGCGGTCGAGTGCATCATATTCAAATTCAGAGATGGCCCCATTTTCCGCTTGCAGTAAGATCAGTCGATGGCGATCATCGTAACGATATCGACGTGCATCGCCGGTAGGTAAGGTTTCTTTGAGCAGTTCCCCGCAAGCATTCCATTCAAACCGGTGATAACCTCCATCAGGATCGATGACCGTTTTCAGTTGCCCATATTCGGTATACTCATAGCGGGTTACCGCTCCACTGGGATCGGTTTTCTGCGTGATGTCACCCTTATCATTGCGATCGTAAAGCCAGCGTTGATGACCGCGTTCTACTTTACACAGTTGCCCAAATAAATACTCAAAACGAGTGACGGTCCCATCTTTTTCAACTTCAGCCGTCAGGTTGCCATCTTGGTCATAGTCATAATGTTTTGCGATTCCATCTTGATCGCATTCACTGATAAGTTGTCCTTTCTCATCATATTCAAATTCTGTATAAGTGCCGTCTGGTGCAACCCGCTTGGTCAGTTTTGCTTGCTCGTTATGGTGGAACGTTTCTCCCGTACCTTCGACATTCGTGTACCCAGACTCGCCTGTTTCTGCTGCCCAATGATACACTCCTCTTAAATTAGGATGAGTACTCTCACAGGCCTTTACTTTGGCTTGCTTTCCTTGACCAAGCCATTGCCAATCTACCTTGATCCCGCCTGCAAATTCACGGTGTTTTATCAAATGGTCTTGACGGTAGCCATAGTGCTCTCTGTCCCCATTGGCATTTTGAGCGACAATTAGTTGGCCTAGTTCATTGTAAAAGTATTGAGCCACACACTGTCGCGTGGGTAAATTTCTGCCCGTTTGAGCCGGCTGATACTCTACTTTAACGAGCCTTTCTCGGTGTTTGACATATTTTACTGACTGGGACGCAACTTGATGATAAGTAAAAAGCAAAGCGCTCTGGTGCTGTGTGTCTAACCGCGCTACGCGACCTTGCTTGTCATACACTAAGGTCAATCGGTTATCATGACGATCAGACAGAGCAACAAGGTGACCAATGAGTCTCGCCTCATTATCGCTCTCCTTTCGCAACTTAAAATGATAGAAAGGTTTATCCGGCTGACTTACGATGAACTCGGCGATGATACCTTGCTGGCGTTCGTTAGCCGTTGGTTCTGCGCCGAGGAAAATGCCTGTTTCAGCATTCGGGTTAATGATGTTAGGACTTGTTTGGGTCGGTATAGGAAAAACATTATTCCGCCCTTCATGATCTCTCCAAACCACTTGATCATTGTCGACCGCGAGTTGGTGTTCTAAGCTGTGAGCCCAACCATGTCCGAATACCCCTTCCTGTTCTACGGCACCTGAACGATAGTATCGAATAAAATCAAATGGCATCATACCCGGAAGCTGAGTGTCAACGATTTCTAATAGTTCTTCACCGGTACACATCGAGACTGGCTCACCGTGGGTGCAAGTATTGCCATCACACTGGATCGGTTGTTGATTGTCGCTTCGACTGACGTCGGTATTTGTTTTGTGACCTGAGCTCGTTTCAATCGTAGTTTTTTGATTGAACATTTTACTGAACGAGGTGGCATCATCGGCCATGTTTGGGGCTGGTAGGTGTTGGAAATTACCACCTGCTGGCACCAGTTCAAGTCCATTAAAGTCGTTGACATTTGGGGATAAGTCATTAGCAAATTTTTGTAAGCCTTTAAGATCGCTTTCTAGCTTGCTCTTCGCGGCGTTATAAAAGGTTTTGCTTTTTTTTAAATGATTTGAGGCCACCTCTCTTGCTTTTTGTAACAGCTCAGAAATCACTTCTAGAATGAAATTTAAACCAAACTTTACACTGACACTGGCTTGATCGACGGCATTGTCAATCTTCTGTGCAACTTTAGTTGCGACATCCGCTCCAGCTTTCAAAGCTTTTCCGCCATATTTAACCGCAAGTCCCATGCCGCCAGTCAAGACAATGCCGATAATAAAATCGAAAATAACATTGATTAGAAATTCAATTAGCGCCTTCCCCGCAAGTTCAGCCAAAACAGGCGGCGGCAACATTTTGGCCCAAGCAATGAAAGCAGCACCAAAAATGTATAAGAATACCTCGTCTTCTAAAATGGCAAGCCCTTGACTAATGGCTTCATTGGATTTCTGCATCATTTCAGAGATTTTGGCAGTGTCGAAATTGAACATCGACTCATTAAAATTAAACGCTTCAGATTCTGGATCTGTGAGATAATTCCATAAGCTTTTCAATGCATCCCAAGCTTTTTTTAAGGCTTTGATGATCCCCTCAACGATTTCCGTTGCTCCGGTCAGCATTCCGCCTGCTACCTTCTCAGCCAACAGATCTTGTTTTTCTTGGCCATTTAACCCTAGCCAGTGATCCCATACTGGTTGTAACTTAGACCATTTCCTGTCTAGCCAGTGAATATTGTCATTGATGAGTGAGTGATAGGAACTGAACAAACTATCGAGATCACTTTTACCAATTTCAGGGGAGAAATAAATATGATATTGCTTTCCCGGAGTCAGCCCTTCCACCACCGCCGTACCATCACCCCCTATCGTACCTGATGCTACAACCGCCCCCGGCACATATCTTCTCGTTTGATACCCTTGATTATTTGATACTGGAGGAAGCCTTACTTCATAAGGAGTCCCCGTAATAGGGATATAAAATGAAGACTGGTAATTGTGCATCAAGCCCAGTTTGCCACTTTTGGGACAAGTCATAGTGATGGCTTCACGCATATCTGTTACGTCTACGATGGACTCTTTTTCTGTAGCACCTGATACCACAATTCGCTGATCCATACGTGCAAAGTCTAAGAAACCGCGATAAAAGGAATCTTCCGTCTGTTCGCGATAAATCGATAAACAATTACGATAATCATCGGTAATTCTGGATTTTATTTCAGCAGAAGTTTGGACATCATTGCTTGCCATATGGAGTCGCCATCCTTGACTTGATTGTGGTTCAAAAAATTACAGCTGAAGTTCTTGTTGCAAGTACTGACATAACGCAGGAAATAACCCGCGTTTAGTGAGTGTCACCCTTGATTGCTTTGCCATCCATTGGTGATAGAAATACCGTACCTTTGCTTTTACTACAGGCTCAGGGTATGCAAAATAGAGATGGGCTTTTTCTTCTTTGACCCATTTCGCCAGATTGGTGACGACGGGTTCTGGGTCTGCTTGTTCAATATCTTCCATCAACCCTTTGGGTAAGCGCCACCAAGGACTCGCCTGAGGAGGTATCACTTGCGCAACCTTGGTCACATATTGAATACCGTTAACCCAGTAATCATTCACTACTGGCCAAAGTAATGCGGTCTCTTCTGCAATGGATTGGTTTATTATGTTGAGGAAATGGCCATCCCAATATCGGAAAAACACGGGTTTATCTTGTTGGGTAATCACTTGGGTTAGGCCTGAAAAATACGCCACCAGCTGTTCTGAGCTGGCGTCACTTCTGAATACCCAACCCCAATCTTTACTTTGTGTTCCCTTACACCACTCGATAAATGGTGAAGCGTCACTGATTTCCACCAATTTGGGCATATGATCAAGCCACATACGATATGGGTCTGTCGTATAGAGTCTATGCGACTTTGGATTCGGCTCTAGTTCGACGTACTGTGACAACGGGCTCGCCTCTGCCACTCCACTGACAATGGCATAGAGCGCACCACGGCCACTTGATGCCTCAAGCCATGATTCAAGATCGGCTGGGCAACTCTTCATCCACGCTGCTGGGGCTATTTGTGCTGTGTTCATTGTTGATTATCTCAAACATATTCAATGGCGTTCACTCACGCTTGATGCATTTTTAATTGCCTTGTTTTGGTCTTACATAGCCGTAGAGAACTTAAAGAGCACAAGCGCCATCTTGACACTCTTGGCACTCTTCACAAAAAGGTGCCGATGATGAAAGTGTTTGTGCTTGAGCACTGCTGGGCCCTGCAGAATCCCCGATGAATACATTCGGGCTGCCAGCGACTAACACTCCACCATGAGCACTTTTGTCACCCATTCGTGCGGCGGGCTTACCATTTATCGCAACGCTGGCCGAGCCTTTATCAATGGAATCAGGGGGGCCAATACAGATCATCCGATCCCCTTTTCGCGCTGCAGGCATTCCATTAATGAAGACGTTCGATGATCCTGCAATCACAGGTCCACCAACATGAGGGACTTTCGCCGTCACCTTCGGGCAAATATGGTTATCTCCAAGTCGAGCTGCTGGTTTTCCCAAAATCTTCTCTCTTTGGTGTTAAAAGTTGGTGGTTCACGCTAGCCAAGTGAGAGCAGTGCCCCTACCGCGTAACCTTGTGTTTGATAACTGAGATTCAGAGCAAGCTTCTGCTGCTCGGTCGCTGACTTTTCCTGTTCGTTGAGCAAAGTCAGCATGTCAATAATCCCGTTTATGGGGCCTAGGTAGCCACTATGTACGTCAGTAAACAGATACTGACTCTCTCTCACAATTCTTGGGCTCAACAGTGGCAAACTCTCTAGCCATTTCGTTTCGGCATCATTAGGTGACAATGGTAGTAACAAGAAATCAATGGGTTGCTGTATTTTTTTCCTTAAGCTTGCTAACAAAAATTTGAGATCAAAATGTTCAGTATCTAACTCTTTATCATACTGAACATCGATAACATCAATTCCCGTTGAGCACTTTTTTAACCCACCGCTAATTAAGCTTGCATTAAATCGTTCAAGTTCCTCATTTTGACAATGGGGATCCGCCGCTTTCTTTCCCTTAATCGCCTTATCTGAAAGACTTGATGTACTTTCAGCATACAGTCCAACAAAGCCGACTGTTGAGTCATTGGATCCTATTTCTTTGTAGCGCGCTAAACTCATCAGAAAAGCAGACCGACCATAAGGAAAGACATATACATTGAGTCCATTTGGCTTTTCTAATACATCAAGGAGTTGCTGTATTACTGACTTTAACTGCTCACCGCAAATAAATGATGATAAATAAATAAATACAACATCAAATTTAGCCAGCCTAGCAATCGTCTCGCTGTGAGTATGTATCAAACATTTCAAAGCCTCACCTTCGTCGGCAAAGTGCTCGGCCTCACATTCAAAACGCCCGAGGGAGAACCATTCACCCTGGCTAAGTTTTTGTCCATTAATGAACAGCTCTGGTGTGTCAATCAAAAATGGCATGCGAGTTATCCGTCAATACTTAGTGAAATAAGACTTTAAGAGGCGTAAAACGACAAGAAATCTCGACTCAGTTGAGATCTATTTTTCCAGCTTCCAACTTAATTTTTGACCCTTTAATGGTGACATCTGAACCATCGATTAAAATATTCTTCCCAATAAGTTCAATATTCCCACCAGAGTCCATCTTAAAACTTGCACTGCCTACCTTTATCTCCAATACATCACCCACTTTCAGACTGCTCGCTTTAGTGACGTCGATCATGTAGTTTTGTTGAACACGTAAGGTAGAGTCTTTTGTGACGATTTCTTGTTTGTTGTTGCCAACTTTTTCTAAGCGATCATTTTTTACATGACTCATCGAGTCATTTTTGATCACCTCTTGGTAGTCCTTTTGCGCTTGTAGGTATACATGTTCTTTTTCTGGTTTATCTTCGAATCGGATTTCGTTGCACTCCGAACTGCCCCCTCTTACCGTCCGACTCTTAAATCCAGACTGCGTCTTGTTAGCAGGCAATGTAAATGGCGAACCATTACTACCGTTATAAAGAGCACCAGTAACGATGGGTTGGTCTGGATCACCATTAATAAATTCCACGATCACTTCTTGCCCAACTCGAGGTAAAAAAGAACTCCCCCAACGATTTCCCGCCACACTTTGTGCGACTCTGATCCAGCACGAAGAATTCGAGTCTTTATTTCCCACTCGATCCCAGTGGAACTGAACTTTGATCCTTCCATGTTTATCAACGTATATTTCGCCGTCTTGATTACCTGTGACCAATGCCGTTTGCACTCCTGCAATTAAAGGCTTTTTGTGCCTTGAAGTCGGCCGATACATACTGCCGGCATCAATCGCTTGAAACTGAACATTGGTCGAGTTACCGCCAGGTTCATCAGTGCCAATCTGTGTTTGAACACTGGCTTTCAAGAACACAGTGGTAATCAAGTATTCTTTTCCGATCCGCGCTGGATCGATATGCTCTTCAAGCTTGAACAAACGCCCGGCAGAAACGCTCCCACAGGTTGTTTCTGCGGCAATTACATAACCATCTTTTTGTAATGCTTCTAAATAACACCTATTACGATTTCGATGTATGTCTTCCGTTTCTGTTTCCGCAAGATACTCAAATGCCTCACTTCTAGGCACACCGAAAAGGGGCGAGCTTGATGTTTCATGATTGGTCACGCGTTTGGCTGGACTTTCCATATCAAAACCACACTTAGTGCTACTCGCATGCACTGCGGTTTGATTTTCTTTCCATGTGTAAATCTGATTTTTTCCTTGTGACCCCACTTCGTAGAACAAGGCATAATCTTGATTTGGTTGAAAATAAGATTCTTTGTCAAAAAATACTAAGCTGTGCTCGCTGGCACTATGCTCGAAGCAATAAGCAACCCCTTCGTCAGCTAAAATTCGATGAATAAAATCAAAGTCTGTCTCTTCATATTGAACTTTATAACTATATTCTGGATAGCTGGATTCATTCTGAAGTTTAAATTTTATTTGATGTTCGGACAGTATCTCAGACACAATGTCTTCAACACTTTTATTTTGAAATATTTTCGAATTCGTCCGATATTTCAAAAATGAAAGTTTAGGTTCAATAGTGATGCTTATTATTTTATAAACCTCACCAGAAACGGATTTTCTTATATTGTTTGAGCTTATCTCTGATGATGTCACAACACCGTTTATTGTTTTGTCTAAGGCACCGCTTTCGGATGACTCTAGTGTTATGGTCGCATTTTTTCCCAGCAATTCATTTAGCTCTGATTGAATACCGTTAAAATACGCTTTTGCTGTTAACTTGAATGGTTCGGATAATGACTCATAAAGTTCAAAAGACGTCAAAATCAGCGTATCATAACCATACGCCGTATTAATTTTTATAAAATTATTATTCTGGGTCGATTTTTCCATATTACGTATTTTGTGAGTGGGGTTATCCCCACCCACATTTGCCTTAGCTTATGAAGTAAGGTGAGTAAGCGTACCGCTGTAAGTGTACGCCTTACGAGTTGTCATGCTGTTTGTGTCATCAGATGGTACAACAGCGAACTCAACTTCAGTATATGAGATAGTTAGGGTTTCCACTGGACGATCGTCATGAACTGACAGTGAGTAATTAGAAATCAAAGCATTTTGTAGTGTAATGCAAACAATTTCTTCAGCACCCTGTGCACCCTGCTTCGTTACATGAATAGAAGCTTGCTTACCTGTGCCTACTGTTGCTTCTTTAAACAAGTCTGGTGATGCTACATCTTGTAGCTTAGTGATGGTTACATCGTACAAGCGTGCTGTACTTGCTTCACGGTCATGAGATGTACCTGTGTAAGATGTGATCTCACGGCCAACACCCCAGTCTGCTGACAAAATGGTAATTGCGTCAGTATAACCTTTTGCTGTCGCTTCACCTTTAATATCACCATATCTCAGGTAAGTATTTGATTGCATTATAGTCTCCTAGTACTAACTTTATGTTGGTTTAAATACCTTTACTTATACCCGTTCGACTTGTACTGCAGCGTTGTTAGCACTTGCTCTCAATTTACATTGCATGGTTAGTCATGCTAAGAAGCTTTGCTCGCTTTCTGCTTTCTACTTGCCGCAACTCCATGTTGTTTGGGTGCATTTATCATTACATTCTGGTTATTGGCCCTTTCTGGTTTAAGCCTGTAATTCTAAAATAAGTTCGGCAGATTATTAATTAATCGCAGCTATTTATACCCCATAGCAGTAGGTAAATAAAAATATTAAAAAGACATTTTATTGCTGGTTAGATTAAGTTCTTGTAATTTTGAAAAAATCATACTTGAGTTGTTTCAATACTGATATTGTCAATTTTACCTTTAAGTTCGATTTTCGAAATTTCTTTTTTTAATGCAATTGAATTTAGCACTTCTCTCGATATTATAGGTAAGAGACTAGCTTCCACAATCGCTTGTATAGCACGAGCTCCTGAGCCTAAGTCAGAGTTCTCTTCAATAATTGAACCTATGACTTCGTTAGATACGCAAAGATTAATTCCATAATTTTCATCTATTCTATTTATTACTTTATTTATTTTTAACCTTGCTATATTTTCTAATACTTTTCTAGTCAATGGTAAATAAGGGATGACCTTTATGCGTCCAAGAAATGCGGGTTTGAATAATGACAGTAAATCGTCTTGCAGACTTTCTCGCAGTGTTTTCGTATCTGGCATTAGTTCAGGGTCATGACATAACTCAATAGTTGTTTCACTCCCCGCATTGGACGTCATGATAATGGTCGTGTTTTTGAAGTCGATATCTCTGCCTTCGCCATCTTTCACATTGCCTTTATCAAAAATTTGGTAAAACACATCTTGAACGCCGGGGTGAGCTTTCTCCATTTCGTCCAGTAGGATCACGCTATATGGATTTCGTCTCACAGCTTCAGTTAACACGCCCCCTTCCCCATAGCCCACATAACCAGGAGGTGCGCCAAGTAACATCGAGACTTTATGCTCTTCTTTAAATTCCGACATGTTGATAACAGTGATATTCGATTCACTACCATAAACTTGTTCTGCAATTGCCAACGCAGACTCCGTTTTGCCCACTCCGCTAGGTCCGCATAAAAAGAAAACGCCATTGGGCTTAGACTCATCTGCTAAATTTGCTCGCGCTATTCTGATGGTTTCAGCCATCGTATTGAGAGCGTGATCTTGCCCAACCACTCTTGCTTTCAACTTTTCTTCTAACGTTAAAATGGCCGCAACTTCATCACTTTGTAGCGCTCCCAGTGGGATCCCAGTCCAGCTTGAAATGACTTCAGCGATAAGCGCTTCATTAACATGTGAGTAGACCAATTGCTGTTCGCTATTCGCCAATTGATCTTCAAGTGCGGTCAACTCATTTAATGTATCTTGAGCTAGGCTTTTTTCTTCGACGTGGATTTTTTGGATGTTTTGGACTTTGTTTAATATGTCGCATTCTTGTTGCCATTGCACATTTAAGGTTTCGATTTCATCTTCCAAGCACCGTATCGCTTGTGTTAACTGTTCGGTTTCCTTTCCATGCCCCCGCCCCAACGCTTGTTCTTCCATGAGTTGTTCAAGTTCAGCTTGATGCGATGCTTTTTTTGCGATTCTACGTTCAATCTCACTAGGCGTCGCATTTTGAGTCAACGAGACTCTTGAACAAGCCGTGTCGAGCACAGAAATGGCTTTATCCGGTAACTGTCTTGCTGTCATATAGCGATGAGATAATGTCACTGCGGCCTTTATAGCCTGATTCGTGATAGTTACTTGGTGATGTTCTTGCATCGCAGGGACAAGACAGCGAAGCATTTCAATTGCGGCCTCTTCCGATGGCTCTTCAATTTTTACTACTTGGAAACGTCGCGCAAGTGCCGCATCTTTTTCAACATATTTCTTATATTCTCCCCATGTGGTTGCGGCTACCGTGCGAATTTCGCCTCGCGCTAAAGCCGGTTTCAGTATATTAGCTGCATCTCCTTGTCCTTGAGCATTGCCGCCACCGATTAAGCCGTGAGCTTCATCAATGAACAAGATAATTGGTTGTGCTGAAGATTGTATTTCTTGAACCAAGCCTTTTAATCGATTTTCAAACTCCCCTTTCATCCCTGCACCAGCCTGCAACAAAGCCAGATCTAATGACAGAATAGAGACTCCCTTCAGGGCTGGAGGAACACGATCTTGCGCAATTTTATTGGCTAATCCTTCGACAACGGCTGTTTTCCCTACACCCGCTTCACCTGTCAGGATTGGGTTGTTTTGGCGTCTTCTCAATAAGATGTCGATCATCAATCGAATTTCTTCATCTCGCCCCACTACAGGATCTATCTTGCCCAGCTTCGCTTGTTCGGTTAAGTTTATCGTGTACTGTTCCAAATATGGCTGTGGTTTTACTTCACCCAATCTACCAGCGTCTACGGAACTTTGAGCTTGTTGATGATAAAACTCCACCAACTCTTCTGGCTGTATTTTCGCAATCTCAGAACTAAATACCCCTGACAATATGTAACTTGTGTCGTCAACAAGTACTGCATGTAAAAGGTGTATCGCTTCGATTTGCTCACTTTGATATTCGATTGATGCCAACATCCAGGCCGATTGCAGAATTGAAACGGTGTGGGGGGCAAGGCCTGGAACACCATCGCAACCAGTTTTCAATGTGCTTTGTACCGACTCTAAATCTTGGTGAAGTTTCTGGCTCACAACACGGTATTTCTTAAATAGCTCATTGATGATTGGGTCTTGATTCTGATTCATCGCAAAAAGCCAATGTACTACTTCAACACTGTGATGACTTCGACTACTGGCATTGGCTGCTGCTTGTTCTAACGAACTTCGTGCTTCTGCCGTCAATCTTTCAACTAAAGCACCCAAAGATAGGTTAGCCATACTGTACCTCTATATAGTGATTGTTATGGTTTTGTCTTGTGTGGACGGGGTATGTGCCAAAGTGCCCCCCACGCCTAATGGTGTTGTGCACTTTCCCAAACAATACTTGGGTAAGTACTTCTGTTTCGCAGAAAGTTGGAATTTGATCTTTTTGGTACTTCCCATCAATGTGGGAGCTAGCTTAACGATGAGCTGATGACGCTTCGAATTCGGCAGCATTTCTCTGACTTGCCGTTCACTATTAGCCGTAAATTCAATACAGCAGCCCGCATTCACATCCCATGCTCGCTTACCCATGCTCGCCCCCTTCCCTAGAGTGGCATGTTGCCCTTGAGGACTTTCTCTAGACGGTAACTGAGTTTGTTCATTTGGCTTTAGCTGAACCCATTGCCCCAAAAAATCTTTAATTGAAACTCGACAACCTGACATATCTTCAAATGCACTTTGCAGTGAACGTCGACTTTTCACCCTACGAGCAAGTAGATTGGCATAACGTAAATGCTGTATTTGAGTCGTTCCTGTCACTGCAAGTAATTTATCAGCATAAGCAGAGGAGCCGCCCAGAGCACTCGCTCTCAGTTGATACTGAGGGTTGTTCTTTAGCCATGCTCGGTAATACAAAGAAAGTAGTCGGTGATTAAATACATTGAAAAAATCACCCATTGCATGGTCGCCTGATTTCTTTCTCTCCAAAACAAGGTCAGTATAATGTTGTGGGAGTACGGATTGTGCCCCTGTCAAACCCGCAAAGTGACATTCAACCGTTACCTTGCCTTCTTTTGTCTCGATTTGTTCAATTTGATTTGGTGAAAGACCAAGTTGGGGCATGACCTCTATTTGAATCGATTCGGATTGGGACAATGAGTCCGTCCCGATGTTTCCTAAAGGAGACAAGATGTGGTTTTCTAGGTAATAGAGTGACTCAAACAATGTTTTGTCTTTCAAAGTTTTCTCTAGAGACGCGGGTATACGAAAGCCTTCTTCTTTGAGTTTTGATCGTGTTCTTTGATTCACAACAGTACCTTTTCCCCTACTCTTGCTGGCCATTCGTGAAACGTTTTTCCATTTGACTTCAGAACCATACTTAACTTCGTAAACGCATTCACCTCAGCATAATGAGCAAAAAAGTCGGATAATATTTCACCAAAGAAATACATTCGTTCTAATGGGAAAGTTTGGTCTGAAATCGTCACTACAATATGAGTCCCATGGCAAAACCCAACCCTGCCCTTTTGATTGATACGTGCGGTATCAGCAGTGAATGAAACTTTGACTAAGGCATCGATCAAAGAGCGTGCTTCTTTACGATTACTGAATGAAAACAAACTAATGAGCTTTTTTAGTTGTTGGTCACCAAGACCTTCAGCAAAATGAGACATATTCATTAGGCCACTGAATTGCCACTGGCTATTTTCTTTCATATCGGGACGAATGGTTTCAGTTGGTGCTGTAAGCAATTCCACTTTTTCAAGGTTATCGCTAATGTAGGGGGCTTCACAGTTCGGTTGGCCTCCTCCAAATGGCAACATTCTTGGTAAATTGCGGTTACTACAAGTTGCAGTAACATCTAAATACCAAGCTTCATTCTCATGCGGTGCTAAAGCGCCCTTTTCAGTGGTCAGAACAGAAAGGTAAACGTCACGTCCTGTCTCATCCTTGCCGTTGGCCCAAGCACTGTCTTCCCTTCGCATTAGCCAAGTGAATTCACTATCTAACAAAAAGTTAGGGTGTCCATGGCTGTAGTAAGGTGGGATATTGCTATAGGTGATGTTCCAGTTTCTAACAGTGACTTCATCCACCGATAACATTTCAACTGAGTTTGCCAAGCGATGCTCAGGCTCGAGTCGATATTCATGTTCAATACTTCTAAGCCGAATAGGTTCTGTTTTGGTTGTGAAGGTGTTGATAATTGGTGTACAACCCAGAAGGAAGTTGTGGTGAGTAATCTGCTTTTCCAGCCATTGACAAGAATCATCAAAATAAAGGCAAAGATCGACAGATTGCGCTCGGCATGATGTCAACGCATGGAGTTCGAGCACATCAAAGAATCTAAATTTATCCGGATAGTGTAAATATTCAATCAGTAATGTTTCTGGGCTCACATTTTTATTCTGATTGGGCAACATCACATCATCACGAGAGAAGCCAACTCTACCAATATTCTGCTGGTCGTATACCGCGAGAACATCACCGTTCTGCACGACACAAAAACCAATACATGATTGGAAAATTTTCTGGTACATAGAGAGAGCAATCTGTTGTTGTCCGTGGAGGTAGAACCTCAACGACTTAATGTTGCACTCTTTTAACTCAATATCTTCACTCATGGTCGATAGCGTTAGAGTCAGTACAGACTGTGCTTTTTCTTCAAAAGCACAACCTTGCCCTTTGAAGGGCGCATTTTTAAACGTTGCTTTCTCTACCTCAATCGGCAAAACAGTCGTAGGGTAACAGGTCGTAAACTCACAACTCTCACTGTCTAAAGCATTCACCAGCACCGTTTGTCCCGCCGATAATTCAAAACCTGTCGTTTCACTCTCTGCCGCCGTCAAATGAGCGATAGCCATTGAGGGTAATGGCGTATGATAATCAGGAAACACATCCCCCATGAGTGATTGGGTAACTTGCGGGTAGCTGTCATCTAAGCCCATTCGCATTTGCGCTGTCAGGAAAGCACAACCTTCTAAGATTCTTGTCACATGAGGATCTTCGGCGTTCGCATCTTTGATGCTCAAACGCGAGGCAATCTTAGGGTATTTTTCACTAAACTCGCTCCCTTTATGTCTTAGGTACACCAGCTCTCGATTGTAATATTTTAAGAAATCTTCATTCATCTTGTAGGGTTTAATTTGAAAGCTAAATTCACTGGTTCCACTTCAGTATCAAATGACAAGTCATGCCATTTTTCATCAATCACCACCGTTGCTGAGATTCGTAACCTCAGTACTCTATCGATCGGGCTTTTATCGGCGACTAACTCAACGGCAACCTGACGTAATCGCGGCTCATGTTGCCGAATGGCCTGTTTGATCATGTCACATAATTGCTCTTGTCCAGTTTCACTACTGAATGGCATTGCTGAGAAGTCTGGCAATCCGTAGTTCACGATTGATCTATCAACTTCGTTAAATTGCGGATGGATGCGGTGCCAACTTACGCGGGCATTGAGTAAGTTTTCGAGATCCCTTAATAAACTCGCCCAAAGGTGCTGAACTCCGCAAGGATAATCATGATCAATCTCGCTTTTTGGATCGCTATCGATCAACTTGTCCAGTATTGAGGATCGTGTCGGGAGAATAGAATCACCTAGCATCGTTTAATTTTGGAGATTTGGGATAATACAAGCCCCTCTTCATCGGCTAACCATACCTTGGCCCCTTTCCCTAAAAAGACCGATTCTTGGTACATCGCTTGCCAATCCGTTTCACTACCCAGTTTCTCTTTGCCCGTTGATGAAATTGGGTAAGTGGTTGGCATATGCCCCTCACCTGCTCCCAAACTATCGATCACAAACGCGACTGGGCGGATAACCGATTCTAAAAGGCTACTGGCTGGTAAAAAGTCCATTTCGGCGACTTCTGCCAGTGGGACTAAGTGGTAATTTCCTTCTGATGAATATAATTCGATGTATCCATTTAGCCTGTCATCAGCGTCGCGTACATCGGCGAATACTTTTCCATCAATCTCGAACTGGGTAGTGATACGTTGTTTTTCTGCTTGTTGATTCAAATTTTTAGCTTGAGAACTATTGTCATTAACCAGCGCTTGGTTAAGGCTCAATATTAATCGGTGATACTCTGAGTCTTGACCGCTAAACGTGGCCGTTGCTGCACCATAAATGAAGTCTTGTCGCTTCTGCGCTGCTTTAATTAAACTCCGCAACTGCCTGACACCAGCAAGGAATTCTGGGAATAATTTCAGAGCACTCATCAACTGTTCATCGGCTTTCTCATAGAGGTGATCAATACATAATAATTCAACATATTGACTTCGCAGTTCAGCATTTTTCGGTTGTTTCTTTATACCTTCAATAAGATGATTTCTCGCCTCAACGAGCTCCCCTCGTTGCAGTTCTTTTTGCCAATCTAACATTATTTTTCCTCGATGTTTGCACTGAGCTCGGTCACTAATTTCAGTGACGAGACCATTTGATCTATTTGGAAATGCGGCTGTAAATGCATCACGGTGTAGTACTTTCCTTGATGACCCGGCTTTTGTTTAATTTTGACTTGTGCACTTTTTAGTGGATATCTTGCGCGCATTTCTTCCGTCGCTTGATCTGCCGACATGGTGTAATGGTTTATCCAACTTTGTAGCTCGTACTCTAATTCGTCTTGATCGACAAATGCGCCTATTTTTTCTCGGCCAATGGTTTTTAAATAATGGGCCACTCGAGATACACATAGGATGTACTGAAGCATGGACGATAACTTTGCATTAGCATTGGCATGATCGCTATCGTAAGCTTTCGGAGTGTGCACAGAAGCATTAGAAAACAACCCAAGATTGCTGCTGTGTGGGACCGACAAAATAGGGATAAATCCCAAATCAGCTAGCTCTTTTTCTTTTTTCTCGGACACTCTGACTGCGACTGGCGATCGCGGTTGTACCTGCTGCCCTAATAAAGGCACACATATTTCAGTCGGCCCTTGAATGATACCCCGACTTAATTCTCCAGGCTCTTGACCTCGAATATGGGTAAACCATCCGTACTCATCGAACGATCGGATGACAGTTGCAGCGAAACAATAGGCGCCATTACCCCAGAGTAAATCTTGCTCTCCCTTTTCTGTAGTTTCACTAAATGGGAAGGGGTCTTGACGCTTACCGTCTTTACAATAGGTCTGCCTCATCAACACACTGGGTAACACAAGACCCAAAAACCTCGCATCCTCTAGCTGTCTAAGTGACCACCAAGTACGGTAATTGTACTGGTTGAATTGCGATGACAGATTGCTCACCGCTGCTAACTCAGAAAACCGATCACATCCTAAGAACTCTGGGCTCGCCGCCATAACAAAGGGTGAGAATGCACTTGCCGCTGCACCCGTGATTTTTTTTAAAGTGGCAATTGACGCATCATAATTCACCCCGTTTTGTTGGTGTCCTAAGTAATAGTCTCCAACAACCAAACCAAAAGGTTCACCACCTGCTCGCCCAAATTCGTTTGAATAAAGCCACTTAAATATGGCACTTTGATCAAATTCCATTGAACGCGCGCAATCTTTACTGAGCTCTTGCCACGAGCAGTGCATGAGCTTCACTTTAACTCCACCGTCCCTCTGTTTTGAGTTCGTTAAATAACGAACTCCTCTCCAACTCGCTTCTAACTGCTGGAACCTTGAGTGATGAATAATCACATTGACTTGTCGAGTTATTAGACAATCTATATCGGAGATTGTTGTAACTAATGCAGTGTATAGACGCTGCTTTAATAACTCTCTGTTTTCATCTAATGCTAGAGATTGACTCGCCAAGTCTTGAAGCGCACGAGTAACGGCCTTTATCCCCATAATCGCCTATTTCATTCAACTTTTTTCTCAGTGGCCAGTTGGCCAGTAAACGCTTTAACGCTGAGCAAACGCGACTGGCCATGTGCTTTCCTATCAGCTGCCTTGTGGAATTTTGGCCACCAGCCTTACCGATGTCGTCAGTTCCTCTAACTGCAACCAAGGCTTAAGCCAAGCAACAGCATTGTAGGCACCTGGATTACCTGGAATTTCTTTGACTTCTACGCGAGCGTCTGCCAGCGGGTATTTAGCCCTAATATCTTGACTACCGCTTTCAGCAGAATTGACGTAACTTAAAATCCAGCTATTTAGCCAATCTTGCATGTCATCCGCTTCCGCAAAGCTACCCACTTTATCCCGAGCCATGATCTTCAGGTAGTGCGCAAAGCGAGATGTTGCCATTAAATATGGTAATCGTGACGAGATTGCCGCATTTGCAGTCGCATCTGGAGAGTTATATTTTTGTGGTTTTTGACAAGTTTGCGAGCCGAAGAAAACTGCGTAATCGGTGTTTTTATAGTGACACAATGGCAGGAATCCGAGATGACTGAGCTCTGCTTCGCGTCGATCGGTAATGCCAACTTCTGTTGGACATTTCATATCTGGGTCACCCTCTTCACTGAGGAAGTAATGCGTCGGTAAGCTTTCCACTTTACCTCCACCTTCTGCACCACGGATCGCTGTACAGAACCCCGTATTGGCAAATGCATTGGTTAATTTAGTACCAAGCACAAAAGAAGAGTTCATCCAACAATAATCATCATGCTCTGTATTCACAGCTAAGCCAGTGTTCGGGTCAATCTCACACTCTTCAAAGCCGAATTCCTCTATTGGATTGCTCTCTTGGCCGTAAGGGAGCCTTGCCATTACTTTAGGCATAGTCAGACACACAAATCGCGAATCTTCACTCTCACGGAACGAGCGCCATTGTGTGTATTCTAATGACTCGAACACTTTTTCAAGGTCTCTTGGCCGCGCCAGTTCTGACCAGTCACCAAACCCAAAGAGTTCCGGCGAAGCTGCCGATAAGAAAGGAGCAAACCCAGCGGCGGAAACACCGGACATTAAGCGTAACGTTTCTATATCTTCCGGATGATTGGTAAATTCATAGTCACCTATAAGCGCTCCATACGGCTCACCACCTGCACTACCAAACTCTGATTCATAGATCTTTTTAAACACTTGGCTCTGGTCAAATTCCGCCGCTTTACTTAGATCTTTGTGAAGCTCTTTCTTGGTAATGTTGACCATTCTAATTTTTAAAGTTGCACTGGTTTCAGAATTGGTCACTAGATAATTCAATCCGCGCCATGAACCCTCGAGCTTTTGGAATGACTGATTGCGCATGATTTCACGCAACTGTTCTGAAATTTTACTATCTAACGCACTGATCGCTTCTTTGAAAGTCACGGTCAAGTTTTTGTTCCATGTCACCGTTCCTTTCAACGCTTCCTCAGTTAACGTTTTTAATAGCTCTTCAGCACGACTTGGCTCAGTTTGTTTCGTCGCATCAATGGCCTGCTCTAAAAAAGAAACGGTTCCAGATGCCAATGAAGGGGCTAACGTTTGTTCAACTTCTGTACTCATTAGTGCTCCTCCTCTGGCTCAGGCTGTACATCTTTTTGTGGTTCAGGTTTTGATTCTGTAACATCAGAAAGGTTAAGATCTTTTGCTAATGAGTCTAGGTTTTCGGTGTTGTTTAGCACTGCTTCTAAGATGTCTTCGAGGTCTTCTGAGCGATCCACTTTCGTCATGAGGTCACGCAGTTTGTTGCGTGTTTCCATTAATTTCTTTAGCGGTTCAACTTGCTCGACAATGGCTGCTGGCTCGAAATCCGTCATTGAATTGAAATTCAAATCGACCTTAAACTGGGTCCCATCTCCAGCAATCGTATTGTTGACTTTGAAAGAAAGGGCAGGACTCATTTTCTTCAAAACGTCATCGAAGTTATCACGGTCGATTTGTACAAATCGCCTGTCTTTCAGTGGCTTAAGTTCAACTTCACTGTCAGCAGAGAAATCACCCATTACGCCTACCACAAAAGGCAGTTCTTTCTTTAATGATGTGCCTTCTGTCTCAACGTCATACGTAATGTGAACTCTAGGCTTCCGTACTCTAGACAGTTTAGAGTGGATACTCGACATATTAATCTCCCTACTAAGAGTCTTTATCTTCTTGTTTAATGCCAACTAAACGGAAATAGCTTTGTTTTGCATCTCCATCTGAAATAAGCTCTGCCAATAAGTCCGGCAGAGGCATCTCACACCATCGAATTATTTGTTCGATCGTGTATGAAACCGGTGAATGTGGTTCTGTCTTTCTAAAAAACTCAGCCACATTGTGTAACGTCTCTATTGCTTGTTCACGCGCTTGTACATTCGCTGGAAAGGGTAAAATTGGTATTGATGCAGCCTGTACACTCATATCGCCTTCTTGCAACTCAGGCTCTTGCGCTTTATTCGTTTGCATCTGATTAACCGTTGCCTGATCATTAGACGTCACTTGAGACTTCTCTATTCGTTTTAATGGCTCTTCAGCTAAGTGCCTAAATGCCGATAGTATTGAATCCATTTTATGTAGAATGTAACTACTTGGCATTGGCATTTCACATGCCTCATCTAAGATCTTGCTAAACCTTTTATACTCTTCAATCGCAAGTTGAATGTCTTGATGAATGGATTGCACATGTTCGATAGGCATCGAATTCACACCATTAATTATGCTTTCCATCGACGTTGCGCCCTTCTGAATCCGAGCTTCTTGTTTTTCTTTAGGTAAGCGGCTTAAGTCAACCGCTTGTTGGTATTGCCAATACGCGTATTCTTCACCAGCATCTCCAATGGTCAGTGGAATTGAAGATAAAGGAAAAATAAGCGTGCCTTCACTTTCAATTCCATTCAGTCCTAACAATGCTGAAACTCTAGCTTCAACGCCATCCTCATCAATTCGTGGATGAAGTTGAGTCCAGTAAGTTTCAATGCACTGAGACGCGACGAAATAGCCCACCGCCATTCCTTTAAAGCCATATAAACGCACCAACCCTTCTATCAGCCAAGCTAGAAACTCAAAATCTTTCGAACTGTCAGTCAATAATGTGGGAATTTGGTCAATTAATGGCTGCCATAGATGTGAAAAAGAGGTCAGTGGCTCATCATCAATTAGTCCATTTCTTTCAGCATTTCTAGCCGTCATACGAAGGTCTTTGAGTAAGTAGTAACCTGAACCCGGCGAGACATCTTTCCTTGGATCTGAGCCGCATGGTGATTGCTCTGTTATGGGAAGTAATGCCGAATCCAACCAAGAAAACGCCTCATAATTATCCATCACGCTATTCCCCCCTTGCCGTTTGCATTAAAGGTATTGTTTGGTCGCCATGGAACATCGGTTTTCGAGGCTCATTTATCGTCACTTTCACCACTGATAAGCTCACATTGTCTTTGGCTCCTTTGACTAATGCACTGTGCAGTAATGCCATGCTAGAACGTGTCACCGTTTCTGCTTCTAACCCTAAAATCAGCTCTTCTCGGTTCAGTTCATTTGTGAGCCCGTCGCTGCATAACAACAATTGATCTCCTTGTTGCAAAGTACCTGAAACCATATCGACGTCGAGATCGGGGAAAACTCCGACAGCCCGAGTGATGATGTTTGCCATTGGATGCGCTTCTGCCTCATCAGCGTTCATTAAACCTTCTTCAACCATTTGCATTACTTGACTGTGATCTCGTGTGCATTGGGTAAGGCATTGTTCGCGATGCAGATAGAGCCTACAATCACCAGCCCAAAGCCCCACATATCGATTGTCTTTGATAAAGAGAAGTACAACTGCAGCACCCATGACTTTGCCGTGTAAGTTCTTCTGCGAATAGTCATAAATTTCTTTGTTTGCCTTTTGCAATGCTTGCGTCAAGAGAGACGGTGTCACTTCGGCAGCATTACTAATACATGCTCTCACTGTATCAACAACCCACTGGCTTGCGACATCGCCAGCGGAATGCCCCCCCATACCATCAGCAACGACCCAAACTCTTGCATTCGCAAGATCTAACACCGAATCTTCATTGCAAGTTCTGACCTTGCCCACATGAGTCTTGGTACTAGAAGATACATGCCATGCAGAAGGAAGATCGACTACCATGACCAAGTGCTCCAATCGCCATCAAGCATTGCAGAAAATTGGCCAACGGCAGGCAGACCTGACGTGATCAGGCTGGTCGGTTCCACGGCGTAACTGCCCTCCGTCCACCAGTAAATCGGCGTGCAATAATGACTACTCACTAGTGCCTCTATCCATGGCGTAAAATCCTCTATCTCGTTACTTTGCGTCGCTAAGCTTGGTGTCTTTAATACTAAATGGTTGGATATGGGCTGATTTCGATTTTTCCATAGCGAAAAATCTAACCTCTTTTCGAGCGCTTGAACGGGCAGCTCTGGCACCCAATGTTCTAATTCAAACTCATCAGCCAGAACCTCTAAAATGGTTTCCTCACTCTTTTGGCTCCAACTTTTATCCAGCCAAAATGCCATAGGTGGCGAATCTATTTCTTGTAGTAATGTAAAAAAGAAATACCGCCCACTGTTATCAACACTCGGGATCATACTACCGATATGGCTTCGCTTTTCGTCCAATATATTCGTCATTGCGAAATGCCAAATTGGTGCATTTAAGAATTTTTCACCCCACTGTTGCCCCAGCTGTTCCCGACTCACTGTCAGTACAGCCTCTTGCCATTCAAAAAAAACCTTCCTCAATGCGGGTTCAACCCCAGCATATACGAAGTCCCCTTTACTAGGCACTTTGCCAAAATAGCCCCATACATTCTTTACAGTGTCGGAGCACATCGGAACTTCTCCATATCTGTCGACCAAAATGGATTAATATTGCTACTCGGAATCAGATCGAACTTGGCTTTGTTACCTTTTATGTCAATCATGACTATATTGTCATCTCTCGACTCGGGGCGAGCTTTTAGTGAGTGATCAAGTAAACGAAAGAGCCCCCAATCCCCCTCAAAACTGTGAGAGATGTCTCTGGCCGATTGCGCTGGGGTAAATGTTATTGTTGCGGAGGTGTTATGTTTCGACCATCGCATGCTTTGCTCTCTTGCAACATCATGTTTGTAAGCCAACTCCTGACTTCCTAACTTAAACTTAAGCCGCAGTATATGCTGATCCAGATAGCTAGGTTTCAACTTGAATTCCACTTTCAGATCGTTGCTTCTGGTAAAAAACGCTTCACGGATTGATTTAGCCCTTTGGAACATTCTTAACGAGCGGTCACTGACGCCAATATCTTTAGTAAACTTCCAACGGCGGCCCGTCGTATCCACAAAGGGTTCCAAGTATTGCTTGTAAAATGAGTCCATGGTCCCACCAAATCCAAAGAATGCTTTAAAGTCGTTCAGACTCACTTCCTTTGTTTGAGAATTAGAGAATGGATACCGCCCGCGCACCGTTCTTTCATAAACTCGATATACTTCGCTTTTCCAAACTCGGTTAATGTGCTGCTTTGAGCCGGAGCGAGCGAACTGTTTTGATTCACCAGATAAAGTTTTCAGCCAAGTATCAAATGGATATGGCAGCTTAGATTGAACGGTTTTAATATCGAATTGCCCTTCAGGATCCCCTTCATTAACCAGTGAAAGGTAAGCGGACTTTGAATTATTCCCTGATCGTCCAATCTTCTTAAGTTGAATACTGATGGAGCTGAATGCGCTATTTATCGATTCTATGTCTCTCTCAGTAACCTTAAGAATTCCTTTAAAGTGCTGCTCTACCGGTGTTAGTGCAGCTTTAAAATCAACCCCATCGGTGTAATATAAAGCTTTTGCTGCCGTGCCACTCGAGCGCATTAATGCTTGCTTCGCCTTGTCCTTCGCTGCATCATTTTCTAAAACACCTCCGGCCGGAACATCCAGTTTGGTCAATGACAACTCTTCTTGTATCGCACTGAGTAATTTTGTGACTGGATACTCGGCACTAGACAAGATCCTAGCTTGTTGTATGGCACTATCTAGTGTCGGAGTCTTCTTTAATCCCAAATCAAAAATTAAGCCTTCCCACTGTTCAATGAAGTCAATGAAGTACAGTTCAGTCACCTTCTTAGAGATAAGGCTTCTATCGACATCTCGAGGTCGTAAACTATCACCGTAAACCCAACCCTCGCCCAATGTCGTCTTGATGGTTGAATTTAACTGCATTAAGAACACATCTTTATAACCTTGTTTCGTGTAAAAGCTTGAGACTCCAAGGCTGATTGGTTTACCGCTATCTCTTTCAAGTTGATCGATCATCTTGGTACTTAAGATGTCCGTTAACCGAAACGCTGTCATGCTCGATTCACCAAAAGTGAGTTTCATATTGTGATAAACACGCTCTGGCAGTGGCACCTTTGTCAAGGCTTCACGACTTGATGAAACTAACTTCGGCTGTCTCACAAACCCGTTATCTTCTAATGTTAGATAGTGCTTCACATGAGACATCAATGAATCAAAAATTTCTGATTCGTCGTCATATCGAGCGACAAAGATTTTGTTAAACCAAGCCTCTATTTCTTGATGGTTACGTCGTTTTTCATCACTCATCATTAAATAGACTTTCAGTGCCTGATACCTATCCTCTTGGGTCGACTCTTTCCTTTCCAATTGCTCTTGCAAGAGGTCATGCAAATATCGAGAAAAGTACCTACTGAGCAACGAGTTGTAGGCAAAGTTTGCACCTTGTGACAATCTTTCATCATGTTGAACTGAAATTTTTTCTGCCCACTGGTGTTCTATTTCATCTTGATGGATCCCCTGCGTCAGTAAAGAAAGTCGATTTAGAACCGTTATTGATTGACGAATGTCACTTTCAAAATCTTCTAGAGTATTCAAACTCGTCTCGACCAGTTCTGCCTGCTGATCAATATGTTGAGCTTTCGCAATTCCCGATTGATAGCCGTCAATCCACCAATACGACAATGACAAAAGAGTAATTAAACTGATGGCGAAGGATGATCGAGACACAAAATTTAGCTTTCGTCTTTTTCTCGCATCGATACCACTTATCAGGCTTTCTTTCAAAATGACAGTGTCAAAAATACCTTTCACAAAATAGCTGACTGACTCTCTCAGGTTTTGAGAGATATGGTGGCCCCGGCGCTGTTGAATAGCATGAGTTGCGTTGCTCAATGCAGAAACAGGGGAACCTTCTTGCGTGGTGCTGGTTAGAAAGACGCCTCTGATCATCAAGGGCTCTTCGAATTTATTTTCCGAGAAAATCGTTTGCAACAAATCATCCAGCTGGGCTTGTATCGACCTTAATTGCTTAGGAAACTGAAAAGCGAGATTTCGCTCACGCTGAGATGGTTTACTATATAAATTGGCAAGCATTCTTTGATCGAGTTTAACCACTAGGTCATGAAACTCTTTGTTAAAGAGAGACATTTTGTCCTCTTCAATCATCGAATCGTCTGGTAGTACAAACCCCAAATACTCTTGACGCTCTTGCTCTGTCAATTCATCAAAGAATTCATTAAATCCGTCAATTAAGTCGAGTTTAGTTAACATGACATAAATCGGGAAGTGCAAACCAAGTTTATTTCTTAATTCATAGATCCTTGCTTTGATATCTCGAGCTAGAATACTTCGCTCACTTTTAGTTTGGTTTATCAAAGAGGCCAAACTGATGGTGACAATCACTCCGTTAATTGGTCTTCCGGTGCGATATTTCCTTAGCAGTCCCAATAGCCCATTCCATGATTTCGAGTCTACATTGACATTGCTATCTTGCGTTGTGTAGCGCCCTGCGGTATCAAGAAATACACACTGCTCAGAAAACCACCAGTCGCAGTGACTTGTACCACCGATACCATCAACAAAGCCGCTCTCTCCTTTATTTCTTAAAGGAAACGTTAATCCTGAATGACTTATCACTGAGCTTTTTCCTGCGCCGGGAGCGCCGATCATCATGTACCACGGAATATCTTTTAACGCTTTCTTTTTTGAGACGGTTTTAATCGCTGCATCAAGACGATCTTTTAATAAAGCGACCTCATTAACCGTCTCCGAATCGTCTTCAACAATGAGCTCTTCCAACGGCTCTTCTCTCTTTGCCGTTTGCTTCAAATTCACCTTTAGGTTGAGTAGCCCCCAAATCATAAAGACCACTACAATGAGTCCGATTCGCACATAACTATTCGCAAGTAGCACCTTGTCACTCACAGCAATGAGTGGGCCAATGAACCAAATGAAAACAGAAAGTGAGATTATTCCAATTAGGCTATAGAACCATTTTGCAAATAGGATTTTTTTTATTCTAGTCATCATTGTGCTCCTACCCCTTCTGCTGTTGGCACGATGAGGTCAACCTCAACTCGACGGTTGATGGCCTTATTCTCTTCTGAAGTATTCGGCAGTTTCGGCCTTGCATCACCTAAGCCTTCAGGGATTATTCGACCTATCAGTCTTCCTCTCTTAGTCAAAGCATTCGTTAACGATATCGCTCTCTGTAAGGAAAGGTGCCAATTAGACGGATATCGGCTGCTAAAAATCGGTGTGTTATCGGTATGACCCACAACAATGATTTTGCCTTGAGTCGAACTCAGTGCTTTAGAGACATTGTCGATGGTCTCATGGTACCTCGGTAATACTTCTGAGTTGCCGGAATGGAATAATGAACCGGCGCTAAATGTAATTCTGACTTTATTGGTCAGTACTGACATGGAAATATTGCCATTCGCAATATCCGCAGCGAGTAAGCCTTCTAACGTTTTCATCTGCTGCTGAGCTGGAGAATCAATCACCATAGACGATACAACTTCTTCCTCCGGCACTAAATTGACTAATGCGGTAAACGATTGGTTGGTGTATTTATTCAACTCAATATTTAAGTACGTGAACAATGAAGCCAAAATTGCGAGTGTCAGCGATAAAAAAACCCATAAAGGAAGGTGATTAAAGAACTTTCTTTCTTCATTTATTATTCGTTCTTTACCTAATGAAAAGGCTTCTACTTTAGCCCGTTCTCGACGCCTCAAGTGATGAACAATCTTAGCGCCGAGCTGGTTAGCTTTTTCCTCACCAGTGCTTTGCAAACGCAGTTCCCCTCGAAACCCTAAGCATAAACACACATACGCTACTTCTAAAACATCCAGCCCTTGATCATCAAAATCCAGATAATTATGAATAATTTCAAAGAAATCTTGGCCTCCAGAAGTTGACGCATAAAAAATCGACATTAACGGCTTCTGTGACCATGTTGAATGCAGTCCCCATTCCTGTTGCAGAATTGCTTCATCTACGGCGGAGCAAAGCAAGAACCTTGCTTGATCAATATGATGAGATTGAACTCCCTCAGTTCTTAAATTGCTTTCATATTCACGTAACATAAAAACAAAGGACTCTTGGAGTGATGCTACGTCATTAAAAACGTCGAAAGCACCGACCTCTATGACTTTTGAAAAAATATGCTGCGCATGAGCAACCAATGCGTTTTGTCCAAATGTCTGAACCGCGCCGAATTGGGCTTGGATATTATCGGAAGCCGCTACATGTAATGTGCTATCGGCATCTGGAATACTCGGTTTGTCTATTTGACTTTTTCGTCCAGGGGTTGGCTTAATGATCGTCTGTTCCATGTTAGTTGCTCACTATTTGCTAATACACCAGAGATCACTTTTGAGATTGGTGTAATCCCCCGAAATATGTATGGCGATACCACTACTCTCCGTTAAGCCTTCCCAAGCTGAACCTGATTTAACCAGTTCAAAATACACCGTGCCAACATCATAGGGTATCTGTCTCGGAGCCATTGGCATCATTTTGACTTGCACTCCATTGGTCTGGCTCACAACCAAATCTCGGATGTATTCAACGGGACCAATTTTGACATGTGTGGGGATTTGTTTTGCGAGCTCTTCCGCCGAGCAGTCCGCTTTTACAGCGAGGACGATTTGACCTTTGCTTAGCATTTGTTTATTTGGCAGCGGCGCGACATTAATCCCCATCGACCTCGCTTCAAGCTTGAGCTTAATTGCCGTTTGTTCCAATACGACACTCAATTGATGGGTAATGACTTGATTCAAGTCTTCGAATAAGTCACTAAGCTGATCGTGAGTATATTCTGCTAAATCTGGACAGCGCTTTGATTTTGTAGTGAATGTAGACAATTCACCAATGTATTCGACCAGTTCCGCATATAGCTGATATGGGTGAATACATGACTTAGCTAATGTTTGCTTAAACTTTGCTTCATACCGGTTGAGCATCTGTAACATTACGAAATCCATCACTGAAGGTGAAGCTGACTTTCCAACACCAAGTCGCTGAGCGATTGACTCCGCTCGCACTTTGTTCATTGCTAATACGTTAGTTAAATAGGCGACTAAGCGCTTACTGCTGGAAAGTGACATGCAAGGAGGGATGAAATCGGTGTCGAGAATGATGCCTTGATCTTTCGTTACCGCAGTGACTCTTGCTATGGGTAGCACAGTGTAGCCAACAGGCACCTCATTGCCCAAAACTAAACTGAGTTGTAACTCTTTCGTTTGGACCTTTTCTTCTTGAGTTCCAGACACGTTGTCAATCGCATTATGTTCCACAGAACGATAACGTGTGATCGCCTCTTCTTCACAAGAGGAGACGTTCTTGCCAAGATAGTTATCAATTGGAATAGCGAGGTAGACAATGCTGTTCTCGGTTGACTCATCAAGTTCGAGAGGAGAGAGTTTCGTTTCTCTCTCAGGATAAGCGACTAAAGCAATATCAGGCATCACACATTTCAACCTATCGACAGAGATGACATTTTCCTTAAGTAGCTCATCTTTGATAACTAATTCGATCACCCCCCAACAGTAAGGCAGGTTATGGCTAATGACCTGTTTTAATTCATGCGAGATTGCACGCTCTGATTGTTGAAAATGATGTGGGTGGAGAAACATTCCTTCCCCCCAAACAATATGTTGAAATGCACCCATAATTAGTCTAACTCTTGATGTAAAGTAATATCTAAGCCATCAAGTTCGACAAGATATTCATTTTGATCGTTTGTATCGATAGACGTTATTGCACGCCAGTTAGAATTATTAATGTCACGATAAGCTGCTACAAACCCAACATACTCGACGTTACTATTGACATCTGCTTGATAAACTAACTTTTCACCGGGTTGTAAATATATTTCTTTTTTAACCAAAAGATCAGGCCCTAAAAATTTATCTGCACTGTCATATAGAGAAAAGAAATCCAACGCTTCAAATAAGCTCTTTGACTTTAACTCGTAAACATTTACAACCAACGGTGAAGGTCTACCATTAGAATCTGGATTAATAGTATGAGAGGCATTAATATAAAACCTTGCTTCAGGTTCTATAAACTCTTTGATAGGCTGGCAGCCAAAACAGATTAAACAAACAGCTAAAGAAATAATAAAAGACTTTAAGCACGCCTCCATCATTTAACCCCTTTCAAAAAACCATCATAACTAATTGAAAAGTCTTGAAGATAAACTGGAAAATCATTATTGCTTTTATCATTAACAAGCTCATCATAAGTCTCTTTATATTCATTCCAGTATCTTTTGTAGACATTACTTGCGAATAAGCCAGATGACTTATTTAAAATTTCCGGGTTGCTTTCAACTTTATCTGGAGATAACAAATCCATAATTGCGGCAACCGTTTCATGAACTCCATTCATAAGAGCTTGCTCATGAACTTCCATATCATAAAATGCTTCTTTAATCGACTCATCTGGCGATAGAAAGCTATTTGATCTTCTTAAAAACAAGTTATAAATAGCATCTTCTATATCAGCAGAAAATTTTAGTGGATTATTTTTTTTTGTAGTAAATGTCGTATGGCTTAGCCGATTTCTTTGTTTGAAATCTGAGCGATTCCGTTGATTGTGAATCAGACCAGACAACATTAAAGCAAAGCAACTACCCAAGTTTTGATAAAAAACTTCAGGCTCTTTCACTAACTCTTTTGGAATAGTCACACCTAAGCCTTTTTCAAATGCATCAACAAGTGTATTTGAAGCTCCATCTGACATCTCATTTGTTCTAGCATCAACGATTATCTGTTGACGTTTTTGATGTTCAGAGCTTAATGCTGCATTGCTGGATGTATCACTTTGACTTCTACTTTCTTTCTCATCATGAGTTGGTCCGTCAATTACCAAATTATTCTCAATGGCGACATTTAATTGATTTTTATCATAAGGCATCTCTACTCGCTTTGAATACTCGGCGGTTACTTCATGAGTATTTATTTCATGAGCTTTAACATCAATTTCTTTATCTTGATTTTGATTTGCTCCATCAAGCAACATGTCGTCTGATAGGTTTGAATCTGCCCTCAACACTTCTGTGTGATTCACCTGATTATCTTCTTCACCTAGTAACTCAACGCTCAAACCTTTAGACGAATGATCTACACTACCCTTATTTTCACTCGCCTCAACCGGGTTAGAAGCGGTGAGTTGTGAACTATTCTGTAATGGATTTGGCGTCAATGGATTCTGTTGCTGCGGATCTCGTTGTGAGGAGGAGCTTTGCATTGTAGATGAATCAATAAATTGTGAAGCATCAGCTCCCGGTAATACAGCATTGTCATAAAGCCCAACATGACTCATAGGATCATCAACAGACAATTGTGACTCATTCACAACTTCAGAACTATTTAAAGGTAAATCATTGGGCTTTTTAACAATTTCTTGTGATGACCGAAATACCATTTCATCTGACTCAATATCGCCAGCCAAGTCAGGAGCAATGCTCTTAGCAGACGGATTCATTTGAGATACGTTGGCTTCTTCAGTGAAAAGGTTAACATTAATTTCATATTCACCTATCGCCAAGCTATCACCATGATTCAAAGTGGCTTCATTACCAGTGCCTAAAGCACTTACAGAAGAGTTTATAAACAATCCGTTGGTTGATGTGTCTTTTACAAAATAAGAACCACAGAACTCAAAAACCTCCGCATGAATATTAGATACAATCCTTTCAGGATCTGGAAGAGTCCAGTCACAAGACGGAGAACGACCAATCGTGACCCTTTCACTATCGCTACTTTCAAGCCTGAATATTGAGTCAACCTCGGAGGTAAACTTATGAAAGCTCGATATTTCCAATTGAAGAATCATATCTATCAACCTAATATTTACAAATAACTTAACAAGACAGTATTTACATTCATATATATAAACAAAATCGTCAAATACCGATAAAATTACCTTTACATAATGTATCAATGGTCATGGAGTTCAATACACTTTCGGGTGATATTTGGGGGAAGCCTTTTTTTTCAAGCCAGCTTCAAATTTTAACAATATGGCTATGAAATAAATTCTAAAAAAATCACACCCATAATATTTCAATTAAATATGATAGAAATACAATTTCCATTGGAGTAAAAAAATAGCGTTACTTAATGGAGCCAACTTAATGAACAATAATGATTCGACTAAAGTCATAATAAATAAAAACATACTTAGTAATAAAAGTTCAGATTCATTAAGTGCCAATCAAAATAAATCATACTTTTCTAATACTTTGGAAGAGAGGTTTAAACATGATGCTGATTCAAATAAGGATTCCCCAAAAAAATCAACTAGACTAGCCACCATAAAGAATCGCTACAAACTTGAAAGACTGGTTGGTCAAGGTGGATTATGTGATGTATACATTGCCAAAGATTTGGTCTTAGACTCAACAGGTGCTTCCTTTCCATTCGTTGCAATAAAATTGCTACGTGAAGAGTTTTGTAACCAACCTGACATCGCCAGAGTGATGTTTAGAGAAGCACAAAATGCACAAAAACTGAGTCACCCTAATATCATTCGAGTGTTTGATTTTGGAATCGATGAGGCCAATTATTATATTGTAATGGAGTATTTAGAGGGAGAAACCCTTGAGTGCATTATTAAACGTTCTCGTCCGAAAGGTTTCAATAAAAAAATCAGCGTTGAAATAATCCATCAACTACTTAGTGCTCTGAGGTATGCTCACTCACTAGGTATCATCCATGCAGACATTAAACCAGGAAATATCATGCTTTGTGATGATAATACTCTAAAAATCCTGGATTTTGGCGTTTCTCAAACTCGATGTATTCGACAAGATAAATACAGCGCTAAAGCATCTGAAACCTCAAGTGAATTGCTTGGATATACTCCAAACTATGCTTCTAAGAATATCCTTGAGGGTAATGAACCCCACATGTCAGATGACTTATTTTCGGTCATTTGTATTCTTTACGAACTACTCAGTTCTAAACACCCGTACAACAAACAGACTGCATCTGAAGCACTTGCCGAGGGAATCAAGCTGACCAAGCCTAAAAACATGGCTTGGTCACTTTGGTTTAAATCCAAGTCAATTTTAAAAAGTGGCATTTGCAGCAAGGATTTATCCGCTGATCAACTTCTGTCTATATTACATAAAAGCTATCTCAAGCCAGTTCTTTTCTGCCTGACTTTCGCTGCAGTTGTAACGAGTTGCTATACCGCATATGACTTTCATTTTTCAGAAATTGATGAACTGAACCAACAATTGATCGTTAAAAATCAACAGCTAGATAACATTGGACAGCAACTCGAGACCCCAGCATATGTTTTGATGAATGATCTTGCTTCAATCAGTGACTTTGATCCCGTAATCCAAAACGGTCTGATGCGAACTCACAGAGAACGGCTAATAGAATCAACCATTAAACGTATTGATAAACAATTAAATGTTAAATCTGGATACCCTGACTACAAGCAGATTGAATCAACACTTAACTCTGCACTTCACATATATCCAGATTCACATCAACTGGAAATGCAGTTGATCGATATTCAGAATAGTCAAAATGTATTGTTGCAAAGCCTATCTCGACGAATTAACTCTCAGCTAGAAGATGAGAGCATTCTAACTGGTAAAGAGCCAAATGAAGCTATTGAGCAATTTGGTGCTTTAGGTACTATCAGCAAAGACTTTAATTTCGTCGTGTCTCCACTGGCTCAACAGGTCTTTGCCAAGTCCCTTAAACAAGCAATCAAAGCAAGAAATTTTGAACAACTTCTATCACTGCATCGATTTGGCAATAAATTTTTCAGTCATAGTCAAGATAGTAAAGTAAACCTTGACTATCTTAATACTACGATTGTGCATATCGAAAAGTTACGTGCTTATCAGTTAGCTAATAATTCTAACGATACTAGTTTTTCTTTTCCTGAAGAGTCTGCCAAAATTTTGTTTAATAAAGAGCTTGCTTCCATTGATAACTCCCTTTCCCGCAAGCCCTCGCTAAGAAACTTAGACCACTCATTAAAGCTGATCCGCAATTTATCGGACTACTTTCCCGATGATGCTTCTGACATTCTCGAGCGCAAAGAACAGCTGGCAAACAAGTATGCTAAGCATTCAGAAACATTGAAGAAAAGCCGAAAAAGGCGTAGCGCGCGCATTGCACTCAGTCGTTCAAAAGATCTATTGAAAGAGATCGATCAAGCTGGTCAATGATTTCTGCTCCTTTCCGCTCAAGTGTCTACTTTTTATTGAATGATACCTAATCATTATTGATGGCTGCGTTTTTTGTAGCCATCACACTTTGCCATCTCCCCCTTGCCCCTTGCGGGAATTGTCTATGCGTTAAACTTCAATTAACCTATTTAGTATTAATTCTCATTTACTCCTGATACCATTGTGATGTTATAACATTTCTTTTTTCGAGACGTAACTATGAATAATGATGAAAACATCATACACACACAGGTGGCCATTATTGGTGCAGGGCCATCAGGCCTTGGCTGTGCGGCACTTTTGAAACAAATGGGGATTAAAGATCGAGACTTGGTGGTGCTTGACCGTGGAAATATCGGAGAAAGCTTCTTACGTTGGCCCGAAAGTATGAAATTTATTACGCCTTCGTTTCCTAGTAATGGTTATCATCAAACTGACCTAAATGCGATTACGCCAGATACCTCACCTGCATTCAGTGCGAATAAAGAACATTTGAACGGTAAGGAGTACGCAAGCTATCTAAACATGGTGGCCAAACATTATGACATTGATGTCCAGACTCAAACAGAAGTTGAACAAGTGATTTCACTCGGTCCAAATGAGGGTTTTGAACTCAATTGTGCCGAGAAGTCGATTCATTGTCAGTTTCTTATCTGGGCTGGAGGCGAGTTTCAAACCCCAAATCTTTCTGGTTTTGTCGGCGCTGATTTGTGCATTCACAATAGTCAGATTCAGAATTGGAAATCCATTGAGCAAGGCCATCATATAGTCATTGGCGCTTATGAAAGTGGCGTTGATGCCGCTTACAATCTTGCTACCTTAGGTAATCAAATCACATTACTCGACGATGGTGGAAACCAAGAAGAGACCTATGATCCGAGTCGTGTCCTTTCTCCCTATACCTCTGAAAGATTAGCGTCAATTGCAGATCGTAACTCCTCAGCCTATGACGTGAAATATTACGATAACTTTGAAGTTTGCTCTGTGCGACAGGAAAATAGTGAGTATGTCGTTCAATCAAGAACAGGGAAGACAGTGCGTTCTGTACACCCTCCGGTCAACTGTACTGGATTCAACATCGATCTAGGCCCGGTCGCAGAGTTTTTCAATTATCAAGACAACGGTTATCCTTGGGTAAATCAATTTGATGAATCCACAGCCATGAGAAATCTATTTTTATCTGGCCCTCGATTATTCCATGACCCTACTCTATTGTGCTTTATTTACAAGTTCAGAGGACGTTTTGCGGCGCCTTGCAGCGCTATAGCCGCTGAGCTGGACTTGGATACTGAGGTCCTTAAGCATTATCAACAAGCCGGGATGCTACTCTCCGATCTCAGTTGCTGTGAAAATCAAGAATGTTTCTGTTAACCTAGTTTTCTCTTGTTGTAGTTCATCACAATTTCTACATGACCCGTGTGTTGATCAATTTGTTCTGTTTCATCGGTAAAGTCATTCGCTTGATAAAAACGATGACTGGCTTTATTTGATTTATACACGCTTAAACTTAAACTTTCTCGCTGCGACTTTGCATGCTGAAGTAATTGCTTACCGATTCCTTTTCCTTGATATCTCGGATCGACAAAGATAGCAGCGAGTTGGTCTTCATAGAGCGCGTAAAAGCCTAAAACATTTTTCTCGTGATAAAAACAATACACTTCTGAATTTGGCAGGTATAGATTTCTCATGTTATCGACTTGACTGTGCCAATAATCGGCATTCACGAAATCATGGGCTTTAATCGATGCTTGTAACCAAATATCCAGGACTCGATTTAAGCTATCTTTGTGAAAAGGTAAAATCATTAAGCATTCCTTATGTTGTCTTGAGCCACTTCGAAAGCATTCATTACAAACCACCAGCAAGATCAAGGAAGTTTCCTGTGGAGAACGACGACTTTTCACAAGCGAGCCAATATATTGCTTCTGCAACTTCTTCTGGTGTACCACCGCGTTGTAATGGAATGCTCGATTTTAATCGATCAACTCGCGTTGGTTCACCACCGTCTTGATGCATATCGGTATATATCAACCCTGGACGAACGCAATTCACACGTATGCCTTCGGCAGCCACTTCTAAAGACAACCCTTTGGTCAATGTATCAATGGCTCCCTTCGATGCTGCATAGTCTATGTATTCATTAGGAGATCCTGATCGTGCGGCTCCTGATGATACATTGACGATGGTTCCACCCATGCCACCATGCTTTGTCGACATGCGTTTCACCGCTTCTCGACTGCATAAAAAGTAGCTCGTTACATTATTAACTAGAATCTGATTAATCCGATCAGCGGTCATGGTTTCGAGACGCATTTGTGTTTTAAGAATACCAGCATTGTTAACCAATACAGTCAGGCTTCCTAATCGTTGGTCTATGGTTGTAAATAATGCTTCAACTTCTGTTTCATCGGAAACATCGGCTTGGATAGCAATGCAATTTCCGCCAAGATGACGGATTTCACGTTCAACTTTCTGGGCTGCAACATGATTAGATTTATAGTTAATGCAAACGGAATAACCCTTTCGGGCAAATAAGTGTGCTGTTGCCGCACCGATCCCACGTCCACCACCTGTTATCAAGGCCACTTTATTCTCTTTCATGACGTCTCTCCTATATATCCAAGCGACTCCGTATTCAGATGCTTGTCACAGGTTTCATTTAAATGCTCTAACGTAGAAATGAAGCGAGTGACGGGCTCCTTAAAGGTAAGTCTGCTTAGGTGCATGCTCAATATATTCAAATCCTTGAATAGAGCATAGTCACTTTTAGCTCTCTGATTTCCAAGCTTTTTTTACCTTTATCGGCCTCTATCCTCTAGGGATCGGATCGTTGTCACTACTTGAGTTCAAATTTTAAAGTGGAGTGAAGCCTGATTTGGAGAAGGCTATGCTGCTGATGTCAATATGTGGAAAGAATGAAAGGTGAAGGGTGAAGGGTGAAACAAGGAGAACTCGAAATATTATTCATAGAAAAGAAAAAAGGAGAGCCTAAGCTCTCCTTCTCTTAATCCTAAATGCAAACTCTAATTAAAGAGCAGCTTTCGCTTTTTCAACTAGAACTGCGAATGCAGCTTTGTCGAATACCGCGATGTCAGCAAGGATCTTACGGTCGATCTCGATAGATGCTTTCTTAAGACCGTTGATGAAACGGCTGTAAGATAGACCATTCTGACGAGATGCAGCGTTGATACGTGCAATCCATAGTTGACGGAATTGACGTTTCTTGTTGCGACGGTCACGGTAAGCGTATTGACCAGCTTTAGTAACTGCTTGGAAAGCTACGCGGTAAACACGTGAACGTGCACCGTAGTAACCTTTAGCTTGTTTTAGAACTTTTTTATGACGTGCACGAGCTTGTACACCACGTTTTACGCGAGGCATTATGCTTCTCCTAAACTAAACGATTGATAACTAAAAAGAATTAAGCGTATGGCATCATACGAACAACTGCAGCCACTTCACACTTAGGAAGGATTGCGTTTGGACGTAGCTGACGCTTGTTCTTAGTAGTACGCTTAGTCAGGATGTGACGTTTTGTAGCGTGCTTGAACTTAATACCACCAGCAGTTTTCTTAAAACGCTTAGCAGCACCTTTGTTGGTTTTCATCTTAGGCATGATGAATAACTCCGCATTGTTGAGTTGTTAAACATTAGTAATTAGGGCGAACAAAACCCAACCGATGCTCTCTATTAAAGAAAGACGGCTGGGTTTTCTTACTTGTAAAGCCGTTAATTACTTCTTCTTAGGGGCCAGCACCATGATCATCTGACGACCTTCAATCTTCTTAGGGAAAGATTCCACTACAGCAAGTTCTGCTGTGTCCTCTTTCAGACGATTAAGAACGTCAACACCGATGTCTTGGTGAGCCATTTCACGGCCACGGAAGCGAATTGTTACCTTCACTTTGTTGCCGTCTTCTAGGAAACGCGTCAGGTTGCGTAGTTTTACCTGATAGTCTCCAATATCAGTTCCAGGACGGAATTTTACTTCCTTAATCTGAATCTGTTTTTGCTTCTTCTTCTGCTCTTTAGCAGCTTTGCTCTTTTCAAAGAGGAATTTGCCATAGTCCATCACACGACAGACTGGTGGTTCCGCATTTGGACTGATTTCTACCAGATCCATACCCGCTTCTTCTGCAGCAGCAACCGCCTGTTGAATAGAAACGATACCTACAGATTCACCGTCAGCACCCGTTAAACGAACTTCACGAACGCCACGGATTTCACCGTTGATACGGTGAGGGTTTTGTTTGGCCGGTTGTTGGCCGCGTCTTCCGCCTTTAATAGCTTATTCCTCCAGATTGAGCTTACGGCTAGAGATCTCGTCTTGGATGTAGGAAATAAAATCGTCCACCTTAAATTTGCCAAGATCTTTACCTTTACGAGTACGTACTGCGATTTCACCGGCTTCCATTTCTTGGTCACCACAAACCAGCATATACGGTACACGCTTCAAAGTGTGTTCGCGGATTTTAAAGCCTATCTTCTCATTTCTCAAGTCCGCTTTGGCTCTAATTCCACTTTTTTGTAGTTTTTGGGCTACTTCGTGAACATAATCTGACTGTTTGTCAGTAATATTCATAATAACTGCCTGTTCAGGTGACAGCCAAGTCGGGAAGAAGCCGTAATATTCTTCAATCAGAATACCGATGAAACGCTCAAGTGAGCCAAGAATTGCACGGTGAATCATCACTGGCACTTGGCGCTCGTTGTTTTCATCTACGTAAGTTGCACCTAGACGACCTGGTAGGTTGAAATCTAGCTGAACTGTACCACACTGCCATGCACGATCGAGACAGTCGTACAGTGTGAATTCAATTTTAGGACCGTAGAACGCACCCTCACCTTCTTGGATTTCATATTTGATATCCATTGCTTCAAGTGATTGTTTTAGTGCTTCTTCTGATTGGTCCCAGATTTCATCAGAACCAACTCGCTTTTCAGGGCGCGTTGAAAGTTTCACAACAATGTTGTCGAAACCAAATGTTTGGTACGTATCGTAAACCATCTTGATGCAAGAAGTGACTTCTTCTTGGATTTGACTCTCTGTACAGAAGATGTGTGCATCATCTTGAGTAAAGCCACGTACACGCATGATGCCGTGTAGTGCGCCTGATGGTTCGTTACGGTGACATGAACCGAATTCCGCCATACGTAGCGGCAAATCACGGTACGATTTTAGACCTTGGTTAAAGATCTGAACGTGACCTGGACAGTTCATTGGCTTAATTGCGTATTCACGGTTCTCAGAAGAAGTCGTGAACATTGCATCAGCATACTTATCCCAGTGACCTGAACGCTCCCAAAGAACTCGGTCCATCATTAATGGGCCTTTCACTTCTTGGTAATCGTATTCCGTCAGTTTTTCACGGATAAATTGTTCTAGGTCGCGGAAAATAGACCAGCCATTATGATGCCAAAATACCATTCCAGGTGCTTCTTGCTGCATGTGGAATAGATCGAGCTGCTTACCAATTTTACGGTGGTCACGCTTCGCCGCTTCTTCAAGACGCGTCAGGTGCGCTTTCAGTGCTTTTTTGTCGTGGAAAGCCGTACCGTAGATACGCTGCAACATTTTGTTGTCGCTGTTACCACGCCAATATGCACCGGCTACATTCAGTAGCGTGAAGTGCTGACAAAAGCCCATGTGTGGAACGTGAGGACCACGACACATGTCAATGTATTCTTCGTGGTGGTAAAGACCTGGACGATCATCACGAGAAACGTTCTCGTCCAAGATTTCCACTTTATATGGTTCGCCACGTGATTCAAACGTGTCACGTGCTTCCTGCCAGCTTACCTTCTTCTTGATAACTTGGTACTTGGTTTTCGCAAGTTCTTTCATACGCTTTTCGATTTTCTCAAGATCTTCTTGAGTTAGAGATTCCTCTAAATCGATATCGTAATAAAAACCGTTGTCGATGGTTGGACCGATCGCCATTTTAGCTGATGGGTAAAGCTGCTTAAGTGCATGACCTAGAAGGTGTGCACAAGAGTGACGTACGATTTCAAGACCATCTACTTCGTCTTTCGCGGTGATGATTTCAAGACTTGCATCTTGCTCAATCAAATCACATGCATCAACACGGTTACCATCTACACGACCAGCGATGGTTGCTTTCGCAAGACCAGGGCCGATAGATAGAGCCACATCAAGAGTAGAAACAGGGTTGTCAAATGAACGCTGACTGCCGTCAGGAAGTGTAATAATAGGCATGATATATCCTTTACAGTGGTGTTGCATACCAAGCAACACGTGTTCAGTGAATGAGTGTGTAGTTCAGCTTCATTACTCAGTAATACGAATACCGCCGAATGAGAGCCGAAGGTGAGATTCTACCTAGCTAAACAACCAATTGCAAAGACCATTTTGTCATGAAACAAAAGCTTCATGGGCCGTATATCCCCCATGCTACTTAGCTGAAGAAGGCTACTATTCAAAAGATCTGATTCAGGAGCTAAACATCAACTGAGAGTGCGTCTTGAATAACAGACATAAAAAAGCTGACTTTGAGTCAGCTTTACATTTTCCGGCGTCTGAGGTGACGCTTTCATATTTATCAGATGATTAAGCACTCAGTACTGGTGCAATTGCTTGGGCAACCTGCGCTTCATTTGCATCGATTGGCAACGTAAATGAGCGGTATTGATCACCAGCAAGGCTGAGTGAGCGGTCAATTTCAGCCAAACAGTGAACAACATTACCAGCAAGGATGAATGAAAGTTCAATTTCCTTACTGCTTATAAAGCCGTTGCTGCGGAATTCAATTTCTTGATAGCAACCAGACATCGATGAGAAGTTACTGCCACGCAATTGCCCCTTTTCCACATCTGCTTTCACCATCGCAAAACCAGCTTGTTCTACCGCTTGCAGGACGCGAGAAACAACTGGCAATGGTCGCACTTCGATGTAATCGCGATCACGAGGGTCAATAGCAAAGCCAATATCTAATGAAGTTTCTAGCCAAACGTGGCACTGGTTTTTGTGCGCATTGAGAGCAGTGATTGGCGTCTCGTCATGCAATTTCATTTCAAATGGAATTTGACGTTCTTCTTGTGGTTGAATGACAAACGGTTGAACCGCTTGAGTCTGATCAAGGGTGAAAGTTTGGTAGCTCACGCTATCATCAATCTCAACTTTCATTTCTGTATTGAGTTTAATCGTAATCGCATCGATTTGCTGTTCGACGTCACCGCCTTTAATGAATACGTGACCGCGTAACGTAGAGCCTTGATATACACTCATCTCATCAAGTACTGTATCTACTTTGGCCGCACCGATACCTAAAGACGCTTTCAATTTTTTAAACATTTATTTTCCCTTTATTTTACCTTCTCACATCGTCATCAGATGTTTAGGAAAGAACACCTTAAATCTGTCCTCATTCGATGTTCTCTTTATCTTGCGGCTTAAGCAAGTATAAATCCTATTTTTGCTACCATTTACGCGATCTCTGTAGCCAATATCGGGTGATTTGTTCATGACACAGGTTGTAAATTTGTCTATCATTGAACAATATTTGTATATACCTTTAATTCTTCATTGAGGCGACGATGAACGCTCCACTCTACATTCAGATCAAACAATTCATTCTTGATAAATTGGACAGTGGTGAATGGCATGTCGGTTTCAAGATTCCTACCGAACATGAATTAACGGAACAATTTTCGGTCAGCCGAATGACGGTCAACAAAGCCATTCGTGATTTGGTGAATGATGGGCGTTTACAAAGAAAACCGCGTATTGGTACATTTGTTTCTGCGGTCACCGAAAAAGCAGAATCTCCTCTTGTCGATATCCGTAATATTGCAGATGAAGTCACTGACCGAGGTCGTGAGCATCATAGTGAAGTCGTGCAGCAAATAGCTTTAAAAGCCGATGAAAAGATTGCAACAACATTGGGCGTCATGCTCAATACACAAGTGTTCTTTAGCGAGATTGTTCACTATGAGGACAATGAGCCTATACAATTAGAACTTCGTTGGGTGAACAGCCACCATGCTCCCCAATATCTTCAGCAAGATTTTGCACTGCAAACTCCTAATAAATACTTATCTGACAACTGCCCTTTAAGTGCCATAGAACACACTGTCGAAGCCATCTCCGCTGAATCATTTGTTCGTCAACGCCTCGCATTGAAACAAGATGAGCCTTGTTTATTGCTCAATCGACGAACTTGGAGTGGCGACAAGTTGGTGAGTGTTGCCGAGCTATACCACCCCGGTAACAAATACAAATTAAGCTCAAAAGTTTTACTGTAGTTTTTCTATTCATCGAAGCCGGTAAATCGTCAACGCCACCCACAATGAACATGACACCCTGTAAAACCAGAGTTCATCTAATTCCATTCGATGCAAATTTGATCACAAATCCACCTAGCCTAACTTGTCATTGACGAATTATTACACTATCTATTTGTATATACATATGTAGATACAAATAAGGTTTTGCTCATGGATTTGCTGCTTAACAATGCGCGCTTGGTTTCTATGGAAACTGGCGTGCAAGGTTATTCTGTACAGTCGGATGTTTGCATTGGTGTAGATAAAGGTGTGATTGCGTACATTGGCGATTATTTACCTGAACTCGAACATAACGCTAAGGAAGTGATTAATTGTCGTGGGTATTTAGTTACACCCGGTCTTATCGACTGCCACACCCATTTGATCTATGCAGGTAATCGTGCAGGCGAATTTGAGCAACGGCTCAAAGGCGTCCCATACATCGAGATTGCGAAACAAGGTGGCGGGATCTTATCTACCGTTACGGCAACACGTCAGGCGAGTCATGAAGAATTACTTAAGTCAGCGCTTCCAAAACTCGATGCTCTCATTGAATGCGGTGTCACGAGTGTAGAAATTAAATCTGGGTACGGCTTAACACTCGAGGATGAAGTTAAGATGCTCCAAGTGGCAAAAAGTCTAGAGCAGCATCGCCCAATTAAGATCGAAACTACCCTACTCGCTGCCCATGCCGTTCCACCTGAGTTCGCGGATGATGCAGATGGTTATATTGACCATATTTGCAATGACATCATTCCCTATGTCGCTAAGCACCAGCTTGCCTCTTCAGTCGATGTATTTTGTGAAAGTATTGGCTTTAACTTGCAACAAACTGAGAAGGTTTTTAAGAGCGCCATTCATCATGGACTAGAAATCAAAGGGCATACCGAGCAGCTCAGCCATCTAGGAGGAAGCGCGCTTACTGCCGAATATCAGGGCTTGTCTGTTGACCACATCGAATACTTGGACTTAGCTGGTGTGGAAGCTCTGGCTGAATCAAAAACCGTCGCGACCTTATTACCGGGTGCCTTTTACTTCCTTAGGGAAACTCAACTTCCTCCGATTGACGCTTTACGAACCCATCAAGTGCCCATGGCCATCGCCACCGATTTGAACCCAGGAACGTCTCCTTTCGCAGATCTGAATTTAATGATGAATATGAGCTGCACTTTATTCCGCCTGACGCCTGAAGAAGCACTGCGTGGTGTCACCCAGCATGCTGCAAGAGCATTAGGCTATGGTAACAAACGGGGGCAAGTACGTGTGGGCTACGAAGCAGACCTCGCTATATGGAATAGCCCTACCCCCGCAGATTTGAGTTACCAAGTCGGTTCTAAACGTTTAGTCGCTCGCATTGTCGATGGCGTCTGTCACATCCATAAAGAGGGTTCGCTATGAGCCGCACCTCATTTCCGACACCAGAGTTCCACTGGCAAGGTCGTCATGATGGAGAAGATGGCGAATTTGGCAGACGAGTTCATCATATTGTCGATACCTCTGGCGCCTCTGCGCTCCTTAATCAAAATGACGCTGCCTCCGCTAAAATCGTACATTCTGGTGTCGCTCTTGTGGGATTTGCTTGTGATGCTGGTGTGGCACGTAACAAAGGGCGCATTGGCGCCAAGAAGTCACCGGACTTGATCCGACGAGCATTGGCTAATTTAGCTTGGCATCATAACGCTCCTATCTTTGACCTTGGAACCGTCGTTTGTGATGACGATAATTTAGAAGCCAGTCAAGATGCATGTTCTGACCTAATTGCTTCAGCACTCGTGTCATTTCCAGTCATTACTTTGGGTGGCGGTCATGAAGTCGCTTGGAGTTCATTTCACGGTTTAGCGAAGTACTTCCAGAACCGCAATAAGAATAAAGCCCCGAAAATCGGCATCATCAATTTCGATGCTCACTTTGATCTGCGTCGCTATGAACCAGGCCATACTCAGCTCAAAACAAGCTCTGGCACACCCTTTTTCCAAATGCAGCAATACTGTGAACAACAGAACTGGGATTTCCACTATGCCTGTCTGGGTGTAAGCCGTGCGAGCAATACACTCGCTTTATTCAATCGCGCAGACGACTTGAACGTATGGTATGTCGAAGATCATGAGTTAAGCCATCATAAGCACGACTATCATCTGACCCAGCTTACTCATTTCATCGACGACTGCGATGTGCTCTATCTCAGTATCGATCTCGACGTTTTTCCTGCTTCGGTCGCACCAGGAGTTTCAGCCCCAGCGGCACGCGGCGTCAGTTATGACAATCTTGCTCCTTTCTTGGAACGAATATTGTCTCACCCAGAAAAGCTAAAAATAGCGGATATTGCCGAATACAACCCGACTTATGACGTAGATAGTCAAACGGCAAAACTGGCCGCTCGTCTCTGCTGGGACATCGCCAATGCCATGTGTGGTCGACCAAATCATTGTTTAACTGCATTTTAGTCAATTGAATCACTGTAGAGCATCCGCCTTACAAACTCTGAGAATCGCTGAATACAAAAAACACATATCAGCAATGTACTCAGACCTTATACCCAAGTGACTTCAGGATGCCGTTTTCAGTGGCAAGCACACGAAGGGCAAGTCTGCTTGGGTATATAACGCATTAACAACAACAAACTGGTAGTAAATAGGCAATTTTTTGAATTTGATTTTGAGCTGATCTCAAGCGTCAGCAGTTGTAAATATGGAGTTTACGATGACAGAAAACAAAGGAAACAACCCTCGCTTAGATAATGAGCGATTGATTCAAGCCCCTCGCGGTACTGAATTAAGAGCCAAATCTTGGCTAACTGAAGCGCCATTGCGTATGTTGATGAATAACCTAGACCCTGAGGTCGCTGAACATCCTCATGCCCTCGTGGTCTATGGAGGGATCGGTCGCGCCGCAAGAGACTGGCAATGTTTCGATAAAATCGTCGAAGTGTTGGAAAGGCTCGAAGAAGATCAAACCTTGTTGGTGCAATCAGGCAAACCTGTCGGCGTTTTCCAAACTCACTCCAATGCACCTCGTGTTCTCATCGCTAACTCGAACCTCGTTCCTCACTGGGCAAACTGGGAGCATTTCAATGAGCTCGATAAGCAAGGGCTTATGATGTACGGGCAAATGACTGCTGGTAGCTGGATCTACATTGGCTCTCAAGGCATTGTTCAAGGGACTTACGAAACATTTGTTGCGGTTGCTAAGAAGCATTTCAACGGCGAAGCGAAAGACCGTTGGATACTCACCGGCGGTTTAGGCGGAATGGGAGGAGCTCAGCCGCTTGCTGCCACTATGGCTGGATTTTCAATGATCGCGGTTGAATGTGATGAGAGTCGTATCGATTATCGCCTACGTACCGGCTATGTCGATAAAAAAGCCACCAACTTAGATGAGGCACTGTCATTGATTAAGTCGTCTGACACACCGATTTCTGTTGGCTTGCTTGGGAATGCCGCCGATGTCTTTACGGAGTGCGTCGAGCGCAACATTAATCCTGATGTGGTTACGGACCAAACGTCAGCGCATGATCCTCTCAATGGCTACCTCCCTCAAGGTTGGAGTATGGAGAAAGCCGCCGATCAACGGGTAGCCAATGAGTCGGAGGTAGTACTCGCTGCCAAACAATCCATGGCCGTTCAAGTACGTGCAATGCTCACACTACAATCCCGAGGTGCAGCGACGCTGGATTACGGCAATAACATTCGCCAAATGGCCTTCGAACAAGGTGTCAGTAACGCGTTTGATTTCCCTGGGTTTGTACCGGCTTATATTCGTGATTTATTCTGTGAGGGTATCGGGCCGTTCCGTTGGGCAGCTCTGTCTGGCGATCCTGAAGATATTTACAAAACTGATCAAAAGGTCAAAGAGCTGATCCCAGATGATCCCCACCTCCATAACTGGCTCGACATGGCTCGCGAGCGGATCCAATTCCAAGGGTTACCAGCGCGAATTTGTTGGGTGGGGTTAAAAGATCGTCAGCGTTTAGGGCAAGCATTTAATGACATGGTCAAAAGTGGGGAGTTATCTGCCCCTGTTGTGATTGGTCGCGACCACCTTGATTCAGGTTCAGTAGCCAGTCCCAACCGTGAAACAGAAGGCATGATAGATGGTTCCGATGCCGTTTCTGATTGGCCATTACTTAATGCGTTACTCAACACAGCTGGTGGCGCGACTTGGGTTTCTCTGCATCATGGTGGCGGTGTAGGCATGGGCTTCTCACAACATTCTGGCATGGTGATCTGTTGTGATGGTAGTGAGGATGCAGCAACCCGTATCGCTCGTGTGCTGCATAACGATCCCGCAACGGGTGTGATGCGTCATGCCGATGCTGGTTATGACATTGCAAAACAGTGTGCCGCTGAGCAGAGCCTTGATCTGCCGATGTTAAATGCCGAATTGAGTCAGTTGAAGTAGATGGAATGTGATATGTTGAATTTTACTCTTAAGCCAGGACAAGTCGATCTTAACCACCTGCGTAAGATCAGTCGTAGCCCAGTCAATTTGTCGCTGGACCCACATGCTTTTGATGCGATTGATAAAAGTACGCAAGTCGTGGATCGTATCATCGCAGAAGATCGTACTGTGTATGGCATAAACACAGGGTTTGGTCTACTGGCGAATACTCGTATCGCTCCAGAAGACTTAGAGACCCTACAACGCAGTATCGTCCTCTCTCATGCCGCTGGTATTGGCGAATTCATGTCTGATGAAACGGTTCGCTTGATGATGGTGCTCAAGATCAACAGCCTTGCTCGTGGCTACTCAGGTATTCGTCTACAAGTGATTCAGATGCTGATCGACCTAGTCAATGCCCACGTTTACCCTTGTGTTCCACAAAAAGGCTCTGTGGGTGCATCCGGCGATCTCGCCCCACTCGCCCATATGAGCACAGTTCTGCTCGGTGAAGGTCAAGCAAGACACAATGGCCGAGTGATGTCAGGTCGCGAGGCTTTAACCATTGCAGGGTTAGAACCGATCACATTAGCGCCCAAAGAAGGGCTGGCTTTATTGAACGGAACTCAAGCATCGACCGCATTCGCATTGGAAGGTTTATTCCACGCCGAGGATTTATACGCTTCGGCGACCGTATGTGGTGCCATGTCTGTCGAAGCGGCATTGGGTAGCCGTCGACCATTTGATCCACGCATTCACCGCGTTCGCGGTCATCGAGGCCAAATCGATGCCGCAGCTGCTTATCGTCACGTATTAGATGTCACCAGTGAAATCTGTGAATCGCATAATGATTGCGAACGCGTCCAAGACCCTTACTCATTGCGCTGTCAGCCACAAGTGATGGGCGCATGTTTACAGCAGATACGCCATGCCGCCGATATACTGCATGTCGAAGCGAACTCGGTCTCCGATAATCCTCTGGTTTTCGCCGACGATGAAGAGATCATTTCTGGAGGGAATTTCCATGCTGAGCCTGTAGCAATGGCCGCCGACAATTTAGCCCTTGCGATTGCGGAAATGGGCAGTTTATCTGAAAGAAGAATGGCGCTTTTAATTGACAGCGCATTATCCAAGCTCCCACCATTTTTAGTTGATAATGGCGGAGTCAATTCCGGGTTTATGATTGCCCAAGTAACTTCCGCCGCTTTAGCCAGCGAAAACAAAACCTTGGCACATCCTGCATCGGTCGACAGTTTGCCAACTTCAGCGAATCAAGAAGATCATGTTTCAATGGCAACCTTCGCAGGTCGCAGATTGAAAGAAATGAGTGAAAACACCCGTGGAATTTTGGCCGTCGAATATTTGTCAGCAGCACAAGGCATCGATTTTCGTGCGCCTCACCGCTCTTCGCGCAATGTCGAGATTGCGAAATCTATGTTGCGTGAAAAAGTCGCTTTCTACGATAAAGATCGCTACTTTGCTCCAGATATAGAACAAGCTAATGCCTTACTGGCTACTGCAATCCATAACCAATTAATGCCTTCGACGCTGCTACCAAGTTTAAGGTAAAACCCGTGTTCTAGAGGGTCAAATGACCCTCTGGTATTGAGGCGTTTTCGTAACGGCTGGTTACTTACACCGCAGTTTTTATGGTTTCAAGCCCCAATGATTGACTTGGGGCTTGAGTCTCTTGACCGTGGTGTTTGACACAGTTTGTTAACGTTTGTGTTTAAAGAAAATGGCGTCGTCTTAACCATCCTCCTAGCAGAACGAACATCAAACTCAGCCATCCCATCGAACTTGCAGATGAAGACGATGAAGAGGATGCAGGTGGTGTCGTGCCACCTCCATTACCACCTCCGTTGCCCGTTCCAACATCAAGTTTAAATTCTGTAATTCTGACTTGATCTTGACCGTCCGAAAGCATGTCATCTTTTGAGTACGTTAACTCAATCGAATTAGAGGCTTCGGTTAAGTTTATCGTTTCGTCGAAGCTCGTTGATCCACTGAAGCTTTTCACCTCAACATTGTTAACCTTAACGATGAATTTGTCATAATTTGCCTCCGAGCTCACACTTCCTTTCAGAGTAAGGTTTCCCTTGCCAACTTCCAACATCCCAAGGGTTGTCGATTCGCCATCATTGATATTGCCAGAAACAAAGGTGGCATTATCTAACGTCCAAGGTTTAGCAGACGCAACCACTTTTCCACTGCCCAAGTTTACCGCAGTTGCCACATTTTGAGCCGCATTGGCTAAACCTTTGTAAACGACACTCGCATTGATCTTTCCTAACGTCGTATTATCAGTATCTAAACTAACAGCAACAGTCACATCCCCCGCTTGAGCAACCGAGAATGCCACATCGACACTACAACTCTCGCCCGTTTGTAATGTGGTATTACAAGTATTGGCACTGATCGATTTGGTCGTCGCTGTTGCATTGGACAAGGTCACCGCTGTTTGAGAATCATTTTTAAAAGTGAACTTATGTGTGTTATCCCCGACGCCAACTATCCCAACCTTTTCTCCTTGTGGGAAGCTGAAATTGAACGTTTTGCTCGCAATCCAGTTTGTGAAGAATGGGACACTCGCATATACCCCATATTTATTTGGCTGAGCACAACCGTCACCCCATGACACCACGCCGATTTGCTTGATAGTGCCGCTGTCATTAAAGAGTAAAGGCCCGCCACTGTCGCCTTGACAGGAGTCTTTTCCGCCTGCCGCAAAACCCGCACACAATGCGTTCTCCGTAATGGAGGCATAGTTCCCGCCCGTTGCCTTACAAGTTTCCAGCGTCACATAACCTACGTCCACTTGACGGAGCTTAGGCCCAAATTCACTGCCACCATTTGGATCTTGATTACCCCACCCTATAACCGTGAACAGCGTGCCTGCATTTAACCCACTGAGCAGTGTGTTATCCGCAAGCGCTACCGATGTTTTACCTGTTGGCTCAGAGACCAATTGTAAGATGGCAATATCATTTTCAGTTGAGCTATCGTCGTACTGCTCGTGAACATATATATTTTTAATTCCAATTCTTTGTGTAGCCGTGCTATTGAGATCGGACTCCCCAATCAGTACGTCAAAGGTCTCTTTACTTTGATTTACTAAGCAGTGAGCAGCCGTTAACACGAAACCGTCACCGAGATAACTTGCTCCACAAAACTGACCGTTAAAGTTGTCAGCATCTTTTCTGATTAGCGCAGTGATGAATGGCCAAGCATTTGGATCAGCTTCAACACCACCAATAATCTTGGTTGTCGGATTTCTTTCACTCGCTGCATGAGCAAGCGAAGAAACAATCAAAGCGGTTAGCGCAACCCCAGACGTCATTTTCATAAAGCTTCTCTCCATTATGTCGTTGAAACCGACATCATCATTAGTGTGAAACTCGTCGATTTACATGATTTATTTACACTTAATTATGGTTGCTAAATGAGAAAGGGAGGTTTTTTTTGTGTTTTTATTGAAGTGAGTTACTTGATAATTAAAAACATTCTTGCTTTACGATGCTCAGAAAGGCTGAATAAATATCGTGCTAGCAAGTGACTACAGTTCAACAAGGCTTTAGTCCTGTTGAAGATCTACGATAAAAAAAGCCGTAGGGCGATACCTACGGCTATTCCTTATTAAACTAATAATTAAAAATTACTCTTTTGGTATAAATCCACCGACAAGTAAACTGGATGTCAAACCCGAAGCAACCTTTGGTTCATTTGCCAATGAAGCATCCACACCAACAAACGCACTCATCACTTGCGCTAATGTTTCTGCTTTCGCCGTAACCTGAGGAGCTTGATACTCTGGAAGATCTTGCGTCTGTAACACAGAACCGTCAGCAAACTCGAGAGTTTCAATACGCGTCCCACTGCTTAGGTAGGCGTTAGAAATGGTTATCGTCTCCCCAGCATTTGGATCACCGATGTAAATCACCAAGTTATTTCCATCACGTTGAGTGGTTAACATACTTGGAGTAATACCTTTGCCAAATAAGATTTTATCATTACCACCGAGATCTGTGATCATGTCTTGACCATCACCAAGGTTGTAGATATACGTATCTTTACCATAACGACCTTGCATCACATCGTTACCTTTACCACCATTAAAGGTATTGGAGTACGATTTGCTGCCTCCTCCGTAGGAGCGGTCAATGATCATCACATCATCGCCATCACCACCAATCAGGGTATTATT
>JBHOHG010000026.1:0-55461 GCA_043422575.1 bacterium sp. HQB-39 | reverse complement strand
GCGACACTAGCTCAGTTGGTAGAGCGCAACCTTGCCAAGGTTGAGGTCACGAGTTCGAACCTCGTGTGTCGCTCCAGCTCTCTTTCAAGTGAAACGCCACTTGATGCGGTAATAAATTTACCACGCTCTTTCTAATGCTGAGAAGCATCAATCAAAATATGCAAGTACCATGTCCGAATCTATGAATTCGGACTTTTTGTCTGCTTGTAATACCAATCATTTTATATTTTCCACAAGTTGTCACTTGTTAGGAAGGGATTAATTGTATTCTTCAACAGACTTATCCACAAATTCATACTTGTGGATAAGTTGGTGGGTAAATTGTTTTTTCCGAGATGTAAAGTACCAAGCAGAAAGATCTTTTCTCGACAGAGAAAGGTGAACTCAAGTTGGATTTATTCTAAGTTGCTGTTTTAAAAGTTATTTTGTGTATTTTTGGGATGGTTTCTTTGTGGTTTTTTGATCATTATTGCGTTTTTTATTGATCCCAATCATTTCTTCAGGCTGTGTTTAACTTGTTTTTCTATGCTCGATGCAAGATAAGATTGTTATTTTTTCCACATTTAAATATAAGCTAGCCAGTACCGGAACGTTGAATGGCTAGGCATCTCTAGGTAACCCCTTTTCGATAATTCGAATTAGGCGAGATTGCTTTCGGTTTGCTAACGGAAGGTGATTAGGGGTTTTTAGGTTCTGTTGTTCTAGGGCCCAGTAAATATGTTCATCAAGAAGAGAGCTTAAACCTAAGCGATCTTCGAGAAGAGAAATAATGGTAGGGCTGTAAGGAGCATTACCAAGAGCGATAGTAATATTTCTTAGCCATTGAATATGACCTATTCGACGAATGGGTGACCCTTCCATGCTCTTTAAAAAGGTCTCCTCACTCCATTGGTAAAGTGTAATGAGACTATTAGCGTTCAACGTTTCCCTGCGATGAAAATCTTTTTCATTGGTAATATCTGCGAAACGATTCCAAGGGCAGACTAATTGGCAATCATCACAACCGTAAATGCGATTGCCCATCGCTTCCCGAAATTCCAGCGGTATAACGCCATCAAATTCGATGGTGAGATAAGAAATACAGCGTCTAGCATCAATGACTTTGTCTTCGACGATGGCATCTGTCGGGCATGAAGTGATACAGGCGGTACATTTTCCGCAGTCTTCTTCTACGGGGTCATCTGTGGGTAAAGGCAGATCAACAAGAAGTTCTCCCAGAAAAAACCAAGACCCAGAGTCTTTGTCTAGAATCAGGGAATGTTTACCTGTCCAACCTAGTCCCGCTTTTTCCGCTAGCGGACGTTCTAATATTGGTGCTGAATCAACAAAGGGGCGATAACCAAATTTACCGACTTCCTCTTCTATTTTTTTACCGAGTTTGTTCAGCTGCTTTCGAACGAGCTTATGGTAGTCTCTACCAAGAGCATAGCGACTGATATAGGCTTGAGTGGGATCACTTAAATTGGCTGCAAACTTCGCCTCAGGGGGGAGGTAATTCATTCTGACACTAATGACACGAACCGTTCCAGGTAATAGCTCAGCAGGTCGCGCTCTCATCATTCCATGGCGTGCCATCCAGTCCATCGTGCCGTGGTACCCGGCATCCAACCAACGCTGAAGTTCAGCTTCGTGCTCAGAAAGATCAACATCACAAATACCAACCTTTTGAAAGCCGAGTTCTTTACCCCAAGCTTTAATTTGTTCAGCGAGCTTTTGATAATCCATGATGAGGTCTATGTCGTCTCAAGCAAGAAAGGGGCGCGGATCTTAACGGATCTCTATCAGTGAAGCTAGTATTCGATTAATAATTTCGCCACAGAGTGACTAGAGGATTTTCTATTTATTTGATAGAAGCGGGTAGGGAGTAGACGTTTTAAGTTTAACCACTGGCTTATCGGAATAGAAAAGTGTTAATTTTTTTATTCGAAGCCACAGAGATCTTGTCTCTCAAAACCAACACAGTTTACTATTCCTGTTCTTTTGATTTTTATATAGTCACCGATCGACATAAAGAGAAGCGATTCATGAGCACAAAACAATTCCACCTGCGCGATGAGCAAGACACGGTAAAATTAGGTACACAATTAGCCGAGTTATGTTCTCAGCAAACCACGATTTACCTACACGGAGACTTGGGAGCAGGTAAAACGACAATGAGTCGTGGCTTTGTTCGTGCGCTTGGTCACCAAGGGAATGTAAAAAGCCCAACGTATACTTTGGTTGAACCCTACCAACTCGATAAATGGCAGGTGTATCACTTTGACCTATACCGACTAGCCGATCCTGAAGAACTAGAGTTCATGGGAATTCGTGACTATTTCACTTCTGACGCAATCTGTTTAGTAGAATGGCCAGAGAAAGGGGAGGGGATGCTTCCTCAACCTGACTTAGATATTGATATCAGATATCAAGGGGAACAGCGTATTGCTTCTGTTACCGCAAATAATCCATACGGAAACGAATTACTCAGTCAATTGGAGTTATGTTGAGTCTAAAGTTTTGTCGAGCAGCCACACTGATGGTGGTTGCTACCCTCATATTCTTTTCATCTCTAGCATCTGCGAACGTTTTAAAAAGCGTTCGCGTATGGCCGTCGCCAGATGAAACTCGTGTGGTTATCGATTTAACATCGGAAGCCGAATATTCCTATTTCTCATTAACCAGTCCTGACCGATTGGTTGTAGACCTGAAAGACACTCAGCTTAAAGCCAAGCTGCCGCTCTCTATTTCAGATAGCAAAATTCTTAAGCGTATTCGCAAGAGCTCGCCACCCGAAAAGGGAACCTATCGCCTTGTCTTTGAGTTAAAAACCAGTACTAAAGCGAATATTTTTACCCTAAACCCAACGCCCGGCGGAAGTTATGGTCATCGACTTGTTATTGATTTGCCCCATAAGCAATCGACGAAGCCGACACCTAAGCCGAAACCGGCAGTTAACAAGCCAAGCACCAGTTCAAGCGTTGCAGCCATCCAGCCTGCGAGAGAAGTGCTGATCATCATCGATCCCGGTCATGGTGGTGAAGATCCCGGTTCGATTGGACCAACCAAGAAATACGAAAAGAATGCGACCCTCACGATCTCGCGAAAGTTAGCGAATCAGCTAAATGCGATTCCGGGTATTAAAGCGAAGCTGACTCGCTCTGGCGATTATTATGTCAACTTGAATCGCCGAGTGGCCATTGCGCGAAAGAATGATGCACATTTGCTGATCTCTGTTCACGCGGATGCTTTTACTTCACCACGTCCAAGAGGCGGCTCTGTTTTTGTTCTTAATACCAAACGTGCCAATACGGAAATTGCTCGTTGGGTTGAAAATCACGAAAAACAGTCGGAATTACTCGGTGGCTCTGGTACCGCGTTCGCGAGTAACACCAACGATAAAAATGTAAACCAGACTCTGTTGGATTTACAGTTCAATCACTCTCAGAAAGAAGGGTACAAGCTCGCCACAAGCATTTTGAAAGAGATGGGTAAGGTAGCAAAATTGCATAACCCGAAGCCAATTAACACCAGCTTGGCTGTGCTGCGCTCGCCTCAGATCCCTTCGGTATTGGTTGAAACTGGGTTTATCTCAAACCCGACGGAAGAAAAACTCTTGTTTCAGCGTAGCCACCAGACCAAGCTCGCCACGGCAATTCGTAAAGCGGTTGTGGGCTATCTAAAAGCCAACCCACCTGAAGGTACTGTTTTTGCTGGAGCGAAGCCGCATTGGCACACGGTTAAACGTGGTGAGTCTTTGTCAGTCATTGCCAAACGATATGGCACCTCCACCTCACAGCTCATCAAATACAATAAATTGAAATCGACAAGTCTGGCGGTGGGCCAGTCGTTAAAAATCCCATTTAAGAAAGGGACGACTTCATCGTCAAGCTCAGTCACCAAGCCATCATCGGCATCGAGTAAGCCAGCGGCTCAAAAAACGGAGAAGATTACCTATACCGTTAAACGCGGGGATTTTCTAAGTAAGATAGCCAGCAAGCATGGTGTATCAGTCGCTCAAATCAAACGTGAGAATAAACTGCGTTCAGATACAGTCAGAGTCGGGCAGAAGCTTACCTTGACTGTAAAGAAAAAAGCGCCGCCAGTGAGAAAGCACACCGTAAAGCGTGGTGAGTTCCTCAGTAAAATTGCAAAGAAATATGGGGTGACTATTGCGAGTATACGTAAAGCGAACAAGCTACGCTCAGATGAACTTGCGATAGGTCAGGTGCTCATCATTCCGAATAAATAGCAGGGCTGAAATGACGATCAAAATACTGCCAGCACGGTTGGCAAACCAGATAGCGGCGGGCGAGGTAGTTGAGCGTCCGGCTTCTGTGGTGAAAGAACTGGTTGAGAATAGCCTCGATGCTGGCGCAACTCGAATCGACATTGATATCGAGAAAGGCGGCGCCAAGATGATCCGCATTCGTGATAATGGTAAGGGCATCGCCAAAGATGAGCTTGGTTTGGCTTTGAGCCGTCATGCGACATCTAAAATTCATACTCTCGATGATCTCGAGGCGATTGTCAGCTTAGGGTTTCGTGGTGAAGCCCTTGCCTCGATAAGCTCAGTTGCGCGTTTAACCTTGACATCGCGCACGGCGACGCAAGATCAAGCTTGGAGTGCATTCACTGAAGGGCGTGATATGGCGGTGAAGCTTTCGCCAGCAGCGCATCCAATTGGCAGTACGGTTGAAGTGCTCGATCTCTTCTTTAACACCCCAGCTCGCCGTAAGTTTTTACGCACTGAAAAAACCGAGTTCGGCCATATTGATGAGTTATTAAAGCGAATCGCCTTAAGCCGATTCGATGTCACGATCAACTTACGTCATAACGGGAAGATGATTCGTCAATATCGAGCGGCTAAGAACCAAGCCCAAACGGAAAAGCGCATAGCAGCTGTTTGTGGGGCGCAATTCGTACGCCACATGCTGCGAATCGAGCTGGAGCACCAAGGTTTGAAGCTGCATGGTTGGATCACAACCCCAGAAGGGGCAAGGCAGCAAAGCGATCTACAGTACTGTTACGTCAATAGTCGTATGATGCGCGACAAGCTGATTAATCATGCCATTCGTCAAAGTTATGAAACCAGCCTAAAGCCTGATCAGTATGCCGCTTATGTGCTATTTATTGAAATCGACCCACATCAAGTGGATGTGAATGTGCACCCAGCAAAACATGAAGTTCGTTTTCATCAAGCAAGGCTGGTGCATGACTTCATTTATCAGGCGCTAGCCAGTGGGTTAGCTCAAAGTGATGCGGTTGACCAAGCGTCACCACAAGTTAATGAAGCGGCCTTTCATCGTGAAACGGAGAGCCATCCTTCAGCAAGCCGAAGTGAGCTGGACAATGAGTATCTTGCTTCATCAACGGGATCTCGAGAAGCGAGCCAAGACTCAGTCGCTGAGCAAACCTATCAAGCCGTAGACAATGTCCCTGCTTATCCTGGGCGTTCCGATTACGTCCGTGAGCCGAAACCAACGCGTTTGGACTCCAGCCACACATATCAAAGTTCAAACAGCCCGAACGAATGGCAAGAGTCTCGGCCTGAGCCTGCCAGCCGCAAGAAGCAGGAAGAGCGCTTTGGCGAAAAGCCGCCATCGAAAGCGGAAGTGAAAGCTTATAAAGCGTTGATGACGACAGTCGCGCCTACCGAGCAATCAGAACAAGCGCGAGAAAAGCCAGCGCAAGCACGAGATAAAAGTAGTGTAACCCCGTCAGAACTTCAAAGTGAGACGCTTGTTGAGATCAACGATAACCTCGGAATAGAGCAAGTCGGCAAAGCAGTTACTATTGTCGATAGACAGTATGTGATGACGGCTACCAAGTCTCAAGCACTACTGGTGTCATTGGTGAAGGCGGAATATTATCGCACGCTGGGGCAATTAAGCTCCCCTGAGTCTTTAAAGAGCCAGCCACTGTTAGTCCCGCTTTCATGTAAATTAGAGTCCGAGTTAATTGAGATGGCGACGGAACACCAAGAAGCGCTTGCGCATTTAGGTATTCAATTGCAAGTGAGAAACAAACAGTCAGTGATGGTAATGGGAGTGCCTTCGCCACTTCGTCAACAAAACTTACAACAATTATTGCCTGATCTGTTATCTTACGCCCTTTCGTGCTCTGGCTCAGACAGCCAAACGCCTGCTTGGCGTATTTGGCTAGCGACCCAAGTCACTCAGGTAAAGAGTGACTATACTCTGTCAGAAGCCATTCAAATTATTTCAGAAGTCGAACAGTTATGGCATGGAACGCTTCCATTTGAAGATGGCCAATTTATTCGCCCAATCGACTTCTCAGCAACCATTGCAAAACTACAATTATGACCGAAAAACTTCCTTTGGCGCTCTTTTTGATGGGGCCGACTGCATCAGGTAAAACGGACTTAGCGATTCGTTTACGTCAGAAGTATCCTGTAGAGATCATCAGTGTTGATTCTGCTCTGATCTACAAAGGAATGGACATTGGCACGGCCAAACCCGATGCGGAAGAATTGGCGTTGGCACCTCATCGCTTGATCGATATTTTGGATCCGAGTGAATCATACTCTGCTGCTGACTTTCGCCGTGATGCATTGGCCGAAATGGAACGCATTGTCTCTGAGGGGAAAATCCCACTGCTTGTTGGTGGAACCATGTTGTATTTCAAAGCGTTATTGGAAGGTTTATCTCCGCTCCCTGCCGCAAATCCTGAAATTCGTCAGCAAATCGAACAAGAAGCATTGACGAAAGGCTGGAGTGTATTGCACGATGAGCTTAAGGAGATTGATCCTGTCTCAGCTGCGCGAATCCACCCAAATGATCCGCAAAGATTGTCTAGGGCATTGGAAGTGCACAGAATTTCAGGTAAAACTCTTACTGAGTTAACTCAAACTAAAGGCGACAGCCTCCCGTATAGAGTTAAACAGTTTGCAATAGCTCCTATGGAAAGGGCTGAGCTCCACCGTCGAATCGAACTTCGCTTCGAAAAGATGGTCGAAGCTGGGTTTGAAGAAGAAATGCGAGCGCTTTATTCTCGTGAAGATCTTCACCCAGATTTGCCATCGATTCGCTGTGTTGGTTATCGACAAATGTGGGATTATTTAGATGGGAACAGCACACTCGACGATGCAATTTTTCGCGGAGTCTGTGCGACTCGTCAATTGGCCAAGCGACAAATTACCTGGTTGCGCAGCTGGGATAATTTAACTTGGTTAGATAGCGAAAACATTGATGCAGCGGTAGAAACTCTATCTGAAGCCATAGCATCAGATTAAGTTAGCTGTGTATAATGTGATCGTTTTTGCGTGAACGCACTCTTTAACGGATCTGTTATTGGCGAATTTCTTAAAACAAGGCTAATAACTTAGAGTGTTTTTATTCGTTTAGCTCAGATGCAAAGGCAGGTAACTTTTGCAGTGCACCACTAGCTAAATATTACAACTAGAAACTAAATAAGGAAAAATAAAATGGCTAAGGGGCAATCTCTACAAGACCCATTTCTAAATGCACTACGACGTGAGCGCATTCCAGTATCTATTTACCTTGTAAATGGTATTAAACTTCAGGGTCAAATCGAATCTTTCGATCAATTTGTGATCCTTTTGAAAAACACAGTAAACCAAATGGTTTATAAGCATGCGATCTCAACGGTTGTACCAGCACGAGCAGTAAGCCACCACAGTGGTGAGCGCTCTCAAGGTGACCGTTCACAAGAGAAATCTGAAGATTAATAATACTAACCTCAGTAATACAATAAGGAGTTGATTGCTTGTTTGACCGTTATGATACCGGTGAGCGAGCCGTACTTGTTCATATCAACTTCACGCAAGAAGGTGAGTGGGAAGACCTAGCAGAATTTGAAATGCTGGTATCTTCTGCAGGGGTAGAGGCGCTACAAGTTGTGACTGGTAGTCGTCAATCCCCTCACCCTAAATACTATGTCGGAGAGGGTAAAGCCCAGGAGATCGCACAAGCGGTTCAACTCACTGGCGCTGAAATTGTGATTTTCAATCACTCCCTCTCTCCTGCCCAAGAACGTAACCTCGAAGCACTGTGCAAATGTCGAGTCCTCGATCGCACTGGTCTTATCCTAGATATCTTTGCTCAGCGAGCAAGAACTCACGAAGGTAATCTCCAAGTTGAATTGGCACAGCTACGCCATATTTCTACTCGATTGATTCGCGGTTGGACGCACTTAGAAAGGCAGAAAGGTGGTATTGGTCTACGAGGCCCGGGTGAAACCCAGCTTGAGACTGACCGTCGATTATTGCGTGACAGAATTAAAGCGATCCTACGTCGCCTCGCGAAAGTGGCGAAGCAGCGTGAACAAGGCCGTCGAGCTCGAAGCCGAGCAGAGATCCCAACGATCTCACTAGTGGGTTATACCAATGCTGGTAAATCGACTCTATTCAATCGCATCACCGAAGCGGGAGTTTATGCAGCGGACCAGCTGTTTGCTACTCTTGACCCAACATTGCGTAAGATAGAGTTGTCAGATGTAGGTCCTGCAATTCTTGCAGACACAGTAGGCTTTATCCGACATTTACCACACGACTTGGTTGCGGCGTTCAAAGCAACCTTGCAAGAAACGCAAGAAGCTGACATTTTGTTACATGTTGTCGATGCCAGTGATGAGCGTTTTCGTGAGAATATTCAAGCGGTTCATGATGTGCTAGAAGAAATTGATGCGCACGAAGTGCCAGCATTGGTTGTCATGAACAAAATTGATAATCTGGAAGATCAAACCCCTCGAATTGAGCGTGATGATGAAGGCATCCCTCAGCGCGTCTGGGTTTCCGCGATGGACGGGATTGGCATTGAATTACTATTTGATGCATTGACCGAACGTTTAGCATCGCAAATGGTGGAGCACAGTTTGTGTATCCCACCCCAGTATCAAGGCCGAATGCGGAGTATATTTTTTAAAATGAAATGTATTCAACGCGAAGAATATGATCAAGACGGTAACTTATTGATAGATATTCGAATGCAGCAAGTAGATTGGTCTAGACTTGAAAAAAGAGAAGGGGCAGTGCTTGGTGACTTTATCGTCAACTAAAGGACTGCTACAGTATAACGTCATATCAAATGATGGAGCTTTCTAATGGCGTGGAATGAGCCTGGAAATAACAACGGCAATAATGGTCGCGATGAAAACCCTTGGGGTAACAACAATCGCGGTGGCCAAAAGCCCGGTGGCCGTGATCAAGGACCACCAGATTTGGATGAAGTCTTTAACAAGCTAAGCCAGAAGCTAGGTGGCAAGCTAGGTGGAAAAGGCGGTGGCAATCGTTCATCAGCAGGTGGCGGAGCTATGGGTTTCGGCATCATTGCGGTAATCGCATTTGTTGTCTGGGTCTTTGCTGGTTTCTACACAATCGGTGAAGCAGAGCGTGGTGTGGTTCTTCGTCTTGGCGAATACAACCGTACCGTAGACCCAGGTCTAAACTGGCGTCCTCGCTTTATCGATGAGTACACCCCTGTGAACGTTCAGTCGATTCGTTCTCTACGTGCATCGGGTCTTATGCTGACTAAAGATGAAAACGTAGTGACGGTAGGTATGGATGTTCAGTACCGTGTTGCAGACCCGTACAAATACCTATACCGCGTAACCAATGCAGATGACAGCTTACGTCAAGCTACAGACTCTGCACTGCGTGCGGTGATCGGTGATTCTTTGATGGATAGCATCCTGACAAGTGGTCGTCAGCAAATTCGTCAGTCAACTCAAGAAACCTTGAATGAAATCGTTGATGCTTACGACATGGGCCTCATCATCGTTGATGTTAACTTCCAGTCTGCGCGTCCACCTGAGCAAGTAAAAGATGCATTTGATGATGCTATCGCAGCTCGTGAGGATGAAGAGCGTTTCATCCGTGAAGCGGAAGCTTACAAGAATGAGATCTTGCCGAAAGCAACAGGTCGTGCTGAGCGTCTTAAGAAAGAAGCGCAAGGTTACCGTGAACGTGTGACGAACGAAGCTCTTGGTCAAGTGGCTCAATTTGAAAAGCTACTTCCAGAATACCAAGCGGCACCTGTGGTTACTCGTGACCGTCTGTACTTAGATGTGATGGAAGAAGTTTACTCAAGCACTTCTAAAGTCCTGATTGATTCAGAGTCAAGTGGCAACTTGCTCTACCTACCAATTGATAAATTGTCAGGTGGTGCGGAACAGACGCCAACTCAGCGACGTGCTCGTGAAACGTCTGCGTATGACCAGATTGAGCTAGAGAGTTCAACAACATCAAGCAGCTCTTCTGATTCATCGTCTCGTTCTTCAACTACACGTCAAGGGAGATACTAATAATGCGTAAATTGACGATCCCTGTATTGGTCATCACTCTCATTATTATGCTGATGTCAGTATTTGTGATTCCTGAAGGCGACCGCGGTATTGTGGTTCGATTTGGTCGAGTATTGAAAGATACGAACGATATCGCGCGTATCCATGAACCGGGCCTGCATTTCAAAATTCCAATGGTTGATCGTGTAAAAGTTCTTGATGCACGTATTCAAACAATGGACGGCCGTTCAGACCGCTTTGTAACGTCTGAGAAAAAAGACGTGATCATTGATTCGTATGTGAAATGGCGCATCAAAGACTTTGGTCAATACTACCTAGCGACAGGTGGCGGTAACCGCCTTACAGCGGAAGCACTACTTGAGCGTAAAGTGACGGACGTGCTGCGTTCTGAAATTGGTTCTCGTGAAATCAAGCAGATTGTGTCAGGACCTCGTAACGAAAAAGTGTTGCCAGAGGGTGCTGAAACGGAAGAGCTGAGCACTGAAGCAGCGAAGCAAGCGCTAGAGATCGACGGCGAACGTGATCAGATTATGGAAGAAGTACTGCAAGGTACTCGTGAAAGCGCGATGAAAGACCTTGGTGTTGAAATCGTTGACTTCCGTATGAAGAAAATCAACCTGCCTGACGAAATCAGCGAATCGATTTACCGTCGTATGCGTGCGGAGCGTGAGTCAGTGGCTCGTAAGCACCGTTCTCAAGGTCGTGAGAAAGCAGAAGTTATCCGTGCACAAGCTGAGCTAGAAGTTGCGACGATTCTTGCTGAAGCCGATAAAACAGCACGAGTTACTCGTGGTGAAGCGGATGCAGAAGCAGCGAAAATCTACTCAGAAGCATTCACGAAAGACCCTGAGTTCTTCAAGTTCTTGCGTTCACTACGTGCTTATGAGAAGTCATTTGATTCTAAGAACGACATCCTTGTTCTGGATCCAAACAGCGACTTCTTCCAGTACATGAATAACGCAAATGGCGAGAAGTAATCAGCGTTAACGGTTAATATCGTTGAATTGCATGATGGTAAAAAGGCACCGTAAGGTGCCTTTTTTGATCGCGCAAGGTGCTTTGTCGAGTGGGAAAACGGGGTTTAATTGAGTTTGAATTAACTCATGCAATAAACTATGACGAGACCCGCAATAAACAAGCACCCCCCAATGCGTCTCAGTTGGCTTTCTGGCAGTTGGCTGATCTCTCCTAACATCTGTTTCCATCCACGCGGAGCAAAGAGAGGGCCTAACCCCTCAATCACGAGCACTAACCCTAAAGCAACCCAAAGTGAGTCAGACATAGAGATATACAATCCATTTAACATTAAAGTGAAAGAGTATCAGTCATATAAGGCATGAGACAGAGGCAAAGACCAGTAAAACTGGTGAAAGACATGCTTTTGTGAACAAAAAATGACTGCAAGAAATGTGATTCAGTGCTAGAATCCATTTTTAATCAGCAATCAGACTTGGAAAGATGGGAAATAACGTAGTCGTTCTAGGCACCCAATGGGGTGACGAAGGTAAAGGTAAAATCGTAGACCTTTTAACTGAAGATGCAAAGTACGTGGTTCGCTACCAAGGCGGTCACAATGCAGGCCATACTCTAGTCATTGACGGTGAAAAAACCGTTCTTCACTTAATTCCATCAGGTATCCTTCGCGATAACGTTAAATGTGTTATCGGTAACGGTGTAGTTCTATCACCTGAAGCACTTCTAAAAGAAATGAAACCTCTTGAGGAGCGCGGTATTCCGGTACGCGAGCGTCTATTCATTTCTGAAGCGTGTCCTCTAATTCTTCCTTACCATATTGCTATGGACCAAGCGCGCGAAATCGCTCGTGGTAAAAAAGCAATTGGTACAACAGGTCGTGGTATCGGTCCTGCTTACGAAGATAAAGTGGCTCGTCGTGGTCTTCGCGTTGGCGACCTATTCGATAAAGAAGCATTTGCAGAGAAGCTAAAAGAAGTGATGGAATACCATAACTTCCAACTAGTGAACTTCTACAAAGCGGATCCAGTAAGCTACGAAGAAGTACTTGAGCAAGCGATGGGTTACGCTGACCTATTGACTTCAATGGTTATCGACGTTACTGATGAACTTGACGCAGCACGTAAGCGTGGCGACAAGATCATGTTCGAAGGTGCACAAGGTACGCTACTTGATATCGACCACGGTACATACCCATACGTAACGTCTTCAAACACGACGGCGGGTGGTGTTGCTGCAGGTTCTGGTTTCGGTCCTCGTCATATCGGTTACATCCTTGGTATCACGAAAGCTTACTGTACTCGTGTAGGTTCAGGTCCATTCCCGACAGAGCTATACGACGGTCTAGATAAGCAAGACCCAGTTGGTAAGCACCTAGGCGATGTTGGCCACGAGTTTGGTGCAACGACAGGTCGTCTTCGTCGTACAGGTTGGTTCGATGCTGTTGCAATGCGTCGTGCTATCCAAATCAACTCTATCTCTGGTTTCTGTCTAACGAAGCTAGACGTTCTAGATGGTCTTGAAGAGCTAAAAATCTGTACAGGTTACAAGATGAAAGATGGCTCTATCCTAGAAGTTTCTCCAATGGCTGCAGAAGCGTTTGAAGAAGCGACACCAATCTACGAAACCATGCCAGGTTGGTCTGAGACGACATTTGGTGCAACATCGGTTGATGCACTACCAAAAGCGGCTCTAGATTACATCAAGCGCATTGAAGAGCTAACGGGCGTACCAGTAGACATCATCTCTACAGGTCCAGACCGTAACGAAACCATCATTAAGATTCACCCGTTTGAAGCTTAATTGATAGCGAATTCGAAAAAGCCGACCTTAGGGTCGGCTTTTTTATGGTCGCAATAAATGGTGTTTCAAACACTTACTCAATTCTCCCTCATCACACCTTTATTTGGTGATGAAAAAATAGACGTGTTATGGCAAGCTGTTGCCATAAAGCGGCAAAAATTGTCTAAAGCTAACTCGATTATTGCCGATAATGATATCAAGCCCAGTGAGGAATGCTCGACGTACTGGACCTAGATACCATGACAGAGTGATAAGTATGAAGTTACGAACACTAGCAGCCTCTTTGCTGATGATAGTCGGAGCGCCATTTGCCAAAGCCGCAGATATTGGTGCACCGATACCTATCTATACCGAAGCTGAGCTGATCAAACTGATTGAAAACAACCAGCACTTAGAGCGTGTCCGAGCGGACGGTTGCCAGCTGGTGGAAGATATTGTAGCGCGAGCAACGCGTATCAGCCTCCCATCCTATGAGTTTCTTTATGGTGATATGTTGGCATGGGGCGTCTGTGTTGAACAGGATGTGGAGCTGGGTCTGTATTACATGGAAAATTCCGCTCATCAAGGGCTACCCGCAGCACTTGAGCAGCTAGGCCGATACTATTCACGAGGTACATTAGTACAGCAGGATAAAGAGCGAGCGATCCCGTACTTGAGAGAAGCAGCAGCCATGGGCAATCTTAACGCCCGTATTCATCTTGCTGAGTTACTGTTGCGAGATTATGGCAGCCCATTGGATTACGAAGATGCTTATCGATGGCTATATAACTCGATTACGGCCGATCAGAGGCAGCATAAAAGAATCACTATGTTGAGGCAGGGGCTTGAGCAGCGTATGCCAGAAAACATCATCTCGCGAGCCAAACGACGAGAGACATTCTGGTAACCCCATCAGAATGGCATGGTAACTTCATACAAAAAAGCCCACTTCTGTGGGCTTTTTTGATCGGGGTGTTTTTCTACGGGAGAAAAAGAGATTAAATGACTTTGTGTGGACCAAAGCATTCGTAATGGAATCGCTCCATAGGAACACCAAGATCCAGTAACTGCTTCGCCACCAACTGCATAAATCCAACAGGACCGCAGAAGTAAATTTGTGCTTCTGGGTTCGTCACCGCTTCTTTAATCTCAGTCAAATCGACCCAACCGGTAAATTGATAATCTTTGCCTTGCTCATCGCTTTCAAGCGGCTGGTTATACCAAATATGGCTAGTGGCATGACTTTGAGCTTGCACAAGACGATCAACATGATGTTTAAATGCATGCTGCTGACCATTTTCAGTCGCGTGTACCCAAGTGATCGCCGCATTATGCTTAGGCAGGGACTCCAGCATCGCAAGTGTCGGAGTGAGTCCGACACCGGCTGAAATCAAGACGACCGGTGTGTCAGAAGAGGCTTCCAAGAAGAAGTCACCTGCCGGTGGTGCCAGTTGAACCTGATCGCCAATGTTAAGGTGATCATGAAGGAAGTTAGAGACTTTACCCCCTTGCTCACGTTTGACGGAGATGCGGTAAGTTTGCTCTTGAACTGAAGATGATAAGCTGTATTGGCGAATTTCTTGGTTTTCGAATTGCTCTGAATTGATGTAGATACCCAGATATTGGCCCGGTTGGTACGGGGCAACCTTTCCGCCATCAACGGGTTTGAACGTGAAGCTACAGATATGCTCACTTTCTTGTGTTTTTTCGATCAAGGTGAAATCACGCAAACCACGCCAGCCGCCAGTGAGTGCTTCACTTTCTTGGTAAATTTGCTCTTCACGCTGGATAAAGACATTAGCAAGAACACCATAGGCCTCTGCCCACGCATCAATCACCTCTTGACCCGGAGAGAGCAGCTCATCAATGGTGGCAAGCAGGTGTTTACCAACGATTTGGTACTGCTCTTCGGTGATCAGAAAACTCGTATGCTTGTGAGCAATTTTCTCCACAGCACCAAGCAATGCACCGAGATTATCAATGTTGTTCGCATACGCACAGATCGCATTGAACAGAGCGGTTCGTTGATCGCCATTGCGTTGATTGCTCATATTAAAAATATCTTTGAGCTCAGGGTTGTGCTCAAACATACGATCGTAAAAATGAGCGGTAAGCTTAGGGCCTGTTTCGGCAAGAACGGGCGCGGTCGATTTTACAATTTCAATGGTTTTACTACTGATCATGCTGGCTTCCTAGTGCGTTTAATTTAGAATTATTAATTGATGTATCTATAATGCATGTTTAAAGTTGTATCCTAAATGTATCTTTCATTCAAGAAAAGAATTACACTTTTGTCAGTAGAAAGGAGCAAAAAATGCAGCTGACAAGCTTTACCGACTATGGGATTCGAACCCTGATTTTCTTAGCATCATTGCCTGAGGAAGAGCTCAGTAATATCACTGAAGTGACCGAGTTATTTGGGGTTTCACGTAATCATATGGTCAAGGTGATCAACCGCTTAGCGCAGCTCGGGTATGTCCATACCGTACGAGGTAAGAACGGTGGTATACGATTGTTGAAATCTGCCGACGCGATCACAGTTGGTGCGGTTGTTCGCGATCTCGAACCTTTGGATTTGATCGATTGTTCCGTCGAAGCTTGTCACATCACCCCCGCTTGTCGCTTGAAAGAAAAATTGGCTAAAGCCAAGCAAGCCTTTCTAGCTGAACTTGATGATTGCACCATCGCAGATTTATTAAATGACAATTCCGAATTGATCATCTTGTTGGCTCGTGCCTAGGAGAAAAAGCACCCCAACGGCTTTTTTCAAAGCATTTCTGTAGCTTATCTTGAGAGTCAGATATACTAGCTGTATCCCATCCTACGCTAGATAGGCGAGCCTATGTCAGAGACAACTCATATCGATCCCTTCGCAGATCGTGAATCCCAAAATTACGAAAACCCAGTGCCAAGCCGTGAATTCATTTTAGAATTTCTCGAGCAGAGCGGGGTCCCAATGAATCGCAATGATCTGTTTGATGCTTTGCAGTTGAAAGGGGAAGATCAATATGAAGGGCTTCGTCGTCGTTTACGCGCGATGGAGCGCGACGGTCAGCTGGTGTTTACTCGTCGCCAGTGTTACGCCCTCCCTGACAAACTAGAAATGGTGAAAGGGTATGTGATCGGTCATAAAGACGGTCATGGTTGGGTGCGTCCAGAAGGCAGCATGAACAAAGACGATGATATTGTGCTGCCACACCACCAGATGCGCACGCTGATTCATGGTGATTTTGTCTTAGTTCAACCGACGGATAACTCAAAACGTGGGCGTCGAGAAGGGCGTTTAGTTCGTGTTCTTGAAGAGCGTACTTCGCAAATTGTTGGTCGCTTTTTCCTGGAGTACGGTTACTCATATGTTGTCGCAGATGACTCGCGTATTGCCCATGATATTTTGATCCCAAATGAGCATAAAGGCGGTGCTCGTATGGGGAATGTGGTGGTGATTGAAATTACCGATCGAGGCGCGCGTTCTCGAGGCATGACTGGCAAAGTGGTGGAAGTGCTGGGTGAAAACATGGCACCAGGTATGGAAACACAAATTGCGATCCGTACTCATGATATTCCTCACGAGTGGCCTGAAGCGGTGGATAAGCAGATCGAAGGTCTGGGTGAAGAAGTACCAGAAGAAGCGAAAGTTGGTCGTGTTGATTTGCGCCAGTTACCTTTAGTAACCATTGATGGTGAAGATGCGCGTGACTTTGATGACGCGGTATATTGTGAAGCGAAGAAAAGCGGTGGCTGGCGACTGTGGGTGGCGATTGCTGATGTGAGCTACTACGTTCGCCCTGATTCGGCACTGGATAAAGAAGCCATACATCGTGGTAACTCCGTTTACTTCCCATCTCAGGTTGTCCCGATGTTGCCGGAAGTGCTGTCTAATGGACTCTGTTCACTGAACCCTCAAGTGGATCGTCTGTGTATGGTGTGTGAAATGACCATCTCAGAAAGCGGTAAACTCTCGGGTTATAAACACTACGAAGCAGTGATGAACTCTCATGCTCGTCTGACTTATAACAAAGTGGGCGCCATGCTTGATGGTGACGAAGAGCTGCGCCAGCGCTATGAACCGATCGTGCCGCACCTTGAAGAGCTACACAAAATGTACAAGGTGCTAAAAACGTCGCGCGATAACCGTGGCGCGATTGAGTTTGAAACAATTGAAACCAAATTTATCTTTAATGCTGATCGTAAGATTGATCGCATTGAGCCTGTGATTCGCAACGACGCGCACAAGATCATCGAAGAATGTATGATTCTGGCCAACATTGCGTCAGCCTCTTACGTTGAAAAAGCCAAAGAGCCAGCGCTTTACCGTATTCACGAATCGCCAGGAGAATTACGCCTACAAGGTTTCCGTGATTTCCTCGGGGAGCTAGGCTTAGAGCTGAAAGGTGGATTAGAACCGTCACCGACGGACTATGCGGATTTGGTGAAGAAAATTGCTGAACGTCAGGATAAAGAGCTGATCCAAACCATGCTGCTACGCTCTATGAAGCAAGCGGTCTACAACGCAGATAACTGCGGTCACTTTGGTTTGGCACTGAAACGTTACGCGCACTTTACCTCACCAATTCGTCGCTATCCCGATCTCTTACTGCACCGTGCGATTAAATACTTAATCGCCAAAGAGGAAGGCCGTAACCAAGATCGCTGGACACCAACGGGTGGTTATCACTACAGTTTTGATGATATGGATGTGTACGGTGAACAGTGCTCAATGACGGAGCGTCGAGCTGACGATGCGACGCGTGATGTGGCGGACTGGCTCAAATGTGAGTACATGCAAGACCATGTTGGTGATGAGCTGGACGGTGTGATTGCCAATGTGACCAGTTTTGGTTTCTTTGTTCGATTGACCGAGTTACACATTGACGGTTTGGTTCACATTTCATCTTTAGCGAACGACTATTACCAGTTTGATCCGGTTGGTCAGCGACTTATCGGCGAGAGCTTTGGCAATATTTACCGCCTTGGGGATGCGGTGAAAGTGAAAGTACTATCGGTGAACTTAAACGATAAGCAAATTGACTTTGAATTGACCGACACCGATCGTAAGCTACGCGGTAAAGGTAAGACGGCCAAGAAGCGTGCTGCAGAAGCGAAACGTAAAGCCAAAGAGAAAAAGCGGGCGGCGACCAAAGAGCCTGGCGCGAAAAAAGAGCGTAAGCCGGTACGAGTGACGCCTGCGATTGAGCCGACAAAGCGTCCTGATGGTTCGATTGAGCATGCACCAGCTAAGAAGCCTAAGGTGAAGAAGGCGACGAAGAAAAAGCCACATCGTAAGCCTAAGAAAACCAAGCGTAACTCGAAAGAGCAAGCGGGCAAGCAATAACGCTGATTGGCGGAAGAAATCCATAGATTGAAATGATAGAGGGCTTACCCCTCTATCATTTGACGATAGAACAAGGTAAAAAATGAGCAACGAATTTCTTTATGGTATCCACGCGGTGAAAGCCGTACTTGAGCGTGAGCCAGAACGATTTATTGAAGCCTTTGTATTAAAAGGTCGTCAAGATGACCGATTAATGCCAATTTTGAACGATTTGCAGATGGTTGGCGTATCAATTCAGCAGATGACCCGAAAAACGCTGGACGACAAGGCTCGCGGTGCGAACCATCAAGGCATCATTGCTCGTGTTAAACCTGCAAAACAGCTGAATGAAAACGACCTAGATGACATTCTCGCGAAGCATGAGCAACCGCTACTTTTGGTTCTCGACGGCGTGACGGACCCGCACAACCTTGGTGCGTGTTTACGAAATGCTGATGCAGCGGGTGTCGCAGCCATCATAGTACCGAAAGACAAATCCGCGCCGATGACAGCAACGGTCAGCAAAGTGGCTTGTGGTGCAGCGGAAACCGTGCCACTTGTGCGCGTGACCAACTTAGCGCGCACGATGCGAGCGCTGCAAGAGCAAGGGATTTGGTTTGTCGGCACTGCGGGTGAAGCCAAGCACGACATTTATGCGGCTAAGCTTACGGGTCCGCTGGGTATCGTGATGGGAGCAGAAGGGGATGGCATGCGTCGTCTGACTCGTGAAACCTGTGATGACCTGATTAAGATCCCAATGGTCGGTACTGTGTCGAGCTTGAACGTATCAGTGGCTTCGGGAATCTGTTTATTTGAAGCGGTTCGCCAACGATTAGCCCAATAGGTTTATCCGAATTGGACCCATACACCCCATAATTTTTCAGGATGAGCAATGACTCATCCTGACGTCTTTTTAAGAGCAAGGATTTATGACTCAACAACAGATTAAACTGATTGCGTTCGATCTTGATGGAACGCTTCTTGATAGTGTGCCGGATCTGGCATTAGCCGCTGACCAAGCCGTGCAAGCCCTTGGCTACCCAAGCGTTTCTGAAGAGCAGGTGCGCGATTACGTCGGTAACGGTGCCGATGTTTTGATTGGACGTGCCCTGAGCCAAAGTCTGACCATCTCTCCTGAATTATCTGACGAAGTGCGTGCCAAAGGCCGTGAACTGTTCGATGATTTTTATGACAAGAGCGGCCACAAATTGAGTCATCTATATCCTGCGGTTAAAGAGACACTCGCGGAACTTCATCGTGCCGGGTTTGTATTAGCCTTGGTGACGAATAAGCCTTCGAAATTTGTACCAGATGTGTTGGCAAAGCACGGTTTGGACCGTTACTTTGTCGATGTGATTGGTGGTGACACCTTTGCTGAAAAGAAACCAAACCCAATGGCGTTAAACTGGTTATTAGAAAAGCATGGCTGTCAGCCACAGGAAATGATGATGGTTGGCGACTCTAAAAATGACATTCTGGCGGCGAAGAACGCAGGCTGTCAGTCGTTCGGTTTGACTTATGGTTACAACCACGGCGAGTCGATTTCTGTCTCACAACCTGACTTTGTCGCAGACAGCATCGCAGAATTAGTTGAAGCTGTGGCGGTTTGCGCTTAACCGCAACAAAAGATCTTCCAAAATACTCACTAATGAGTACACTGGTAAAACCGTGTGACCAAGGCTTGGCCGATATTCACGCGGTTTTTTTCATTCATTTTTAATTTATTCCCAAGCCCCTCAACCGTGATCAATTGCTCAAGCCACTGATGCTAGGCAAGGTTATCCTGAAAGGGGGTTGGAAAGAAGAAGTCAAAGGAACTATTCCCATGAGCAAACCCATTGTATTGAGTGGTGTTCAACCGTCAGGTGAACTAAGTATCGGTAACTACTTGGGTGCTCTACGTCAATGGCAACAAATGCAGGACGACTACGATTGCCAATACTGTGTGGTAGACCTTCATGCTATTACGGTTCGTCAAGATCCGAAAGCACTGCATGAAGCGACTCTAGATGCACTTGCAATCTGTCTTGCTGTTGGTGTTGATCCGCAAAAGAGCACGCTATTTGTTCAGTCACACGTACCAGAGCATGCTCAACTTGGTTGGCTTCTTAACTGTTACACTCAGATGGGTGAACTGAGCCGTATGACTCAGTTTAAAGACAAATCGGCTCGTTACGCCAATGATGTAAACGCAGGTCTGTTTGGCTACCCAGTATTGATGGCGGCGGACATCCTATTGTACGGCGCGCACCAAGTACCAGTGGGTAACGATCAGAAACAGCACCTTGAGTTAGCACGTGATATCGCGACGCGCTTTAACAACATCTACTCGCCTGAAAGCCCTATCTTCACGATTCCTGAGCCGTACATTCCAACGGTGAACGCACGTGTAATGAGCCTGCAAGATGCGAAGAAGAAGATGTCGAAGTCTGACGATAACCGTAAGAATGTCATCACACTGCTAGAAGAGCCGAAATCGATCATCAAGAAGATCAACAAGGCACAAACGGATGCAGAGACGCCACCACGCATTGCTCACGATTGGGATAACAAAGCGGGTATCTCAAACTTGATGGGACTCTATTCAGCAGCCACGGGCATGAGCTTTGAAGAAATTGAAGCTAAGTACCAAGGCGTTGAAATGTATGGTCCATTTAAGAAAGACGTCGGTGAAGCTTTGGTTGCGATGCTTGAGCCAATCCAAGCTGAATACCGTCGCATTCGCGAAGACCGTGCCTACATGGACTCAGTGATGAAGCAAGGTTCTGAGAAAGCGTCTGAGCGTGCATTAGAAACGCTGAAAAAAGTGTACGACGCAGTGGGCTTTGTTGCTCGCCCGCTTTAGCACGTATCGGTCGGGCGCCCAGACGCAATCGGCATTTTTGTCAATTAATTATAAAGACCTCAGCCTCAGTGCTGGGGTTTTTTTATAGGTATCTTTCAAATCCAGCGCCCTGTTCAGGTATTAATTGGGGTGAATTTTGTCTAAAAAACACTCGATTCGAGTGCGAACGGTTGAATTCTTGTCACCAGATAACGGCTGCCGTTTTTCATAAATTTTACATATCAGGTTGTCATTTTGTAAAAATATCTGGGATGCAGATCTCACTTACACATTTTCTTCTTATTTTTCAAATCCTATTGTCAATTTCTGTTGGTTATATAAATCCCTTCATATTAACAACTTTATAAATGTGAAGAATTTCTCAATTAGAGTGAATGCTCCTTTAACTAATTTCACAAAAAGAAGACATTACCCGAGTTGGAAGTATGGACAAGTTGAACTGTGATTCGGCTCACATGTGAGGTCGTATTGACCAATGAAGGGTATTCGTCAGGTGAATATTTCGTCGGTCATAAGAGGTTGTGATCAAGCACTAAGCCGTTCAAGGACACTTACGGAATTTAAAACAGATTAAGATCTTGGTTGTAAGGATATTAACAATGTTGAAGAAACATGCAGTGGCAGTAGCGATGGCGTCGCTATTCACCGCTTCCGCAGCAAGCGCAGCGACCATTTACTCAAATGATAATGGTGATTTCACTAAACTGTACGGCGAAGTGGGCGTTGGTGGTCATATCGGTGCGAACTACGAATATGGCGAATTTTACGCGGACCAAAGTTTCATTGATGACTCTTTCGCTACTTTGGGTGTAAAGGGTAAAAACGATCGCATGCACTACCGCTTGGAGCTGGACTATCAACGTGAGAACTGGAAATACGGTTCTGGCGATATGGCACTGGCAATCGACAAAGCATTCCTTGGCTACGATCTTTTCGTAAGTGACAAGTTTAACCAATACATTGAAGTTGGCCTGACCGATACCGCATTTGATGATTTCGATAAATGGGGCGACTTCACGCTGGACACAACCGTAGAAACCGGTGAAGCAGGCGACCAAGACATGACGGTGAAGTACGAAGGTAAATTCTTCGGCAACGTTAGAGTCGGTGCTTCTTTCAGCTACCTTGGTGAATCAAACTCAGGCTCAGAGCTTGGCGATCTCGCGAATGGTTACATCGGCTACTTTGCTGACTCTTTCTCTGTCGTCGTCGGTGCTGAAAAGCGTTCAGGCTCAAATGGTCTGTCGAAGTACGGTGAGCAGAACCTGATTGGTGCAGGTGCTCGCCTAGCTGTGACCGATAGCATTCATTTGGGTGTCAACGGCTACCTTGAAGAAGAAGACATTGGTACATGCATCAAAAAAGTTCCAAGCTCTGAAACAGCAAAACCTGAGTGTGCTTTGTATTCTGAATATGAAACTCAGGAGAACAAGGGCTACTTAGCATCGGCGAAGTACAAATTCAGCCAGACATTGGAGTTCACGGCTTCATACAACTACGAAGAATTCGAAAAATGGGCGATGGCAAATCGTTCAAGCGATGCTGGTGATCACAAAGATTGGGGTGACGAGCGCGTATGGCAAACCGTTGGTGTGAACTACAAACCGACGAAATCGAGCTTAATTGCCATCGAATTTAACGCAGGTGAAGCGGCTCAAGATGCTTACGCTTACGCACGCGTGTACTTCTAATCGACCATTTGGAGAATAACAATGTCTAAAAAAATTACTCTATTAGCGGGTGCGATCAGTAGTGTCTTAAGTGGCGCAGCGCTGGCTGATATCAACAACATCATTATTTCTGAGTACGTTGAAGGCTCAAGCAGCAACAAAGCGATCGAAATTACCAACACGGGTACGACGGCGCATACGTTTGATGGCACGCTGTCACTGTATTACTCGTCGTACAAAAATCAGATTAAAAACGCAGATGGCGCGAATGTCTTGCAAGGAAAAACGCTACAACCAGGTCAAAGCCTAGTGGTTGTGAATGCGGACGCAAGTGCGGATATGCGCAACTTCATCAAACGTCTTGGTGGTGAAGAGAGCATGATCGTTGCGGGTTCTTATGAGCAAGTAAGACACTCGGCAATGAACTTCAACGGTGATGACGCGGTATGGCTTGGCACGAGTGGGAATGCTGAAGATGTGAAAGACATTTTTGGCATCTATGGCAGCAGCAAAAACTTTGCTTGGAAAGATCGCACCATGCGCCGTAAGGCGGGTTCAGCACAAGCATCTACTTACGATGAGTCTCAATGGGACCAATTTGAAAAGGACGACTTCGGTGGTCTTGGTCATGCGACAAACGTAAACAACGATCCTGTGGTAACCGAGCCGGTTGCGGGGGCGTGTACGGTTGCGAGCGACACGATTTTGGTTAAAACAGTCGGTGAAGTTCAAGGTGAAGGCGATAAGTCTCCTCTGATTGAAACGGGCTTTGAGTCGACGGACGCGTACAAAGTGACGGGTGTGGTGTCAGCGATTACCTCATTCCCTGCAAGCGGTTTCTACCTGTACCATAACGATGGCAACCCGAAAACATCGGATGGTGTGTTTGTACATACCAAAGAAGCCACCCAAGATCTTGTGGGCAAAACCGTCTGTGTGGTTGCCAAAGCCAAAGAGTACTATGGTCTGACTCAGCTGAAACTGGAAGACAAGTGGGAAGTGGTTAATGATGCCGTGACACCTGTCGAGCCTGTTGATTTGGTGCGTCATGCTGACGACGCAAACTTCGATGCGACTCTTGAGCGTTACGAAGGCATGTTGGTGAAAACCGTTGATGATATGGAGCCTGCAGCTAACGGCGAAAAAGCGTCTGAGAAGTTCGATATGCGCGTTTCGCGTAGCTTCAGCTTTGACTACGATTCGTTCCGTAACAACCTCGTGTTGGCATACAAGCGTCCAAACCCGCAGCCAAACCAAAACCACGTACCAGGTTCAGCGGAATCCATCGCTCAAGCGCGTGAGAATGATGACCACCGTCTCTACGTTGAGTCTGACGGTAAAGCACCAAGTGGTGTGATCCCTTACTACCCAGCGTTCAGAGAAAACCCACACAACAACTACATCCGTATCAATGATGGCGTACACGGCCTGACGGGTGTGATTGATTTTTCATACGGCGATTACCGTCTGATCGTGCCAAAAGCTCTGGAAGGCAAAGCGGACATTAAGTTCGTTCACAACACGCCACGTACTAACGCCCCAGATCTGGTTGAAACGTACGGCGAAGACGGCTTTACGATCAAAGTCGCCACTCAAAACGTATTGAACTACTTCAACTCACCATATGGCGGCAGCGACAACAGCTTTGGCGATAACCGTGGTGCGAAGTCGCAACAAGAATTTGAACGCCAGCAGGCGAAAATCGTTGACGCAATCTTCAAGCTCGATGCCGACATCATTGGTTTGATGGAAATCGAAAACAACGGTTTTGGCGATTTCGGCGCAATCAATGAGTTGCTTCGTGCGGTAAACGAAAACTACTGGGACGAAAACTACGGTGACCGTAACCGTTCGAACTCTATCCATAACCGTTACGTATTTGTCGGTTTTGATAAGAATGGTGACCAAATCCTAGATGATCTTGACACTGTCGGCTCCGATGCGATTTCTAACGGTATCCTTTACCGTCCGTCGAAAGTGTCTGTGGTTTCGGGTCGTGTGATCCCAATGCCATGGCAAGATGCGCCAATGATCGTTGATGAAAACAACGCACCAGTGGTCGATGGTAAAGGTGATATTCGTGAGAGCGGTAAAAACTACCAGCGCCACACTGTGGCTGCGACGTTCAAAGTTCTGCAAACGGGTAAAGAGCTGACGGTATCGGTTAACCACCTGAAATCGAAAGGGTCAACCTGTTACGAAGATTGGCTAGGTTGGGAAACTTGGAAAGGTTTCGACCCAGTGAAAGGCGATGTTCGTAATGATGACTTCCAAGGATCATGTGAAAACTTCCGTGTTGCAGCGGCGTATCACCTTGGTAACGAAATGGCGAAAATCGGTGGTGACCAAGTGGTCTTGGGCGATTTGAACTCTTACGCGAAAGAAGACCCAATGTTGGTGTTAACGTCGAACCCAACGAACAAACCAATTTTTGCTGCGGGTTACACCTTCCTAGGTGATGAGCCTCTATTTGGCCCAGCAGGTCAACAAATTGAGAAAACATTCGGTTATCTTAACGCCGTTGAACTGAAGTCGGAGCCAGGTAAGACGTTCTGGAGCTACTCATTTAACGATGAAATCGGTTCACTTGACCACATGCTTATCACGCCTTCACTGACGAACCGTCTGGTGGATGCAACAGACTGGCACATCAATGCGCCTGAATCATCACTGTACGATTACAACAACCGTTACAAAGGTGGTGATGAGAACGAGCCAAACCCGTTCTACGCAGAGAACCCATTCCGTTCATCTGACCATGACTCAGCGATCATCAGCTTAGGTTATAAGTACGGTGAAGCGGACGCAGGTATTCCTGTCACGGTTGGCGTGAAGAGTGGCCGCGCGGAACTGGCTCACTTTATTGGCAATGCGGAGCTTGCGAAAGGTGATGTTGCTGAAGTGGTACTGTCTCCAATGCCAGCAGGCGTAGCGCTACCAAAAGTAACGCTGACAAAAGCGGGCAAGCAGACGGTGAAGTTTGATGCTGCAGGTCTTGATGCCGGCACTTACACCATGACAGTGAAAGTGACTCGCACAGCTCAAGTTGCTGAAAAATCAGCAGACACTGCTACTACAGAGACGGTTTACCAAGGCAGCTCAAGCATTGAAGTGGTGAAGCGTGATTCAAGCAACGTGAAACCAGTGTCGCCTAAATATGACGGTTCAGGTGGTAGCTTCGGTATCGGTGCACTACTGGGTCTTATCGGTCTAGGTTGGTTACGTCGCCGTCGTAGCTAATCACTCTGTCAGTAAGGCTAGCGTTCGCTAGCCTTACTTCTTTTTACATCAAGACGTTCTTTTCTTCGCTTAGATCGACGCCAGTGCGAGTCAGGTCTGCGCTCTCCACTCAAAACTCTAAACACGCTCTTGATGACAATCTTGTCTTAGATACAGGTATAACAATGAAAAAAACACTCCTTGCCTTATCCGTTGGCTCGGTCCTCTCTTTTTCGGCGCACGCTGAAGTGGTGATGACAGAGTATGTCGAGGGCGGTGCAAACAACAAAGCCATTGAACTGTTTAATAACAGTGAACAAGCGATCACACTTGATGGCTATCACTTAGCTCGTTTTAAAGATGGCAGCGAGACGGCTTCTTCAATGGTGAAGCTGGACGGCGTGACCATGGCGGCGGGTGAAGTGATTGTCGTGCGCAACAATGCCACAGACACACCGTTAGCAGAGTCACTGCAAGTGATCACGGCGAGCAGCTTAGTGCACAATGGGGGCGATGCGGTCGCACTCTTAAGTGGTGAGCAAGTCATGGATATTGTTGGCGCGGTTCCTACTCCGAAAAATTGGGCGAAAGATAAAACGCTGCGACGTAAGAGTACCACTGCAAACCCAGTCTATAACGAATCTGAGTGGGAAGTCTTAGCCAAGAACACCAACGATGGTCTTGGCAGCGTGTCTGGTGTGACACCACCGAATCCTGATCCTAAGCCAGACCCTGATCCGCAGCCAACAACAACCATTATGGATCTGCAAGGGGATGGATGGGCATCGCCATTTACTGACCCGAAAAATGGTCAGTTTGTATCGGATCAAGCATTTACTGTTTCAGGTGTGATTACGGCGATCCAAACGCAAGCGTTGGACGGAGACCTGCCTGTCGGCTTCTTTATTCAAGATGAAAAAGGGGATGACAACCCAAAAACGTCCGATGGCATTTTTGTCAAAGCGGACGTCACTGGCTTGGTGGTGGGTGACAAAGTTTCAGTGACTGGGCCAGTAGAAGAGCACTACGGTTGGACACAAATTCCTGCGACAGCGGTTGAGAAGTCAGGTACGAGTTCGATCATGCCGACGAAGCTGACACGACTGAGCAGTGACAAAGAGTTCGATTTTACTCTCGAGCGTCATGAAGGCATGTTGGTGACTCTAGACAGTGCTTCTAATCTGTCGGTCTCTCGCAGTTATGGGTTTGATACAGGGCCAAAGCGTAACAATATGGTCCTCAGTCACGGCGGGGCCGATGCGCATCCGAACCAACACTTCTTACCGGGCAGCGATCAAGCCGCGCGCCATGCTGACTGTATTGACGATGAGCGTTTAATCGTTGAGTCATTTGAGAAAGTGACGCAAGGAAAGCCAAGCTGGTATCCAGACTTTGGTCAAACCGACACCGACCAAGACGGCTCAAGCGATGATTACATCCGTGTCCAAGACAAGGTTAATGGACTGCAAGGGGTGCTGTCTTACTCTTACTCGGACTATCGTTTCTATGTCACACAGCCAGCGACGCGTGATCAGTTTATCGCCTCAGAGTCACCGCGCAGTGCGACGCCGGATCTGACTCGCGAGGGCGATGTCGTCATGGCGACGTTGAACACGGGAGGCTACTTCAATAGCTTACAAGGTTCAGGTGCAAACAGCCCTTACCTAGGTGACACCATTCCAGGTGCACAAAGTCCCCAAGCACTGGCACTACAAACCGATAAGCTGGTGGCCACCATTATTGCGATGGACGCTGATGTCTTGGGTTTGATGGGCATAGAGAACAATGGATTTGGTGACAGCTCAGCGATTGTGGCATTGATCACTCGAGTGAATGCGGAATTGCCTGAAGCGAAGCAATACCACATTGCCAGTCAAAACGGTTTGGAATACATCGGTCAACTTGAGTACAGCAACCAAGTCATCTATCGACCAAGTACGGTCGGGCTCGTGTCGCTGGAGACGTTACCGCTACCACAGCAGCGTGTGACAGACCAAGATTCGGTGACTCAAGCAGATGTGTTACTGCCGACGTTCTCTTTCAAGGATCGTGAAGAAACCTTAACGGTTGCAGTGAGCGACTTTGTGTCAAGAGAAGCGTCTTGTACCAGTGATGACAACGATATGGATCGCCAAGCCGGGTGTGACCAATTGCGAGTAACAGCGGCAGACTATCTGGGGCAACACCTTGCGACCTTAGCGGGTGAGAAAGTCATTTTGGGCAGCTTGAATGCGTTTGCTAAAGAATCTGCACTGCAAGTGTTAACGCAAAATTCGACGGACGTAACGGCGACGACGGCCGCTAACACTTGGGTCGGTGAAAAGGCATGGCACGCTGAGTCGCAAACTGTCGAAACCAGTTACGGATTTGAAAATGCATTAGCTGTTTTACAGCCGAAAGCCTTCAATGCGCTGACGGGTGATCAACATGGCAGCTTGGATTATATCCTGACGTCACAAGGTCTAAAAAGTAAGGTCATTGGTGCGACGCAATGGAACATCAATGCTGCAGAGTCGTCGCTATTTGGTCATGATCACAGCGAAGCACTTGGACAGGAGTATCGCGATGTGTACCGCGTTGCCATGCATGATCCGGTACTGATTTCAATCTCCTTTAAAGGTAAACCCCTCGATCCTGTTGACCCATTTGCGCCATACGATCCGGATCAACCGATTGCCGAAGGCACACCTGTCGCGCTGCCGTTGGAGCCTGTTAATGAACCACGCGACGCGTACCAAACCAAGACCCCAGTCGCTGGGCAAAGCTTTACGTATTTCGTCGATTTAACCGCGAATGGTGGTTATCTCAATGTCGGCGATGAAGTGACGGTGAGTGTCACCAATGCCAACCAAGCCTTCGTGGCAACGGCATCGAACGTTGCTAAGAAAAAATTGGATGCGTATGAGATCGCGTTAGGTTGGACGCAGGTAACCGTACCGCAAGGGCTCAGTGCTGGCGACTATCAAGTGAAAACGGCGGTGGCTGATCAAGTGTTGAATTCCCAGTCTCTGACCGTAACCGCTAAAGCCAAAGACGATGCAAGTTCTGTTGGTATCGCTGGCCTATTGGCACTACTTGGTTTTGGTGCATTGCGTCGTCGCAAAGCTTAACCCCACGAATTAGGAGTTGGGGTAAGCCCCAAAAAGCAGATGAAAAAAACACTACTGACTTTACTGTTGCCTTGCGCGTTTGTAGCGCAGGCAGAATATAAACAAGCACACGACCCGCACGTGGTGGGCGGTTTACCGACGTTGACTTGTCAAATGGAGGCGGTGGAACCACCGATTGAGCCCGGTAAAATCCATAACCCGAATGGCTATTACGATAGTGCATTGAACAAAACTGGGGATGAATTGAAAACGGCGCTGAATCGCATTGTTTCAACGGGGATCACTAAGTTGCCTTACTCTTCGAGCCAGTTTGATGTCTGGGATGCGCTGGATGTGACGGATGAAGATCCAAACAATCCAGATAATGTCATTTTGATGTACACCGGGCGTTCACAAGCGAAAGGCCAGAAAACGGGACAGGGTACTTTAGGGGGCGATAACTGGAACCGAGAGCATACGTATCCGAAATCCAATGGTGGCTTTAATGACCGAGATGCTTACGGTTATACCGATATCCACCATTTACGTCCGACGGATGAATCGGTCAATGGTGCGCGAGGGAACCTTGAGTTTGATAATGGTGGCAGTGAGCTATCAGACGCTCCGGGCAACCGCAGAGACAGCGATTCGTTTGAGCCGCGTGATGCTGTGAAAGGGGACGTGGCGCGTATGATGTTCTACATGGCTACGCGTTATGAAGGGCAAGACCCGAAAACCCCAGATCTTGAGCTGGTCAAGTCCGTGACAGATAACGGCACTGCGCTAGGTAATGTGTGTACCTTACTTGAGTGGCACAGTGCGGATCCTGTCGATGACTTTGAATTTAAGCGCAACACCAAAATTCAGACGATTCAGGGTAACCGTAACCCATTTGTCGATAACCCACAGTGGGTGAGCTCTATCTTCGCCAAAGAGTGTCAGTAACGAGGTAAGCGCTGACGGAAGTCGAAATGTCAGCGTGCTCAACTCTATGTCTTTGAGGGGGAAGTTGACTTCCCCCTTTTTTATTGACTGGGCAGGCTTTCCCTTGAGAAATGCTTGCCTTTCTCCATGCGTATTGCACAATACCGCCCTTAGCTTTTTCCCTATCTTTACGTGAGCAAACGATATCCTATGCTGTTGATCATCGATAACTACGACTCTTTTACCTATAACTTGTATCAGTATTTCTGCGAACTTGGCGCAGAAGTGAAGGTCGTTCGTAACGATGACATTGATATCGCGGGCATTGAAGCTTTAGCTCCGAGCCATCTGGTGATCTCTCCGGGCCCTTGTACGCCCAACGAAGCGGGGATCTCTCTAGAAGCCATTCAACATTTTTCTGGCAAGTTACCCATTATGGGCGTATGTCTTGGGCATCAAGCCATCGCGCAAGTGTTTGGGGGCAAAGTGGTGCGTGCGCGTCAAGTCATGCATGGTAAAACGTCACCGATTCGTCATACGGGTCGCAGTGTGTTTCAAGGTCTCAATGATCCGTTAACCGTGACGCGTTATCACTCTCTTGTGGTGGAAAACGGGACTCTGCCTGACGAATTTGAATTGACGGCTTGGACCGAGTTCGCCGATGGCACCATGGATGAGATCATGGGCTATCAACATAAAACGTTACCGATTGACGCCGTTCAGTTTCACCCAGAGTCGATCAAAACCGAGCAGGGGCATCAGCTTCTCGCGAATTTTTTGGCGAGATAACCTCACATCTTGCTCAAGTAAACCGCTCCATCCGTGCGATCAGAGCAAAAATGAACCTGATCGCGATCACCTTTCTTAACAATTCCTTCAAGTTTCGCGGCAGGCTGCGAACTGCAAAACTATTCGTCCACACAATTCGACATTTTGTCTTATCTTGGTTGTGAGCTCGGCTTTGCTTTCCTCTTACCTGATTTAGTTATAAAAAACACTTCATATTGGATGTGTTTTGATGCATAAATAATCAAAGATAGTGATTATCGGTTAAAAGCTCGACGATCAAAAAGAATATTTCACTATTGAAATGGTTAATTAATTGTAAATACAATGCCGCATCAGCTTAATTGCAAAAGATTATTCGTTGACCAGGTAGGTCAACAACAATTGCTTATCTGCTAAGCATGCGGTATCGAGAGGGAATGTGCGATGACAGTGGAAAATAACGTAGAACGTAGTCTTTTTGACGAGGTGATGGTGCCTTGTTACAACCCAATGGAAATGATTCCAGTGAAAGGGGAAGGCGTACGTGTATGGGATCAGCAGGGAAATGAGTATCTCGACTTTGCTGGTGGTATCGCCGTAAGTTGTTTGGGTCATTGCCATCCTGCGATGGTGAATGCACTGACAGAACAGGGCAACAAAATCTGGCACCTGAGTAATGTGATGACCAACGAACCTGCGTTGCGTCTCGCGAAAAAACTGACGGACGTGAGTTTTGCTGAGAAAGTATTCTTTGCTAACTCAGGTGCAGAAGCGAACGAAGCGGCTCTGAAGCTGGCTCGTCGTTACGCTGCGGATAAGTTTGGTCCTGAGAAATCAGAAATCATCGCTTTCCAACAAGGTTTCCACGGTCGTACTTTCTTTACGGTCACTGTCGGTGGTCAAGCCGCTTATTCTGACGGTTTTGGTCCTAAACCGGGTGACGTGACGCACTTGCCATACAACGACGTTGAAGCATTGCGCGCACACATGTCTGACCGCACTTGTGCCATCATGATGGAACCACTTCAAGGCGAAGGCGGTATCATTCCACCAACACCAGAATTCGCAAAAGCAGTACGTGAGCTGTGTGATGAGCACAATGCGCTACTGATCTTTGATGAAGTTCAGACTGGTAACGGTCGTACAGGTCACTTCTATGCGTACCAAGGTCTGGGTGTGACACCTGACATCCTCAGCACAGCGAAATCGTTGGGCGGTGGTTTCCCTATCGGTGCAATGCTAACAACAGCAGAACTTGCACAACACCTGAAAATTGGCACACACGGCTCCACTTATGGTGGTAACCCACTGGCTTGTGCCGTGGCAGAAGCCGTTGTAGATGAAGTGGCTAAGCCAGAAACATTGCAAGGCGTTTTAGAACGCGAAGCATGGTTCCGCGAAGGCTTGGCTAAAATTAACGATAAGTACCAGATCTTCTCTGAAGTTCGCGGCCAAGGCCTACTGCTTGGCGCGGCTCTGAACGAAGAGTGGCAAGGACGTGCTCGTGACGTATTGGTTGCAGCGGGTAAACAAGGCCTGATGGTGCTTGTTGCTGGTGCAAACGTCGTGCGTTTCACGCCATCACTGGTGATTACAAAACAAGAAATCGAAGAAGGACTTGCTCGACTGGATAAAGCAATCGCCACTCTAGTCTAAGCGTGGAATATGCCTTACGCAGCATGTGACGTAAGGCATCTCCTAGGTCGTTATCTCTACTTTCGGCCTAGGACCTTCTCAGCATCTGGAGGGATTATTGATGCTAGTTGTTCGCCCTATCTCTATATCGGACTATGACGCGCTGCATACTTGCGCGGTGGAATCTGGACACGGATTCACTTCCTTACCTGTTAACGAAGAACTGTTAACAAATCGCATTACCCACTCTGAATACAGCTTTGCCAAGTCTGAAGTGACTGGGCCAAGTGATGAAGGCTATTTGATGGTCGGCTTTGATTCAGAAACTGGTGAAGTTGCTGGTACGACAGGTATCGAAGCTTCCATCGGTTGGGATGTGCCTTTTTACTCTTACCACATCAGTAAGATTGTCCACTCGTCACCTAAGCTCGGCGTGAATAATGTCGTGAAGCTTTTGACGTTTGGTAATAACTACACAGGCTGTAGCGAAATTTGTACTTTATTCCTGCGTGAGAAGTTCCGTGGTGGACTCAATGGCCGCCTAATGTCGAAATGTCGTTTTTTGATGTTAGCTGAGCACCCGGAACGTTTCTCCGAAACGGTGTTTGCTGAAATGCGTGGCGTCTCGGATGACGATGGTAATTCGCCCTTCTGGCAATGGTTACAAGAGCATTTCTTCTCGATTGATTTCACGTTAGCGGATTACCTAACGGGGATTGGTAAGAAAGGCTTTATTGCTGACTTAATGCCGAAGTTGCCGATTTACGTCAACTTACTGAGTAAAGAAGCGCAAGCGGTGATCGGCAAAGTACACAGCAACACAGTACCTGCTTTGAAGCTGCTAGAACGTGAAGGCTTTACCAACCGTGGCTACGTCGACATTTTTGACGGTGGCCCGACGGTGGAGTGTGATGTGAAAAACATTGAATCCGTACGTCACTCATTCCGAGCGACAGTACGCATTGCGCCGCATCATGCACAACAAGATTTTCTGATCTCAAATACGTCATTTGAGAACTTCCGTGCCACGGCTGCGAAAGGGGCTTATGACGCGGAATCCGGCACCATCATCCTTGCTGAGGATGTCGCCAAAGCACTAATGGTTGAGGAAGGTGAGCAAGTACGCCTTCTTCCGCAGTAACCGAAATTAAGGAACGATTATGACTCAGTGGATTGCAGGTGAGTGGGTAGCTGGACAAGGTGAGGCGATGCACTCATTGTCTCCGTTTGATAACCAAGAAGTGTGGCAGGGCACGAGCGCGACAGCAGCGCAAGTCAACGACGCGGTGGCTGCGGCACGTAAAGCGTTCCAATCGTGGAAAAAGCTAAGCTTTGCCGAACGTGAGCGTATTGTGCTGGCGTTTGCTGAAAAAGTGAAAGAGAACAGCGAAACCATCGCAGAAATTATTGCCAAAGAAACGGGCAAACCGATCTGGGAAACGCGTACGGAAGCGGGCGCAATGGCGGGGAAAATCGCTATTTCTATTCGCGCTTATCATGACCGTACGGGTGAAGCGACACGTGAAGCGGCGGGTAACCAGATCGTTTTACGTCATCGTCCACTGGGCGTGATGGCCGTCTTTGGTCCTTATAACTTCCCTGGGCACTTACCTAATGGACACATTGTACCTGCACTCCTAGCGGGTAATACCGTGGTATTTAAGCCGTCTGAGCAAACACCTTGGACGGGTGAATTTGCAATGAAGCTATGGGAAGAAGTTGGTTTACCTAAAGGTGTCATCAACTTAGTCCAAGGTGCCAAAGAGACAGGCATCGCGCTGGCAGAGGCGAAAGGCATTGATGGCGTACTCTTTACTGGTAGTGCGAACACAGGTCATGTACTGCACCGTCAATTTGCGGGTCAACCGGGTAAAATGCTCGCGCTAGAGATGGGGGGGAACAACCCTATGGTGATCTCTGAGCAGTATGGCGACCTTGACTCGACGGTCTACACCATTATTCAGTCCGCTTTCATTAGCGCAGGTCAGCGTTGTACCTGTGCGCGTCGTCTCTACATTCCTCAAGGGGAAGCGGGAGATACCTTGCTGGCTAAGCTGGTTGAAGCGACTCAGAAGATTCGTGTGGATCAGCCATTTGCTGAGCCTGCACCATTTATGGGGCCGCAAATATCAGAAGCGGCTGCTGACTTTATCATGAAAGCTCAATCCGAATTGACGGCACTGGGCGGTGTTAGCTTAATTAAAGCGACACGTGGTCAAGCGGCATTTGTTTCACCGGGCATCATTGATGTGACGGCAATTGCGGATCTTCCTGATGAAGAGTATTTCGGCCCACTACTGCAAGTGGTTCGTTACCAAGGGTTAGCGCAGGCAGTAGACTTGGCCAATGATACTCGCTTTGGCTTATCAGCAGGTCTTGTCTCGACCGATGATGAGGAATGGGAATACTTTGTAGATCATATCCGAGCGGGTATTGTGAACCGAAACCGTCAGCTGACGGGCGCAAGCGGTGATGCTCCGTTTGGTGGTCCGGGTGCTTCAGGTAACCTTCGTCCAAGTGCTTACTATGCGGCGGATTACTGTGCTTACCCAATGGCATCGATGGAAGGTCAAGAAACCTTATTGCCAGCCACACTGAGTCCAGGCATCGAACTATAGAATCTCACTCAGAGCAACCAAGCTCACCTTAAGCAAACACAGATTTGCTCGCAGTCGAAGACGAGCCTGAGACTGCACCCTCCCTCTGCGGGAGCCCGTCACGGGTTGATGGTTGCCTACACTCGCACTCTGGACAGCGTGTGTGGGCGACCACTCTTTTCCAATAACCTCAGTTTCACTACAAGGAGGCGTTATGACGCCAGATGTACTCTTTCAGTCACTATGGAATGACTATATTCACCGCTTGTGCCCGTCTGCTGATAAAGTTCACCACTTACTGCAAGAAGACGAAGCCCTGATCAATGATCACATTGCATTACGAACTTTTAATCTAGCTCCGATTGGTTTAGAAGTGCTGGCGAAGCCGTTCATTGAGTTAGGCTATACCGCATGTGGTGACTATGTTTTTGAAAGTAAGCACTTAGTGGCAAAACACTATGAACACCCTGATCCGAAACAGCCAAAAGTCTTCATCAGTGAATTGGAAGTCGAAAAGTGCTCTCCACAGGTTCAGGCGATCGTAAAAGGCTTAGCCGAACAGGTTAATGCGTCTCAAGTGGATGGTTTCGATTTCCTTTATGGTGGTCGCTTGTGGGACCTCAGCTTTGCGGATTTCCAAGCGCTAGCACAAGAGAGTGAATATGCGTCATGGCTCGCGGCTCATGGTTTTGGTGCAAACCATTTTACCGTGAGTGTGAATCAGTTAAATGATGTCGAAGAAGTGAAAGCCGTGAACGATCATTTGAGAAACGCAGGCTTTACCATCAATGAGTCCGGTGGCGAAGTGAAAGGCTCGCCAGAGGTATTACTTGAGCAGTCTTCAACCATGGCCGACAAAGTTCAGGTTCAATTCAGTGATGGGGAGCAGACGATTCCGGGTGGCTTTTATGAGTTTGCCAAGCGTTATCCAATGAGTAACGGTGAGCTCTATTCGGGTTTTGTTGCCGCTTCTGCTGACAAAATTTTTGAGAGCACGGATCAGTAAGAAAGCGCCTTATTAATAAGAGATCGCAAACGGCGATCTCTTATTGTTGTTAAGTGTTGGCTAAAGCGGTATTCAGCCGTGGCTTATTCAATGACTGTCCAGTCAATGCTGATCCCCGGCCACTGACCCTTCGTCATCCAGTTCGCTTGGTACACTTGACCATTAAAGCGCACTTGGTCACCAGCAAGGTAGGTTAGGGTGGTGTTGAAGTCTGTCGGAACTTCACTCACAACGCGCCAATTATCTTGTGCGGCCATGCCAGGGGCTGCCGCAGAGCTGTAGTGAAGTGCTTCAAACGCTTGTCCCTGATAGCTGACCTTGCTGCCTCGAGGGTACGCTTTGCCCGCTTGCCATAGGGTCAGGTCAGTGAAATGCAGGTAGCCAAAGTGTTCGGGTTGATGGAAGCCAAACGAGCCAATCGGGCTCCATGCTAACCATTCATTTGCCATCCAAGTGTCTGCCTGACTTGAGTATTCTGCGCGATGCAGATTAAAGCGCCAAGTACGGTTTTGATATTCGTTGTTACCAAGGTAGTTAAGAGATGCCAATGGGATTTTGATTTCCACCTGCATGCCTTGGTCGATGTCAGAAGCGTCGTTCAGGGTGCCCTCAACATTAACGGCATATTCCAAGCCAGCAATATTCCACGGTTGATCATCAGACCATGGCTTCGGTTGGTGGATCACTACGTCATAGGCCGCTTGTGCGGTCACGCCAAGCTCGTAGTAGTTTTTACCATCACCATCAGGGTCGATAAAGACTTCCACAGTATCATCGGTTTGATAAGTGGGGTCATCAAATTGGGTGAATTGACTGGCAATGTCGTTATCTTGAGCGAAGAAAGCAATGTACAAATTGTCATCGTCATAAGTGACTTTCGACCAAGTCACCACAGCAGATGGTGAGTTGTCATTGTGTAAAACGAGGTGTCGTGTGGCTTTGACTGAACTCCAAACCGCATCATTCAGTTTGCCATCAATTTCAGGGGCTATTGGGGTTTTTCCGGCAGGGTAGTGATAAGGGACCTCTGCCAAAACAGGCGCGGCAAGCCCCATAGCTAATACTAAGCCAGACGTTTTTAGTCGTGTCATTTCAATGTCCTTATTCATTCATTTTTCGCCGACACGCTACCACTCTTGGTTTGGGGAAATTGATGGAATGCTGTATGGATAGAGTAATTCTTGAAATGAGTCGCAGCTTAATGCTGTAAATGAGCAGTGTGTTACTTATTTGATGATCGAGCTAAGTTGGATACTAACGGTTTGATCTTTATGTGATCGTCACAGATTAATGAATAAATAATAAAAAACCCAGCACACAGGCTGGGTTTTGGTGTTGGGTTGTCGTTAAATTAACGAGTACCGTATACCACGATCGTTTTACCGTGTGCAGAAATTAGGTTCTGCTCTTCTAGCATCTTCAAGATACGACCAACGGTCTCACGAGAACAGCCAACGATCTGACCAATCTCTTGACGAGTGATCTTGATCTGCATGCCGTCTGGGTGAGTCATTGCATCAGGCTGTTTAGCTAGGTTTAGAAGCGTTTGAGCGATGCGACCAGTTACGTCTAGGAATGCTAGGTCACCCACTTTTTGGCTAGTCACTTGTAGGCGGCTTGCCATCTGCGATGATAGACGCATTAGGATGTCAGGGTTAACTTGGATAAGCTGACGGAATTTCTTAAATGAGATTTCCGCAACTTCACAAGGAGATTTCGCTCGAACCCATGCTGTACGCTCTTGGTCTTCTTCGAATAGACCTAGTTCACCGATAAAGTCGCCTTGGTTTAGGTAAGAAAGGATCATTTCCTTACCTTCTTCATCTTTAATTAGTACCGCAACTGAACCTTTGACGATGTAGTACAAAGTCTCTGCTTTTTCACCTGCGTGAATCAGCGTACTTTTTGAAGGGTACTTATGAATATGACAGTGTGAAAGAAACCACTCTAATGTTGGATCGGTTTGAGGTTTACCTAGAACCATAATATCTCACTTCCTCTGCAGGGTACGCTTGCTGCTATCCATATTTTAGCTAAGCCGAATTATTGGACTACCTAGAATAAGAGCACTTGGGTAGTGCTGCAAGCCATCTTATGTTTCGGTAAGAAATAGTATCCTTTTTCGCATACTATTTCTTGATTTTAATCGTCTCCAGCTTACGATTTCTAAGACAAAAACGTGCACATGATCACGTACTGCAAAGTAATCTCGGACTAGAGATCGAATACTAGCCAATCTTGCCAGTATCGATAAGTTGTTGGAGTAAGGGTCTAACAATAAGCTCCATCGCGAAGCTCATCTTGCCGCCTGGCACCACAAGGGTGTTATGACGCGACATAAATGAGCCGTCAATCATAGCGAGCAAATACGGGTAGTCGACGTTCTTGATGCCTCGAAGTCGTATCACAACAAAACTTTCATCCAGACTCGGAATGCCTTTGGCATTAAGCGGGTTGGACGTATCTACTGTGGGTACACGTTGAAAGTTAATGTGGGTTCGGGAAAATTGAGGCGTAATGTAATTCAAATAGTCGTCCATTGAGCGCACGATCGAGTCCATCACCGCTTCGCGAGAATGACCACGATCACGTGTGTCTCTGACAAACTTTTGAATCCATTCCAAGTTCACGATAGGCACCATGCCGATCAGAAAATCCACGTGTTGCGCGACATTGACTTCGCCATCAACCACTCCACCATGCAAGCCTTCATAGAATAATACGTCAGTATTATCTGGTAGCTGTTGCCATGGGGTGAATGTGCCGGGCATCTGATTATAAGGGACCGCCTCATCAAAGGTGTGCAGGTAGCGACGCACATCGCCTTCGCCTTCGAGACCATAGCGGCGAAAGAACTCTTCAAGAGCACCGAAATCGTTCGCTTGTGGCCCAAAGTAGCTGATGTGCCGACCTTGTTCACGCGCTTTTCTGATTTCCACATCCATTTCAGGACGTGTAAATCGATGGAAACTGTCACCTTCTACCCAAGCCGGTTTGATGTCCATCATGTTGAACATCTTGCGAAAGGCTTCAGACGTGGTCGTTGTACCGGCTCCGGAAGAACCCGTAACCGCAATTATTGGATGTTTTGCTGACATGACAACCCTTGTCGTTTCACCTTGTCCGTGGTTTTTATAGCCAATTTAACGTTGCAAATTCGAGGTAGTACCCGATCGCAATCGATTCACTATAACACGTCAGAGGGAGATGTCATGGTATGTCGTATGGTTTTGTTTGAGCTTACAGTTTACGACGCGGCTGGATATCGACGGTCTCATGCAGTTCAGAGAAGACCACCACGGCTTCGCCTGATTCAAGCTGCTGGCGCACTTGTAGGATTTTTTGGTCTAAGCTGACTTCCTGCACGCCATAATCGGTTCCTTCACGAAGGACATATTCTCGAATTAAGTTGTCGAGTGTCTCTGCTGAGATTTGTTGCCAAGGAACGATCATGAATACCTCTAAATGGATGAAAGATTGCCGCTCTATTATGACGGAATCTTAAGACTTTCATAGTAGGAAGGTAGGGCTTCTTCTAACCAGAATCTCGGTTTTACTATGCTGCCAGTGATAAATCCAACATGACCGCCATGATCCAAGAGGTGATAGTTAATATGATTCGGTAAGGGCTGCTGTGGGATCACCGCTTCGGTCATAAATGGATCGTCCTTGGCATGAATAATTTGAGTCGGGATCCGTATCTGCTCTAGCTTAGTCAGCCCTGAGCAGCGAGTGTAATAATCTTGGGCATCTTGAAAGCCATGCAGTGGCGCTGTGATTTTGTCATCAAACTCAAACAAGCGTTGGATATTGCGGATCTCTTGGTTAAGTGACTCGCTGCCGACATTGAGTTTCTTGGCGATCAAATGATGTTTTATCAACGCATTTCTCTTTAACGAAGAGAGGAGGTACGCATGATACACTTTGGAAAAACCTTGCTCGATTCGCAACGAGCAGGCGGATAAATCAAGAGGAGCGGAGACAATGCATGCGGCACTGAGTAGGCTGGAATGACCGTGGTGAGCAAGGTAATTCGCCAACATATTGCCTCCCAATGAGATACCGACGGCAACGCGAGTCGGGTGGGAGTGCTGTGCGGCGACGCTCTCAAGGAAAAAACGAGCGTCTTCAATTTCACCCGAATGGTAGGCGCGCGCCTGTGTATTGGGTTTACCGCTGCAACCTCGAAAGTGCATCATGACGGCCAACCACCCTGCATCGCGAAAGGCTTGCATCAAGCCATGAGCATAAGGACTATGAAAGCTCCCCTCTAACCCGTGAAAAAGAACGAACAGCGGCTTTTCTTGAGCACGATGACTACGCCAATCTTCACTCCATGCTAAATCAAGAAAGTCGTTATCAGGAGTATTCAACGTTTGCCATACAGGCTCGAATTGCGCTTGTTGGCGAATAAAGCGAGGTAACAAGGTCTGAAGGTGAGGATTGCTTAACCCTCTCGCTGGAATAAAAGCGTTCATAAAGCCATCTCAGTTAGGTGGGTAGTCGTCAGAGTGCTTACCAATTCCGTTTTCTGATTCAGTGGATGTCGGCTTTCGGAGCTGGGGGAGCAAAAACAGGGTGGAGTGATTCTGCCCCCAGTTGACGGCAGTATTTTAACGTCAGGGCGTCCTTTTCATTGCGGTGCAGCGCTAGACTGTTGATGCAATCGACCAAATCCGACTGCTGCTGCTTTTCTAGCTGCAATTCAAACTGGAGACTTTCGCGGTACAAAGAATCGCTTACTTGGGACTTTAGATGGCGTCTTAACTCCCTAAAGGAGTGTAAGAGTGTCTCTGAACGCCCGAGACACTCATGGACTTTATGCCAGTCCGCTTCATCAAAGCAGACCGATTGTTCGTCCAACCATTTCAGCAAGAGTAAAAGGTTTACATTACCGTGGTAGTGGTTTTGTAAATTGAGACAAGCATCTTTTACTTCACGCACACCGTAATATTGCAGGCTAAACTGCCATAAACGCTCTAGGGTGAGGGAAAGTTCTTGATGCAATTGACTCATTAAAGACTGAACTCCTGCTCCATATGTTCTAAGACTTCTTGCTGTTCCATCCATTCGGCTTCCACATCTTCCAATGCGGATTTGCTTTCCGCTTGTTGGGTCAGCACTTGATTAAGTTTAGCTTTGTTTTCGGCTTCATACAGTGAGTTATCTGACAATTGCGATTCAGCTTGCGCTAACTGTTCGCCGAGCTTGTCCATTTTGCTTTCGAGCTGAGTGATTTTTTTGCGGATAGGCGCCGTTTGTTTGCGGAACTCGGCTTCACGACGCTTCTGTTCTTTTTTCGCTGCGGCGCTGTTGGTGCTGCTCTTTTCTGGTTGCTCCGCTTGGGCTTCTTTGCGTTCGGCTTTTTGTTGATCCGTCAGCCATTTGTAGTAGTCATTGAGATCGCCTGCAAATGGAGCAACTTGACGATCGTGTACTAGGTAAAGATCATCGGTGGTCGCGCGCAGTAGGTATCGATCGTGCGAGACGATGACCATCGCTCCTTCGAAGGTTTGCAACGCCATGGTTAACGCTTGGCGCATGTCCAAATCTAAGTGGTTGGTCGGTTCATCGAGCAGCAGTAGGTTCGGCTTTTGCCACACCAGTAGGGCTAAAACCAGACGGGCTTTTTCACCGCCAGAGAAAGGCGCGACTTTTTCCAACGCTTTGTCGCCATGGAAACCAAAGCTACCAAGGTAATTACGTAACTCCAATTCGTTTTTATCGGGCGCTATCTGCATCATGTGTTGCAGTGGTGTTTCTTCTGGGTGCAAGGTTTCCAATTGGTGCTGAGCAAAGTAGCCGATTTTCACCCCTTGGGAATAGGTCACATCGCCGCCTTTGGCTTTGAGTTCCCCAGAAAGCAGTTTAATCAGTGTCGACTTACCGGCACCATTACGTCCTAATAGACCAATGCGGCTGCCAGGAACCAGATTCAAACGGATCTTTTCGAGAATCAGGTTGTCGTCATAGCCTGCCGATACTTCATCCATCATCATGATCGGATTAGGTAATGCTGCGGGCTCACGGAACTCAAAACTGAATGGGTTATCAAATTGCGCTGGCAGGACTTTCTCCATTTTTTCCAGTGCTTTAATACGGCTTTGTGCTTGGCGTGCTTTAGAGGCTTTGTAACGGAAGCGGTCGATGTAGCTTTGCATATGCGCCACCTGCTTCTGTTGTTTCTCAAACATGGCCTGTTGCAGCACCATCTTTTGCGCACGCTGATTCTCAAACGAAGAGTAGTTACCCGTGTACTCATTCATCTGCTGGTTCTCGACGTGAATAATACGATTCACAATAGGATCTAAGAAATCTCGGTCATGGGAGATCAGAATTAACGTGCCCGGGTAAGTTTGCAGCCAGCGTTCCAGCCACATGACGGCATCTAAGTCTAAGTGGTTGGTTGGTTCGTCGAGTAGCAGTAGGTCTGAACGACACAGTAGCGCTTGCGCAAGGTTAAGGCGCATTCGCCATCCCCCTGAGAACTGAGTCAGGTTCCATGTCATTTGTTCTTGGCTAAAGCCTAAACCGTCGAGAAGCTCGGCTGCACGAGCACGAATGCTGTAACCGCCGATGGTTTCAATTTTTCCATGAAGCTCAGCCACGAGTGTGCCGTTATCCGCTTGCTCTGCTTGGGCAAGGTCAGCTTCGAGCTGGCGATACTCTCTATCACCATCAATGACATACTCTAGAGCTGCACGTTCAAGCGCAGGCGTTTCCTGAGCGACCCAAGCCAATTCCCAATGTTGAGGTTGGTTGAATGATCCTGCATCGATACTCAGCTCGTCTTTAATTAAAGCGAAGAGAGTGGATTTACCACAACCATTTTTTCCCACCAAACCGATTTTGTCGCCTGGGTGAATGGTTGCTGACGCTTGGTCTAGAAGTGGTTTACCACCACGAAGAAGCTGGATATCAGAAAAGGTAATCATAGTCGTTTACTGGCTCAGTGCATTCTCGAATAACGGCTCGCATAGTATGGGGAATGCCTTGAAAAGTCGAACTTTATCCAACTGTCTTGCAGAGCTGATATGAAAGAGTATGATGATTAACAAGAAAATAACAAAAATCTTATAATAAAATCAGCCCATCCGTTGGGTATCACTACAAATCGGGAAGCCGTTGACCGAATGTTAGATAAGCCGAAATACACAAATTATGTCCCTAAAGTTCTGGTGATTTATGCTCACCCAGAGCCTGACACGTCTGTTGCCAATCAAGTCATGATCAAAAAGATAGAGTCGTTGGAACACGTCACCGTGCACGAACTTTATCGCCATTACCCTGATTTCTTTATTGATGTGAGCGCTGAACATCAATTACTGCTCGAACACGATGTCATTGTGTTCCACCATCCCTTGTACATGTACTCGTGCCCTGCTTTGTTGAAAGAGTGGTTTGATCGCGTATTAGGCAAAGACTTTGCCTTCGGAGAGGGGAAAGCATTGCGTGGTAAGTATTGGCGCAGTGTCATTACCACAGGAGGGAAAGCAGAAGCCTTTAGCCCTCGCGGGTACAACAAATACCCCCTAGAGCAGATTTTGCAGCCATTTGAGTTGACGGCTGCGTTATGTCAAATGCACTGGATGGAACCTTTAGTGCTGCATTGGGCACGGAATGTATCGGATATGGATCGGTATCAACATGCGGAGCGTTATCGCGCTTGGTTAAGTGATCCACTCGCGCAAGAGCAAGGAGTCGCAAATGGCACTCACCAGTGATTTTTTACAAAGCAGTGTCGTATTTCTTTCAGCGGCTGTCATTGCAGTGCCATTGGCACAACGCTTCGGTTTAGGTTCGGTTCTGGGGTATTTGTTAGCAGGGGTGGCGATTGGCCCTTGGGGAATGGGCTTAATCAGCGATGTCGATGCGATCTTACATTTCTCAGAGCTTGGCGTCGTGCTCTTACTGTTTCTTATCGGCTTAGAATTGAATCCGAAAAAATTGTGGCAAATGCGTGGCCCTATTTTAGGGTTAGGCGGTGGCCAAGTGGCGATTACCACGGTGATATTGGCGGCGATTGTCAGTTATTTTGTAGATAGCTGGCAAACCAGCCTTGTGATCGGCATGGGGTTGGCATTGTCGTCAACGGCGATCGCTTTGAGAGTTGTGGAAGAGCAAGGATTAGCAGGAACGGAAACTGGGCAGTCGAGCTTTGCCGTTTTGTTGTTTCAAGACATCGCAGTGATCCCTATGCTGGCAATCCTACCGCTGCTTGCAGGAACCACCAGTAACGGTGGGTGGCTAGAATTTGTGTATGTGGTCGGTGGTGTCATTGGTTTCTTAGTGGCGGGGCATTATTTATTGCGACCTTTATTCCGCTACGTCGTACAAACCGGGGTGCGTGAATTATTCACAATTACGGCTTTGCTGGTGGTACTCGGTATCGCGACCTTAATGCAGAGCTTAGGCCTGTCGATGGCGTTGGGAACTTTTCTCGCGGGCGTGTTGTTGGCAGAAAGTGAGTATCGCCATGAGCTTGAAATCGCGATTGAGCCTTTCAAAGGGTTGTTATTAGGTCTGTTCTTTATCGCGGTGGGCATGGCGGTGAATTTGGGACTCTTGGTTCTGGAACCTTGGGCGGTCCTTGGGGCGGTCGTTGGTCTTATTGTGCTAAAGGGTATGTTGCTGTACTGCCTCGCACGAGTGAGCCGGATTCGGGCAAAAGCCCGTAGTCGTATGGCCGCGATTTTAAGCCAAGGGGGGGAGTTTGCGTTTGTTATCTTCACTGCGGCACGCTCGGAAGGGTTACTGACGGGAGCGGAAGTCTCTTTCTTACTGGTTGTGGTGAGCTTATCCATGGTAACCACGCCTTTATTGTTGAAAGCGCAAGAGAAATGGTTTGAGCGAACGCTGAATCAAGAGCGCGATGCCTTAGCCAGTGATGTCGTTGACCGCCATCCTAGGGTAATCATTGCGGGGTTTGGTCGCTTTGGCCAAATTGTTGGACGCTTGATGTATGCCAATAAAATTCGCGTAACGGTCTTAGAAAGTGATGCTAGTCAAATCCAGCTACTGCGTAAATACGGTTACAAGGTGTTTTATGGTGACGCAACCCAGTTGGAATTACTCCGAGCGGCGGGGGCAGAAACCGCTGAAGCCATCGTGATATGCACGGATTCTCCCGATGATGTGATGAAAATTGTCGCGCTGTGTAAGCAGCATTTTCCTAACCTGAAGGTTTTGGCGCGAGCCCGCAGTCGTGTGGAAGCGTATCAATTGCTGACCCATGACGTATCGAATTATTCTAGAGAGATGTTTTTAGGGGCGGTGGATCTCGGGAGACAAGCTTTAGTTGAACTTGGCATGCATCCGTATCAAGCAAAACGAGCTGAAGCACATTTTCGTAAGTTAGATAATGCTATGCTCAAAGAGCTGTTACCACAGCACAATCAAGATAAGAAGCTTGCGCAGAGAGCCAAAGAAGCTCGGAAAGAGCTCGAAGAAATCTTTGGTCGGGAAATGGAGAACGACCAACGCTCGCGAAACTACTGGGATTAATTTTAGGTTGTATAGTGAAAGTAAAGAAGCGATTCATTGCAGGGGCGAGTTGCCCTAAATGCGGTAGCCAAGACACCCTACGTTGGTGGATTGAAAATAATGTGGAACTTGTGGAGTGTGTCGAGTGCAACCATCAGGATCAGCGAAAGCCTGAATCAGTGGAGTCGAGCCAGCACTCAGATCAACAAATGATCGGAATATTTAAGCCAGAATAATTGTGTTTCCGAGTTTGATCCCCATAATACGGGTATTACACAAGAATCATAATTCAAATTATGAGCAGCATTTAATCTCCTTGGAGTAGATATGAAAATTGAAAAGAACGTAGTCGTTAGCCTAGCGTACCAAGTTAAGCTAGAAGACGGTGTGGTTGTTGACCAGTCAACAGTTGAAGCACCACTTGATTACCTTCATGGTCACAACAACCTGATCACAGGTCTAGAAAGCCAACTAGAAGGTAAGGAAGCAGGCGACAAGTTCAGCGCAACAGTGTCTCCTGAAGATGCATACGGCGAGCACAATGACGCACTTGTACAACGTGTACCTGCTAACGTATTCCAAGGCGTTGATCAGATCGAAGTTGGCATGCGCTTTATGGCGGATACGGACCAAGGTCCAATCCCTGTTGAAGTAACAGAAGTTGATGGCGATGAAGTGGTGGTTGATGGTAACCACATGCTAGCAGGTCAAACACTGACGTTTGATGTTGAAGTTGTTGCAACACGTGAAGCAACGGCTGAAGAAATCGACCATGGCCATATCCACCAAGGTGGCGGTAGCTGTGGTGGTCACGATCACGACCACGGTGAAGATGACGGTTGTTGCGGTAGCGGCAGCTGCAGCTCTCACTGATCGATATTCGATGACACAAAAAACCGCTGTTGATGACAGCGGTTTTTTTATGGGCTCAATAACCGTTGGGGTTCTTTTTATAACGGGTAGACATCGGTGTACAGGCATTCGTGAAAGTGTACAGCGCCAGCCCTAAAGGATTGCAGGGGTAGGATTGACTATCTTGAATGAAAAATACATTCTGGCGACAGGATACCCAAGTGACTTTAAGATGCCGTATTCAGAGCCTTGTCACTGGCTCGCTAGCTGTGTTATCGCTTCTTGATTTAGAGCCACTAGATCTGCAAAGCAATGTCTTGCTATCAAACCAAGCCGTTCTCGCTGAACCTAGCATCTCGAGGTTACTTGGGTATACATTGTCAGTTGCAAGGAGTCCCCATGACACAACCATTTTCTATCGCTATCCATGGTGGAGCGGGAACCATTTTACGTGCGCAAATGAGTGAAGAACTCGAAGCATTAGTGAAAGCGGATTTAGAAACATCCGTCAGAGCAGGACACGCAGTGTTGGCCAAGGGGGGCGACGCATTGGATGCTGTTGTGGAAGCGGTGAAGGTTCTAGAAGACTCACCAAGATTTAACGCGGGTTGCGGCTCGGTGTTGACGAGTCTTGAAATGGTCGAAATGGATGCATCAATTATGCATGGTCGCGACTTGCAAGCGGGAGCCATTGCTGGCGTTAAGCATATCAAGAACCCGATAGCGCTAGCTCGTGATGTGATGCTGAAAAGCGATCATGTCATGCTTATTGGTCAAGGCGCTGAGCAGTTTGCTTTTGACCATGGGTATGATTACACCGAGCAAGACTATTTCTTTACCGAGCGCCGTTATGAACAGCTTATGGCGATGAAAGAGAAAGGGGATTTCGCACTATCGGAAGCCAAATACCCGGATGACCGTAAGCATGGCACTGTTGGCGCCGTGGCATTAGATCAAGCAGGCAACTTGGCCGCGGCGACCAGTACTGGTGGCATTACCAATAAACGCTATGGGCGTGTTGGCGATTCCGCATTAATTGGCGCAGGGACCATCGCTGAAAATGGTAATGTGGCGATTTCGACGACGGGAATGGGAGAGTTTTTCATCCGTAAAACCGTTGCTTCCGATGTGGCAGCCAGAATGCGCTACTTGAATGAGACTGTTGAACAAGCCTGTGAAAGCGTGATTCAAGGTGAGCTCAAAGAGATGGGCGGTGAAGGAGGGTTGATTGCGGTGGATGCGGCAGGTCAGATCCAATTCTCCATGAACAGTTCGGGAATGTACCGTGCAGGAATCGATATCAATGGGCACCTCACGGTGAAGATTTATTCGGACGAATAACTAGGTGATGGGGGGAGCACTGCTCTCATCAGAACAATAAAAAAATAACGCCAGAGAAGGCGTTATTTTTTTGTCCGCAGTATGAAGAGCATTAATAATGTGGCGGCGGCGGTTCTTTCGCAGGATCGGCCATGTTGGACGAGTCCATATTTTTGACTTTACCCACGACATACTTCATCTGATCTTGCATCTTGGTGATCAATAATTGCTGCTGCGCCAGAGCATCATTCAACTCTTCAATGGTCTGCTCTTGAAAGGCCGCTTGGCACTCCAAGTCATTAATTCTTTGCTCAAGTCTTTCTATTTGTTCGTCGCTCATCACTCTTTCTCTAATGGCCAAGCCTGAGCGATGCCCGCTGACGTGGCGCTGATTACGCGTTGTTTATCATCAAAGGCTGCATCATACACCACGGCGCGAGGAGGGCGAGTATCTTTTAATGGTTCCACCTCAAATGTTTCGATGGATTGACCGGTGAAGGTATTCCAAATAGCAAAACGGCCTGAAGGGGTTCCTGTCGCTAACTGTGTTCCATCATCAGAGAAACGAGCCGCTGAAAAGATCAACTGACGAGACCAACTCTTTAATTTCGCTTGTTGCTCACCGCTTTTTAGGTCCCACACGACCGCTTGATTGCCGCCATCCGAGGTAAATGCATAAAGACCATCACGATGCAGCGCTACGCGATTGACACGCTGCTCGTGCTCAAAAGTGCGTAACACTAATCCTGAACGGGTATCCCATAAGTAGGCTTTGTAATCATTTCCTCCCGTCAAGGCAAAGTGACCATTCGCAGAAATGGCCACAGAATTCACTTTTTCTCTATGAGCAAGGAACTCCATGCGCCTGCCAGTGACTAAGTTGACGTAAATGGCTTTACCATTAGAAAGCCCAAGCAAAACTTGTTCACCATTACTACTGATATCGACATCACGGATGGTGCCGTCTGAGATAGACCAGAGTCCTTGCGCTTGAGTCCAACCCAGGTCCCAAACTGCGAAGTTGACCTGAGTGGCGGTGACAGCAAAACGACCATTATCAGCAATGCGAATGTGAGAGACGACATTGGCTTCAGGATCTTGTTCACCAAGTTCAGCCAGCAGCTGATCTTTTTCGAGGTCCCAGAGTATGAGGTGACGTTGTTTGGAGTAGAGTAGGGCAAAGCGCCCATCTCGACTGAGTGCGAAGCTGGTGGAGCCTTCAGGCTCTATTTCCCAGCGTTGAACGTCATCATCGGAAAAATTGCACCCAGTTAACACTGGAATGACAACCAAAGTGACTAGCAGTAGAACAATTCTTTGCATTACGTCTAATAATCCAGTTTGTGTCTTAAGACATATACCTAGTATATTGTTATAACACTCGTTTTCACTGTTCTCATAGGAGAACTGTGCTCAATAACCAATGGCATGACCATTATTTGGAGAATTTAATGAAATCAGTTTTAAAAGTGTCGCTACTTGCGGCTACCGTAATGATGGCCGTAGGATGCCAAGCGGAAGAAGCGCAAGTTGAAAAAGCGCAAGTTGAAGCAGCCCCAAAAGTAGAGCAAGCGGCATCAACGATCACTTTCCAATCTGACGACGAAAAAGCAGCGTATGCAATCGGTGTATCTTTTGCAAACTACCTGCAAGCAAGCATCGATAAGCCAAGCGAGCTAGGCATCAATCTAGACAAAGCATTGGTTCTTAAAGGTATCGAACACGCTTTTGCTGACAAAGCTGAATTGAAAGAAGAAGATGTACGTGCCGCACTTGAAGCTCTAGACGCGCGTGTAGCTGAAAAAATGAAAGTAGAAGCAGAAGCGAAATCTGCGGCTGCACTTAAAGCGGGTGAAGACTTCCGCACTGCATTCGCAAAAGAAGAAGGCGTAGTGAAGACTGAAACGGGTCTTATGTACAAAGTTCTAGCAGCAGCAGAAGGTCCTAAGCCGAAAGATACTGACACAGTACAAGTACACTACAAAGGTACTTTGATTGACGGTAACGAGTTCGATAGCTCATACAAGCGTGGCGAGCCAGCAACTTTCCCTCTTAACCGCGTAATTCCGGGTTGGACTGAAGGCGTTCAGCTGATGCCTGTTGGTTCTAAATTTAAGTTTGTTATCCCGCCTGAGCTTGCTTACGGCGCACAAGAAACACCAAGCATCCCTGGTAACTCAACGCTTGTTTTCGAAGTTGAGCTACTGAGTATCGAAGGTGAAGCTAAGTAAAAATTTACTTAGTCTGCATAGAAAAAGGTCCGATATTCGGGCCTTTTTTGTTCTGGGTCACTTGTTGAGAATATAGCGCGAGGTGCGGCTCAAATTTTCTGATAAACTTACACCAATTTGTTGATTATCAGCTTGAAGGCCATATGACAACGACAGACATTATTAATGCGGACATGTTGCTCGAAATGGAATCCGTCAATGTAACGCCATTTACCGAACACGATAAAATTATTCTAAAGTCCTACGAAGCGGTTGTGGATGGTATTGCCAGCCTTATTGGACCATTCTGTGAAATCGTTTTGCATTCCCTCGAAGATTTAAATACCTCCGCGATCAAAATCGCCAATGGTGAGAATACTGGGCGACAAGTCGGGTCGCCAATCACTGACCTTGCATTGAAAATGCTAAAGGATATTGAAGGTTCAGAACGTAACTTCTCACGCTCATACTTCACCCGAGCAAAAGGCGGCGTATTGATGAAGTCAATCACCGTAGCGATTCGTAATGGCGATAATCGTGTGATTGGTCTTTTATGTATTAATGTCAATTTAGATGCGCCGTTCTCTCAGGTGCTGCAATCGTTTATGCCAACCCAAGAAGCGAAGGAAGCGGCTTCGTCAGTCAATTTCGCCAGTGATGTGGAAGAGTTGGTGGACCAGACGGTTGAGCGAACCATTGAAGAAATCAATGCGGATAAATCAGTCTCGAATAATACCAAGAACCGTCAAATCGTGATGGAACTGTACGACAAAGGTATTTTTGATATCAAAGACGCGATTAACCGCGTTGCAGACCGTTTGAATATTTCTAAGCATACTGTGTACCTCTATATTCGTCAGCGTAAGACAGAGGAAGAGTAAGCGTGAGTTTAACTTATACCCTTGTTGTGAATGGCTCGCTCTATGGGAGTCAGTCAGCGCGTACGGCTTATCAATTTGCTCAGGCCTTGATAACAAAAGGTCACACGCTCGTGAGTGTGTTTTTTTATCAAGATGGAGTGAGCAATGGCTCTCAGTTAACGGTTCCTGCGAATGATGAGTTCGATCTCGTGGCAGCATGGCAATCATTGTCTGAGCATCATGACGTACGATTAGAAACCTGCGTCGCGGCGGCTTTACGCCGAGGCGTGGTGAGTGAAGACGAAGCAGCGCTGCACCAATTAGCGCAATACAACTTAGCGGATGGATTTGAACAGGCTGGGTTGGGTAGTTTAGCAGAAGCGATGTTGAAGCAAGATAGGGTGGTTCAGTTTTGATCTCAATTGCATATTTATTCCGCAGTTCACCCCACAGCCTAACGTCTGGCCGAGAAGGGGTCGATGCGCTTTTGGCGGCATCTGCATTTACGGATGATATTGGTGTTTTCTTTTTGGGTGATGGCGTGTATCAATTGCTAAAAGGCCAACAGACGAATGGCATCTTGTCCAAAGATTATGCGCCCATGTTTAAGTTATTCGATCTTTACGATATCGAGCAGATTTTAGTGTGTCAGAAATCTTTAGAAGAACGTGGTTTATCGGCTGACGATTTGCTGATTGAGGTAAAGCTCGTGGATAGTCATGCATTCAGAAATAATCTGGCGCAAGCTCGTCAAGTTCTGACGTTTTGAGGAATGTTATGTTACACATCGTAAAAAGTGTTCACGCCTTAGAAGAGCTAGGCCAACTATGGCAAGACGGAGACAAAGCCGTTTTTATCGATCAGGCCGTTTATGTGGCATTAACGCCAACAAAATTACCGCAGAATGTCGCCATGACGGCTTGTGCGCTACTAACCGCAGATATCCAAGCCCGAGGTCTCTCCACAAAAATTGGTCATGAGTGGTCGCAAATTGACTATCTAGGCTTTGTTGAACTGACCGAAGAATGTGAGAAAACACTGACTTGGACTTAGCCCGAGTTAAGACCTCTGGCGCATTTACGCCGTTCCCTCAAAAAAGATCTGTATATTTCTTGACACACCTCTCACTGCTGCATAGAATTTTGCGTCCCTAATTGCCAATGGTCGTTAGGGATAGATTTTTCACAAAGCTTACCTTCAAGTAAATCAGGAGCTAGTTAATGGCAACTATTAACCAGTTGGTACGTAAGCCTCGTGCAAAGCAAGTTGTTAAAAGCAACGTGCCAGCACTAGAAGCGTGCCCACAAAAACGTGGTGTATGTACTCGTGTTTACACTACTACACCTAAAAAACCTAACTCGGCACTACGTAAAGTATGTCGTGTACGTCTAACAAACGGTTTCGAAGTAACTTCGTACATCGGTGGTGAAGGTCACAACCTTCAAGAGCACTCGGTTGTACTAATCCGTGGCGGTCGTGTTAAAGACCTTCCGGGTGTACGTTACCACACTGTTCGCGGCGCACTTGACTGTGCAGGCGTAAATGACCGTAAGCAAGGTCGTTCTAAGTACGGTGTGAAGCGTCCTAAGTCTTAATGCTTTCTTTTACAAGAAAAGCGCTTAAGTAAGGCCAAACACTAATTTTATTTGTATTTTTTGATAAAACTGAAAAGTTTTGGAAAAAACCTGAAGAAGACAACGGAGAAAATCCATGCCACGTCGTCGCGTCATTGGTCAGCGTAAGATCCTTCCAGATCCGAAATTCAAATCTGAATTGCTGGCAAAATTCGTCAACATCCTAATGATTGACGGTAAAAAATCTACTGCAGAAAAGATCGTTTACACTGCACTAGATGCTATGGCTGATAAGTCTGGTAAAGACCATCTAGCTGTATTTGAAGAAGCTCTTGAAAATGTTCGCCCAGCGGTAGAGGTTAAATCTCGCCGTGTAGGTGGTTCAACTTACCAAGTACCTGTAGAAGTTCGTCCGGTTCGCCGTAACGCACTTGCTATGCGTTGGTTGGTTGAAGCTGCGCGTAAGCGTGGTGAAAAATCTATGGCTCAACGCCTAGCTGCTGAAATGCTAGACGCGTCTGAGAACAAAGGTTCTGCTGTTAAGAAACGTGAAGACGTTCACCGTATGGCAGATGCAAACAAAGCGTTTGCTCATTACCGTTGGTAATACCTTTTCAGTGCTGCAAGGTTCCTTGCAGCACTTCTTTAGTTCCTATGCCTATGCTAGGAACTATTGCTATATCTAGGGGTTAGTAATTTTTAGGTATAGCAATAGTCCCTATCTCTAAGTTAAGAGGATTCAATCGTGGCTCGCAAAACTCCTATTGAGCGTTACCGTAACATTGGTATCTGTGCTCACGTAGATGCAGGTAAAACAACCACTACTGAACGTATTCTGTTCTACACTGGTTTGTCTCATAAAATCGGTGAAGTCCACGATGGTGCTGCAACCATGGACTGGATGGAGCAGGAGCAGGAGCGTGGTATCACAATCACATCCGCTGCTACCACTACTTTCTGGCGTGGTATGGAAGCACAATTCCAAGACCACCGCGTCAACATCATTGATACCCCTGGACACGTAGACTTTACCATCGAAGTAGAGCGTTCACTTCGAGTTCTTGATGGTGCCGTCGTTGTATTCTGTGGCTCGTCGGGTGTTGAACCTCAATCTGAAACTGTATGGCGTCAAGCTGACAAATACCAAGTTCCACGTATGGTTTTTGTTAACAAAATGGACCGTGCAGGGGCAGATTTCCTACGCGTAGTAGACCAAATCAAAGATCGCCTTGGTGCGAACCCAGTTCCAATCCAATTAAACATTGGTGCAGAAGATGAGTTCCGTGGCGTCATCGACCTCATTAAGATGAAAGCAATCAACTGGAATGAAGCCGATCAAGGCATGAGCTTCACATATGAAGATATTCCAGCGGATATGCTAGAAGAAGCTGAAGACTGGCGTAATAACCTTGTTGAAGCGGCTGCTGAAGCGAATGAAGAGTTAATGGACAAATACCTTGAAGAAGGTGAATTGTCAGAAGCAGACATCAAATTGGGTCTTCGTACTCGTACACTAAACAACGAAATCGTATTGGCTACTTGTGGCAGTGCGTTTAAAAACAAAGGTGTACAAGCAGTACTAGACGCAGTGATTGAATTCCTGCCTTCACCAGTAGACGTACCAGCGATCAAAGGTATGGACGACAACGAGAAAGAAGTTGAGCGTCATGCCGATGATAACGAACCGTTTTCAGCGCTTGCGTTTAAGATTGCGACTGACCCGTTTGTTGGTACATTGACCTTTATGCGTGTGTATTCTGGTGTCGTAAACTCTGGCGACTCTGTATATAACTCAGTGAAGCAAAAGAAAGAGCGTTTTGGTCGTATCGTCCAAATGCACTCGAACAAGCGTGAAGAAGTGAAAGAAGTTCGTGCGGGTGACATTGCAGCGGCTATCGGTCTTAAAGAAGTAACAACAGGTGATACTCTGTGTGACCAGAACCATAAAGTGGTTCTAGAGCGTATGGAATTCCCTGAACCAGTTATTCAGATCGCTGTAGAACCTCGTTCACAAGCCGATCAGGAAAAGATGGGTATCGCACTAGGTAAACTAGCGGCAGAAGATCCGTCTTTCCGCGTAGAAACTGACGATGAAACTGGCCAGACACTGATTGCTGGTATGGGTGAGCTTCACCTAGATATCATCGTTGATCGTATGAAGCGTGAATTCAGCGTTGACTGTAACGTAGGTACACCTCAAGTGGCTTACCGCGAAGCTATCCGTGGCACTACGGAAGTAGAAGGTAAGTTTGTTCGCCAATCTGGCGGTCGAGGTCAATACGGTCACGTTTGGCTGAAACTTGAGCCTGCTGAAGTGGGTGAAGGTTTTGTCTTTGTTGACGAAATTGTGGGTGGTGTTGTTCCTAAGGAATACATCAGCTCAGTATCGAAAGGTATTGAAGAACAGATGAACAATGGTGTTCTTGCTGGCTATCCTGTATTGGATGTGAAAGCGACACTATTTGACGGTTCGTACCACGATGTTGACTCAAGCGAGATGGCGTTTAAGATCGCCGGCTCGATGGCATTTAAGAAGGGTGCGTTGGAAGCCCAACCTGTACTTCTTGAACCAATGATGAAAGTTGAAGTAACAACGCCAGAAGACTGGATGGGTGACGTAGTTGGTGACCTTAACCGTCGTCGTGGCATGATTGAAGGTATGGATGATGGTGTGGCTGGCCTTAAGGTTATCCGCGCACAAGTTCCACTATCTGAAATGTTCGGTTACGCAACTGCACTTCGCTCTGCGACACAAGGTCGTGCGTCATACTCTATGGAATTCTCAGAATATGCTGATGTTCCTAAAAATGTCGCTGATTCTATCGTTGCAGAACGTGGTGGCTACTAATTTTTCGACTTGATCTACGAAAAGTTTGCTACTTTTTAAAAGATCAATACGTTGAAATATTGCGCTGACGAGCGTTGGCGCATAAAATATCAATTTCTGGCGCGTCGGAGATCAATAATGATCCCGGCGAATCATAACTAGGAAGGAACACGATCGTGTCTAAAGAAAAATTTGAACGTACGAAACCGCACGTAAACGTTGGTACTATCGGCCACGTTGACCACGGTAAAACA
>JBHOHG010000025.1:0-55479 GCA_043422575.1 bacterium sp. HQB-39 | reverse complement strand
TGATAGCTAAGCTATCATTTGGATTATCATCAACGAGTGCCCACACAGATTGATAGGTCTATATTTTTAAAGAGCTTTTCTAACTAACTTAACGCTCAGCGTCTCGTTGTTAGGGGTGCGTATCTTACGCTTACCAATTTGAGAGTCAAGAAGTTTTTTCAAATTTCTTTTTTCTCTTTATCAACTTCGGCTGTGACTTTCGTCTCATTCCGTGTCGATGGAGGCGCATTATAGGGAGTTCTCTTCATCTGACAACCCTTTTTTTAAAAAAACTTTTTAACCGTTCAAAAAGCCACCAAAAGCATCTTTTTCGCATGTTTTTTCAACACATTTGAAACCCATCACACCTATCGGTTGGAAAATCGCCACTCATCTACGTAATATTCATGTGTCTATTTTGTTAATAGTCACTAATTTACCCTTATCTATAAGTAGTAATCTAATATGACTTCTAAAAAAATCTTACTTCTGAGCGCCACTCTGGCGATTTTGGGTGGGTTCATTTTTTCTCAGCTATCTCTTTCTCCAGCTGTTAGCTTTGTGATCGGTGTTCTTGCCACTGTTCTTCTCTTTACCCTTTCTAACAAGACCACCAGCCAAACCAGTAATGAACCTGCAGCAACGAAAACTCTCTATGTTGGTAACTTGCCTTACAAGGCGAACGAATCACAAGTGCGTGACTTGTTCTCCGAGTACGGTGAGGTATTTGCGGTGAGACTAATGAAAGATAAACGAACTGGTAAGCGTCGCGGCTTTGGTTTTGTCGTGGTTTCAAGTAACGACGCTGAACACACTATCAGTCAGCTGAATAATGCAGAGTATATGGATCGAACCCTAAAAGTCCGTATCGCCAACGAACCTAAATCAGGGGGAGAGGAAAAATTTTAATGGGTGCAAACCCTAATTGACCGACGGAACTGTCCAGCGCATCTTTATCTTTGGGGTGCGCTGTACAGGAAATAGTAAACAGACCTACCATTGTTCTTTCCTTCTCTTTTACGATCTCCTCAATCTGCAGTAGTGCTTTTACACGTCGTGCAATGGCTTGCCCAGAATCGATCAAAGTGATTTTGCTATCGCAAACATGATTAATCTCGTCACGGATTAAAGGGAAGTGTGTGCATCCGAGCACAATTACATCCACAATATTGGTCAGTGGATTTAAGATTCGCTTCAACTCAACGAGGTCAATCTCCTCCCCTCGCAACTTATCTTCAGCCATATCGACCAATCTTGTAGAGCCCAGCAGTTCCACTTTTGTATCCATAGCAAAGTCACGAATTAAGTCATGCGTATATTGACGGGTTACCGTCGCAGGTGTCGCTAACAACCCCACCCCTTTTTGGGCAACCAAGCTGGCAGGCTTTATCGCGGGTACCACTCCAACAACAGGAATAGAGAGTCGAGCTCGTAAGGAAGGTAGAACAATCGTGCTTGCTGTATTGCAAGCAATCACCACCAAATCGATCGCATTCAGCGACACATATTCATGTATAAGATGGTTGGTACGATGGATCAGCGTTTCGGGTTCTAACTCACCGTAAGGGTAAGCCTGATTATCAAACAAATAGTGATAGCTCAGGTGAGGAAGTAAATCGTGCAGATCGTTAAAGACGGATAGACCGCCAACACCTGAATCAAAGATTAATACATTTGGTGCTACTTTTTTCACTAATAACGCTCACTCGATGGGATCGAGCTAATCATAGCGATTCATCAACATTTGGCAATGGTCGAGCTTGGTATCTTTGATGTGCAAATCGCTCTCCCTTGGTAATTCCATTTAAGGTCAATTCAATTGCACCTTTAAAGCTCTTGGTACTCACCACCAGCGTGTGAAACTCACCATCCTCACCGCAGGGATCAACAAATTCAGGTAAAGATTGAATAAACTCACGGCTATACCACTGCCCGCAATAGGACGTATTTAACTGTGAACCGTCAACGGTGACAACAAGTGTCTCAATCCCCCTATCCAATATTTCTTGCGCAAGCACGCCACTCTTTTCTCCTAACAGAGGAAAGACACACGCCCATCCAGCCGGCTCAATGTAGCTACGACGATATTCGACAATGCCATTGCAGAACATATCCCCAAATGCAACCGCATCGATCTCCAACCCACTAGCCTGCAATGCTTTGACAATGGTGGATTGGTATATCTCATTACTTGGAAAGACAGCCGGGAGAGGGATGGTGATCAGTGGAAGGCCGAGCAAATCAGCCTGCATCTGTACTACGTCAATAGGCGTAGCTTGAAATGGAACTTCCGACCCAACATAGGTCGTATAGAGGCCGACCACTTCGTATCGTTCATCTTCCATCAAACGTTCAAGGGTTAATGTCGAGTCTTTACCTGATGACCAGCTGATCACCACGTTCTTCGGCTTAAAGTGAAGTCTTGTCATTTGTTTTCCTATCTCCCCAAAAAATCGCTTAGAAACAAAAAACCGCCCGAAGGCGGTTTACACATATAAGACTCTAGAATCGATAAGAAATGGTCGCTAACCAGTTTCGATCTTCACCCAAGTAGTATTTCTTACTTGAAGCATGCGCCGTTTCATATTCAGTGTCGAATAGATTAGCGACTCGTACACCTACGGTTAAACTATCCGTTGCGTAAAACTCAGCACTAATATCAACAACCGTATAACTTCCCATCATGTCGCCAGAGGTCGCCAGTCGCTCTCCAACATGATTAGCGACTGTAGACAATGAGAAGGCATCGCCAGTGTAAACGCCTGTCCAGCTGAAGTTATGTTTGGCACGACGGATCAGTTGCTTGCCCGTGGCTTTATCTTCCGTATCTTTGAAATCCGCAGTAAACGTATTGGTGACGAGCCCTGAATCCAGCGTTAGCTGAATTTCAAGACCTTCAATCTCTGCATTATTAACATTTGAAGGGGCCCAATTACCATTCGATCCCGTTGGCGCCCAAGCAATCATATCTTTAATGTCCGTTTCATACGCCGCAATGTCTAGTTGAGCAAAACCAAAGTATCCACGTAAACCAACTTCATTCGTTTTAGACGTTTCAGGCTTTAACGTCGGATTACCAGCCCCTGGCCAATACACGTCATTAAAGGTTGGTGCTTTAAATGCAGTACCGGTTGACGCAACTATTTGAACACTTTCATTAAGGAATGCACCGAAAGCAAGGTTCCAAGTATGATGACTACCAAACACGCTATCGTCATCATTACGTAAACCGGCTTCAAGGTTCACTTTCTCATTTGAATACAGTGCCGTTAGGAATTGTGCTTTATTCTTCTTCTTAGTTTTTTCGTAATCGGTTGGGTTCGAACCACCGCGATTTGCCGTTTCCTTATCACGCTCTAATCCAAAACCTAGAATCACATTATCGTTGATATCAAAAAAGTTAAGCAGAGAAAGCGAGTGACGAGTCGACATTAATGCCGTCTTTGCGGTATTGCCAGAAGCACTCCCATCCGACGCAGTGCTGTTGCTTCGACCGATTTGCAAAGTTGAACGTAATACCTCATTTTCAAAGTTTAGTGACCCGCCCACCGTTGAGAAGTCCGTAATACTCTCCTGCTTCGGTCCACCAAACTGACCACCGTACTCGGCTTCAGAATCCAATTGATAAGCATGAACATTGAGTGACCATTGGTCATTAAATTGATGCTGTAATGAACCAAAAATCGTTTGTGACTCATAACCATGTTTGTCATTCACATCCGCAACATCATTGACACGATAACCGGTACTGCTTTCATCAGAAAAAACCAAGGACGCAGAAGTTGAATCGCTCAGTTGCCCCGCCGAACGCCAAGCGACCTGCTCTTGATCATCATCGCCCAAGGCGATACGGCCTTGATGTTCGGAGTCACCCGCATCTCGAATCGTACGGATATTGATGACACCACCAATAGCATCTGAGCCATACATAGTGGCACGTGGCCCACGAATCACTTCAATCTGTTCAATCGCAAATGCAGGAATCAAACCAATAGAAGCACCACCAGCGGTTGCTGAGTTTATTTTAACGCCATCAACCAAGACTAACGTGTGTTTAGAAGAAGTGCCACGGAGATACAGGCTAGAGATATTCGCTTTAGTGCCTTGCGTATTCACCTCAACGCCAGGCAACGTTTTCAGTACGTCTAAAGCCGTTGTTACTTGAAGTGCAGCAATCTCTTCTTTAGTAATGATATTGCTTGACGCTAAGACAGACGATTCCGCCTGTTCAAAACGGTTCGCAGTAACAACAACGGTCTCGTCAGCAGAGTCGTCCGCGTATGAGAAGGAGACAGGGGAAAGCAGCGACGCTAAAGAGATCGCTAATAAAGATTTTTTCATGTGTTTTATCCTAAATCGCGTAAATCCTACTGAGCCCTACAGAACGTAGACCATTGCTTCAACTCAGCTGCTGGCAGGTATTCGGACTTAAGAGCTCATTAGGGCCTACTCACTCGACTTCCCGCATAAATCTATATGCAGTGTACTTTGAATTTTCGTTCTCTTTTACCGCTGCGCGTCAGTTCTGGACTCTCACCAGATTCCCATTATTTCAGACGTCTATACATCTAGACTATCACCAGCTTGGGCGAATACTATTAATCAATCGGTTATTTGTCTAGCAACAATTGGCATAAGCTATAGTTTTACATAGTGATAAGACAGGATTTCACGTTCAATGCTGGACATGTGTCGTGTATTGACTAAAATCTGCGCTCTTTGATTATTAGCACCATATAAAGGTAATCCCATGGCTACTCTTGAAGTAAATCCAAATCACTACCAACAGCAGCTTGCAGAGAAAGTTGAACGCCTCACCGAGATGTTTGCTCCCTACAACGCCCCTGAGCTGGAAGTGTTCGAATCACCAGAGCAGCACTACCGTATGCGTGCAGAGTTTCGCGTTTGGCATGAAGGTGAAGACCTTTACTACATCATGTTTAACCAAGAAACTCGTGAAAAGTACCGTGTAGACCAGTTCCCAGCCGCAAGTCGCCTGATCAACGACCTCATGCCTTTGCTTATCGAAGCCATGAAAGACAACGATTCACTGCGTCGCAAATTATTCCAAGTAGACTTTCTTTCTACTTTAAGCGGCGAAATTTTGGTTTCCCTGCTTTATCACCGCCAATTGGATGAAGCTTGGATCGAAAATGCCAAAGCACTGAAACAGCGACTGAATGATGAAGGCTTTAACCTTAATATCATTGGCCGTGCTCGCAAGATGAAAATCGTATTAGATCGTGACTATGTGATCGAAAAACTGGATGTAAATGGTCAGCCATACATCTACCAACAAGTAGAAAATAGCTTCACGCAGCCTAATGGCAAAGTCGCAGAGAAAATGTTGGAGTGGGCCGTTGACTGTACTCAAGAGAGTGAAGGCGATCTTCTTGAACTTTACTGCGGTAACGGCAACTTCTCGTTAGCACTAGCGCAAAACTTCAATCGTGTTCTTGCAACGGAGCTGGCAAAACCTTCTGTCGTCTCTGCGCAGTACAACATTGCCGCCAATAAGATCGACAACGTACAGATCTTACGCCTATCTGCGGAAGAGTTTACTCAAGCCATCGAAGGCAAGCGTGAGTTCCGCCGCCTACAGGATGCAGGGGTTGACCTGAAAAGCTATAACTGCAACACCATTTTCGTTGATCCGCCGCGTGCAGGTATGGATGTGGATACGTGTAAAATGGTGCAAGGCTATGAGCGCATCATGTACATTTCATGTAACCCAGAAACACTACAAGAGAACTTGGATATTCTGAGTGAAACTCACACTATCACCCGTTTTGCTCTGTTCGACCAGTTCCCTTACACCCACCACATGGAAGCTGGGGTATTGCTCGAGAGAAAAACAGCTTAACGCATTCTCTAATGACTGAGCACATGCAGACAAATAAAAAAACGAGCCCAATGGCTCGTTTTTATTTGCTTGATGCGGCTGAATTAGGATTCCGCCGTCGGCTCAGATGTTTGTGGTTTGTCCATAAAGCCTAGCTTTTTCGCTACCCACACCATCAGACCCAGTGTGATGAAGATAGAAAGCATGTTTGAGCCCGCTTCTGGGTACTGTGCTTTAACAAACGCTGAGTGACCAAAGGCACCTACGAAGAAACACGCCAGACCAACAAGAGGGATATCTTCTGAGACTGGGTTATTCAGGTACCCTTGATACAAGGCTTGAACAGAAAGCACTAGCGCAATAATTGGGAAGATTGAGAAGCCGATTTGGCTCATCGTCAACCAAGACAACAGCGCATCACTACACATACCTGCAACCAAAGCCAGTGCCAGCGTTTTCTTTTCCGCACCGCGGTTTACCGCGTTATTTTCATTCGTCATTATTCAATTCCGTTTTTTAGTCGGTTACGTTCTCGTTCTTTGCGATACCAATAAGCCCCTTTGGCTACCATACGCAATTGCATGATCAAACGGTCAGCCAGTTCATCTCGCTCACGTCGATCTAAATCTAATGCTTCAGCCCCTGAGCTGAAGACCAATGTCACGGACGCTTCAGCTTGAGCGAACGCTTCATCACGATTCATACCTGTGCTTATCAGGTACTCTGTTAATTCTGCAACAAAATGCTGTATCTCACGTGCGACAGCAGCACGAAATTCAGCGGAAGTACCCGAACGCTCTCTTAACAATAGACGAAATACGTTGGGGCTACTCTCGATAAACTCCATAAACGTCTCAACCGACGTCCGAATCACACTGCCTTCCTTGACGATTCTCTGGCGAGCTTGGCGCATCAATTGACGCAACAGCAAACCGCCTTCATCAACCATGGTTAAACCAAGTTCATCCATATCTTTAAAGTGGCGATAAAAAGAAGTCGGCGCAATGCCCGCTTCTCTCGCAACTTCACGCAAGCTTAGATTTGAAAAGCTGCGATCAGCACTCAGCTGACTAAAGGCAGCATCGATTAAGGAGCGACGTGTCTTCTCTTTTTGCTGCGCGCGGATTCCCATAGATTTCATTAATAAACTTGCTCTTAACTTTTGATTTCAATGGTGACTAATATAGCCTGAACCGTAGCTGGATATAAAGGGAGAAGCATACTAGGCAGGAAAGTTACTATTCCTCCCCTACCCATTGCAAACGTTTGTCTCTACTTTGGAGACATTTGACCGCGAAAACCCTACTCAAGCCGCATTCTTCGTGATCCGACCGACCCTCTAGATGGACTATGATTTACCTGTGGATAAAATCCGTTAAAATCTCGCTAAAGCAATGTTACGCAAATATAACAAGGATTAAGTCATGGCGCACTCAAATCACTTCGACGTGATTGTTATTGGGAGCGGCCCCGGCGGTGAAGGGGCTGCAATGGGATTAACCAAAGCTGGCCTACGTGTCGCAGTGGTTGAGAAAGAAAGCAGCGTAGGCGGAGGATGTACCCACTGGGGCACCATTCCTTCCAAAGCACTTCGCCACGCGGTTAGCCGATTCATTGAATACAATAATAACCCGCTGTTTTGCCATAACAATACCAGTCTTCACGCCACCTTCTCGACCATCTTAGGTCACGCAAAATCCGTCATTGATAAGCAAACTCGATTACGCCAAGGTTTCTACGACCGCAATGAGTGTACCTTGATTTACGGTACTGCTCACTTTACCGATACCCACAGCATTTGCATCGTAAAGAGTGATGGTACATCGGATATCTTTACTGCGGACAAGTTTGTTATTGCAACGGGTTCGCGCCCTTACCAGCCACAAGACGTCGACTTTCTGCACGACCGTATTTACGACAGTGACTCCATTCTCAACCTTGAGCACGACCCTCGCCATATCTTAATTTACGGTGCTGGGGTGATTGGTTGTGAGTATGCATCGATCTTCCGAGGACTAGGGGTGAAAACCGATCTGATTAACACCCGTGATCGCCTGCTGTCTTTCCTTGATAATGAAACCTCAGACGCACTGTCCTATCACTTCTGGAACAGCGGCGTCATTATCCGCAACGATGAAACTTACGATCGTATCGAAGGCACTGAGGATGGCGTGATTGTCCATCTAAAATCAGGCAAAAAGATGAAAGCGGACTGTCTACTGTATGCCAATGGCCGTACAGGTAACACCGATAAACTCAACCTTGAGGCTGTCGGCTTACAAGGCGATTCTCGCGGTCAGTTAAGCGTGAACAGCAACTACCAGACCAGTGTTGAGCACGTTTACGCCGTCGGCGATGTGATTGGGTACCCTAGTCTTGCTAGTGCCGCCTATGACCAAGGACGTTTTGTAGCGCAAGCGATAGATAAAGGACAAGCAGATAACCACCTGATTGAAGATATTCCAACCGGGATCTACACCATTCCTGAAATCAGCTCAGTGGGCAAAACGGAGCAAGAACTGACGGCGGCAAAAGTCCCTTATGAAGTGGGGCGTTCTTCTTTCAAACACCTTGCTCGCGCACAAATTGCAGGAAAAGATGTTGGTAGCCTGAAAATCTTATTCCATCGCGAAACCAAACAGATCCTTGGGATCCACTGTTTTGGTGAGCGCGCTTCAGAGATCATTCACATCGGTCAAGCGATCATGGAACAGAAAGGGGAAGCGAATACGATCGAGTATTTCGTTAATACCACCTTTAACTATCCAACGATGGCAGAAGCTTACCGTGTAGCGGCGTTGAATGGATTAAATCGCTTGTTTTAACCCATCATTGTTTTAAATAGCAAAAGACCACCAGCAAGGTGGTCTTTTTGGTATTTGATAATGGGGTCTACGTCGATCAGATTACCACTTCACATGAACCAGTGATGGCGTTAAACGCTTTTTCAGTGCAGGAATTTTACTTATCCAGCGGTGCCACACTTTCCAGCGTGAGCAATAGCGATCGAATGGAGAGAAGGATTTCACCCAATGTGCCCAAGGTACCCAGTTCATCACTTGCTGCGCCGGATCGGCAAAGCCATGGGCATACTGTCCAGAGCCCAGTTTTTGACCTAACTTAGAGTTGGCTTGATCCCCTGCTAGGACCAAACAGACTTCTGCTGCAATAAAGTGACGCCCTAAAGCTTGAACAAAGTTAGCAACATGCAAAGCATCAAAATCAAGCAGTGCCATTTCGCACAGTACTAATACAGGTGCTTGGTCTGGAATTGGCAGCTCATCAAGCCAAGATAAATCCGCCACACTGCCACAGCGATGGCTATAGCGTTCATTTTTATGGAATAAACGTTGGCGCCAAAGTAAGTTCTCTGTGACATCGAGTTCAATCCAGTGGCACCGACCATTGTCCAGGCGATAGAAACGCGTATCGAGCCCTGCCCCAACATTAATAATCCACGCATCTGGATGCTGCGATAGAAATTGAGAAACCTGCTGATCACACAGTTGCGTCAGAGTGGCATGCAGTAATTGCTTCTGAGCAACATCGCCACTGAGACATTCCGGTGCTAACTCACAGCTCAAACAAGCTTTGGCTGCAATCGGGTCATAGACTAACCCGTCATCGACCAAACTCTCACGACTGCGCAACCACAAAGGCTGCAACAGATGCGCAGGCACTTGGTAGTGTTCACGAGGTGGCGTTTTGGAACGCGACATGACGAATCCTTCTGTCCATGTATGAGAGCGGGATGAGTATTTATCCGATGATAATAAATATCAATTTCACTTTCAAGTAATGAGAATCACTCTCAACTAGAAAGTTTTTATATTATTGCGTCGATCCACAGGTGTTTTTCTGCTTCTCATTTATTTCAATCATAAAATACATACGGTTAAAGAACTGTTACGAACCTCGTTACTCTTGGTTCATTTTTATTAGACAGAAAAAGAAAAACCCAGCAATTGCTGGGTTTTTATGAAAATGGGAAATTCTTGCGTTACATCCAATCTGTATTGCGAATCACACCCACTGCAATGCCTTCAATAGACAGATGCTGTGAGGTTAAATCCACTTGAATGGGAGCAAATTCCTCGTTCTCTGCATGCAGTAATACCGTTGAGCCTTTACGCTCTAAACGTTTTACTGTGACATCCTCATCGACACGTGCAACGACAACCTGTCCGTCACGAACATCTTGTGTTTTATGCACAGCAAGCAAGTCGCCATCCAAAATACCGATGTCTTTCATACTCTCACCATTAACACGGAGTAAAAAGTCCGCTTGTGGCTTAAACATGCCCGGATCCACTTGGTAGTGTGCCTCGACATGCTCTTGAGCAAGAATGGGCTCACCCGCAGCAACCTGACCAATCAATGGCAAGCCATTGTCATCATTGGCTGAGTCATCCAATAAAATTCGGATACCTCGTGATGCTCCAGGAATAATTTCAATTGCTTGCTTACGAGCAAGCGCTTTCAGATGTTCTTCTGCCGCATTGGCAGAACGGAAGCCCAACTCACGCGCAATTTCAGCACGAGTTGGCGGCATCCCAGTGTCTTCGATTTTGCCTTTAATCAAATCGAACACTTGTTGTTGGCGTGGCGTTAACGGCTTCATTCAGTTCACCTGTCTTTTTATACAGTTAACTGTGAGTATATCCAGTAAATGGACAAATGAAAACCCAATTGATTGTTTTTTGGTTAACCAAGATGTGCAACTTAACGCATTTATCATACTTCTCGGAGTAAAATGACGAGCATAAGCGGTTCAAATAGCCCATCACGATATGAAGGTTAACAGCCAAATGGAGACTTGCCCTTTGAACTCAACATCTTCTCGCTTTAGGCTCCGTGTCTTAGCGTGGATTTCAGTGCTTCACGGTGCGCTTTTCTACTGTGGCACCCTATATTTTAAGCAGCCAGTCGCAACGATACGGCGACTGATTAGTCATTTTATGTAAAAGGTTAGACCAGTTTCTGGTATTCTTGCCGCCAACACTCTTATTGCCGCAGAGACCTTTGAGCATCCATGCCCATTGATCTCCTCAAGCATGATTACACATTACTGAGGCTGTGAACCACTATGTCTTCTGGACAAGCATTTTCACGATCTTTACTTAAAATTCCGATGTCGGTACTCGTAAAAGGGACTGCAATCCCTTCTAACCCCATCGAAGATCATCACATTGATACAACGAAACCCATTGTTTACGCTTTGCCATTCCGCTCAAGCGTCGATCTTCTGACCCTTCAACGCCATGCGTTAGAACTCGGGTTGCCTGATCCGCTAGAGCCGCTGGTGATCAATGGTAAAACACTCAAGCGTTATGTTTTTATTGCGTCTCGACCAACTCTGATGCAAAACGACAATGACGTACCTAAAGACTCGATTGCGACCTTTACTGAGCTGCTTGCCCTACATCAAGATGATTCCGAACTGGATGTTCAAATGATCCCCACCACGGTATTGTGGGGGCGTAAGCCGGGCAAAGAGAAAGAAGGGGCGAGCAAGCCTTATTTGCAACCTATGAACGGTTTGCAAAAAGCCATGGCTGTGATGACCGCTGGACGTGACTGTTTAGTGCGTTTCAGCCCAGTGGTGTCACTACGCTATATGGCAAACTCACATGGCACTGATTCGGCCATCGCCCATAAACTGGCTCGTGTTGCAAGAATCCACTTCTCCCGCCAGAAACTGGCCGCTTCAGGACCGAACCTACCCGAACGCCAAGTGCTCTTCTCTCGTCTACTTAAATCGCCAGCCATCAAGCAAGCGATTGAGGATGAAGCCAAGTCGAAAGAGATTTCCATTGAGAAAGCGCAAAAAGAAGCGCAAGACATCATGGACGAAATCGCCGCCAACTTCTCTTATTCATTAGTGAAAAACGGCGACCGTATTTTAGGCTGGTTGTGGAATCGCCTCTATCAAGGACTCAATATCAACAATGCCGCACGTGTCAGACGTTTAGCACAAGACGGCCATGAGATTGTTTACGTACCTTGCCACCGCAGTCACATGGATTACTTACTCCTGTCTTATGTTCTTTATCACGAAGGCATGGTTCCGCCACATATCGCTGCGGGTATTAACCTGAATTTCTTCCCTGCGGGGCCGATATTCCGCCGTGGTGGTGCTTTCTTTATTCGTCGTAGTTTTAAAGGGAATAAACTGTATTCGACGATTTTCCGTGAGTACCTCGCCGAGCTGTTTGCGAAAGGCTATTCGGTCGAATATTTCAGTGAAGGTGGCCGCTCACGTACAGGTCGACTACTGCAAGCAAAAACCGGCATGCTCGCGATGACAATTCAAGCCATGCTACGCGGTTTAAACCGCCCTGTAACGCTTGTTCCTGTCTACATTGGTTATGAACATGTCATGGAAGTTGGCACATACGCCAAAGAGCTGCGTGGTAAGCGCAAAGAGAAAGAAAATGCCAGCCTCGTTTTACGCACCATTCGCAAGCTGCGTAATTTTGGTCAAGGCTACGTCAACTTCGGTGAACCTATCACCTTAAATCAGTACCTCAACGATAAAGTGCCAGAGTGGACACAAGATATTGATCCAATGGGGGCAACAAAGCCACAATGGATGACGCCTGTCGTTAATCAGTTGGCAACCAAGATGATGACGCACATCAACGATGCGGCAGCCGCTAATGCCTTGACGCTGTGTGCCACTGCGCTACTGGCTTCTCGTCAAAGGGCTCTCTCTCGTGATTCATTGATCCACCAGATAGACTGCTACTTAAAGCTGTTGAAAAACGTTCCTTACTCCAGCACGTACACCATGCCAACCGAAAGCGCGGAAGCCTTGGTCGACCATGCGATTTCTCTCGACAAATTTGTCATTGAATCAGACAGCATGGGCGACATCATCTCTCTTGATCGTAACCAGTCGATCTTGATGACGTATTACCGCAACAACATCATTCATCTGTTTGCTCTACCTTCTCTGATCGCACAAATGTTAGTGCGTCACCGTCGTGCGAGCGTGTCTGATGTCCAAGCGATGGTGAGAAAGGTTTACCCTTTCTTGAAGAAAGAATTGTTCCTAAGCCACCCAGATGCTGACCTCGATAGTTTGGTCGAAAAAATGGTCAGCGAATTAGAGCAACAAGGCATGGTGACCGTTCATGATCAAATGATTGAAATGAATCAGTCAAACAGCCAAATGCTGGTTCTACTAGGTCGTACGATTACTGAAACACTGCAACGCTATTCCATCGCCTTCAATTTGCTGGTCGCAGATCCAGATTTGGGTAAATCAGACTTGGAGAAGAAGAGTCAAGATATTGCTCAACGACTGGGACGACTGCATGGTATTAATGCGCCAGAGTTCTTTGATAAAGGCGTCTTCTCGGCCTTGTTCAGCACATTAAAAGAGCAGCGCTATCTCGATGTCGATGGTAACTGTGATATTGAGAAAACGACCCAACTGGCAAGCCAACTCTACGGAATGCTTTACCCAGAAGTCAGACTGACGATTCAAGAGAGTATCTGTCAGCTCGAAAGCCATGAAGAGTCGCCAGAAAATGGCGAAAGCGAGAGCTAAACGCACGACGTTTGTAGACTCTCACCGACACGAAAAAGTCACCCGATACAAAAAAAGGCATCCATTGGATGCCTTTTCTTTGAATACATTCTGAGTGACCCTTGCTAGGTCAGCCCAAGCTTCTACACGATGAGCACTACTTAAGCCAAAAGGCCATCAATAATCCCACCGCAATCACCATGCCCACGTAGTTATTATTGAGAAACGCTTTGAAGCAGGCGTCTCGTTCACGATGGCGCATTAAGTGCTGCTGATACACAAACAAAGCACCAGCGATTAACACCGTCCAATAAAATGTCTGTCCAAGCTGATAGCTTAAACCCAACGCCACCAGCATCGCCAGCGTGATCAACTGCAATACACCTATCACAAGCTTGTCTAAGCGGCCGAACAGAATCGCCGTGGATTTGATCCCAATTTTTAAATCATCATCTCTATCAACCATGGCGTATTGCGTGTCATAGGCGACCGTCCACAAAGCATTGATGATAAAGACGAACCACACCATCATAGGTAATTCTTGTGTTTGAGCAGCCCATGCCATAGGAATTGCCCAACTGAATGCTAAGCCAAGAAACAACTGAGGTAAGTGAGTAAAACGTTTCATAAATGGATAAATAAACGCCAATACAATGCCCACGAACGACAATTGGATGGTCAAAGTATTCATGGTTAACACCAATAAGAAAGAGATCACCCCGAGCACTAAAAAGAGCCCAATCGCTTCTTTACTGGTGACTTTACCGGCTGGCAACGGTCTCGCTTGAGTACGTTTTACATGGCCATCCACTTTTCGATCGGCAAAGTCATTGATCACACAGCCCGCACTTCGCATTAAAAATACCCCAACGACGAAAACAAACAGCACATGCACATCGGGCATACCTTCCGCAGCTATCGTCAATGCCCATAAGGTTGGCCATAACAGTAATAAGGTTCCAATTGGGCGATCCAAACGCATCAACTGCCAAAACGCAGTTAATTTTTCTTGGGTCATTTACTGACACTCCTTTACGTAAATCGGGGCATTAGGCAAAAATAGTTCTGCCACAAGCATCGGCTTATTGTTCATCCACAAACGAGAACGACGAGCCAATAACGGTCCATGCGGCGTCTCAACCTGTGCCACTTCTAACGCATCTCGCTTTACTTTTTCTGCACTAAAAACCGTGATCCCCAATGGCACTTCACCTTGTTGGGATAAGTCGTGCTGAGGATCGACTAAAGTGTCGCTGGGGATGAGCGTTCGCCCTAATACCCACTCTTGAGCGTCACCTTGCAATATCACTTCACGCACTAGGCAATTTTGTCGGGAAAGCAGCTTGAGTTCATCATCACGCAGCCGTTGACTGTCGACCATGTGATTATTCAAAACTTCTACCGATAAATGGCCACAATGCTCGCCTAAACGTCGAGACAAAGAGCCTTGCTCTAACAACCAATGTTTTGCGCACTCGCTCGGAAAAGAAAATTGTTCAATACTGCACCACTTCGCTTCAATTAAAGAAGCGAGATAGAGCGGGGTTGGCTGATTCATACTAGTATTCAATTGGTAGCTTTATGCGTACAATAAAGCGTCACCCACGGTCAAAACTTACACCGTTAGGCCTGTTATAAGTTATATTTACATCTGAATCGGCATTGTACCAAGACAAATGCGTTTCGAGTATCGCGATCAAAAGAAAGTAAAGACAGAAATATGTACAAACGTTATATAGCCCAAATTATTCTCGCCCTCAGTGTACTGTTTAGCGTCCCTTCCTTTGCTGAAGAGGAAGCACCGCAATTGGCATACTTCACCCTAGAGCCAGATCTCACTACTAACTTTTATACGAAGGGAAAAGATCTTGGCTACATTCAAGTGCGCATCGATATCATGGTCATGAGCAATGCGGACCTTGCGACAATTGAACACCACCAACCTTTGATTCGTGATGCAGTGATTGAATTGATGGGTCAACAATCGGAAGACACCATCACCTCTTTAGCGGGACGTGAAGATCTTCGCAAGAACTTAGTCACGCACCTTAACGAAATCCTACTTCCAGAAACTGGCAAAAATGTCGTGGCTGATTTGCTCTTTACTAAATACCTTTATCAGTAAAGCAAACAAATCTCGGTTACGAGCAATTACCATAAAAAAAGCGGCTTTATCAGCCGCTTTTTTCGTCATGAAGGATTCGACCCCTACTTCTACCGACTTCTATGAGACATCTCGCTTCGCTTTCATCGCGTCTACATATCCTAAAGCGACCCCGCTGAGTAACCCAACCACGTGCGCTGCATTAGCGATATTCATATCCGAAATGGCGAACCCAAGAATCAACCAAATCAACATAATCCCAATCACGGGTCTCGGAAGGGACAAATTACGATGCGGCGCGTAGTAGCCTAACATCCAAATATAGCCAAGCGCGCCATACACCACTCCAGATAATCCTCCGAAATAGATACCTGAAAAAAACCATTGTGCACATCCAGAGAGCAAGCTGGATAGTGTGAATAGCTGCATGAGCTTCAGCATACCCAAGCGCTTCTCGATCATACCGCCTAATTGCAGCCACCAGATCACATTAAAACAGATATGCACGATAGAGAAATGGATCAGCGCGTGGCTCAACCATCGCCATACTTCAAGTGATTGGGCCCGAGTTTCAGGAAAATGAAACCATTCATAACTCAGTGACGAAAAACCGAACCCGTTACCGCCATAAATCGTGATACACAGCAGCAACACAACCCAAGTAACCGGACCCGTTTTTTCTCGAAGCGCTCCCCAAGTATCGAACTTAAAGTAGTGTATGTTGCGATTGCCTAACGACCCAGTTTCCCACGAGGCCGCTCGATACTTTGTATGGGTCGGCTCAGACAGAAAAGCGTGAAACTCCATTTCAGCAATGGTTTTATCTCGGGGGTTAACAACCCATACGGAGCATTGACCAGCCTCAGCAGGCCCTATCTTTACTTCTATCTGCTTAGACGCCATGTAATCGATGAACGCCTGAGCTATCCTTGCCGATGCACAAAAACCCAGGCAATACATGCTTACAGCCCTTCGACGTCTAGTTCAGCTCGATGCCAAGCCTCGAAACCACCATCGACGCTGTAGACTTCTTCAAAACCTTGGTTCACTAAATATTGAGCCGCACCTTGACTGCTTATCCCGTGATAACACATCACTAGGATTGGCTGATCAAACTCGACCTCTTCCATAAAACCCACAATCGAGTCATTGGTGAGATGAAAGGCTTCCTTCGCGTGCGCGACCGCAAACGACTGCGGATCACGGATGTCCGCCATCTTTGCATCGCGTTCTTTCATCAGCTGCAAAGCGCCATGTACATCAATATGTTTAAACTGGTCCATTTACTTCCTCTTTGGCATTGTTCTTTTGCCGTCATTGTAACCTATCCAAAGCCTAACTTAGACACATGCATTGTCAGGGCTTTTCATTGTGTACAATAAATCACCATTTGTGGATAAATCTGTGGATTGCGTTGATAAGGTATTAAGATTAATTTGGATCCACAACATGTAGTAATGATCATTCGTTAACTTGTGGGTAGTTAAATCACTATCCCCAAGGCTAGCATCACGATCAGCCCTTGTATTGCGTGGCTTTCGAACAAATGATGAATAATTACTTCACAGAGTTATGCACAGGGTAAACATAATTGTCGATCCCTTAATCAGAAGGGTTTCGATCGGAAAATGGGATCATTTCTCTAAAAACGGGGACGGCTTAAGACACATCGCAGCCCTCCATGATCTTTAAAGTCATGGACGATAAACGCGGAAGCGGATCGGAGATGATGAAATCTCGAAGCAACGTCTTAATGACAAGGCGATTGGTGCTTGGTGCTTGGTGCTTGGTGATTGGTGCAGAGAGTGACAGAAGGTCGTGAGTATCAGTGCATCTTGTTTGCAAGAATACAAAAAAGCCGAGATCTTTTGACCTCGGCTTTTCCAAATTCTACGTCAGGGTGAGTTAAATATCACCGACGGCCAGTTTCAGCTTCTTCATTGCGTTTTTCTCAAGCTGACGGATACGCTCCGCAGAGACACCGTATTCTTCCGCCAATTCTTGCAATGTCGACTTGTCATCATCAAGCCAGCGAGCTCGTACAATATGCTGACTACGGTCATCTAAGCTACCAAGAGCCATACTCAGGCGATTGTTCGTGTGCGCTTCCCAGTTAGCCGCTTCCACATTCACAGCAACATCGGAAGCTTTATCTTCTAAATACACCATTGGGGCTGTGTATGAGGTCAGATTATCATCGTCGTCCGTTGGCATTTCAAATGTCGCGTCAATCGCAGACAAACGAGATTCCATTTCACGAACCTCTGACGGCTCAACACCAAGCTCTCGGGCAACCGTTTCTACTTCGCCGTTATTGAACCAGCCAAGGCGCTTCTTAGACTTACGTAGGTTGAAGAATAACTTACGCTGCGCTTTGGTCGTCGCAATTTTCACAATACGCCAGTTACGTAATACGTACTCATGAATTTCTGCTTTGATCCAGTGAACCGCAAAAGAGACCAGCCTCACCCCAACTTCAGGGTTGAATCGCTTAACCGCTTTCATGAGGCCAATGTTGCCTTCCTGAACCAAGTCTGCCATTGGCAAACCGTAGCCAGAGTAACCACGCGCAACGTGAACAACAAAACGAAGATGGGAAAGGATCAATCCTTTTGCTGCATCAAGCTCACCATCATAATGTAAACGCTCTGCTAGACTGCGCTCTTCTTCAGGCGTCAGCATAGGGTAGCTGTTCACCGAACTAATGTAGCTATCTAGACTATCTTGCGAAACGAGCGCCATCGGATAGGTTTGTTCTGCCATTCAATTCCTCATCAATCTCTGATCTGGAGTAATACACTGCACTGTAGCGATGTAATCTTGAACTGAAAGTGAATCAGTTTCAAGCAAGGGGATGCAATTATCCATAAACATGGGTGCTATACAAGCGAATAAAATTAGCTTGTACTAATAAATATCAAAAGATATGACCACATTCACTTATACAGGTTCAATTTCTTTTAGATGTCTCTGCGCTGATACTCTGGCTGCCACACATCCGAGCAAGGTGCCTAGCATCACGAGTAGCAACGACTCATCCCAACTTAAGCCAATCAAGCGGAATGGGCTGTCATATAATTCAGCTAACTGTTCTACGGAGTGATTCAGAACTAAGGTCAATATCGCCGTAATCACCCAAGCGAAAACCGCACCGAGTAAACCAAACCACATACCAGAATAAAGGTAGGGACGAAGGATAAAGCTATCGGTCGCGCCAATCAGCTTCATGGTTTGAATTTCTTCTTTGTTCGCTAAGACATTAAATCTCAACGTATTACCAACAATCAAAAAGACCGCGCCGAGCATTAAGAGTGACAACGCAGACACGACCACGGTCGCTAACGCTTTAATCGCATCCAATCGAGCTAACCAATCTTCGTCCATACGCACATCGGTCACATCGGACTGCTTTGCGATTTTATTGGCTAAAGCTTTAACATCATTCGCTGCGCCCGTTTCGGGAGTGATCACTAACACACCGGGTAGTGCATAGTCATCCAGAAGACTGATCGCCTCTTCAAAGCCCGAATAGCGACTCAGATCCGCTAATCCTTGTTGCGGTGACACGTAATCGACCGTTGCGACATTTGCCCAACTCTCGATACCATCTTTCATGACCATGACTCGGGCTTCCGGAGTTCCTTCCGCTAAGTAAGCACTTACATGAGAAGGAGAAGTCACATCCTGCGTGGCACTTAAAATGTTATTCCCCAATAAATACAGGCAAGCTGGCATCGCTAAGGCAACCGAAATGACCGCTAACGTCAGTAAATTACCGACCGGCCTTTGCCATAACGCTTTCAATGCTAACTTGGCTTGTTTACCGTGAACGGTTAATACACTGTCGGTACGCACCGCTTGCTTCCCTCTAGCTGAGGTGGACTTATTGATACGACGATTACCTGCCATAGCCTTCCACCTCACTTAAGAAACCTTGGTTGAGTTCGAAATGTCGATATTGAGGGCGAGTATTGACCAAGCCCAAATCATGGGTTGCCAAAAGGATGGTCACCCCCGCTCTATTGAACTCTTCAAACAAGTTTAATACACGGGTCGACAACTCAGGGTCTAGGTTACCTGTCGGCTCATCGGCCAGCAGTAAGGTTGGTCGATTGACGACAGCGCGAGCAATGCCGACACGCTGCTGCTCACCACCAGACAATTGGCTAGGTAGGCAACGCATTTTTTCCAGCAAACCCATCTTGTCTAACGCCGCAGAGACACGGCGTTTGATTTCATTTTCCGAGATGGATTCGATACGCATTGGCAATGCGACATTGTCATAGACACTGCGATCCATCAACAAACGGTGGTCTTGGAAGACAATGCCAATATTACGACGTAAAAATGGGACATCTTTGTTGGGGATACGCGTAATGTCATGCCCATTAAATGAGATTTTGCCATCGGTTGGACGTTCCATCGCACAGATGAGTTTGAGCAATGTACTCTTACCTGCGCCAGAGTGTCCCCCTAAAAACGCCATTTCTCCACGACGTAAATGAAAATCCACTTTCTGCAGCGCTTGGCGGCCTCCTCGATAGGCCTTGCTCACTTGCTGGAATCTGATCACCGATGGCTTCCTCTTAACTGTAAGTAATGACTTACTCTTCCTTATTCTTCACGACTGAATAGCGCGTCGATGAACTCTTGTGTTTCAAATGGACGAAGGTCTTCAATACCTTCACCTACACCGATGTAACGAATTGGGATTTGGAACTGATCTGCAATCGCAAAGATCACCCCACCTTTCGCCGTACCGTCTAGCTTGGTCAGCGTAATGCCCGTAATTGGCGCAACGTCACTGAAGAGCTTGGCTTGGCTGATCGCGTTTTGCCCTGTGCCGGCATCTAAGGTCAACATAATCTCGTGCGGTGCAGAATCATCAATCTTCTTCATGACACGTACAATCTTACGTAACTCTTCCATCAGGTTACTCTTGTTTTGCAGACGACCTGCTGTATCCGCGATAACCACATCAACACCGCGTGCTTTTGCCGCTTCAATCGCGTCATAGATAACCGATGCACTGTCTGCGCCCGTATGTTGGGCAATCACGGGAACTTGATTACGTTCGCCCCAGACCTGCAACTGTTCAACCGCAGCGGCACGGAACGTATCACCCGCCGCCAGCATGACTTTCTTACCTTGACTCTGGAACTGTTTCGCCAGCTTACCAATGGTCGTGGTTTTACCCACCCCATTCACGCCAACCATTAAGATCACATACGGTGTCTTCGTGGTGTCGACTTCTAGCGGCTGTTCAACTGTCGCTAGAATGTCTGCCATTTCCTCTTTTAACAGACCGTATAGCGCTTCACCATCTTTTAGATCGCCACGGGATGCTTTCTCGGTCAGATTCTCAATAATCTTAACCGTGGTATCCATACCCACATCCGCCATTAAGAGTTGCTCTTCTAACTCTTCAAAAAGATCGTCATCGATCTTCTTGCCTTTAAACAGACCAAAGAAGCCTGCACCAATATTAGCTTTCGTGCGGCTAAGGCTACGCTTTAAACGCGCAAAAAAGCTTTCGGTTGGCTTCTCTTGCTCTTGAATGCGAGGGGCAACTGTCGCTTCTGCTTCTGCTTCTGCTTCTGCTTCTGCTTCTGCTTCTGCTTCTGCTTCTGCTTTTACAGGCTGCTCAGGCTCAACTGGCGTGTCGAGTTTTTCTTCAGCGATCTCTACTGACGTCTGTTCAGTTGATGTCTCAAGCTGCTGCACTTCTTCTTGTGGCTGCTGTTCCGCTGTCGATTGTTTTGGTTGCTCTTCATCACCAAAACCAAGCCAGGATAATAATCCGCGCTTCTTCTTTTCCGTCATCTGGAGAATTCCTAGATTTTCTAACTACTATTATTCACATTCTTGTTCCTAAATCGGTAACAAGAAACAATGACAGAGGGATGATCACACAAGGTGCAGCATGAGCACCGATTAGTGATACACTCTGTCATCTTAAAATTCTGGGCTGTGTCCAAGCGAGTTTTACTTAGACGATTGGGTATAGTATCACTTTATTAGCGGTCAAAAAATCTATGGTAAGAAGACGCCAGCAAAACTCATCACAAAAAAAGCCTTCAGCAGGCGCAATCCGAATCATTAGCGGTCTGTGGCGTGGTCGCAAACTGCCAGTCCACGACGCAGAAGGGTTAAGACCGACCACAGATCGTGTGAAAGAAACCGTCTTTAATTGGTTGGCTCGCGATGTGCCTCGTGCTCGCTGTCTTGACCTCTTTGCGGGCTCTGGTGGCTTAGGATTTGAGTCAGCCTCTCGCCAAGCGGAACGTGTCACGATGATCGAGATGAACCCGCAAGCTTTCAAACAATTGCAAGCGAATGTTGCAACGTTAAAAGCAGAAAACATTGAACTGATTAACGGTGATACACTAGAGGTTCTAAAACAATCAGGCACGCCCCATGATGTCGTTTTTATCGACCCACCGTTTCGTAAAGGTTTGTTAAATGAAACCATCGATTTACTTGAAACTAATGGGTGGTTGGCAGAAGGTGCGCTGATTTACATCGAAACTGAAAAAGAACTGCAACTTGACGGCCTCCCTTCTCATTGGCATCTAGAGAAAGAAAAACACGCTGGCCAAGTTAGTTTCCGACTCTTCGAAAGGAATTGTGAATGAAAGCACTGCTAATTCTCGCGAAAGCGTCCATCGCCTTTGTTTGGTTTGTCCTACTGGTGAATATTGTCCATCCATTTCCAGGCAATGCCGCGATTGCGCTCTATATCATGACCGCATTCCTGTTCTTCATGCACGGTTTGCAGATGCTGATTTTCTTAGGCGCGTTTGGTGACAAACTTACGCTATCTCGCTGGGAGAAATGGTCCATTTTGATCTTTGGTATCTTTGCCCTACTCGACATTCGCCGTAAACACATGATGTAAAAAAACGCCGCTGTATTCAGCGGCGTTTTTCATTCTATTGAACTCAATCAAGACGGGGCTAGCCTAAATAACTCTTCACACCATCTAAGAACATCTGGGTAGAAATCATCACCAGAAGTAACCCCATCAAACGCTCAACCGCTTTTAGACCACGTTCACCCAACATACGATGGAAGAAGTTGTAAAACATTAAAATAAAGAAAGTCGCAGACCATGCAATGCCCACAGCTGCCGACATTTCTAACATTTTATCTGGGTGTTGTGAGGACAACAGTAACAAAGCAGCAATCACCGATGGGCCCGCAATCATAGGAATCGCCATTGGCACAATGAACGGTTCTTCCCCAGCGGCTAATCCCGTAATGCTCCCCGCACTCGGGAAAATCATTTTAATAGCAATAATGAACAGGATAATCCCCCCTGAAATACTTAAGGTTTCAGGTTGTACGTGAAGGAAGTTAAGAATGCTTTGCCCTGCAAACAAAAAGAGCAGCAAAATCAGAAGTGCAAACGTCAACTCACGAACCAGAACTTTTCGGCGACGTTTAGGGTCAATATGCTTCAGGATGGACAGTACGATAGGTAAATTCCCTAACGGGTCCATGATCAAAAACAGCATGGTTGCTGCAGCAAGAATGTCCATGGTAAATCTCAAAATGCAGAAAGTGGGCGCAAGTATAGCAGCCGATTTACTGCATTTCGATTGTAAAACCAAGGCTCAAATGACTTTAAGTGACAGGCAGAGCGCGAGTCACTCAAAGTCCATCAATCGCTCATCGTTCAGTGATTACAGACGCGCTCGACATTTACCGCTAAGCGCCCTTGATGCTCAACAATCTTCTGACGCTTCAATAGGAACGTCAGCAATTCATCCAACGACAAATCATTAAGCTTACAGGTATGGAATCGGGTACTTTCATCAAAATGGTTCGCGAGATCCTCGCGAGTCAATGGGGTTTCTTTTAGCAAGTTTAAAAGAGTATGTGCGTGGATTTCACTCATGGCGACGCCCTTAGTAATGATTGTCTCATCAGCATACTGAGCTCAAAGAATGGCATCTTGATTCAGAGCAAACCCATCGCATTTATCTCATACTTCAACGCTGGGGAAGCCTATCGTCTCTAACACCGCGAATGGCGTCCGACCACTGAACGGTCAATAGATAACGGAAGCGACGATCAATGCATGGGATAAGAAGTAGCTACCTGATACCCAAATATAAGGACGTAAGAATGGACCTCTCAGTCCATGTAGCGCATAAGACAACGCTGAGTAGATCATGACAATGGTGCCACTGAACCCGAGGACTGTCGCGCAGGTTGGCTCTTGTAACCACACTTCCCCTGCCGCCCAAGCGAGCTGGATAAGCATGATACCCATGATCACAACGGGAAAGACCATAGTGTCGAGTTGAGGAAGTAATAGGAAAAAAGCAACAATACTGGCAGCGAGCAGTAAAGCCAGTAACCACCACACAATATCACCGTGCAGCTGCACCCAAAAGGCTTTGCTGTAACACAGTTGTGCGACGAGAAACCCTACGAAGTAGAATATTTTACGAGTTTGAAAGTGGTGCAGGAAATCGGAAGTCATGGAGACCGCTAACGCCGCCACAACCCAGAACGCGTAAGATTCCTGAGGGCCTTGAGTTAAAACAAGAACCATCAACAAAAACAAGGTAAGAGCTTTAAAAGCAAGAGCTTGTGCGGGTTGCGATTGCTTTGTTCCCAACACAGAAACAACGCCAGATAAACTGATTGCGATCCAACTCCACATTCTACTTTCATCACCCTTTTGTCATGCTCGCCGCTAGTCTAGGTAGCTAATTTCGCTTGTAAAGTGATAATCGACGAAAGTTGGATCTCGCTAGCGATTCAAAAATCCCAGTGATCTCTCCCTTGGTTTTTTCGTCCCATTAGATATTTTTCCCTCACACTGTCAATCAAACCTAACGCTACCGAGCATTAAGCTCACCAACATAGATTTAGTAATCACCTAATCAAATTCTTAGCTATAACGCCTCATTGTGATAAACCCCATAGGATAAAATCAGACTAAATCCGTATAAAACCCAACACAGAAACACAACAATAAACATTACAATTCAATTACTTAAAAACAAAAACACACAACAACCAAGCGCTAACTTACAATTTATTCCCAAAGTCAGGGTTAGATGAAAAATTTCATAGAAATAGTCTCATTTATCGAGATTCGGTCAGACTTATGTCAGAAAACACCTATAAGTTAGTAACAAACTGCTATTAATGCCACCTTCAAAAGCAAATCACCCTACCAGCCAAAATAAACAAGAAACATATTCACAACACCAAAAGAACACAAACAAACACTTTAAAATCATATCCTTAAGAAAATAATTTGTAAAAAAACCATAAGAGAGCATTTCTCAACCAGCTAAAAAACACAGAAAACCTTTAGGATTACTGCCATTTAAACCAACAAAAACACTCAAAAACAAAAGACTAAAACAAAAGTTGAACAGTAACGCCCAAAATGTTAAATTAGCTTCATCTTTGGTCAATCTTTAAGGGGTATTGTTATGTTTTCATCTTCTCAGATGCAAGGTCTTGTCATGCTTGCGGTTGTATTCAGTCTTATGACATTACCTCTGATGTACTAACACCAAGCATCTTTAAAAAACAAAAAAGCACGCCTTATAGCGTGCTTTTTTGTTTATACTCAGGTGTCTTCTCACCTCTGCCATTCTGGGCTTTCTCACTGGTTTCAATTCAGGCCCGTGATAAAGGCATGACAACTCATTATTGGAAAAACTGCTTTAATGTGTCCCAATGCATGTAGTAAAAACCAATCGCAAACGCCGTCATGGTCATCATCAACCAAAGTGCCACTCGCCAAATAAATCGACTGCTTCTCGGTGTGAGTTCATGCTCACATTGCTCACAGGTCTTAAAGAAACCGGAGCGATCATCCAACTGATAATCATCTTCATGAACGATTTTATTTCTTATCGTCGCAATGAAACGTAATTTACCAATCACGTCATGGGGCAGCCTCTCCTCACAGCTGGTAATCAACTGGTGTAAGCCTTTCCCTTCCGCATGGTATTGCTGACGTAATAAGGTTTCGAGTTTTCGGGTCCGAAGGACGACCTGTTCAATATCAGACATGCTTGCTCCTTCTGGCGTGTTGCCCACCTCTATAAGATTACTTTAATCTTATCTATTTCGTTTTTCATTTCAGCCACTAACACGGACTTTGCTGCCAAAATGAGCGATAGCCCACAGGTGAAATGTGATATCAGCCGAAAATAAATAACCTCTCATTTAGCAGATCACGATTCAATTACTTCGGCCCATGGTTTCTCAGACTTACACTGTAGAATAGATTTCAGTCTAATTCGGAGATTGATATGCCCAATTCAATTATTTTGTCCATTGTCGCACTTGCTGTGGTTGGCGGCTGGCTCTTTGTTCATCTGTATCGTAAACATATCCAAGGTCAAAATGCGCCTGAGCAAAAAGTCGAGGTCACCGTTCTTGATAAACAAGCAATAGATGTACCAGATGCCGCACAAGGCGCCGAAGATCAAGAGTATTGGATTTATGTACAACGCGGGGCGCTCGGTCCAAAACGTGAGTTTCAAGTAGGCGTGCATTATTTCCATGCCCTCAACCCAGGAGATAAAGGCACACTCACTTATCAAGGCGACAAGTTCCTACATTTTGCCCTTAAACGCTAATCTCCACCACCTAGGGCAATAACCAACGTGTCCTAGGTGACTTTCCAATCAGCCAACCCATCACTAAACTGCCGCTTCCCGCAAGCACCACCCATACCGGAATCACCCAAGCAGGATGCTGCTGGTCGTAAAGCTGCATCTCGATATACGGGATCAAGAAAAGCGGGTGCAGAATGTACATCGCCAAACTGTGTCGCGCGATAAAATGAATGCTCGAATGACTGATAACCGGCAAGCGCAAAGCAAGGTAGCGACATAACAGGAACACCCCTGAGGCGACAATCACTACATTGACGGTTTTATAAGACAACCAGCGTCCTACCGTATACACCCCGTTGTTCGCACTCAATGCCAACACATGCCAAGCAGTGAAAACAATGGCGATACCCGCAGCGACAACAGCAAGACCCATCACGACACTGTGATTTGGGCAACGGTGAAACAATAAGTAGCCCAACGGTAAATATCCCGAATAAAGCCACAAATCAACACTCCACCAGCTGGTCACTCCGTACAAGTGCAAGGCACTGGTGATCAACCAAAGGCAGAGATAGACATAAAGCAACTCCCACTGCTGCGACTTCACCCAATATTGGAAAAAGGGGGCAAGCAAATAGAGCGGAATAAAGTAATAGAAGAAGCCCAGATGGTAGTATGTCTCCTGCCATGGAGCATTCTTCAGCATGTCGCTAAAATGTTGAACATCGAAGCCTTCGAGAGAGACGTTGGTCACGCCTGCGTAAATCAACGACCAAACTAAAAACGGGACGACGACCTTGATCACTCGTGATGTAATATAGCGCCGCAGACAGAACTCCCTTTGATCTCCCAGTAATAATGCCCCTGTAATCAAGATAAAAACCGGAACAGCCCAACGGCTTGCACTATTCAGCGAAACCGCAAAATTCCACTGGTCGATGGGGATCTCGCCTAACAACAAGCGATACGGACCTAACACATGTATTGCTACTACGGCGATAGCCGCAACACACCGCATTACATCTAAGCTTAACAGTCTGACCAAAATGACATGCCCTCGTATTGACCGAAACGGATCACCAGAGATAAAAAAAGCTGAGTATTTCTACTCAGCTTTATCATCAAATGCAATGCCATGTGCGAACGACATTAACACCGTCTCAATTACGCAGAGGCGGGCTGATTCACTTTAGGTAAGCGAATCGAAATCAACGTCGTGATGGCCAAGAAGGCAAAAGACACCCATAGGCATGCGGCTAGCCCAGCGACTTGGAATACCCACCCCGACAGAATGGTGCCGATCAAACGACCCATGGCGTTCGCCATATAGTAGAAACCGACGTCCAAAGACACCCCGTCCCCTTTCGCATAACTGACAATCAAATAAGAGTGCAGCGAAGAGTTCACCGCAAAGACCGCTCCAAAAATCAGCAAGCCGACGACAATCACCAACTGAGGCTGCCAACCAATCTGAACGCCATAGGCGATACCAGCCGTCACCAGTGCCAATGCCCCAGCCCACACAAGTGCCGCCTGTCCATCGGGTACGCGACCTTGAGCTTTACCTGTGATCTTCGGGGCAATTCCTTGCACCACACCATAAGCCATGATCCAGACAGCAAGAAAGCTGCCTACCCATAAGTGCTCCCAGCCAAAGACTGTCCCCAAGTAAATAGGCAATGCAACAACAAACCACACATCACGAGCACCAAAGAGGAACATGCGTGCCGCCGATAAAATGTTAATGGACTCAGATTTAGAGAAAATCTGGCTAAACTTCGGTTTATTCTTAGCCTTACCCATATCCGCTTCTAAGGAGAGCAAACTCCCGATCAACACTAACAATAGGACAGCTGCCATGGACAGGACGGCGGCTTTAAAGCCGATCAACGATAGCAACAAGCCCCCAACAAAGAAGCCTAAGCCTTTCAGGGCATTTTTCGACCCCGTTAAGATCGCCACCCATTTATAAAGTGCTCCTTGCTGCTCATCAGGCACTAGCGTTTTAATGGCACTCTTCGCACTCATTTTATTGAGATCTTTCGCGATTCCTGAAACCGCTTGCGCTGCCATCACCCAAGGTATGGTTAACCATGCATGCGGTACGGCCAGCATCACCAGGGCACCAATCTGCATCGCTAAACCAATATTCATGGTTTTATTCAAGCCTAAACGAGCGCCCAACCATCCGCCGATGAGGTTCGTCACAACGCCGAAGAATTCGTAGAAGAGAAATAAAGAAGCAATTTCGAGTGTGCTGTAGCCTAAGTCGTGAAAATAGAGCACGACCAGCATACGCAAGGCCCCATCCGTGATGGTGAAGTTCCAATAGTTAAACGTCACCAACATATATTGGCGTACGCTTTTGCTGAGGTTAGCAAACATAACCGATTTCCTAGATAAACGACCGAGCATGGACTCACGACAATGCGCTCGTCGTAGGGGAAAGGAATGGCTTTAGGATACCCATGATCCTAAAGCCATATTTCCAATCGTTATCGCTCAAACGTCAATGTCACCGAGGTGGCATCACTCACCGTTCGCGACCGATTGAATGTACTCAACTTGCACCGGTTTCGTGAAAGCGCCAGGACGTAGGGCCTGAACTTCTCGCACGATGTCATCCAGCTTCCAGCCTTTCTCTAACAACAGATGTGCCGCAAATAAGCCAGTACGACCGGAGCCTCCCATGCAATGAAGGGCGACCTTCGCATCAGAGGTCAAGATCTGATGCAGCTCAGGGCTAGCTTGCTGCCATTTCGCCGCAAAGCTGTCCGCTGGTGCGCAGTCGTCTTCGATTTCAATCTGAAACCATTTCATGCCGAGTGCCGCCACTTGTTCACCCAACTCAGAGACCGCTTTGCTCGCCAGCTCTTCATCATTCAGCGCCGTCACCACCGCCGCAACACCTTGCTGCTTGAGCTGAGCTAAAGACGCTTGTAGTTCAACCCCTTTGGTTCCAGGGCACGGAGTTAGAATCAAAGCGCCTGAATCGAGTGGGAGTTCCCATGTAGGATGTGTCATTGCTCTGCTCCTTATGCCAAGCCAACGTTACGTACCAACTCAGCGGTACGCGTCGCATAACCCATTTCGTTGTCATACCAAGCGTAGATTTTCACCATACGCTTACCGACCAACATGGTCGACAGAGCATCAACGATGGTCGAGCGCTGGTCGCCTTTGTAATCGATAGACACCAATGGACGCTCTTCAAAGCCTAAAATGCCTTTCAATTCATTCTCTGATGCTTCTTTCAACAACGCATTCACTTCTTCTGCTGTCGTATCACGTTTCACTTCGAAAATGATGTCCGTCAGAGAAGCGTTCGCCAATGGAACACGCACCGCGTGACCGTTAATACGGTTTTCTAACTCAGGGAAAATTTCGACGATCGCTTTTGCCGACCCCGTGGTCGTTGGGATCAAGCTCATACCACAAGCGCGAGCACGACGCAGATCTTTGTGCGGCGCGTCTAAGATGGTTTGCGTATTGGTGAGATCGTGGATGGTTGTAAACGACGCATTTTCAATACCCAGCTTTTCATTGATCACTTTGACCACTGGCGCCAAGCAGTTTGTCGTACATGACGCTGCGGTCACGATACGGTGTTGCTCAGGATCGAAAATATGGTCATTCACACCCACAACAATGTTTGCCACGCCATCTTCTTTGACAGGAGCACTCACCACGACACGCTTCACGCCTTGCTCTAAATACTGGTTAAGGAAAGACGTTTTACGGTGAACGCCCGTCGCTTCAATGACCACATCACAATCTGACCAGTTGACCGCGTCAATATCACGCTCTTGGGTCATCGCGATACGTTGACCTGCAATCACCAACTCCTCACCCTCTGTGGTAACTTCGTGGTGCCAGCGACCCTGTACCGAATCAAACTCCAATAAGTGTCCCAGTGTTGCCGCATCACCGGCTACGTCATTGATGCGCACAAATTCAAGTTCAGGCCAATCAAACGCGGCACGTAACGCTAAGCGACCGATACGACCAAACCCATTAATTCCAACTTTCACTGCCATGATGACATTCTCCGTAATTCATTCACTGGCTGTTCACTCCCTAAGGAAGCAACAACGAGCCTTAACCATTCTCTTTAACTACTTTTAACAACAAGCAGCACGATTCATCGCCTGAAGACGTGACAAATCTTGCTGATATTCATTCTTTAAACAATTTGAAGCGACCAAATCTTCAATCAACTTATTCATCCAGCCAGGTAACTCGGTGGAAAGTTGATAAAAAACCCATTGGCCTTGTCTCTCGTCGACTAAGATCCCTTGGGAGCGTAACTGCGCAAGGTGGCGAGAAATTTTCGGCTGGCTCTCTTGCAGCGCCTGAGTCAGTTCAGCGACACAAACCTTGCCCTCTCGAGCAATCAGCATCAGACAACGAACCCGTGTCTCGTCTGAGAGCAATTTGAAAAACTGATGAGGAAGCATAACTACATACTCATATATGGATATGCGTATATATTAAGGGTAAAAAAATCGGCGTCAACCACCGATCTTTCATTGTCATAAAAGCTTCACGTTACACTTTATGATGCCGTGACTAACTCCTGGCTCCAGCGCTGGGCTTGCGATAACTCGTATTTCACATCCTCAATACTCAAGCCTAATTTGACGCTCAGCGACTCGACGCCTTGCCAATCGGCTTTCTCAAAGCATTCTTCTAAAGCGATTAACGCGCCATAGACACCTTCACGACGCAGAAGGGCCTGCTTAACGATCGGGGTCAACGGCAGACTATCAACGAGGTTCTCAACCGACATATCCATCAAGGCATCGAGAATGGACAATAAGCCAACCATAAAACCTTGCTCATCATGCTTACTAAACGGGTAGTAGCGAGACATCAGCTCACAGAATTGAGCCCTTTGTAGGCACAAGTTGTAAAGCTCGCGCGGTTTCTTCGTCGAAACGTACGAAGCAACCACAAGGGAAACAAACATTTTTAGGCGATCTTGCCCCAAGTAAATCAAAGCTTGTTTGAATGAAGTGATGGCCACCTCAAGTCGCGTCGACTGGGTATTCACAAAGCGCAGCAATTTGTACGACAGCGTGACATCTTGGGTAATGATTTTTTCAATACGTTCGAAGTCAGGTTCTTGCTTACACACCTCACGGAAGAGCTCCAAGGCAACAATCTGCTCAGGGCTGACATACTTGGTTTGAATCATTTCAGGCTTACTGAAGAAGTACCCTTGGAAAAATTTAAAGCCCGCTAACTTTGCTGCTTTAAATTCCTCTTCCGTTTCGACACGTTCAGCAAGGAAATGATACTTCACTTTTTTATCACGCTGCGCCTTCACCAGATCACAGGCCGCTTTGAGTCCCATCGCCATGATATCGAGCTTCACGATATGCACATACGGCAAAAAACGCTGCCATTCTGGAGATAAAGTAAAATCGTCCAATGCAATCAAATACCCTTCACGATACAGCTCACGAATGGCTTCCAAAAGCTCGTCCGTCGGTGAGCATGTCTCTAGAACTTCAATCACAACTTTGTTTTTCGGTAAGCTCAAAGGCAAGCGGCGCAGTAAGCTTTGGTAAGGGAAATTGATGAAGCAGCGGGACGAGTGCAGTAACGGATTCGTCCCGATCGATAAGAAATTTTCAACAATCAAACGATACGTTGCTCGATTCGCGTCGACATGACTTGGGTAAGCATTGTTTTCACCGTCGCGAAACAGAAGCTCATAGCCCAAGGTGATTTGTTTGCGATTAAAGATAGGCTGCCGAGCAACGTAAGTATTATTCATGGAATGACAACAACTGAGTTGAATGGTTTGCTAATTATGATTTTGCTGTTGCTAATAATGCCCCACAACCCACAAACATTGAACCAAATAGTTTATTAATTTTGCCCATCATACGATCTGAACGAATAAATTTACCCATTTGTGCGGCTAATGAAGTGTAACCAAGCATAACAACGCTATCGATCACTATGGTCGTCACCCCTAAAACCACCAACTGCGTCAACTGCTCGCCCGCAGGATCGATGAACTGAGGAAATAGCGCGACCAAGAAAACGATCGACTTAGGGTTGGTTAAATTGATCAACACAGCTTTTCTCATCAGCTCAATTGCACAGGTATCATGCGCATTATCCACCGCTGATAACGCCCCTTTCTCACGCCATTTCTGAATACCAAGCCAAACTAAGTACACCACACCCACCCATTTAATGACGGTAAATGCCGTTGCGGACTGAGCCACTAATGCGCCAATACCCGCTCCCACCAGCACAATATGAATGGCTAAGCCGACTTGCAAGCCAACGATGGCGGCACAGGATTTCCTCGTTCCATAACTTAGACCATTACTGATGGAATTGACGGTGCCAGATCCCGGAGCCAAGCTAAAAACAATGGCTGTGACCACATACGCTAACCAAAGATGTATATCCATTGCATTTCCCCGCTATTTCTTTGATCATAACTTTATCTAAATGACTTCAAAATGCAGCTTTGTGAGCCTATCATGCCGAAGTTATTGCGATTCTATTTATTTCTGCGTCTAACCGAGTACAACTCTATGGCTACAATACGCTCATCTGCTTCTTATACTCAAGAGGCTCGCTTTGAGCAAGCGATCACGGGTGCGATCGCCGACCTTTGGCAACAACGCCAAGAAGGTTTTACCAAAACCAAAGATAAAACCCAACTCTACTGGTGCAAGCTCACCGCGCCTCATCATCGTAAAGCGGTGGTACTGGTCAATGGGCGCATTGAAGCCAGTATTAAATATCAAGAGCTGATGTTCGATCTCTTTCGCCAAGGGTTCGATGTGTACAGCTATGACCACCGAGGTCAAGGCTGGTCTCAACGCTTGGTCGAGGGGTCCGATATAGGTCATATCCATGAGTTTAGTGATTATGTTGCTGACCTTGAACATATGTTGACGCTGTTTGATCTCACCCAATACGACAAACGTTTCTTAGTGGCTCATTCCATGGGCGGAGCCATTGCGACCCGCTACCTACAGACGCATCCAAAGGCGACGATTGATGGGGTCGTACTTTCGTCTCCCATGCTCGGCATTGATCTGGCTTGGTATCTGAACCCTATCGCCATTTCCCTCAGCCAAATCCTGACCGCAGTTTATCCACGCCCTACCTATGCCCCTGGTCATAAAGCGTATTATCCCAAACCTTTTGAAGATAACCCATTAAGCCAGAGCCTAGAGCGATACCAGTGGTTTCGTCACTTGTACGCGGAACAACCTCAACTACAAGTCGGCGGACCGAGCACTCGCTGGGTCTGGCAAAGCCTCATGGCCGCGAAACAGTGCCTCTTACATACACGACAAATCACAACACCATTACTGCTGATTCAAGCAGGCGATGACACCATAGTGAGTAACCGAGCACAAAACCAATTCATCCGTAAATTGGGGAAAACCAACCCGCAGGCGGAGTTCATCTCTATCCCTGATGCGCGCCATGAAATCCTGTTTGAACGTGATCAATATCGCAATCCTGCCCTTGATGCACTGTTCGGATTTTTAAACAAATAGTACACCGACCCGTGTTAGCCATGGGTCGGCATCCGGTACTCCAGCCCACTCAGCGAAAGGGGAAAAGCCATCCTTTCCCCTTTACCCTCTTTTTTGTCATAAATTTCTTTTACACTGATGGTGTTCCCTTTAATGCCCCCTCTTTAGTCCTTGTTGTGGAGCGGGCATTATTTCTGACTCCGTATCTATCAAAGAGGGTTACATGACCGACACACTCGATTGTTCCGCCACATCATCAACTACCCCCAACACTCAAATCAGAGTGGTTGCTTCTGATTTAGATGGCACTTTACTGGCACCGAACCACCAACTGAGTGACTTTACTAAACAAACATTAGTAGAGCTTCATCAGCAAGGTTATCCGTTCATCTTTGCTACTGGTCGTCATCATGTTGATGTGGCGGGCATCCGAGACATCGTAGGTATTCCCGCTTACATGATCACCTCAAACGGGGCTCGGGTGCATGATGAAAACAACGCTTTGCTCTACAGTAAAAACGTGCCAGAACATCTCGTTCAGGCCGTTGTCGATGTGATTGACCAAGACCCGAACCTCTATATCCACATGTACCAAGACGATCGTTGGCTGATGGATAAAGAAGACCCGTCTCTGGCGAACTTCCACGAAGAAACTGGGTTCAGTTACCATCTCTTTGACGCCACTTCAGCGCCAACTCAAGGCATTGCTAAAGTCTTCTTTACTCATCCAGAGCATGACCACGACTACCTAGTTAATGTGGAAAGCAAGCTGCGTGCGCTGTTTGGAGAGACACTGAATATTGCTTTCTCAACCCCTTGGTGTTTAGAAGTCATGGCGGGTGAAGTATCAAAAGGTGACGCGCTCAAAGCCGTCGCAGAATCACTAGGTTTTACGCTCGAACACTGTGTCGCCTTTGGTGATGGCATGAACGATGTTGAGATGCTATCAATGGCTGGAAAAGGCTTGGTGATGGGAACGTCTCACCCGAAAGTGATGGCAGCGTTGCCAGAAAATGAAGTGATTGGTTCAAATGCTGATGATGCGGTGGCGCACTACTTAAGAGCCACCTTATTTGATCGCTAAGCGCACCACTCAGCGCACCATAGGGTTAATCACTCCTCTAAGGGCTGTCCCAGACAGCCCTTGATAGATGCGATGATAGATTCGATTCACTTTAACGGCGACTCGATAATGTTTCTTTCGTCAAAATCGCTTCCCATTCCGCTTCCGTTACAGGCATCACAGATAATCGATTCCCACGTTTCACCAGAGGCATGTTTTCCAACTCTGGCATTGCTTTCATCACCGCTAATGGAATCACTCGCTCCGTTTTACGAACAAACTCCACATCCACCATGATCCAACGCGGATTCTCGGGATCGGATTTCGGGTCGTAATACTCACTCTCAGGGTCAAACTGAAAATGGTCTGGGTAGGCCTCTCTCACCACTTTGGCAATGCCTGCCACTCCCACCTTTTTACACGAAGAATGGTAGATGAACACCAGATCTCCCAGTTTCACCTCATCACGCATCATATTTCTTGCTTGATAATTTCGGACTCCCTCCCAACATGAGACTTTTTGCAGTCTCAAAGTGTCGACAGAGAAGGTGTCTGGTTCAGTTTTGAATAACCAATATGCCATAATGCTAGCGCTCTCAATGGATAGATTAGGAAGATATAACATGAAGGTAATCAAAAACCCAGTGACCTTGGTGAGTGCTGCTCTGCTCATGCAAGCCTGTGGTAGTACTCCACCACCGCCAGAAGTTCCCATTGTCGAAGTCTCTTCGGCAACGTTAGAGAAACCAGAAAGCATTCAAGTTCAAACCTTCATGATGCGCGGTACTATGGTTGTTGATAACGACAGTCGCACCCTCATGCCATGCGGCAGCCAAGCACCGGTTTGGCTAGATCTGACACCACAACTGACCAATCCCGTTATGGCTTTGGCAGAACGCCCTTCCCAACCTATGTATGCTGAAGTGATTGGTTACCTTCAACCTTCCCCTTCGCATGGCCCCGCAAGTGAGTATCAAGCCAGCTTCGTTGTCGAGCAGATCAATTACGCGACGCTAAATACCTCGTCAGGCTGTAAAACTCCGGTCAAAACCACACGTGCATTTGGTAATGAGCCATTTTGGAACGCCGAATTCCTCTCTTCTGACGAAATCAAACTGTCGCAACTGGGAACTCCGGATAAAAACACCGCCATTAACCCACTGCGCTTAGAGCCAGACCGTCGCCAATATCGATTCGACGAGGGTGAAATCACCATGACTCAAGGTTTCTGTTTTGATTCTATGGGACACGCCTTTTACGGTTGGCACTCTTTGATTACTCGCGGAGAGCAAGAATTCATAGGTTGTGCGACCACAGCGAGCACCGATCTCAGTGTCGCTAAATGGCAAGGATTCTACTTCTCTGAAGCCAATACACAGCGTGATTTCAGTGTCGAGATGACCATCAGCCCAGATCACAGTGCCCAAACCAAATACTTCTATGACGGTGAAGAAGCCACGGTAGAGTCAGGTTACTGGCAACAATTGAACCCAAACCAAATTCAAGTGGTGATGACTCGACACCAAGATAAGCGCTTGGTCACTGAACGTGTCTTCACTCGCAGTGGCTCAGAGTTAGTGGCAACCCATGAGAAAGTCGGGCGCACTGTGTATCCCATTGCCAATGGCGGCTTATCACTGTTCCCAGCGAACAAACCGATTTCCATTGCCGATCAACCAACGGGAGAGATCCTAGAGACCTCGGTCAGTTTAGCGCCAGCATCGATTCCATCGAGTAACCGTTATGTTGAGCAAGTTAACCAAGCAGTGAAAAATTACTTTGTGATGCATCGTACTAAGCCAAATGGCAACAAATACCGCTGGCTGACCTACGACCTCAATGGTGACAATAAAGATGAGTTGTTGGTTATGCTTGATTGGTGTAACAATAACGGCTGTACTTTATTGGTGTTTGAAAACCACAACGATAACTGGCGCTTTAACAGCCGCATCACAGAAGTGAGCCAGCCCGTTAAATTGGGTAAAGAGCAGTATCGCGGTTGGCAAGATATGTTATTGCCAACAGGCAATGATTATCGTCAGCTACGCTATGAGTACATCAGTTATCCGCTTTCGGCACAGAGCTCACCAAAGGTCAGCCCATATATGGCCAGTGATGTGATTCTCTTTAGTGATGCCGTCAGCCCAGCAGCACAAGGCGTGACTTTACAATGACAACTCAGGCTTGCGTAGGCTGTGGCCTACGCTTCCAATGCATCTGCGACGCGGCGCCTCATATTGAGGCGCCGTTTCGTTTAATGCTACTTATGCACCCAAACGAACAGCATCGTGACACCAACACAGGAAAGCTGCTCGCCCAAACACTGAGCTCCGTTGAGCAATACGTATGGCATCGCACTGAACCACCACAGGCCTTAATGGCATGTATCCAAGCTCGCGATATATATCCTGTTCTACTGTTTCCATCAGAGCAAAGCGTTTCTTTGCGTGAACAACGGATGGCGGCACATCAGCAAAACAAGCAGCCTCTGTTCATCATTCTGGATGCGACTTGGCAAGAAGCCCGTAAAATGGTCAATAAAAGCCCTTGGCTTAAAGCCATGCCGACACTGAGTTTAGATATCAACACCCAATCTCGCTACAGCCTCAGACGAAACCAGCAGCAAGGAAGTTTATGTACTTGTGAAGTCGGAATTGCTCTGTTAGAAGAATGGCAACAGGAGCAAGAGGCCAAAGATCTCCACCGCTATTTCAACCATTACTTAGCCGCCTATCAAGCGGATAAAAGTGGGCACGCCTTGAAAGGCACACCATAAGCCCAACAACATCAGCCAGCAAAAAAGGGATGTTTCACGTGAAACACCCCTCCCTAGTTTCTTTAATATGGGCTTTACCTTTTAGAATAAACGACGTGGCTCACCTAAGTAGAAGCCTTGTAGATAGTCGACCCCCATGTCCTCCGCAATGCGGCACACTTGCTGATTATGAACAAATTCAGCGACTGTTTTGGCGTTAAACACCTGACATAAACGGATCAGCTGTGAAGCAATACGGCGTTGGCGCTCATCTTGGTGAATATTGCGAATCAAGCTACCATCCAATTTGATCACCTCAGGCTCCAACTTCAAGATTTCATCAATATTGGAGTAACCAGAGCCAAAATCGTCAACAATGATGCGCGCACCTAAACTGCGGAAATGGCTGCAGACCTCGATCATCCGTCCATAATCTCGTATCTGCTCTGACTCTAATACTTCCAAACCCAAACGGGTTGGATCGCCTAACTTTGCAATCGAGTCTTCCAATAACAGTAGCGTTTTATCACTCATCAAATCCTGCGGGGACAAGTTAATAGAAAACGCCTGAGGCTTATGGGCCATGAAGTTCAACGTGCTTTCAATCATATGACGACTCAAGCGAGTGTATAAGTGCGTGTCGCTGATGATCGGTAAGAACTGACCCGGAGAAATAATGCGCCCATCGCTTTCTTCGATTCGCACCAAACATTCGTACGAAAACACTTTATGAGACACAGCATGATAGATGGGCTGGCTGTAGGTGATGATATTCTGCTGCAAAATGGCACGACTGACACAGGTCAGCCACCCCAGTTGTTCTTTACGTACTTCTTCTTTGACTTGAATATCCAGTGCATTGCAAATATGAGTGTTATTGCGCACACCCGAGCGACGCGCTTCGATCGCCTTGAGTAACAGTTCATCTCCAGAGGCGTCTGGGAAATCACGGCGGCTGGCAAGTCCACCACACAAAGAAACAGAAAGGTAATCGACATTATTCAAGCCTCTTGGCTCAAAATTGGTTTGCTCCACCATATCAGCAAAACGTGCAAATTGAGCTTGAATCGCCTCACTGCTTTGATTGGCACGAAAAACAAATGCCCACTCACCCACACCAATGCTGTATAAATTCAGTTCTGCACTGGTGCCTAAACGCTTACGAATTCGATTGGTAAAACTCAAAGACAGGTCTTTCAGCAGTTGGTCACCAACAGGATAACCGTATTTATCGTTGATTTGACTGAAGTTCAGTAACTTCAAGGTCACTAGATGCTCATCATCACGGATTTGATTGAGGTGCTCTTGTAAGGCAACGCGGTTTCTCAGACCGGTTCGGGCATCACGCCGATAGCTTTCTTGCAACTTACGCGCATGACGCTCTAATTGGTATTCCATCTGACCATTCATGTAGTCAAGATCGTTGATGGCGTTACGAATCAGGCTAAACAAAGGGGAGATGTTATTGCTTGCGACGTCGTCCTTCGGCAAGTTAAAGGATTGCACTTCATCGGATTCTCGCATCGCAAGATAGGTCAGACTATGATGGAGCACCTCTTGATTCACCCCATCGCCAAACAACTCTCCCATACAATAACTGCCGTTAGTGATCGCAATATCCCCGAACGCTTGCACTTCTTCGGCACCGTCCATGAAATCAAGACGAGAGGCACAGTTGTAAATATAGATGCTCTCAGGCTGGTGCATCGCCAACTCCACCACACCGTGTTTCACTTGCTCCAAGGTCAGTGACGGGTGGTTATAGCAAAAGCGAACCTGGTCCCCTTTTTGCCATGGTTTGTTAAACAGCATGCTGCCATCCGGCAAGATCTCTATCACCGAGCAGACTTCTTCTTGACCACCCACATCACGGTGAAGAGGAAAATTAATCAATTGATTGATGGTCAACTCTCCACCATCCGCGAGGTAGTGCTTATACATCTCGTAAGCGGTTTTATTGCCTAACCGGATCAAGCGATTCCCCTGCGCTTCCTCCACGGTATGCTCCATCCCCACAGGGTTCCACTCCGAATAGGCATTTGTCCATACCTTGAGCGCATCACTGTGTAGCACGGCGGCAACTGCTGCATTGTGGTGAACTTGAGTATGGTGCAGCACCCAAGGATCATCGTGAGCAGTGGCTTGCGCTAATCCGCCAGCGATTGGCGGGCAGTCATCATTAGGCAAAAAGGCACGATATAAGGGGTAGTCTCGTCGCCCTTGTTTGACGGAAAAGCTAATGACTGCCTGAGCGTTAGGCGCAATTTTGAGCTTCTGCTTTAAGTCAAAGCCATCAAGATCAGGGGCTCCTGAATATGGTACTAAAGCTGAAGAGCAATCCGTCGTCTCAAACTCCGCCACCACAATAAGGCTGCCTTGAGTTTCGATTTGGTTGCCAAAGATAAGACTACGAGTGCTGTGACCCAGTAAAGTGGCCTGAGGCAGCGCGTCCACAATGTTATGGGCATACGCCTCTACCAAAGACTTTGATTGAGTTGAAAATAGCTGTACTAAATAGCGTTTATCATCACGCCATCGATAGCTGGTGAGTTTGTCGTCAAGTTGTTGTAGATCCTCAACCAAGATTGAGAACGTTCGCATATATAGCCTTATGTCCTAGATCCAACCCGTTGTGCAGGTTTTACCCTAGTGACTTCAAGACTCAAATACGACCAATGGCGAGAAAACCTCCCCCAGCGCCTTGAACTAACTAGGTATTTCTTATTTTGTATGATGAAACATCTACTTTACGGACGTTTTTTAACCTTGGCTATAGAGGTGATGCAAGAAAGTCTTAGATATGGGAGTGTTGCTACAAAATTAGTAATAACTGTTCTAGATGTGTGATTTCAACGTCAGGCAAGGCACGCGCTTTACGTGCTTGATACACGCTTTTGCGATCTCCATTAAACCAGCATGACTGATATCCGTTGTGTACTGCCCCTTGTACATCCGTCACCAAATGATCACCCACATGTAAAATAGCGCTAGGCGCAATCGCCAAATCTTGTGACGCACGTTGAAAAAGATCCGGATGGGGCTTCGCCGCACCATCTTTACCTGCATACCAAGTATTCACAAAGTACTGACTCAAGCCTATTTTCTCAATGTCCACATTGCCGTTTGTAATGGCAACCAAAGGTAAGCGTTGTTGCAACTGCGCGAGTACCTCATGAGTCGCCTGAGGTACCTCAACGCGATTACGCCAACTCAACGCGTATTCTACCCCATGACGCGCTGCCGACTCCGCCGCTTGTGGCGAATACCCAAGCTGAGTGAAGCCCAATTCAAGCTGGCGCTGTCGCCATAAGGTGACGTCGTGATCAATGTGAGGGTGGTACTGCTTAACCTGATACTTGAGTTGACGCCAATCTTGCGCCGTCAAACGCATCGTTTCAGGATGCTCTCGATGCAACCAAGCCAACACTTCGGCTTCCATCCTCATGATCACAGGTAAGTTGTCATACAGGGTGTCATCAAGATCAAAGGTAATGGCATGGATAGGGCGTAATGGACGGTAGAATTTCATCGTAAGCGCTCGTTGAGTTTACTTCTTTTTACGCGCCCTTGGGTGCGCTTGATCATACACATTGGCTAAATGTTGAAAGTCGAGGTGAGTGTAGACTTGGGTGGTGGAAATGTTTTCATGCCCCAATAACTCTTGCACCGCTCTCAGGTTGTTGCTCGACTCTAGCATGTGGGTCGCAAACGAGTGACGCAGCTTGTGAGGGCTAATATGGCTGCTCACAGCCTGCTTTTGTCCCCATTCAGCAAAACGTTTCTGTACACTTCGATGCGAGATTCGGGTGCCATTTTTCGATACGAACAGGGCTTTCTCACCACCATTGGCCAGTTCACTTCGGATTTTTAACCATTTGCCTACCCACTCTTGGGCCAAACCGGAGAACGGAACTTTACGTTCTTTGTCGCCTTTACCAATCACCCGTAGTTCGCCAGCACGTAGCGAGATATCTTTGAGATCAACCCCAACGAGCTCTGCCAAGCGGATCCCTGCACCATACATCAATTCCATCATAGCGCGGTCACGAATCGCTAAAGGATCACTCTCATCCACTTCAAGTAACTGAGACATTTCATCGACATCAAGATTCTTCGGGAGCGGCCTTTGTTTGCGTGGCGCCGACACCCCTTTCGCTGGGTTAGCACTTAACTCTCCACGTAAAATCAGAAAGTCGAAAAAGCTGCGTAGCGAGGATAAGCGAGTCGCAATGCTACTGGGCTTCATCCCATCACGCATGCCTTTACTCGCTAACTGACGCACCCAAGCCGCATCCACTTCTTGCCACTGGGTCACGCCCAAATTGACCAATTGATGGGATAAGGTTTCAAGTTGATGCTTATAGTTACGTTGGGTATGCAAACTGAGCCCCTTCTCCACGCGAAGGAACTCATAGAAATGTTCAAGAGAACGACTCAGTGACTTAGGCAGTGGTGTGCTTTGAGGTGTTGTCATCGTGCGCAACCTGCCATGTTAAGGTTTGAGCCAAATGCGCCACCACTAGAGAAAGATGGCGTAAGAAGAGCGTATCCATATCTGGTTGGAAATGCCCTCCGTCTTCACTGGCAAAAGCCAGAAAACCCAACGGTTGTTTCTTAACCATAGGCAACACCACATACGACCCCATCTCAGGAACGGCCAGTTCACCGAACAGCCCTTCTCGATCCGACTTGCGTAAACGGCCAAGATAAGCCGATTTTCCGTTCAAATGATTGGTAGTAAAGCGTTGGTAGTTTTCTTGACTCAGCTGGTGCTTCACATCACATTGACTCAACAGACGCACATACGCCTTTAGACCAAGATCTTGCGCTTTAACTTCAATCGCTTTCACCACTTGCTTCAAGTCTCGACAAGCAAGGAGCTGCTCTTGCAAATCCATAAACTCATAAAAGGTGCGATCGTTATTCTTAGCCAAAGACAATAGAGCCGTGATCTCTTCTTCTAACTCTTCAATTCGCTGGCGCTGACGATTCATTTGTACATGCACTAAGGACACCGCGCCTTGCTCCTGATGAGGCAAGGCCAAACGGTCCACCAGCTCACGACGATGGAGGAAAAAGTCAGGGTGGTCACTCAAATACTCTGCTACAACTTCAGCGGTGAGTGCGTCCGCTTGTACATCAGACAATGTGAAATTCCTTTAAAAACTCGATTAACAAGAAAGTTGACCATCAAAGACGTGCGTTGCAGGGCCTGTCATAAACAAAGGATGACCAGGACCTTTCCATTGAATGTGCAAATCGCCGCCCGGTAGACTTACTGTGACACTCGGGTCCAGCAACCCTTGAAGAATGCCCACCGCAACTGCGCCACAAGCACCACTGCCACAAGCTTGCGTTTCTCCCGCTCCACGCTCATAGACACGTAAACGTACTTTGTTACGGTTAACAATTTGCATAAAGCCAGCATTAACACGCTCAGGGAAACGCTCATGGGATTCCAGTAAAGGCCCCAAGTGGTCGACGTCCGCAGTATCGATATCATCAACGACCGTCACAACATGTGGGTTACCCATACTGACGGCGCCACAAAACAGCGTTTTATCGCCTGCACGTAAAATATAGGTTTTTTCTTTCTGTTTCGCTTTAAAAGGGATCTTATTCGGCTCAAACTCAGGCTCACCCATGTTCACCGTGATCTGATCGTCCTCTTCAACGTTCAGCACCATCTTACCTTTCTTAGTGCTGACGCTGACGCTGAACTTGTTTGTCAGACCTTTCATGCGAACGAAACGGGCAAAGCAGCGAGCGCCGTTACCACATTGCTCGACTTCACTGCCATCGGCATTGAAAATGCGGTAGTGAAAATCGGTTTCAGGATCATACGGCGCTTCAACCACCAATAACTGGTCAAAACCCACGCCTGTATGACGATCCGCCAAACGGCGGATCAATTCCTGAGAGAAGAAAATGTTTTGGGTAATACAGTCGACAACCATGAAGTCATTACCCAAACCATGCATTTTGGAAAAGTGGAAATGCATAATGCTGATTTTTACTCCGGAAGAATCTGTTCGAGTTCCCACAAGCTGCTCAGCTCTTCACGCTGACGCACAACATGGCTTTGATCACCATCGACCATGATTTCTGCAGCTCGGGTACGAGTATTGTAGTTCGAAGACATCACAAAGCCATAAGCGCCTGCCGAACGCACAGCCAATAGATCATTTTCGTCCAGCACAAGCTCACGGTCTTTGCCGATGAAGTCACCGGTTTCACAAATTGGACCGACAAGATCGTAGGTGTGTGCTTCCCCTTCGCGAGGCTGTACAGGCACGATATCTTGCCATGCTTGATAAAGCGCTGGACGCATCAAGTCATTCATTGCGGCATCCACAATCGCGAAGTTTTTATGCTCAGTGTGCTTTAGGAACTCAACGCGCGTTAGCAGCAAACCGGCATTGGCAGCAATCGCTCGACCTGGTTCAAATACCAACTCCAATTCTGGGTGATTACCTAGACGGCTAAGTAAAGCAGCGGCATATTCTGAAGGCTGCGGCGGTTGTTCATCACGATAAACCACACCTAGACCACCACCTACATCGAGGTGACGAATGTTAACGCCTTGCGCTTTAAGATCATCAATTAATGTCAACAAGCGATCTGTGGCATCAATAAACGGTTCAATTTCGGTGAGCTGAGAGCCGATGTGGCAATCAATACCCTGAATATCAAGATGAGGCAGGCTCTGAGCAAATTTGTAAACTTCAGGAGCACGCTCAAAGGCGATACCAAATTTGTTATCACGTAGGCCCGTCGAAATATAAGGGTGCGTTTTCGCGTCCACATCTGGGTTAATACGCAATGAAATTGGTGCAATCACGCCCAGATCACCCGCAGCTTTGTTGAGGCGTTCTAATTCAGGCTCAGACTCAACGTTAAAGCATTTTATCTTTAGCTCTAATGCACGTTTCATCTCCGCTTCTGTTTTACCCACGCCCGAGAAAACAACCTTAGCAGGATCACCGCCCGCAGCGATCACGCGCTCTAGCTCGCCACCAGAGACGATATCAAAACCAGACCCTAAACGAGCTAGGACGTTCAACACACCTATGTTCGAATTGGCTTTCACTGCGTAACATACTAGGTGCGGATGCTCACCAACAGCACTATCAAACGCCGTCCAGTGACGCTCAAGTGTTGCACGAGAGTAGACATACAAAGGGGTGCCGTACTGCTCCGCCAATTGAGTCAATGAGACGTCTTCGGCCCAAAGTTGGCCATCATCCTGATAATTGAAGTAATCCAAAGTTTGCTTCCCTTTTCCTAAATTCGACTGCTAACTATCTACTGCGACTGTTCGTCCTGTTGAGGTGGCTCTGGAATGTAGAGTTCGCCCGACTGACCACATCCTACCAAGCCTACGGTTGCCACCATAAACAACACAGTAATAATTTTTTTCATTTTGCACATCGTGATTATTGATTCATTGCCCCCTATAATCGCACCACACTCAGGAAAAGCAATAGGATAGATAAGATGAACGATACTGAATTTCATCAACTGGTCGATAGCGAGCTACAAATAATAGAAGAAGCCATCGATGACTCAGGTGCAGACATCGATTTCGAGACCACAGGCAATGTCATGACGTTGGAATTTGACGACCGTAGCCAGATCATCATTAACCGCCAAGAGCCAATGCATGAAATCTGGTTGGCATCAAAATCGGGTGGCTTTCACTTCCAACATAAAGAAGGGACATGGGTCTGCTCAAAAACAGGCATGGAATTTCTTGCGATGGTCAAACAAGAGTGCGTTAAGCACGCTGGTGAAGAGATTGATTGGGTCTAATCAACAAGGCAACCTTTGCAACTCAGCCTCTCCCTTAACAATAACGAGCACCTTCTAGGTGCTCGTTGTGTTTAGGAGGGCTCAGTGGTTAGGCTGGCTAAGCGTTTACCGCTTTGGTGACCTTACTTTGTGGACACCCATCATTACGATAAGGGATCACGTAGGATTCACTGTCATCCTGAGGATGAATGATTTGGTAATACTGCGGCAAGTTGAAGTTAATCAGTTTTGAAGCAACGCGGTTATCGTCTTTCACCGAGGTATAAAAACTGTTTACACTGGTGATCATCTCATCTTTCGAGCCACTGAACTGATGATACACTTCCACCTGATTAGACTCATCCAACACGTAGATGTTGAAGCCTTGATCGGTATCTTCAAAGAAAAACTGAATCAGACCTTCACTGGCAAAACCATCGACTGCTTCAGGTAGCTGATAATCCTGCTCTTTATCCAGCATTAACAGTGGCGAACCATTGAGTTTATTGGTTGAGATACTGCGGTAAAAATCGACCGAGTTTTCTAACTTCTGAACCGACACCCCACGACGTTCAAAGAACAGACCATACGTCAAATCCCCTAAACGAATCGCTTTGAAGCGACGACGCTTTTCTTGCTCAATAGGCTTCAAGCGTAGTTCAATACACTCTGCCAACAGCTGATACACCATATTGCGCATCACACCACGTAAGTTTTTGCTGTAACAGAAAACATCAACCGACTCCGGCGGAATCGCATCTTGGTGCATTTTACCTAACACTGTTTTCAAGGCGTCGAGCATGGCCGTTTCACCTTGGAAATGCATAGTACGAACTTCATGCCACGAGTTTCGATACACCAAATCCACACTACCGACCAAGTTGATCTGCTCACTGCCAAAACTGAAGATGTCTGCCCCTTTCAGGTCCACTTTCAGGTTTTTACCGGACAACTCTGTTGTTGGGTCTTGCTCAAAGTTAATGAACATCGCCAACTGGCTGATTTCACAAGGACTTGCCAAAGCTTGCATGGTCGGGCGACGTTTACGCAGTGAAAATGTATTTCGTAAGTCACTCACCATTTGGTAGAACTTATCAATATCAAGCTGAGCTTCTCGCACTACCGCATGTAAGCGCGTTGATTCGGTAATCAAGCCATTAAAGAACGACCATGCGACGAGCTTACTCAAATATTCATGATGCTCTAGCGAGGCTTGCCCTAAAATACGGTGCGCCACCAAAGGCTGCTTATACAGATACCAACCTGCTTTGTTGACACGCCCTTCGCTCACTTGAATAAAGCTGAGATCAGGTTCGTGCAGATCAGGAGAGATTTGCGGGTTCAGCAGAGTCACTTTGCCTGGCAAGACTTCGAATGCCGCATAAAGCTTACGAGCAAGAATACTGATGTCTTGTGGGCTGATCGCCGAAGTGATGTCGTTACGACGCGCAAACTGGATCAAGTTTCGATAGCTCTGCATCAAAGCATCTAACAATGCATGATGGACAACCTTCACTTCTTCCACTTTCCAGTTACGACGATCATCAAGGTGTTTGATGACCTCAATGTCCCAATCCCAACCTTGGATCATGTCAGATAAAGCTTCACGTCGCCATGGCACAGAACCGATACCCGGTTCGCGAGACAATTTCTCGTGGGTTTTAAGGTAGAAGCAACGGCGCACCAGATCGAGACGCGTCGTATCTTTGATGCGCTCCAAATAGCGCGTCACCTTTTCCAGCATGAGATAGTAACTGTCCATGCCGTACAAATCAGGCTTGTGTGCGAAGAATCGACGCTTGGTATCTAAACTCAAAAGCTGAGTATTTGGGTACTCCCACGAATACGCTTCTAACAAGATGGCTTTCAACACTGACTTATAAGGTGAGTCGATACTTTTGTATAACTGCCATAAGTTAGAGCCAAAATATTCTTCAGCTGGAATACGATCGAGCTGACCAAAGTCAATCCATTCGCAACAATCTATGTAATCTTGTTGGCAAAGTTGTTCAACGTATTCGTCGTAGCACTCTTCCATCTCTGGCGGAACGATCTGCCACAACAAACGCTGACCCGCAAGGCGAACCGCACTACGGTAAAACTCATCCAGCAACAATAAGTGCTGAGAAGAACCACAGTTGTCTCCTGTCATGGCTTCAGAACGATTACTGCGGAAACGGTCTTGATCCATGAGGAAGAAATTCGCTTCCACCCCTTGGCTTTGTGCCCAATCCGTAATCAGTAAACATTTATTGGTTAACTGCTCTCTGTCTTCACAAGGCATGCTCGGAGAAACACACACCCAGATATCCAAATCACTTGAAGTACTCTGACCAATAGAAGAGGTACTCCCCATGGTGTACAAGCCCAAAATTTTTGGTTCCCCACTGTGTGAGAGTGCTTGCCCAATGGTGAGTTCGGTATCTTGGATAAACTGTTGTTGGATGTCGTTAGGAGAGAAGTTGAACACGCCAGCAGGGACGTCTTGCTCAAGGTAACCAGGGATGACAGGGTGATTAAAGTGCAGTAGCGCAGGGATCAAATGAAACACTTGCTGGCTTTGTATATCCATGAGAGCCAGCGCGCGATCAATTCGCTGCTGGTTTAGGTCATCAAGTCTCTGGATTAAAGTTTGCGTGTAAGCCTGCAAGGGGACATCCTTGGTTTAAAAATTCAACGTGCGCTGGTCAAACTTTGCGCCACTCACGATAAAAAACGTGATCAATTTAACACTTTCATCGGTCGGGGTAAAGTTTATCCCCTGCGAAACTATTGCCAAATATTTGTGAGCAACCTCTACAAATAGCGCGCCGCTAAGTGTCACCCGTAATCTCTATAACTAATAACAGTGACTGCTCTAAATGAGAAACCAGTCACACAAATTTACTGGTGCATTACATTTCATTTATGTCATCAACACTTAGCACAAGTAACAGTAAGAATTTACCCCGTTGAGTGTTAGGATTAAGGGTAATCAATCTATGCTTTGGAATCTTTATGACACACTCAACTCCAATTCGAATCGCAACACGTAAAAGCCCATTGGCGCTTTGGCAAGCTCACTATGTTAAAGATGCCCTGCAAGCCGCTCACCCTGGATTAGAGGTAGAGTTGGTGACCATGGTGACAAAAGGTGATGTCATTCTCGACACACCACTTGCAAAGGTCGGTGGCAAAGGATTGTTTGTAAAGGAGTTAGAGGTAGCGATGCTAGAAGGTCGTGCAGACCTTGCGGTTCATTCGATGAAAGACGTTCCTGTCGATTTTCCTGAAGGACTCGGCCTAGTGACTATTTGCGAACGTGAAGACCCGCGTGATGCGTTCGTTTCCAATACATATGGCAGCATTGATGAGCTTCCTCAAGGCGCAACGGTCGGCACTTGCAGTCTACGTCGCCAATGTCAGCTAAAAGAGCAGCGCCCAGATTTAGTGATTAAAGAGCTGCGCGGCAATGTCGGTACACGCTTAGGTAAGCTGGATAACGGTGAATATGATGCCATTATTTTGGCCGCAGCGGGTCTGAAACGTCTCGAGCTTGAAGAACGCATTCGCAGCTTTATTGAGCCTGAACAATCATTGCCTGCGGTCGGTCAAGGTGCTGTGGGCATTGAGTGTCGTTTGGATGATGACCGACTGCGTCAACTGCTAGAGCCATTAAACCACCGTGACACCGCAGATCGTGTGCTCTGTGAGCGAGCGATGAACTTGACCCTCGAAGGCGGCTGCCAAGTCCCGATCGGCAGTTATGCGCTTCTCGAAGGTGACGATATTTGGCTACGTGCTCTCGTTGGGGAACCAGACGGCTCTACCCTAGTACGCGGCGAGATTCGCGGACCACGTAGTGAGGCCGAATCACTGGGTGTGACTCTGGCGAACCAATTACTTGATAATGGTGCCCGCGAGATTTTAACCAAACTGTACGCTGACCACGACTAACAATGACGGTTTTGGTCACGCGCCCTGGTCCTCAAGGTCAAGAGCTGTGCCAACTCATCATGGATGCTGGCATACCTGCTATCCAGCATCCATTGATTGAGATTCAACCAGCCGTCAACCCTTGCGAGCCCTTAGATCACCTCACTTCCTATGACATCATTTTGGCTGTCAGCCAGCATGCTGTCACTTTTGCCGATAAAATCTTATCTGCGCGACAAAAATTCTGGCCGCAAGGCTCTGTTTACCTTGCCGTTGGTCAAAAAACCGCGCACTATTTGAGCAAAGCTTCCCAGCAACACGTAAACTACCCAGCAACCAGTAACAGTGAACACTGTTTAGCCTTGCCGGAACTGCAAAATGTCACTGACAAACGCATTGTGATCCTTCGAGGAAATGGAGGACGGGAGTTAATTAAAGACACCCTTGAATACCGTGGTGCCAAAGTCAGTTACTGTGAAACCTATTACCGGCAACGACTCAAATTCGATGCTCAAGACAGGGTAAACTCTTGGCATCAACAACATGTAAGCACCTTGATCGTCACCAGCGCAGAGCAATTGGAATGGCTATTTCTCCAATTCTCTCCCGAGCAATTGGCTTGGGCTCAGCGACTGAAGGTCTTGGTGCCTAGTGACCGTATCGCCGACACCGCCCACAACTTTGGATGTGAGCAGGTGGTGACGGTAGGAAGTGCTGCAAATCATGACTTGCTTGCAGCCCTCCACACTTAAAACAGGATGAACTCATGACAAGCAAAAAAAATAACGAGCCAGTAAAGCCTGAAGAACAATCAACGTCCTCTTCGCTCGACACCTCAACCCAAGATAAAACAACAACGGAAACGGAAGCGCCTAAGACCAAAGCGCCTAAAAACAATGATAAGTCAGCGTCAAAGCCCCAGCCCGAACCGGTTGAGTTCGAAGAAAAACAAGGCAAACGTGGTGTAAAATTGGGCACAGCGGCCATCATTATTTCGTTACTTCTTTCCGGTGGTGTCACCTTCTTTGCTTACCAGCAACATCATCAGCAGCAACTGCAAATCAGTGCGTTGAAGAAACAGCTAGCCCAAACGCAAACCGCTCTTGAACAACAGCTGTCACAAGTCGCGACCAGCACGGTTAAGCAAGCCAAAGCCGAAGCAGAAAAGAATCGAGTTCAAATCCAGCAGCAGCACACCAGCATTGAAAGTCTGCAGGTTGCCTTGGCTGACGTAAAAGGTCGACGCCCTAATGATTGGCTACTGGCGGAAGCAGATTACTTAGTCAAAATGGCAGGGCGAAAGCTGTTTATCGAGCAAGACGCTGTCAGTGCGACCAAATTAATCGAAAGTGCTGACCAACGCATTGCGGCGTTAAATGACCCAAGTTTGATGCCCCTGCGCCAAGTGCTTGCAAAAGATCTGATTCAATTGCGTGCTGTGCCGCTGATCGACCGCGATGGTTTAGTCGCGAAACTTACGGCACTGCAGCTACAGGTAGACAAGCTGCCATTAGCCAATGCGATCCTACCGAAAGAGACCCAAGTTGCTCATGAGCAAGTCTCGGAAGACATCACTAATTGGCGTAATAACTTAAAAACGTCCCTGAAAGATTTCTCAGAGCACTTTATTACCTTCCGTAAGCGTGATGGCAATGTCGTTCCTTTGCTTTCTCCAGAACAGCACTTCTACCTGCGTGAAAACATCAAAGGCAAATTAGAAACGGCCATCAAAGCGGTATATGACGAAAATGGCGATGCCTACCAAACCGCGTTAACGACAGCGGCTCAATGGTCGCAAACCTTTTTCAATCAAGAAGACGATGGCGTGACTCATTTTAGCCGTGCACTGGAAGGGCTCGCGAAGACCAAAGTGACGGTGGATTACCCGGTCAAATTAGAAACACCAAAGCAACTCGCTGACGTGATCCGTGATCGTGTACGTCGTGATGTTACGACTCTGACAACACTGGAGGATAAATAATGATTCGCATACTTATCCTCTTTGCCGTGCTCGGAGCTGGCCTTCTAGCAGGCACGATGTTTTCGGGCCAACAAGGCTATGTCTTGATCTCGATAGCCAACAGCACACTCGAAATGAGCGTAACCACCTTAGTCATTTTCTTAGTGATTACGATGGCGGCCTTATTTGCTATTGAGCACATCATCAAGAAAATCATCGAGACCAGCTCGACAACATGGAACTGGTTCAGCGTCCGTAAAATGCGTCGTTCCCGTCGTTACACCAATGAAGGCATCATTAAGTTGCTTGAAGGTGACTGGCTAGGCGCAGAAAAGAAAGTCACTCGCTGGGCAAACCACCACGATATGCCTTTGCTGTGTTACCTGATTGCATCAGAAGCGGCTCAAGGTCAAGGTGACAAAGAAAAGCGTAATCAATATCTTGCTCTAGCATCAAAGCAGGAAAACTCCTACCTTGCCGTGGAATTAACTCGCTCAAAACAACTGGTTCGTGACGGAGATTATTCAGAGGCGTGTGAAACACTCCAGACTTTATTAGAAAAGTACCCAAACAACACCATTGCATTAAACCTGTTAAAGACAACCTACCAGCAATTGGGAATGTGGCAGCGCTTACTGGATCTGCTACCAAAACTTAAGAAAAGTAAACAAGTTGATCAAGAAGAGCATGCGCAGTTGCTCGTTGTCGCCCATCAAGGCTTGATCAACGACATCGCGACTCAGGAAGGGAGTGATGGCGTCATACAGCATTGGAATGGTTTATCTCGTAAGCTGAAACAAAATGTCGAACTCGTGGGGGCGTTTGCAAAACAACTGATCGAACGTGATGCAGATAATGCCGCATTGACGGTTTTAAAAGAGACGTTAAAAAAACACCCATCGCCAGAACTGTTTGCACTACTGCCAACCCTAAACATGAGTGATGTACACCCAATCATGACCTTATTGCATGGTGCTATCTCTAAAGATGACACCAATGCGGCGGCACACAGTGCGCTAGCCAGCTTGTACTATCGTCAAGAAAAGTGGGACGAAACCCAAGAGCATCTTGAATCTGCGCTACAGGTTCGCTCCAATGTAGAAGACTATGCGCTTCTGGCAGATACTCTCGAACAGAAAGGTCAAACAAAGGCGGCTCATGAGGTTTCTCGTAAAGCGCTAACGCTCGCGAAAGCCGAATAAACACTCCGCATCAAAGTGTTCAACATCAATCTAGCCTGAGCTTCTTGCTCAGGCTTTTTTATTCATGCTCAGAAATACCGTCACTTGAACGTACAAAGTCTGCTTATTTAGTACAAGTCCAATAACAAGACGGAGTTCTGCTAATCAGATCGTATATTACAAACCCTCCCATTTCCCTGTCAGCTCCATGTAATAGCATGATGAAAAAGTACTCATTGGAGCGGTGGTATCGTGGAAGTTCTTCTTATGCTGATCGGTTCAGCTTTGCTGTTTATCTTGATCATTTCCCCATTTTTCGCTTTCGCCGCCTACCGTAGGATACAATCACTCCAACGGCGACTGGACAAAATCGAGCGTTCAATCACTCTATGGCAAGCTACACAACCGGTCTCTGCCGCGCAAACTCAGCAAGAAGAGGTGGCAAGTACCTTTGAGCCTTCACAAGCCGCGTATGCTGATAAAAAGAGCGATATCGATCCTGTCACGGTGCACCATGTCCGAACTCATTCCGCTCAAGAAGGCCAGCCAGTTCAAGAGATGCAGGTTTCCCCCTCAACAGAGCCAAGTCTTCAACATCAAGAACCGCTTGCCAATGAACAAGAGCCTGACTTTACTCATCAACCGGATCCAGAGACTAAGCTAGACCATGAACCCTCCGATTGGTGGACACATTGGGTCGCGCATTTCAAACAGAAATGGCTGGTCTGGGTTGGCGGTCTGGCCATGCTGATAGGTTTTTCTTATTTGATCCAATTCATCGGTGGGCATTACACCCTACCACCTTGGCTGCGTGTCCTCATCGCCTCTGTAACTTCGCTTGCCATCGTCACTTTGGGTGAAGTCTCTCATAGGCGTTTACTCAAACTGCCGCAAGCATTCCTTAATAAGGTCTCGGATGAGTACATCCCTGCAACCTTTTATGCCGTTGGCCTCACAGGGCTTTATAGCACTATATTGTACGCCACTGTCGGCTTTGATTTATTGCCAACACCCGTCGCTCTCACCTTGATGGCTATGGTATCGCTCGCGAGTTTATGGCTCAGCCTGCGCCTTGGTATTGTTATGGTCGCTTTAGGGTTGCTCGGTGGCTTCAGTGCACCATTGTGGCTGCAAAGTGCCGATCCTCAATACCATTTACTGACATTGTATTTATTAGGAATTAGCTCGGCTGGATTCGCTCTTAGCCATGCCCTCACCGCCCGCTGGATCAATGCCGCCGTTACGACAGGATTAGGGGTATGGTTGCTACTGCTCGTCACAGGCATGCCTAATACCGAACTCGTTGAATGGAGCCTCTGGGTTTTACCTATCAGCTGCTATTTACTGGTTGTGGTGCCAACACATGGGTGGAGCCCTTCCTATCTCAACCGCTGTCGCTATCTCACCACTTGGCGTCATCCCGCTTTGGCAAGCGTGTTTCTCATGTTCATTGGCTTCGTCTTACACTCTCGTATGGAAGTCTCCAACTCATGGATTGCGATTTCGTTGTATTGGTTGCCTCTGCTGATGTTGCTGATGCCAATGCTAAAGCAGGGATTATCGAAAAGAGAGCATTTCATCACCACGGGTATCTCATTGGTGATGATCGCTAACGCGACCATTCACTTGCTCAGTCTTACTCATATCAGCAACAGCCTTATTTTAGCGCTCAGTGGAGCCATGATTACTTTGGCGTGCGCGCGAACACTCCTTCAATATGCATGGGGCGATCGCAGTGAGCTGGCTTACTTTGCCGTACTGGTAACAGGGCCACTGATGATTGTGGGGTCGTTACTGACATTCGAACAGCAGTTTCCTGATCTACTTTGGGTTTGGAGTTTATTTGCCATGGCTCTTGCCTTTGGGCTTGTTTGGGCGTCTCAGCAGCTTAATTTATTACAAACAGAGCTCAATACAGGCTTTCATGTCATTCTCGCGAGCATTAGCTACTGCCTTGCTGATGGCTCTATTTTGACCTTACTCTGGAGCACTCAAGTCGCCTTGATTGCCTTACAGCTTCATTTCCGTTGGTTCCCTCCTTACGCTCAGCTGCTTAAGGTCATACTCTGCTTCTTAACGCTCCGTATGACACTGGTACCGTTTGATATCGAGTTACAAAGCCAGTTAGTATCCACAGGGTCGCAACTGGCCCTTGGCTTGCTACCAAGCCTTGGACTTCTTGTATGCGCGACTCGGTTAGTGAAGCCGCGTTTTAGCGAGCTGTCAGAATGGCTAGAAATAGCGACGTTACATCTAGGAAGCCTTTACGTTTTTTCTCAGGTCAACGCATGGGTTGCAAACAGCAGTAGCTTGTTAGCTTTCAACTTCTACAGTCTGTGCTTGTTCGTGACTCAAGGTTTGATCCTCTTCAGTATCTACCAAGTGAAAAGCCGACGAAGTGCGACATTAAAGCATTGGTATCATTGGTACAGTCTCATTTGTATCGCATTGAGTGGACTGTGCGCATTTCTGCTCAACACTTGGTACAACCCGCTGCTCCAAACCCACGTGACGGGGAACGACTGGCCAATCATCAATTGGCTAACCGCCGGATGGTTAGTACCGGCCCTGACTCTTGGGGTTATCCTCCATAAGAAACTGTCGCCGAAAGACATCCCCTCGCTCGTATTGTCGAGCGTCGCAGCGGCCCTTTCTACATTCTGGGTAATCTTGTCCATACGCCAATTTTGGCAAGATGGCAGCTTAACATTGCAGATGCCGACAAGTATGGCAGAACTGTTCAGCTACTCCGTAGCCTTTATCATTATTGGTGCCAGCGCCACACTCTACAGTGTTCAATCTCAGCAGCATCAACTGCAGAAAGTAGGGCTGAGTATTTTAGCCATTACTGTGTGTAAAGTATTCCTGTGGGATGCGTCCGTTTTAGAGGGAATTTGGCGAGCGATCAGCTTCTTAGCGCTTGGGGCGGCATTGATTGCTTTAGGTTGGTTATTCCAGCGATTAAAGCTTGGACAGCGCCTAGAGTCTCAGCCTGATCAATAGCCCACTGAGATGGTCTGATGTTCCAACATCAGGCGTTCTCGTTTTGGGAATGACGTCCGTTGGCTTGTGTAGGGTCGCTCGTGGTCGTACGTTCTTCGAATGCAATCTGACGATCACAGCATCGTGAACTTCCGCGATGCTGTATCGGAGATGGCTCTATTAGCGATGCAAGGTTTGCGATAAGAGCGAGAAAGCGTACTCAGGAGCGCCTTGATCATAGCCGCTAGGCTGCAA
>JBHOHG010000024.1:0-56669 GCA_043422575.1 bacterium sp. HQB-39 | reverse complement strand
AATGGTGGCTACGACGGGATTCGAACCTGTGACCCCATCATTATGAGTGATGTGCTCTAACCAGCTGAGCTACGTAGCCATCTTTTGAGCGAGACAATATAAACCTTCACGCTCTAAGTGACAACCCCTTTTTTAAGTGGGCTAACACTTTAAATAATGGCAGGTCTACCTGGATTCGAACCAGGGAATGGCGGCATCAAAAGCCGCTGCCTTACCGCTTGGCGATAGACCTGCAGGCTAGTCATCTTAACAAAAAGATAAACTAAAAAATATGGTGCGGAAGGAGAGACTTGAACTCTCACACCTTGCGGCGCCAGAACCTAAATCTGGTGCGTCTACCAATTCCGCCACTTCCGCATCAATTCCTAATGACTTTCGTAAAAGTTCTTAGGAATGGTGGCTACGACGGGATTCGAACCTGTGACCCCATCATTATGAGTGATGTGCTCTAACCAGCTGAGCTACGTAGCCAAAACCATATTTCGTGTCCTCGTTGATAAGTTGCCTTATCGTTGGGAACGGCGCGCATTATGTATAGTTGAGCTAAAACCGTCAACAGTTTTTTTAAAGAAATTTGGATAAATCACTCGTTCGGTTTCTTTTTAAGCAAAGAGGCGTGTTTGTGATCGAAAACTGCAAAAAAATTACCATTAGACTGTAGGTTTAATTGTTGCTCTTGAATGGCACTTATAAAAAAAGCTGGCATCAGAGCCAGCTTTCTACAAAATGAAGTGTTTAAAAATTAATCACTTACTAAACGTTGAAGCGGAAATGAATCACATCGCCATCTTTTACAATGTAATCTTTACCTTCTAGACGCCACTTACCAGCGTCTTTTGCACCGCTTTCACCTTGGAACTCGATGAAATCATCATATGCAACGACTTCCGCTCGAATGAAGCCTTTTTCAAAGTCAGTGTGGATCTTACCAGCGGCTTGTGGCGCTGTTGCACCAACCGGGATCGTCCAAGCGCGAACTTCTTTAACACCAGCTGTGAAGTAAGTGTGTAGAGTAAGTAGTTCGTAACCAGAGCGGATAACGCGGTTTAGGCCTGGTTCTTCGATGCCCATGTCTGCAAGGAATTCTTCACGATCTTCATCTTCAAGCTCAGAAAGTTCAGACTCAATAGCGGCACAAACTGGAACAACGACGTTGTTTTCTTTTGCTGCGAACTCACGTACTGCATCTAGATATGGGTTATCTTCGAAACCATCTTCATTTACGTTAGCAATGTACATAGTTGGTTTAAGCGTCAGGAAGTTAAGGTAGCCGATTGCTGCCAATTCTTCTTTTGCAAGTTCAACCGTACGTGCCATACCACCTTCCGTAAGGATAGGAAGCAGTTTTTCTAGTACAGTCAGCTCAAATTTCGCGTCTTTATCGCCGCCTTTTGCTTTCTTAGCGTTACGTTGAATCGCACGCTCACAAGAATCAAGGTCAGCCATTGCAAGCTCAAGGTTGATCACTTCGATATCTTCAATCGGTGATACTTTACCTGCTACGTGAACGATGTTTTCGTTTTCGAAACAACGAACCACGTGACCGATAGCGTCAGTTTCACGGATGTTTGCTAGGAATTTGTTACCTAGACCTTCACCACGAGATGCACCAGCAACCAGACCTGCAATGTCAACGAATTCCATCGTTGTTGGCAGGATCTTTTGCGGGTTTACGATTTTTGCAAGCGCGTCCAAACGCAGATCTGGCACAGGAACGACACCTGTGTTCGGTTCGATTGTACAGAACGGGAAGTTTGCTGCTTCAATACCCGCTTTAGTAAGTGCGTTGAACAGAGTTGATTTACCTACGTTTGGTAGACCAACGATGCCACATTTAAAACCCATGATAGTAACCTTATTCAGCTTTGAACGTGTGTAGTCGGTTTTGTGCTTTCGACAAACCATCCTTGATCAGAATATCAAGGCAGCGAACGGATTCATCCACTGCAGCATCGAGCAACTCTTGCTCTTTTGCAGGGGCTTTGCCTAAAACAAATCCAGCGACTTTATCTTTGTGTCCCGGATGGCCAATACCAATACGGAGACGATAGAAATCTTTGCAATTTCCCAACTTACTGATTGTGTCACGTAGACCGTTGTGTCCTCCGTGACCACCACCTTTCTTAAATTTAGCGATGCCTGGTGGTAAATCCAGTTCATCGTGCGCCACCATGATTTCTTCTGGCTTGATTTGATAAAACTTCGCCAATGCGGCAATGGATTTACCTGAAAGGTTCATAAAAGTCGTTGGGATGAGTAGACGGAGATCCTGACCATTCATCATGATGCGTCCCGTCAGACCAAAAAACTTTGCTTCGTTTTTTAGCGTAATGTTGTGAACGCGAGCGAGTTCTTCTACAACCCAAGCGCCAGCATTATGGCGAGTTCTGGTGTATTCCGGACCTGGATTGGCAAGACCGACAAGAAGTTTAATTTGTTGACTCAAGGTAAGGATCTCTCTGGAATCTCAAAAAGCGCAGTATGATAGCACAGTTATTTAATAAGAGGCGAGGTTGGTTGTTGCGTCCAGCCTCGCGATTCTTGGAAGGGGAACCGCTGGGTTTCCAGTCAGCGGGATCTTCTCAATGTTCTGCGCTTCAACATAGGTCGAATAGAAAAGAGCATGTTTCCCTAAAAACAAAAACACCCCAGAGCGGGGTGTTTTGATGTTCAATAAAATGAAATAAGATTTAATTGAACATCGCAGAAATGGATTCTTCGTTACTGATACGACGAATCGCTTCCGCTAGCATGCTTGAAAGTGTCAGCTGAGTGACTTTGCCTGTCGCAGCAATCTCATCGCTCATCATGATTGAGTCAGTGATGATCACTTGGTCAAGAACAGAACCTTTGATGTTCTGTGCTGCGTTGCCAGAGAAGACTGCGTGTGTTGCGTAAGCGAATACACGTTTAGCACCACGTTGTTTTAGAGCTTCAGCTGCTTTACATAATGTACCACCAGTATCGATCATGTCATCAACGATCACGCAGTCGCGACCTTCAACATCACCGATGAGGTTCATTACTTCAGATACGTTGGCACGCGGACGACGCTTATCAACGATAGCAATGTCGACATCGCCAAGTGCTTTTGCTGTTGCACGTGCACGAACAACGCCGCCTAGATCAGGAGACACGACGACAGGGTCTTCAAGACCACGCGCTTGCATGTCTTCTAGAAGAACAGGAGTACCGAAGATGTTATCAACAGGTACGTCGAAGAAACCTTGAATCTGTTCAGCGTGCAGGTCGATAGTTAGAACGCGGTCTACACCAACGTTAGAAAGGAAGTCTGCAACAACTTTCGCAGTGATTGGCACACGAGCAGAACGTACACGACGATCTTGGCGAGCGTAGCCAAAGTAAGGGATTACAGCAGTAATACGGCCTGCTGAAGCACGGCGCATTGCATCAATCATTACAACCAACTCCATCAGGTTGTCGTTGGTTGGTGCACAAGTTGATTGGATGATGAATACATCGCTACCACGAACATTCTCGTTGATTTGTACTGCTACTTCGCCGTCAGAAAAACGAGAAACAGTAGCATCACCAAGAGAAATGTATAGACGATCAGCAATACGTTGGGCTAGTTCAGGTGTGGCGTTACCAGCAAATAGCTTCATATCAGGCACGGTGGAAACCTCAGGGTTGCGTCCAGTTTTTAAATAGAATGGTGTTTAGCTGTATAGCCAGCTAAGGTCTCATGCAAAGGCGAAACGTTTTTGCCTTTAGCAACAAATGCAGAGACGGTGTCAGGCAGTTTATCTAGCACGGATTTGGCGTCGTTTTCGCGTAAAAATTCAGCAAAAACGCACGATCCTGTACCAGTCAATCTTGACGGCGCATATTGTAGCAGCCATGAAAGTTGCTTATCAACCTCTGGGTACAGCATTCGAACAATTTTTTCGCAATCGTTTCCGTAGGGGGCGTCCAGTAAAGTTTCCAGATCACGCTTCGGTGTGTCGCGAGTTAATTCGTGATGCGTAAAAATGTCGACAGTGGCGATACTTACGTTTGGTCTAACAACTAAGTACCACTTCTCTTGTGGCTTGACTTCAGACAGCTCTTCACCCACCCCCTCTGCGAATGCAGCAAAGCCACGTACGAAGACCGGCACGTCCGCGCCAAGGTGTAAACCAATATTGGCAAGTTGCTCAATGGTGAGCCGAGTTTGCCAAAGATGGTTTAATGCGACTAAAACGGTTGCGGCATTAGAGGAACCTCCTCCAATCCCACCTCCCATAGGCAATACTTTATTGAGTTCAATATGCGCACCATAGGTAGTACCGGACGCTTTTTGTAGCGCGGTCGCGGCTTTCCAAATCAAATTATCTTGTAAAGGCACGCCCGGAAGCTCCGGCTCTATGGAAATGTCCCCACTCGGGTTGGCAGTAATGGTTAAGTCATCCCCATGATCCAAAAATTGGAACAGCGTTTGTAGTTCATGGTAACCATTGTCTCTACGTCCAGTGATGTAGAGGAAGAGGTTCAGCTTGGCTGGTGAAGGCCAATGGGTCGTCTCAGTAATCATGATGCTTTGTGTGTCGCTTAGTCAGAGTATTGATGAAATCAGCATTTCATTGAATAAGGTATTATTTTGCAGCAAGTGTCCATTTGGAAATGGCGAGCTTAATTTTGGTTGTCTCTTGCTGCAGCGTCATTTTTCGCGGCATGGGTAACGATAAGCCATTAAATTGGACGTCTTTGTACTGTGTGTAGTCAAGCTGCCATGGTTGGAGACCGATTCGCTTCGTTAAACTTGCAAGGGTGTTGATCTCATTGAGTTGATACCAATCCGCTTCGTTTGGCATTCCTAGCATCCAAGCTGGCATATGTTCGACGGGGATCAGTAGACCTGTCAGGCGATAAACTAACGATGAAGCTGACTCGGCGGTAAAAATGTCATCATCGTAGGTCTCAATAACGGCCCCTTCAGGGGTGATGTCTAACTTGAGCGCGGTCTGACCCAAGAAGGTCGTTAGGCGCAATTGACTGTTTTCTTGGCTATGCTGCCAATAGAAGCTCAAACTTTGCTTTTTCTCAGGAGAAAGGTAGCTCAATTTACCGACGGCTTTAAAGCTCTCGACTTGCTTAAGTTGAGATTGATGAGAGCGCCATTCCACACTGGTTGGCATTTCTGGGGTACTGCTACATCCAGTTAACAGGATCGCGGCAAGCAAAAAAGGAAAAAACGAAGGTTTCGGCATGGCTGCTCACTTACTATTCGATTCAGGCGATTCGCGGGCTCACTATAGCATTGAACTCACGAACTCGGGAAAACAAATCGGGTATACCCTTTTATTAGTTGTGTGCATAAAGTAAAATTCTGCACCTATTTATATCCAGACTCAGAGAAAGCACCCTAGATGTCCTTGCTTGCTATTGGTATTAATCACAATACTGCTTCTGTCGAATTGCGAGAAAAAGTTGCATTCGGTCCTGACAAGCTGCCTCAAGCTTTATCGCAGCTTCGAGGGCACGAGTTTGTCAACGGCAGTGTGATTGTTTCTACCTGTAACCGCACGGAGATTTATTGTGATATTAAGCAGGGTTCACGGAATAAGCTGATTGATTGGCTGTGCCACTTCCATCAGATCACCCATGAAGAGTTAAAAGCCAGTTTGTACGTACATGAAGAGCAAGCGGCGATTAAACATTTGATGCGAGTTTCATGTGGGTTGGATTCACTGGTATTAGGTGAGCCGCAGATCCTAGGGCAAGTCAAACAAGCGTTTTCTGACTCGCGAGATGCCCATTCTGTCGATGCTGGGATTGATAAGCTGTTTCAAAAAAGCTTCTCGGTCGCCAAAAGAGTGCGTACAGAAACGGATATTGGTGGCAATGCTGTTTCTGTGGCTTATGCGGCATGTACACTCGCTAAGCATATCTTTGAGTCATTAGCAGAAGCGACAGTGCTGTTAGTGGGTGCTGGTGAAACCATAGAATTGGTTGCCAAACACTTAAAGGCTAATGGCTGTTATCATATGATCGTTGCAAACCGTACCAAGGAGCGCGCTCAAGGTATTGCAGATTTATTTGGCGCAGAGATTATCGGTTTGACAGACATTCCAGAGCATTTACCTCGAGCTGACATTGTGATCAGTTCTACGGCTAGCCCATTACCCATCATAGGTAAAGGCATGGTGGAGACCGCTTTAAAAGCGCGTCGCCATCAGCCCATGCTGCTTGTCGATATTGCGGTGCCACGTGATGTGGAATCTCAGGTAGGCGATTTAAATGATGCTTACCTTTATACTGTCGATGATTTGCAGTCCATTATTGATAGCAATATAGAACAACGTAAAGTTGAAGCCATACAAGCGGAAGCGATCGTCAGTGAAGAAAGCGCCGCGTTTATGAGCTGGATGCGTTCATTGCAAGCGGTGGATAGCATCCGTGAATACCGCCACTCAGCGAATGAGATTCGTGAAGAGCTACTGACACGCAGTGTACAAGCTCTGGCGTCTGGTGCTGATCCTGAAAAAGTATTACTCGAATTGAGTAATAAGCTGACCAATAAACTGATTCATGCGCCTACCCGTGCGTTGCAACAAGCAGCGGAGCAGGGTGAGCCAGCCAAATTAACCGTCATACGTCAAAGTCTTGGTCTCGATGACATCGACTGATTGACCTATATAAAGAAAAGAAACTATGAAAGCCTCGATTCTATTAAAGCTAGAAACTTTGGTTGAACGTTACGAAGAAGTTCAACACTTGCTTGGCGATCCTGATGTGATCGGTGATCAAGATAAATTCCGTGCTCTATCCAAAGAGTATTCTCAGCTAGAAGAAGTGACAAAGTGCTTCCAAGCCTATCAGCAAGCGCAAGAAGATCTTGTCGCGGCGGAAGAGATGGCAAATGAAGATGACGAAGAGATGCGCGAAATGGCGCAGGAAGAAATGAAAGATGCGAAGGCGTCGATTGAGCGTCTTACTGACGAGCTTCAGATTCTACTGTTGCCAAAAGATCCAAACGATGACCGCAACTGTTTCCTAGAAATTCGCGCTGGTGCTGGTGGTGATGAAGCGGGTATCTTTGCCGGCGATCTCTTCCGTATGTACAGTAAGTTTGCTGAGAAAAAAGGCTGGCGTATTGAAGTGATGTCTTCAAACGAATCTGAGCATGGCGGCTACAAAGAGATGATCGCGAAAGTGTCTGGTGACGGTGCTTTCGGGGTATTGAAGTTTGAATCTGGTGGTCACCGTGTACAGCGAGTACCAGCAACAGAATCACAAGGTCGTGTTCATACATCGGCGTGTACGGTTGCAGTGATGGCAGAAATTCCAGAAGCAGAAATTCCAGAGATTAAAGCGGCAGACCTGAAAATTGATACCTTCCGTGCTTCTGGCGCGGGTGGTCAGCACGTTAACACCACTGACTCGGCAATTCGTATTACTCACCTTCCAACAGGCACAGTCGTTGAGTGTCAGGATGAGCGTTCTCAGCATAAGAACAAAGCGAAAGCGATGTCTGTACTGGCGGCACGTATTATCCAAGCGGAAGAGGCAAAACGTGCAGCTGAAGTGTCTGATACACGTCGTAACCTACTTGGTTCGGGTGATCGTAGTGACCGTATTCGTACTTATAACTACCCGCAAGGCCGTGTGTCCGATCACCGTATCAACTTGACACTTTACCGTCTAACGGAAGTGATGGAAGGGGATTTGGCAAGCTTAGTTGATCCAGTACTGCAAGAGCATCAAGCTGATCAGTTAGCCGCATTGTCAGAGCATAACTAATTCATGTCTGAACAGTTATCAATTAATGGCGCTTTAACAAGCGCCATTTTGCGCTTAAAAGAGGCTGGCAGTGAATCGCCATCGGCAGATGCCAATGCATTGATTTGCCATGTGCTCCAAAAAAATCGCACCTATTTACTGACTTGGCCCGAGAAAATTTTGACGCCAGAGCAGTCAGAAGCGTTCGAAGCGGCACTTTTACGTCGTTTAACGGGCGAGCCTGTCGCGTACATAGTTGGCGAGCGAGAGTTTTGGTCTTTGCCGCTTAAAGTGTCTCCAAGCACCCTCATTCCACGCCCTGATACTGAGCGACTGGTTGAGGTGGCTTTAGATAAAACTCTGAACCAAAAAGGGAAAATTCTTGATTTGGGAACAGGGACGGGAGCTATTGCATTAGCACTGGCGTCTGAGTTGCCTCAGCGAGACGTGGTCGGGATCGACCTTCGCCCAGAAGCGCAGCAATTGGCGACGGAAAATGCCAAACGATTACACATTGAAAATGCACATTTTCTTCATGGAAGTTGGTTTGAACCCCTTGAAGCTGGTACAAAGTTTGCTTTAATAGTTTCAAATCCGCCTTACATTGAAGAAGACGATCCTCATTTAGGCCAAGGTGATGTGCGCTTTGAACCCTTATCAGCCTTAGTGGCGGCAGATAAGGGTCTTGCCGATATCAAACACATCGCAGATTTAGCACGACACTATTTAGAAGACCGAGGTTGTTTAGCTTTTGAGCATGGCTATAACCAAGGTCAAGCGGTCAGAGATATTTTGACGGCATTAGGCTACACCCAAGTGGCAACAGAAAAAGACTACGGCGACAACGACAGAGTTACTTTCGGTCATTTTGATTCCAAGTAACTCCTGTTTTAACGATGACATCTAGGGCAAAGAAACTAGAGCAGCCGAGCATTACAACTAGAGAAGCAATATGTACGAAGCACTTAAACATTTTCACCTGCTGACGGTAGGGATTAGCGCGACGTTGCTGTCGGTGCGCTATGCGCTGATGATGGCAAATTCCGATAAGCTAAATCACCCTTTTTTGAAACGTTTTCCCCACATTAACGATTCAATTTTGTTATTGAGTGGTTTTGGTTTAATTGCCTTGACGGGTTTGATGCCATTTACTCCGGCCGCTCCGTGGTTGACTGAGAAGTTCACCTGTCTTCTGGCTTACATTGCGTTAGGGCTGTTTGCCTTAAAGCTAGGCAAGAATAAATTGCTTCGTACTTTTTCATTTTTTGGCGCGTTGGGCTGGTTGGCAATGGCAGGTAAGCTAGCTATCAGTAAAACCCCAATTTTCTTTAGCTAATCAAGGTTTTAAGAGATAAGAATGCAAGAGTTTTTTGACGACGACTTCGATGAAATGGAACTGGCGGAAGGAGCTTTAGAGCTCAATAAAGCCATTAATCCTGACACTGACCATTCATGGGCGATTCGTGAGCTAGAACGCTTGGCTGAAGAAGCGGAACTGGCGCTTGTACATGAGTGTAATGAACAGCAACGATTTGATTCGTTTCTGCGTCTATTTTATCACGAGTGGCAATTTACGGGAGACAATGAGGCCTACTTTTCTTCCGACAACAGCTTTATCGATAAAGTATTAGAACGCCGTAAAGGTATTCCAGTCAGTCTTGGCGCTATCTTGCTTTATCTCGGCCGCAGGCTTGGTTTTCCCTTGTCTGGCGTGACGTTCCCGACACAATTTATTGTGAAAGTCGAATGGCCTAATGAAACGCCAATTTATCTGAATCCATTCACCGGCGAGTATGTCGGTCAGCAAATGCTACAAGCTTGGTTGATTGGTCAAGATGGCCCATTGGCGAAGTTAAAACCAGAACACCTCATGAGTGCGGATAATCCAACGGTTATTGGTCGTTGGTTAGCGCTTCTCAAGAGCGCATTATTACGTGAAGAACGCTATACTCTGGCACTAAGATGTACGGACTTGGCTTTGACATTTGTGCCAGACGATCCGTATGAAATTCGTGACCGTGGTTTTATTTATCAACAGCTAGAGTGCCATCAAGTGGCGGCCAGTGACTTCCAATACTTTATTGATCAATGTCCTGATGATCCCGCTGCGGAGCTGCTAAAGAGTCAAGTTAATGCGATGAGTGAGAAAGCCATCACTCTGCACTAAATTCATCATAAGAGAAGAATAATGGAACAAAAAATCGTTCATGTTGGTGACATCCCTGTTGCTAACGATAAGCCTTTCACTCTGTTCGCAGGCATGAATGTACTGGAATCGCGCGATTTAGCGATGCAGATCTGTGAGCACTATGTAAAAGTGACAGAAAAGCTAGGTATTCCTTACGTATTTAAAGCGTCTTTCGACAAAGCGAACCGCAGTTCAGTTCACTCTTACCGTGGGCCGGGTCTGGAAGAAGGCATGAAGATCTTCCAAGAGCTGAAAGACACATTTGGTGTGAAAATCATTACCGATGTTCACACTGAAGCTCAAGCGCAGCCTGTTGCTGATGTAGTCGATATCATTCAGCTACCAGCATTCCTAGCGCGTCAAACCGATCTGGTTGAGGCGATGGCGAAAACGGGTGCGGTGATTAATGTGAAAAAACCTCAATTTATGAGCCCAGGCCAAGTGGGTAACATCGTTGATAAGTTTGCGGAATGCGGTAACGAAAACGTCATTCTTTGTGAGCGCGGTTCTTGTCACGGTTACGATAACCTTGTGGTTGATATGCTTGGTTTTGGTGTGATGAAGAAAGCATCACAAGGCAGTCCGATCATTTTTGACGTGACGCACGCACTGCAGATGCGCGATCCATCAGGCGCGGCTTCTGGTGGTCGTCGTGAGCAGACTGTTGAGCTGGCAAAAGCAGGTCTTGCTACGGGAATTGCGGGTCTATTTATCGAAGCGCACCCTAATCCAGATCAGGCTCGCTGTGACGGCCCTTCAGCGCTGCCTTTGGACAAGTTAGAACCTTTCCTAGCGCAAATGAAAGCGCTGGACGACCTTGTGAAAGGTTTTGAGCACATCGAAATCAAATAAACGACACGAATGTGTTGTGAAGCTTGCCGAAAATGGTGAGCTAATGAAACAAGAAAACCAGCCTATTATGGCTGGTTTTTTTATACCCATTTCAGGCCACACTGTCATTAGGTGGAATATTTATCCATTGCAATGAATACCCCTTAAATGTCACTTCTCGCCGCTGAGGCGTTTTCCATTTATGTTGAGTAAACGCTCACTTTCACAGCTTTAGTAAGAAAAGGTAAGATCACAGTTAATCGTTTGCTTGTGATCCTTTGGATTACCATATGCAATTTTCTATCTTTGTTGCACTTATATGAATCAAATAGGGTGATCTATACGGCATAAATATGAAAACTTAGTGTTTACTCTATTTCATTAATTTAAACTAGTTCAAGTTTTGTTGTGGGGTTAGAGCATATGAGCAGCTTTCGCTCTCATCACAACAAAATACGCAGTGGATCTTAACTTGTTCAAAGGTATGACAATGAAGCAAGGCCTTATTCTAAAAACGACACTTAGCGCGGCAATCCTAGCAACTTTAGCTGGTTGTGCATCACAACCGACTCAAGAGTGGGAAAACGACAAAACTTACCAACTGACCGTTCTTCACACTAACGACCACCACGGTCGTTTCTGGCAGAACAAATACGGCGAGTACGGTATGGCAGCACGTAAGACTCTGATTGATGAGCTACGTACAGAAATCCGTGCCGAAGGTGGTAGCGTACTTCTTCTATCTGGCGGTGACATCAACACTGGTGTACCAGAATCTGATCTTCAAGATGCAGAACCAGATTTCAAGGGTATGAGCAAAATTGGTTACGATGCGATGGCGTTAGGTAACCACGAGTTCGATAACCCTCTAGAAGTTCTGTTCAAACAAAAAGAGTGGGCTAACTTCCCAATGCTTTCTGCGAACATCTACGACAAAGCAACTGGCGAACGCATGTTCCAAGCTTACGAGATGTTCAACAAGCAAGGTATTAAGATTGCTGTAATCGGTCTAACGACAGAAGATACACAAAAAATCGGTAACCCAGAATTCATCGGTGCTATCGAATTCCGTGACCCGAAAGAAGAAGCGAAGAAACTGATCGCTGAACTTGAGAAAACGGAAAAGCCAGACCTAATCTTCGCTGTGACACACATGGGTCACTACGAAAATGGTCAACGTGGTGTGAACGCTCCAGGCGACGTTGCTCTTGCACGTTACCTAGATGAAGGTTCTCTAGATATGATCGTTGGTGGTCACTCTCAAGAGCCAGTTTGTATGGAAGCACCAAACGTTGTGAAGAAGAACTTCAAGCCTTCTGATGAATGTAAACCAGACGAGCAAAACGGTACTTACATCGTTCAGGCTCACGAATGGGGTAAATACGTAGGTCGTGCTGATTACGAATTCCGTAATGGCGAACTAGAAATGGTGAGCTACGATCTGATCCCAGTGAACCTGAAGAAAAAGGTGAAGATCGACGGTAAGAAACAACGTGTTCTGATTGAAGATGAAATCGCACAAGACCAAGAGCTGCTAGAGTTCCTACGTCCATTCCAAGAGAAAGGTCAAGCTCAGCTAGAAGGTAAGATCGCAGAGACTAACGGTAAACTGGAAGGTGACCGTAATGTGGTTCGCTTCCAACAGACAAACCTTGGTCGTTTGATTGCAATGGCTCACATGGAGCGTGCAAAAGCGGACTTCGCTGTGATGAACTCCGGTGGTGTTCGTGACTCGATCGAAGGCGGTGAAGTGACGTACAAAGACGTACTGACAGTTCAGCCTTTCGGTAACATGTTGACTTACACTGACATGTCAGGTAAAGAAGTGATGGACTATCTGAACGTTGTGGCAACTAAGCCTATCGATTCAGGTGCTTACGCTCAATTTGCTGGTATCTCAATGACAGTAGCAAATGGTTCAGTATCGAATGTCTTCATTGGTGGTGAGCAACTGCGTCTTGATAAAACATACCGCTTCACAGTACCAAGCTTCAACGCTTCAGGCGGTGACGGCTACCCGAAACTGACAGGCCACCCTGGTCACGTGAACACAGGTTTCGTGGATGCTGAAGTACTTAAAGAGTACCTAGAGAAAAACAGCCCAATCGACGTGAATCAGTACGCTCCATCGGGTGAAATGGTTTACAAATAATACGTTGTAGTTAACGTTACGATTGTAAGGACGCAGCTCTTGAGCTGCGTTTTTTTTAGGGGCGGTGTGGTGAATGAGCAAGCGATATTCGTCAGTAAATAGCGGATGATCTCGTTAACGTATGTCGGTACTATATCGTTACGTCTTTGGCAAACACACAGTAACACTATGACACCAGCAATTAACCTTGCGAAGAAAAAGAAAATTACTCACACCGTTCACCAGTATGATCATGATCCTCGAGCGGAAAGCTACGGTTTGGAAGCAGCAGAAGTACTGGGTCAAGACCCAGATACCGTCTTTAAAACCTTGCTTTTTAGTTTGAATGGAGAGCCTAAGAATCTTGCGGTTGCCATTATTCCTGTGGCACAAAAACTGAATCTAAAGTTAGCGGCTAAAGCGGCTAAAGGGAAAAAAGCGGAGATGGCGAATCCAGAGGTTGCTCAGAAAACGACGGGCTATGTGGTGGGGGGAATCAGTCCTTTAGGACAGAAAAAGGCGTTGCCGACCTTTCTTCACAGCAGTGCGCTGCAACACAGCACGATTTGTGTCAGTGCAGGAAAGCGAGGGTTGGAAATCGAACTCGCTCCACAGGATTTAATTCAGCTTACTCGTGGAGAGTGTGTCGAACTTTGTCTCTAGTTGGGTTAAATATCGGCTCTGAATATCTAGCTACCGACTTTCTCCTTTGCTACAAAGAAAAAGGACGCCAAGGCGTCCTTCCATTTATATCACTTCAGAGAGTGATCACTTCTTCAAACTTAATGTGCCACCGGAGCGTTTAACCGGTTTGTCGTTTTGTCGCTTAGGTGCGTTTGGATTGTCATAACGTACTTTCTTGCTTTTCGGTTGCTCTTGAGAGCCTCGTTGAGAGGGACGCTTTTGATTGTCATGGAACTCCGAGCGACGTCTGTCTTGAGGCTTATCGTTGGACTGACTCTTCGGTCTGTAGCCACGTTGCTCAGAAGAGTCACGTTTCTCTTCATCAAAATGGCGCTTGTTATCGGAACGGTGACGGTTTTTCTGACCTCTCTTTGAATTCGGAGCATGGCGGAATTCATCGGCATTGTTGCCACGGAACGTCTTAGGCTTTTGGTTACGACGAGCTTGCGAAGATTGATTTTCCTCACGACTATCAAATAATTTAGCATCTGTTGCTTTATTGATGTGGCGACCTTTTGAGTCTTGGCGTGAAGCTTCTTCTGTACCCACTGAGCCCTCACACATTGCGAGCATTTGTGCGACTTCTTCATCACTCAAATAACGCCACTTACCATTTGGAATGCCGTCGAGAGAAATGTTCATGATACGGACACGACGCAGTTTGTATACCTCGTAACCTAGCGCTTCACACATACGACGGATCTGACGGTTAAGACCTTGAGTCAGAACAATACGGAATGAAAACTTGGTTTCTTTCTCAACTTTACAAGGCAGTGTCACGGTATCGAGGATACGAACGCCCGTTGACATTTTTTTCAAGAACTCGCCAGTAATTGGTTTGTCGACACGAACAACGTACTCTTTTTCGTGGTTATTACCAGCACGTAAGATTTTGTTAACGATGTCACCATCGTTGGTGAGGAAGATCAGACCATCAGAAGGCTTGTCCAAGCGACCGATTGGGAAGATGCGTTTCTTATGACCAATAAAGTCGACAATATTGCCAGGAACGTCACGCTCAGTGGTACAAGTGATACCAGTAGGCTTGTTCAAAGCAATGTAGATGGTCTTTTCTTTCGCTTGGAGTGGCTTTCCATCGATACAAACGTCATCACCCGAAGTGACTTTTGTCCCCATTTCAGCGACTTTACCATTAATGCTGACTCGGCCTTGTTCAACGAGGCGGTCTGCTTCACGGCGAGAGCAAAAACCCGTTTCGCTGATAAATTTATTGAGGCGTTTTGCGTTATCTTGTGACATAAAATTCTCTTAACGTTTCACAACGGCATTTAGCGTCGATGGCTTATCGACTCTATTTAGGATAGTGGGTCGTTGTTTAATAGCCGGCTAGTGTAACAGGCTAGCGGCGTTAACCAAGTCGTTTTTGATGGCGTTCTCGGGTTTCGAGCTTCTTTTCTGCGCTTTTTCTTAGAAGGACGTACACCGCGCCAGTACCACCATGAAAACGTTGCGCGCTGTGAACGCACTGTACTTCTTTAATGTGCTCTAACCATGATGCGAGAAAACTCTTGGTTAGCGCTGGTGGATTGGAGCGCTCACCTCGTCCATGGACGATCAGCACTGTACGGATGTCTAAAGCCATGCACTGTTTTAAGAAGTCGACCACTTCGTCTCGCGCTTGCTTGAGCGATTTCTTGTGCAAATCCAATTTGGCTTGGATGGGGTATTTACCTAAACGAAGTTTACGATAGACCCCGGATTGCACCCCATCTTGCTTGTACTCGATGATATCATCGGGTTTTAGCATCGGGGCATGGTCAATAGATAGGTATTCAGGGTCCCCTTCGGTGAGGCACATCGCGGCTTCACGTTTTGCGAGTTGGGCTTCCGTGACGTTGTGGTTGGTTTTGTGCTCGACTTTATCATTTCCGTTGAGAGGTTTTACATCTCCCATCATCTCTTGGAATAGGGCAAAATCATCATCATGGGACATCGTTAACCTCAACTACAAATTACTTATCTCTAAAGTATTATACTCAAGTGACCTCAAGATGCAGCAATCAGAAAAGCACGTTTTGGAGCGGTTTTTTTATTGAAAAAGAAAAACCGGAGGAGGCACGTAGCCAGCTCCGGTGCAAAGCGATAAGGAAGAGCATTCTCGAATATGCTTATCCCCGCTTAGCGAGATCTAGTGAGGAGATTTGTCGTAAGTCATTTCATCGATGGTTCGCTGAATGTCTACAGCGTCATCCTGAGTTAGCGCAATCACTATCGTTACCGACAGCACCACTGCATTACCAAATGGGTGATTGGCTTGAGCCCGTGTTTTCATCATCAAAATGATTAAGACAAGTTTGAGAATAGTCCTTGCTGATATTTTCAACACTGATCTGGATCAACGATGTTGCAAACGTTAAATATTGGTGGATTAAATGTGTGTTTTGTCGCAGTTTTTTCTGGCTGTGTTTATAGTTTGACCAAACGATTCTTTTTAGGGTGTTTTTTTTCGAAAAGGGGTTGCGTGTGTGCAGATTATCAGTAATATACCCATCCGTTGGCAACGCAAAGCGATTGCAAAACATCTCGGTGAATAGCGCAGTTTGGTAGCGCATCTGGTTTGGGACCAGAGGGTCGGGGGTTCGAATCCCTCTTCACCGACCACATTAAGAAGCCTCGCTCATGTAGCGGGGCTTCGTTGTATTTAGAGTTTGGTAAAGGTAGTCATAGGGTCGAGGTCAGGAGCTTTAGTTTGTAGAAAAACAGCCGCATCGAATTCCTCTTCACCGACCATATTAAGAAGCCCCGCTCATGTAGCGGGGCTTTGTTGTATTTGGAATTTGGTAAAGGTGGGCATTGGGTCGGGGTCAGGAGCTTTAGTTTGTAGAAAAACAGCCGCGTCGAATTTCTTTTTCACCGACTACATTAAGAAGCCCCACTGTGACGGCGGGGGAGTGATATAAAGCGGTGTTATTCAGCACCGCTTTTTCTATTCTTTCTTTATCACATAAGGGTTTTATATTTGCAAAAACGTAGAAATCTAACGTTAAGCGATTGATTAATTTAAGTAAAAAATTAGTTTAAAAATTCAATTTAAACCACCTATAGTTACTTTGTCAGCGAATACAAAGGCAGCGTTATGCGAATTGTGATCATCGATGGTAATCTCACCGATAATCATTTCCATACCTATATTAATCCGGACAATTACCCTATATCCGCTGGCGCTCAAGGCGTACATGGCATTAGCAATGAATTTCTTGTCGGAAAACCAACCTTTAGTGAAGTAGTTGAGCCATTTACCAAATTTTGTTAAGGTGCAGATGAGCTTTCTTTCTACAACCCCAGCCAAACGACTAGGGTTAGTAGATAAAAACTTTTCAATGAAAGATATTCTGGAGTTTTCTTCAGCTAATGAAACGATAAAACTTAAGAAAAAATAATCAGTTATTTTTTGCTCTGCTTTTTGTTCTCTGCAACCGTATTTTTCAATGTTGCAATTTCGGACTTCAAGTAGCGTTCGCTATCAAGAACTGGATGGTATTCGTTACGGTGAGAAATGTTTTCTTTACCCCAACCACACTCAATCAGTTCACTAAGTGCATAAATGAGTTCAAAAAAGCATGTAAATAGTATTTGGAACTGATGCATTTGATGCAGAGTAAGCTGCTTAAATTCAGTGCCGTGTACATGGTAATTTCTAGCTTTTATAGCTAACCCAAGAACAAAGTCTATATCCTCTAAATTGAATCCTCTTGATACAAGGTAGCTTTCGATCACGGTTATCCTTTCATTAACTCGATCTTTAAGCGACTTCCTCGTGAGGAAACCAATCGACATTAACAAAGAACTCTTAATATCGTCCAGTTCAGAAAACTCTTCTTTAATATGTTGTTTAAGTGTCTTGAGTTTTTCTGTCTCTTCCTGCTTAAGTACTTTTTTGGAGTTCTCTTTTGAAGAAGGAAAGATATCGAACATGTTGGCTGCATTTATCAGCCGATCAGAAGAATAGCTCCGTCCTTTTAGAAAGCTATCGTAGAAACTATACCTAACGATGTCACGATCAACATGACTGAACCAAGAACCTAAAAACTGAGGGAAATCTTCGCTCGAAATATCAATCAGTGGATTACCTGATTTGGTGCTATCAAGAATTTCGCCCCAAGAGTAGGTATTGTATAGGACTTGAAAGTTGTTATCAGATTCATCTGATACCGATATATCTTTAAAGAAAACGTTCTCGCCAGCAATAAATCGCAAAAGTAAAGAGACCCTATGAGCGATATTCAGCGCTTCACTTAAGGTTTTACTAGTGTGAAATTTAACCTTCAGCACTACCTTATTTCGAATGCTAACACCATCACTATTAAATCCACCTCCTGTAGAGACATAGTTGCTTGCTGCAATAACCCCTAGTTCAGTATCTTGAGAAAAGATATCGAAGTTTCCATTGAAGTACGCAAGGATAGGATTATGTTCAGCCGAAAATGATGGAACATGCTCCTGAGCATTTAACTGACTTACCAACCCATCGTCAGGAAAATTAATATACCCGAATGACGTAAACCAATGAAGCAAAGCATGCGAATTTCCGACTACTAGTGAAATTGAGCAAAACTTGTCATTATCTGGATCGACACGATTCTTACCTGTGAGAGCAATATGGGGTTGAATAATATTGCTATATGTCACATTTTCCGCACCGAAGCTCCGTGATTCATTGCTTAAGCAATTTAGAAGAGAAAGCGTTTTGTTGTCCTGTGTTCTCCCATAAACATTAGAGTGACTTTCGACAAAAAAGAACTCTGAAGACCAACAGTTAAATTCATATCTCTTTGTATCCGATAATACACCAGAGACATTTTTATTATCTTTAATTTCAAATTGGGCATTGATGCCTTCAGTCATTGTTGTCTTTAGCTCCCTACGAAGATGGCAGATCCGTAGCTAAGAAAGCTACGATGGACACTTACTCTTTATAACTTGAGCTTTTATTATACATAAACTAGAATTGAGTCAACTAAGTTCAGGGGTTTAACGTTCGTAACATACGAAATCAAGTTAAACTTTTTCACCATGAAATGTAACTGACTAATTTCAAACATCTTTTATTTTCTCATTTTAAAATCTCTACCAACCCCCTGATTATTAAGAGTATTTTTCTGGATTCCTACGTAATTTGCTTTCTGAAAAGTAGCAGGATTCCTAGTATTACTGTAAGTAAAAAAAATCGGTGCAGATTTAGCACCGATTTATGTCACTCCCCCACTGTGACGGCGGGGCTTTCACGCATAAGGGACGAGCGCGAGCGACGGTTAGTGAGGGCGAAGAGCTAGAGTAATTGCTGAGCGCAATTCGCTTTTCCAGGTTGATAGCGCTGGGTAATACTGAATCCTTGCTGCTTCATTAGGTCGATAAGATTGTTTTCACCAAAGAGGTGTAATGCACCAACGACTACGACAAATCGCTTTCCTTTTTGCTCGGCGGCATGCTCATTCAGTACATTGGCCCAGTTAAGGTTTCTTTTATCTAAAATCGCTTCTTTTAACTCTTGGGAGAGAGACTCTTTCTCGTTCAGTTGACCTAACCCGTTTAGGTCGCCTTGCTTCCAAGAGTCGATCAGACATTGAGTGATGGCCTCCATTTCAGAAGCATGGGTTAAGGCAGAGACAATCATTTCTGCGCCATCTTGTTCGGCGTTAGCCAAAATATCGATCTGGTATTGCAACGTTTCTAAACCTGTTATGGCGAGGTTTTGTTTGGTGGCTAGTTCAATAAAATGCTTATCGACCCCTTTTTCTGCGGAGAGCCCCATTTCGTTGAACATGGCTAACTGCAACGTCAGAGCGCTAACCCAAGGAGGAGACAACATCATTTGTTGCTGATTGAGGCCAAGTTGCTGACTCAGTGCTTTAAGTTGTTGTTTCTGCTTCTTACTGAGCACTTGCTGAGTAATGTATCGATTTTTAGGGTATTGAAGGGTGTGAGCTTGTCGGATATCGGCTTCAAGAAAAAGCCCGTCGCTTGAGCTTAGAAATTCCGTGATCGATTTTGGTAAAGGGTAAAGACTGTTGTTACCCACATGGATAGATCCCACGATTAAATACTGTGCATCATTCTTTTGGGCGAGAAAACGTATCGGTTCTGCGAATGCGGAAAGACTAAAGAAGACCAGAACGGTAGCGGTAAAACGTATGAACATGAAGATTCCTTATGGAAGTGCTATGTCGAAAAATCGTTAATTACAAAAACTTTGACGTGATTTGACGTGTTGAAAATGTGATTAAGAACACACTGTGCACACGAGTCGTCACTTAATGAGAAAGTGATGTATAAACCAAGTGTGATCTATGACCGAGCTTTTTTCCCCCGAGTGGGATTTTTGTGTGACGCATATCACTTCAATATCGTTAAAAAAGTCTTTTCGATTTTAACGTTGTTTTTAAGTGATTGTTTTTAAATGATTAATTTTTCTTAATCTTGTTCTAGTTTCGATCGGGATCACTACTTTGGTTGATTAATTTTACGCTGAAAAATAATGACTTGTAAGGTGTGAGCGTTGTTAGGCAAACCGCCTTGGTTGTCACAAATTTTGAAGATTATTTTTGAGGGTAAGTAAGATGTTGAAGCAAAGCGTAATCGCCTCTTCGGTGCTATCCGCACTGGTAGGTTGTACCACATTCCAATCCACTGCTCAGCAAGTGGTGAATTCACTGGCCGATAATTTAGATATTAAATATGAAGTGCTCACCAACCACGGTGCAAATGACGGTCTTCCATGTCAGACGCTAGAAGCTGAGTGGGCATCATGTAACAAAGTAAACATGACACTGGTGAATGAAGGGGATGCGATCACCTCGTCGGATTGGACAATCTACTTCCACAGTATTCGTCTGATTTTGGATGTTGATAACGACCAATTTAAAGTGACTCGTGTAACGGGTGACCTGCATAAACTGGAACCAACAGACAAATTTGATGGTTTTGATGCTGGTGAGCAAGTGGTAATCCCGCTGATTGGTGAATACTGGCAGTTGTTTGAAACTGATTTTATGCCAGGCGCTTTTGTTTCTGCTCCAGATGCTGAGCCTAAACTGATTGAGTCACTAAATACTGAAGACATTGCTTCTTTCGTGTCTGGTCTATCGGGTGACAATCTAAAACGTACGCCAGGTGATGAGAACATTGTCGCTACACCAAGTAGCCGTTTTGAGAAATTCAGTGATGTGGAACTCACCAATGTGTCTGCGGCTATTATCCCGACGCCACTGTCAATCTCAGCGGGTTTCGGTACCGCTTCTATTGCTAATGGTATTGCACTGCCTACCTCCACGTTTACCGCAGAACAAGTCGGTGCTTTAAAAACTCGCGCAGGTGTTGTGGGCGTTGATTTAGAGGGTAAATTACCCGTTACAGTAGAAATCAAACCATCTGAATTTACTGGTGAGTTGGCGGTCAGTGGCGCTTATCACTTGGATGTGATGGCCGATAAGATTGAAATTCAAGCGTATGATCAGTCTGGTGCATTTTACGCGGTTCAATCTCTATTTGCGTTAGTTGACCTCGATAAGAGCGATGCTCTGCCAACCGTAACGATTCACGATGCTCCTCGTTTCCAATACCGTGGCGTGATGGTTGATGTTGCTCGTCACTTTAAGACCAAAGAGACAATCCTAGCAACCATTGACCAAATGGCAGCGTACAAAATGAACAAACTTCACCTTCACTTGAGTGATGATGAAGGTTGGCGTTTACAAATTCCGGGTCTACCAGAGCTAACCGATGTAGGTGGCGAGCGTTGTTTCGATCTAGAAGAGAATGAATGTCTTCTTCCTCAGCTAGGCTCAGGGCCGACTAACGATAACTTTGGTTCTGGTTACTTCAGTAAGAAAGACTATGTAGAAATCGTGAAATACGCGAAAGCGCGTCACATTGAAGTGATTCCTGAATTAGATATGCCAGCGCACGCACGCTCAGCGGTGGTTTCAATGGAAGCGCGTTACCGTCGTTTGATGGAAGAAGGGAAAACGACGGCGGCAAACGAATATCGCTTAATGGATCCACAAGACACGTCAAATGTCACCACGGTTCAATTCTACGATAAACGCAGCTTCATTAACCCTTGTCTAGAGTCTTCAACTCGTTTCGTCGATAAAGTGGTGTCAGAAGTTGCTGCGATGCACAAAGAGGCGGGTGCACCGCTGACGACATGGCACTTTGGTGGTGATGAAGCGAAAAACATTAAGTTAGGCGCAGGCTTCCAAGATCAGAACGCTGAAAAGAAAGTGGCTTGGAAAGGTAACCTAGACCTTGCGAAACAAGACAAGCCATTCGCGAAATCGCCTCAGTGTCAGGCATTGATCGCCAAAGGTACCGTCAGCGATGTGGGTCACTTACCAAGCTACTTTGCTGAACAAGTCTCTGAAATTGTTGCGGCGAAAGGTATTCCTTATTTCCAAGCATGGCAAGATGGCTTGAAATACAGCAAAGGTGGAGCGAAAGCGTTCGCAACCGAGAAAACTCGAGTTAACTTCTGGGACACACTTTACTGGGGCGGGACGGCTTCGGTATACGAATGGTCTAAGAAAGGGTTTGATATCGTTGTTTCTAACCCAGATTACGTCTACATGGACATGCCTTACGAGGTAGACCCGAAAGAACGCGGCTACTACTGGGCTACACGTGCAACCGATACACGTAAGATGTTCGGATTTGCGCCAGAAAATATGCCTCAGAATGCGGAAACGTCTTTAGACCGTGATGGCAAAGGCTTTAAGGGTAAAGGTGAAGTGAAAGCGAATCCATTCCTTGGTCTGTCTGCACAGCTTTGGTCTGAAAGTGTTCGTAATAACGAGCAGTACGAGTACATGGTATTCCCACGCGTACTTGCAGCAGCTGAGCGTGCTTGGCACCGTGCTAACTGGGAAAACGAGTACAAAGTGGGCGTAGAATACTCGCAAGATACCAACCGTGTTGATAAGAAAACACGTCATCAGGATTGGGCTCGTTTTGCGAACATCGTTGGTCAGCGTGAGTTAGCGAAGCTAGAGAAAGCGGGTATCGACTACCGTCTTCCGGTTCCTGGTGCGAAAATCACAAACGGTACATTGGCAATGAATGCTCAGTTCCCTGGTGTGACACTGCAATATTCAACGGATGGTGAAACTTGGACAGAATACCGTGACTCTGCGAAGCCAGTCGTTGCAGGAAATGTATGGATTCGTTCAGTCTCTGCAACGGGTGAGCGCGTTAGCCGAGTAACACAAGTTCAATAAGTGAATCTTATTACTCGGATTGAATGAAATTAGCCCCTAGCTCATTGAGTTAGGGGCTTTTTCGCTTTATGTCGGTTTAGTTTTATATCGACTTAGTTTTATATCGACTTAGTTTTACTTCGGCTTAGCTCTACTTCAGCATAGCTTTATATCGGTGATTAAGTTGAGGATGCCGAGTTTATTGATTGCCTTTGTGGTGGCGAAATTCGAAGACCCGACCGTCTTTATCAAAAGCATAGACGGTGTAACTGTCTTTACGATCACCATATTCCATACCCGGTGAGCCTAGAGGCATTCCGGGAACGGCCAAGCCCAAAGCGCCTTCTGGAGGATTGGCAAGAAAATCTTGGATGTCTTTTGCTGGAATATGACCTTCAAAAACGTACCCATCTATTTCAGCGGTATGGCAGGACGCTAACTGCGGCGTAACCCCTAACTTTTGCTTTACTGACATCATGTCTTGATGAAGCACTTCTTTAGCTTCAAAGCCTGCATCCTGCATATGTTTGGTCCAATCCCCGCAACAACCACACTGTGGAGATTTGTGATTAATCACTTGGCTTGCCCAAGCGCTGCTAGCACTGAGTGATAGCAACAGAATAGAAAGTGGATGTAATTTCATAATGACCTCATCGAATGGATGATTTGAACAATCGCAGTCGGTTTGCATTACTCACCACGGTAATGGAAGAGAGCGCCATCGCTGCTCCTGCCACAACTGGGCTGAGTAAGAAGCCAAATGCAGGGTAGAGCACACCCGCTGCCACGGGGATGCCTAGGGAGTTGTAGATAAACGCGCCAAACAAGTTTTGCTTCATGTTTTTTAAAGTGGCCTGTGATAACTCGATGGCTTTAATGACCCCAAGGGGAGATGAGGTGAGTAGCGTCATTTGTGCACTTTCAATGGCAACATCACTGCCGGAGCCCATCGCAATGCCAACATCTGCGCTAGCAAGTGCGGGAGCATCGTTAATGCCATCACCTACCATCGCGACACAGCGTCCAGATTGTTGAAGTGTTTGGATGTGATCCGCCTTTTCGTCGGGAAGCACTTGTGCGATCACTTGCTGAATTCCAATTTCTTTGGCAATGGCGTTCGCAACATGAGGGTTATCTCCTGTCAGCATTACGGTGCGGATTCCACGTTGATTGAGCTCTTTCACCGCTTGAGCCGATTCATCTTTAATGCTGTCAGAAACGGCGATGATCCCGATAAGGCGTTGGTTTTCACAAACGAGCAGTGGTGTCCAAGCCTTTTCAGCACATTCATCGAGACTGGATCGTGCGTGATCAAGGGGGATCGCTAGGGTTTGGCTGTACGCTTGCGAGATGATCAATATGTCGTTGTGATTGATCCGCCCAGAGATGCCACGTCCTTGTAAATTAGTAAAATCGGTGACGGGTTCTAATGATATCGTCTGATTGTCGGCGTATTGACAGACCGATTTTGCCAAAGGGTGTTCCGACAAAGACTCTAGACTGGCGGCGAGCTTGATAATTTGTTGCTGCGTCTGCTCAAAATGGAAAACACGTTGGACCTGAGGTTTTCCTTGTGTCAGTGTGCCCGTTTTATCGAAGACAACAGTATCCACTTCGCTGGTGGTTTGCAGAACGTCGGCATCTTTGATCAACACGCCCATCTCAGCCGCTTTTCCTATCCCTACCGTGACGGAAAGAGGAGTGGCGAGTCCTAACGCGCAAGGGCAGGCGATGATTAAGACCGTGGTGGCGACGACCAACATATAGCTGGCGACGGGCTCTGGTCCAAAGAAATACCAGACCGTAGCCGCGAGCAGAGCAATGGCCACCACGACGGGAACAAAGACCGCTGAAATTTGATCGGCAAGTTTAGCAATAGCCGGTTTGCTGCTTTGTGCTTGCCTTACCAAGCGAATGATTCTGGCAAGCATGGTATGGCTGCCGACTCCAGTGGCCTCGATGATGACACTCCCATCAAGGTTCATCGTACCTGCTGAAAGGCGATCGCCAGGCTTTTTGTATACAGGAAGGGGCTCACCCGTCAGCATGGATTCATCGACTGAGGAATCACCATGTTGGATTTTGCCGTCGACTGGAATCTTTTCCCCCGGCTTGATACGCAACTGCATCCCAAGCTGAATGTCCTCAATAGCAACGATGGTGTCACCATCGGGGGAGATCCATGTTGCCTGCTCGGGTTGTAAATTCATGAGGGATTGTAACGATTCTGCGGTACGCGCTTTCGCTTTGGCTTCAATAAAGTGACCGAGAGAAATCAATCCGATGATCATGGCACTGGCTTCAAAGTAAACATGGCGAGAGGCTTCGGGAAAGAGGGCTGGGAAAAGGATGACGATCATGGAGAATAACCAAGCTGCGCCAGTACCGAGCGCAACCAATGTGTCCATTGTCGCTCGTTTATGAGTCAGCGCACGCCATGCATTGATGAAGAATCCTCGTCCAGCGGTTGCGAGGAGAGCAAAACACACAATTCCGACGGCTCCCCAAGACCATTGATCTTGCGTATTTCGGATCATCATATTGCCGCCAAGTACCCCCCAAGCCATTAACGGCCCCCCAAGCGCGAGACCAAGAAGCGCATTTCGCTTTTGTTGGTTCTGATGGGCTTGTAATTGTTGTGCTTGTTTTTCTTGTTGCTCTTGAGCACTTTGCAAAATGTCACCACGGTAGCCCGCTTGAGTGATTGCAGAGAGCAAGTCTTGTTCCGTTTGCGAAGAAGAATGGGTCAATGTTACCAAAGCCATTTGTTCCGCAAGATTCACATTAACATGGGTGACTTCCGGCACGATTTGGATGGCTTTTTCAACTGAAGCCACGCAACTGGCGCACGTCATGCCTTGAAGTAAAACTTGTAGACTGACTGATTTTTCATCATTTTTCGGAGCTTCAACCTCGTTGGATGACACCGCAGTCAGAGTGGTCTCATCAAGCGCTGCGGAGGTAAAAGCGGTCGAGGTATGAGTCGCAGCAGATTGGGATTTTGAGCAACCTGCTTGCTCTTTTTTGGGCTCTGCTTGCTTGCAAGTGTCATCATCACAATGTTTTGGCTGTTTCGACGGAATCGCTTGATAGCCAAGTATCGTCACACGCTCTATGATTTGCTGATCGGAGAGTAGACTAAACGTCGTTAACTCGGTTTTACTGGCTTTGAAATCGAATATGTCAGGGTCGCTTTCCAATGTCTGCTTGAGTTTGTTGACGCAACCGCAGCAACTTAACCCAGAAAGGGCGAATTGCGCTTCACGACCAGTTTGATAGCCAAGTGAGCGAATAATGGAACTGACCGATTGCAGGGACGCGTCGGTATCCAGCTCTATCAAGGTGGGGGAAAGTTGCGTGATAGTAACGGTGAAGGCTTCATTGAGTGCGCGTTCGACTTTACGAGCACATCCCATGCAATTCAGTCCTTTAAGGGGTAAAGACAAGTGATTCATAGCACGCTCTAAAATAGGTGATAAAGGAAATCTATTTCAGAGGATAAACCTTACCGCAAGGGCAAGGTCAAGCATCTTGAAAGATTGCACTTCAAACCGCCACTTTAGCGATTGTAGATTTAACTAAGGGTGCTAAAATATGCCGCAATTTAAAGGCTAAGCAGACGCTTAGTCAGAAATCACATTCAAGGTAATTTACATGACGGTTAAAACTCGTTTTGCTCCTAGCCCAACTGGCTACCTTCACGTTGGTGGTGCACGTACTGCACTTTACTCTTGGCTATATGCTAAAAACCAAGGCGGTGAATTCGTTCTTCGTATCGAAGACACGGACTTAGAACGTAACTCTCAAGAAGCCGTAGACGCTATCTTAGAAGGTATGCAGTGGATGGGTCTGGAATGGAACGAAGGGCCTTACTTCCAATCTAAGCGTTTTGATCGTTACAACGAAATGGTTGATAAACTGCTTGCTGAAGACAAAGCGTATCATTGTTACGCGTCTAAAGAGCTGCTGGATGAGATCCGTGCAGAGCAAGAAGCGGCAAAAGAAATGCCTCGCTACGATGCGAATCACCCTAAAGTGGTTGCTGCAAATGAAGCCGCGAAAGAAGGTGATCCATGTGTGGTTCGCTTCCGCAACCCTAAGGAAGGCAGTGTCGTTTTTGAAGACCAAATCCGTGGTCGTATCGAAATTGGTAATGATCAGCTCGATGACTTGATTATCCGTCGTACTGATGGTTCGCCGACGTACAACTTTGTTGTTGTCGTGGATGACTGGGATATGGGCATCACTCACGTTGTTCGTGGTGAAGACCACATCAACAACACACCGCGTCAGATTAACATTTATGAAGCATTGGGTGCACCAGTTCCTGTATTCGCCCACTGTGCGATGATCCTCGGTGATGACGGCGCTAAATTGTCTAAGCGTCACGGTGCGGTTTCAGTCATGCAATACCGTGATGAAGGTTACCTACCGAATGCACTCAACAACTACCTTGTTCGCCTTGGTTGGTCTCATGGAGACCAAGAAATCTTCTCACAAGAAGAGATGGTGAATTTGTTTACGCTGGATGCTATCTCTAAGTCAGCCTCTGCGTTTAACACAGATAAGCTACTTTGGTTGAACAACCATTACATTAAGACATCTGCACCAGAGTATGTTGCAGAGCATCTACAATGGCACCTCGACAACCAGAAGCTGAACGTTGAAAACGGTCCAGCAATTACGGATGTGATCACACTGGTTGGTGAGCGTTGTAATACTTTGGTTGAGCTAGCAGAGCAAATCCGCTACTTCTACGAAGACTTCTCAGAGTTTGAAGCGGGAGCGGCGAAAAAACACCTTCGTGGCGTTGCGAAGGCACCACTTGAACTGGCTCTCACTAAAGTTGAAGCACTTGAAGAGTGGTCAACGGCAAACATCAAGCAAGGCGTGATTGCTGCGGTATGTGAAGAGCTAGAAATTGGCATGGGTAAAATCGGTATGCCACTTCGCGTTGCAGTGACGGGCGGTGGTCAGTCACCATCTGTTGATGCTGTGATGGAGCTGGTAGGCAAAGAGCGAGTGGTTGCTCGCATCAAGATGGCGATCGCTTTCATTGAAGAGCGTGAAGCGAACGCGTAACTCTGACCATTACGAACAGTTAATGAGAACCGCTGCCTAATTTAGGTGGCGGTTTTTTTATGTCTACTGTTCCAAGTAATGCTCGGTATATTGAAGAAGCATCCCATTTTTAGCTCATGATTTTTATTGATATTAGAACGACGTCATTTGTTGGCGATGGTTTTGAAACGTCAATCTCTTTGTTTGCCACTTCTCAAGAGAAAGAAACCCATCTCAAAATAGACACATTTGCAATTCATTGTCATTAAACTGGGATTTAAATATTTTTTATTATTTATAAATTATTTTGTAGTTATAAGGACGTAATACTTTAATCTCTATTCCAGAATGCAATATGCCACCAAGGTAGTATTGACGGCTGATTGATTAGGAGTGTCATATGAATAATAAATTAACAATGGTTGAGCTAGCTGACTCCGTAGCTCAAACCTTGTACATCCCATTGTACATGAAAGCTCAGCAGAGTCGGATTGAAAAGCCGTTTTTCAATGATGAGCTTGCATGTCAATTGGTTGAACAGTGTGGTTATGATCTCTCGGTGTTTAACCAATCATTGCGTAGTTCAGTTGGCTGTGCACTGCGTGCTAAGTATTTTGATGAACAAGCCATCACGTTTGCGAACTCTCGTACTCATCCGATTATTGTCAATTTAGGGTGTGGGTTGGATGCTCGTTATCAGAGAATTGCTAGCAAGATCCCAGACTCCGTTCAGTTTTACAATTTGGATCTGCCCGAAGTGATGGCGTTAAGGGAGCGGGTTCTTCCTTCTTCCGCTCAAGAGCGCCCGATCGCATCTTCTTTGTTTCATGAACAATGGATGAATCAACTTAAGATTGAGCACCCACAAGGCGATTTCCTATTTATTGCGGAAGGCGTCTTAATGTACTTCAAACTCGATAAGGTGAAACAGGCACTCACGGCATTTGCCGAGCAATTTAAAGGGTGTGATATCTTGTTTGATGGTACCAGCAGTTGGATGCAAAAGCATTCTGATCAGCATGATAGCGTTCAGCATACCGGTGCCACATTTCAGCTAGCGCTGGATGAACCAAAAGAGATTGAAGGCTGGGCACCGAACCTCACGGTGCTCACCACCAAATTCTATACTGATTTCGAAGAGTGGAAACGCGCTGGATTAATGAATTATTGGTTAATGAAGCGTATCCCTCGTTTGAGAAAAGCGAGCTACTTGGTTCATTTAAGAGCGTAAATAGAGAGTGTTCATCATTTAAATAAAAACGCCGTAGACATGTGCTATGGCGTTTTTTATTTTTTCGTCCATCGTCCATCGTCCATCGTCCATCGTCCATCCCCAATCAGATCATGTTTAGGGCTTACTTGCCGTAACAGCCTAGAGAACGTGCTTTCTCATTGTGATTTAGGTGAATTAACAATGTTTAATCTGCACATAAGCTCGCCTTAATCCTCTGCTCAGTACTCTATTGCTGTGACTGTTCAGCAGTTGAAGTATCACGCTGAACAGGCCCAATAACAGTGACAATGACATTAAGGGGATGAATGTGAACATCTTAGGTTATTTACAAAAAGTCGGTAAGGCACTGATGGTGCCTATCGCGGTACTGCCTGCTGGTGGTTTAATGCTGGGGTTAGGTTATGCTTTAGATCCAACCGGATGGGGGGCAAACAGTGCGATTGCGACCATTTTGGTGAATGGTGGTAGTGGCATCATGGACAATCAGGCTTGGCTGTTTTCAGCGGGTGTGGCTTATGGTTTAGCCAAAGACAATAATGGCGCCGCCGCGCTCTCGGGGCTACTTGGGTTATTGATTATTGAAACCATACTTGGCAATGTGAATGTGGTCGCTCAAATCACCGGAGTCCCTGTGGATCAGATGAGTCAATCCCAAGTGATTGCATCTGGGGCCGCAGTGAGCGCATTCACGGGGATCTTGATCGGTATTGTTGCGGCGACGCTCTATAATCATTTCCATAACATTCAATTGCCCCCGGTTCTTGGCTTCTTTGGCGGGCGACGTTTTGTTCCTATTGTCACCTCTTTTGCCGCCATCACGATTAGCCTGATCATGGTGTACATTTGGCCCGCAATTTATGGCTCTTTGGTTGATTTCGGGATCGCGATCTCTGAGATGGGGGCAACCGGTGCAGGTTTGTATGGCTTCTTTAATCGACTGTTGATCCCAGTTGGGCTTCATCATGCGCTGAATCAAGTGTTCTTATTTGATCTCGTCGGCATCAGTGATATTTCTAAATTCTGGTCGGGGACCGGAGAGCTTGGTGTAACGGGGATCTATCAAGGCGGGTTCTTCCCTGTGATGGGTTATGGCTTACCCGCAGCCTGTTTGGCGATGTACCATTGCGCTAAGCCAGAAAACAAAACCAAGGTAGGGGGGATTCTTGCCGCTTCTGCTTTTACGGCCATCTTAACGGGCGTCACAGAGCCGATTGAATTCGCCTTCATGTTTGTTGCTCCTGTTTTGTACGTTATTCATGCTTTACTGACGGCACTCTCTTTTTATATCGCCGCTAGCATGCAATGGATCGCGGGCTTTACCTTCTCTGGAGGATTGATTGATTTTGTACTTTCATTCAATTTGCCACTAGCCGTTAAGCCGTACATGCTGATCGTACAAGGGCTGTTCTTCTCAGTGATTTATTACGCTGTCTTCCGCTTTGCCATTGTGAAGTTCGACCTGAAAACGCCAGGGCGAGAAGAGTTAGATACAGAAGAAGTTGCAGCGGTTTCCTCTGGTCAGAAAGCGACGCAATACTTAGAAGCATTGGGTGGTCGCGATAATCTAGTCAGTATCGACTCCTGTATTACTCGACTGCGTTTATCTGTGGCAAACCTGACTTTAGTGGATGAAGAAAGGTTGAAAGCGATGGGAGCAATGGGCGTTGTTAAGCTCGGTGGTAACAATGTTCAGGTGATTGTGGGAACGGAAGCTGAGTTGATCGCCAGCGAAATGAAGTTGGTGCCGACGTCAACAGCGACCACGAGTACAGAGCTACAAAGTAGTTAGAGTGCGTCGTTGTTAGAATGAGCAGCGAGCTGATGGATGATTGACTCGCTGCCACACAGTGTATAGCCGAAGTGAAAACTTCGGCTATACCCAGAACTTTGGTGAGTGGTAGAAGCGAGCCAAAAAGCGATTAAACGAGTGATTGAATCAGCTCGTCATTGAAGCGATCAGTCGAATAAGATCCTTGCGCGTAATCCAGGGTGATTATCTTGAAATAACAACTGTGCATTATGGCGACGAACGACGGCATCGACGAGAGAGAGACCTAAACCATTCCCTTGCTCAGTTCGACTTTTATCAGCACGGTACATGGGTTCACAGACATGGTGTTTATCGAGATGAGAAATCCCAATACCTGTATCGGAGACCACGACACCGAGTTTATCGACAATAATCTGGATACTGCCTTTTTCCGGCGTGTATTTCACCGCATTTTCGACCAAGTTAAAGATAGCTCTAAAGAGCAACGAGCGATCCCCCTTCACCAAGCACACCTGATCTTCTCTAAACAAGATTTCTTGCTGTTTCTGTTCGGCTATCGGGGTAATAAATTCGATAGCGTCTTTGGCTATCACACCGAGGTTTACGACGTCAAAAGCAATCTCGGTCTGTTTTGCATTCAGTTTGGCGATTTCAAGCATGCTGCTAAACAGCGAATGCAGCAAATCCAGCTCGTCATGACAAGCGACAATGGCATTGCGTTGCTCGGGCTTAAAATGGTTGTTTTTGAGTACGTCTTCTAAGCGAAGTTTAAGTCGAGCAATGGGGGTGCGCATGTCGTGCGCTAATCCGACGGTTAAGGACTTCAAAGTCGATTCATTGCTATGCATTTGCTCAATCATAAAATTGAGATGAATGGCCAAGATATCAAATTCATCGTCTTGACGAGAGACCGGGAGCTTAACGTCGCGCTCACCACACATGACACGGTTCATGGCTTTATTCACCTGCTCAAGGCGACGTTGAATAATAATGGTAAAAAAGAAAGCGGCAAAGGACATTAAAACCACAGGAAAGATCATGCCAGAAAAAACGATTGGTACTAGAGAGCGGCGAAACTCATCCAGCGGCTGTGGGTCAATTCCTACTTCTAAGTGAAGATTGGACTGAATCGAAATGCTGGCGACTTCTGTGGGTAAGGTTCTGACGGGGTAGAATAAATTGGATGCTGAGTCAGCATTGTTATCGCTAATGTGGTAGCGGAAAGGGGAGGCTGAGGCTCTTTTCATCAGTAGGAGGCGCTCCACTTCCTCTCGGCTTTGACTCGCAGCGAAGGTAAACTCGCGAATTTCATCGTTGAGCTGCGCTGTGAGTTGTTTGTGATGGAAAGCGTTGGAGTCCATGTAAACTTGCCTGATCACAATAAGATTGATGAATGTAATACAGACAAAAAGAAACACTAAGGTTTTGAAGACGGACGAGCGCGTTAGGATGTAATCATCGGCGTAGGACATATCCGGCCCCTCTTACGGTATGCAGTAGATTATTGCATCCCGCTTCCTCGAGCTTTCGGCGTAAGTTAGCGATATGGACATCAATCACGTTGGTTTTAGGATCGAAGTGATAGCTCCAGATCGCTTCAAAAAGTCTCATTCGAGAAACCACTTGTTCATTGTGCTCGATAAAGTACTGCATCAACTGAAACTCTTTAGGTTGCAGTTGCAGTTCTTGTTTATTACAGGTCAGCTTATGTGCCTTGAGATCGACCGTCAGGCAGTCGTATTGAAGTGTTGGCTGTTGACGGGTTTGGCGTTGAGTTCTATTGATGATGATATCAACGCGAGCAATAAGTTCTGCAAGGGCAAAAGGTTTGATCAGGTAGTCATCACTGCCAGCTTGTAATCCATCGACTCGGTCTTCGACACTGTCCATGGCGCTGAGGATGAGTACGGGCAGTTCGGGCTCCGATGCTTTAATTGCTGAGAGCACTTTCATACCGTCAAGATAAGGGAGCATTCGATCTAGAATCACCAATTGATATTGGCAGCTCAAAGCCATCATTAACCCTGTCTTGCCATCCTCTGCTTGATCAACGCTATAGCCATGCTCTTGCAACCCTTTAGCAACGAACTCTCGAGTGGTTACATCATCTTCAATAATCAGAACTTTCATTGATCACTCCATTTTTGAAAGGACATCGTGCGAAATGATAATTGCGGTCTATTATTTGACGCTAGAAAAAAATAGGGCTCGCGTGACTAATGCGAGCCAAACCCTGTTTAGGGGAGGAGAAAAGCAAGGTTGGCGATTGCAAGGAAAGCGCCAATTGCTGAGTTAAGTCATTGGGTTAATAAAGCAGTAAAGCCGCCACATTATCATTTTGAGTTTGAAGGGGTTCTAACATACAAATCCTCCCTTCTATAAGTCACAAATGGTGACTGACTACCAAGAATATCAGAGCTTAAATGTAGGCAGGATTTGGGAATGATTAATGATTGTTAATCATTCCAGAGATACGAGTGCTAAAGAAGGGATTATTTTAAATCAATACTGGTGACACGCCCCATGAAAGTGAGGATCTCTAAATTGTCTTTGTGCGCATCGAGTAACGCTTTTTTGGTTTGAGAATATGCGGCTAACTTGCCATATTTTTTGATGGAACGGACCACCGTTTTGTACTTGTAGTCCCCATGTTCGTCCACCTCTCGCCATTTTGCGATGTAGCAAGTATCTCTGTGTTCAGGATCGCTTTGGGTCGGATTAGGTTTGTGGACAATCTTTGGCTCCACACTGTGTGGCAGTCGGGTCATTAGATAGGGATCTTTGAGTAGTCGACGCCAGAATTTTCCCCACATCTCTCTGCCCAATTCATTACGGAGCTTGATGGCCTTTTTGAGCCCTTTGGTTTCACCGATGCGCACAAAGCCTACCGAGCGATGTAACACGGTATCTTCTGGAGTGTGGATATGGATCTTGAACGCGGTTTTGCCTTTGGAGATAAAGCGATGTCCAGTATTTGTGATCAAGTTGCTCTTAGACATATCGGCAATTAATAATTTTGTTAATACAATAAGAGTAAGGGATGAGTCGACATTTTGAAAGTGTTTCCCTCACACCAGAACGATTAAACCTCGGTTACCTTAGGTGCATACCAATAGAATATGGAGCCAATTGCACCCTTAACGTCACCGTTTGAGGGGGCCAATCTACGATAGCAGGAGTCATGCATTTACTCACACTCTTCTGAGTGAGAAAAAGAGACGGTAATAGTGTTTCCTCCTGATTCGTCATGGCAGCACTCATCGACAAGAAAGCGAATCACGCCTTCTAATCTGGTGTATTCCGCCACGCAATAAAGGGTGCGTCCTTCTCGTCTTTGATGAATCAACCCTGCTGAACTTAAGCTACTGATATGGTGAGATAAAGTGGAGTTTGGGATCGTGAGAACTTCCTGTATTTGGCCGACAGCAATTCCTTGATGGCCCGCTTTTACAACCGTCTTGAAAATGGTTAATCGGGTCGGGTGTCCCAATTCTTTTAGGGCTTTCGCCACATTGTCTAACTCGGTCATTATTACTCCCTCGGGTAACCTTGTTTACATAGACAGATAGAGGTGCCGTAGGGGGATGACAAGACGGCTCTGTACCGTCGAATGATGCTATTTGAAAAATCGTCATTTATCAACTTGTGGTATGACAGTTTGGCGCATTGCGATATTTATTTCCATAAATGTCGAAATATTTTAATTGAATTGATCGGTTTGGGGTGTATTATATTTCCAGTTTTATCGAAATATAGTTGTCGAAATGTTTTTCCGAAATATTTCTGTCGAAATTATTGCTAAGTACGAGGTTTTCTATGTTACCGGACATCCCTGATAATGTGAGTCATGCTCTGTCTATGTTCGTTTTGCTCGCTGTGGAACTTACGGTGTTGTTTTTAGTGGTTAGCTTCGTTGTAGGTATGCTGCAAAGTTACCTCTCACCAGAGAAGATACGCCATATACTCAGTGCCAAGCAGGGGAGAGGCTACTGGTTAGCCGCAATGTTTGGGGCGATCACCCCATTTTGTTCTTGCTCCACCATCCCATTTTTAAAAGGCTTACTAAGAGCACAAGCTGGATTTGGGCCAATGATGGTGTTTTTGTTCGCCAGTCCTTTGTTGAACCCAATCATCATTGGTTTGTTCGTGGTAACGTTTGGTTGGCAGGTAGCCATGCTCTACTTTGCCGTTGCTTTAATGGTCTCTATTGGGGCGGGGATATTGTTAGAGTACTTCGGCTTCGAACAGTATGTACGTAAAGAAGCGTATCAGTCAGACGCTCCTTCCTGTGGTACAGAATCGTTTTCTCAACAGGGTGGGTGCGGTCGTGCCAGTCAGGAGAATGAGTCGGCGCTAAGCGGAAATTGTGGGGAGGTAAAAGGGCCTTCTCTGGAACCAAAGCCAGCCCCCTCACGATGGAAAACAGTGTGGTGGGGTACTTGGAAAGATTTCAGAAAAGTATTGCCTTATTTGCTGTTAGGGATCTCAGTGGGATCGTTGATATACGGGTTTGTGCCGACTGAATTGATCACCCGTCTTGCTGGGGGAGAGGTTTGGTATGCGATTCCACTTGCAGCGGTGATCGGGATCCCTTTGTATATTCGAGCTGAAGCCGTGATTCCTTTAAGTGCTGCATTGGTAAAGAAAGGGATGGCAATGGGCTCCGTGATGGCATTAATTATTGGTAGTGCTGGTGCAAGTATCACCGAAGTCATCCTGCTGAAAGCGCTGTTCCGCACTCCACTTATCATCGCATTTTTATCCGTGATCCTAATGATGGCAATGAGTGCTGGTTGGTTGTATGGCTCCTTGTTTTAATAGAAGGTTAGCTTTAATTGACGGTGAGCTTTAATGGTCTGCTAGCTTTATGGACGGATAACTTTTCTGAACAGTTAGTCTTTGTTAACGGACTGCCTTTGTGAGCGGCTAGTTTTTATGAACAGACAGTTTTATCGGCGGTGTACGCTGGTCTATACATACTGTGATTAAAGTCGGTAATTTGAGAAACCCAGAGTAAATATTCAATAGATTGAAAGTTGAGCAATGACTCATTATTTATCAGTATCCTATAGAGTGATTCTTCTGTTAGTTTCTTCTTAGTTTGCAGTGTGTTGTTTTATAAAATAATAGCCTGAACTTGAGAGCAGGAGAATGGATGTCTGTATGCGTATTATCTCACTTAGCGAAGAGTACCTTACTGTTGGCGATGATTCTTTTCGGACGAATCGTATTCAAAAAATTTGGGCGAAAAAACTGACTTTGCGTTGCCAGTGTATACGTGCCATCGCGATTGCCGCTCAAATGTCGCTGGTGGGGTGGGTGGCTCAATATTGGTTGCATGGACATTCCGGCGCGATTTTATTACCGCTGGGCTTAGGCTTTTTAGGGCTTGTTCTTGCCGCGACCAGTTACCGCCGCTATGAGCTTAGGGCGTTATTAACGGAAGTGGATGAAACTGGGGAGCAAATCATCACTTTGGCTTCCGGGTTAACGGATAGGGAATATGAGCACTTTCAGGAAATGGAAAGCCAATGGTATTCTGGCCAAGAACCTCATCACTTTGAAGACTTAAGTTTCTTATACGACAACGCCAATATTTAGAATCGAAAAAGCCAGCGGGACAATATCGCTGGCTTTTCTGTTGATGCGCTCCCAGTTGTGCCATGGGAGCATAGGTGTGCATCATCGTTGCAAGGGTACTTGATTCATCCTTTCGATTTCATATCATAACGATGTTAGCCATTGTTATAAGGGTTTATGCATAACATCACCGATTTGGACGCTTGGTGCTAAGTTGGGCTGGTCGATCAGCAGTTCCGCTTCATGTTCATAGACGCGTGATACCGTCAGTGTGACCTCACTTTGCGAGACTTTGTTGCGCGGCAATCCATTTTGGTCAATGAAGGACGCGGTATGCCAGAGTTGCAGTTTGTCTCCTTGCTGAACGCCGTGCATGCGCCCTAAGTCAATGGTAACGACATTGCCGTAGACGGCAACGACTTCAGGAAGGGTGATTTTACACGAAACTTCGGACTCCAGATCTAACATCACGTTTCGGCTGACTCGAAGCAGCATTTCGCCGTAGGTCGATGCCCAAAAACGCGCGCTGCGCGTGTCCACTTGGCTGGTTTTTGGAAATGGCCACTTCGCCACTTCACGATAGTTCTTGTTATAGACTTCATGCCCCGTTTTACCATCGAATACTGACATCTCCATGGCAAACTGACGATTGATCACATCATCTTGTAGTAAGCGAGATTCAATGGTGGCGGACAGGTCGGTGATCATGCCACCAATGATGTATTGAGCGCCAGTATCTTGGGCGATCATCTTGATTCTTTCAGGATTACGTTTGTTGATCTCATAATCCGTTGTGCCGACGGACACAAAGCTACGTGATTGTTGATCCATTTGTCGGTTGATGATGTGGCTGAAATCGTCCCCCAACTTATAGACTTGCCCCATGACCGCTTGTTGAGGGGAGGCTAAGTCTATGTTGCCAATCAGTAATGTCTTTTTGTATTGGCTCATATGGCAACCTGTTGCCGACGGATAGATATCAATTCGGGCCGTCACTTCCACTTTATTACCTAACGAGCGCTCATTATCAATGATGACATAACGGACTTCGTGATTTGTGAATTGATATTCGACACGGCTTTCCTCTAGGTATGGCCTTAGGTTCGCAAGGCTACCAATATCTGCACCTGAAAAGTTCACGGCTTTGTAGATAGCGTCTTCAATCGCGTGCATGCGTGCCACTTTTTCTGATGAAACAACGGTGGCTGTACCTTTGACTTCGTACCACGACGCAGCAGCAGGGAATGTTATCCCGATCGCAGTTAAGGTTGTCAAAAGTCCGTGAATCAATTTTTTCATGATGATCTTCCCATTTGGGTACAAATTTTGCTTTGGTACAAACATTGCTTATCAATCTATGCCGTGCGAATGATTTGTTCAGAGTGAATAAATTTAATGAAAAGCAAAGTTTGTTCCACTTTTCTTTACTCGCATTATAGCGATTGCAGGCATAAGGAACAGAGCATCAACCGTTTATCTGGAGACTGAACTCATGAAATTATGGTTTGCTGTAGCCTCGATGTTCTTTGTAACATCGTGTGCATACTCCCCTATTTATAATGGTAAAGAGCCTTATGCGGGCAGCCAATTTATGTTGATGGACAGTCCTCGACATACCATGGACTTTTTTGTCGAAGCGATGACAGAAGACCTGATTTTATCGAATACCAGTGTGTCAGCCCGAACGCCGATTGCTGTGACCTCTTTTGTGGATCTACAAAACATGGACGCGACGAATTGGTTAGGCAACTCGGTATCTGAAGGGTTTATTCACCAGTTTCAGCGACGTGGTTTTAAAGTTGTTGATTTTAAAACCACGGGCTCCATTCAAGTGACTCAACAAGGGGATTTTGCTTTGAGTCGTGACTGGAAAGACTTAGCCCAAGAACAAGAAGTCCAATATGTGCTGACGGGCACGATGTTGCGACAAGAGGGTGGGGTTTTGGTTAACGCTCGTGTTGTTGGTATGCAAACGCGTGTGGTTGTGGCAACGGCACAGGGTTTCCTCCCTGCGGATCGAATTGGCCGCGACTTAGACACACTCAATAGTATTCGAACTCAGGACGGGGTAATCATTCGCTCTGACCCAACGATTCGACAACCCTATACAGTGATTTTGCGTCCGTAAGCGCAAGGTGAGGTGAGAGATGAAACGTATTCTATTTTTGTTGGCAGCATTACTTTTAGTGGGGTGCCAACCATTACAACAAATGCGCGAAGATGAAATCTTAGTGGCTGTTGGCTACGCTAGCATCAGTGAACAAAGCGGGCGAAATGATGAAGAGCGTCGTGTTCGTGCCATGCGAGCATCTAAGATCGATGCTTATAGAGAACTCGCGGAGCAAGTATACGGCATGCGTGTCAGTGGTCGCGCTCAGTTAGAAGATCAACGTTTAGGTGTGGAAAGCACTTCAGGTGCGGTTGATGGTGTCATCCGTGGTGCTGAGATTGTGCGCAGTTACCCTGTTGGCGACAGCTACGTGACAGAACTGCGTTTAGATATCAGAAAGATGGATAAGTTGCGTGACTATGGTGAGGTTCAGCAGATCCCTGAGAAACGTCAGCAGACACTGTTCTAACCTGCTCAGTCAGTAGCAATTGAAATTCAGTCTCATAAAAAGCGGCCTTGGGTCGCTTTTTTTTTGTGACGCGGGTTAACTCCACGAAAGCATCAATCCGATTATCCTTTTGACCACAATGTTTGCACGAGAATCATAGACTAGAAGACTAGAAGACTAGAAGACTAGAAGACTAGAAGACTAGAAGACTAGAAGACTAGAAGACTAGAAGACTAGAAGTTCTATGATAAATAATCACAGAAATAGGGAGGCTCTGAGGGGGCGTAACCTTGCAGTGATCAGTTAGCGAGTTATTGGAGCGAAAGAATATACGGAGAGTTGGCTAAAAAAAGCCATGGTCTGATTAAGCTTTGAGGTTCGTCCCTAAGGTGGACACGGTGTGTGTTTTTCCACCAGCATTGTAGGTCATGCCGATTTTACCGTGACTTTGCTGAAGCATGTTGTTGAGTTTGGTAAAACTGAGCTGAGCGCGTTTTAAAGCTTCACCATTGACTGCATTGACTTGTTGGCAATCCGCAACGATGGAACGGATTTTACTGACGGTATCACTCAGGTTTGTATCTTCGGTAAGTAGATTGACATCAGGGTGAGAGGCGATGCGTTGGTCAGTGGTTTGAAGCTGGCCAATTAATGTCATTTTTTCTTTGGCGATACGCTCGATATCAACGGAGACTTTACTCGCGATCGCTTCAGTCTCTTTGTTCAGGATCTGAGCCAAAGATTGAGCGTTCTCAAGTTGGAAGTTTACCAAGTCAACAAGTGCAGCCATAACAAACTTACCTTAGATAATTACTGAAGGTCTTTTTCAAACTTAATCATGTTATCCGCAAGCTTTTCAGGATCGACAGTGTAAGATCCATTTGCTATCGCTTCTTTGATAGCGGCTACTTTAGCGGAGTCAAAGCTCGGCTGGGAAGCCATGCTCTGTTGCATTTGTCCAATCGCTTTGCTTTGCTGGCTCAAAGAAACCGAGTCCTGCTTTGGCGCAGTCGTATTGGACGATTTTTCAGTGTTTGATGTTGCGTTGTTGTCAGTACGTGCAGGGCTACGACTGTTTGTCGTTAGCAACTGTCCTGAACGAATGTTATCTATTCCTGCCATAATTCTCACCTTAAAACCAAGATAGAGTTTTCTCTGTACTCAGTATCGACGGGCTAAAGCAGAACTTTAGTTTTTTTTTCGCGTTTTCACCTACGAATTTTAAGCAAGTCGCGAACCGTTAATACTCAATGATTTATGTGCTGCACGTTTTGTGCCGAGTTGGGAGAACTGACGTAAAACGAATAAAAATCACTCATGTTGTTTGCACTAAATTGATATCAGCGCCACAAATCAGAATGAAATGGTCACTTCAGCAATGTTAGTAACAATACCCTCTATTATACGTTGAGATTTATCGTTTTTCACCCTTACTTGGTCCCCAGCGGAGCCATCTTGCATGGCTGTGCCTTGGGTTGTGATTGTCATCCCGCCTTTGACTGCGCGAATGACCACCTTTTCATTGCGACACACGACACAAATGTCTTTGCGCTCGACCACTTCACCCAAACGTACGGTGCGTTTGATTTTCGCTCCCACGACTTGAGAAAAATTATAAAAGCCTTCTTTGCGAAAACGTTGTAATTCAATCATGGAGATAGTGAGGTCAGAGCGGCCGATTATCTCTCCACGTGTTAAAGTGCGTGTTGCAGTGATCAGAGGAACGGCAACAGACAGGCGAACAGGCACATAAACTTTCCAACCATCACTCGGACAGGACACGAGAACATTTACATTACTGCGTTTTATGTTAATAGTGTTAGCAGATGTGTCGAGAGGTGTTGGACAATCGGTTGCTTTAACGCGGCGGTCTATGTTTGCTGCTTTTATAGTCAGTGAGCCACCCGCAGGTTGTTCTATATTCGAAGCAACATGTCGTTCGGCGGCTAACTGTATCTGTTGTATTTGATTTTCTGTTGCTCCATGAGCAAAAAAACTAAACAAAGTTATCAAAATGCCGATAGACTTAGCATAACTTTTATAGAAACCTCTACACTTAGAGTTGGTAAATATAGATAAAATCATATTAGAATACGCCATTCTGTTAGACACGTTTCTTATTGCCAAAAAGTAGAGTATCACTTTTATAACAAAAGTTTGAGATGGAGATGAGCTTATGACGGGTATTCTTGATTCGGTGAATCAGCGTACGCAACTCGTCGGTCAAAACCGATTAGAGCTGTTGACCTTTCGCCTAATGGGGCGTCAGCGTTACGGCATCAACGTATTTAAAGTGAAAGAAGTCCTACAGTGCCCACAGCTTACTTCAATGCCAAACCTTCACCCTTTGGTTAAGGGAGTCGCTCATATCCGCGGCCATACTGTGTCTGTTATCGATTTAAGTTTAGCTATCGGTGGTCGCCCAACGACGGATATTGAAAAATGTTTTGTCGTGATCGCGGAATTCAACCGTACGATTCAAGCTTTCCTTGTGACTTCGGTAGAACGCATTATCAACATGCACTGGGAGGCAATTTTGCCGCCACCTGATGGTGCAGGTAAAGCGAACTACTTAACAGCAGTGACCAATATCGACAATGAACTTGTCGAAATTCTTGATGTAGAAAAAATCCTTGCAGAGATCGCGCCAGTCGATGAAACCATGGATTCCAACATCAGCGAGGAGATTGCTCAGGTAGAAGAGCAGAAAGAATTCGTGCGCCGTATTCTTATTGCTGATGACTCGACGGTTGCACGTAAGCAGGTTGAGCGTGCCATCACTTCGATTGGCTTTGAGTGTGTCGCGGTGAAAGACGGCAAAGAAGCTTATGAAAAGCTATTAGAGATGGCAGCTGAAGGGCCAATCCATGATCAAATCTCGCTGGTGATATCTGATATTGAGATGCCGGAAATGGATGGTTATACGCTAACGGCAGAAATTCGCCGTCATGCTGAACTGAAAGATCTTTACGTGATCCTGCACTCCTCACTCAGTGGTGTATTCAACCAAGCAATGGTTGAGCGCGTAGGTGCCAATTCATTTATTGCGAAATTCAACCCTGATGAACTCGGTAATGCGGTTAAAGACGCACTATCACAATAAAAAGAGACATTAATGACTGCTATTACAATCAGTGATCAAGAGTATCGTGAATTCAGCCGTTTTTTAGAATCTCAGTGTGGCATTGTGCTTGGTGATAGCAAACAGTACCTTGTGCGTAGTCGCTTGAGTCCACTTGTGGCTAAATTTAAGCTTGGCTCATTGTCTGATTTACTTCGTGATGTGGTGACTGGCCGAAATCGTGAGTTGAGAGTTGCTGCGGTTGACGCGATGACAACCAATGAAACGTTATGGTTTCGCGATACTTACCCGTTCACAGTTCTTGCTGACAAGTTGTTGCCTGAAATAGCAGCAAACAAACGTCAAATCAAGATTTGGTCTGCGGCGAGTTCCTCTGGTCAGGAGCCCTACTCAATGGCCATGACCATTTTAGAAACGCAGCAAAGAAAGCCGGGTATGATTTCTGGTGCTTCGATCACTGCGACTGATATTTCAGCCAGCATGTTGGATATGTGTCGTGCAGGTGTTTATGACAACCTAGCACTTGGACGTGGCTTGTCGCCTGAGCGTCGCCGAACTTTCTTTGAAGATGCGGGCGACGGTCGAATGAAAGTAAAAGACAACGTTAAGCGAATGGTGAACTTCCGTCCGCAGAACTTAATGGAAAGCTATGCTCTACTTGGTAAGTTTGACATCATTTTCTGTCGCAACGTTTTAATCTACTTCTCGCCTGACATGAAGTCTAAAGTGCTAAATCAGATGGCGAATAGCTTAAACCCAGGCGGTTACTTGCTGTTGGGGGCTTCCGAGTCACTGACAGGATTAACCGACCGCTTTGAAATGGTTCGCTGTAATCCAGGCATCATTTACAAGTTAAAATAGAATCGAGCGATCACGTTTCAGTGATCGTTTGTGCCTTTAAAAGCCACCTATTATGAGGTGGCTTTTTTGATCTTCCATATGGATGGATCTGCTTTTGCCGTCTCCTTGCCGCTTTATTCGGTTGGCTGCCGTTGTGGTTGCCGCCCTGTCGGTGTACTTCTGCCGTTGCGAATCCCCCCGTGGTATTACTGATAAGCCAGTTTTTCAGTTACACTGTTTAATGACATTCAAAACACGTAAACCCTAGGGTGAGACTGAGTTGTCTGCTCACAAAGTCACTTGTTAATTTAGTAACTTTAGAGCTTTTGGCTTAGTTCTTGCTGTAGATTTCGAGTAATTAATGAGTGGTCAGTGAGTCGGTTTCATTTTTGGCACGCTAATTGCTTTTTAATTTATAGGTAAGTCAGTTCTTAATGTAGAGGCGAATATGACTATTTCTTTTGATAAAGCGTTGGGTATCCATCAACACACAGTGGGTGTTCGAGAGCGTAATGCTGAGGTTATTTCAACCAACATCGCTCAGGCGAACACACCTGGCTATAAAGCAAAAGGAATGGACTTTGCGAAAGCATTGCAAGCGGCAAGTTCGGGGGCAAGCATTGGGCTTACTCGTACCGATGGTCGGCATATTTCTGCCACTATGTCTGTGATGGGTGAAACACAGTACCGTTTACCGACACAGCCTGATACTGGGGATGGCAACACGGTGGATGTGAATTTAGAGCGTAATTTGTTTATGCAAAACCAAATCCGCCACCAAGCATCGCTCGACTTCCTAGGAAGTAAATTTAAGAACTTAACGAAAGCACTGAAAGGGGAATAATTAGATGAGCCTATTTAATGTATTCAATGTGACCGGTTCTGCAATGAGTGCTGAATCTGTTCGTCTAAACACGACCTCAAGTAACCTTGCTAATGCGGATAGCGTAAGTAGCTCTGCTGAAGAAACTTACAAAGCACGCCATGCAGTGTTTGGTGCTGAATTAAGTCGAGCGAAGTATGGCAAAAGTCATACTGTTCCAGTGAAAGTGATGGGCATTGTGGAAAGTAACAAGCCGCTGCATGCGGAGTACAACCCCGATCACCCAATGGCAAGTGACGATGGTTATATTTATAAACCTAACGTTAATGTCATGGAAGAAATGGCAAATATGATTTCAGCTTCTCGCTCGTACCAAACTAACGTGCAAGTCGCTGAAGCAAGCAAACAAATGCTGCTGCGTACGCTGCAGATGGGTCAATAGGGATAAGGAGGTAGCGTATGGCCGGTCCAAATAACATTGGTCAAAGCGGCTTGTCCTATATCGACCAGCTTAAAAGCTTGCAGGACAACAAAAAGCCGACGGAAACAACGGGTAAACAGGATCTTAAACAAGAAGACTTTTTATCCTTGCTGACGAAGCAGTTGTCTCAACAGGACCCTTTTAAGCCGGTAGGTAATGACCAGATGATTGCTCAAATGGCGTCATTTGCGACGGTTGATGGTATTGGCAAGATGAACTCTCAATTTGAAAGTTTGAACTCGTCGATGACGTCAAACCAAGCACTACAAGCGTCTTCGCTTGTGGGGCGCGATGTACTAGTTCCAGGCGCTGCGGGTGTTAAGCAGGACAATGCTGGTATGGCCGCGATGTTGAAACTTCCAAATGCAATCGACAATGTCATTGTTCGAATTGAAAACGAAGTCGGCCAACTGGTTCGAACCTTTGAGGTAGGTCCGAAGCCTGCGGGAGATAGCCGCGTTGAATGGGACGGTAAAGATGAAAACGGTAACCCATTGCCGGCTGGCAAATATGCAGTAAAAGCATCGGGATTAATGGATGGTGAAGCCACTGACTTCCCAGTTTCCACTTATGCCAATGTGAACAGTGTATTGCTGGGTAAAGGTGATGGTAACGTACTGCTCAATCTGGCTGGCTTTGAATCGCCAGTTCGACTTGCTGAAGTACTAGAAGTTGGCAAAGCGTAAGCGCTAGCTAGGTTTAGGAGATTTTGGAATGTCATATGTATCTTTAAGCGGTCTTTCCGCAGCTCAGTTAGATCTGAACACGACGAGTAACAACATTGCGAACGCCAACACGTTCGGCTTTAAAGAGTCACGTGCTGAATTTAGTGATGTTTACTCGAATTCACTATTTACCAACGCAAAGACAACACCGGGTAGTGGTGTGCAAGCAAACCAAGTGGCGCAGCAGTTCCACGAAGGTTCAAGCATTTACACCAATAACCCGATGGATTTACGTATTGGTGGTACAGGTTTCTTCGCGGTCGCGAAAGATCATATGGTACCGCTACAGAATGAGTTGACTCGTAATGGTGCATTCCACCTGAACAAAGACAACTACATGGTAACGGCGAAAGAAGAGTTCTTGCTTGGTTATGAAGTCGATGAATTGACGGGTGACGTGGCGTCTTATGAGCCAACACCAATCAATATTCCGGCTGAGTTTGGTAAACCAAAACCGACCACAAAAGTTGAGCAAGGCGTTAACCTGCCTGCGAGTGGTGAAGTGAAAGACCCTGCTGCATTTGACATTAAAAACCCGGATACCTACAACCGTTCTACGTCTTCGACCATTTATGATTCAATGGGTCAAGCGTATAAGATGAACACTTACTACTTGAAAGATGCGACTCAGCCAAACACGTGGCAGACCTACTACACAGTGACAGACAGTGAAGGTGAAAAGCCGCTGAACATCGCTGGTGGTGATGCGACCAATGCGACGGGTCATATCGGACATACCATGAAGTTTAATAATGATGGTACGTTAGCAAGTGTGAACAACGGTGTACCACTGGTGACTGAGGCACTTGGTCAAGGTGCGAATCCAGTCAACCTTAACGGTGGTGATCCAACTCAAGTACTAGAGCTGGATATGGACTCGGGTACTCAGTTTGCCGCCCCATTTGAGTTAACTAAATTCAATGAAGACGGCGCGACAACGGGTTTCTTGACCAAAGTTGATATTGATGAAAACGGTAGTATTTATGGCACTTACTCCAACGGTGAGAACATCACCTTAGGTCGAGTCGCCATGGTACGTGTACCAAATGAGCAAGGTCTTGATAAGAAAGGCGGCACTCAATGGAACTCTACCAACAACTCTGGTGATAAAATTTGGGGTGAATCGAACAAAGGTTCGTTCGGTACTATCTCAAGTGGTGTACTAGAGCAATCTAACATCGATATGACTCAAGAACTGGTTGACCTTATCTCTGCTCAGCGAAACTTCCAAGCGAACTCGCGTGCCTTAGAGGTTCACAACCAGCTACAACAAAATATCCTGCAGATTCGATAATCTTCTTTATGACATTCATCTGGTGCCTAGTTTGGAATTACCTCACTCCAAGCTAGGCATTGTTTGTCACCCATTGCCTCCCTGCGGTCTTTTCTTTGCCGCTTTCGCTACGGCGTCATTGCCGCTTGGTCGATTTCTATGACTCAGCGTTCTTTTATAATTACTGTTTTTATCTCAACCGATTGATAAATAAGAATAAATAAATTCTGGCATACTCTTTGCTTTATTGCTCTTAGATTGAATCTTTGGGAGCAAATTATGGATCGCGCACTGTACTTAGCCATGAGCGGCGCTAAGCAAAACATGCAAGCACTGCAACTACGTGCCAACAACCTAGCCAACGTCAGTACTAACGGCTTTCGTGCTGATTTAGCACAAGCGCGTTCGATGCAAGCGTATGGCGAAGGGCTACCGACACGTGTGTTTAGTATGACAGAGCGTCCAGGACATAATTTCTCTCAGGGAAGTGTGATCACGACGGGGCGAGACTTGGATATCACTGTTGAAGGTCAAGGTTGGATTGCTGTTGTTGATAACAATGGTCAAGAAGGTTTAACCCGTAACGGTAACCTTAAGATTGACCAAAACGGTTTGCTTTCTAACAGCAGTGGCCATTTAGTCCTAGGTCAAAATGATGCCCCGATTACTGTCCCACTTCCGATCAGCAAAATTGAGATAGGCCGAGATGGCACCATTTCTGTATTACCGCAAGGCGCTCCAGCGGAAGAGATGGAAATCGTTGGTACGATCAAATTGACTCGTAGCGACAACCAAGCCCTATTCAAAGATATCAATGGTCTATTTCGTTTTACCAATCCGGCTCAGGCGTACGACGCAGATGAGACCGTCATGATTCAAACCGGTGCTGTTGAAGGCAGTAATGTAAATGCCGTCGGTGAAATGACCGCATTGATTGACCTGCAACGCCAGTTTGAAATGCAAGTAAAAATGATGAGCACAGCAGAAGAGCTAGATAAAGCGTCTGACTCACTGCTTCGTAGCAGCTAACGGATAAAGTAGAGGTTTATTATGCAACCAGCACTATGGGTAAGTAAGACGGGTCTAGACGCGCAGCAAACCAACATTGCCACGATTTCAAACAACCTTGCCAACGCATCAACCATTGGTTTTAAAAAGAGCCGTGCGGTCTTTGAGGATTTGTTCTATCAAAACATTAACCAACCTGGCGGGCAGTCTTCGCAAAATACGGAACTCCCAAGTGGCCTTATGCTTGGTGCTGGTTCAAAAGTGGTCGCAACGCAGAAAGTGCATACTCACGGTAATGCTCAGACGACAACTAATGCGCTTGATCTGATGGTTGAAGGCGATGGCTTTTTCCAAGTGACCATGCCAGATGGCAACATCGGTTATTCGCGTAACGGTCAGTTTACTTTGAACGCAGAAGGGACGATCGTGACTTCAGGTTCGGGCTATCCGCTTGAGCCTGAGATTGTTATCCCAGAAAACGCCATCTCAATCACAGTGGGTAATGATGGTGAAGTCTCGGTACGTATCCGAGGCGAGCAGAACAACGTTGTCGTGGGGCAGATCACGATCACCGATTTTGTAAACCCGGGTGGTCTTGAGCCTCTCGGTCAAAACCTTTACTTGCCGACAGGGGCAAGTGGTGATCCTCAAGAAGGCGTTCCGGGTTTAGAGGGGCTGGGTCAAATCCGCCAGTCGATGCTAGAAACGTCCAATGTGAATGTGACGGAAGAGTTGGTCAACATGATCGAAGCCCAGCGTGTTTATGAGATGAACTCTAAAGTGATCTCAGCCGTCGACAAGATGATGAGCTTTGTTAACCAGCAGCTATAACTTTTTCTGACTAGCCTCGGATCAACATGAGAATGCCACTATGAAATTGACAGAACTAACGCCATGGTTTGCTTCACTCAAGCGTGCCACCCTTGCAGGTCTGATCCTCACTATGAACGGTTGTGCCATGTTAGAGCCAATTGAAACGACGGAAGTCGAGCAAGCAACCACGGTTGTGGATGCGGTTGAAGGTGACAAATCCCAAGAGTCGAGTGGCAATATGGAAGATGCACTCCGCAGTCGTGTTGACCCGGTTCCGGGCGATCCTGCTTGGGCTCCGGTTCATCCGAAGCAAAAGCCAGAACACTATGCCGCAGCAACTGGTTCTCTGTTCAACCCAGATCATATTTCAGATATGTACGACGACTCTAAACCGCGTGGTCTCGGTGACATCATTACGGTAACGCTCGATGAGACCACACGTGCGACCAAAACAGCCAATGCGGATATGTCGAAAACCAATAACTCACAAATGGAACCTTTGTCGGTTGGTGGTCAAGTACTGCAAGTGGGTGGGGGGAACTATACGTTTTCTTATGACATGAACAGTACCAACACCTTTGCGGGTGATGCATCAGCCAAGCAGAGTAACAGCATCAGTGGTTACATTACGGTCGAAGTGGTTGAAGTCCTCAACAACGGCAACTTAGTGATCCGTGGTGAGAAATGGCTCACCCTGAATACTGGTGATGAATACATTCGCTTAAGTGGAACGATTCGCCCTGACGATATCAGCTTTGATAACACCATTGCTTCCAACCGCGTTTCCAATGCGCGAATTCAATATTCAGGCACAGGTGCACAACAAGATATGCAAGAGCCTGGATTCTTGGCACGATTCTTTAATGTAGCCTTATAAGCAGTCGCTTCTACCGAACAAAGCGGCAAAAACTTGGCACAGGTTTATGCCGCAAGGTGGCAACAAAGGTGAGTAAAGATGAAGAAGTTTGTTCTATTAGTTTTGAGTGTGTGGTTAACCATTACCTCAGCACATGCCGCGCGTATCAAAGACGTCTCTCAGGTCGCTGGGGTTCGTAGTAACCAATTGGTCGGTTACGGTTTGGTCTCAGGCTTACCGGGCACGGGTGAATCTAACCCATTCACTGAACAAAGCTTTATGGCGATGCTGCAAAATTTTGGCATCCAATTACCGCCGGGTACTAAGCCTAAAATCAAGAATGTTGCCGCAGTGATGGTGACGGCTGAGCTTCCTCCTTTCTCTAAACCTGGTCAGCAGGTTGACGTAACGATTTCTTCTATCGGCTCGGCAAAAAGCTTGCGAGGCGGTACTTTATTGCAGACTTTCCTGAAAGGTCTCGATGGGCAAGTTTATGCCGTTGCACAGGGTAACCTTGTTGTGAGTGGTTTCAGTGCGGAAGGGGCTGACGGCTCTAAAATCGTGGGCAATAACCCGACAGTAGGGATTATTTCCAGCGGAGCGACCGTCGAGCGAGAAGTACCGAACCCGTTTGGTCGTGGTGACTTTATCACCTTTAACCTGCTTGAATCGGATTTTACTACCGCACAACGCATGGCGGATGCGATCAACAATTTCTTAGGCCCTCAGATGGCGTCTGCGGTCGATGCAACTTCAATCCGAGTCCGTGCCCCGCGCGATATCAGCCAGCGTGTTGCTTTCCTGTCGGCGATTGAAAACATTGAGTTCAACCCTGCGGATGGCGCGGCAAAAATCATTGTCAACTCGCGCACGGGTACCATTGTTGTCGGCAAGCATGTTCGACTGAAACCGGCGGCTGTGACGCATGGTGGCATGACAGTTGCAATCAAAGAGAACCTGAATGTGAGTCAGCCTAATGCCTTGGGTGGTGGTGAAACCGTTGTGGTTCCCGACTCGCAAATCTCAGTCACCGAAGAAGAAGGTAAAATGTTCAAGTTTGAACCGGGATTGACACTGGATGATTTGGTTCGTGCCGTCAATCAAGTGGGTGCTGCTCCTTCGGATTTAATGGCCATTTTACAAGCGTTGAAGCAAGCTGGTGCAATTGAAGGTCAGCTGATCATTATCTAGGAGCGAGTTATGATTAATAATGGAAAAGATGTCGGCTTTATTCACGACATCAGCAGCCTAGATAAGTTACGTCAACAAGCGGTTGCTGGCGATAAAGAGGGTGAACAGGCGGCTTTAAAAGCGGCGGCTAAACAGTTCGAATCTATCTTTACCTCGATGCTATTTAAATCCATGCGAGATGCCAACGCGGGTTTCGAATCGGGTTTAATGAGCAGTCAAAATGAACAGTTTTATCGTCAAATGCACGATGAGCAGATGGCGAGTGAACTGAGTTCTTCAGGTTCGTTGGGGCTTGCCGATATGATCGTAGCTCAGTTAGGTGCAGCCTACGGCAGCAACCAAGACGAATTAGCAATGCGCGAAGCGGCACAGCAAGCTACGGCGATTGGTTATGATCGTGAAAAGGCAATGGCAACCGAACGCCGATTAATGGAAAGTGGCGAATTAGCCCAATCACAAAGTGTTCGTTCAACGCCAGTTTCATTCGATTCCCCAGAATCCTTCGTCAAGAGTTTACGTCCTTACGCTGAGCAAGCGGCGCGAGCTTTAGGTGTTGAACCGAGCTTATTGATTGCTCAGGCTGCATTGGAAACTGGCTGGGGGCAAAAAGTGATCGGCAATGCGCGCGGCAGTAGTAATAACTTGTTTAACATTAAAGCGGATCGCAGTTGGCAAGGCGATCGCATGGCGACTCAAACACTGGAATACCATGACAATGTGCCAGTGAAAGAAACAGCGGCATTTCGTTCGTACGATTCGGTTCAGCAGAGCTTTGAAGATTATGTCAATTTCTTAAACCGCAATCCAAGATATCATACGACACTACAGCAATCAGGGAATTCAGAGCAGTTCATTCGTGGTATTCATAATGCCGGATATGCAACGGATCCAAATTATGCGGATAAAGTTCTGAGTGTACAAAAGCGTATCGATAACATGTAGATTCGACATTGAATCCGTTTCAGGCTTGCCACTGGCAGGCCTTTTTTATACCTCTTTTTATCCTTTAGAAAAACGAACCAATATCACCCCAGTCTTATAAAGTGATGTTGCTTTTTTGGCCGCTTAACATCTTCTAAGCTCCTCATCTATATAGTGATTTAATTTCTGGCATACCTTTTGCTATCTAATTAATAGAGAAATCAGTTTTTGCTGATTTTATTGGTTTTTTTGGGGGCATTTATGGCGTCGGATCTTCTGAATGTAGGTACACAAAGTGTACTCACGGCTCAGAGACAACTAAATACCACGGGTCACAACATTTCCAATGCGAATACGGAAGGTTATAGCCGTCAATCCGTCATTCAAGGCACGAATATGCCGCGAATGTATGGTGGTCAAACCTATGGTATGGGCGTGCATGTGGAAAATGTTCGCCGCTCGTGGGATCAGTTTGCCGTCAATGAACTCAACCTTGCCTCGACCAACTACTCGAATCGCAGCGATGTCGAAGCGAATTTGGAGATGCTCTCTAACATGCTCTCTTCTGTGGCATCCAAAAAGATCCCAGAGAACCTCAACGAGTGGTTTGACTCGCTGAAAACATTAGCGGATAGCCCTAATGACGTGGGCTCACGTAAAGTGGTGTTGGAGAAAGCGGGCATCATTGCTGAAACGGTCAATGGTTTTCATGAAACCGTCCGTCAACAATACGATGTGACCAATAAAAAGCTGGATATGGGCATCGAGCGAATCAACCAGCTGGCTTATGAAATTCGTGACATCCACCGTTTGATGATGCGCACGCCCGGTCCTCATAACGACTTGATGGACCAACATGAAACATTGATCAAAGAGTTGTCTGAATTTACCAAAGTGACTGTAACCCCCCGTGATAATGCGGAAGGCTTTAATGTTCATATTGGTAACGGTAACACCTTAGTCTCAGGATCAGAATCCAGTCAGTTGAAAATGATCCCCGGTCATCCTGATGTGCATCAGCGTCGCCTCGCGATCTACGAAGGCAGCGCCATTAAAGCGGTTACCAGTAAGGATCTCGACGGTAAGCTGGGTGCTATGTTAGACATGCGAGATAATCAAATTCCTTATGTCATGGATCAATTGGGTCGCATGGCTACGGCACTCTCTTACGATGTCAATAATTTGCAGCGTCAAGGGTTAGACCTACGCGGTAATATTGGTGGTTTGGTGTTTACGGATGTGAACTCTGAAGTGGTTGCCAAATCGCGAGTGGTCACTGGCCCTGAATCTGAAGCCGAATTAGCGGTATTTATCCAAGATACGAACAATCTACGTGGGGGCGAATATTCCCTGCGCTATGACGGCAGCGATTACACCGTGGTTCGTCCAACGGGGGACACGGTAAAAGTTAAAATGGACGACAGTGGGTCGGCTTTCTATCTGGATGGTATGCGTGTGGAAGTGCGCAATGAACCTGCTCGCGGCGAGAAGATTTTATTGCGACCAACTCGCCATGCTGCTGCTCAAATCAAAATGGAAACCAATGACCCTAAAGCCATTGCCGCACAAAGCTATGAAGCTTCGACCACCTTTGCTCAAGGCACCGCTGAGTTCAATATTCTTGCCGCTGGGGATTTAAGAGAGTTTGAGGTCATTGTGTCACCGAAAGGTGACCAGTATGCGGTGATCGATACTAAGGGCAATGTCTTAATGGATCCTAAAGCGTATCCACCGACCGGTCCCGTTGCGGTGACGTTACCTGCAAATCATCCATCATACAAAGAGGGTGCTGCAACGGTATTTGAATTAACCGCTGGAGCGTTTGCCAATGATAAGTTCACGGCAAACTTGGTGCCATCAGAAGGTGACAACGGCAACTTACGTAAGATGCAACGTATTCAGATGGAGAAAAAGTTGGATGGTAACGAATCCACGATTCTCGATGTCTACCATAACTTGAACACTGATATGGGACTGCGCAACTCCACAGCGACGCGGTTGTCCGATATTTCTCGTATGGAGCTTGAACAAGCTCAAGAGCGAGTGGCGTCGATCTCAGGGGTTAACCTTGACGAAGAAGCCGCCAATATGATGCGTTTTCAGCAAGCTTACATGGCTTCATCTCGTATCATGCAGGCGGCAAACGACACCTTTAACACGATTTTGCAGTTGAGATAGGGGGGAAGTAGATGCTAACGCGAATTTCTAGTTTCCATAACTATCAGTCGGTGCAAAACGATTTGCGCCGCCAAGAAGATAAAATTCACCACAACCAGGCGCAGTTGGCGTCCGGTAAAAAATTACTTTCGCCAAGTGAAGATCCTTTGGCGACGCACTATGTGCAAAACATTACTCAGCAGCAAGAGCAATTGCGTCAGTATAAAGATGCCATTGTTCTGGTGCGTAACCGTTTAGAGCAGCACGAAGTCAATGTGGCAAACCAAGAACAATTTGCCGATGAAGCGAAACGTACCGTGATGGAAATGATCAACGGTGCATTATCGCCTGCTGACCGTGATGCCAAAAAACGTGAGCTCAAAGAGATGGCAAGCAATGTGCTCCATCTTGCGAATGCTCAGGATGAATCGGGCAACTATACCTTTGCGGGGACGAAACCGAAGAATCAACCCTTCTTTCGTGATAATGACGGGACGGTAACTTATGCCGGCGATGATTATCAAAGAAAGATGCGAGTGTCCGCCAACCTTGAAATGGCGATGAATGATCCCGGCAGTAAATTGTTTATGGAGATCAAGAATCCTTTTGGTGATTACGAGCCTCAGTATGAATTGCAGTCAGCTTCAGAGTTGTTGCTCGAACGAGCCGTCAATGACAATTACTTTGATAACTCTGAATATCGCGTCACTTTTGTGGATATGAGCAATGGCAAATGGGGTTATCAGTTAGAGCAAGATGGCAGCGTTGTTAAAGCGGACGAATTTAACCCTTCAACGGGGATTCAGTACGAAGACTTAACCATTCAAGTTAAAGGGCAGGTGACTAAGGGCGATGTGATTACCTTGGAACCAAGAAGAACCTTTTCCTTGTTTGATAGCTTTGAAAAAGCGATGAAGTTTTCGGAACGCTCTGTTGCCGATACCAATGGTACCGCAAAACTGCATCAGATCACTGAAGAATTCGATGCGGCCTTTATTCATCTGAGTAAGGCGCGGACGGATATTGGTGCTCGCTTGAATACGTTAGATATTCAAGAACAGCAACACGAAGATTTTAATCTGTCGTTGTCCAAAGCACGCAGTAATTTTGAAGATTTAGATTATTCGAAAGCGATCATTGAATTCAATGAGAACTCTCGTGCCTTGCAAGCGTCTCAATTGGCGTTTGGTAAAACGAAAGATTTGACCCTGTTTAACTACATCTAAGTGTCACTCTAGGTGTACGAGGTCGCTACCTCGTCAGGTAAAGAATAAGCGTTAGTGAGTAAACATCATTAACGCATAGCAGAATGTAAAACTTGTCTGAACTCGATAAAACGAGCCTTTTTGACCTAAAGCCTTATGTGCCATGCCGTAAGTGCGGGAAAAGTGGGAACAAGTTTGCCGTCTCAAGAATTGTACATTTTTGAAGCGGCAATTGAGCGGCAAGTGAGCATTCCACGACCAAGGCAAAGTCTTGGTAACAGCAGTGGTAATGTGCAGTAAATTGAAGTTTTTATCTTCATCGTTTCAATAGCTTAAAAAATTGAAGTTATTAAAACAAAAGTTGGCACGCTACTTGTATTAATTAAAACAGCAAAGTTCTAAAACCTACTGAAAGGTAGATTTAGCAAGTAATTTTCGGTCAGTGCTTATCCAAATGAGAGTAAAGCTGGCCGCTTCGCAGAAGCTTGCGAACTCAAAAGGAGAGCAAAATGGCTGTAACAGTAAGTACTAACGTCTCCGCGATGACCGCGCAACGTTACTTAAACAAAGCGACCAACGAACTGAATACTTCTATGGAGCGTCTATCGTCTGGTCACAAAATTAATAGTGCAAAAGACGATGCTGCGGGTTTGCAAATCTCTAACCGATTGACAGCACAGTCACGTGGTTTAGATGTTGCTATGCGCAACGCGAACGATGGTATTTCTATTGCACAGACCGCTGAAGGTGCGATGAACGAGTCAACGGCAGTACTGCAACGTATGCGTGACTTGTCGATTCAATCTGCAAACGGTACGAACTCTCCTGCGGAGCGACAAGCGATTAATGAAGAATCGATGGCATTACAAGACGAACTGAACCGTATCGCGGAAACCACATCGTTTGGTGGACGCCGACTACTCAATGGTTCGTTTGGTGACGCATCATTCCAAATCGGTGCGAACTCTGGTGAAGCGATGATCATGGCTCTGACGAGTATCCGTGCTGATGATTTTCGAATGGGTGGTACAACCTTCTTCTCTGAGAATGCGAAAGATAAAGATTGGACCGTCCCTGCGGATTCTACGCTTCAAATCACCCTGCCAGAAATGGGTGAAGATGAAGATGGCAATGTTGATGACTTGGTCATTAATGTTCAGGGTAAAGCTGGTGATGATATCGAAGAGTTAGCGACTTACATCAACGGTCAATCGGATGTTGTGAATGCATCGGTGAGCGAAGATGGTCGATTGCAGCTGTTCGTTGCACAACCGAATGTAAAAGGTGACATAGAATTTTCTGGTAGCCTAGTGTCAGAACTTGGCTTAGATGAAGAACCGATTGCCACCACAGTACAAAATGTAGATTTAACCACAGTACAAGGCTCGCAAAATGCTATCAGTGTGATTGATGCTGCGCTAAAATACGTAGACTCGCAACGTGCGGATCTCGGTGCGAAGCAGAACCGACTCAGCCACAGTATTAATAACTTGGCGAACGTTCAAGAGAACGTTGATGCGTCAAACAGCCGAATTAAAGATACGGACTTTGCGAAAGAGACGACGCAAATGACCAAAGCTCAAATTCTGCAACAGGCAGGTACATCAATACTTGCTCAAGCAAAACAGTTGCCAAACTCTGCAATGTCACTATTGCAGTAGTACAAGGGGCAAAACTCCTTCATATACTCAGACGTGGGTATTTTGGAGTGAAGCCTTTTGGCAAGCGTCTTTACAGTAGAATGACTGGCTCTCTCATCTCTCACCTGCCTTTCATTTGTAATGTGAAGTCGCACTCGGTGCGCCGGAAATGTGTTCATTTCTCTTGATCTCCACATAGGCTCTGGCTACCAACCTAGCCCCAGTTCTCTCAAAGGAAAAGGGGCTTTTTCTTTTCTTGTTTTAAATTCATTCACCTAAACCACCACTCAGCTCACAAATACCCAGCTGGTACTAAATCGCTCCTCTGTACGTCATAACGACATCTTTTCTCGCCTAGTTATAACTTTCATTCCCTTTCAAATGGACCCCATGCGCTCTTATGGATACGATGACCTCTGCTGAATATGATATTGAAATATCATTAATGCTTTAAATTCAATTATTTGTGTTTTTAGGGGGTGTAAAAAACTCCATTCGGCAGCAGAATTAAAACCTTTAGTAGAAAATATATATAAATCGTAAAAATCCAATTGAGATCGCCAAAAATCGTTTTTTTAGAAAATTTTCTAAAGGTTCTGAATTTGGCGCCGTTAATAAAAGTAACTTTGAGAGAACTACTTGGTTTTCCGAGACGTCGGAAACCGCTATATCGGAAAATCAA
>JBHOHG010000023.1:0-70304 GCA_043422575.1 bacterium sp. HQB-39 | reverse complement strand
TTCACAGCCGATGCGAACTACAACGGTACAGTTCCAACGGTAACGTACACGGTAGCGGACGGCATCAGCACAGATACTTCAACGTTGAAACTGACGGTTACGCCAGTAAACGACAGCTACACCGATACTAATGAGCAAGTGACCTTTGACGAAGACTCAGGTACACAAGTGGGTTCTGTTCTTACAGGAACGCAGAGTGTTGACGGTCCAGTTACGGTTGTAGATTTTACAATTAATGGAAAGCAGTACAAAGCTGGTGATGAAGTCTCTATCACGGATGGGGTGAGCTCAGATGTCATAGGTACATTCAAGCTAGATGCTGACGGTAATTATACATTCACTTCAGCAACAAACTATCATGGCTCTATTCCTACAGTGACTTATACCACCACTGACGGTGATACAAATGACGAATCTACCTTGTCTATTACCGTCGACCCAGTTAACGACAATTTTGCTGATGATGATGAGCAGATTGAAGTTCAAGAAGACTCTGGTGAAAATAAAGGTAACTTGTTGACAGGAACTTCCAGTGTAGATGGTGATGTAACCATTACAGAGTTTACTGTATCTGGTATTCCAGGTACTCACTCAGCTGGTTCAAGTGTCACAATAGCTAATGTTGGTGTGCTTACCATTGCCGCAAACGGTGAATATACCTTTACTCCAGTTGCTGATTATCATGGCAGTGTTCCAACGGTGAACTACACCATGTCGGATGGCTTGAGTGAAGATACTTCGACGCTTAATATCACGGTTAAATCTGTTAATGATGCGCCTGAATTTATAGACCCTACATCTGGTCAAGTAGTGGAGGGCGACATCTCATCAACGATGAACCAAGATGATGGTCAGGTACATGGACAGCTATTTGCTGATGACCCAGATGGTGACAACAGTAAATTGAAGTTTGAGCTTGTCGAAGGACAAGTACTCGGTAATGCGGATTCTGTTACTGTGCTCGAAAATGGCACATGGATATACAATCCTAAAGATAGCTTTGTTGGCGACGATAGCTTCCAAGTGAAAGTTACCGATGAAGCAGGTGGCACTGATATCATCACAGTGAAAGTTAAAGTTGAACCTGGAAACCAAGCTCCTGTGGGTGAGGATGTTAACACCTCGACCGATGAAGATGTGAATGTTTCAGGCACGCTCAAAGCTACTGACCCTGACGTAGGTGATACAGTGACATTCGTTGCCCAAGAAATCAGAAATGAGACAGGTGTATTTACCGTCGACGATAAAGGTAATTGGTCATTTGAGCCTGCCGCCAACTTCTCTGGTAATGTGTCATTTGAGGTCAATTTTGTTGATCAAAAAGGCTTGGTAGGTACTGCGCCAATTCAGGTGAACATTGAAGTTAAGCCAGTAGCGGATCAGCCTATTCTGGAAGTAACTTTCGGCACTACAGCAACTTCAAGTGTTGAAGGGCTAGATACTAGTGATATCAATTCTATTAAACATTACATCAATGAAAATATTGCTGAATATGGCAATTTACAAATTGGTGGTGATGGGGTCGACCATATGATTGGTACAGGCTCAGTTAAGTGGCTTGATGCTGATAATGATGGGATGGCTGACTACCTAGTTGATGATACTAGAGATGTATTTTTGGGTGGCAGTGGTAATGACAGTATCTATGGGGGCACTGGTTCTGCATTAGATACAGGTATAGACACTGTCATCTATCAAGGAAAAATTTCCGAGTACGCATTTTCACACTACGATAATCACGGAAATAAAGAGAAACCTTATTGGTTGGTGATCGACAGTGTCGAAGGTAGAGATACTTCAAACAATAATGTACAAGGGACTGAAGGTGAGCACTTGTATGAAATTGAGAGAATTATCTTCTCGGATGCGATTGTTGATCTTCACAAAGACGGCACTTACACCATTACGAAACATCTTGAGACTCAGATTAACATCTCTGCTTCAGTCGCTGACTCAGATAACGAATACCTTGATTTGATCCAGATTAAAGGCCTTCCTGAGGGAGCCGAGATCATTGATAAGAGTACAGGGCTTGCTCTTGGTGGCTATCAAGAAGTCAATGGTGAAAAAGTTTGGGTGATTGATATTCAAGGCACGGATACCAAAGAGGTTGACTTTAACCAGTTAGTGGTCTCCTACAAGCTCGTTGAGACGGTTGACGGAAGTGCAGATGCATCTAAACCAGCAGCATCGGTGGATGACCTTGACTTAGAAGTCACGGCAATTGCGAAAGAAGGTGATACCTCCGCATCCACGACCGTTCATGCTGATTCAGTGAATGGTACAGTCGGTAATGACACCTTATCCGGTTCAAACGCTGATGATTCAATCCTTGCTTTCAACGGCAACGATATTCTTGTTGGTGGCCTTGGCGACGATACACTGATTGGTGGTCTAGGAAATGACATCCTGACTGGCGGTGAGGGAGCTGATATCTTTAAGTGGGATGGCTTTGCTAATGGTGAAGTTGACACGGTTAAAGACTTCAATATCGCGGAAGGCGACAAGTTAGACCTGTCTGATCTGTTTGAAGGGATGACAATCAATAATGTTGATGACTTGTTGGCTCACATCAAGGTTGATGATTGTCAAAACGGTGGCTCTTCCATTACGTTCAACAAAGGTGGTGAGTCATTGACCATCAACGTTGAAGGTGTCGATAGCGCATCATTGACAAACTACTTGTTCGATAACAATGGTCTGAAATACCAAGACTAAAGTGACGGATAAACGACAATAACGAAAAAGCTGAAGCCAAGTGCTTCAGCTTTTTTTATCGCTGAATCCAGAGTAAACCATCAACGTTTAGATTTAAACTGTGACGGCGTCACTAATTGCCATGAGTGAGTTGATAGATGGCGACAAAAAATCGACATAAGAAAAGAGACGACAACGAGAGGAAAGACTTAGGAAGTGAGAAACTGGTTAATCAGCAACTTTATGAGTGCGGTAACATATAAATAAAAGCCACCAAACTGAGCAGTCAATTTGATGGCTAACGGGTTTAGCCTTTTATGAGTGGGATTAGATCACCTTACAAGCAAAACCTTTTAAGTAGAAACCTTCAGGGTAGGCGGTATCGGTTGGATGGTCCGCAGCTTGTTCAAATCGTTCGACAAACTTCACTTGACGATTAGCGTCAACCGCTGCGTCTGCAATGACTTTTTGGAACAAGTTTTGATCCATCAAACCTGAACATGAATAGGTGAGGAGGGTGCCACCCGGTTTTAGTATTTGCATAGCTAGCATATTGATGTCTTTGTAACCACGGCAAGCGGATGGTAGCTGATTTTTGTTATCAGCAAACTTTGGTGGATCCATAATAACAACATCAAACTGAGTGCCTTGGTCGCGATACTCACGAAGGAGCTTAAATACATCCGCATTCAAGAATACAGCACGCTTTTTCGAAATGTCGAACTCGTTTAATTCAGCGTTGAACTTTGCTGTATCGAGTGCTGGCTGAGAGACGTCGGCGTTAATCACGCGCTTGGCTTCGCCTTTAAGGGCGTATAAACCAAACCCGCCAGTGTATGAGAAGCAGTTTAGGACTTCTTTATTTTTTACGTACTTCATGGCTTGGAAACGGCTATCACGTTGATCAAGGTAGAAGCCTGTTTTATGGCCGCCAACGATATCGACACTGATTTTGACGCCGTTTTCTTCAATCACCACGGACTTTGGTGGCTCTTCACCATGCAAAACGCCAGTGACTTGTTCAAGTCCTTCTTTCTTGCGTACTGCCACATCTGAGCGTTCGAAAATGTTGCAATTAGGGAAGACTTCAACTAGAGCATCAACGATGTTTTGACGATGGTATTCACCGCCAGCACTGAGTAGCTGACAAACAAAGAAATCTTGGTAGCGATCAATGGTAATGCCAGGCATACCATCTGATTCACCAGCAATGAGTCGGTAGCCAGTAAGGCCGTCGCGCTCAATGATATCTTCACGTAGCATTTGTGCTTGTTGTAGGCGTTTGACAAAGAAAGCCTTGTCGATCGTCTCTTTGTCAAAACTCCAAATACGTGCGCGGATCTGCGAGTTAGGAGAAAATGCCGCTTTCGCGAGCCACTGACCATTGTGCGCAAAAACATCTACTGTTTGACCTAGTTCAGGTTCGCCCTCAACTTTGGCGATTCCTCGAGAGAATATCCAAGGATGTTTTCTTTTAACTGATTTTTCTCGACCCTTAACGAGGTAGATAGCAGCGTTCATTACGTCACTCTTTTGCTATTAAATGGGGGCGCTATTCTCCGCAATTCCCATAGTAAAAGCAATTGGTTGTGCGTATCTATTTGGTGGGATAGGGTTGAATGAACAAAAAAGGGCGCATAATGCGCCCTTAGGGAAGAGATATGGTGAAAGCTTATGCTTTGAGACCTGTCAGAAGGGCTTCCATATCATCACTTTGTTTCAGTAGTTGCTCTACGTTAACCGAGGTGCTTGAGATCAGACCGCACACGGTATTCGACTGAACTCGGATTTCATCCACGCTGGCTGCGATATTGTCAGCCACCACACCTTGCTCTTCAGCAGCGGTAGCAATTTGCGTACTGCTGTCTGAGATAGTCTGGTTTTTGTCCGCAAGTGAGCTGATTTCCGTGTGAACTTCAGTCATCAGGTTCTGGCCTTCATTTGCGTTGTTGACCGTAACTTCCATGAGCTTGGTTAGCGACTGGCTGTTACGTTGTAGCGCCTCAATCATCGACTGAATTTCAACGGTAGCTTGCTGAGTGCGTCCTGCAAGGGCACGCACTTCATCAGCAACGACGGCAAAGCCACGTCCTTGCTCACCCGCGCGAGCCGCTTCGATTGCGGCGTTGAGTGCAAGTAGGTTCGTCTGTTCAGAGATCCCATTGATGGTCGTAACCACTTCATCGATTTGAGCCGCATTAGCGTCCAACTCTTCAACCGCTTCAGATGCAGATTGAATTTCAGTGGAGAGCGTCGAAATCGAATTAACGGTATTCTCCACTTTGACCTGTCCAGATTGTGCAACCTGACGGGCATCTTCAGTTTGAGTGCTGGAATCGTGAGCGAGGTTTGCCACTTCACGAATCGTTGACGCCATTTGCTCAGTGGCACTTGCCAGAGAGTTAAGGTGCTCTTGTTGGTTATTGGAAACATCAGAGCTCTTGTGAATCGACTGATTTAAGTCTGAACTGATCTGCTGCATTAACGCGATAGACTCTTGAATCGACAACACCATTTTTTGTTCACGGTCAGATACTTTATCAATCGTGATTGCGATTGTGCTGAATTCATCACGCACTTCAAAATAATTCATGCGCGAAGTCAGGTCACCGTCAGCTAATGTGGTCAGTGATTTATTCATGGCAAACATCGCTCCACCGATGAAGGTCATGATGTAATACACACCCATAGCGACGACAAAAAGCGATACAGCGATAATCGTAATATGTGTTGTTGTGAGCGCGTGCCAAAGATCTTGCTCGTGAGAAGCGACTAAACTAAAGCTGCCATTCAGTACACTGACAGAGCCTTGTCCTGAACCAAGTGCCACGGTATCAGAGTTAGCAACGATCATTTGGACTTGCTGTTGACTGAGATTACCCGCTTCAATAAGACCTTTCATCAACATCAGTTCGTCCTGATAGAGATGGTTGAGCATGTGATCAGCCGCACTATTTAAAACCAAAGTGAGAATCAGCAGCATTAAAAGCGGAAGAAGGAAGAGCAAGTAGAACTTTTCTTGAATTTTTAAATGGATCAAATATTTGTCGATCCAACGAAAAGGTATTTCTTTCATATTAGTTATTCTCTATAAAAACCCACTATCCTTAGTGGGGTGAATAGGCTCTTTCAATATAACACTCAATTAGAATGAGAGGTATATAGATGGATCAAAGAAGCGTAATGTTTATTGTATCAGGAAGGGTGCAAGGGGTAGGCTTTCGCTACTATACTTCGCAGCAAGGTCAAACTTTGGGCTTAACTGGCTATGCGAAAAACCTAGCGAATGGCGACGTGGAAGTCTTTGTTTCAGGTGAAAAAGAGTCGATAAAGTTAATGGCTGACTGGCTTGAACAGGGACCAAAAACCGCGACAGTAGACAAGGTCGAAGTTCAACAAGTGGAATATCAGTCTATGCGCGGTTTTTTGACTTACTAACAAATCGTAAGGTGAAATTAGTTAAAAAAAAGTGTTACAAACATTTAGCAGGCTTAGGTAACCCCGCCAATTTGGTCGCTTGTTTTGCTGGACCTTGCTTAAACAGTTTAAAAAGGTACTTACTATTGCCTTTTTCAGGTCCATGTTCTTTTTCTATTGCTTTTACCAACATTCTCACCGCCGGAGAGGTGTTGAATTCCTCGTAAAAATCACGGACGAAATGAACGACCTCTAAGTGGGCCTCGGTCAGCTCGATCCCTTCTTCTTGCGCCAAAAGTTCGATCATTTCAGGTTCCCACTGGGTGTGATCCAACAGGTAGCCTTGCGCATCCGTTTCAATTTCTTTGCCTTTAAACAACAACATCAGCATTTCTCAATTACAAACAATGGCACTAGGGTAGCTTGGAGAGAGATTTGGCTCAAGAGAGAGACGTAACAATCTCTTTGAATGCCGATTTACCATCCATGAAGTGCGTAGGAAGGGGAAATGCCACTTATGCGAATTTTTGAATAAATAACGGTATTGTTAGAAATTTTGCCGAGGTTTTATTTTTGGTTTTGACTAACTATGCAGTATTTGTCTTGTGGGCTTAAATGTTCATCAATCGAATTCTTATGATTGTGTTTGACACAAAGCCGTTGAGAAGGAGTCAGTTTCTTTTTTGAAACCCAGTGATACAGAAGTGAATCTAAGGTCTTAAGGCTTTTTGGTAATCGCTTTTTTGAATAGCTCTGTTTGAATAGCTATAGGGAACAGCTATAGGGAACAGCTATAGGGAATAGTTTTCGGGAGTAGCCTTTTGGAATAGCCTTTTGAGAGTAGCTTTTTAGGAATGGATTTTTTGGAATCGCTCTGGCAATCGATCTTGGGATGTAAAAAAGCCCAGACGAATCTGGGCTTTTAACGTCATCTTCTGAAAACGAGATTAGTCGTCGTTCATGATGCCTAGGATAGACAGCAGGCTTGTGAACAGGTTCAAGATGTTTAGGTACATCGAGATTGTTGCACTTACGTAGTTTGTCTCTTCGCCACGAACGATGCGGCTTGTGTCATACAGAATGAAACCAGAGAAAACTAGCGCTGAAACACTAGAGATAACCAACTGACCTAGAGTCGAACCCACGAAGATGTTGATAATCGCTGCAACGATAACAATCACTAGGCCCGCTAGTAGGAAGTTACGCATGAAAGAAAAGTCTTTCTTGCTTGTGATGGTGTAAGCCGAAAGGCTCAGGAATACGATACCTGTTAGACCAAGCGCTTGAGCAATGATGGTTGGACCACCTGACATTGACGCGTAGTAGCTTAGCATCGGACCAAGTGCGCCGCCCAGAAGGGTCGTGAACACGAATGTCCAAACAATGCCCATAGAGGTGTTGATAGCACGAGGCATCACGAAGAATAGAATACCGATAGCAGCAAGCTGCATCACGATCGCTGCGATTGATGAAATACCGATCGCCATAGTACCCACTGCTGCAATGGCACTAGTGATCAGTGTCATAGACAGTAGAAAGTAAGTATTTTTCAATACTTTGTTCGTCTCAAGAGTGCTAGGTGCACTATGTGACTGTGAAAACATTGGACTGTTCATAGTCTTCCTCTCGAAGGGTTTACTTATATAGTTAGTTATGTGTCCGAACCCAACAAAAATCAAGGATGAAGACACAACTAATTTTCTAAAATAATAGTGGAAATAATACCTTATGTATTTTGCAAGTTGTAACACTTTATTTCTACCACGGTTTTTGTGTGGATATAAGTCGCATCTTTTGTTAGGCAAGGAGTGTCGGGAAGGTTGCTAAAAAAGGAAAAGAGACGCAAGGTGGCGTCTCTTTCGATGTTGCAATAGGGTTTGAGCCTCGAGCAGTGTTCGCGCTTACACGCGCCATGTGAGCCTAAAACCGAGCGAGTTTAATGATGTAAAATTTGAGCCAAGAAATTCTGAGTTCGATCTGACTGCGGATTTTCAAAGAAATCATGTGGGTTATTTTGTTCGATGATTTCTCCCGCATCCATAAAGATAACGCGGTCAGCCACTTCTTTGGCAAAGCCCATTTCATGTGTAACGCAAAGCATCGTCATGCCTTCTTCAGCAAGCTCCACCATTACGTCTAGCACTTCACGAACCATCTCAGGATCAAGAGCCGATGTTGGCTCATCGAATAGCATGATTTGTGGGCTCATACAGAGTGAGCGAGCAATTGCGACACGCTGTTGTTGACCGCCAGACAGTTGCCCTGGGTATTTGTCCGCCTGATCAGGTATTTTCACACGTTCTAAATACTTCATTGCAATAGCATCGGCTTCTTGCTTTGACATTTTTTTCACCCAAATGGGTGCCAAAGTGCAGTTTTCGAGAACGGTCAGATGAGGGAAGAGATTGAAGTGCTGGAAACACATCCCAACCTCACGTCGAACGGCTTCGATGTTCTTCAAATCTTCAGTCAGCTCTGTGCCGGAAACCAAGATTTGCCCTTGCTGATGTTCTTCCAAACGATTGATACAGCGAATCATGGTTGATTTGCCAGAGCCAGAAGGCCCACAAATGACAATTTTTTCCCCTTGCTTCACATTGAGGTTGATGTTCTTTAGTACATGAAACTCACCGTACCACTTGTTCATGTCTTTTAACTGAATCATGTAATCTTGTTTAGTCATAATGCATCCTTGAACGGAGAGTTAACGTTTGTGACCAGTATGGAGTCGGTTTTCAAGCCAAATCGAGTACCGTGACATTCCAAAGCAGAATACCCAGAAGACTAAGGCAACAAAAACATAGCTCTCCGTAGCGAAACCTAACCACTCAGGGTCAGTGTTCGCGGCTTGTCCAATGCCAAGGACATCGAACATACCAATGATTAATACCAGACTGGTATCTTTAAATAAACCAATGAAAGTATTCACAATCGAAGGAATGGTAATTTTTAAAGCTTGCGGCAGTATGATTAAGCCCATCTTTTTCCAATAGGACAGCCCAAGCGCATCGGCGGCTTCATATTGACCTTTCGGGATGGCTTGCAGACCACCACGCACGACTTCCGCCATATAAGCAGAGCTGAACATCACCACACCAATCAAGGCGCGAATGAGCTTATCGGTCTCAGACCCCTCCGCGAGGAAGAGTGGCAGCATGACCGACGCCATAAACAGGACAGTGATCAATGGCACGCCGCGCCAAATTTCTATGTAAACGGTACACAAACTACGAATGATCGGCATATCGGAACGACGACCTAAGGCGAGAGCGACCCCGATAGGCAAAGACACCACAATACCCACGAGAGCAATGATTAAGGTGACCAGCAGACCTCCCCATTTGTGGGTTTCGACGACTTCTAAACCAAAAACGCCCCCGTAAAGCAAAGCGGCAATGATAAATGGGTAAATATTGACAAAGAAAAGCCAAATCCAAGTACGCTTGGGTGTTTTCTCGTAAGCAAGTAATACCGTAAAAATGGCAAGAGTTATGTAGAAGAGTTGTGGACGCCACAGTTCAGCTTCAGGGTAGAAGCCGTACATAAATTGGTCCCAACGGACGCTGATAAACACCCAGCAAGCGCCTTCACGAGAGCAATCGTCGCGGGTGTTGCCGAACCAATCGGCGTTCAGTAATCCCCAATCAACAATGCTCCAGACTAAAGAAATAGCAAAATAAGCCAACACAATGGTAACGATGGAGTTCACCGGACCATTGAACAGGTTTTTACGCAACCACCCCACAACACCGACGGTGTTTGGCGGCGGCGGTAGATCGGGTTGAAATTCATGTTTATCCGTCATCTTATCTCTCCACCAACGCGACTTTGCGGTTGTAAATATTCATCAGCAAGGACGTTAACAAACTGAGGGTGAGGTAAACGCCCATGGTCATCGCAATGATTTCGATGGCCTGCCCGGTTTGGTTGAGAGTGGTCCCTGCAAACACTGATACCAAGTCGGGGTAACCGATCGCCATTGCGAGTGAAGAGTTTTTGGTTAAGTTAAGATACTGACTGGTAAGAGGCGGAATGATGATCCTTAATGCTTGAGGAATGACCACCAGCTTTAAGATGCGGGCTCTTGGTAACCCTAAAGACATGGCTGCCTCTGTTTGCCCATGATTGACCGCATTGATGCCCGAACGGACGATTTCGGCGATAAAGGAAGCTGTATAGATGCTTAACGCGACTAGGAGTGCGGCGAGTTCAGGGATGATGCTGATACCACCTCGAAAATTGAAGCCTTTCAATTCAGGATAAGCCAAACTGATCGGGGAACCTGAAAGAAAATAAATCGCCAATGGCAGTATCACAACTAAACCGAGAACAATTCGAATCATGGGTGTTTGTTGACCGGTCAGTCGTTGCTTGTTTCTTGCCCAAATGCCAATCAAGATTGAAGCGATGACGCCAGCAATGAGTGCTGCAAGGACGAACGCACTGCCTGACTCGAAAACGGGCTCAGGAAAATACAGCCCTCGCACATTAAGGAAGATCGCTTCACCTAGACTGAGACTCTGTCTAGGCGATGGTAAGGCTTGAAGTACCGCAAAGTACCAAAAGAAGATTTGAAGAAGTAGGGGTACGTTACGGAAAATTTCAATATAAATGGCGGCAAAACGGCTGACCAACCAGTTTGAAGAGAGTCGCGCGATACCAATAACAAAGCCAAGGACAGTCGCGACGATGATCCCTAAAAATGAGACCAATGCCGTGTTGAGCAAGCCGACTAAAAAGGTACGGCCATAAGTATGAGTTTCGTCGTATTCGACTAAGGTGAGACCGATTCCGAAACCAGCTTCTTGGTCAAGGAAACCAAAACCTGTCGCAATGCCACGAGATTCCAGATTAGTCAGGGTGTTATTGACGATGGTATAGAAGAAAAACACCAAAGCGATGACAGCAAGGCACTGAAACACGATGGCACGGAAAGTTGGGTTATAAAGAATGCTGGTATTCTTTTGGGGGGTGTCATTGTTAGCTTTCATACAGCACTAACCTCAATCCATAGAAATCAAAGGGCGGTCGAAACCGCCCAAATTTGTAGTGTGAAAAGGCCAATCAACACAGCGTGACATGGCGTTACGTCAAAGCATTGATTGATTCACAATACAGACAAGATCAATCCCATTAGCGGATTGGTGGCGCATACATGAAGCCGCCGTCGTTCCATAAGGCATTAACACCACGTGAAATGCGAAGTGGGGAACCCGTACCGACGGTACGCTCAAAGCTTTCGCCATAGTTACCGACCTGTTTAATGACCTGATAACCCCAGTCATCACGAATACCGAGTCCTTTTCCTTTTGGTCCATCAACACCCAAGATACGTTTGATGTTTGGATCCTTGGATTTCAACATTTGGTCAGCATTCTCTGAGCTGATACCGTACTCTTCAGCATTGATCATGGCATTCAGTGTCCACTTGGCGATGTTAAACCATTGGTCATCACCTTGGCGTACCACTGGACCAAGTGGCTCTTTTGAAATGATTTCAGGCAGTACTTGCGCGGATTTCGGGTTTTGTAGATTCAAACGAAGCGCATACAGACCGGATTGGTCTGTAGTGAGTACATCACAACGTCCAGCATCGAACCCTTTGGATGTTTGAGCAGCAGTATCAAAGACCACGGGTTTGTAGGACATGCCTTGATTACGGAAGTAATCGGCAAGGTTAAGCTCGGTGGTCGTGCCTGACTGCACACAGACGGAAGCACCATCGAGTTCTTTCGCACTGGATAGCCCTAAGTCTTTCTTGACCATAAAGCCTTGTCCGTCGTAGTAATTGACGCCAACAAAGTTCAGCCCGAGTGCCGTATCACGATGTAAAGTCCATGTCGTGTTACGAGACAATACGTCAATCTCACCGGATTGTAAGGCAGTAAAACGTTCTTTGGCGGTAAGCGGTACGTATTTTACTTTGGTCTTATCCCCTAAGACTGCGGCAGCCAAAGCTTGGCAGTACTCTACATCAATACCTTCCCATTCACCTTTTGAATTTGGGTTTGAAAACCCTGGAAGACCAGTACTTACGCCACAGGTCAAAAATCCTTGTTTAGTCACTTTTTCAAGCGTGCTATCAGCAGCAGAAGCGTGTGATGCGAACATGACTGAAGACGCTGCGATCACTGAAGCGAGAACTTTAATTTTATTTGCCATTGGTATCCTTCCTGTATGATCCGTGCTTGACAATTTAAGTAGAGAACGAGGTCTGTTTTTGTCTTGTCCCTCGCGCAGTTTGATCAGCAATTTGAACGGTGTTTACTAATCAACCACTTAAAAGCGTAGGAAAGGATTTTGATAATCTCAAATAATTAAAGTCCATTGAATTTAGAGTGAAATCACATTTATTGAGCTTTTTAAAAGAATTTGCTGATGAAAGTGCAGGGTAAGTCTGACTTTAAATCTCCATAAGAAGGAAAAATATGCGTGAGGTGGCAACCTTTAATTTAGCCATTGATGCAGCAAAAGAAAGAACTGTCCTATTTTAAAATGAGAAGGGTTTTCATCTTGGGGACTTCTGGTACGATGGCATGTCTTTAATTGGTTTATCAAGGATTGAAATGCGGTATTTCCCTCTGTTTTTAGACCTTCTCAACAAGCCAGTCTTGGTTGTGGGAGGGGGTGAAGTTGCCTGTCGTAAGGTTGAAGCACTGCTTAAAGCGGGTGCTGACATAACATTGATTTCTCCGAGTGTGGCAAAGTTTTTACGTGATCTTATTGATGCTGGTGAGATCCATTGGGTACAGAACTTTTATTCGAGCCACTTAATGGATGGGCGCTATATTCAAGTTTGGGCGACGACAGATAATCCTGAGTTAAATCATCAAGTTTATAAAGATGCTAAAGAATTCAATATTTTAGTTAATGTCGTTGACGATAAGCCTTATTGTGATTTTATCACGCCGTCGATGATGAACCGTGGTCGTATTCAGATTGCCATTTCCAGTGGGGGCGCATCGCCAGTACTCATTCGCAACTTGCGTGAAAAGTTTGAAGCACAATTGCCACAAAACTTGGCTTTAGTGACGGATTTTTGTGACAGCAAACGTAACCATATCAAAGAAGTGCTCCCTTCGGTCGATGATCGCCGTAAGTTCTGGGAAGTGTACTTAGGCATGCCGCAAGTTGAGCACGCCATGAACAAGGAAGATTTAGAACAGGCGTATCAAAAGGCACTGAATCATGAGGTTGATGATCAAGGTTCGCTGACTTGGATTGAATATCAAGACGATGTTGAATTGCTGCCAATGAAAGCGTTAAGGCTGATGCAGCAAGCGGAATTGGTGTTGTACCACCAAGACACGCCAGAAGCGTATCTTGAATTGAGTCGTCGCGATGCGGAACGTGAACTATTTAGTGACGCGGTCACGCTCAGTCACCAATTGAAAGAGTTTACTGAGCAAGGGCTACGAATCTGCGTGTATGTACCGGATAGCGCTGAGTATGAATTACTGAGAGCGGGGCAACCCCTGATACGCGGCGGCTCTGTTTCTGAATAGTGAAAGCTTGCCAGCCAAAAGTATTATCGAATCAATGACGTGATTAATAAAAAAGCCTCTGAAAACAGAGGCTTTTTTGTATCGTTGGGATGGGTGAGTTATCCCCAGATGTAGCGAGAATTAATCGCGGAAGTTATTGAACTGGAATGGTTGGCCCAGTTCACCTTCACGAATAAGCTGCATGGTCGCTTGTAGATCATCGCGCTTCTTACCTTGAACACGAAGTTTATCGCCTTGAATCGAGGCCTGAACTTTCACTTTCGAGTCTTTGATAAGTTTAACGATTTTCTTTGCCATTGGCGTTTCAATACCTTGTAAGAAGGTAATGTTTTGATGCCAGTTACGGCCCGATGCTTCAGCGTTCTTTGATTCCATTGCGTTCGCATCAATACCGCGCTTCGCTAAGTGCCCACGCAAAATGTCGCGCATTTGCTTAAGCTGAAATTCACCTTCAGCAGACACTTTGACCGTTTCTTCGTTAAGTTCGAAGCTTGCTTCTACATTTCGGAAGTCAAAACGCGTTGAAAGCTCGCGATTCGCGTTATCTACAGCGTTACGTAATTCAACTACGTCGATTTCCGACACAATATCAAAAGAAGGCATACTTATTCCTTATCGATTATTTACTTTCTTTAATAGCTTCCGCCAACATATCAAGCATAGCAACTGTGTCTTCCCAGCCTAGGCAAGGGTCAGTAATTGACTGGCCATAGGTTAGGTTGTTCAGATCCGTCATCGCTTGATTACCTTCAACAATGAAGCTCTCAGCCATGATGCCAGCAACGTATTTGCTGCCAGATTTGATCTGTTCACAAATGTCTTGAGCGACCTCAAGTTGCTTGCGATGTTTCTTCTGACAGTTAGCGTGGCTAAAGTCTACAATCAGGCGCTGTGGTAAATCAAACTCTGCAAGCTGTTCAGCGGCTTGAGCGACGGATTCTGCATCAAAGTTAGGCCCTTTGTCGCCACCACGTAGGATAATGTGGCCATGTGGGTTACCACTGGTGCGGTAAACCGTCATACGCCCATTTTTATCTGGCGAGTAGAAGTAGTGTGATGCTTGTGCTGCACGAATGGCGTCGATAGAGATCTTTACGTTACCGTTGGTGCCGTTCTTGAAGCCAACTGGGCAAGAAAGTGCAGAGGCCATTTCACGGTGAATTTGAGACTCAGTGGTACGTGCGCCGATTGCACCCCAAGTGATTAAGTCTGCAATGTACTGTCCCGTGATCATATCCAGAAACTCAGTCGCAGTAGCAAGGCCAAGTTTATTGATATCCAGTAGAAGTTTACGTGCTTTGCTCAGACCGGCTTCTAGCGCGTAAGAACCATCAAGGTTCGGGTCAGTAATCAGACCTTTCCAACCCACAACAGTACGTGGTTTTTCAAAATAAGTACGCATAACAATGAACAGTTCATCTTTGTACTGTTCTTGGATATCCGCTAAACGCTTGGCGTAATCAATAGCAGCATCCGTGTCATGCACAGAACAAGGACCAACAATCACCAATAGGCGTTGGTCTTTACCTGTCAAAATGTTTTCAATTTGTCTGCGAGATTGAGCTATTCGTTCTGCGACATCATCAGTGATTGGGTGTGCGCTTCCGAGCTCCGCAGGTGTAGGCATTGGTCCCAGTGGTTGGGTTCTCAATTCATCAGTTTTTAATGGCATGTGATAGCTTATTTCTCAATTGCGAAGCAGTTAAGATAACGGAAAAGAAGTAAGGAATAAACCACTAACCAGCAATCTAAGCTATCAAAATTGCGTATTCATCACGATACAGCCCAGTTGGTGTAAAGATATGTGTAAATATAAAGAGAATATGACCGAACAACTGAAATCGTTTCATTTCAATAGATATTGCTTTATTTAATGGCTTTTATCTCTTATTTGCGTGCTATGCCAGATAAGTGGCTGTTAATGATTCCTATTTACTTGATGCTGCTTGGTTTAGTAAAACTAAAAATACAACTTTCATAACAATGATACGAGGGTCAATGACGGTTTGATTTCTTTCAGTTATGGTTTCGATTATTTAAGTAAGAAGCATAAAAACGTTGTTCGCCGCTATGCCAATCAAGTGTTCATTTTTCGCTGATTTTCGTCACTTTATTTTGACGGCTTTACGAACAGCTGCTTAACTGGACTGACCAGAGTGTTGTGGGCCATGTCTGTGGCGTAATTCGCTGTGTATTAACCCGTAGGTCGCTATGCAATAACATTGTCAACGCAATGGGGCACTAGATCCTAATAGGATAGAAGGTGCTCATGGGGTAGCAGATGGAGAGTCGACGTCAAACTTCGAGGCGAGAGTTTTTTATGAATAGGCTAACAAAAGCGAATTGGTATTTAAGATTGTTCGGATTTTTTCAGGTGCCACTCATTTGGCTTTGTCGACCAAAAATTGTTGCGATCGATAGTCAAAAAGTAGAGGTGGTGATCCCACTTTTTCGCCGCACAAGAAACCATTTAGGGGGAATGTATTTCGGCGCACTTGCTGTTGGCGCTGATGTTGCGGGAGGGTTCTTAGCCATGAGTAAAGCAAAGGCGAGTGGTGATACCATTTCTTTAGCGTTTAAATCTGTTTCTGGAGAATTTTTAAAGCGCCCAGAAGGCGACGTACTCTTTCGATGTTCTGAGGGACATACAATTGATGAGATGCTTACAGAAACGAAATTGACAGGAAAAAGGGTAAACCAAAAGGTAACCATTATTGCGTATTGTCCAGAAAAATTGGCTCAAGAACCTGTAGCACGATTTGAACTGGAGTTATCGGTAAAATCCGTGGTATGAGGTTATTTCCCTAACATGGAGCCGATAGGCCCCATGTCGAGCGGTTCTATGTTGAGTGGTTCCAAGTTGAGTGGCATCACGTCGAGTAGCACCATGTCGAGTAGCATTTAAGAGCGACGAATGTCGTCTTCTCCAGGCGGAATCTCGACTTGTTCAATATCAACGATCTTAGAACGGTTCATTACGATTTTGTAACGATAGTAGTTAACCTCACCTAAATGATTATCTTCTTTGATGATCAGATTAAGTAGGTGGCGTTTTTCGACCGACTCTTTAGTGACCTGTTGCTTGTCATTAAGACGGTAAACTTTATTGCTTCCCTTATCCATCAAGCGGGTTAGAGCGCGAACGCTGACATTGATGGTCTCTCGGGTTTGATCATACCCACTGAGGAAAAGGGAGGTACTCATATCGGTCGCCGCACGGTAATGAAGTACTTGTTCTTCTCGTTGGACAACACGTTTTTTACGAATTTGCTGGATACGGTCAGGTAACTTGCTGTAGCTGGTGTAGTCTAGCCACTCCAATTTGCGCCCGACCATTTTATTGGTACTCGGATCATAGTAGCGCTTACGCCACTTCGGCTTTCCTTTGCGGATCCAGCGCCACATCATATCGCGTAAGTCGTCTTTGAAGATTTCTCGTAACGCATAGATAAATGACATCGCGATAATGAACGAAGCGGAGATTTCGCCAAGATAATCACGAGCCGTGATCACGGTAGTGGTCACAAACACCATCACTAACCCGGTCGCTACCCCTTTGATCATTCGTTTCATATTCGCACCCATTGAGCCTGTCTTCTCTTTTAAAACGATTGGGTGCTCAATTAAACGACGTAGCAAGCGCATTTTATTGCTGATCCGAGTGACGTCTTCTCTAACGCGCTCAGAGTTATAATTGTTGAGTTTACGGTGGGCTTGCTCTTTTTCACACAGCGTGATCAGTCGCTGTTTCACCGTCGAATAGTCGCCTTCACGGGGTAAGTGGGCAACTAAAGAAAGAAACTTTTGCTCTGTATACCAAGAGAGATAGTTATCAATGTTGACGTAGTAGCGTTTTAAACTCTCTTCAAAAGGAATCGCACGGCGTAAGCGTTTAAGAATATCGATTGAGAGTTCTAACACCTCATCCACTTCATCTTCAGTGACGTTGTCACCGCTAAGCTTGTTGAGTCCTTCAACGGCCTTGTCCAACGCAATCACATATTGATACGCAAACAAACTCAAGCTGACTCGATATTGACGAGTCGAAAGACGCCCACGCTTTGCCAAACGGCTGTGAACAAGGGGGAGCAGCGTTTTGTCACTGTAATAGGCGCGTTTTTGCGTTATCGCGCTGTGATAGAAATCGGTTTCGGAAAGAATGTCAGGGCGCAAGCCAAGTTCACCTGGTACGAACAGATAAAAGTCGAGGTCTACTTTTTTACTTTTTGCCAAAGAGTGGCTGATTTTGAGTGTAATTGAGTCCTGTTTATCGACACTTATCAAAGAGATCTCCTAGTGAGAATAAAATAAATAGATGAAACTTAAGCAAGGATAACAGAGATCACGTATAATCTCCGCAAATTTGCAAAGAGATACATTTAGATGATTAAAGTTGGTCGAATTAACCACTTAGAAGTAACGAAACACGCTGAATTTGGTGTTTTCCTCGATGGTGGTGAGTATGGCAGCATTCTGCTTCCAAAACGTCATGTACCTGAAGGCACTGAAGTTGGTCAAAGTATCGATGCATTCGTCTATTTCGATTCTGATCGTGAGCTGGTGGCAACGACAGAAACGCCGATTGCCCAAGTGGGTGAGTGGGGCTTAATGAAAGTCGAAGGCATCAGTAGCACTGGTGCATTTGTAAATTGGGGCATTGCCGAAAAAGACTTACTCGTGCCTTTTAGTGAGCAACGTGGCCGCCTTGCTGAAGGCATGACACTGCTTGTTTATGTTTATACCGATAAAGCCTCGGGTCGTATTGTTGGTACAACGAAATTCAACAAGCTATTGGATAAGACTCCAGCGAACTACTCAACTAACCAAGAAGTGAACTTGTTGATTGCTGAGCGCAGTGACCTAGGTTACAAAGCGATCATCAATGGTCAGCACTGGGGAATGATTTTCCCTTCCGATGTGTTCGGTAAGCTGTTTATTGGTAAAAAGCTGAAAGGTTATGTGAAAGCGATTCGTGAAGATGGCAAAATCAACTTAGCACTGCAAAAAGTCGGTGTGAGTAAGATGGATGATTTGTCGGTGAAAGTGATGGCAACCCTAGAAAAGCGCGATGGTTTCTTACCACTGAATGATAAATCAAGCCCGGATGCGATTTTTGCCGAGTTCCGCACCAGTAAAGGCACCTACAAGAAAACCATTGGTGGCTTGTATAAGCAGGGTAAAATAACAATCGAGAAAGACGGTATCCGTTTGGTGAAGTAACCGACTCACTCAATCTGCTTTTTACTTCACTTATTAAGAAACGAAAGTATCAATGAAAACAGCCAACATGATGTTGGCTGTTTTGTTATCTGTCTTCACTGATTCGTCAGTATAAGGGGGAGGCTAGTGGCTCAAGTGAAAAAGGGCCCAAATCATTCCATTCTTTGGGCCTAGGGGAATAGGCTCCTATGAGCCTGCGCTAAAAACAATATCGGATTCATTCCATGAGAGAAATGAGTCCAAGCACGGAGCTTTCTGTTACTTAATTGTAGTACAGCGTCTACGACTTGCTAGTTTCACAACAAAAAATGTAATGAATGCAATTCCCCATGGGACATTTGATCTTTCGCCTCTTGAGCAACCTTGACCAAATAGAGACTAGAACAGGTTTTTATCGCGGACTAATTCGCGTGGTAAACCATTTTTGACGCGGTTACCCACCCATTTCCCGAGGCCAATAATCAACCCTTGATAAGCGACCAAGACTTCGCCTTTGCCAGTTAATCCTTCTGGGCGCACATCTCTTCCCATAAACCATTCACGGGCATCGTCAATCTCAAGGCTGATGCACTGCTTTTCTGAGCCATTGGCAAGGGTTGTTGCCACTTGATGCTGCCACTTATAGCCGTTCTTATGGGTTTCAGCGATTTTGATGCCCATTCGAGAAAAGCGCAATTCGCCAAGCAGCGGCTCTAACGCTTCAGGAAATAGCCAGACATCTTTGTCTCTTAGCCATATTTGACTGTCTTCAGGCAGGGAAATGTCCAAAGCGGTATGAAGCGCATCAGTGATTGATTGTGCTTCTTTTTTACTGGCTTTTGTAAACGGGAACTTACCTAGGCGCTTCTTCACCGTTGGTGCTTCGACACTCGCCAGTTTGCGTATACGAGCGACAAAGAAACCTTCGCTATCGTAAACTTGTGGGAAAATGTGCAAGAAACCTTCTTCTGTCAGTGTTTTGTTTGCTTCTGGAAACAAGCTTTCTAGTGATTCAAACGTGACCGCCTCGCCAAAGGTGGCTTTAAGATGATGACAAACCGCTTGGTTTTCCTCAGTACTTAACGTGCAGGTTGAGTAAACCATCACACCGCCGGGTTTCAATGCATGGAAAGCACTTTCAATGAGATCTTTTTGAGTATCGGCAATGGATTCGACCGACGCTTGTGTCCAGTTCTTCATTGCGTCTTCATCTTTACGAATCGTGCCTTCACCAGAGCATGGGGCGTCGAGTAGTACAGCGTCGAAAGATTCTGGTAGCCAGCCACCAAAAACGCGTCCATCAAAGTTGGTCAACGCAGCGTTACGAACACCACAACGTTCGACATTCGCATGCAGCACTTTGACACGGCTAGCGGCATACTCGTTCGCGACCAAAACACCTTGATTATTCATCAAAGCGGCAATCTGGGTGGTTTTAGAGCCTGGGGCGGCGGCAGTATCTAATACCGCGTGAAAATCGTCTGTGTCATCCAAAAAGAGGGCGGCTGGTGGCATCATCGAGCTGGCTTCTTGAATATAGAACAGCCCAGACATGTGTTCTGCTGTATTTCCCAGAGGTACTTGAGATTCGTCGGCGGTGATCCAAAAGCCCGTGTCACACCATGGCACGGGTTCTAATTGCCACTCTTTGCGCGCCGCAAGCGCCTGAAAATCGGTAACACTCATTTTAAGCGTATTAACCCGAATGCTCTTGCGAAGAGGACTCTGACAAGAAGCGATAAAGTCATCCATTGAAAGCGCATCAGGCATAATGGCTTCGATTTTATCTAGGAAAGATTGAGGAATGTAGATATTGGAATGCACTGTGAATTCTCAAGATATAAAGATAGGGGCAGTGTAATACCAATTGACTCATTTATCTATGAGATCCCGTGTAAAGGATTGATCCGCTTGTGTGCTTGAGTCACTGACATACTTGAGTAACGCGCATACGAAAGGAAAGGGTGAGTCTAGACAGGAATGGCAAGGGAGTAGAAAGAGAAGGGAGGCGAGAGTGGATAGGTTCTGCCACGAACAGGTTTAGAGTAGTGACTCATTCACATCCTGTTAATGTGAGTTTTCCCTGTTAAAAAGCTATTCAACTTGACGTCAAAAATTCAATTCAAAACTGTTTGGCCAGTTGAGTTTGAATGTTCAAAAGCTTCTCAGGTTGAATTTTTACCCGTGGCACTTTCTAGCTCGAAAGTGCCCCTTTGTAGGTTAGTGCACATGGTGATTAGGTATACATTTTCTAATCTCTACTACCCTAGTGAGATACAACAAGAAGGTCGGCCAAAGGCTGACTTTTTTGTGGTGCATAGAACGGGTGTTATGTTCAATTTGTCGAAAGCAGAGAATCAACTTAAACCGCGTTGATAAAATTAATATGACTCTACATGAGAAACCACTTTAACTTTGGTTGCTGAACAATGCTTACACATCCAGATTTCTTCAACTTCTGAGTGTTTTGAGTTTCGTTTGTATCTCATATCCGGAGAGCCGTCTAAGCATGCCTTCTCCCAATACGAGTTTAGAATTGTCGATTTAGATTTATACAGTGCATATGGTTTCCCACATTTAAAACACCATCGATCAACAGTCAAAGCACAAATCTTGTATATTCCCCATGGAATTGCTAAGGGCCAAAAAAGTGCGAATAAGATTGTCCCCCATATGTATAAACCAAGTTGACGATCAAGTTCTTTTGGTAGTCTCATCTATAAGCCTCTTTTTTCGTTCGTATATATCACTATGCAATCGGAGACAAGAAAGGCTGATTAGTCGTCACGATTAACCAACTCCCAGAATTCAGAATGACATCCACTACACATATAGTTGGTATCAGGACCATCGTCATTCCAAATGACAAAAGACGTGTCTTCATCAAGAACTCTTCCGCAATTACAACAGAAATCATTCTGCTCTTAGTACTCAATCTGCGTCAGAAATTCTTCAATTTCAAATACTCTGGTTTCTAATTCATTAGCGTATTTGTCAATGGCTTCGATTGATTGAATAACCCGAGATAGCATTTCTTTTCATATGCTATCAGACACTCAAAGGTGGAGGTTGCAGAGTCCATCCCAAAATTCGTTTCGCTAAGTGCCCATTATGGTAAATAAGTTAGTTTGCTCACAAAATCCGCATTTTTTCGACATTAGAAGCCCGTAGAAGTGTTTTTAGTCACTTAATGAGTTTATTCAGCCTTAAATTGAGTTGTAAGTTTATGACAGAATCGGGTCGGTAAATCAGGGTAAGGAAGTCTTACCCATTACGCACAAAGTGTTTCTATACATTAAGTTATCTGAAGATATTGGATTAGAGCAAAAGTCTTAACTCAGAAATGTCCAGTTTGAATCTCGATACCAGAAGACCGACTTGCACGTTCTCGTCGTCGTTTTCCAGAGGGGATGTAAGCTAGCTTACCCGATGTATCGCGTCAGAAGATGACGAATAAGGTGGGGCGAAACCAACTGCCAGAGCTTAGTCTGGCAGTTGCAATCTTGGTACACTATGGTTTAGGGATTGGTGTGCGCCAACCAGTCCATTCTTCATCGGCTTCATCATGAAGCAGGAACGATTTCCCTTGTTTGGCGACCGGCAATAAGCGTGACTGCTCAGGAGTGGCGAAGGTGATGCCACCTTTGAGTAAGCTATCGACAGTGCCAGCTTTAATGTTTGCCCCCGTCAGACCAATGGAAACATCGACGCCCGATACGTTCCAAAACACGGTGTTTTCACGCACCAAATACGCATAGTTAGGTTCAATTTCAATCGTGGTGATGATGCGGTCAGCGAACTCACCGAGTACGACTTCAGTGACGACACCCACCTGCATTTCCCTAAATAATACGGGTGTGCCTTTGGAGACTGAGCCTCGGGTGTAACTTTGCAGGGTAAATTGAACACCAGTGTCAGCGGCCAGATCATCGGCAAGAGAGAAGCTAAATGTGGTTTTTCCTTTGCCCGGTTCGACCAGAATCGCTTTAGAGACGATACTCTCAATGTGCTTAACACCGTCTAAGCCAATCTGAGGGGAAGGGAGCCAGAAATGGGAGCCTTCACGGGCAAGGTGCTCGACAAACTCAGGCAGAATTCTCGCTGAGACGACAGCGTGATCTTGACTAAAGTTTGGTGTCACCGCACTGACTTCGCCCACTTTGACGCCTTGGTACTTTATCGGCATACCACGCGTCACCACTTGATCGGGTGTCGTTGTCAGCGTAATCAAACGACCAAACTTACGCGCTTGATTCGAATCTGTGTAGAGCTTCCAGCTTTTGCCGACACGGTTTTCAATTCCAGAAAGAGTGTCAAAGCCGATGCCGCCTTTGATCATCGCTTGCAATGGCGCAGCTTTGATTTGTACGCCGGATAGGGAAGCATCAATTTCAACCCCAGAACGATTCCAAAATACCGTTTGTTTATTGATCAGGTGCTTATAACGGTTCTCAATGCTTGCAGTGATCAAGACTCCGCCTTTACTGAGTTTAAAATCAGTGACGCTGCCTACCGGTAAATTGCGGTAAAGCAGTGGGCTTCCTTTTGAAATGGAAGGAAGCTCATCCGCAAACAGTGTCAGAGTATGAGAACCCGTGGCGTTGTATTGAGCCAATTCGGCTAATGACTGACTTTGGAAAAGTTGGTATTCAGAGCGTGGTTCCGCTTTACCTTTGCTGACAAAGCTAATTGAGCCAGTGAGCAGCTGTTTGGCGGGTGGAACCGTCACGTTAAGCCCTGACTCCGTGAGCTCCGCAGTCGCGCTGCCAGTGACAAAAAATCGGTTTTTGGATTTAATCAAGTGGGCATGTTGGTTATCCACTAACACATCCATATACACTTCATGGCGGGCTTTGTTAGCGGCGTCGCTATCGAGCAAGCCGACTTCGATGATTGAGCCGACAATGATGCCCTTGTAGAGCAGGTTGGCACCAACGTCTAAGCCAAATGAGTTGTCAGACACCAGACGGACTGCAACGGATTTTGCTTGTTGTTGGTTATATTCCGCTTTGCGAATCGCAACAAAGCGACGTGCTTTTTCACCTTCACCTGGGACAAGCGTTAAGAAGTTGCCACGCACTAGATTCGCAATGTTCTCAACTCCAGATAACGACACTTTGGCTTCTTCAAGTAAAAAGCGGCTCCCTGAATTTAGAAAGTCACTGAACGCTGGCTGGATAGCTGCGGAAGCGATGATCTGTTCATTACCTAGAGAAAGAGATAAGTCTGTGATTTGTCCAATCTCAATACCACGGTAAACAATAGGTGACCCTGTCGCGTTGATGTTGTTGTCATCAGGCAAGGTGATTTGTACCGAAATACCACGACCCGCTGTTTTTAAGTCTGGGTATAAACGAAATTCGGTATTGGCGATGACGGGTTCACCATCATCGGGAGAATCTACCGCGATCCCGCCGCCGAGAAGGGCTGACATACTTTCTAAACGAACATCAACCCCTTCAAAGCCAATGTTAGCGCCAACGCCGCTGACGTTCCAAAAACGACTTTGGCTATTAATGATGTCGCGGTATTCATTTTTAATACTGGCCATGATGGTCACGGACTTGCCATCATCTTCTAAGCGGTAACTGTATACTTCGCCAATCGGGATTTTTTTGTAGAGGATCTTAGAGCCAATCGCTACGCCACCCAGATCCTTTGCATTTAACTGAATGGTCAGCCCTTGTGCTGCGAGGAGATCAGAAGGTGCAGAATCTAAACCTTGAAATACAGACTCAGCTTCTTCCGTTCCTTCGCCGGGTTGAATGGCAATGTAGTTACCTGAGACGAGGGCATCAAGCCCTGAGATGCCAGAGAGGCTTGCCGTCGGTTTGACTAACCAAAAACGGGTGTTTTTGTTGAGAAGTTGCGTAGCTTCTGGGTAAATGTCGGCATCAACATAAATGTTCGACAGGTCGTCGGATAATGAAATCCCTCTGACCATACCCACTTCTAATCCTTGATATCGAATGGTGGTTCTGCCTGCAATTAAGCCTTGTGCGTCTGAGAAGTAAATTTGAACGCGTTCACCTGCATCGTGGATGGCTTTAACCACCAGCCAACCGGCCAATAGCATAGTCAGAACAGGGAGAATCCACAGAGGGGATAAACCACGGTTTCTTTTGACCTCAGGTTGATAAGCTTGAGAAGTGGAATTATTGCTCATGAGACGGCTCTTTCTTTTTGTTGCTCGGTTCGAGATCCCATATCAGTCTAGGATCGATACTCTCGGCAGCTAACATTGTGAATACGACGACCATGCCAAACGCAACGGCCCCATATCCAGGGGTGAAATCTAAAATCTGTCCTCGGTCGACGAGTGACATCATGATGGAAATAACAAACAAATCCATGACAGACCATTTACCTATCCATTTGACCACAAAGAAAATGACCATTCTTTGACGGCGGTAAATCGCACGTTTGAAATGTATGCAGGCAAGGATATAAGCCAAGCCTAAAATTTTCGCCACGGGCACGATGATGCTTGCCACAAAGATGATCAAAGCGATGCCATGCATTCCACTTTTTACCAAAGAAGCGACGCCAGAGAAAATCGTGTCTTCTAAGCGGCGACCATTGGTAATGAGAATGGATATAGGGATTAAGTTGGCGGGAAAAATAGCAATCGAAGCGGCAACCAAATATGCCCACGTTTTTTGAATCGAGCGTGGTTTACGGTGGTGAAGGGGAGCTTCACAGCGAATACATTGGTCATTTTTAGGTTGAGAGAGATGGCAATGTTCGCAGTGCGTCGTATGCGTGACTACACAGTGTTGTTCTTGCGCTAACTCTAAATCGTATTCGTCTTGATGACGCCATGCTTGCCAATAGCGGCGAACGCTGATGCGAGCGATCAGCATGACACTAAAAATTTGCAGTAACACTAGACCATAGAGGCCCGGACCGATAAAAATGTCGGAGTAATCCTGCAATTTAAAACAGGAAATAGCGATACTGACAAGAAAGACATCCAGCATCATCCAGTGCTTAAGGCTTTGAACCAGTTTTAGCGACCATTTAAAGCATGAGAACCAGCGTTCGTGGAGTGACCAATGCGCCATGATGACGGCGCTGCATACCACTAGAGGCGCAAGTGTGCTGCAAAAGAAAATCAACAAGCCAAGGGCAACAAAGCCTTCTTGGATCAAGCTAAAGACACCGTGTGGCAATGTGGCGGGGATCATCACACCAAACAAACGAATGCTAATAAACTCAAAAAAATGTGAGGGTACGAACAGCAGTAAGCAGGTCACCGCAAGGGCAAGGTTGCCTGACAAGCTTGGGTTACCCCCACGGTAGAGCTGTGTGCCGCATCGTGGACAGTACGCACTGAGTTTTTCTGGTAACGTGATAGGGTCGATCGGTAATTCGCAGCCGTGACATATCCTGACTTGGGCGTCTTGGCGTTGAGTCTCTGTCGATGGCGTTCCACATGAGTGATCAGAGCAAAGCGCCGATGGGCTTTGCTCTGTTGTGTTGCCAAGCGCGTCACGACGCTTTTGGGAAGAGTGATTAGGCAAAGAAGACATCGAAGCCTCGTCGGTTCCATCGCCTTACCGTGCAGACGGCTATGAATAGACGAGACTTAAACTCACCTTTATGCTTGGCTTTGTACGTTGCCGTAAAGTGTTTGGTAGAGACCTTCTTGTTCAACCAATTCTCCATGAGTGCCAGTTTGGCTTACTTGCCCATCCTCAAGTACGTAGATCAGATCAGCTTGTCTAACCGCTGACAGTCTGTGAGCTACGATGAGCGTGGTTCTGCCATGTAAAAACTCAGATAAAGCTTTGTGCAATGCCGCTTCTGTTGCGGTGTCGAGTGCAGACGTTGCCTCATCTAAAATAACGAATTTTGGATTACTGAGCACCATGCGCGCAATGGCGAGTCGCTGTCGTTGTCCACCAGACAAACGAATACCACTTCGACCAATTTGGGTATCCAACCCATCACTCAACTGAGAGGTGATATCGTCCAGTTGAGCCACTTCTAACGCTTGCCACAGATCTTGGTCGGTGTAGTCACCGCCAAGGGTCAGATTATGCCTTAAGCTGTCATTAAATAGTATAGGTTGTTGTAGTACAACGGCTAATTGTTCACGAATAACATCAAAACTGATGTCATTGGAGTCTTCTCCATTGAATCGAATATGACCACTGTTCTGTTGGTATACACCGAGCAACAGTTGAATCAAAGTTGATTTTCCGCCTCCACTCGCGCCCACCAAGGCCACTTTTTTCCCTGCCGGAATCGTTAAAGAGAGCTTGTTGAGAACTTGAGCTTCCTCATTATAGGAGAAATCCACATTATCAACATGAATATCAATTTCTTTTTGGTCATTGAAAGGGTTCACCTTACTTGGCGGTCGATGTTCCTCATCCAATTCTAACAGCGTGTTGACGCGACCTAGCGCGGCCTTGGCGCTGTACCAAGAGAATTGAATACTGAGCAGGTCTTGAACGGGCGTTAACATAAACCACAGGTAACCGAACACCGCAAAGATTTGTCCAATGGTTAAGTCACTAAAGACCACCATCAACATGGCGACGGCTCTAAATAGCTCGACACCGATCAGGAACATTAAGAAGGACACGCGTCCTGCTGCTTCTGATTGCCACGCGTATTTGTCTGCGTCATGACGAATTTGGTCAGCTTGCTGTTTCAGTTCAGCAAGATACTCGCGTTCTTTATTGGCAGCACGTAATTGGTAAATACCGTCCAACGTCTCGACTAAACGGTTTTGAAAACGTTCGAAAGATTGGTTTTCTCTTTTCTTAAGGTGTTTAACCATGCCCCCGAGCTTGCGAGACAGGTAGATGACAATCGGGTTAACCAGAATAATAAACAGGCCAAGTTGCCAATCTAACCAGAGTAGGACGGCAGCAGTACCGATTACGGTCAACAAACTGATAAGAAACTTAGAAAGAGTGGAACCAATAAATTGATCAATGGTCTCTATATCAGTAATCAGGTGCGCGTTAATGCCTCCGCTGCCTTTGGTTTCATACTCTTGGATACTGATTCGTCCCAGTTTGTCGAGCATCTTACAACGCATCTCGTAAGTGATGGTTTTGGACACTCGGGTAAACTGTCGACCTTGAGCAATGTTAAGGATCTGACTACTGGCACGCATCATGATGGTCAAAAACAGCGTGAAAAGAATGTAGCCCGTGGCACTTTGCCATTCAGCGGGCAAGATGCTGTTCATCATTTCTAGGCCTGAAGCGGGTTGATTCAGTAACACTTCATCGACCATTAAAGGCATAAGTAATGGGATAGGGACGCTGACTAAGGTAGCCGCGATTGCAATGACATTAGCAATCAACAGCTTGGACTTGTGTAATTTTACTTGAGTTATTAACCAAGAACGGCTAATAGTGGTCGACATAGCGTTGGGTGTGGAATTCATATGGGTGCGAATGCGTCCTATTTATAAGAAGATTGTATTCTATACCCAAGTGACTTTGGGCTCCACCTAAGCCTAAGAGTCACTTGGAAATAGTAAAGAAGTCGTACTAGGAAGTAACAATGACATTAGAAGAATACCAAACATTAACCAAGCAGGCGGTGGCGATCATCGAGTCTGAACCTGATCTGATTGCGAATTTGTCCAATATTAGTGCTTTATTGAACATGGAGCTTGGAGACCTAAACTGGGTTGGTTTCTACTTAATGAAAGATGGAGAGCTGGTGCTCGGTCCATTCCAAGGAAAACCTGCTTGCGTGCGTATTCCTGTCGGTCGTGGTGTCTGCGGAACGGCGGTGGCTGAGAATACTGTGCAACGCATTGAGGATGTTCATCAATTTGAAGGGCATATCGCTTGTGATGCGGCGAGTAATTCTGAGTTAGTGATCCCATTTTCGGTCAACGGTGAAATTGCTGGTGTTTTGGATATTGATAGTCCAAGTATCGGTAGATTCAGCGAAAATGACGAAATTGGGTTAACAAAACTGATCCGAGAAGTGGAAAAGCTGCTTAATTCCCATGCGAACAACGCATAATTTGGGAACTTGTTGTGGTTTTTCCTTTGCAGGTCACTATAATACGAGCATATTTTTATCTTAATGCTCTGCGGACTAGCCGCTCAAATCAGGAACCCTCATGACTGAAAAGTTAAAAAACAGCAAAGAAGTTATTGCATATATTGCTGAATGTTTCCCTAAGTGCTTTACTTTAGAAGGTGAAGCAAAACCTTTGAAAATTGGTATCTTTCAAGATCTTGCTGAACGTCTAAGTGAAGACGAAAAGGTTAGTAAAACTCAGCTTCGTGCAGCGTTAAGACAGTACACTTCTTCATGGCGTTACCTACACGGTGTTAAACCTGGCGCCGTTCGTGTTGATCTAGATGGTAACCCAGCGGGTGAACTAGAAGAAGAGCACGTAGAACACGCGAAAGCAACGTTGGCAGAGAGCAAAGCTAAAGCTCAAGAACGTCGCAAAGAAAAAGCGAAGAAAGCTCGCGAAGAGAACAAAGGTAAAGAGACTAAAGCGAAGAAGCCTCAGCAACCTCGTCGCTCTAAGCCAAAAACAAACAAACCAGCAAACGCTAAGCCTGTTGAAACTCGCGCGCTAAACTCTGACGAGATGATCGTTGGTAAAGCAGTGAACGTAAACATGGGTAAAGGAAACATGGCTGCGACCATTGTTGAAATCAATAAGGAAGATGTGCGCGTTCAACTTAATAACGGCCTACAAATGGTTGTAAAAGCGGAGCACTTGCGCGCATAAAAGGAGACACTCCTACGCATGAAATGCCGTTCAAAACTCACGCTGTTAGCTGCTAGCCTTTGGCTGGCAGCTCCAGCCTTGGCACTTGAGGCCAAACTTACTTCTGAAGACCTCCCTACATTAGCTCCAGAAGCACAACATGAAACCGCCAGTAAGCGCATTACCTCTCGCTTCACTCGCTCTCACTACAAACACTTCAACTTAAACGACGAGTTCTCCCAAGCGATCTTTGACCGCTACGTTGGCATGTTGGATTACAATCGCAATGTGTTTACTCAAACTGACATCGATGGCTTTAAAAAGTGGGCGTTAAAAGTCGATGACCAGTTAAAAGCGGGTGAAAACCAGATTGCGTTTGATGTTTACAACCTATCCATGCAAAAACGTTTTGAACGTTTTGCCTATGCACTCACTTTGCTTGATAAAGAAATCAAATTTGATACTGATGAAGTTATCGAATTAGATCGATCAGAAGCGGCATGGCCTAAAAACCAAGCGGAAGTGGATGAGTTATGGCGTAAACGCGTCAAGTACGATGCTTTGAATTTAAAGCTGGCTGGTAAAGAGTGGTCTGAAATCAAAGAAGTGCTTGAGAAACGCTACAACAATGCCATGAAGCGCATTACTCAGACACGTAATGAAGATGCTTTCCAACTTTACATGAATGCGTTTGCTCGTGAAGTTGACCCTCATACTAGTTATCTTTCTCCCCGCAATGCCGAACAGTTCCAGTCGGAGATGAACTTGTCTCTGGAAGGGATTGGTGCTGTCCTGCAAATGACCGATGATTACACCGTGATCCGCTCTCTTGTTGCTGGTGGCCCTGCGTCAAAGAGCAATAAGTTAAGCGAAGGTGATCGCATTATCGGTGTCGGTCAAGATGGCGAAGAAATCGTAGATGTCATTGGCTGGCGTTTGGATGATGTTGTTCAGCTGATCAAAGGGCCGAAAGGCACTAAGGTCACGCTGGAGATTAAACCAGAAAGCAATGAAGCTAAAAGTTACAAGGTCACTATTGTTCGCGATAAAATTCGACTGGAAGACCGCGCTGTAAAATCCGAAGTGATTGAAAAAGACGGTAAGAAGATTGGTGTTATTGAAGTACCAAGCTTCTATGTTGGACTATCGAAAGACACGAATAAGCTGATCACCGAGCTAAAAGAGCAAGGTGTTGAGGGGATTATCGTTGACTTACGTAACAATGGTGGTGGTGCACTCACGGAAGCCACCTCCTTGACGGGTTTGTTTATCGAGCAAGGGCCAGTGGTTCAGGTTCGTGACAGCTATGGTCGCATCAAGGTTAACTCTGATACTGACGGCAATGTTAGCTATTCAGGGCCATTGACTGTGTTGGTGAACCGTTACAGTGCGTCGGCATCTGAGATTTTTGCAGCAGCACTTCAAGATTATGGTCGTGCGGTGATTCTTGGTGAGAATTCATTTGGTAAGGGTACGGTTCAGCAGCATCGCTCACTCAACCATATCTACGATCTTTTTGACCGTGAATTAGGATACGTCCAATACACGATTCAGAAGTTCTATCGAATTAATGGCGGCAGTACTCAAAACAAAGGTGTTGTTCCTGATATTCCTTACCCAACTGCGGTAGATCCTGAAGATACAGGGGAAAGTGTTGAAGACAACGCTCTGCCATGGGACCAGATCTCGCAAGCCAAGTATCAAGAGTTACAGCGTAACGAAAAACTTGTATCGAAGCTGTCGAAGCTTCACAGTGAACGTATTTCAGGTGAGTTGGAATTCCAATTTATCAACGAAGATATTGAACGTTACAAGAAAGAGCAAGATGAGACAGAGCTATCGCTAAACGAGAAAGTACGTAAAGCAGAGAGTAAAGAAGTGGAAGAGATGCGTCTGAAACGCATTAATCTGCGTCAGAAATCTCTTGGTCAAGCGGAATTTAAGTCGCTTGATGATTTACCGAAAGATTACGAAGCTCCAGATCCTTACTTGGACGAATCTGTTGCGATCATGCTAGATATGATTCGACTAGAGAAAAGCTAAACAAGCGTTTTCTCGGTATCAATAATGTCTGTAAGCGAGCCATTTGGCTCGCTTTTTTTATATTCAAATTTTGTGAGTTCGCAAAAGCGTTAGATGCAGATAACGGGGACAAACCGTTTTATGCACACACAAAACCTCGCCCTTATTGTTATAAAAGATAATTCAAAGCAAAAAATAATGTGACATCGATCGAAAAATTTCGCTAATCCAACAACCTGTGCCTAAGCTTAAAGAAAACAGTGAGGAAGCAGTATGAAATGGTTGTTACTTATTTTAGCAAGTTTCAGTTTGACTGCCGCAAGCAGTGACATTGGATCATCTTCGAAGCCTGCCTTAGAGAAAATGGATTTAACTTATTTTGATACACCGCTACTACTTGGCGATTGGTATTTGATTAATCCGAAACCGGAAGAGAGTGAAGAGAATTTTAGAGCGATTAAGCTGACGTTAGAGTCTAACTACCAATTTTCCATTGATATCCAGAAATACGATTACTCTATTGAACATTGGGAAGGGAATTACACGGCAAGTCCGGATACCATTATATTAGGGCTCAATACCGATGAACCTCAAGTCTATGCTTACTCAAGCAATCATAATATGTTGAGCCTTAATGGCGTCACCTTTACCAAAGGGCTTTCCAATTCGTTAGCTGGCATGTGGAGCAGTGACGATTTAACTGGCGCGGATGGCTCGACTAAGAGTTTGGCCGGTGTTGATTTACTCCTGCAGCCTGACTTTGTCTTTATGTTCAAGGTGCGTGGTCATGATGGCGGAGAGCAAGTGACTCAAGGCATTTACTACACCGAAGGCGATCACCTGGTTCTTCTGTACGAAAACGGTGAGCACGATACCCGTTTTGAACTGGAGAACAATAAATTGACTCTGAATGTGGAAGATGGGGACATGCTCGCGGTGTTAAATCGCATACAGTGATGGATGCCTACATATATCATTCTATATAAAACATTCTGTTACATCAGGATGAAATTACAGCAAGAAAGCGAGGTTTTTTCTCTTAAAACCTCGTTTTTTTGTTTCAAACCTTGTTTTCCTTATTCACAGTCCCTACTAATAGCATGTAGCTTTACTTAATGGTGTTATAGGTTTGTAACGAAATGAAGTTAGATGAATAAACGTGCGATCACGTCGTTTATCACTACTCGTGACAACGGATAACAACAGTACTGAGTAATTTGATTCACTGTACAAGGATTTATAGACATGTCCCAAGCTCCTCAAGCGAAATATCGTAAGGACTATCAAGCGCCTTCACATACGATTACCGACATCGACTTAACATTTGATCTTCATGATACAGAAACCCAAGTTAAAGCGGTTTCTCAAGTGAAGCAACTTTCTGACAGCACAACGCTGGCGCTTGACGGTGAAGGATTAGTATTAAAATCCGTTCAAGTGAATGGTGAAGCGTGGACACAATACCAAGCTACAGAATCTCAACTTGTGTTAGAAGGGCTGCCAGAGCAGTTTGAACTGATCATCGAGACCCAAATTAACCCAGAAGAAAACACCGCTCTGGAAGGTCTTTATAAATCAGGTGGCGCTTTCTGTACTCAATGTGAAGCAGAAGGTTTCCGTCGCATCACTTATTTCCTAGATCGCCCAGACGTTCTAGCGAAATACACCACGACCGTAATTGGTGACAAGGTTTACCCATTCTTGCTAGGTAACGGTAATAAAATCGGTTCAGGTGAACTTGAAAATGGTCGCCACTGGGTTAAGTGGGAAGACCCACACCCGAAACCGGCTTACTTATTTGCATTGGTGGCTGGTGACTTTGACGTGTTACGTGACGAGTACACAACGCTGTCTGGTCGCAAAGTAGATCTCGAAATCTTCGTAGATAAAGGCAATCTAGATCGTGCTCCGTTTGCGATGACATCATTGATTAACTCAATGAAATGGGACGAAGAACGTTTCGGTCTTGAATACGACTTAGACATTTACATGATTGTTGCCGTTGACTTCTTCAACATGGGTGCGATGGAAAACAAGGGTTTGAATATCTTCAACTCGAAGTTTGTTTTGGCGAATCCAGAAACGGCGACAGATGTCGATTACCACGGTATCGAAGCGGTGATCGGTCACGAGTACTTCCACAACTGGACGGGTAACCGTGTCACTTGTCGCGACTGGTTCCAATTGAGCTTGAAAGAAGGTCTAACGGTATTCCGTGATCAAGAGTTCTCGTCAGATCTTGGCTCTCGAGCGGTAAACCGCATCTCAAATGTTCGTAAGATTCGTGGCCCACAGTTTGCTGAAGATGCGAGCCCAATGTCTCACCCAATCCGCCCAGATAAAGTGATAGAAATGAATAACTTCTACACAATGACTGTGTATGAGAAGGGCAGTGAAATCATTCGTATGTATCACACGTTATTGGGTGAAGAAGGCTTCCAGAAAGGCATGAAGCTTTACTTTGAACGTCACGATGGTACTGCTGCAACATGTGAAGACTTTGTCTTGGCGATGGAAGATGCAAACGGCATTGATTTGAGCCTGTTCCGTCGTTGGTACAGCCAGTCAGGTACGCCAATCGTAGATGTTCGCAGTGAATACAATGCAGAAGCGAAAACGTACGAACTGACCATCGAACAGCGCACAGAGCCTACATTAGATCAAGCAGAGAAACACCCAGTACATATCCCATTTGATATTGAGCTGTATGCACCAAACGGTGATGTGGTTGAGTTACAATGTAACGGTGAAAAAATTCATCATGTATTGAACGTTACCGAAGCATCGCAAACTTTTGTTTTTGAAAATGTCACAGAACAACCGATCCCATCGTTGCTTCGTGAGTTTTCTGCTCCGGTGATCCTTAACTACGATTACTCTGATGAAGAGTTGATTTTCCTAATGGTCAATGCAACCAGCGAGTTTGCTCGTTGGGATGCAAGCCAAATGCTATTGGCGAAATACATCCGCTCGAATATTGCGGGTGTTCAGGCTGGTGAAGCGGTTGAGTTGCCTCAAGCGGCTATTGATGCGTTCCGTGGCATTCTTCTGGATGCTGAACTTGAGCCAGCCTTTATTGCTGAAGTGTTGACACTTCCTAACTACGCTGAAGTGTCAGGTTGGTACAAGCAAGTTGACGTCGATGCGGTGACGAAAGTACTGGGTGACTTGAAAACCATTCTTGCGACTGAACTAAAAGATGAACTGAGTGCCACTTACCATAGCTTGAAGCAGGGTGAGTACAGTGTTGACCACGATGCAATTGGTAAACGCTCTCTACGCAATGGCGCGTTAGCTCTGCTTGCGCGTACAGAACTTGGTAATGAACTGGTGAAAGTTCAATACTACGCGTCAAACAACATGACGGACACCATTGCTGCAATGGCCGCTGCCAACAACGCGCAGCTTGCTTGTCGTGAAGAATTGATGGCTCATTATGCTGAGAAGTGGCAGCATGACGGTCTTGTGATGGATAAATGGTTCATCATGCAAGGTGCGAACCCAGCCAAGAACGCGTTGGACGTAGTGAAGCAAACCATGCAGCATCCTGCGTTTAGTTTGAAGAACCCGAACCGTACCCGCAGTCTGATTGGTAGCTTCCTTGGTGCAAACCCAGCGAACTTCCATGCAACGTCTGGTGAAGGCTATGAATTTGCGGGAGAGATCCTACGTGAGCTAAACAGCTCAAACCCGCAAATTGCATCGCGTTTGGTCGATCCACTATTGAAGCTGGGTAAATACGATGAAACACGTCAGGGCTTGATCCGCAAAGAGCTGGAGAAGCTTCAAGCGATGGATAACCTTGCCAAAGACTTGTTTGAGAAAGTATCGAAAGCATTAGAAGGCTAGTCGGCTTTTACTGGCGTTGGTTGAATTAACGCAAACCAACGCCACTGATGAAATCGAAACCTGATTATGAAGCGATCACATCTGTGGTCGCTTTTTTTGTGATTGCTAAGATTGAAATCATCGAGGCGAAAAATCGAGGGGAAAAGGTGAGGCCGTCAGTGATGGTTTTGAATACAGCATCTTGAAGTCACTGGGAAATATTATTGGAGGTGCGCATTGATATCCAGTTATAAAAGAGTATGATACGAAAATCTAAAGAAAATAATCTGTACACTGTGCTTAATATAAAGCGCATATTGTGCCAAAACTGTTTTCAATATTGTTAATCCATTCTATAAAATTAGCTGGCGTATACTTGTCAATCGGCCCCGATGAACACCTATTACTTCAATCTCAACATTACTTATCAACAGTTCTTAGCGCATTACTCTGGTGCGGCAAGTTCGGTACAAGTGATCACTGATAATGGGCTTCGTTTACGTCTACCAGCCGCTAAATTTCGCCCATTCCTAAGCCAGTTAGGACTCCGAGGCCGTTATAGGCTAACAACTGACCAGAATAACAAGTTTATTAAGTTAGAAACTCTGTAGGCATAGAGTTTCCTAGTCAGATAAACACGAATCGCGGTCACATTCTTAGACATTCCTCTCCCAGAACTATTAATTTTATTAACTAAAATTCAATAATGCTTTTACAATAGCTCCATGCATTACCTATGCTTAATGATTGAATCACTTAACCGTATTTAATTGCTAAGTTTCCCCTACAAAAATACTATTCTAATGTGGAGTGTGAATATGACCGCGCGTGAAAATGTAGTGCCGGTTCTGCTTGAAAAAGTATACAAACTGATTCAAGACAAACTCGAACTAAGTCACCAACCTCTAGTCACTAAACTAGCTCAACACCTTTTCAGTAACATCTCAAAAGACGATTTGCGCGAGCGTAATGAGTCTGACCTATACGGTGCCGCAGTTAGCCTTTGGCACCACATTAATGAGAAAAAGCCAGACGACGTGTCAGTCCGTGTTTTTAACCCAACGGTCAGTCGTCAAGGTTGGCAGTCAACTCACACGATTGTTGAGATTGTCGTTCCAGATAGCCCATTCCTAGTTGATTCGATCAAGATGGCACTTAACCGCCTCGATCTTGCTGCGCATCTGATGCTAAATAACCCAACTCAAATCGCTCGCGATGACAAAGGTCATGTGACTGAAGTCAACGGCGAACAGGGTGTACTGCAGTCGCTATTCCATATCGAAGTAGATCGCCTAAGCAGTAAAGAAGAGATGCAGGCGCTGAAAAACGAACTACTGGATATCCTTACAGATACTCGACTTGTGGTTAATGACTGGTTGCTCATGGTAGAGCGCCTAGAGTCAGTCACAACTCAGCTGGAAGCTCAGAAGCCTTCAGTTGGCATGGATGGTGAACGTTTTGATGAGAGCATCGCGTTCTTGCGTTGGTTAGGGGACCACAACTTCACGTTCATGGGTTACAAAGAGTACGACTTGGTTAATGTTGATGGCGATACAGAACTGCGCCCAACAGAAGACAAAGGTCTTGGTCTATTCGCTGACGATTCACGCGTTCGTAGTGTGAAATTGTCGGATTTCTCAGACTCGGCTCGTCTTGAAGCGAAAAAGCCTTACGCACTTATCATTACGAAAGGCAACAAAGCGTCACGTATTCACCGTCCAGCTTACACGGACTACATTGGCATTAAGAAATTTGATGAAAATGGTAAAGTCATTGGTGAGCACCGCTTTACTGGTCTTTACACCTCAGCAGTGTACAACCAAGCGGTTTCGTCGATTCCACTGATTCGTGAAAAAGTGGATCGTATCCTTGAAGCGAGTGGCTACCGTGATGGCTCATACTCTTACAAAGCGCTGCACAACATTCTAGAAAACTACCCGCGTGATGAATTGCTACAAGCACGTGAAGAAGAGTTGCTTGAAGTTGGCATGGGTGTCGTACAGATGCAAGATCGTGACATGCTACGTTTGTTCGTGCGTCGTGATCCTTTCGGCCGTTTCATCAGTGCGATGGTTTATGTAACCAAAGATCGTTACAACACTGAGCTACGCCGTCAAACACAGCGTATTCTGGCGCAACACTTCGGCTGTGAACAAGAAGTTGAATTCACCACTTTCTTCTCTGAAAGCCCGCTGGCGCGCACGCATTACATCGTGCGTGTAGAGAACGACAGTATCGACGTTGACGTGAACAATATTGAGCAAAACTTAATGGAAGTATCTTCATCTTGGGATGATCGTCTGAAAGAATCGATCATTGCAAACTTTGGCGAAAGCAAAGGCCTACCACTGTCTAAAGATTACCTACGTGCATTCCCACGTTCGTACAAAGAGGACATGATGCCAAGCTCAGCGGTGGCAGACATTGAGCGTTTAGAAGCGCTGAGTGATGATCACAAGCTGGGTATGCTGTTCTATCGTCCACAAGAAGAAGCCATTGATTCAAAAGCGGTACGTTTAAAACTTTACCACCGTGATGAGCCAATTCACCTTTCTGACGTAATGCCTATGCTTGAAAACCTAGGTCTACGTGTTATTGGTGAATCGCCGTATGAAGTGCAGAAGAAAGATGGTCAAACATACTGGATCCTAGACTTCTCAATGCTTCATAAGAGCGATAAGCAAGTTGACCTTCGTGAAGCGCGCGATCGTTTCCAACAGGCATTTGCGGCTATTTGGGCCGGTGAGCTAGAGAGTGACGGTTTCAACCGTTTGGTTCTGGGTGCGTCACTAACGGGTCGTGAGATTTCTATCCTGCGTGCCTACGCACGTTACATGCGTCAAGTTGGTTTCCCATTCAGCCAGGCGTACATTGAAGAAACCTTGAGTCATTACCCGCACCTTGCAAAAGGGCTGGTGGATCTATTTGTTAAGCGTTTTGATCCTAAATTCAAAGGAAGCCAAAAAGGCCAAGCTGAATTGATCAAATCGCTAACAGAGCAATTAGATCACGTAGAAAGTTTGGATGATGACCGCATCATTCGTCGTTACATTGAAATGATTTCTGCGACGCTACGTACTAACTACTATCAGTTAGATGAGAACAAGCAGCCTAAACCATGGCTTGCGCTGAAACTGAAGCCAAGTGATATCCCTGAGATCCCACAACCGGTTCCTGCGTTCGAAATCTTCGTGTATGCCCCTGATATTGAAGGTGTGCATCTACGTGGCGGTAAAGTGGCACGTGGTGGTCTACGTTGGTCTGACCGTCAAGAAGATTTCCGTACCGAGATCCTTGGTCTTGTAAAAGCACAGCAAGTTAAGAATACGGTGATTGTACCTGTTGGTGCTAAAGGCGGCTTCGTTTGTAAACGTCAACACACGCTGACGGGTCGTGATGAAATCTTTGCTGAAGGTCAACGTTGTTACAAGCGATTCATCCGTGCGCTACTGGATGTTTCCGATAACATCATTGAAGGGGAAGTCATTCCACCTAAGAGTGTTGTTCGTCACGATGAGGATGACCCGTACTTGGTGGTTGCGGCAGATAAAGGTACCGCGACCTTCTCTGATTTAGCAAACTCTGTGGCTGAAGATTACAACTTCTGGCTTGGCGATGCATTTGCGTCAGGTGGCTCGAACGGTTACGACCACAAAGCCATGGGTATCACCGCGAAAGGTGGCTGGGAATCCGTTAAACGTCACTTCCGTGAAATGGGCATTGACTGTCAGACAACGGACTTCACCGCAATGGGTGTGGGTGATATGGGCGGCGACGTATTTGGTAACGGTATGCTGCTGTCTAAGCACATCCGCCTACAAGCTGCGTTTAACCACCTACATATCTTCATTGACCCAAATCCAGATTCGGCAACGAGCTGGGAAGAACGTAACCGCCTGTTTAATCTACCTCGTTCAAGCTGGGAAGATTACAACAAAGAATTGATCTCTAAAGGTGGCGGTATCTTCTCACGTCGCTCGAAATCAATCACTTTGACTCCTGAAATTCAGAAGATGCTAGGCACGAAACGATCATCTGTTGCGCCGAACGATCTGATTAAGCTGATCCTGAAAATGGAAGTTGATCTTCTATGGAACGGTGGTATTGGTACTTACGTCAAGTCTTCAACAGAGACGCATACCGATGTGGGTGACCGTGCAAACGACGTTCTGCGTATTGATGGTAAAGATCTGCGTGCAAAAGTTGTTGGTGAAGGCGGTAACTTGGGTATGACTCAGTTGGGTCGTATCGAATATGGTCTTCAGGGTGGTCGCGTAAACACAGACTTTGTTGATAACGTTGGTGGTGTTGACTGTTCAGATAACGAAGTAAACATTAAGATCTTCCTAAATGGTCTTGTGTCGAATGGTGACCTAACGGTTAAGCAGCGCAACCTTATCCTTGAGTCGATGGAAGATGAAGTCGGCGAAATCGTGTTGGACGATGCATACCGTCAAGCAGAATCAATCTCTGTGACGGAACAGCAGGGCGTTTCGATTGTGAAAGAGCAAATTCGCTTCATTCACACTATGGAAAAAGCGGGCTACTTAGATCGTGCTCTAGAATACATCCCAGATGATGAAACCTTGCTTGAGCGTGAAAAAATGGGCCAAGGCCTAACACGCCCAGAGCTATCGGTATTGGTTGCTTACGGTAAGATGGTACTGAAAGAGCAGCTAGTCAGCGATGAAATCTCAAATGATGAATTCCATGCGAAGCAGTTGGTGGCTTACTTCCCAAGTGAGTTACGCCGTAACTACCGCGAGCAAATGGAAACGCATCCACTTCGCGCAGAAATCATCGCAACCGCACTGGCTAACCAAATGGTTAACGAAATGGGCTGTAACTTTGTCACTCGTCTTCAAGAAGAGACTGGGGCAACGATTGTTGATATTTCGAATGCCTACAGTGCGGCACGTGAAATCTTTGAGCTTGGTGATATCCTAACTCAAACACGTGCGTTGGATAACATTGCGACCGCAGAAGCTCAATATGAGATCCTGTTCCATGTGCGTCGTACGCTACGTCGTCTGGCTCGCTGGTTGCTACGTAACCGTAGCGGTAAGAGCTCAGTGACTGAGTTGATTGAACGCTACCAGTCTGATGTTCATGAAATTACGGAAACGTTGGATGAGATGCTTGTACAAGCTGAAGTAGAAGAGCATAACGAATTGGCGCAGACTTGGATTGACCGTGGTGTTGATGCAAAACTGGCAAATCATGTTGCTCGTTTATCTAGCTTACAATCTGCACTCGACATTACGTCAGTGGCGAAAGAGACCGGTCGTACCGTGCAACAAGCATCGAAGTTGTACTTCAACTTGGGTGACCGTCTATCGCTACATTGGTTCTTGAAGCAAATCAATAACCAAGCGGTTGAGAACAACTGGCAAGCGCTGGCAAGAGCGGCATTCCGTGAAGACTTGGATTGGCAACAACGCTTGCTAACCGCTCAAGTACTGAACTGTGGTTGTGTAGGGGATGACTTGGATGTTCTGAAGGCATTGAATGACTGGATGAGCACTAACGAAACGTCACTGCATCGTTGGGAAAGCATTCTCAATGAGTTCAAAGTTGGTACGGTACATGAGTTTGCGAAATTCTCGGTAGCGCTACGTGAACTTGTGCTACTGAACTTGAACTGTTCGTCAAACGAATCGTAAATAAGTAGACATGCGATAAGATCAAAAGGCTCCTATATGGAGCCTTTTTTGATCTCCGGTTTATGCTCTCAATGGTTTTGAACAAATACGAAGGATCAACAATGGCAGTGAGCATTGATTAAGATTGCCAGATTGGATCGACTGACGATCCATGATGATTAACAGCTCATTCTTATCAACACACTCTTTACCGAATCAGAAAGCAGGGCAGGCCTGTCTATCCCCAAAGCGGACTTCCTCATTAATCTGTTTCAACCGTTAAATGATCAACTTCAAGTTATCATCAACCCCTCATTTGCTATCAATCTTTGGCTTGCAGTAAATCTCTGCTTTACTGTAAATATCTAGTTTCTAATGAAAGCTTCCAGTGACAGCGTAACTTATGGCGTAATTTAAATTTATGCAAGGCGAGGATGGAATGGGTAAATGAGCTTGAAATGAGTGACGGCGTCACTAATTATAGGCAATACTATAGAAAGTACTGATGAAATGTTCGAGCCACTGCATCCCGATTACTAGCTCAATGTGTTAACGATAACAAGATGACACTCTGCTTTAACCTAGCGATCACGAGAGTAGGCTAATCGTTTGCATAAATAATAGGCGCTTCATAATTAATTTGACCGATTAAGGTTATTTCAATTGAATTGTTAAACTATTCAGTAAATAATATCGTCCCGTTTACACGGGGCTTTTTTCTATCGGAGGCACGATGCTCTACCGTCTAGCCAGATCTGGCTTTTTTCAAATGGATGCCGAAAAGGCACACGATCTTGCAATTTCAAACTTCAAACGTTTGACCGGCACACCGCTGGATCTTTTCTATCGTCAAAAACTTCCTCACCGTCCAGTCGATTGTATGGGACTGACTTTTCGTAACCCTGTTGGTCTTGCTGCGGGTTTAGATAAGAACGGTGAATGTATTGAGGCTTTCGATGCGATGGGATTTGGCTTTGTTGAAGTAGGGACGGTTACGCCACGTCCACAGCCAGGTAACGACAAACCACGTCTATTCCGCCTTGTCGAAGCGGAAGGTATCATCAACCGCATGGGTTTCAACAACCTCGGTGTTGATCATTTGGTTGAAAATGTGAAGAAAGCAAAGTACGACTGCGTTCTTGGCATTAATATCGGTAAGAATAAAGACACACCCATTGAGAAGGGCTCTGAAGACTACCTGATCTGTATGGAGAAGGTGTATCAATATGCAGGTTACATCGCGGTAAACATTTCTTCGCCAAACACGCCTGGACTGCGTTCACTTCAGTACGGAGAAGCACTGGATGAGCTGCTGTCTGATTTAAAAGAGAAACAGGCGGAGCTGGCAGAGAAACATGGTAAGTATGTTCCTGTCGCCCTAAAGATTGCCCCGGATTTGAGCGACGATGAAATTGAGCAAATCTGTGAATCACTTGTTAAGAACAAGATGGACGGCGTTATTGCAACCAATACCACTCTTGACCGTACAGTTGTTAAAGGCATGAAGCATGGCGACGAGGCGGGTGGTTTGAGTGGCCGTCCTGTACAGTCTCGTAGTACAGAGGTAGTACGCCTATTGAATCAGAACCTCAAAGGCCAACTCCCGATCATTGGGGTAGGTGGTATTGACTCTTTCGTTTCTGCAAAAGAAAAAATGATGGCGGGTGCAGATTTAGTTCAAGTTTATTCTGGCTTTATCTACAAAGGCCCAGAGCTGGTTCGTGATATCGTTAAAAACTTGTAGTGAATCAAACGTTAAGACTTGTCAAGTCTGACAATATATTCAAGAAAAAGAGGAACGGGTTTCCTCTTTTTTTTTGTCTATTGCTTTGTAGAATCTGATCTAACGAGGTGTGGTAACGCTTTTTTGTTGCCAGAAGTGAACTTTAGTTGGGTGAATCACATGTTAAAACCGAACGACAAATGGGGCTGGTACTATGACGATGAGTTATGTCATCTCATGCTTGCTCTTGATGATGACATGGTTTTCAAAACCAAGCTGTCAAAAAAGTTGTTGGTGGAATGTGGTTTTACTGACCAAGTGTTTACTGTTGATGATGCCTCAGCGTTCCAAACATTTAAAGAATCGTGTGATGCTTTACCACTTAGCAGCGGCCACCAGCTAGAGCTGGTTCTCTATTGTGTGGCATCACGACGCTTCCATAAGCCTGTTCAACCTAAAAGCTGGTTCTTTGACTCTCACGATAGCGAAATAGAGCCGGAAGAAGGGGAGGTGGTTGCGTTAAGTAATCAGCTCAATCAGGGCCACTTCATTGTCCTCGAAGTCGGGGATACTTCAAGTCTATGTGCCTGCGTAGAGTTGGAAGGATTTGCACTTTCAAGCAGCAAACAGCTCGCTTATGGAGAGTGTATCAAAGTTATGCATGACAGAATGACGGAGGCAGCTATAGAAGACTCTAGCTGTTTACCCAGTTTCGCTATGGTCGGCTAATTAACCCCGATCTATACATAATTCCCTATCGTTCGTTCCTACGAATTTTAATCGGCTAAATCTATAGCCGATTTTTTTTGCTTTCATTTTTAGCCTCTAAACAATCTCCGATAACACGACGCATGCAAAGAGTTGGGAGATTGCCCCCAAAAAAATTTCAATCTAGATCGACACTGACCGCTGTAACACGTTCCTTTTTCCGCATTAATTCCCCTTTATAGGTCTCTTTGTAATAAACTTACGATCAATTCCAACCTCTGGTATAGACCAAAGATGCAGTAAATAAGTATTCACTATCGCTTTGAGTGCCCATTCTCTTGTTCGAGGTCCAAGGCTTGTCTGAGTTGAGTTTTGTTGTCTTTCAGCGATGGTTAAGGTTGGACAAAGTCGCAGGCGTTGGCTTTTGCTGGGCGAAATTCCAGCATTAAGGCGGTTTTCAATAGGAAAAAATGCTTAAGTGAGAGTCATATGGATTAAACTCAGGTATAATCTCAGCCATTTTTATCAGCACTAGAACACTATGAATCAATATCTCGCGGTTACCTCAAACGGTCTTGAGAACCTTTTAGTCGAAGAACTAACGAAGCTTGGGATCAGCAACGCAAAGCCAGTGCAAGCTGGTGTGAAATTTAAAGCAACGAATGAACAAATTTATCGTTGTTGTTTATGGAGTCGTTTGGCATCGCGTTTCGTCCGTGTCCTGTCTGAATTTACCTGTAATGACGATATGGATTTATACCTGTCGACATCGTCGATCAATTGGGTAAACCAGTTCCATAGTGCGAAGAAATTCGTCGTGGACTTCAATGGTACGAACCGTGAAATCCGCAACAGTCAGTACGGTGCGATGAAAGTGAAAGATGGCATCGTTGATTGCTACGAGAAGAAAAACTTACCGCGCCCAAACATCAATAAAGAAAACCCGGATGTTCGCATTCATGTTCGTCTTCATAAAGACAAAGCCATTTTGGGTATCGACATGGTTGGCGGTGGTTTGCACCAACGCGGCTATCGTCCAGCTTCTGGTCGAGCACCACTTCGCGAAACCCTTGCGGCAGCGATTGTGATGCGTTGTGGCTGGGACTTTGAAAAGCCGTTACTTGACCCTATGTGTGGTTCAGGAACCTTATTGATCGAAGCGGCGATGATGGCGGCAAACATGGCGCCGGGTGTGAATCGCAAACAGTGGGGCTTCGAGTTCCTTGAAGATTTTGAGCCAGAAACATGGGCAGAGATTAAATCTGAAGCGAATGTACAAGCTCGCCGTGGTGTCAAAAAACTTGACACCAAGTTCTTCGGTTTTGATAACGACACTCATGTATTAAAAATTGCACGTGACAATGCGCGTCGTGCGGGTGTTGAGAGCTTGATTGAATTTAACCAAGGGGATGCGGCTACATTGACGCGCCCTGAAGGTTTTGAACAGGGCACGATCGTTTGTAACCCACCATACGGTGAACGACTTGGTACTGAACCGGGTTTGATTGCACTTTACACTGCGTTCGGTGGTCAACTGAAATCAGAGTTTGGTGGCAGTAATGCATCTATCTTCTCGAGCTCTGATGAACTACTAAGTTGTCTGCGCATGCGTGCTGAGAAGCAGTTCAAGCTCAGTAATGGTGCGTTACAATGTCACCAGAAAAACTATTCGATTTCTGAGCGCAGTCCAGAGCAACAAACGCATGGTAATGAATCTCAGAAAATCATCGCTCCTGACTTCTCTAACCGCTTGAAAAAGAACATTGGCAAGATCGGTAAATGGGCGAAGAAAGAAGCGCTGGATTGTTACCGTATTTATGATGCTGATTTACCTGAGTACAATGTAGCGATTGACGTTTACCAAGATCATATTGTGATTCAAGAGTACGCGGCGCCGAAAAACATCCCTGAAGAGAAAGCGAAGCGTCGATTGACGGATATTATTCGTGCCACGATTCAAGTGACGGGAACGGATGCGAATAAAGTCGTTCTTAAGGTTCGCGAGAAGAAAAAAGGTCGCAATCAGTATCAAAAGCTGTCTCAAGTTTCAGAGACAATGAAGGTTAATGAGTATGGCGTGCAATTGATTGTTAATCTGCATGACTACTTAGACACTGGTTTATTCCTTGATCACAAGCTTACGCGTCGTCGCCTTGGTGAAATGGCGCAAGGTAAGGACTTCTTAAACCTGTTCGCCTATACAGGTAGTGCAACGGTTCATGCTGCTAATGGCGGTGCTCGTTCGACAACGACAGTCGACATGTCGAATACCTACCTACAGTGGGCCAAAGATAACATGCAGCTAAATGGCTGTATTGGGCGTCAGCACCAGTTTGAACAGGCTGATTGTTTACAGTGGCTAGAGAATGCAAAAGGGCAATACGACCTAATCTTTATTGACCCACCAACATTCTCCAACTCTAAACGTATGAATGACAGCTTTGATGTACAACGTGACCACATGAAGCTAATGACGAATTTAAAACGTCTATTACGCGCTGGTGGTACGATCGTATTCTCAAACAACAAGCGTCATTTCAAAATGGATTTAGACGCGATGGCAGAATTAGGATTAACGGCGAAGAATATTTCTTCCCAAACTCTGCCATTAGATTTCTCTCGTAATAAGCACATCCACAACTGTTGGATCGTGACGCACAAAGCGTAGGGAATTGACTCGTGCTAACCCTCTATAGCACACAAGGATGCCATCTCTGTGAGATGGCATTTGATTTAGTTAAGCAAGCCGGATTGGCAGATGCGGTGTCCATTGTGGATATTGCTTTCGATGACGCTCTTTTTTCTCGTTACGGCGTCACTATTCCTGTTGTTGAATACAATGGGGCAGAACTTGCTTGGCCTTTTGATAGACAAGAATTATTAAATTGGTTGGAAAACAATGGCATTAATCACCATACATAATGGACAGCTCGCTTTTGGCGATCACCCGCTGTTAGATGGCGCAGACTTTGCTCTTCAAGATAATGAACGTGTGTGTCTTGTCGGTCGTAACGGTGCGGGTAAGTCAACTCTGATGAAGGTGTTGGCAGGTGACATCGTAATGGATGACGGTAAGATGCAAGTCACTCAAGACGTTGTTGTGTCACGTTTAGAACAAGATCCACCACGTAACCAAGAAGGTACGGTTTACGACTATGTATCTAGCGGTCTGGCGGAAATTGGCGAAAAGTTAAAGATCTACCACGATCTTCTGGATCTTGTCGCAACTGAGCCGACTGAATCTAACTTCAATAAGCTTTCGCGCGTACAAGAGCAACTTGACCATGCGAATGCTTGGCGCTTTGAAGATCGTGTTAATAACGTTTTATCGGCACTGAAACTGTCAGCGGATACTTTATTAACGGACTTATCGGGTGGCTGGCAGCGTAAAGCGGCATTAGCGAAAGCATTGGTTTGTGATCCTGATGTATTGCTTTTAGACGAACCAACCAACCATTTGGATGTGACAACCATTGAGTGGCTAGAAGGTTTCTTAAAAGACTTTAAAGGTTCAATTATCTTTATCTCGCACGACCGTGCATTCATCAAATCTATGGCGACACGCATTGTCGATTTGGATCGTGGTCAATTAGTCTCTTTCCCTGGTAACTACGACAACTATCTTGTTGATAAAGAAGAGTTGCTCCGTGTTGAAGAGATGCAAAATGCCGAATTTGACAAAAAGCTTGCACAGGAAGAAGTTTGGATTCGTCAGGGCATTAAAGCTCGCCGTACTCGTAATGAAGGCCGTGTGAGAGCGCTCAAGAAGCTACGAGAAGAGCGCCAGAGCCGTCGAGATGTGCAAGGAAAAGCGAACCTTAACATCGATGATGCTGCTCGTTCAGGTAAGATTGTCTTTGAAGCTGAAAATGTGAAGTTTGGTTTTGACGATAAGAATATCGTGAATAACTTCAGCTTTAATATTATGCGTGGTGATCGCATCGCTCTGATTGGCCCGAATGGCTGCGGAAAGAGTACCGTGCTAAAACTTCTTCTTGGTCAGTTAGAGCCTCACGAAGGTCGTTTACATTGCGGCACGAAACTCGAAGTGGCTTATTTCGACCAGTATCGCGAAATTCTCGATCCAGAGAAGTCGGTTATTGATAATCTAGCGGACGGCAAGCAAGAAGTCATGGTTGGTGGTCGTGAACGTCATGCATTGAGCTATCTACAAGATTTCTTATTTGCACCACATCGTGCGCGTACGCCTGTAAAAGCACTCTCTGGTGGTGAGAAAAACCGTCTATTACTGGCTCGTATTTTCCTAAAACCGAACAACTTATTGATTCTAGATGAACCAACCAACGATCTTGATATCGAAACTTTGGAACTTTTAGAAGAATTGCTTGCCAATTACCAAGGTACTTTATTATTGGTGAGTCACGATCGTGAGTTCGTTGATAATACAGTGACCACTAGCTGGATCTTTGAAGGCAACGGTTACATTGAGGAGTTCGTTGGCGGCTACCACGATGCACAACAGCAACGTGCGCAAGTACTTGATTCTCGTAAAGCGATGGAAAAAGCAGCGAAGCAAGAACAAGTGGTTGAGGAAAGTCCCAAATCCAAACCTGCTAAGAATACCTCAAAGAAGTTATCGTATAAGCTGCAAAGAGAATTAGAAGCGCTGCCGGCCAAACTTGAATCTCTAGAAGAGAAGATTGAGACATTACAAGAACAGATGAATGGGGCGGACTTTTTCTCGCAAAGTGTAGAAGTGACGCAACCAGTTCTAGAAGAATTGTCAGCCTTAGAGAGCGAATTAGAAATTGCCTTCGAGCGTTGGGAAGAGCTTGAAGCGCTGCAACAGGATAGTTAAGAATTGATGAGTTGTAATAAAACATTCCAAGTTTCAATCATTGCTGCGCTGGTGGGTGCCTCGTTTGGTGCTCACGCTGCATTGTATAACGTTGTTGAGTATTCACCAGAAGGTGACGCTGTCACTACTCGTGGTGCCGCGATTCAAGAATCGGTCACTGGTGACTCATGTTGGACGACCAAAGATTGTTCTCAAGACAATTATGATTTTGTCGTTGAAACTCATAAAGCGGAAGAAGGTTTCAGCCTTAGAAATGAAGTCCCTTTCTTGATTTCCATTGGCTATGCCTATCTAGAAGATGGTTATTCTGGTTTCCGTGATTACTGTAGCAGTAACCTAGGTTACGCAACGACGAACTGTGAAAGTTGGGCAAGCACACAAAGTTCAGGCTATCAATCTGATGTTGGCAAAAACGTAAACACGATTTCTTATCAACAGTCTAAAGGGGCCGAATTAGCGTCTCAGAACTTGGTGGTTAATCAGTTTTCGAATGCAGGCAATCTTGTTGGCAGTAAGTACAACAGCACACACGACCTGCGCACCGTAGGCTTTGTAGGTGCAAACGATCTACTGGCGACTGATACAACGCATAGAACTCAAGCTTGGTCTCATATTACTGATCCTGCGACTGCTACAGAGTATGTTGTCGGTAGTACGGCTCAGAAGTACAGCACAACAACATCTTGGACTTCTCAAGCGACGATTTGGACTAAGAAAACGGGTGATGCTTCTTTCACTCCAGAATTGCTGAGTTGGAATGGTGCTGCCGTTTCAAACGATGCTAGACCTCATGGTAGTGTTCGTGATATCGCAGTAGCGACAGACGGTAATGTTTATGCCGTGGGTTATAATGCAGACAGTAATGAAAAACCAAGTGGTTTGATCTTAACCTTGAAGAAGGACCCTGCAGGAGACTCATGGGGTACTGCTTACATTGGCAATAGTGATAGCTATGCTAATACCGTGCTTCATAGCGTTAATGCCAACAAAGTGGCCATCGGGACACGTAAATTTGCGGTAGCATCAAGCCGAGCTTACCCGAACGATTTTTTCTTCATTGCTGATGTTGCTAATCCGGTCGCGACCACTATGTACGATGATGTATTGTTCCAAGGTGCGAATGCGACCATGTTAAAGATCAACAACTTCAATGAAGTAGTTGGCTCTGTCGATTCGGAAAAGCATTCTGAAATTGATGGAAAAGAGCGTGCGAAACGTGCCTTTATTAAGCCTTTAGCGACGGCATCGACAGACGCGACTCGATTAGAACGCTTCAATGGTCGTTCTTGGCTTCTCGATGACTTAACACATGGTGACAATGCCTCTGCATTAAACAATCAATATCGAATTATTGACGCGTCAGATATTAATGATGCCGGTGTGATTGCTGCGACAGCATTGAAGTGTAGTAGTGGTTATGACTCTACTGCTCATAATGCGAGTTGTGGTAATGGCTTAGAGAAAGAGAAGATTGTTGCAGTTAAGCTTGTTCCAATTAAAGACACGACTAAGTCTGATATCCAGGCGCGCAGTTACGAGAATGTGCAGGTCGATCGTCAAGGGGCTTCTCTAGGATGGTTTGCACTCGCTCTGATCGGCGTAGCAGGATTTTTCCGTCGTAAATAGATCAAAATTGTAATTCTAGGCACAGCGTCACAAATTCGTAGCTGTGCCTTTTTTGTGTCTTGAGAAAATGGCCGCTGTGCGCAATTCTTAATCAGTGGGCGTCATAAAAACGCCACACTACTTTAACACTATCGGTCTGGTTACAATGGATCTGTATGAGGAAAAGATTATGAAGAGACAGAAGCGCGATCGCCTTGAAAGAGCCACATCTCAAGGTTATAAGGCAGGCTTAAATGGACGTTCCCAAGAGGCGTGCCCTTATCAGCAGATGGATGCTCGTTCAAGTTGGCTAGGCGGTTGGCGAGACGCCAGAGAAGACAAAACCACTGGACTCTATAAATAGCTCTCATTCAAACTCAAGACTCGGAGAAAGGCTCGTAAGAGCCTTTTTTGTTGCCTGTACGATGATAGATGAACATATCCAAATTGAGTTCCCGCTGGTGGCTGAATATGCCCACTTAAAGTGACAGTGTCATGAAAATCTGTTTGTGTTAACTATTAGCCTTAGCCCTAAAGCGGCTGACAAACAACAACTTTCACAAAACTAGTGCACTATAACTGCTCATCTTGGATAAAAAAATAACGGCTCTATGAACCGCTATTTTGAATTCGAGAAAAATCAGACGAGAATCTGATTAGAATGCAGAGGTATCTTGGAAAAGACCAACTTTTAAGTCTTTAGCAACATAGATTTCTTTGCCGTCTACTAATACACGACCATCAGCTAGACCCATCACTAAGCGGCGGTTTACAACACGCTTCATGTGGATTTCGTATGTTACTTTTTTCGCAGTCGGTAGGATTTGGCCTGTGAATTTCACTTCACCAACACCAAGAGCACGACCTTTACCTTTGCCGCCAACCCAGCCAAGGTAGAAACCGACTAGCTGCCACATTGCATCAAGACCAAGACAGCCAGGCATTACTGGGTCGCCAGGGAAGTGGCAGTCGAAGAACCATAAATCCGGTGTAATATCTAGCTCAGCAAGAATCAGACCTTTACCAAAATCACCTTCAGTCTCTGACATTTTAGTGATGCGATCCATCATCAGCATGTTTGGTGCTGGTAGTTGAGGATAGCCTTCACCGAAAAGTTCACCCTGACTTGAAGCTAATAGGTCTTCACGGTTATATGATTCACGTTTGTTTTGCATTATCAATTCACTCCAATTTTTGACATACGCATTTTAAGTGCACAGGTGTACGCTAAACAACTCCGATCTGTACTAGACAAACCAGTTTCTTAAGCGATCGACCAGTCCCAGTGGTTGCTCGTGCCTTTCAAAATTTTCAATACGTTCCGCGATCTTAGCGATAACGCTATCTTCTTCACCACGGAATGGTTTTCCTAAAATTATCGGTAGAGCCTCATCAACAGTCGCAACCGACCAAACATGAAACTCACCATTTTGAATACTGTTTACGACGTCTTTATGAAGCGCAAGATGCTTTAAGTTAGATTGCGGTAAAATCACGCCTTGCTTACCAGTAAAGCCTTGATGGCGACATACACGATAAAAGCCCTCAATCTTTTCATTCAACCCACCAACAGCTTGTACGCGCCCAAATTGGTCGACAGCGCCAGTAACCGCGATCTGTTGATCGATTGGAAACTCAGTGAGGGCGCTGACTAAACAGCACAATTCAGCCAGTGAGGCACTGTCGCCATCCACTTCGCAGTAAGACTGCTCAAATACAATTGAGGCTGAGTAGGGTAAAGGCTCGTCAAGGCGAAGTTCACTGCTCAAGAAAGCTTGCATGATCATCATGCCTTTAGCATGAAGGTTACCACCCAGTTCAGCTTTTCTTTCAACGTCAGAGATGTCACCGTCACCAAAATGAATGACACAGGAAATTCGGGCTGGCTCACCATAGGATTCAGGGTGACCCGGTACATCAATGACAGTTAAACCATTGATCTGACCGACTCGCTGGTCTTTAGTTTCAATGATCACTTGTCCATGCAAAATATCGTCGAGTGCACGATTCGGCAGATAAGATGAGCGAAATACATGCTTATCGATAGCGGCGTCGATATGCTCGAAGCGAATTGTCTCCGGTTTTTCTAACGCAGATAGAGACAGTAAATTATGATGCCAATGAACGCTAAGCGGGAGGTAACTTTGATCTTCAGTTTGACGTACGCCTGCGGTGAGCAAACGAGGTAGGGCACATGTCGACATTGGTGGCAATTGATAGCGGTCACTCAACCATTTCACATAGCCCAAGTAGCGTTCGATGCTCTGAGAATCCAAGTGCAGATCATATTCGATTTCACCGAATAGACTGAATCCCGTACTGAACGAGTCATCCAAGTATTCCAGTTCACCGAGCTGTTCACGGTCGCCAACAATGACTAATTTGAAGTCATGTTTCATTGGTGGCTGGGTATGCAGACCATCTTTCACATTATGTGCGCTAACTGGCTTACCAGAAAGTGCCATTTTGACTTGTGACCATTTCACAGGGCTGAGCAATACCGCATTGGCAGGTATCACTAAGAAGCCGTTCTGAGCTTGAGAAATAAGTCCCGGTTCAGTTCGAATCACTTCGCCATCTTTTGCCTCCACTTTATCGAGTAGAGACGTTAGATCTAGAGATTCAGTGTGCACTGTCGCTTGAGAAGGAAACAACGTTTGCAAACCTTCAGCAATCAGGGCTCGATATTCACTTTGGTCTTTAGCATTGACAACCAAGATATTCGTCAACACAGAGTTAAGTTGACCAAACTTAGATAAAGTATCTTTAAGACGAGGTTGTACTTCGAGAAAGCTTTGTGGATTGATGCTGGCGTAGCCTTCAATGGCGGTTTGATATTTATCAAACTGAGGTGTAACAGATTGCCAAGATACGTGGTTCATTCGGTTCTATTTTTTGTGCAAAGTGGCGGGATTATAGCGAAAGTGTGCGCACCTTAATAGAACTGGTATAGGATTAATTGAGAGTAACTCTCAACTAATGATCTGCTTCGATGTACTCGTCTAATTATATTGCCAATTTTACTGTGTTGGGTTACGCTGTCACTCGGATTTTTTGGGGATCAGGACAATGAAATATCAGCAGCTGGAAAACTTGGAATGTGGGTGGAAATGGACGTATCTCGTACGTAAATGGAAAGATGGCGAAACGATCACCCGTCATATTGATTCCAGTGAAGACGACGCTGCGGTTGCTGAGCTGAAGTCCCTTGAGCATGAGCCGACTCGTGTTCTAGAGTGGATTGAAAACCATATGTCTCCTGACCTTGACGTTAAACTGAAGCAAGCGATCCGAGCGAAACGCAAGCGTCACTTTAATGCTGAGCAAGTGCATACGAAGAAGAAATCCATCGATCTCGATTATCGAGTCTGGGAAAAATTGTCACATCGTGCGAATGAGCTTGGCTGTACATTATCCGATGCCATCGAGTATCTGTTGAGTGAAGCTTCTCGCAGTGAACAGGCCAATTTAAAGGTAAACTCCATTAAAGAAGATTTGAGTAAATTATTGTCAGATTAAAGTGGAGTGATTCATGCTGTATGTATTATTAGTCGCCGTCATTATCATTTTTTGGTTGGTTGCTATTGATAGGCCGGTCTTAAAGATTCAGTTTGACCAAGGTGAGTTAAAAACGGTTAAGGGGCATCTTCCACCGTCGTTTAAACATAACTTAGTCGAAATAGGCCATAAAACACCGTTTGATGGTGTGCTGAAAGTTTACCGAAAGCGGAATGGCATGAAATTAGTCTTTGATAAGAGCATTCCTAAGGCCATACAACAGCGGATTCGCAACGTCTTTCCGCACCAAGGATTTATGAGTAATAAAGGTAAGAAAAGCGCTTAAGGCGCAATTACTTAAGACAGTTATTTGTGACAAGCACTCATATCTAAACCTTAAGAAGCATACCTTGGGAACTGACAAACATAAACATTACATTTAATTTCAATCAGATACATAAAAATCTCATCGAGTAGTTGATGGGATTTTTTTTTGCCTTAAATTCAGGCCACAGATGACTTAAAGGCTGATCACTCTATGTTAAAGATAACTCTTATGCTACTAGTTGGGGCATTTCTGTTTCAAACACCCCTTGCAGTTGCCGATGATGCTAAGCGTTCGTACTTAGCGAAAGTACTCAAGTTACATGTACAAAAACAGCTGGCGAAAAAGTTTGATCGTTACGAAGGGTACTGTGATGTCATGCTTGGTTTTACCCATGACAACGGTGTTGCGACGCTAAAAAGTGTCAAGGGGACTGGGGACAGTAAGGTGTGTCGTGTGGCGAAGAAGAGCCTAAAAAAGGGCTTGAAGATTAGAACCAAAGAAGCGCATAACCTCCTTGTTATCCATGTGACCACAAATCCTAATGCACTATAACTAATTAGATTGTCATAAAAAATCAATGTGACACTGAGCTAAATCCATCATTTACCGAGTATTTACTTATTAAATGATGGCTTGATACTGAACTAGGGTCGCAAAAGTAAGCTGCATAATGGATAATAGAAAGTGTTACCGAGTAAGCCGTACAACTCATTAAAGAAGGTGCCACTTTGCTACTAACCAATAAAGTTTATACTCCTGAAGCGTTGAAAATCGCTACCAAAATCGCGCAAGAGACTGAAATTAGACATGCTAAATGGATGATTAGTATGAAGCACTTGCTTGACCAAAGTGAAGTTGACGGTTTATTAAGCTTACAAGGAAAGTATTGTGATGATGTGATTTTCGATGAGTCACAACGCATTACTCGAAATCAACGAATCCTACTGGATTGTGAGCAAGCCCGTGTGACAGAGCGTCAAAAAAAGGTAGAAGACCGTCAAGCGACGTTGAAAAGTGTAGTTATTGATGTGAGTAAAGCGACGGAAAAAGCAATGGTGAAGAAGCTACTGCATGACCCGATCGACAAGCTCTTTAGTGGTATTCCCCCGTTTGACCATCTTGCTTCTTTTGCGTACGGGCCATCTTTATCGTTTTCTAAATTAGGGACATTGACAACGTTAAGCCATCAATTAAGTAGCAGTGTTATGGATCTCGTTTCAAACCCTCGATTCTGTGATCGAATTGGGAAATCAGTGAAACAAGCAACGGATGCGAAAATGGCGATCGGCCAGATTGGCATTGAAAATTGCAGAATGTTGTTTCCTGTGTTGATGGCTAGGCCTATGCTGAAATGGTCAGATAAAAATACTAAATTAATTGCTCCTAAAATGTGGCAGCATTTGATTGTCACTTCGAATGTGACTCGGATGAGGCTGCAAGAGGCTGGGGTGAAAGAACCAGACTCAGGAATACTACTTGGTGTTTTAAGATGCCTCGGTCAGTTCTTAGTGGCAAACCATTTTACTCATACTTTTGAAGATGAGCTCATCAATACCATGTTGAAGTACCGTGAAGCGGATCAAAGAGATGAGTATTATGCCTGTGCCGATGTCGTGGCTAATACAGCTTTCCTACCCAAGTTAATTTTTGAACTTGAAGGGGAGTTGTCTCGTCGGGTTATAGAAAGTTTTGATTGGCCAGCAGTGACCTTACATTTAAAGCAGGCAGTGCTAGAGGATATAGATCGTATACCGATTGCTGATAGAAGTTTGTATGGTGCCGCTTTAGGTCAAGGGAGAGCTTATTCCATTTACGATGGTATGGAACGAAGTAGTGCTTTTGTTGAGAAACACAAACCATACTGGTTTGCCAACGTACAAATTAGCGGTGCGGCACTTAAAGAGATAAAGTTACAGTCGCCAGGAAAGCTTGCCCTTACAATGTGATTCTTCAAGAGCTTCGTGATCATTCAATAGCTTCTAACTTTTTGAGAACTGAATGTCAGAGAACAAATGCATGAACCAAACAGCTTGGTTCATGCGTTTAATCGCCAAATTATGAAACGTTTTTAAACAGATGACTGCTTTGATTAGCTTCTTCCCCACATAGCAGTAGGGCACGAATGTCATTTTCTGTATAAGGTTTGTCTATGTCTAAACAAATTAGCTTTATTGCTGAAGTAGTACAGACCTCTTCAACAAAACGAATTTTCATATCATGATGTTCCGACGGCGACTTTAATTGAATAACCCACTGGGGAGATAGATCTTCAAAGTTGCAGAGAACAAAATCAAAATCTGAATGGTGAGCAGCATCATGAGCAGATTGCCATGATGCTTGGTCATACATGCCATTCTGTGGTGAGAGCACATGGGACATTCTGACTTTAGGGAATACTAAATATCGCCCTTGGACAGACTTAGTTAATAGCTTAAATAGCGCCAGATCATGAGATGAAAGGAGCTTGTGTGACTGATAGTTATAGTATTGATCTGTGTTCATTCGTAGGTGATGATGCTTTCGTTGAAGCATTACAAACACTACAAGAGAAATGAAAACAGTCACGATAACGGGGTACGTGATCTGCATCGCCTAGCCTAATAATAATTTTTTTGAAGGATATCAAATAATCACAAGGTTTCGAACAAATTTTGTACCCAAAATGATATTTTATTCGACATATTTCAAAAAATAGAATAAACAACCTATTTTTAATTGATAATCTAAAAAACCGATCAGCCCGAGGAAAGAGAGGAATCACCGCAAGACAATCGCCGCTAGTTAACACCTACACATTTCATATAGCGCTTAACAAAGTTAACGACGTTTTCTTTATCTTCAAACTTTTCTGGAGCACCGTTAAAGATTTGTCTCTGACAAGTTTCTTGGTAGCGACGATACTTCTCAAGGCAGTCATCAACAGTGCGACCACTCGATGTTTGAAAGGATTCATCTGTACACAAGAAATTAGACAGGGTGTTAGCGCCTGAAATAACGTCTTGTTTATCCAATTGTTGCCTTTTATCTAACCTCGACAACAAATTGCGATAACTTTCGTATGCTTGTTCTCTTTCGACGTCTTTCTTTGGTGCTTGAATTGAGCTTTTGACGTACCAAAGTCCAGAAAGGTACAAAATCATTAGGAGTAAAATTAAAGGTAGGGCTCTCATTAGCAGTTCCTGAACGTAAAAATAGTTGTCGAGAGTCTTGGTATCGGCATATCTTCTATCTTATGTGATTGACGCTTTAAACATTTGAGCAAAAGTACATTTCAAGAATAGCAATGCCAACTTATGTCAAACTTTGAGCTGTCCCTAGCAAACTAATAATAGAGGAATTATTGTAACATCAAAATGGAGTGGCGATCACACTTCGCCGTTTTAGTAATAAGAAATTCGATTTATATCAGATAATTAGTGAAATTCTTGAGAGCTTTGTAAATTACTTTAATTTTTCACTTTTCCATCGTCTCTCTCATTTTTTGCAATATTGCATAATGAATAAGCACCACAAAAAGAGAGATTGCCAACGCCTCTGACGCATAGAACTCATTTGCGTCTATTATTTACCCAAAATTACAATTTGAACTTACAAACACCAGCTCAGGGGCAGGCTTGAATACAAATTCTAATGAAGCCAAACCCCTTGTTCTTGCATCACTGGCTTACCATTCAAATCAAAAATCTCTAATATGCCTGAACCACGCATGATGAACTGATGCGAATCACTAAAAAAAACGTAGCCTTGCTGTTTGCAGGCGGTGTCATTGTTCTTACATTGTGAGTTAAATGACTTTCCACTGTGCAATGAGACTTCTTCAGTCTCTGTTTTTTTTACTGAGAACAGTACGTTTTCGCAAATATTTAAGTTTTCAGCGCAATGATTGCTGACGCTGATCTGATATCGTTCGGTCATTAATGTCCCGCTGACTACTTTGTATGAGAGTAACAACGTCAATAAAATGATTCGTATGGGCATGGCTGGGTACCAATTGGTCGTCTTATCTTTAATCATTCATATCTGCGTTGACACTTAAATCCTTTTGATTATTGAAAGGAAGCAAGTTCAACCAAAGCAACACTTAGATACATTGTTTATTACTCTTTTAATGGCGCAATATCATAGGAAGCGATACATGGCGGATTGAGGGATTAAGCAGCACTTTCGGAAACCTTTTCTGTGGAAGCTTGATTTTTCTCTTTCGGAAATAGTTTCTTCTTTATCTCTTTTGCGCTGTAATTGGATGCTGCACGAAATCGAATTAAGGGCAGAGCAGCCGAAGTGCATGCCTCACCAACGAAGGCATCACGACGCTGTCGGTCTTTGCGATCATGGCTTTTGTCATCGAGTTCAATAACATATTTAAAGCTTAGATCTTCTGGGTCGCACAAAACAAAATCGAAGTGTTTTTGAGCGATTAAGTTGAAGGCTCTTTGCCAATGAGCCCGGTTATAAATGCCTTTTTTAGGCGTTAAAACGTCTGCAATTCTAACTTTAGAAAATACAATGTAGCGACCACCAACCGCTTCACATAACGCATGATAAAACAGAGTTTCAGTCTTTGAGGTTAAGTTTGCACGGCTAGAGTAGTTATAACTTTGCTTATTTTTCCCTTTTGGTCTTTGAAGGATTAGAAAAATCATTGAAAGGATAACAACAAGGCCACCAAGAACTAAAACATGGCTATCCATACTTTGAAACGTTTTGATAACATCCATAATTTAGACCCAATTAGAGACGAACCGCATCTTTTGATAATGCTTTATCCGTTTTTGATTGAATTGCTTTTAGGTTTTCTTTTCGATACTGCTTACTGAAAGTCATGTGTTGATAATTTAGGTTAAATGTTTGTTCTGATATCCCATAACTGCCAAGAGTCACGTAGTTTTGCTTTTTACTTATCCATAGCTGATCATTTTCAGAGCTCTTACTTTGAGTCGAGAATTGATTGAAGGAGTTACCTTTAGGCAGGCTTGAAACCATCGTTGGCTGACCATATTTTTGCGTTAATTGTTTGACTAAGCCTTGGAAAAAGAACTCTCTTTCTTCAGCGGGTAGTTCAGAAACAAGCAAGTTCGCTTCAATGCGATAAAGCTTTTCAGTTTTGGGCGTAAAGAACAAATGAGCAAGGGTATCTTGACCGCCAATTTTGGTGGCGTAAGTATAGATACGTGCATTTGGCTCGCTATCTAAAACGCTTGGGTTAAATTTATTCGTTTTTAAGTGAGAACCTGGGCTTATGGCAAGTTGGCGTTTCGTCGCTATTTTTTTCATAGCAATGATGTTCATCCCATACTTCCAGCCATCAAATGCAATCAGATGTTTCTTGCCATATTTGTAATGTTCAGGGCAGGGTGTAGATTGAAAAACAATGTTTTCTCCTGAACCACATTTATAGATTTCTTCAGCCTTTAGGCTTACTGGTACGGCGAGTAAGGTAGTGCAAAGTGCAGCAATCCAGGTTTTCTTCATTAGGTGTTCCTTGAAAAATACAATTGTTGGTGAGACTAACGCAACTGATTGCATTCATCATGAGAATGTCTCGGAAAAACAGCCAAGTGCAAAAAAGTAATGGAACACATGAAATCGATACTTTTATTACTGAGGTCGGAAATACCCAACCGCCGACAAACGATCAGGCATTTTTAACTATCAGTTCAGTTTTGCTTGCTCGGAAAGCACTAAGTCTTGATAGGTAAGATTGAACGAGCGTTTGTTACTCGTCAGCGTGACTACTTTGTTTTGTTTTCCGACCCAAATTTTCTGCTTGTAGAAGGCATCGTCCAGTAATAGGGCGCTTGCATTCGGGTTCGTGGTGAGGTAGTTCGCTGTAGGGTGTGATGCACCGTAATCAAGATTTAGCTTGTCGGTAATCAGTTGTTGGAAACGCGCTTTATCACTTCGCGATCGCGTTGGAGCTACAATATCTGTTTCTATAGCAAACAACTCTTTAGTCTTGTTAGTGAAATGAAGTTGGGCTAGGGCATATTGTCCGTTCACCGTCGTGGCATAAGTATAAATGCGCGCATCAGGTTGTTTATTAATTTCTTCTTCACTGAATTTCATCGCATTGAGCTGCCGCCCAGCCGACATTGGTAATTTCTTATCTGCAGCAATTCTTTTTGCTTCATCAATTGTCATCCCGTAAGCCCATGATTCAAAGCCGACTAGGTTAGCGGTCATAGCGGCCTTAGTTTCGGCAGCAACTGACGTTTCAGGAAGGTCGTTAGATACAGGTTGTTGGTTTTGGTCTGCATAGGCGGTTGGCAATACGAATAGCGATGCAATAATGAAACTTTGCCAACTCGGTCTGATTTTCATGTCGAACTCTCTACAATAGTTGTGAAATTTTGCGAGAGACTAGCGCATGAGTAACTGTAAGGCATCCGTTCCAATGTCAAAAATCAACCGGGTACAAAGTTCTTATGGAACAGATGAAATCGATATTTTTGTTAAGTAGCTCTCATTGAACTGAATTCTGTTACTTACACGCATACTTAAAACATGAAGTGAAGTGATAAATAAAATCTCAGGGGCCATTTCTGATAGAGGCCAACGTGATGACATAAGATAAAACAAGGTGACTACTGAGAGAGACTTTTTACTCGTCTCTGATAAAAATCATGATCTAAATCTCACCTTAAGTTTATCGTTCAGACATCGATTTAAATTTATGCGCATATGCAACTAGTCTTCAATGTTGTATTGATGTGGTCAAATTGTTATTCAGCACCAATACAGCCTTCAATTCAGTAGAATGATTCAAATAAAAACATAATACAGGAGAAAGTTAATATGGATTTCCTCATTACAGAAGACTTAAAGTACGAGAAAAAAATTAAAGTCGTGGCCATTCATGTCAATAATGGGCAACTAGTCTCTAAAGGCGATTTCGTGATTGATGTTGAGGTTGAAAAAGCAACCATCACCCTAGAAGTTGAAGAATCTGGTGTGTTTGATGAATTCCATGTACAAGTCGGGGATTTTGTTAAAGTTGGGCAAAAAATCGCTGAAATTAGAGAGTTACGTCCAGATGAAACTCCAACACCGAAAAAGCTGACTCTTGAAGAAGAAGTGGTGTTTTTGAGAGAGGAAAATGCGCGACTACAACAAGAACTCGATTCGCTCAAAGTGGTCTAGTTCTTGGACTTAAATCTAGATTTATCATTGGCTGCCTTGTGCAGCCATTTTTTTAACTGTAATACTGAGTCATCGAACGGATATTAACAGACTGAAAAACAGGTTGAATTGTCCAAGTTTATGGGTATTCACGGAAGAGCTGATCCAAAAAAGTGTTTCAGTCGGTTTGTACAGTGAATGAGTATTATCAAAAAGCGTCCTAAACTCAGATACATAGAATGATGAAAATCAGTATAGTCATACCAGCACATAATGAAGAAAGATACATCGAACGTTGCCTAGATTCGATTAATAAGCAGCTTTTAACCAGTAAGATGGATATTGAAACTATTGTCGTTTTGAATCGATGCACCGACAGTACAGAACGGATTGCTAAAGCTTATGGAGCGAAGCTAGTACACAATGATTCTAAAAATTTGTCAGAAATACGAAATGCCGGCGTATCTGAAGCAAGCTCTGAATGGGTCATAACAATAGATGCAGATAGTTGGATGTCAAACGGCGTATTATCTGAAATCTATAAGAAGGCTAAGAACCCGAAAACAATCGGTGGCGGCATTGTCATTAAGCCTGAAAGAATGTCACCAGGCATAGCGGTCGGCTACAGCATGATGTTAGTGCCAGCTTTGTTCCTCGGTTTATCGTTTGGTCTCTATTGGTTTAAAAAGTCTGACTTTGATGCCATAGGTGGCTTCGATGAAAGATTACATATTGCCGAGGATGTTGACTTCCTAAGAAGGCTCAAAAAGCACGGTAAAAAAACCGGACGTAAAAGCATTACGATCACTGAACAATTCATCACAACATCATGTAGAAAGTTTGATGAATTTGGAGATTGGCATTTTGTTCGCATTTTTTCAAATCCACTCAAAGTAAAAAGAGCGATGTTTGGAGAAGATCGAGATTATTTAGATAAACATTGGTACGAGACCAAGAGATAAGCCGACATAGGCGAGATCATACAATTACTAAATTGCTCCTACATTGCCAGTGCGCATTATGTTTGGTTATGTTAAACATTGATTTACAAAATAAATTTGCACAAACTCCAATTTTATGGAGTTTCTACGATGAGTCGTCGAAAAATGACTGAAAATCTCTTTTTTCGTATCGTAAAGTGTGGTTTGACAAAAGAACAAACAGCCGAGTTATGTTTCAAATCTGTGAGAACAGTCACAATGTGGGATAACGGCAAGCCTATCCCAAAGGAATATAGAAGGCTAATGAAGCTGAAAGCCAGACGAGAACTCAGTGATCATGATCAGTGGGAAGGGTTTGTGATGCACCATGACAAATTGGAATTGCCAACTGGTCAGTTAGTTGCGCCACAACAAATCATAGCGGCAATTGCGTTGTTAGAGTTATGTGAGCCGAGCAGTCAGCCAACAGTCAGTAAACTGCTCAGAATGGCTAGGGCGATAGCTAAAATTAAAGTTAGCTGTTGACTTTTCATGATTTATATAGAGAAAACATATGGAAAGTAAATGTAAGCTGTGTCGATCTAATAATGATTTATGTAAATCCCATGCAATACCGGATAGTGTTTTTAGGGCTATTTTTAAAGTGGGAAGTGGTCAGGCAGTAATTATAGATGACAATTTGAGCACATCAATAAAAAAAACTCAGGATAGTTGGGCTACAAATCAATTGTGTAGCTACTGTGAAAGAAAAATTAATGAAAGATATGAAAATTATAGTTTAAAAGTTTTAAAAGGGGAATTTGGTTTTGAAAAGAGGGACGATGGAATACTTTTTGAAGGTGTTAAGACAAGAGTAATTCGCGACTTCATAAGTGCAATATTGTGGCGGGCTAGTATCTCATGTCATGATAATTACCGTTCCGTTGATTTGAATAATAAATTGAATGAAACAATAAGGTTTAATCTAAACACAGGTTCAGAAGTCCCAAGAAAGTTGTTATCTGTAAAAGGGTACAAGCTGATAGATTCAACAAAAGGTGGATTTACCAAGAAGCATCTTAGGTCGATAGTTATATCGCCATTTAAACGTGAAGGCTTGGACTCTAAAAATAAAAAGTTTAGCGTAATATGTTTTGTATTCCTTGGTTATATGTTTGAGGTTTACTTACGAAGCGTGCCCGTCAACTCCAATTATTATAATGAGTTTATTGGTTATCATGAAAGTGAATATTTATTTTCATTTATGGAAGTGACTGAAATAAATGAAATATTTAACATCATGTTAATGGCATATGAAAAGCATGCAAATGGCATGTCTACATTGAAATGATTTTTAAGGTAATTTAAGGATTAGTATGAATTCAATAATAGCTGTTTCAAAATTTATTAATGATAATGGAATTCCAAAAGATAACTTTGGAAATTGTTATTTCGAAGGTTATGTGGAATATAAATCTAATGTCGGAAATCAATCAGTAATTACAAAAGTTACATTTATTGGTAACGGTTTTAATGATGGCGACATACGGCTTGAAGAAGCTGAATCCATACAGGCGCAGGATTATCATCTGGATTTTAACACTACACATCAAACATACAGTTATAACAGTTCAAATAAGTCATTAAGTATTAAAGGAAAATCAAAAAAAATGGGAGGGGAGTATAATATAACTATTAAATCTATTTAGCATCCCTTAAACCACGGGGGAATTTACCCCCGTGATACAGAACGGGGGTTAGACGACCGCGCCGCGCTCGTCCTCCTCAGTCCTCGTCGTCCTCCGCTTGTTGCCGTCGTCTTATTGTCCGTTCCAATCAATAGGGAATCATTTTCGACACTCAAATGATTCTGTCGTTGTTTATCTAGGTGGGTTGCTGTGGCATGACGCGCCTCTCGCGCTGTGAGGCTCTGCAAGGCTGATCTTAGTAGTAAGGAAGGGGTTTAGTGTAGAGATCGAGGGGAGCGGGGCGCATGCGCCCATTATCGGGCAGATAACCGACGTTATGCCCAAACAGTTGTGTGATGTGCCCTTATCCCTGCGGGGCTGGCTCGGCACACGCTTCCAGCCCCTGGTCTTTTTCTAGAACAGCGAAACCTTCGGGTTCTTCGATTCGCTCCGCTTAAATTCTCTCATGACGGGCTTACAAAACACGTTCACGCTTTGAAGCTGCTTGGTCAGCTTCAGCAAGCAGTCTCCGTGATGTACGTACGCCACCTCATTTGCTCGTAGAAAATTATCATTGAAGTGGTACACGCCGTCTGGCGTGACCGCTTCCAGTGTGACGAAGAAATCAAAGCCTTGGTCGGTCACTCGCGTGGTGTGTCCCATGTAATACACGTTTTGTATTTCGACCAACCCCAACATATCCCGTATTACGTCGACGCGATTAGGTGCAGGATGGGCAGCGTTGCTATTCTTATCGCTGTGCCTATCGCCACGTAAAACAGAATTGCCATCACCAGACGTTTCAGCCAGCCCAGTTTGATCCTTTTTAACAGTGACAGGGTCACTCGACGCTGTTTCCATCGTCTCCGTGCCACCAAATACCAAATCGGATAATGCATAACCAAAGTACCCCATACATAGTAACCCCATCAGCAATACCGCCAGTATCTTGGGATTTTTCATTAACATGTTCATCCCGCCTGACTGGGTGGCTTTGCCCGTCGAGGTGGATTTGTAAAGTAGGTGCGCATCCAGCGGGATGTGCTGCGTCATCAGGTTTGGATCTTTGCCCTTGGGAATAACGGGAGTGGTGACGTTCTTTTTGTGTTTGTAGATGTAGGGTTTGCGCTTGGCAAAGAAATAGGCGTCCCGTCCTTTGTGGAAATAACATTCCTCGGCACAAGCTTTGATGCCTCGGTCGATTTGTCCCCAATCAGGTGAGAGCAAGTGAATATCCCAATTGTAATGACGGTGACGCATGAAACCCTCATTAAACGATTGAGGATAGAAGATCCGACCCTCATCGTCGTATTGCGCTCGTCCTCGGTCGTCGATGTCTCCCGCATCGAGTTCGCTCATATCCGCAGCGACATATCGAGAGTAGAAGAACGACTCATACCAATCTGGCAACTTATCGAGAAAATCAGACAACGGTCGGTACATCACTTTATCAATCCGAAATCCGACGTTTGAGGAATAGATGTCCTGACATTCATCAATCACAATCAGTGCGCCAATGGGACACCAACAGAAGAAATGCCGCCACAGTTCTAATCCATCTGGATCACGTGAGGTGATGCGTATCAGTTTAGCGGTTGAGGGAAACGTCATATCAAACCGTTCTTGAATGATCTCAATCGGCTGCATTCCATCAATGTTAGTGACCACCACACGACCCGCCTTTAACGCTTCATAGATAACGAAATAGGCGGTGTACGCCGACTTGTAAGAGCCATTGGCTCCAGTTCTAATAAAGATTGCCATGTTGATTACCTTTGCAGTCGTAACACGAACGCCGTTGCCATGCAGTTGATGTAAATGCTGATAGCTTCAGGGATTTTGAACAGGAAGGCGTAGTACCTCAGTTCGCTGGGTAAGCGGTTGAATAGGCTTTGCAGTAGCTCATTAAAGCCAATTTCAGCCAAGAGGTATTGCGCGGTTTCATAGGCGAATTCAATCGAGTAAATCAGAAAGGTGAATTTCACTTTCACATACCACGCATTGAGGTAGATGAAGAACTGTTTGAAGTACTCAGGGATGTACGCGATGAAATCCACAATGGTAGAGCCAAAATTAGCGATAGGCTCAAGTATGTCCATTAACCAATCCATTAACGACCTCCGTTCATGATCATGCGAATGCCTGCCAGTGCTGCCATAAAGAGAATGATGGATGAGAGGATGCCCGCATTGTCGATGAGGCTAGGGAGCACACTCGATTTGAACGTACGGCTTTGTCCGTTGATCATCAATTCAAGATCATGGCTTTTATAATCCCCGTTATCGAGGCGGGACGGGTCGAACTTAAACACGTTTTTGAACTCATCGATTTTCTGGCGATACTGAGTTTTGAGGTTGTCCACCTCGGTTTCCATCTTCGTGAGTTCGTCCAGTTCGTACAGAGGTAAGTCGGTGTATTCGATGGTTGATCCGATTTGGGCAGGAGAAAGCCCTTCACCAGACAGTAAGCCATTGAGTCCTTCCAGCTTGCCATTAACCCCATCGAGTTTGCCACCAACCCCATTCAATTCCGTTGATAGCCAAGCCAAAGACCCGTCTAAACCAAGCAAATTACCTTCTAAGCCCTTAATGGCGTTGAGCACTTCCGTATTATCGACAGTCACGTTTTCGCCTGTTGAGCCGCCGCCGATGGCGCGTAATTCGTCCATCTTATGTAGAATTTGGGAGAGTTTTGAATCGTGTTGTTGGGTATAGATCCTCTGTACTGCCGTACGATCCAACAAGGTGCGCATTTTACTATCAAGGCTGCTGCTGCGGCTTTGTAGCTTGGTCAATTCAAAATCCAACTGGTTGACCTCTTCTTGAATCTTATCTTTGATGTTCTGCTCTGAATTCAAAATCGACTCTTTTATATTTTGCTCATTGAATTGTTGATGCATTGACTTGATGTATCTTTGCATGTCCAACATCGTCTTATCCAAGCGTCGATAGCCCCGGTCAATGAAATCAAAACGGTGTTGGTACTGTTTGGAGTCCACAACCATGCTCAGCACTTTTTTTGTCAGCATGTTAATGGACTTCACATAGTTTTCGGCGTTGTCATCCATGGCGTTCTTAATCCAATTTCTTACTACATGTTCACAATTGCTGTTATTGGTGCAATACAGCTTGACCTCAGAGCCATCCGTTATGGTCAATTGGTCAGGGATCCCGTCACCATTTTGGTCATCAATATCGACTGGCGAGGGCTTCGGCTCGTTGATGTGAGCAGGATCGCCACCATATTTAAGCCCGTCAGATTCGGCGCAAGTTTCACCTGTTGAAAGAAACGAACCAACACACTGACCCGTAGACGTTAAACACAGTGCTATTTCATTCATTCGATACATACAGTTTCGAGCACAGACGTAAGGGGCATCACCGTACCGTATCCCATCCCAAGAACGGTTTCCCGTTGTGATCCCGATAGGACAGGTCTTTGTTGAGGTATCAGGGGTTTCCACGGTGGGAGGTTTGGGGATGTCTGGCGGAGGGACAGGGATATCAGGCATCGACGTGGGTGAATCTGTACCGTTTGCAAACCCTTTGTCTTCAGCAGGAGTTTCGAGAAGGTGCGCCAATTCTGGCGGAAACGGATGAATAGCAAACACAGGTAAGGGCAGGGCAACCGCCATGAGTATTAGCCAACGAAACATACAGTAAACCTCATAAAAAATGCCTCCATCTAGGAGGCATTCACACCAGTGTAAAACCCATAAGCAAACGTCCCAGCGATGGAGATCCCCAGCGCGACAGAGAGGACGTTTGTTAGGGCTGCGCCCCAGTCCATTACTTCATTGCACCTACAATCATGCGCAGACCGAAACCAATTGCCGCAAGACCGATAAGACCTACAACCACAATGGTGTAGTTTGAATGACCTTGAGAGACGGCATTGTTCAGGGCTGTCAGCATTGGGTTCGCCCCTGCGTCAGCAAAGGCAGGAACCGCCGCCAAACCAACCGAAGCGACCGCCGCTTTTTTACCGAAAGCACGAAGACCAGCGAAGCGAGATTGAGTGTTGTGATGTTTCATAGTGTTGTTCTCCAACTGAGTTGTATTGAATGGGCTATCCACGCCCAAGAGTTTTAACGATGCGACCCAGTACATGACCCGAGACAAGCGATAACAGTAGATAGCCCGTTACCTCGGTATAGATTTCTGAGTCGATGGTCACGATGCCCAATGCGTTGGCTTGAGTTTTAATCTGATCCAACTCACTGGGCTGTAAGATGACGTAATCACAGGTATCCCAACCCGAAGGTTTGAGCATTAAGTAGCCGTTGTAAGTGATTACGCATGCCATAGGTATGGATCCCTATTTCATAGAGCTGGCGAAATGCTTTTTGATTTCGTCATCATGAGGAACCAGTTCAACCGCTTGAACATCCAAAGGATCATCAATGTTGACGTCAAAGCGGATGTCATATTCACGATTCGGCACAAAGGCTTTGCTTTCTATCAGCTTGTTGGCGTACGCCAAGTTGATGCGGATAGGTTGTTTGTTGTATGGAATGTCGGTGTTTAGACCAATACCACGCTGTTGAAACTTCTCAGCGTCCACCTGTTCAACAGGACGAAGAACGGACAGCTCCGCGATTTCCATGCCTGATTTCGGGAATTTTTTAATAACTACTGCTGTGATCATTGCCATGAGCTTGACTCTCCAAAGTGGTTGATTTGAGTAGAGCGTAAGCGTTGTGAACGCCTAGCTCGTTAAAGTTGTGTCGTCTGTATTTTTCAGGGATGAGCATGCCGAACGCCTCACCAAGATCGCCTTCTGTCATCGCGATAACCTCCGCTAGGGCTTTACCACATTGGCGACGTGTCCAAGCGATGCGAGCGAAGAACTCAAGACCTTGCGCCTTCTTGTTTTTCGAAAACTTCACAGGCTCAGCAGGCTCGATACTGGCGGCAAAGTCACACAGACCCGCGAACGCCGAAGCAGGCGAGGCGAGCATATCGATGTCGCACTTTTTCAGCTCGACTTCGTTTCGATACCAAATCACTTCAGGATCCGTAATTTTCTGCTCTAACTTTTTGTTGTAGACACGCCAGTACACCGAAGAAGAACGCGAACCCACTATGGTGGCTTCTTCCATCAGTTCACCTGATTCAGTAATGCGTCGATGTGGGACCATAGAAGGACCTCGACCGCGATTCGCAGTGCGGAATGCACCGTTGTAAAAACACATTTCTGCATAGCCACAGTCGAACGTTCCCGTGTAGTCATCGACCGCCAAATCAAGGCGGGCGAGGCGAGTAATGCCCAAAACCGTAGCTAACCAGAAATGCACTTTCTGATGGGTGGTATAGTCAAACATCTTGGTACAGCCTGTACCGTTGATTTGAACGAATACCGTATCGTTATTGCCACCAATACCGACCAAACCACATTCAACCGTGCCTGTTTTATCAAAAATCACCATGGAATCTTGATAACCGTGTAAACCACGACCACGCATCGGAGACAGACGAAAACCAAGGGCTTTATCCATGAATTCATCAAAGCGATGTGCCAAGACTTTGCGCACCTTGTCTTGATGGTTCAGAACGGCTTTTTCAATGGCGTCCGTCGTGTGTGATGTGGGTTGACGAAACTCAGGCAATTGCAAATTCAAGAAATCCTGATCACCAGACTTATCGAGGTTGCCCAAATCGCCGTAGTTGAAGGTGAATGCCAAGTGGTCAATTTTCACAGGGCGAATTTCATCTTTAAATTGCATGGAAGACCCCCTTAAATAGCAATTCGTTGTAGTTCTCGTCGGTGATTTCGACCAATTGGTACTCATCATTGCTGTAATGGATGTGTAAGAACTGGTCGAACTCCGCTTGGTTGTTGAAGAAATGGTGACCCCAAGGGAAATACGCATTGATTCCGATTTGGGGTTCGTTATCGAAATAAATGGAGTCCATAATTAAGCCGACCAACCAGAACGATGAAGCGCTTCAGTAGCAGGGATTGTCGAACAAACGACCTCGTGAACTTCGAATTGCTTTTTCTTAGCCGTTAATCTGCCAGTGATATGAATCAAGTCAGCAGACAGCAAAAAGTGAGCAGCGCCAGCAAGTGACCAAGCCGTTTGAACTGAGCCGTCTTTACCAAAACGAGCAAAAAATCGATCACCAGATTTAGTTTGAATGACTAAAACCTTAGCGCCGTAAACATTAGACATAACAACCACCTTGACTGAGTTGAGTGACCGCCAAAGCCAGACGTAAGCGTCAAGGGCAAACGCCCAAGCTCCAGCGGTCAAATACCGATTTATGGGGATTCTAGTTGCCATCAATGGGGATTGTAAATAGCGCAAAATCGGGACTAAAACGCTAAGATATTGCTAAATGGAGGATTCGCAATGTACGCAAATGAACTGTTAGATGCCTACAAACAGGCAAAAAGTTATGTACAAGACAAGCAGATTGCGCATGACTTGAATATATCTCAGCAAAAAATCAGCAAAATCCGAAAAGGCGTTCGCTATGTATCTGATTCTGAAGCAGTATTTCTAGCGGAAGGTGCAGGAATCGACCCAGAATTAGCATTGCTAGGATGCCATGCAGACCGCAATGAAAACCCACAAATAAAAGCGGTTTGGGAAAGCATCGCAAAAAAGTTTAATGGGCATGGTTTATCAATGATTTCAATGGCTTGCGGGTCATTTGCAGTCATGCTCAGCACCGATGTAAATGCAGTGTCTCAGTGCGCATTATGTATATTATGTTAAATAGGATTAATGGTGGTTATGGTTCTCATAGCTACCTTATCCCCTAGCTTCTCCTTGAGCTAACTCACGGAGCATACTGCATTGAACATAACTATTTACCATAAAATAGCTAATATATAGTTAATTATCTGAAGATTAATTAACTATATATTCA
>JBHOHG010000022.1:0-70311 GCA_043422575.1 bacterium sp. HQB-39 | reverse complement strand
ACGAACGGATAGTTTGCCTCAGGTGGGTCAATTTTAAATCGACGTTAGTGGGTCATTTTTACATCGGCGCTGACATCGGGTCAAGTTAGCGATGTATTGATTGAAAACTACACCAAAGTGAATGCTGGGCAGCAGATCCTTGAATTGGTCAATGATCATCAATTTGTGGTTGATTTCCTTTTACCTGAATCTCTTATTAGTGATATCGAAATAGGACAAAGCATTACCGTTTCTGTTCCAGCACTCGATGATGTTGAGTTTAAAGCTCATGTCTCTGAAATTGGTGCGGCAGTTAAAAAAGGCAATGCATACTCTGTGACGTTGTCACTCGAGGTTGGGCAGCATAAACTGCGCAACGGCATGTCAGCTACGATTGGCTTTGAGCTAGAAAAATCTCAAGAGAATGCCATTCTTTTACCGCTGGAAGCATTTGATTTTGATGATCAAACTCAGCCTCAAGGGAAGAATAGCGGCGCCATTTATGTCGTTAACCCTGAGTCGATGACCCTTGAGAAACGTTACGTTGTCATACAGCGAAAAATCCAAAATAAAGTGGTCGTTCTAGACCATTTAAAACAGGGGGAGTGGGTCGTTGTTGCGGGTGTCCCTTACTTGTATGAAGGGCAAAAAGTGTCATTGTGGAGAGGTATTTAAGCAATGCATAAGATCACGGAATTTGCTTTAAAATACCATAGGTTCACCCAAATATTCCTGCTGATGGTACTGGTTATTGGTGTAAACGCATTCCTAAATTCTCCCAGTAAAGAAGACCCCGAAATATTGATCCGTTCAGCGGTAGTCACTGCGAAATTCCCAGGTATGTCACCAGATCGAGTAGAAAAACTCATTACGATCCCTTTAGAGCGACAGATTAAGCAAATGCCTGAGGTCTCTGAAATCAAATCTTGGTCTCGCAACGGTGTCGCTCAGCTAACGGTGTCTGTTTACGACAAATATTTCGATCTGCAACCCATTTGGGATTCTCTACGTAATCGTGTAGATAGCATAAAAGGACAGTTACCTGACGGAACTCAAGGGCCCTTTGTTAATGATGAGTTTGGCCAAGTGTATTCTGCAACGATCGCTTTAACCGGACGAGACTTTGAGCATCGGGAATTATCTAAGACAGCGGAACGTTTGCAGGATGTCTTAAACAGTTTGAATAGCGTGTCACAAGTTGAATTGTATGGCGTCAACAAAGAAGCCGTCTGGATTAAGGCAAAGCCCGGCACTTTAGAAAATGATAAATACACCTTCAGGCAGATCATCTCGACATTGCAAGCGCGTAATATCGTGCTACCTGGCGGAAAGGTAGATGTGGATAGCTTATCGATTGATATCGAACCCACTGGTAATTTCAATTCTATTGAAGATATCCTCAACTTAGAATTAAAGGAGCGAGAGTCAGGGAATCCGATTTATCTGCGGGATTTGGCAGACATCGAGCGAGGTTATCAGGAACCGTTTAATACTCCCGTGTATTACAATAACCAGTCTGCGGTTGTGCTGGCTGTTGCGATGGCTCAGGGACAAAAGAGTGAGGTGTTTGCTAAGCATATTACCGATTTTATCGGCGAAACCCAGCAAACCTTACCTGTTGGAATGAAACTGGATATTGCGACATTTCAGCCTGAAAAAGTGGCGGCATCGGTGGATTCAGCGACTCAGAACCTGTTACAAACGGTGGCCGTGGTGCTAGCGGTTGTGATGGTTTTCCTTGGGGTACGTATGGGGCTTATCGTTGGCAGTATTGTCCCATTAACGATTTTAATGACGGTCATCGGAATGACGCTGTGGGGCGTTGAATTACAACGCATGTCTATTGCAGCCATCATCATTGCATTAGGGCTACTGGTGGATAATGGGATTGTGATTGCCGAGCACATTCAAAAAAGCGTCAGTGAGGGAGCAGATCGCGTAGAGGCTGCGATTGGAGCTTCTAAAAAAATGGCCATGCCACTTTTGACTTCTTCCCTCACCACCATTTTAGCGTTTATGCCGTTGTTATTGGCCCAAGATGTTACCGGTGAATACTTACGATCACTGTCGCAGGTCATCACAGTGGCATTACTCTGTTCTTGGTTTTTATGCCTGTTCGCCACGCCAGCTCTGTGTGTGTGGTTGGTTAAAGAAACGCCAATTACCCAGACAAAGCGTTCACTGGCTAAACCAATCGCGGTGTACCAATCCGGATTAGGTTACTTGCTGAAATATCGCTTTGTAACCCTTATCAGTGTGATAGGGATTTTTTACTTGTCACTACAAGGCTTCCAACACGTCACTGTTCAGTTTATGCCTGGGTCAGAGCGGAACCAATACTTGGTCTTTTTAGAACTGCCAGCAGGAACACACATTAAAGAAACCGATAAGGTATCCAAACGTCTTAACACGTGGTTAAACAGCAGCGAGAATGCCGAGTTCGTGACAGATACTGTTCGATATGTGGGTGATGGAGGCCCGAGGTTTTTCCTCGCCTTGTCTCCTGTGGATCGCGCCGCCAATCGTGCTTTTATGGTGGTCAATACGACGGATTATCAATCAGCTATGACTATGGTCGAACGCACCAATCGCTTTATAGCCAAAGAGTTACCTGAAGCAAGCGGTCAAGCGAAACGCATGTGGCTAGGTGGAACAGAGCTTGGATTGGTGGAATATCACGTTATCGGTGAGGAGATTGATGTGTTAAAAGGCATCGCCAAGTCACTGGCGACAGAGCTAAGGAAGGTGCCGGGAGCTGTTGGTGTCAGTAACGATTGGGAAAATAATGTCCCCAAGTTAATTTTAGATATTGATCAGGCACAAGCACTTCGCTCAGGAGTGTCGAGCCGTGACATCGCGCAAAGTCTAGATGCCTATTTAACGGGGAAGGAGGTCACCAGCTTTAGAAAGGGAGAAGATGTGATTCCAGTGATGGTCAGTGCGCCCGATGAGCACAAACAGCTTGATCGGCTTTTTTCGGCTCAATTAGTATCACCATCAGGGGGTATTGCGATGCCATTGATGCAGTTTTCAAAAGTCGTTACCCAGCCTGAAACGGCGATCATCCGCCGTTTTGATTTACAACGTACTATCACTGTCAGTGTAAAGCATGAATCTTTGCAAGCCAGTGAACTGAATGCCATCATTCAGCCGAAAATTGATCAATTGAACATTCCTGCTGGTTACCGAATTGCTCTTGGTGGTGAATTGAAAGGGGCGAGCAAGGCCAATGGCGCGTTGTTTGGCTACTTACCGCAGTGCTTTGCGGTGATGATTTTATTGTTATTGATACAGTTCAACTCGATTCGTCGCCCAGCCATTATTTTAATGACGATTCCTTTATCTTTAATTGGGGCAGTAACAGGCTTATTGGTGATGGACGCCTATTTCACTTTCCCAGCGATGCTTGGGATCTTCAGTCTGGCAGGTATCATCATCAATAACGGGATAGTACTGATTGATAGCATTGAAGCGGAGAGGGTGAAAGGGTCTTCTATTGAAGCGGCATTAATGGCGGCGTGCGGCGATCGTTTAAGACCGATCGTCATGACGACGCTGACGACTATTTTAGGTTTAGTCCCGCTGGCAATTTCTGGTGGCGAGTTTTGGTACTCAATGGCAATTGTGATGATCTTTGGTATGGCTGTAGGGACATTACTGACGCTGTGTGTTGTGCCGGTGATCTACAGTCTTTTGTTTAGTTTTAGGTATTCCCGAGGACTTGAACCTAAAAGTTCGTCCTGAACTTTGCCTTTTGGGTGATGGTTTTTGATGCTTATACGAGATTTGTATTTATTGGGGGTTATCATTTCGTACATGGTTTTGTCCCGCTTGAATAACTCGATCTTCTTGGCTTTGATGCCTGCGGGCCAGTAACTCTTTGTGCTTTACGCTAAGACAGCAAAGAGTCACCAGAAAGGCGCTTTGGTTTCTTTGGTGTGGTTCGGTCGGTTTCGAGGCGTTCCCGACGCCTTGAAACCTAAAAATTCGTCCTGAATTTTTACCTTTTATAGCGATTGACTAAGAGAGAACATCGAACGATGTAGTGCATTGATTGTATTAGATTAAAAATCATGGAGTAAGCACGAGAGAAAAAGATTGTACGCTTTTAAAATTAATACTCAACTGGTATCTTATTGTGCGTTCTAGATGGAGATTTGGCGTGCAAAAATACGGGTATCTGGAGTTACTTTACTCGTGATCCGAGTGTAAGTCGTCTTAGCTTGAAAAAGCAAAATCCATAGATAGAAGCGACCAAGTCCAACAGGTATTTATCCCTTTTGCCACGACAAGGGATAAATACTTAAGCGTTATGTTTTTCGGTAATTTAAGGTGTTTCATTTGAAAGTTTTAAAATCGATTTTTAAGTTCTTCATCAGAGTTTTGATATTCATTTCTTTGTTTTACGTGTCTTTCCTAATTGCACCATATTTGTTGACATCACAAACATATAATGAGGGGCAAGAAGTTTCTACACTATTCCCTATTGCACAAAAAGTTAACAAGGATTATTCCGTAATAAAATGGGAGGAATATACAAAGCAGGACGAAGTAGATCTCGTAGAAGAAGAACTCATTACAAAGTTAATAAACAACGAACGAATTGAAATTGAAAAGTCAAAGGATGGATTGGTTAACCTAACATACTACGCAGATGATTATACATTTTGGTCTGGTTACTACATTATAAATGGTAAAGTCCAACCGGTGTATTTTAGGTTCGTAGGTGCCTTCATTGCTATGCCAGTTTTTGGGGCTATAGGGATAATATATTTGTTGGGTCGTTTAATTTTGAGAAAATATATGGCAAGAAAAAGAAATAAGGGTATGCAACCTGCTAAGTACAAAACATAACAAATCACGATTAATCGCTGCGTCAGCCCGCGTTAAATCCCGAGAGTTGAACAAGAGCGAGCCTCTTTATTGAGCCAATTGTACGAAGAGGCTCAGATGTGATCTCGCTTTGTTGGTTTACTCAAGGCGATCCCTGTCGTGATAAAGCAGGTTGTTCTGCAATATCAGTGGCCATGCCGCTAAGTTCATCCTCGGACGAACCACACCACGCACATCAATCCAAAATGTAACCACAACTCTAGGGAAATCTCGTCCTGAGATTTTACCTTGTCCGTGATTCATCTATTCTCTTGTTTATCAGTGAATGGATTATATGGAATGGAGGTCGATTTATTTCATTGATTATAAAGGAAAAATAATGTGAAGGGGCGCGAAGAAGGAAGCTTGTTCGCTAATTAAATTAGTATTCGACTGGTATTATACTAAACGGTGATTTGGCGAGAAAAAATATCGGTATCCGGGTATTCTTGCACGTGATTCGGTGCAAGCGACCTTAGCTTGATAAAGCTAATTCCATAAATTGAAGTGGCCAAGTCCAACAGGAAGTTATCTCTTGTGCTACGACAACGGATAGCTTCTTAGGTGTTGTACAAATCGAACAAAAGGAGGAGTTTTAAATTGTATAAAATCATTGTATCAGGGGTATTTTATTTCGTTTTTTCTTTAAGTGTTCAGGCTATGGAGCCTGAAGAATTGTTGACAAAAGTAAGCCTTTTTACTTTTGATTCAACAAAAAACAGTTTTGTTGCCGATAGCGTAAACAACCTAAATCGAGATCTGACATTTAAAGAGTTAATTACACTCGTAGACACCTTTGATTTTGATTCTTCCAGAGTGGAAGCAGTTGAGGCATTGAGAGGTCACCACGAAGAATATTCTAATTCAGAATTATTGGAGCTAATGGAAGTTATAGACTTTGATTCGGGCAAAGAAAAAATACTAAAAGTGCTTGGTACAGAGGTATCAGAGTTCTCGGAAACCACTAGTTCCAAGAGTCCATCACCTTCAGTTATATCGACAAAGATTTCTTCTGCATTTATATCAATAGAGGGTACAAGTGTTACTATTCGATGTGAAGGAGTCGAATGTGAAGTAGAGCACGTAAGCAATTAGTTTAATTCTGCCACAAACACTCAATCAACACATGTGAGTCTTTATTGTCAATAGGCAATAGCTTCCTGTTGCTTTTGAACACTGTTGCTCGGGTGTACATGTCCCGCTTGAGTGTGTTCGATCTCATTGGGCTGGATGCCAGCGGGCCAGTGGCTCTTTGTCATGCCAAAGAGTCACCAGAAAGGCGCTTTGGTTTCTTTGGTGTGGTTCGGTCGGCTTCGAGGCGCTCCCGACGCCTTTAAACCTAAAGCTTCGTCCTGAGGTTTTACCTTATTTGCTATTGTAGTCACTAGTTTAGAGTAAGTGACTGATTTATTGAGTAAGACTTTACCATGCTGGTCAACGGCATGAATGCTAAAGTAGCTATTGGCTAAATCAATCCCGCAGAAATTAGAATAATCAGACATGGTCCCTCCGGTGCAAATGTGTATCACTTAAGTGTGGCAGGCCTTCGGGAGGGGGGAACCATGACATTCGCTATGGTCCCAAGCAGGTAGCACGATGAAGAGTTTCGTATTTACATCAAGCAACAATGTGAACGTTGAACACTTCGATTCGCTCGTCACATTTGATGATCAGTTTCATGAGTGGTTTGAAGTAGTTCTAGCTAATGAAAAAGAGTTGCTTACTTTGTTAGATCTACTCGGTATTAGCAATATTCAGAGTATTGAACTTACAGACAGCGAAGACTTTGTAAAGCTATATGATTACTCTTCAGCTGAGCTTCCTGAGCTAAGTGAGCAGCTGTTTGATATGTTGTATGAAAATTGGCTTGCCAAAACTGGCAGAGAATCTGACATGGATGAATATGGTCAGTTGATATTCATCCTAGCTAAAGCCAAAGAGTGGAATAAAAATAGCAACCGGATTATTTTGCAAGCAAGGCCATAACAAAAACCTTCACCGGATGCCTTCCCGCCGTGCCTTTTTACTTGGCGCGAGTGCCAGTTTAGTACGAAAGGCACTCTGGTCAGTTTGGGTGTGGTGTAGTTGGCAGCAAGTTAAGTGGTTGTTATAAGTAGGAATAATAGTTATGGACATTATAAAAGAAATCAAAAACTCATGGGGTTGGTGTGGAATTGATCCTATCGCAATCGTTGATGAAAATGAATTTGGCAATCTAATGATTGAAGATTCTCAAGGTAAATATTGGAGGCTTTGTCCTGAGGATTTGTATTGTGAAATTGTAGCAAATAATCGTGAGGAGCTTAATCAACTTGCGACTGACCAAGAGTTTTTAGAAGACTGGTATATGCAAGCTTTAGTTGAACAAGCAAAAGCACACCTTGGGCAAACTTCAGAAGATCGAAAGTACTGCCTTGCGATACCAGGAGTTTTAGGTGGTGAATACAGCGTCTCAAATGTCAAATCATCACCGCTATCCGAGCTTGTTCGTTTCTCAGGAAGTCTAGCTGAGCAGATTCGAGATTTACCAGATGGTACACAAGTCAAGCTGGAAGTCGTGGACTGAACGGAACGCATCACAATTACATTAAGGTGATGCATTAGACTCGGCGTTTTTGGTGTAAAGTCCGGTACGCTTTGCAACTTAGTGGTGGCGTGCCTTATGTAGCGCGTTAAATGCTTAGGGGGATGTGAACGATGAAAAATAGAAAAGTAGTACTTGTTACCAAATCTAGTTACAGTCATGAAGCAGATGATTTGCTCCTTGAATTATTGGAAAGCGGTGCGCAGTTGATATGTATAGTAGGCGTAGATTGCTCTACTTGGGAAGATGTGTTGGACGAACTAGCCGTTGGTGATGGTAGTCAGGTTCATGAAGTAATAACTACATCGCACCCCAGCGAATCTGAGTCGGAAGTGATAGAGTTTGCAGACTCGTTTACCTTATCAGAAAAATCAAAGGTAAAAGTAGTACGCATTTAACAATCGCTTCAACCTGATTACCAACGGTGTTTTTTTTGGTTCAGTTTGGCTTTTGTGATTTTGATGGTCAGTCCGGGCTCAGTGTAGTTGCCAGCAAGTTAAGCGGGTGTTAGTAGCAGGAGGCTACCATTGTTCATTGCAACCTAGAGCCTGCGTTGTTGACTTTAAATTTTGTGGTATACAGCACTGTGTAATCGTAGAAGCGGATCTAGATACATCGAAGATAGGTCATGCTTCTATGAGCGTTAGTGATTTTAACGCAATGTATGGCAGGGAACTGAACATGTCTGGTAAAAATCGTATAACAGGACGTTCAAGGCGATAAGAATCGCATTGGGGTCTTAGTGCCCAAATAGGCACGGATTTATCAGCGTGTATTTTAGATTAGGGTAAAATTGCCCCTCCTATACCTTAACTATGCGTTATGCATCCGGAGAACTTTATGCGATTAGCAAGTTTCGAAGAAGATTATTGGCGACTACGAAATGGAGAAGAATCCAATCGCAATAATCCAGAAACGTTTTGGATTCCAACTCGAGATGCTCGTAAGTCGTTAAAAATTGGTGATGCAGCTAAAGTCATCTTAGAAATTGAATTTGAGGATGAAAATGGTGATATTTACGTTGAATCTGAGAGAGGTTATGTAATCGTCTCAGAATTAGTGTCAGATAAATTTATTGGTATCTTAGACTTTCAACCAAGTTGTATTGATCCTGATGAGCCAGATGTGTATCTCGGGTTTGGCGTTGAAATACCATTTTCAGTTGCGCACGTGATCGACATAAGCCGGCCGCCTCAAAGCTATATTGATTGGCAGTTGGGTCAAAAGCCCGATAGGAGCTGGTCGCGAAGTTGATGCATAACGACTAAGGATTAAGCGCTGCGTCAGCCCCCGTTAATTCCCGAGTGTAGAACAAGCTGAGCGCTATCTTAATAAAGCAGGTTGTTCTGCAATATCAGTGGTTATACCGCTAAGTTCATCCTCGGCTATCTCGAACGAACCACACCATGCACATCAATCCAAAATGTTCTAGGGAAAATTTCAGGACGAAATTTTAGGTTTTATGGCGTCAGGAACGCCTAAAACCGACCGGACAGTACGCACGAAACCAAAGCGCCTTTCTGTTTACTCTTTGGCAAGACAAAGAGTGAATGTCCCGCTTGAGCATAAGTAAAATAGATCGAAAAAGTTAGGGCGGGACAAGCTGAGGGCATGGATACATAATCGTGGAGTGAGCACGAGAGAAGAAGATTGTACGCTTTTAAAATCAATACTCAACTGGTATTTTATTGTGCGTTCGAAATGGAGATTTGGTGTGCAAAAATACGGGTATCTGGAGTTACTTTGCTCGTGATCCGAGTGAAAGTCGTCTTAGCTTGAAAAAGCAAATGCCATAGATAGAAGCGACCAAGTCCAACAGGTATTTATCCCTTGTGCCACGACAATGGATAAATACTTAAGCGTTATACAACTGATACACTCAAGGAGGGGATATGGAACAAATCAAAATTAGGAAAGCAGACAAGAGTGACGCTGAAACGATACTTCGATTTATCACAGACTTAGCTACCTATGAAAAGGCGGAACATGAGGTAACAGCTGCTATCCTAGATATTGAGTCCAGCTTATTCTCTCCTCAGTCTACAGCTCATGCAATTATCTGTGAGGTTAAAGGCGAGCCTGTCGGTTTTGCGGTTTACTTCTATAACTATTCTACATGGTTGGGCAAAAACGGTTTGTATCTGGAAGATCTGTATGTTTCCCCAGAATATCGTGGTTTGGGAGCAGGGAAGGTAATTCTAAAATATTTGGCGAAGCTAGCAGTTGAAAATGGTTGTGGTCGTTTTGAGTGGTGTGTTCTCGATTGGAATGAGCCAGCAATTAATTTCTATAAATCTATTGGTGCAAAACCTCAAGATGAATGGGTTAACTATCGACTGTCTGGTAGCGCTCTAATAGAGTTCTCAAAATAGTCGTTGTATAACAAATTGCTTAAGAGTGACGGCTAACTCATGGCATTTTTGGTTTGGTTGGGTCTAGTGATTACGGCGTCTTTGCTTAGGTTTTGTGGCAGTTAGTCACACCTTGGTAAGGCGTTATGGTGTAGGGAAAAGTGGACTTAAGTATCTACAAAATCGAGCTTTTAGCTTCGGATCACATCAAGGAAGTTACGTCACTTTGGCGTAAATCAATGATGGAAGCTTTAAGCATAGAGCCAGTTCACTCTTTTGAATCTCAAGCTTACTTTCTCGAACATATCCTACCTAGTAGTTATCAAGTGTTAGTTGTTGTCCGTATCGATAACTCCCATCCGGTTGCCTTTATGGCCAGTTCGGAAACAGAAATAAGCCAACTGTACGTTTCACCTAATTACCAAGGTAAAGGTATCGGCTCGTACTTACTGAGCCAAGCCAAAGAACAATCGAATGGTTCACTTACTTTACGGACGTTTGAAGTAAATGGAAAAGCTCAGAGGTTCTACCATGCACATGGTTTTGTTGTTCGGTCTGGAAACTGTGAAAATGAAGAAGGGCTTCCAGATTTAGAGTGTCAGTGGAAAGGTTAGGTTTACAACATAACAAATAAGGGTTAAGCGTTTCGTCAGCCAGCGTTAAATCCCAATATTCCACTAACCTCGTCGCTTTAATTTTTGACTCACAGCTCAGTATTACTGGTAGGTGAATCTAAAGTCTAGGGAAAATCTCAGGACGAGATTTTAGGTTTTATGGCGTCTGGAAGGCCTAAAACCGACCGGACAACGAGCTCGAAACTCAAGCGCCTTTCTGTCTACTCTTTGGCAAGACAACGAGTGAATCTCCCGCCTGTGTACATGCTAAATGGATCGAAAAAGATAGGCGGGACAGGTTGAAGGCGTGGATACAAATCGTGGCGCACGCTAGGGAGGTTGTTCGCTTTTAAAACCAGTAATCAATTGGTATCTTACTGTACGTTAAGAATAGCGATTTGGTGTGCAAAAAATCGTTACATGAGGTTGTGTTGCTCGTGATGCGAGTATAAATCCCCCTTAGGTTAAAAAAGCAACTTGCATAACTCGAAACAGTCAAGCCCAATAGGTATTTATCCCTTGTGCTTTGACAATGGATAAATACTTAAGCGTTAATCATCAAGGAGGATGAATGAATCGCCGAAAAAACAAATGTCTCATCGCATCTTCAGGGTGTTGTTTTTTAGCAGCATTTGCACATTTGGGATGTATTGTATTTGGTGCTGACTGGTATCGAATGTTCGGGGCTGGAGAAGCGATGGCACAAATGGCGGAGCAAGGACTTTGGTATCCTACATTTGTCACGCTTACAATAGCAGCAATTTTATGTGCTTGGGGGGCTTTTGCCTTGGCGGGGGCGGGCGTGATACGGAGGCTTCCATTTACGCGCTCCATTTTAGTTGTGATTACAAGTATTTTTCTTCTGAGGGCATTCTCATTTTTTGCACTAATGCCAATCTTTCCAGATAACTCCATAACTTTTTGGCTGGTAAGTTCGAGTATCTGTTTGTTTATCGGTAGTTTGTTTGCAACAGGTACAAAACAAGAGTGGTCGAGGCTAACTCAGGCAAATGTTTAATCAATAAAACCTCCTTCCTGTAAAAAGGTAACAATACCCTATTGGCTGCGTTAGCAGCCAAAGCTGTTCGAACAACAAAACTATCGATTTAGTTTTATGAAATATTAATTTCGAGCACTTTCCTTAACTAAACATATTCGCATTGCGATTTACCGCCAATGAGACACCAGAAGAACTTTTAGAGGGAAATTCTACATGCAGCTTATTCATAGAAGCCCATTTTTAAAAGAATTGAAAGCGAAGTACCCAGAATTAAAAGGGGACCTCAATGCACAAATGGGGCTATTGGCGTTTGAAGTCAGTGTGTTTATTGAGTTCATCCAAGCTGCTATTGACAAAGGTGATCAAGATAAGGTTAGAGAAACTTTAGAGTTAACGTCATACTATTACTTAAATTCCAATAATTCACTGAAGACCTTGCTCTGTAACGCAGTGTGCGAAGATCTAGATTTTGAAGACACTGATCGACATAGTAGAAGTTGGGCATTAAATTTTCTCCCTAAGCCTCTGAAAAGGGAAAGAGATGCTTGGATAAAGTTCATGGGTGGCGTCAAATGAAATCCTTCCACCGCTTCTCGATCATAGATGTTTGACCCGGTGAGTCTTTTAATAGAGATATGTTCAAATTAATTTTTGTGTGATTTAGAAGTGGTGTCGAATTGGGCTCTTTGGGGGGGCTCAGCCGGATTTTAGTCGTCCCTGACGCCTTGAAACCTAAAATCTCGTCCTGAATTTTACCTTGTATCGTGGCGGCGGGTGCCTCTTCAATTCCTTGCGCTACGATAATGGGAAAATACATAAACGCTAGTTTTCAGAATGCATATCATGGAAAGGAGTCCTAAATTGAAAGTTGCTTTGGTAACAGGTGGTTCTAAAGGTATTGGACTACAGTCAGTCCTTCGCTTCGTGAATTTGGGGCATCAAGTGGTTACATGTTCGCGCTCGGAAACAGGGTGGGCAGAAGCACTCGGAAATTACCCAGAATTAATTGCGGTTGATCATAGGGCTGTTGATATCGCCGATGAACAGCAGTTAGCAACGTTGTTTTCGTATATTGAATCAGAATACGGGAAACTTGATATTGCAGTGAATAATGCCTCTCCGACGGTTGTTTCATGTGGCTCCCTGTCTCATGTTGATTCTGCGTTACTTAAAGAGACCTTAAATGCTGATTTCTTCAGCCAGGTTTTATGCCTGAAGTCAGAATTGAAATTGATGAAGGCAGGTTCAGCAATTGTGAATGTAAGTTCAATTAATGGGCTAAGGCCGACACCTAATGCGGCAATGTACAGTGCATCTAAACATGCCCTTGAAGGATTAACACGTTCAGTCGCATTAGAGTGTATCAGTTCAGGAATTCGAATTAATGCGGTAGCTCCAGGTGTAACATGGACACCGCGATGGGAAGAGCGGCAAGTTGAAAATGAAAATATCCGTTCAGAAGTATCAGAACTCGTCCCGATGAAGCGCTTCGGTAATTCTAGTGAAATAGTGGATGCAATTGAATTTTTGCTGTCAGATAAGGCGACCTATATAGTGGGGCATACGCTGGTGGTTGACGGGGGGCTATCGCTAGCATGAACGGCTAACAGATCCTTAACCCTAACCTTATGTAATGATTACATAGTATGCGGGGGAATATCGTGGTGTGAGTTCGAAGAGTAGCAAGGATGACTTCTCATATTATATGTTATTAGTATTCTTAATGATATGTGATGGGCATATGTGCGTGAAATTAAAAACAAGGAGAACTTCATGTCTGAGTGCGGAATAAAAATAACAATTATGGCTGATGACACCCAAAAGGCCATGGAAACTATCTTTGCATTTCAGGAGCTTTACAAAATTCCTGCAGAGAATGTGAACGAAATTAAATCACACTTAAACAAAAACTTTGGTCACAAGTTTACTGAGATTATCTACTCTGAGTTATCTACGAAAGAAGAGGTACTATCTTACAGAAAGTACCTGAAAAAAGATCTTATAGAAAATATCGACAATTTCATGTTTTCGCTCAGAAATCGAACAATGAATGAAAAAAGACTATGGCAAGATTCCTATTCAGGTTATGTCTCACCCAAAGAAATCTCTCCGGTACAAATGAAACTAATGACACGAAGTGTTACAGGTCATCGATATGCTGATGACATTGAACTTTACTTTGACAGTAATGAAAATTATGCCTTAAAAGGGGCTGTTTTTGCTGCTGCATTAAAATCAGCTGGTCTTCATATAATTTCAATGTCTTCGAATGATGAATATGAAGATTGATACGATCATGGCGAGTGATGCATGTAAAAAGTGCATTCGTTTTGAAATCCATCAAACGTAGCTGGCTGTAGATGTAGTACCTGAATAAATGATGAAAAAAACACTTCCCCTTTTATTATCGGCAGCGGTGCTTGTCGGTTGTAACAATGCTATCCCTGACAACAAGCAAACGTATATTGGTGATTGGCGCAGTGATGATATGTCCTTACTTATCATGGAAGAGGGCGACATTAAGTATAAGAGACAAAAAGGAAAAAGCAGCACATCCGTCAAGGGCCCAATTAGGCGTTTTGAGGGTGATGATTTTATCGTCGGTGTTCCTTTTGTCAGTACGACTTTTGTGGTGAGTCAACCCCCATACAAAGAAAATGGTCAATGGGTGATGGTTGTTGATGGCGTAAAACTCGTGAAGGTAAAATAAAGCGTGCGAATCTGTTATAGGATGAGTGAATTTTATGGAGAATTTAACTGGATGGCACTCCCAAAAACTAGGTACTGTAAGCCCTTATTTGTCTTAGTTATCACGCTGTGTAGTGGAATAGTGAATATACCGTCGGCAAGTGCGAACGAAAGTATCTGCTACGGGACCACCTCTAACGGGCGACTGGAAGGTGGGGTGAAGCTTCCATCCAGTGGGGAAAACTTTACTTCCTACAGTTTTATCGCAGAGCTAGCTGGAAGAACCTATGTGCATTCTACGGTGCGCGATATTGTCATCGGTGCTTATGACCGCTTGTTAACGGATATGCCAGATAAGGTCTATAAATACGCTGAGACGGGCTTTGAGACTGGTGGCCGTTTTAAACCCCATAAGACGCATCGAAACGGTTTGTCGGTTGACTTTATGACCCCCGTCGTTGACGAAGAAGGCAGATCCGTTCATTTGCCAACGCATCCATTCAACAAATTTGGCTACAATATTGAGTTTGATGATCATGATACGTTCGATGATTTAAAGATTGATTATGAAGCCATCGGTGCTCATATTGTTGCGTTACACAAAGAAGCCAAAAAACACAAAGTGAATATATGGCGTGTTATTTTTGATCCTAAGTTGCAGCCTAAACTTTTTGCTACTCGCTATGGCGGCTATTTAAAACGTCATGTGCAATTCTCGAAACGTCGCTCTTGGGTAAGACATGACGACCATTACCATGTGGACTTTGCTGTGCCTTGCCAGAAATAATCGATTTATTCGCTAAAATGTTTGTAAGCATTGATTTAACGCTTACCAAAGCTGGTTAAATAGTTTTGTTCGAAGGTAACTAATGGTCACCTTTGTTAGGAAACACTTGGAGGGAATGTTCACTGCTTGATTCGATAGTAAAGCTCTGAATACGACATCTTGAAGCCACTGGGTATACCGTCAACCAAAGAGTAACCCTTCGAGTTTGGAGTGTGCAATGGCGTTTTTGAAAACATGCGGTCGTCGATATCCGATACTATTACTTGGGATGATGTTAAGCAGTCAAGCCCTCTGTGGGGCTAATGTCCAGTCATCTCATAGCTTTCAATCTTACTTTGCTAATACGCGCCATTGCCTTAATGTCAAAGATTTCAGCAATTGCCTCAAACTACTTATAGCTGAAGAAATACATCAACCCGCTGACAACTTGAGCCAGGGAGCTTTCGTGGAACTGATCATGAATGATGAAGGAATGCGAAACCACCTTAAAAGCTGCTTTAGTATCGATGCCAAGATAATTCTATCTACCGTCAACTATAAGTTATTTCGTTCGAGTGACTTCGCTTGCGGAGTGACAAAGACCGAGGATGGTTGGCAATTGGAGCAGTTTTACAACTTTTTTAGTCAAGAGTAAGTACCTTAGCTTGTCGACTGAGTAAAAGGATCTGATGGGGCAACGGGCTTGTCGGTATAACGATTGCCCCATCATGTTGATTAAATTAAGACTGGACTCATAATTGACCGATACCTTACACGCTATCTTTGACCGATAGAGCTTGACCCTCATTAGAGGTTGCCTGCAGATTCAATTGGCTTCCAGCTTGGTATCGTTTCAAGAAGATTGCTTTTAAAGCAGTGAGATGAGGGAACTCGATAAGCATACCAATCGTGATGGTGGCATAAATTAGAGGTTGATCTGGAATAGCCACAGTGGTTAACCCCAACATCAGAGGCGCGTTTCTCGCGCCAGTGGTAAATGCTAACAAGCAGTGTTCTGGATGCGCTAGTTTTCCCCATTTAGCTGCGAGCTCACCTAGAGCAAAGGTCACCATAAAGAAGACAAAAATAGCCAATAGTAAAAGAGGGACAATCGATAAATGTTCCATCAGTTGGCCAATGTTTGCAGCAAAGATTTGTGCCACTAAAACGGCAAGCACAATTGGGAGCAGTGCCTTACAAACAGGCAATACTTTGTCGATGATGCGATGAAGAATGAAACGCAGTATCACAGCAGCGGCCAAAGGTTTTAAGAACCATTCAAGCAACATGCTCAAGTCAATTTTGTAATCAACGACCGTATCAAATACCAATAAGTAGATTGGGAAAAGCACCAGTTGGCTGACCATGTTAATCGGTAAAATAGCAGCACCTAATTCAACATTACCCTTCGCTAAGCGTGTAAAACCTAGGTACCAATCGGTACATGGGGCCATAAAGTAAATGACAAGCCCTGTAAAGAATAAAGCCTCCCCAGATAAAAACAGTGAAGCGATGGCAAAGCCAATTACCGGGATCACAACAAAGTTGATGACCCATGACATTGCAATGAAACGCACATTGGTGATTCCCTTCAGCACACCTTTTACGGGAGCTTCAAAGAGCAGTAAAAATATCAGGAGTAATATGGTTGGATCGATGTAATTACCTGCGTTTTCAGCAATCGTCGGTGATGAAACTCCAAGCGTTGAGCCGAGAATAATAGCGATAAGCAATAAACTTGTGGAGTGGGTAAATAGACTGAGTGTCTTAGATAATGGTTTGTTTAACATACAGTTACCTTAATCGCGAGCACGCCATTTGCTCTGCTATCAGGCAAAAAACGACTCCGCATTTTCTCTTCCTTATGAACAAGACATCGTCTTGAGAGTGATTTTTTGTAATGTTATATCATAACAATTATCATTTGTACTTAGATTCATTGGATTGATTGATTTATTACTGCGACAGGCTCGATACCGAATGTTCTTGAATAGAAGAAAATCTGCTCAATCCTTGATCTCGGTAACATTTCGGCTCGCGTATTCCGTTTAAGCGGTATACCCAAGTGACCTCGAGATGCTAGGTTCAGCGAGAACTGCTATTTTGGATGATGGAGGGGTGATAGGCGTTAGAACACCATTAAGAGAAACGGAGGAGTTCATTGTTCGGCATTATACGTTAGTGGACGACATCAAAGCTTCTGTAGGTCTAGCCGAATCGGCGGGAGCAGAAGTTGCAGTTCCGCCAATGCCTTTAGCGGGTCATGGATATTGTGCGATTGTTATCCTCCATGGCGTCCAGTTGGGATTTTGGCAACGAGAATCGTAAGAGTTTAAAGTACATTGATACCATTAACAAAGGCAGGAAAAGTCGTAGTGAAAGCAGTAAGGGTAGGCGTCGGAGTCGTCATTGTTCGTGATGGAAAAATATTACTTGGTGAACGGATCGGGTCTCATGGTGCGAATACTTGGGCAACGCCAGGGGGGCATTTGGAGCTTGGGGAAAGCATTGAAGCTTGCGCCAAGCGCGAAACGTTAGAAGAGACGTCATTGTTGATAGATTCAATAGAGAAAATAGGCTTTACCAATGATATTTTTGACAGCGAGGGTAAACATTATGTCACCTTGTTTGTAAAAGCAAAATGCCCAGAGGGTGACCCCGTTGTCGCTGAGCCAGAAAAATGTAAACAGTGGGGGTGGTTCGATATAGACGCGTTGCCTGAGCCATTATTTCTTCCTTTGATTCATTTACTTCAAGAGCACTCTAGCTTAGCTTGATGCGTTTCTTATACACAGTGAACTCTGGATGCGTATACAGAGCCACTGGTTCAGCAGAGCTGTTTTCAGTAAAGCTGTTTTGAGTAGAACAGCTTTTAGTAGATTAATAGCTCTACAGGAGCGTTGAACAGCAGAACCATTGATCTACATAGGAATGCCTTGCTATCAAATCACCTTACAAACAATCCACCTTATAAACAATCCACCTTATAAACAACCCAAGCAGATCTGGCTGAACTTAGTATCTCGAGGTTATTTGGGTATAAAACATAGCTAAATAGTAATAGCAATCGTTTACATTTGTGCCAGTGAGGTTTTATAGTGAGTCATCTTCAAATAAATTGAACTGATTATGTCTACAGAAATTGTTGTCGATGAACTTCGATCTATCGTTGGTGCGAGATATACGTTAACCGGCACTGAAAAAACTCAACCGTATAGTAAAGGCTTCCGTCTTGGTGGAGGAGAGGCGCTTGCGGTTGTAAGACCAGCAACACTACTAGAGGTATGGCGCTGCTTACAAGCCTGTGTCAAATCTGATGTGATTGTGATTATGCAAGCCGCAAATACAGGGCTGACAGGCGGTTCGACCCCTAACGGTTCTGATTACGATAGACCGATTGTCATTATTAGCACGATGCGCATTAACGACATTCAGTTACTCGATGAAGGGAAACAGATTGTAGGCTTAGCTGGCAGTACCTTGTTTGGTCTTGAAGAAGTGTTGAAACCTTATGGTCGTGAACCTCATTCCGTTATTGGTTCATCTTGCATCGGTGCATCCATTGTGGGAGGTATCTGTAACAATTCTGGTGGTGCCTTAGTGCAACGTGGCCCTGCGTATACGGAAATGTCGATTTATGCTCAGGTGACTCAAGACGGTGAGTTGGAGTTGGTCAACAATCTTGGTATCCATCTTGGTGACTCTGTAGAAGAGATCTTAACGAACTTACAGAATCAACATTACCAGTCTGAAGATGTGTATCATCCTGATTTACTAGGCTCGGATAATGAATACCAGCAGCGCGTGAGAGATGTGGATGCAGATACTCCATCTCGGTTTAATAATGATGGTCGACGTTTGTATGAGTCTTCAGGTTGCGCTGGGAAATTGGCCGTCTTTGCTGTCCGTATTGATACCTTTCCAATCCCTGAAAAATATCAAGTCTTCTATGTTGGTACAAATGATCCGGCTGTCATGGAAACCATGCGACGAGAGATCTTGGCTAACTTTAAAAACTTACCCGTGTCGGGGGAGTACATGCATCGAGGTTGTTACGATGCTTCGAAGAAATATGGTAAAGATACTTTCTTGGTGATAGATAAACTAGGTACAAAATTTATCCCCAAAATGTTTGCTTTGAAACGGGTTGTCGACCGCTGGGCAGGCAAATTCAGCTTTTTACCGTCGAATATTTCTGACAAAGCGATGCAGTTTTTCAGTCAGCTATGGCCGAACCATTTACCGAAGCGTATGGAAGATTTTCGCGAAAAATATGAACACCACTGGATCGTTGAGATGAACAATGATGGGGTGGATGAAGCGCGTCATTACCTGCAAACGTTTTTCAAAGAAAATGACGGCGATTATTTCGAATGTACTGAAAAAGAAGCCGAGCATGCTATTTTGCATCGTTTTGTTGCTGGTGGCGCAATTGGGCGCTACAAAATTATGCAAGGGGATAAGTTAGGCTCTGTCATGACGATTGATGTCGCGTTTCCACGTAATGAAATTGAATGGTTTGAAAAGTTACCTCAGGAACTCTCTGATCAAATTGCAGTGAAGCTTTATTACGGTCACTTCTTCTGTCACGTGATGCATCAAAACTACATCATGAAACCTGGGGTCGATGCGAAAGCGGTGAAACAGAAAATCCTTGAGAGCTTTGACGCGCGTGGTGCTGAGTATCCTGCGGAGCATAATGTAGGCCACGAATACATTGCGAAAGAAGCATTAAGTCGTTTCTATAAAGAGTTAGATCCAACCAATGCCCTTAATCCGGGAATAGGGCAAACCTCAAAGCTGAAGCATTGGGGGGAGAGTCAGGGTTGTGGTTGCTCTAATAATAATTGAATTTTGACCCTTTAAGTAATTTTGCTGCGCGACTTTGAATGATTATTGACTAATTTGGTTTTAGTTTTTTGCTTGTGTTAATATTATCAATACCTTGCAGATTACACATTGCAAGGTATTGTATTGAATTAACATTGACTAATGAAATGTCATGCGGTTTTAAAATGAACGAAATAAATCACTCTGAAAAGAAAATCCTTTTAACTTTTGTACTCTGTTTATTCTTAGGCGGTTTTGGAATCCACCGTTTTTATCTGGGTAAATACAAAACAGGTATCCTACAGCTTTTGACTCTAGGCGGATTGGGTATATGGGCTCTTTTTGATGCGATTATGCTTGTATTGAAGAAATTCAAAGATAGCGAAGACAGAACATTGGTTGATTGGACCTAACCTTCGTTCGACAGGTGTTACAATTAAGCTTAAAAAATGGTTGCACTAGCAGCCATTTTTTGATTTTTAGCTATTAGTTCGGTAAAGCAATGTCATGCTATCAAACCAAGTGTTCTCGCTGAACCTAGCATCTTGAGGTGACTTAGGTATATTATCAACATCTTACTATTGATGGATCAAACATGGAAAATTCGTGGAAGCCCAAAATGTGGCTCTCCGTGGTATACGGAATCTTTCTCGGGCCTTTTGCATTTTTGTATGCCAATAAAGCAAAGCTCTTCTTTTTTTACTTTGTTGTCTATGTTGTGACACGACTATTCGACTCAAAGTTACAATTTAAATTTGATGCTGGCGGAGAACTCCAATCCATTGGTTTCAGCTGGGTCTTCCTACTTATTAGCTTGACGCACGTATGTCTCATCGTCCGCAATTACGATATTGGGTTGAAAAGGCGCTGGTTTGCGAGTTGGTGGGGAGCGTTAACGTGCAGTTTTGTCTGCTTGTTTATGATTTTTGGTATGAGGCTTTGGATTATACAGCCTTATACGATTTCCGCTGGTTCTATGGCGCCGACTTTGAACCTGGATGATCAAATCTGGGTCAATAAATGGGGCTTTAACAATTTTGAATTTAATAATGTCTCTTTAATACGAGGCTTACCGAGCGAAGAGTTAGCGCGGGGTGATGTCGTGGTTTTTCAGTATCCTGAACAGCGAGATATTGAATATGTAAAACGTGTGGTTGGCCTCCCCGGTGATACGATTCTTTATTTGGACAAGACGATTTATATTCAACGAGCCTGTTTAACAGAGCAAGTGGATTGTTCGCATCCGAAAGAAATAGAGAAGGTGGTAAAAACATCGGATGATACCGTTGGGCAGACGCAGATTTTTGTTGAGAAGCTTGGAGAAGTTAGTCACGAGATTCAATTGATGACGGGGCGACAAGATCTTACCGCACAATACTTCACACAATCAGGTCTAGCTAAAGGGAAATGGACGGTACCAGACAACCATTACTTCGTCTTAGGTGATAATCGTGACAACAGCTTGGATAGTCGCTATTGGGGCTTTGTTCCAGCAAATTATGTCACAGGGAAAGTGATTTTTTCTTGGTAACGATTGGGTTGTATACCCAAGTAACCTCGAGATGCTAGGTTCAGCGAGAGCTGCTTGGTTTGATAGCAAGGCATTGCTTTGAAGATCTAGTGGCTCTAAATCAAGAAGCGATAACACAGCTAGCGAGCCAAGCAGACTCGCCCTTCGGGAGCCTGTCACTGGCATCACTTCTGCGTTAGAGACATTGAAAATAGAATGACTATTTCCTTCATCTCTGCCTTGAATTGAAACCAGTGACAAGGCTCTGAATACTGCATCTTGAAGTCACTTGGGTATGTTTTTAAAGCTATAAAAAACGCCTGCATTAAATGATGCAGGCGTCTTTTTAGCGTCTATGGTAGCAATATTATAAATTGCGATTATCAAACTCGATTTTCAAATAAACCGATCAAGTAATAGAGTTAAGCGCTTTGAGGGCGCTTGTTCGGTCTCTGAGCTGAACGATTACGAGATGGCGCTTTCTGACCGTTATTGTTACGAGGTTTGGCTTTTGATGCACTCACATTTTGATCGCTGGAGTGGTGCGATTTTGAACGCGATGGCTTAGCAATGTCTGCTTTTGCTCTGCGCGCTTTGCTCTTGTTTGCGTTGTCTTTATTCGATTGAGCATTACCCGTATTCGCTTTGCTGACCTTTCCTTTTTTAACCTTCCCTTTGTTAACTTTTTCCTTGCTAACGTTGACGGCACTGTCAGGTTTAGCGTGCTGTGAACCTGCTTTATGTGGTTTTGCCTTTGATGGCTTCCCATCCAGCTTAGAGTCATGCTGCTTAGGACCATTTTGTTTAGAGCTATGCTTAGAGCTATGTTGCTTACCATCTGCCTTATTCTGAGCAGAAGCATTATTTTCTTGTGGTTTTGCTTTCAGCTTAGGCTTACGGCGACGTGAGGTAGACGCAGGTTTCTGAGCGTCGTTCGTAGCTGGCTTATCTTTTTTAGGCTTTTTAGGTTTCTTCGGCTTGATTGGGCGCGTATCCAGCTTCGACTCGGGAACTTTATTGGTCGGTTCAAAGCCTTCTAGCTGGTGGCGCGTGATTAATGTTTGAGTTAAACGCTCAATAGCAAACAGTTCCGAAGCTTCGCTAGCACATACTAGAGAAATGGCGTGGCCCGTTTCGCCAGCACGGCCTGTACGGCCGATACGGTGAACATAATCTTCCGCGACTTTCGGTAGTTCAAAGTTAACTACCTGAGGAAGTTGTGGAATATCGATGCCTCGCGCTGCAATATCTGTTGCCACCAATACGCGGATATCACCCGATTTAAAATCAGCCAATGCTTTGGTGCGAGCACCCTGACTTTTATTACCGTGAATCGCCGCTGCGGTGATGTTACTCTCGATCAGCTGTTTAGTGAGACGGTTCGCGCCATGTTTGGTACGGGTAAACACTAACACTTGTTGCCAATTGCCATCGTTAATCAGCTTGATTAGCATCGCGGGCTTTTTCTTGATGTCAGCAGGGTAAATGGATTGCTCAACGGTTCTTGCCGTTGAGTTCGCAGGTGTGACGGAAATCTCTACAGGATCATTCACGAGCCCTTTTGCTAATGCACGAATCTCATTTGAGAAGGTCGCAGAGAACAGTAAGTTTTGTCGTTTTTTCGGTAAAAATTCTAAGATTTTTTTGATATCACGAATGAAGCCCATATCAAGCATACGATCGGCTTCGTCTAAAACCAAAACTTCCAATTGGTCAAATTTAACCGCATTTTGTTGGTAGAGATCCATTAAACGGCCTGGGGTCGCGACAAGAACATCAGCACCACGAGAAAGTCGCTGCATTTGCGGGTTGATTTTTACACCGCCAAAAACAACCGCGTTACTTAATGGTAAATGACGACTATAGGTTGCCACGCTCTCTTGGACTTGAGCCGCTAACTCACGTGTTGGAGTCAAAATCAACGCTCGAACTTGGTTGCCACGTGCTTTTTTCCCTTGAGATAAACGACTAAGTAGCGGCAAGGTAAAACCTGCGGTTTTTCCCGTCCCTGTTTGCGCCGCCGCCATTACATCTCGACCAGTCAAAATTGCAGGAATGGCTTTCGATTGAATCGGTGAAGGGGTGTCATAACCCTTTTCTGAGATCGCTTTAAGGATTGGTGAAGAAAGACCTAAGGAGGTAAAACCCATAATTGTTTATCCAAAGTGGAAGGAGAGCGAGCAACAATTTGCTTTGGCTCAAAAGCGCGACATTCTGCGGGGTTTCGCGACAACCTGCAAGTTTTTCCCGTCTAAATCGCGGGTGAATGTCGAGGGGATCAAACACAATCAGATGACGAACTTCGAATTTAGGAGGAATTTTATACGGTTAACACCTAGTGTTTTGATATTTATCGTGCTTAATGCGATGATCGGCGACTGTTTTATCTTATTGGTTTACGCTGATGCGCAAAATTCTATTACTTTCATTTCTTCTATTTTCATCTGGTTCGGCATTAGCAAAACTTGAACATAAAACCACATACGGTGATTGGAGTCATTTCCAAGGTGCTGCGTATGAATCCAACTTGCCTGTGATTCTTGGTGTCGCAGATGTCGTCAGTGACAGCAACATTGATACTGTTGCTTTGCGTTGCACCACAGAAGGTGTCAATCTTTTGTTCTTTAAGGTGGGTGAGCGAGAGCCTCTTGGTTACGCAGCTCATGCGGTGATCGATAACTCAAAGCCGTTTGAAATGGATGTGTGGGTTAAAGGAAAAACACACTGGGCGACAATCCCTTTAAGTGAAATTGAGCGCTTTGCCGCAGGTTCATCATTGAACGTCAGTTTGAATGCCAACAATCAGACCCACATAGTGACCCTGTCACTGGATGGTTTTTCCTCAATGTACCAAGCTTTGCTACCAAGTTGCCGCTAACGCTATCGTACAGTATTTTATACTCAATAAACGGACGATTCTGTTGTCACTCTAATTTGATGTTGAGGAGCAGGAGTGATGGATAAATAATGGGGGAGGCGATGGAAGAAATTTATTTGGCTGGCGGGTGTCTTTGGGGTGTTCAAGAATATGTTCGCCACTTGCCCGGTGTGATTGCGACTCAAGCAGGAAGAGCTAATGGAACTAGCCAAACCACACAATCAGAATATGACGGATATGCTGAATGTGTGCGCACACAGTTCGATCCTAGGGTCGTAACAGTAGAACAGTTGGTCGGTTACCTGTTTGAGGTGATTGACCCCTATAGCATCAACAAACAAGGGATTGATGTTGGCCCTAAGTATCGTACTGGGGTATACAGTCTCAACCCTAAGCATTTAATCGCTGCTCAAGCGTTTATCGACAAATTTGAGGATACAGCTGTTCTTGACGATATAGCTGCTCTTGGCAGTAATAAGAGGAGCACAGGCAAACAAAGGGTTCAGGTTGAAGTTTTACTCCTTACGAATTTTGTAAAAAGTGACGATGAGCATCAAGACCGTCTCACTCGCTGTCCAGATGACTACTGTCATATCCCTTCATCCTTACTTCATAAGTACAAGACTTCATAAGTACAAGTCATAGTAAACGAATTGTAAAAATACCCTTTTAGATGTCGATATTTGTCAAGTTGTCTTACCACAGTATCTACTTTAACTTCATGGTTTACCCATTATTTTCTACTTGCTACTATCGCCACATTGTATGCAGGAAGTATTTCCTGCCTTTTGGGGCCAAGTAACCCTACGCTGGCTTGTTTGCGTTTGAATACACGAAGTCATCGCGATTTTAATTCACGTTGGCACGTCCCTATGTCATTAGTAGAAAAATATGAACCATAATACTCAACCGCATCATGGCGGCCGTTTGCTTGAATTAGACAATGTCTGCTTAAGTATTGAAGGAAAAAAGATTTTCAACCAATTGTCGTTGAAAGCTCAAGCTAAGCGTTTAGGCATCATAGGCCGAAATGGTTCAGGCAAATCGACGTTATCACGCATTTTATCTGGGTTACTTGAAGTGAACTCAGGTGAAGTCAGGGTTGCGAATATTGACCCGTTTAATGATCGAAAAGCAGCAGTAAGAGAGATTGGATTACTGTTCCAAAACCCCGATCATCAAATTATATTTCCGACGGTGATTGAAGAATTGGTTTTTGGTTTACGTCAGTTAGGTCAAAACAAGTCACAAGCTCACCAAGAGGCGATAAAAGTCCTTCAGGAATTTGGAAAAGAGCATTGGGAAAATGTCCACACGGCTTCTTTGTCTCAAGGGCAAAAACATCTCGTGTGCCTAATGGCAGTGGTTGCGATGCAACCTAATCTCATCATCTTAGATGAGCCATTTGCCGGGTTAGACATCCCGACGAAAAGGCAGTTACAACGATATTTAGATTCGTTCCCAGGTGCATTGATCCACATTAGCCACGATCCAAATGATCTCGAAGGTTATGATCACTTATTGTGGCTTGATGAAGGTCAGGTGGCGGCTTATGGAAGCGCAGATGATGTGTTACCAGCCTATCTAGAAGAAATGTACCGCCTAGGAGAAAGTGATGATATCTCTGACCTCTCCCGTTGAGACCAAAGCCCATCAATGGCGTGCAGGAATTAAGTTGTCGGCACTGTGTGCGACTACCTTATTGTTATTTGTTACCGACAATCTCATTTTTCATTCCTTGTTTCTGCTGTTTGTTGCTGTGTTGTATTCCTTGCCGGGTAAGGCATTTTTCGTTGCTGGCTGTAAGCACCTCATTATCTTATGGCCCTTTATCGCTGTGGTGGGTGTCTGGCATGTGTGGACGCAGGAAATCATTGAAGGACTCACCATTGTTATTCGCATGTTGTCTGCCGTAGCTATTGCAAACTTAGTGACGATGACAACAAAACTCTCAGATATGATTGATGTGGTGCGGTTTTTAGCCAAACCATTCCAACGTATAGGGCTCAATACTAAAGCATTAGAATTGGCAATTGCTCTTGTGATTCGAATGACGCCAGTGTTATTGGCCAAAGGTCAAACCTTGTCTTGGGCTTGGCGTGCACGTTCAACTCGCCGAAGTGGCTGGCGCATTATTTTACCTTTTACTGTGGTTGCTCTCGATGATGCAGACCGCGTAGCAGAAGCATTACGTGCCCGTGGGGGCATGACTCATTTGGAGAAAGATTAAAATGGAAAAAAACGTCGCGTACACGGCATTATTTGCGGCTTTGATCGCAGCACTGGGACTTGTTCCAAAAATCACTTTGGCATTTGGCGTGCCGATTACCGCGCAGAGCCTGGGGATAATGTTATGTGGCACGATCCTTGGGGCTAAACGAGGTGGTCTTGCGGTGTTACTGTTCTTGTTGTTGGTTGCGATAGGTTTACCGCTGCTGTCAGGTGGGCGTGGTGGTTTAGGACTGTTTGTTTCCGCTTCAGGTGGTTTCCTAATTGGTTGGCCTATTGCTGCGTTTGTTACTGGCCTGATTGTTGAGAAATGGCGTGGAACGAATCTAGCGGTTGTTGCGACTATTGCTTCAATTGTGGGTGGTATTTTAGTGATGTATGTCTTTGGAATTGCGGGCATGGCTATCGTGCTTGATAAGACATTACTTGAAGCGGCGGGATTAGTGACTGCCTTTATTCCGGGCGACATTATTAAAGCGGTGATTGCTGGTTTGTTAACCTCCGCAATTGCTAAATCTCGTCCTGCGAGTTTACTCTCGCGAGCCTCATAAGCATTTACGTTCTTAAAGGTCGTTTCAACGAGAAGGTTTTGCCGCAGAGGAATTCGATGAAAGTACTCATTTATACCGATAATGTATCCGTTAACCACGTGCTGTATTACTCATTAGGTAAACTGTGCGGCAAAGAAAATGTCTTCTTTGTGAATGCCAATGAAATCTTGGATGGTGTCTTGGATGAAGGGGTTGATCTTTTTGTAATGCCTGGCGGTGCAAGCCGCTATAAATCTGCAAAACTCGATGGCCAAGCTACCAAGATGATCAAGGCGTATCTTGATGCTGGAGGGCGTTATTTGGGGATTTGTGCCGGGGCTTATATGGCGTGTGAAACGACATATTGGGCCCAAGGCGAACCGTATGAAATCACAGTCGATAATCAACTTGCGCTTTGCTCGGCTAAAGCTCATGGCCCCATCACTGCTTATGGGGCTGGGGATAACTATAATGGCACCGTGCCTAAAGTGGTCTCACTTCGTATGGATAAGCATGTGACGTCGTCACTTTATATTGGTGGTTGCTGGTTTGAACTACCGGACAATAACGATTGCAACGTTGTCGCAAGATTCGATGAACTTCCTCATCAGCCACCAGCAGTGATTTCTGGCTCGTTTGGGGAAGGGAAATGGTTACTGTCATCGACTCACCCAGAGTACGATAAAGAGGCGCTAGACTTGCTGGACTTTGATGTCATCGGCAATGATCACAAGAGTTATTCAGCGGTGCGTTCAAAGCAGGTATTAACGTTAGATTTTTTTGAAGCGTTACTCGAGCAACTTCTCAAGTGATGTTATGTCATGGGCTAGATAAGCAGATTAAAACGAAATAGGCGCTAATTAGCGCCTATTTTTTTTATCTAAGGCGAATCAAAATGATATGCCTGCCAGTGACATCAGCATCGACGTCACGATGCCACGCCATGTTAGGTACGATATTGGCGTAGGACTTCGGTTAATGAAAGAGAGGTAGCGGTTAGATCTGCAATGCCTTGTGATGTCTGCTCTGCAATATTACGAATGGTATTGGCTTGTGAACGAATATCACTGATCTCACTGGAGATGTCATTGGCGACAGAGCTTTGCTCATGAGCAGAGTTCGAAATTTGTAGGCTCATATCCGCAATGGCTTTGGCGGAATCAACAATCCCACTGATATCTTTGCCAATCTCACTGATCACACAGCTGCTTGACTGAGCTTGAGTCACGGTTTGCTCTGTGATGGCTGAGATAGTTTGAGCTTCACTTTGCAGTTGCTCTATCATGGTTTGGATTTCAACGGTTGCACTTTGAGTGCGGCTCGCAAGGGTACGCACTTCATCGGCGACGACGGCAAAACCTCTTCCTTGTTCACCTGCGCGAGCAGCTTCAATGGCTGCATTAAGTGCCAGTAGGTTGGTTTGTTCTGAAATGGCATTGATTGTTGTGATCACCTCGTTGATTTGAGAGGTATTTCGATTCAAGCTACTGACAGACTCAGCAGTTTGCTCAATGTAGCTCGATAACTTATCAATTTCACTGATCGCCGTGTGGACACGCTCTTGACTATGTTCAATTTGAGAAGAGTCTTCTTCCGATTGATGTGTTGCTTGATTCGACACTGAAGAAACTTCCTGCGCCGACGCTGACATCTCTTCCATTGCGGTCGCAACGGAGTCTAGCGAAGCATATTGCTGTTGGATCTGACTTTCACTGTTTTTCATCTCTTGTTCAAAACACGCTGAGGTATCACTTAAGGTATCGGCACTCTGTTTTACCCTGTTCACCAAGTTGCTCAGTGTATCCATCGCATCATCTAGGGCACAACCAATCGTGCCAAATTCATCTCGACCCGCATGGAAGCCTAAGCGTGATGTGAGATCACCATTGGCAATTTTTTGTGTGGTGGTATAGAGAACCCAAAGGGCCCCCCCAAGAAACGTTGCAATCCAGTAACAGAGCAGGGCGAAAGGAGCCAGCCAAAGCAATGAAAGTATCGCCGTAGTGAGAGCTTGACCTTGAACGGCGTCATACTCTGCGCTGCGATCAATGCTGAGCTGGTAATGCAAGCCAGCTTGATGAGAGGCGTAAACCACCGTCATCCCTTGATTAAAGCTATTGGTTCGTGGTGAATCGACCAAAGCGACATGAGGAAATTGGGAAATATCAAAGGTCGAACTCATGTCAAGGTAATGGTTCAATTGCTGTGTGGCAAACGCTTCAGATTGTCGTTCGAAACTAGAGAGTTCATCCGTATATCTGGCAAAAGACAAGGAACCAATCGCTAGGGTGAACAACAGGAAAACGACCCAAATCTTGTCGTTGATCGACATTTTGATAAACAGCTTATCGATGGTACGAAACTCTACTTCTCTCATTTCTGCTCCATAGTGAGATGTGGTTGAGACTGACAGAATGCTATTTTTAACTGTGTAAATGCTCAATTAATGCGATCCATGTCGTATATAAATGAAAGTGTGTCTCTATAAAAATCTTTACTTGTGAAATGGATCTAGAAAAACACAAGATCCGAAAGGGTAGCAATGAGTAAATAACCTGATGTTTTGGATACAAAATGTTAATGGTCCGATGAGTGGGGTGCCAATTAGCGGCAGAGGGAACAAGTACGGCTGTGGGTTAAAGTTAGTAAGGCAAACGATTACTTATGACTTTCCTCATATAGAGATACGAAACTGCTTTGCTACTTCACAAATGTGTCATATAAAAAGAGTACAAACGTATACCCAAGTAACCTCGAGATGCTAGGTTCAGCGAGCCCTGCTTGGTTTGATAGCAAGGCATTGCTTTGAAGATCTAGTGGTTCTAAATCAAAAAGCAATAACGCGGCAAGCAAGCCAAGCAGACTCGCCCTTCGGGAGCCTGTCACAGGCTTCACTTCTGCGTTAGAGGCATTGAAAATAGAGTGACTATTTCCTTCACCTCTGCCTTGAATTGAAACCAGTGACAAGGCTCTGAATACTGCATCTTGAAGTCACTTGGGTATATGTGAATTCAGGTGCGCAACGGTTGAAATGGTCTTTCTAGCGACCGTCTTTGAGTGACTTGAATTGATGTGCCCAAGAGCCTTGCTAGTTCACGAGCCGATCTTGTTGAGCTTAGTGTGGCGTTACCGGGTATTAACTGGGTTTGAACACGTAAGGAGAACCTGATGAGTGAACAGTATTCGAATGAAGAATGTCTGGAAATGCTCGATGCCATGGAAATTGGTATTGCATTAAAAGAGTACACACCTGAAGAAGAGTCGACAGAATAATGGTAATCTAGAATGATTTGTTCCGTGTTTCATTCATGAATTATTTGGCTCATTTACACATAGCGGAAATTGCGAATAGCAACAAACTCGGCAATCTATTAGGAGATTTCGTAAAAGGGAATCCAGACCAGCAGTATTCTGCTGAGATTGCCGCAGGGATACGCCTCCATCGTCATGTTGATTCGTATACCGATCAACATGACATCTGTAAGCACGCTTCCGCACTGTTTTCTAAACAGACACGACGCTTTGCCCCAATTGCGTTGGATATGTTTTGGGACCATTGTTTGGCGTCTCATTGGGAGCGTCACCACGAGGTGCCCCTGAATCAGTTTTGCCACCTTACTTCACTAGAGATCCAAAACGACATTCCCGACCATGTACCCAATACGTTTGTTGCCGTGAACCAAAGGCTATGGCAACAAAAGTGGATCGAATCTTACGCCCATTTTGAAAACATTGAATTTGCGTTGCAGCGAATGTCTCAAAGACGACCGCGTCTGGCTGCTTTACGTGACACTACACACGACCTAGTCAAGCATTATCAAACCTTTGAGCAACTCTTTCCTGAACTATACTCAGACGTGCTTATCAGCAGTGTCAAACATCAACAAACCCTTATAGATTCTTCTGAGTGATTTCCTTGGTTAATCCTAACTTGGGTAACACGCCGCTCTTTGCTAGAATCCCCGTCCCGATCATCAAGAGCAACATTATGAGTCAAGCATTTGAAGCTTTAGGTCTCTCTTCTGACCTAGCCGCAACGTTATCGACACTGGGTTTTGAGCAACCAACCGAAATCCAGCAACAAGCCATTCCCGATGTACTATCAGGTCGTGACGTGCTTGCCGGCGCGCAAACCGGAACAGGTAAAACGGCGGCATTTGGTTTGCCAATCATTCAAAAATTACGCGACCGAGCTAAAGAAGAGAAACGCAAACCAGCAGCATTGATTGTTGTTCCAACACGTGAGCTTGCACTACAGGTTTCTGAAAACTTGACTCAGTACGCTGAAGGAACGGAACTGAGTATTGTCACTGTGTATGGCGGAGCAAGCTTTCACGTTCAAAAGCAAGCACTGCGTTCAGGCTGTGATGTTTTGATCGCAACGACGGGACGATTGTTGGATCACTTATTCAACCGTACCACGGACCTGTCGCAGGTAGAGTACCTCGTCTTTGATGAGGCAGATCGAATGCTGGATATGGGCTTTATGCCGGATATTCAGCGTATCATGAAGCGAATGCCTGAACATTATCAAATGATGCTCTTCTCAGCTACCTTTGAGCAGCGGATTAAAACGCTGGCTTATCGTTTGATGAATGACCCTGTTGAAATTCAAGTAACTCCAGCTAACAGCACCGCTGATACTGTCAAACAAATCGTCTATCCGGTGGATAAAAAACGAAAACGCGAATTACTTTCTTATTTGATTGGTTCTCGTAACTGGCAGCAGGTGTTGGTCTTTACCAAAACCAAGCAAGGCAGTGATGCTCTTGTCAAAGAGATGAAGCTTGATGGTATTAAAGCGGTATCGATTAATGGTGATAAAAGCCAAGGGGCAAGGCAGCGCGCGTTAGAACAGTTTAAAACGGGTGAAGTTCGTGCCTTAATTGCAACGGATGTTGCTGCGCGCGGTATTGACGTTAACGCGCTGGAGCATGTTGTGAATTATGACATGCCATATAAAGCCGAAGATTATATTCACCGCATTGGTCGAGCAGGTCGTGCAGGTAAACAAGGCTTTGCCGTGTCTTTAATGAGCCGTGATGAGGAATACTTGTTAGAAGCCATTGAGAACTTGCTAGGTGATCGCCTTCCACAAGAATGGTTACAAGGTTTTGAGCCGAGTCTCGTTGAAGAGGTTGAAGAAGAACGTCCGACTCAGCGTCGCCGCCGTAGAGGTGATGATAAGCGTAAAATGAAGGCCAAGTTAAAGATTCACCAGAATCGTGGTAAGAAAAAATCAGGTCGCTAAACGCCACACATATACGCAACAAAATGAAAAGCACTCAGACTGAGTGCTTTCTTACATTTACGGGCTGACTTTCCTGTCTAGCCGTATTAAGAACAACTTATCTAGAGGCGTCCTTTGTGGTGCAGGTATGCGACACGAGCGAAAAACAGCATAAATATAAAGTCATTTACCCCATAGATGGTATAAAAAGTACCAGCAAACACATCTTGTTGATAAACATCCATCAAACTGTTTTGACTGATCCAGTTGAGCCAACAAAGAACATAGACCAACTTCTCGAGTGCAAATGCGCTGGCGAGCCAACGGATATTGCCTTCAATAAATGCGGTTCCTATAAATACCAAGCCCCATACCACAATCATTAATAATCCAAAGTTAGACATGACAACGGGATCAGTGTGATTGATGACCTCATTGGTAAAAAACTTCGAGAGAATAAGTACGCCACCGAGGTTCATGATACCCGCAGCAATAAAACCAACCTTGATCAAAGACTTGTCCATATCGCTCCGTTCCGTGAGAGTGTTTATCTTTAAAAACTAGCACAAATTCAAGAGACTAGAAGGGGAGGGATTTAAAGGTAAATCTTCTGAAATACGAGGTGGAAAACAATAAGTTTAAGCAGGTTCGCTGATCGTTTGTTCTGAGACTACAGGTTCAGGCATCGCTAGCAGGTAGCCCTGATACATATCAACGTTAAGGTTTTGCATAAGTTTTAGCTGGTGCTCTGTTTCTATGCCTTCGATAACAGTCTTTGATTGGACTTTATTTGCAAGTTCAAGAGCATTGAGTAATTTTTCAGTTTGTCCCTTTTCGTAATCGAGTAAAAGTGTCCTATCAATTTTAATGATGTTCGGGCGAATGCGTTCGGTACGCTCTTTGGTAGAGGCTTGCACACCATAATCGTCGATAGCCACCAAAAAGCCATGTTCATTGAGAGAAATCGTCGCATCTTGCAATAGAAACTCGCAGTTCGCATCCAGTTCAAGTAGCTCCATGACTAGCTGCTCACTACGCAGGTTTAATTCATTGATACGTTTCAACAATAAATTTGAATGGATCTTATTGATATTCAGCAGCTCTCCGGTATTTGGCAGAACGTTGAGAAATAGCAGGTGGTCACGAAATCGAGAGACGGAAAAATTACGAATATGAATGGTTCGGCTCAGACGTTCGACATTGATTTTATCGATAGGGTTGGTGGCTTCAGAGTGAAAGAACAGATCTGGACGAACGGCTTTTCCATTCAAATCAGAGATACGTGCGAGAGCTTCAACCCCAATAACTTTCAAGGCTTTTGAATAGATGGGCTGAAATACGCTGCGTATTGTCATGCCTTTATACTTAGCAACGAATTGACCATCGTCTTCTTGACGCAGACATCTCTCAAACTGTTTTCTATCGGTAATGATCATTGCTCGACATTAATCTCTGATTTGGGGTGTCATCACTAACCGCATACCCTATTGTTTGGTGTAAATAGATGCAATTGAGAAAATGTGTCGAATTGCTACTCTTCTGCCAAATCATCAAGTTACAGTAAAGCAATTTAATGCGTTTGATTTCTGTCCCTTGATTAGGGTGACTTATCCATCATTGCGTTGAATGATATCGATGCTCTTGATATCTGCTCAGGATAAGGTTGCGGACTACGAACTACTAACACCTGTAAGCCAACTAGGTCGTCTTTTTATGAAACATATAACCTAACAATACCCGAGTAAGATTTATCACGTAATCACACTAGGAATAAATCCTAGAAAGCGCGAAATCGTTATTGTCATTAAGGTTTATAGAGGCAATTCAAAGTTTTAGTGAAGAAACTATCAGTGAAACACCGCAAGATTCTAACCGACGCTAAGAAATGACGATAACTTAACAATCGTCTGATTCTTTACTAACAATGTGATCAACCAAGATGTTTCAACGCATTTAGGAAAAATGAAACTTGAAACTCTTGAGATACTAATGAAAGCCGTTTAAGAAAAATTATTCAGAAAAATAAGAAACTACCATTGTATGACAGCATACAACTGTAGGTACTTTTTAACGGATGCTTTGTCGACCGTGCGCTGCAAGGGGTGACCAAACTTAATGTAGCAAGGGCTAATACCAAAGTGATCTTCTAAGGCTGGCTGAAACTGATCCCGAGACTCGAACAATTGGACACCTTGACGACGGTATTCGTCAACATCCTGCGGGAATTCGCCCATCCACCAGTGGAAAAGCTCACGGCTGGTGCGACTACGTCCTATCCAGTGATCACTGACAATAAATAGCAGATCACTGGGCTGTATCGCATAGCTGTATTCGGATTGCCATTGTGCGATATGTTGCAATAATTTTTGTCGACATCCGTAACTGGCACTGACTAAGTGGTGTGAAATAACCCAAACCGTTCCTATGTTAGATGAGACACGATAATGGTGCGGTAAATCATTGGACTCTGACGTTTCGAGAGGCTGAACAGAAGACTCGTGACCAAAGTGACCCAATGTATTTTGCATTCTTCGAGCAAAAGCCAGAGCGAGGTGATGTTTACTCATGCCATGGTTGTGGACAGTAGGGTAGTGTTTCTCACAGAGTTTCAAGCAGTCATGTTGGAATTCATTGACACTTTTTACAACTAAATCTAACAGCACAATACACCTATGATTTTATGTTCCGCTGAGCAAGATTAGCACAGCTGTCATATTGAGCCGATCCAATTACTCAACTTCTTGATCTAAATCCATGGCTTTACAGTGGCAGAACGGGTGTGAACGACTCGGAGTCAAACTAATGATAAGCTTGGTTAAATTTAAAATACCCAAGTAATGCTTACTGAACATAATCTTACGCGAATATCTGGGTACTACTCGAAGGTAAAATGATGAAAAAAATAGAAATTGAACGCAGCACCAAACTGGCGATGAGTAAAGCGATATCCCAATACTTAGAAGATGAACTGGATGTCGAGATTGGTGAATTTGATAGTGAATTTTTAGTCGATTTTATCACAGAGAAGTTTGCGTCGGTTTACTATAACCAAGGCTTAGAGGACGCTAAGGTCATCATTCAGAAAAAAATGTTGGACATTGATGATGAGTTTTATGCGATGGAGCAAGAGGTGACGTTATAGAGAGTGATGCTGAGCTGACTTACGCAAGCTGATTTCTCTAGAAGGACTATGCGATCACTAACAAACAAGCTCCGATAGCACTTTACACCGATATCAAGTAACACCGATCAAACCGTCATTGTTGCAAGTGACAAAGGGGCTGTTTCATTGAGGTAATGAAAGTTTCATCAAAATTTTCGAACAAGTTGATTCAATGCAGCGGATGGGGCGATTAACATTTTTCAACAATAATGCGTATCAAAGGTTAACAATCAAGTGACATAGCCGTACAGACAATCAATGCACAGCAATGATTAATTCGAAGCGGAAACTACACTTGATAAAGAAAAAGATAACTGTGAGCGCAAGATGGACAAAGTCAAAAACTACAATTTACCAGCCAGAGTGATTCATTGGGTAAGTGCTCTGGCAGTGTTCGGTCTTTTTGGAGTCGGACTGTGGATGGTCGACCTGAATTACTACAGTGAATGGTACCAAACCGCACCACATTGGCATCGCTCGATTGGCATTCTCTTAGCGACCTTAACCATAGGCCGGATTATATGGAAACATTTGACCGTATCGCCAAAGATGGAAGGGCACAAATTGGAGATTTTTGCAGCCAAAATAGCGCACAGTGTTATGTACCTTCTTCTGATTGCCTTGTTTGTTTCTGGTTACTTGATTTCGACATCGGACGGACGTGGAATTCAAGTTTTCGACTGGTTTATTGTGCCTGGGGCCGGTGAGCTATTTGAAAATCAATCAGATACAGCAGGAACAATCCACTACTATGCTGCGTGGGGCTTAGTGCTGATGGCGGCTGCTCATGCGATGGCGGCCATCAAACACCACGTAATAAACAAAGATAATACGCTACGAAAAATGATAGGAGCTTCAAAATGAAAAAGTCACTTCTTGCTATGGGACTGGCGCTTTCGCTACCGTTTACCGCAAATGCTGCAGACTATGTGATCGACACTAAAGGCGCTCATGCCTCTGTAAACTTCAAAGTGAGCCACTTAGGCTATAGCTTTATCAAAGGTCGCTTCAATAAGTTCTCAGGTGATTTTACTTTTGATGAAAAAGACATCGCTGCATCAAAGATCAACGTAATTGTTGATACTCGTAGCTTAGATTCAAACCACGCTGAACGTGACAAGCACATTCGTAGTGATGACTTCATCAATGCATCTAAATTCAACCAAGCGACTTTCACAAGTACCAAGATCGTGGACAAAGGCGACGGTGATCTCGATGTCATGGGTAACTTGACGCTTCACGGCGTGACTAAACCGATCACCATTGAAGCAGAATTTGTGGGTGCAGGCAAAGACCCTTGGGGCGGCGAACGTGCTGGCTTCATTGGCGAAACACGTTTAGAGCTTGCTGACTTCAATATCCCAGTTATGGGCACGTCTAGCTATGTGGACCTTGAACTTCATGTAGAAGGCATCAAGAAGTAACGCATCACCATCGGGATTAGACTTAATAACAAAAAGCGCCTACAAAAGTAGGCGCTTTTTTTCCTATGAGAGTGTACTCAATGGCAAGTTTTCGGACGAAGATCTAAGCTGTGGCTTTTTCTTGCTCAACGACATTGAGACGTTCGCCATAGATTGGGCGCAGGGCTTCTAGCACCTCTAGACGTGAAATCAAGCCAACAAACTGCCCATTTTCTAGCACGGGTAAGCAGTGCGGTTTATGCACTTTCATCGCTTTAGCGCGCTCTTCTAATGAAAGAGAGGTCATTCGAGTCGCTATGCCCATGCCTGATGTAGGGTAGAGCTGTTCTTTATCGATGCACAAAAACTCGGTGACATCGACAAGGCGATCACTGGCATCAACGGCCACCACATCACGGGACATCAAATCCACCACTTTTTGATTCGACTCTGGTATGTAATCCTGACACCAAAGGTCCACCATGACGTCATGAACAGATAACATCCCAACCAAGTGACCTTGAACGTCGACCACTGGGGACGACACCTGATGATTGGCAAGCAGGGTATCGATGGCTGTTGCGATCGGGGTCTCTGCTGTAAGCGTGATCGGTTGAGGGTTCATGATTTCTTTGATTTGGATAGTATTGTTCATAGTCGATTCCTTTACTGACGTCATTGATGTTGTGTGATGAATGCTGCTTACACTGGCAGCTTTAAGTTCTGGGCGGCGGTAGATTGACCAGTTGGCAAGTCCGACTAACACAGAGCCGCCAACAATGTTTCCAAGGGTGACAGGGAGTAGGTTGGCACCGAGGAAATTGCTGATGTTTAGATCTGCGTATTGGCTTGCGGGTACGCCTATGTTTAGCCAAAAGCTCTCTGGAGCGAGGTTTTGAATCGCGATGCCAAGAGGCACCATAAACATATTCGCGACACAGTGTTCAAAGCCACTACTGACAAACATGGCGACAGGCAGTATTGTCATCGCCGCTTTTGTCATGGCATTGGCAGAGCTGAACGTTAGCCATATCGCCAAACAAACCAAAAGGTTACATAAGACCCCGAGTGCGAATGCTTGCACGGGGGTGTGATGAATCTTATGTTGGGCAATATTCAGAGCGTTTAACCCCCATTGGCCGTGATCCATTTGATACAGGCCAGCTGCGGTCACTAAAAGCAGTAAAAACATCGCTCCAATAAAGTTACCGACATAAACTTTCCCCCAAATCGATAACATTTTGCTAAAGCTGATTTGCTTGTTTGCCCACGAGATACTGGAAAGAACAGAACTCGTAAAGAGCTCCCCGCCACATATCACAATGAGGATCAGCCCCATACTGAATGCAATACCACCTGCTAAGCGGCTTAAGCCCCAGCCAGCGCTGCTGCTTCCTGTTGTCACCGTGATGTAAAAGAGAAAAGCCAGACCAATGAATGCACCTGCCATAACAGCAAGGCTGAGGGTCATGCCACTGGTTTTGTTGGCTTTACTAAGAGCAAATTTCTCAGCCTCCGCCATCATCTCTTTAGGTGAAAAGTACATCTGATTATCGTTGGGTGATGCAGCCATACCGACTCCTTAATTTGCAAAGCATTAGCGTGTAAAGCATTGCGTAACTCCTTGTTGATGAGATTTGAAAAACTGCGCTTTGGCGCTTGGTACTCTTTGGCGCTTGGTACTTTTTGCCGCTTAGTACTAAACGGTGTCGAATTCACAAAAACAGCGGATTCGAATCGTGATTGCCTTAGCGCCTAATCAGACTAAACCCCAACTTGAGCACAGGTAAAATTGATAATTTTTAAAAACTTCATCAGAGAAATTGATATGCAACACAGGGGGTGTAGAATGTGTCGAGTTGCGTATCAAGCAACGTGTTAGTGAATCGCTATAAAGGAGTAGATTTTGCGTTACTCATTGAAACAACTTGCTGTATTTGATGCCGTTGCTGATGTAGGGAGTGTTAGTCAGGCTGCGGAGAGATTGTCATTGACCCAATCCGCCACCAGCATGTCGCTGGCTCAGTTGGAGAAAATGCTCGGACGCCCCTTATTTGAAAGGCAAGGGAAGCAGATGGCGCTGACGCATTGGGGGATGTGGTTAAGACCGAAAGCCAAACGATTATTGCAGGATGCACAACAGATTGAGTTGGGCTTTTATGAACAGCATTTGTTGAGCGGTGAACTTAGAGTTGGCGCAAGTCAAACCCCTGCAGAACACTTAGTGCCTGACCTTATCAGTATCATTGATAATGACTTTCCTGAAATGCGTATTTCACTCGGAGTGAAAAGTACTCGTGGAGTTATTGAGGGCGTGCTCGATTATCGCTACGACCTTGGCATCATTGAAGGTCGCTGTGATGATAATCGATTAAACCAAGAAGTATGGTGTCGAGATCACCTTACTGTGGTGGCGGCGGCCCATCACCCTTTTGCTAAGCGCGAGGTAGTCAGCCTAGCGCAATTAGAACAAGCCAAGTGGGTACTTCGAGAGCATGGTTCGGGAACTCGCAAGGTTTTTGATAGCTCTATTCACCATCTTATTGAAGATCTTGATGTGTGGCGGGAATATGAACACGTACCTGTGTTAAGAAGTTTGGTGGAAAACGGGTTGTATCTTACTTGTTTGCCGTACCTTGATGTGGAGAGATACATAGAGTCAGGGAAATTGGTCGCTTTGAATGTTCCTGAGCTGACTATGGAGCGAACACTGTCGTTTATTTGGCGTGCTGATATGACCGAAAATCCGCTGGTGGAATGCATTAAGCGCGAAGGGTTACGCATGATGAAAGGTAAACCATCAGTACTCTAATGTTATTGTGAATTCTTGCTAAGTGGTATGAAATTAATAATAAATGGATTGCAGTACACTTTCACACTTATTTAAGCTGTTGTTTTAACGGTTGCGTCATGTTTTTGATGTAATTGTTGTTATCATTGCTTGTTAAGTGTGATTTTGATCTCTCAAATGTCCAGTGAGTTTCATTAGTATGCTCTTTTGAATCACTAGCAGCGGTGTCGGCTTAACACTGCTGTGGCTAGGCTGCTTAGTGCGGTCAATAGAGGTTAATATGAGTGTGCTTTTAGCTATTTCTATCACTACAGGGATCTTGTCAGGCGTTTGGGGTTATGTTGCCGTCTCTCTGGGTTTATTGTCTTGGGCGGGTTTCTTAGGCTGTACCAGTTACTTTGCGTCACCAACTTCTGGGCTGAGAGGCTTGGGTGAAAGCCTACTCACCAATATGGCGGGTGTTTTCTGGGCAATGGTGATCATTCATGCCTCAAGTTTCGTTTCCTTTGAATTGTTGGGCTACGTGGTCACAGCCATTGTTGCCTTCTTTATGTGTATCCAAGCGAAACAATCGTGGCTCGCTTATATTCCCGGGACATTCATTGGGTCATGTGCCACTTTCGCGTCTGATGCAAACTGGCAGTTAGTGATTCCTTCTTTGATTCTTGGTGGTATCTTTGGATACTTGATGAAAGCATCAGGTTTGTGGCTACACACTAAGCTGAACAAAAAAGAAACAGAGATCGAGCCGCAACCGGCTGTAGAAACCAAGTAATTCCATTCCAGCACAAACAAAGCGCGGCACAGTCTGCGCTTTTTCTTCATCTGTTCTTTGGCTAACCAATTCTGGTAGTGCATCTCGCAACCTTATTGGCTTTCTCAAATTGACACTCAATTTAATACGCAGTTTCACGTCATTTTTCGTCATACTATGCGGTAATCTGCACCAGTTTCCTAGTTCGATGAACCTAACAATCTGAGTTTACGCCGGTTTGTTCCGAGACTACTTGGTTTTAAAAAAATGAATCGACTAGGATTTTGTAAAATTCTTGAACAACCCCGACCAGTGAACAATACTTTTGGTAATTCGATTCTCAAAATGACTCTCAAATTGACGACTTATGATGACTAAATACACATTATGGCTATTTACCCTGATGCCATTATCACCTGTTGGGGCATTAGAAGGGAGTGCAGCCCCTTCGGCAGGAACGGCTGTCGTGCTTCCCGGACTGCACCAAACCAGTACGGACTTGAGTGGACAACCGCTGTCGGAGCAAGAGGTCATCGATTGGGAAATTGATCATAGCAATATTGTATTCGGTTCTTATGCTGAGCGTTCAGACAATGAACGGGTGAGCTCTGTCGGGTATATGTATAACCAAAAGTTAGAAATGGACGGCGGTTGGCAAGAAGAAAAACTTCGCGTTGCCGCTGAACTAGCAGGGATCGATTATGAGAGTTTTTTCTTACATTACGCTGAGGATACCATTGTCGCTGAAGTCGACACACAACATGGTTCGAACACCTCATTAAACCGAAAGCCTATGATTGTTGGATATACCGCAAGTGAAGATCATGCAGGGTTCTTGTTGTATCAATCTCCACCATGGGGTGTTGATGCATTTGAGCATTACGAAAACGGTGGTGGCTTGTATGTTTACCATACAGAAAAGTATGATCAACTGCATTTTGAATTTTCGACAACGGCACGAGGGGGGAGTTTTGTTATTGAATACCCAAGCGCCATTGATCATCTAGGGCGGGTAACTGCGTGGTCTTCCCTTGATATTATAACTGACAGAACTCGCGGTTTTACTAGAGATGGTTACACCTTATGGTCGGTACCTAATGACTGGAAAAGAGCCACAACACACGATGGTAGTGGCTCCACTTATGGTGGTGGGCAATATTTTGGTTCCGCATTTGTTCGTGATGGAGGTCGTGCATATGTTATACGTGTCCGATGGGTTGGTGATAAAAAGAGCAAGAGACCATTTGTGAACAACATTCAGTTAAAAGACAGTTTTCCAGTGATGAATGAGATCCAGGAACCGACAAATACCGCTGACGGTAGTGAGATTCTTCAGTGGAGAAAAATACGAGGTTTTGATCATTCAGCTGATGCGAACTCTGATGGCGTCTTGTCCAATTCGGAATACAAACGTCGTAGTAATAAAAGTGCCACAGCGCGTTTTAAATGGGAGTCACGGGTGATCCCATTTGGGCGTATGTGGAATCAAAACTCATCTTGGGCATTGACCAACTTAGCCAACCCTGATTTTGCACAAGCGATGAAAAGTTATTACCTGAATGAATGGACGAACCATGGGTTAAATGGCGCGTACAATGACGACAGTAACAAGTTACTCGGTGCGAATCAGTTTGAAGTGTACTCGGGAGGCAAGCTGTCAGAAATAGACTTGGTAGTGGGTAGCAGCCAAGCTGATACATGGTATCAAGAGTTATTTGCCACATTTTTGAAGAGATTAGCGGATGAGCTACCAAACAGTTTGATCAGTATAAATATTGGTACTGCCAATCTCTTTGGGCGAAACGGACAAAACCATCTTACAGACGCTGGCTCACTTTACCTACGCGAGCACTATCTTTTCCCATCCACAGGGTTCAGTGGCTATGCGGGAATTGCTAAGTTTTGGGACAATTCAGTGTTGGCGCAAAATGGGCAGAAAGTTCTATTTCAAGCGACTACTCGTTATGGTCGAACCCAGCACTTTGGCAATACTCAAGATAATTGGCAATATGATCAGTATTCGTCATTAGCGATTTATTACCTGCATCATCATCAGGGGTTGAGCTATTTCAATCAATGGAATAGTAGTTACATTTACGGCAGTGACAACACCAGTGAAACTAACTATTGGAAATCGGGAATTGCGAAGAATATTGCTTATCAACCGAGCCACTTATTAGCCATTGACATCGGTGTCCCTGCGGACACGATTCCTGATGGTTTCAAGGCGATTCCTATGATGATGTCTACCAAGACCCCGAGCCCGGCGGATTACACGTTAGTAGGGGATGCTTCGATGAACCAATTGATGCATAGCGATCTTCCAAATGGCGTGATCGAGGTACGACCGACATACACCTATTTCTTGCAGCGTTCGGAAAAGGAGGTTGTCGCTGGTGGCCCAGAGGAAATGGTGTTAGCCCGTGAGTTTACCAAAGGCAAAGTCTTGTACCGAACCGACTTTCACGGAAAAAACGCGAACTTCTATTCGAGTGAAACCGTCAATGTAAACCTAGCACAACCCATGAAGCCTGTGTTACCCGACGGCACTATCGGAGATTACACGTTACAAGTCGCTTTAGCAGGATACGAAGGACTGATTTTGTTGTATTGATCTCTGCGTACAAAAGAAAACTCCCCATGTTAGGGGAGTTTGATTGAATGCCACTAATGATTTAAGACCACACGATCTTCAAAGCAATGCCTTGCTATCAAACCAAGTAGTTCTCACTGAACTGAACATCTCGAGGTTACTTGGGTATCACATCTTAATGAAGTTGGCTAATGCTAGCTCTTGTACCAATCACAGCCTGAATGCGTCCATTATTGTTACGGAGGATAATGCCATCTTCCATTGGCGAACCCACTAAACCCGAACTTTGCCACTGTAAGTTAAGATGACGATCGAAACTAAGAACTTTCGACATATGTCGCATTTTACCATATGAATAATCGAATTCCGAAGTTAACACAATGAGATCTTGTTCTTTAGACGTTAATGGGTTAGCAATGACGGAGAACACTCTGTTAGCCAGTGCTGTACTCTTAATCGGGGTGATACCATCATCAGTGAAATCATAAATGATGAGTTCACTACCAATACCTTGTTCATTGATACAGATAAATTCTTGTTGAGTATCTAAATCATAGTTGAAAGGTACGAGGCTTTGACATGCGATATCATACTTTTTATAGTTTGATAATTGCTTTTCGTTTAAATCATAGATTTCAAGATAATTTCCGTATCCGGATGCTATTTTTACTGGGTCACCATCAATAACATCAAAACTAAAAATATAATCTCCCAGAGTATCGATGTGTTTTTCTTGCTTGTTCGTGAAATCCAGGAAAGTTAACTTAGCGATGTTACTAAACAATAGATCTTTGTTTCCGTCTAAGTTGACGTCATGAAATTTGAACGAGCTTAAAGTGAACTCATTTTCGTACGTCCATAATGGCGCGCCATCAGTAATATTAAAAATTCCAACTTCATATGAGGTGCTATGTTTTTTATTAGCGATTAGAATATCACTAAAACTATCACCATCGAAATCAAAAATTAAGTTTTTATGCTTTGTTTTATCATTCTTTTCATATTCGAATAATGGAATGACAGAATTGTTTTTACCTACAGATTGAATGTGTTTGATATTATCTATATTATTTATATAAGAAAAAATGACAGACACTGAGTGCCCATCGACTTCTGAATTCAAGTTAGCCCAATCAATGGGTGTGTAACCATGAAAGTAAGAGGACAGGTAAGTGTCCGCCACCGTAAGACGCCCTTGGCGATTATTTAATACATTAATATGATGGAGACCAAAATCAAAGGTTGAAACATGGAGGTCCATAACACCATTTTGATTCGCATCAGCTACGAAATTAACGCCGCCTACGTAGTGTTCAAAGGTAATGCTATCAATAACTTCTAACTGTTTGTTTTTCAGACTCAACATGTCGAGAGTGTAAGGCTTACAATGACTTACAAACAGTTCATCGCCAGGATGATCTGAGTAATTGTAAGCGCTAACACCACAGTACTTTTTAGAATCATCTTCAATAATGAGTTCCGCGTTATCGGCAGAGAACACTTGCAGAACGCCATCATTAGTGATGGTCATGAGTTCATTCACGCCGTCATTCGTCACATCACCGGCTGCTAAATTACGTCCAAATCCTGACGTAAACTCCCATTGGTTTTGCCAAGTGGTGGTATCGATAACTAAACCAGAATTAGCAACGAGCTCGGAGCCCTGATCAGCATCAAGATTTGCAAAGATCAGCTTAGTTGCATTAGCACTAAGAGTGTCTAGCAGCGCAACTTTTGGATCAGAGAAGCGATAGGCCGCGATGTACTCTTGTTCTTGATCTGTATAAATGACTGCAAAAGCTGTATTGATGCCTTGTGTCGTACCGTCTAACTCAAAATCATTAATCGCAGCGTCGAAACGGTGAAGAACCTCAGGTGTGTTCTGCTTGTTATGAAATGCCACAATACCGCTATTTGTAGCCACAACGATTTCATTGCTTCGGTCATCATCAATATTATGGATACTAACGTCAATGATACGACCTGGAATCGGTAACGCGAATCCATACAGCCAGTCAATTTCGTACCCATCAGCACTATGCTTGTAAAGGGCAATCGAATCTTCGTAGACAGCGGCAATCAAATTTTGATTATCGTCGAAGACAGTGCCGTAGGCGATGGTATCGAATTCCCGCTCTTTGTACAGCCTCTTATTGTTTATGCCGTTGATTGATGTTGAGGATATTGCTCTGTCGGGTGCATTGACCAGAACACTTTCAGTTTGTACCTTACCATTGACCTCAAAATTAAAGTGAACAGTTTGTTCGGGGAAAAGGTAATTGTCAGCGACTTTCCATGAAATGATCCCATCGGGATCAATGTTCACCCCATCGGGACCATGAACCAGTTTTGCGGGAGCAATTGGGTCAATTCCATCAATATCCGCAATGTATACGTAGAACTCCAGATTATCTCCAACACTAACTTCACGAGGTAAATCAGTGGCGATCAATTTAGGGGGTGTATCAGAAATTGTAATTTCTTTAAAGGCTGATTTGAAGATTAAGCCATTATCATTCAAAACTATCCTGACTCTTACAAGGTCACCAAACTTTGCCATTCCAGCAGGTAATGTTTCAGCGTCAACATCTTCAATAAGAGTATCATTTATAAACCATTCATATTTGACTACGATGTCACTTACATTTGAGTCGATATCTGTGATTCGGCCAGCTTGAGCAGTAATCGCTGTGTCAGCATAGAAATCAGTGCCTAAAACAAATGGGCTAGATACATGCGGTGAAATTGATAATGACTCTAAATCAATGAAGTCGACTAGACTAAAATCAACGTCTGTGAATCGTTTTCCATGGGGTAGAATCACACCGTATCCAGTTTCATCACTGTTAAATAATGAGAATTTATAATAATCGTTTAGATATGGTTCAATAACAGAGGAGTTTTGACTGAACAACTCAGTAGTTGCATTTTTCTCATTGTGTTCAAATTCACTACTTGTGGATTTAAAGTCAATTCTTCCCATTATCGAGTCATTAATATAACCGTCAATGATGAACTTATCTTCATCAATTAAATGGTTGATCTTTATCTGGTGGTCATGTCCATCCTTTTCGGTAGTAATGGTGTTGAATTCATACTGAACAATACTTTTTGAATCTGTTGTGTTTCTTTGTCTAGATTCGTAACCCTGAATTTGATATTCACTTGATGAATCTTGGATATTCACGTCCTCATAGAGGAATGTATGTTTATAAAAGCTATCATTGTCAATTTCTGTTTTGACTTCAGTCTCCTGATCGGGTGACGTAGCACGTGAATAAGAGATGCTTCCTGAAATTTTAACATGACCTAAATCACACTCTTCAAATGATGCGATGTAGTTTAAAACAGAAGATGGAACATAGTTAGCTTGGTAGTCGACATGGCCACTTTGGCTGCATTCCACACTGCCTTGACTATCACCCACCTTTAATTGGTTTATTACGGTATTATGGGCAATAAGAATCTGACTACTTTGATCATAAGGATCGTAATTGATGAGTTCTGACACTTGTTGCGCGATAGCCGCTGAGATCACCACGCGCTCGTGGGATGGGTGCTTGTCTGTAATCTTTTTACCTGATTCTCTTAATATGAGTGGGGTAAATTGATTTGGATCTGTACTTGTATTCACTTGCTGACTGGAAGAAGAGCCAGAGTCTGAACCGCCACAGGCAGTTAGATTTGCGATTAATATCGCGATAAGACTTTTTTTAGGAACTGACATATTATAAAAAGTTAAAGTAAAAGAGAGATTCTATTACGATTTAGAATCAATATCACTTACATATTTATGATGAACCAATCATTAGATTAATGATTGGTTGGTCATTATTGGCTATCTGTTTTGTTTAACCACCACATTCCGTTAAGTATTACCATTTGCCATGGTGACGACGCGTTTTAATGTCCAGCGAAGCAGTAGCGGAATACACTCAATCCCGCGCTCTTCACAATGAGACACAATGGCGAGAGCCAAATCAGGTTTAGCGAACTTTTTAAGCACTTTGGTCACCACTTTTTTGGCGGGAATAGGGTGATCGATTGGCACTTTGACCATGCTCTTGAAAAAGACTTCAAAACCATTGTTGTATAGATAGTGTTCGATGTCACGGTCAGGCAATTCAGTTAAACGATGACGCTCTTGATCCCCCTCTAACATGCTGCGAACGGATGTCGCATATTTTTTACCTGCCGCATCCCCATCTGTGACTACATGCCAATCTATCCCTAACGCTTTTGCCACTTTGACCAGAGACTTAAGACCCGATTGAGCGAACTCGACGATTTGAACTCCTTCAGCTGCAAGGTTGTAGCCACACTGATTTGCCAACTCATTAAATAACCATACCTCAGTTTCGCCTTCAACTAACAACCAACATCGAGCAAAGAGTGCACCAGAGCGGTGAAAGCGAATATGGAAACCAATTTTTCTCAAATCATCTTTACTAAAACGATCAACCTCGATGCCACGGGCAATGGTACGGTCTGACTGCCTGACCAAACGACGGATGGAATAGAGCGGGACACTTGCCAGTAATGCACCACTGTTAGTGGTGAGCATTTTTTGCATGGGCAGCATTTGCAGTAGGCTCCAAGCGCGAGCTAAATGCGTCGGGTGCAGTCGACCTTCGGGATCTTCAATGATCAAAATCGGTCGAGCGCAGCGTCTGAGATCACTTGGCCCTTTCGCTTGTAAATAAGCATTCAGTAAGCCCATCAACAATAGGCGGGTCTGTTTGTTAGGTGATTCATTAATAAATTGGCTAAGATTGGTTTCGTTGGCACTGGCGGCGGCAAACAAGCCATCTCGTGGTGTTCTTGGACTGCCTTTGGTCAGGCTTTTGAAGGAAAAGTAGTGCTCTACCAAGGTTTGCATCGAGTTTAAGCTGCTTCTCATCTCGCCTTTATTAACATGACCGGGAATCGCAAGCAGGCGACGACAGGTATTGTCGATCCGCTTTTCGATTCGAGCATTTTTATTGGCTTGGCTATGAAAAGGTGGTTGAGGGAATCGGCGTGAATCTTTGAGTCGAATCACAGGGTGTAAGGTCATTAACTCCTGAGCAAACTTTTCGGAGTGGTGCAAATGCAGTGGGTTACCTTTGTTATTTAGAAAAGCAAAATGGGTGGTAACTTGATAGTTTTCTAATGTGGCACTGACGCGGTAATAAATTCGGAAAACACCATGCTCATCTTCGACCCAGATCGGTTTTATTTTACGGTATCGACCTGCATGTATCTGTTTTTTATCGTGAGTACGAAAACAGAGCACAATTTGTAGGTGCTGAGTTTGTGGAAGTGACATGGAGTAATCGACATGAAAATCCTGCATCTCGAATTGATACAGTTCTCCATCAGCTGGAAGGGCGACCGATAAGGCATCGAGCAAAGAAGATTTACCCCATGTATTTTCGCCGATGAGGGTGGTGAGATCATCCAGCGCTAGAGATAAACGACGTATCCCTCTAAAGCCTGAAATTTCAACTCGCTCAAGTTGCATACCGCCTCCTCAACCACAGTCGCTCTGCGGTGAAAATCACTAATAAAAACAGGCATCTATTCTTAAAGGTAAGCAAAATTTCTCTAAAGATAAAGTTTATCCTTCACAGAACGATGGATTAGTGCATTAACTCTGCAAAAAATTGGCTTGGTTATCCCTTAATAAAGTGATGACACTTGGGGAATGTCAGTGTCAATTTCATAGGGGTTTCATATTTTTAACGCATCTGTCATCATTCATTGCTATACCCAGTAGAACAGTTAAGCGTTGACCGTCTCGAATAGTAAGGATTGCCGCTGGTGGTAGAGCGAGAGGAATCGCCTTGGGTATACGGTTAGGTAGTCGAAAGAGAAGTGATAATGACAATAAAAAATAAAGCAGCAGCAATCTCGATTGCGCATATCAATGATACACACTCTTACTTTGAACCAACATCATTGCAGCTAACGCTGCCCTTGGCGCAAGGTGAGGTAAGACCTTATGTCAGTGCAGGAGGGTTTGCCCGTATTGCGACTCGTTCGCAGCAGCTGAGAGCCGAAGCAGAACGTCAAGGAAAAGAGTTTCTCTTCTTACATGCGGGAGATTGTTTCCAAGGAACACTTTACTTTTCGTTGTTTAAAGGTGAAGCCAATGCGACCTTGCTCAATACATTACAGCTCGATGCAATGACGTTGGGTAATCATGAATTAGATATTGGCAATGAGCCTGTTGGCGAGTTCGTCCGTCGCATTAATTTTCCATTCTTAGCAGGTAACTGGAACCTATCATCAGAACAAAAAACTAAGGCATTTCCTCTAGCGAATTGTGAAAATGTGAAACGTTACGATGTCACAACTGGGGCAGCTGAGTACATTATCAAAGACGTAAAGGGTGAGCCAATCGCAATCTTCGGCTTATCTATTGATAAAATGGCAGATATAGCAAACCCTGACAGTGATACCCCGTTTGAAAATGCGATCAAAACAGCTCAACGAACCGTCGAAGTGCTGCATCAACAAGGAATTAATAAGATCATTTTGTTGAGCCACCTTGGCTATGAACCAGATAAAGAGCTGGCTGAACAAGTTAACGGCATTGGTTTAATTATTGGTGCACATAGCCACGTTCTACAGGGGGATTTCGAGAATCTCGGGCTTGGCAAAGAAGACGCTTACGGAATCAAAATTGGTGATAGCTACATAGTGCAAGCAGGTTGCCATGCTTTAGCTATGGGTCACTGCGAGGTGGATTTTGATGAACATGGTCAGGTGGTGTCTTTTTCGGGGCAAAATGAACTTCTGTTCGGCCGCCGCATGTTTCTTGATTCGACGCTGACAGACACTCATGATGAGCACGTTTATCAGGATGCCTGTAATTACATTGATGCACAGCCGAATGTGGTGGTATGTAAAAAAGATCAAAATGTTTATCAGATCCTCAATGAGAAATATCGCAGTCAAGTGAAAGCGTTGCAGCAGAAAGTCATTGCAGTATCTGAACGCGCTCGTCGCCATGTACGACTGCCTGATGAACAAGGTTCAAGTGAGGTCGCTCCTCTGGTGGCGCAATCTTTCTACACATCCCTCAATCAGCGTGGAATTGAATTAGACTTTGCGATCCACAATGCCGGTGGCGTAAGAACGTCATTAGATCAAGGTCCAATTACCGTTGCCGATGTGGCAGGCAAATTATTGCCATTTGTCGTCCCAATTGGGCATTACCGCATTCAAGGTAAACATATAGCTGAAGCTTTGGAAGGGGCGATCAATAACGCGACAAATAATGGGGTAGAGGGCACAGGGGCTGGCAGCTACCCTTATTGCTATAACTTACGTTTCGACTACATAGCAACTCACCCGAAAGGTCAACGCATTCAGGGCTTGAGTGTGTTCAAGGCTGGGGCGTGGCAAACGGTGGCTCCAGAAGCGTGGTACAACGGAACGTCTTCGGCTTATACCATGAAAGGGAAAGAAGGCTTCGAAGCGATGTTACAGATGCAAGGGGAAGGGCATGTCACCCAACTCACCATGGCTGATTGTTTTATTGAATTGTTGACTGAGCAGCCAGATATTTTAAGTGAAGTGCCAAGTATACACTCGCGAGCTTGAGCAATGTCTAAAGCCGGCTAATTAATAGTCCTGCCTCGCCGGCGTCGAGATGAATTAAACCTTCTTGGGCATAGTACTTGCACTCCAATTGATAACGAATATCAGTTGGAGTGTTTTATTATGTGGAAAAGTGATTGGATGGATACGCTCGCGATTTGTGCTTGGATCGCAGTATGGTCAACCTTGGTTTATGTCGCTCCCATGTACGGCATATAGCACTTCACGATGAAAGTAAACTATCGTTTCGACAACTTTAATTTGTTCGCTGTGTCGTGGCGACTGAGATAAGCTATGCTCCGTTTGGGGAGTAGTTATGAAAATGCCTTTGCCGTCATCCCGTTAAGCGTTCGCTTATCCGGCAAAGCAAAGCACGTTTGTGCTTTAACGAGACCAACGCATGTGACTGCTTTGACATTTTGTCAGCAGCGTTTTTAATGCGAAGGTCCGCACCCGACACTCCTTTCATTTGTCATGAATCCTTGATTCCATTTTCATGACTGTTCGACTGTCGACATGATTCGGGCCTTCATGGTATGGGTTACGAATTGTTATGTCTGAAATCTCTTTCTTTTCCACGGTATACCATCAACTCGAAGTGCTACCTACTGAGGCTGTGCTTTATTCAGGGCTTTTTATCACGACCATTGCTTTGGTTTGCCTAGATTTGTATCAAACTCGAGGTGGGGTTATCTCTTTACGCAAAGCGAGTCTCTGGAGTGTTGTTTGGGTGGTGCTCGCTTTAGCTTTCTCTGGCGTTTTATGGGTTTATTGGGATAGTTGGTATCCAGTCTCAAATTATAGTCATGATGAAGCGACCACGGCATTTCTCACTGGCTATGTGTTAGAAAAATCATTGAGTGTTGATAATTTGTTTGTCTTCGCGGTGATCTTCAGCCAATACCAAGTTCCACAGGCACTTCGAGCACGGGCACTGTTGTGGGGCGTCGTAATGGCTCTCGTATTACGGGCGATCATGATTGCGGTAGGTGCGCAACTGTTAGAGCAGTTCCATTGGATGTTGTATCTATTTGCTGCATTCTTAATTTGGACCGGCGTGCAATTAGCCAGAGAAAGTATGGCCAGAGAAAGCATGACAAACCAAGAAGAACACCAACAACAGCCAAAGGCTGCGGTATGGCTGAGGAAATGGCTTCCTATCAGTCAACGCTATCGCGGTAATCGATGGGTTTACAAAAAGATGGGCTTGTATGTAGCGACTCCGATGCTGCTCGTAATTGCGTCGATCGCATCCATGGACGTTTTATTTGCTTTGGACTCAATTCCTGCGATTTTTGCGGTTACTCAAAACCCGTTTATCGTATTGTCAGCAAACATCTTTGCGTTATTGGGGCTGCGCTCTTTATATTTTGTTCTGGAAGCCTTGTTAGATAAATTTATCTATCTTAAGCCAGCATTAGCACTCATTATGGTCTTTATTGGCGTAAAAATGCTCTTAGTGGGGACGGAGTTTGCCATTCCAACGTTATGGTCTTTGATAGTGGTTGTCGGTGTGATGATACTTGCTGTCCTTGCTTCCTACGTTCAGAAAACCACAAAGCCAGAGCCGCAACTTTAATCCATAAGAAAATAGAGGCAAAGCGGTGATGATTAGAGTCAGTTTATCTAATCTAAATTCGTCAATTTCCTTAGCGTTTTTCAGGTGTTGAAGAAAATTTTTGTTAAAAAATTGTATCTCAACCAGAAGGCTGGATGAATATAAAGTCTAAATATTCTGCGATTTACACGCATGATGAATAGTTATGCAAAAGTTGTGTTTGAGTAGAATGCGAGTTTGTTAATGGATTTTTATATAAGAAAAACTAATCCGAAATGGGAAGTTTTGTCATTATGTAAGACCAATAAAACACGGTATTATTCAACCAACAAAACGAAACGTTAACTCGGATTTAAGAGAGGCAATCATGGCTCAAGCGATTGAAATGAATACTGTAGCTTTACCAACCTCTATGGATAAGAAAACCTACTCGGTTAACTTCAAAGGATTGATTGCACACTTATTGGATATTCTATTTGTTGATAACTCTGCTGCGCAAAGTTACCACGCTGAAGAACTTCCTGCTCACCTAAAACGCGACATCGGTTTGATGCGCTAAACTGGTGAATAAGTAAAACAGGTTGACGACTAAGATAAAAACCGAGCGAAAGCTCGGTTTTTTTGTTCCTGAAACCTTTATCTTGACGTCACCTGAGTACTCTCCAAATTTTTAGCGAGATATCACTAGGTTTCTTAAACCTGACCCATAAAACGCAGTATTATCCGTTGAACGTGCTGATTACAAAAACAGCCAAATAGTAAATATATCCAAGTAAGCTAAATATATCTCCAAGTAACGTTAAGGTGCGAGGCTTAGTGAGCACCATTCGTATGGATAACAAGGGGTTGCTATATATTGAAGTCACTTGGGCATAAAAGGGATGCAGCTCATGCTACGGAATTTTAATTAGGAAAATAGGTACAGATGAAAGACATAAGTTTAGTGATAGGTAGCACGCTGTTAATTGGGGTGACCGTGTTAGATAATGCAGATCAGCTACTGGAAAAAATTCAAATATTTGGCACTGTCTATGACATCAATTCCAAGAATCTGACGATACTGATTAACGGCAGTAAAAGAAAATACACCGTACCTACAAATCTGAATAATATTGAGAAAACACGTCCGGGACAACTTAAGCTAAAAACGTCAGATATGACAATAGAACCGGAGTTCACAAGTAATTGGACGATCTCTTTAAGCTCTAATGAACAGTTAAATTTGGTCAAATCGAGAGGTTTTTCAGCCAAACAAGCCTAACCTAAATTCACCTTTATCAGCAGTTTTATTGATAGGCTGTGCTAAATCAAATATGTTGCAATTACATTAAATAGTGACCTTTTATAAAAGGTTATTTTCTATTAAATAAAATCCGCTAGTAACACTTTTCTCAATTTCACGTCAATTTCTTTGCATTCATATTCATTATTAATAAATTTGGTATTGCTGGTGAAAATACTGTTATGTTATAACGTTTCACCATTGCTAATGATGAATAAGTAAATTACCAATGATGGTAAATCCTTAAATTGATGATTTACATATTAATCACACTGTCACCTGGGTAACTATCAGGTGTTCAGCGCCATTAATGTTAGCAATTAACATAAATTTAAAATTAGCACTCCTAAAGATTAGGGCTTGCTATTAATCATTCAATTTATAACTGATCAGACAAAGGTATCAGTGGCTAGAGATTGCGAAAATTATAAAAACGAATGAGTAATTTTCATGTGCAGCTCACAAACTAGCCAAATTGATCTTTATGTTTGAGAAATAACGAACAGTGATAGGGACTTTTATGACGTTAACAGATGAGATATATCGCCAAGAAACACGTTTTTTAACATTGGAAGATGTAGTGCGCTGTGGAGGTAGCGATATCGTGGCTGCTGCTAAGGACATAGAAGAGGGTTTTCATCTTCTTCAAACTGAGAAAATCTTACAGCCATCAAAAACGACCTTAAAACGTGCTCAATCTGAGAACGATAAAAGTGAAGGGCTTGTCAATATTCTATCCGCGTTAGTCGCGAATAAGAAAGACAGTGAAATCTACGGATTTAAGGCACTTGGAGCGATGCCACCGAATGTTGAAAAAGGATTACCGCGCGCAACAGGCATCATTACCTTGTTTGACCCTGAAACGAAGTCGCCTGTGGCAATCATGGATGCACAGGTGATCAGTGCCACGCGAACGGGTGCGGTGACTATGCTAGCGGCGAAAAAACTGGCAAACCCTAAAACGGAATCAATCGGTCTTGTGGGTGCTGGTGTCAATATGAAGACTCAGCTATTAGCGTTAAAAGAAGCCCTGCCGAACCTTAAGGAAGTCCAAGTCTATTCACGAGGAGAATCCAAGTATCGCTTTGCTGAGAAAATGAGTGAGAAAACGGGAGTGACCATCATACCTGTTCAGTCCGCTCAGCAAGCGGTGTCGGATAAACAATTGGTGGTGACTTGTCTTCCCAACGTATTGGAGCCAGTCGTGAGGGCGGATTGGATCAAAGATAAAGGCGTCACGTGCATCAATATTGGTTGTTATGAGTCTCAAGCTCGACTGTTGAAACGTATGGATCGCATTGTGGCGGACATGTGGGAACAGGGGAAACATCGCGGGGTTCAAACACACGCTCAAGCGTTTAAGAAAGGCTACATCAAAGATGAACAGGTCGAAGACTTAGCGCCAATCCTGACGGGGCAAATTGCGGGTCGCCAAGACGACGATGAGAATATCTTCTTTGCACCGACTGGGTTGGGTTTCCAAGATATTGTCGTTGCTTGGCGTGTTTACCAAAATGCATTAGAGAAAAATATCGGTGCGAACTTGTCCTTATGGCAAAACAGCGAATGGATTTAGTACTCATTGAGTAATGCTATACCCAAGTAACCTCGAGATGCTAGGTTCTGAATACTGCACCTAGAAGTCATTTGGGTATTGGCCATTTATCTACGCTTGAAAATAAGCTCAACAGCCAGCCTGTGATGGTGTGGCTTTGAACAATTATAAAAAGGAAGTAAAGCGAGAAGCGTTTCAGCCACGTCTTCTCGCTGAATATTAAGTATGAAAGCAAGTCAAACTACGAATAATGTCATGGTGGCTCTCCCTGTAGTTGTCGCTCTATTAGCTGTGGCCATTGAACCTATCGTTATTAAATTGTTTTATCAGGTCGCCGTTGAACCTCTTGAGCTCCTGATACTCAGAACACTCGCTGCAGGTGTGGTGATTCTTCCTTTTTGCTATGGGTTTAAATGGGTAAAAGGGTGGGATTTGATGCGGATGATTTATGTCGCCTTGTTGTTTTTAGGAACCAATGCGTCGATTTATTTTGCATTAATGTATGTCAATTCAATTACTTTGATTACTGCCGTGACAACGACACCTGCCTTTGTGGCGATTGTGAATACCATGAAGGGAAAAGTCGATCTTGGAATGAGCTTCTGGCTAGGGTTTGGCTGTTGTTTTGTCGGAGTCCTCTTATCAATTAATGTGATGGCGAACGAATTCAGTCAGTTGGATTGGCGAGGTGGGATTTTTCTCGCACTTGCTATTATAGGTTCGACGGTATATAGAACCACAATGGATGGCGTGACAGCGAAATTTAAGCCTAAATTAATTGCCAATTACATATTTATAATAAACGGAATCATTGCTTTATGTGTACTACCTTTTATTTCTATCGAAAAGATTGACTCTACCTATATCGGGTTCGGATTTTGGTTGGGTTTTGCAGCGGTGATTGGCAATTTAGCGTTTCTATCCGCATTGAAGATATTAGGATCGACAAAAATATCCATCATCAGTGTGATTCAACGACCTATTCTCGTTGTGCTGTCGGCTCTTATTCTCGGTGAAAGCCTTGGTCTATCTGAGCTTGCAGGCATCATCCTTGTTCTCTACGGGGTACACCTTGCCAAAGTTAAAAAGGTAGAAACAGAAAATGTTCAAGCAAAAGAAATGAAGGTTTAATTAATTGTTATAGGTTTGGTTTCTATATTATTACTTATGAATAAAGACCAAAGAGAACTCAGACTTAATAAAAAAGTTTAGTTTGGTCTGTGTATTATTCTGGTAGAAAAATGGAGGGTTTTATGTTTAAGTTGAAATCACTGTTTACTATTTGCTTATTAGCATCAGCAGTAACAGGCTGTGAAAAAACGGCAAACCAAGATAATACGTTAACATTTGCATGGGAAAAAAATGCGGGTCCGCTGAACCCACATCAAACCATTCCGAACCAGATGTATGCACAGGCCATGATTTATGAGTCATTGGTGAAATACGGCAAAGAAGGAAAAATCGAGCCTTGGTTGGCAAAGAGTTGGAAAGTGAATGCCGATGCAACGGAATTTACGTTTACACTGCGCGAAGATGTCACTTTTTCGAATGGAGAAGTGTTTGATGCGGCAGCAGTAAAGGCGAACTTTGATGCCTTGCTATTGAATGCAGATAAGCTGAAGTGGCTGCAAATCATGAAAATGCTGAAAGATACGGAAGTGATCGATTCGCATACCATTAAGGTGATTTTTAAAGACAGTTATTTCCCTGCGTTACAAGAACTGACGTTGATTCGACCGATTCGATTCATCGCCCCCTCCCAGATCCCTGAAAGCGGCAACACGGCTGATGGCATCAAGAAACCCATTGGTACAGGACCTTGGGTACTGGAATCATCGAAATTGGGATCTGAAGATGTTTTTGTGAGAAATGAAAGCTATTGGGGTAAGAAGCCAGCCATCGATAAAGTGGTGGTGAAGATCATTGATGACCCGAATTCGCGAGCACTGGCCTTAGAAACAGGGGAAATCGATCTATTGTATGGAAAGCCGGGGCAGGTCTTCCCCGATACATTCAAGCGTTTGCAGGCCGATCCAAAATTTAATGTGAAGCTGTCGACCCCTTTTGCAACACGTACCATTACCCTCAATACCACCAAGCCCGGGTTAAACGATCTTGCCGTGCGTCAAGCGATTAACCATGCCGTTGACAAAGAAGCCTTTAATCAGCAAGTGCTAAACGGCGTTTACACCACGGCACATACACTCTTTTCTACAAGCGTTCCTTATGCGGATATTGGCTTAACACCTTACCAATTCGATGTTGAGAAAGCGAAGTCATTGCTTGAGGAAGCGGGTTGGCAATTGAATTCAGAAACGGGCGTGCGCAGCAAAGAGGGGGTGACGCTTCAATTCAACCTCTTATACCACGGTAAAGATGCCGTGATGAAGACCATAGCAGAATACGTTCAATCGTCATTAAAGCACATCGGCATTCAAGTGGACTTGATTGCTCAAGAGAAGTCAGTGTTCTTTAAGTTACAAAACAAAGGCGAATTTGACCTTGTGTTCAATCGGACTTGGGGCGTTCCTTATGAGCCTCATGTGTTTATGAGTGGCATGCGTAGAACAAATAATGCCGATTACGAAGCGCAGCAGGGGTTAGCGAACAAAGCCAAGATTGATGAATTAATCACAGAAGCACTGCTAACGCCGGACGATGCGGTTCGTCAAGAGAACTATAAGTATGTGCTAACGGAGTTGCATGAAAAAGCAGTTTATCTACCTATTTCATATTCGGGCTCTATTTCACTTTCAACACAACGTGTCGAAGATTTTGATATGGCGCATATGACTTATTACGTGCCATTTGAAAAGATGAAACTTGCACAAAACGCTGAGTAGGTTTACCAGACTCTCGGTGTTAAAGCACTTAAACAAGCACTAAACACAAACTTAAGCCGCCGTTCAGCCAAAGGTTGACGGCGGCATTATTGTTACTCGGTCTATAGCTGTTCACTGAGTGGAAGCGGTTAATAGAATAATATCGGTTAACGCAGCAATAGCGGTTAATAGAGTAATAGTTATTAATGGAGTAATAGCGGTTAACGCAGCAATAGCAGTTAAGTGAGTAAAAGCTATTACCTAGGTTATGGCTGTAACTTGGATTTGAATACCATGGTGAGCTACATATTAAAACGATTACTACTTCTTCCGGTTCTCGTACTGGCAGTTTCATTCATTATTTTTTTGTTTCTTCGTTTGAGTGGAACCGAACCGGCTTTGGTCTATCTGCAAGCGGCAAACATACCGCAAACAACAGAATCCATTGCGATGGCTAAGCAACATTTAGGTTTGGATTTGCCCATCTGGCAGCAGTATTCCAACTGGCTTTATGATGCGGTGCGTTTGGATTTTGGTGCGTCATTTATGACGGGAAGGCCCGTGTGGCAAGATGTATTGTATTTCTTACCCGCGACCTTAAAACTCTCCTCTTTCGCTTTAATGCTGACGTTGTTTCTGTCGATCCCTTTAGCGGTATGGGCGGCTCGGTATCGCGATAAATGGCCAGATTTTACAATCAGGGGACTCGCATTTATCGGGGTGTCCATACCGAATTTTTGGCTGGCATTTATGTTGATCTTACTTTTTTCTGTTCATTTAAGCTGGTTGCCCACGATGGGGTATGGTGGGTTGAGTCACTTGATCCTACCGGGCTTCGCGATCGCTTTTATGTCGCTATGTATCAATGCACGTTTATTGCGCGCCAGTATGTTGGAAGCGCAAGGGCAACGGTATGTGAAATATGCGCGTATGCGTGGAATAAGTGAACGGCAGGTTGAACGTTCTCATATTCTCAGAAACAGCTTGCTGCCAGTTGTTACGGCAATTGGGATGCATATTGGCGAACTGATCGGAGGCGCATTGGTGATAGAAACCATTTTTGCTTGGCCGGGCATCGGGCGATATGTGTTGAATGCCATCAGCAACAAAGACTACCCCGTGATTCAGTGCTTCACATTAATGATGACCGTCATTTTCATTGTTTGTAATTTATTGATAGACGTTGTTTATGCGGCTCTCGACCCAAGAATTCGGGTGGAGGCTGAGCTATGAAACTGGGAATAAGTGGGCTGATAGGCGTCAGCGTTTTCACCGTTTTGTTGTTGATTGCGATCTTTGCGCCTTGGTTATCGCCATACGATCCGACATTGGTGGATCTTAATAATCGATTGGCTCCTATGAGTGGGCAACATTGGCTTGGCACAGATCATTTAGGGCGTGATGTGCTCAGTCGATTGCTGATGGCTTGCACGATTTCACTCGGCGCTGCCTTTGCTACATTAGCTTTGATGTTGGTGATTGGGGTCGGTTTAGGGGGATTAGCGGGGTATGCCGGTGGCAGAATTGAGCAAGTGATTATGCGTACTTGCGATGTGTTCATGACGTTTCCGACCGTCGTGCTGGCTTTATTCATGGTGGCGATTTTGGGAACGGGATTAACCAATGTCATCATTGCCATTGCGATAACACACTGGGCTTGGTATGCACGAATTACTCGAAGTCTTGTGCTTTCGATTCGCCATAGCGATTACCTAAAGGCGGCAAAATTGAGCGGAGTGCCCGCATGGATCCGTTTTCGTCGTCATATTCTCCCTTCGGTAATGGTGCAATTGCTGGTGTTGGCATCACTCGATATTGGTCACATCATGTTGCATGTTTCAGGGTTGAGTTTTCTGGGGTTAGGGGTACAAAGTCCAACACCGGAATGGGGAGTGATGATTAACGATGCTCGTCAGTTGATTTGGACCAGTCCAATGCTGGTGGTGTGGCCAGGGTTGGCCATTTTAATCAGTGTCTTGAGCTTTAACTTGATGGGTGATGCGTTGCGAGACAACTTAGACCCGCATTTGGAGCAGGATTCATGAAGTTAGAATTGATTGATCGTCACATCCACACTTCCAAAGGTGAGTGGCTCGTCAAAGGCGTCTCTTTAACCATTGAAGCGGGTTCCGTGCTCGCCTTAGTGGGGGCAAGTGGCTCGGGAAAATCACTGACTTGTAGTTCTCTGTTTGATGTATTGCCGAATCAGCTGATTGTTGAGGGTGAGATGCGTCTGAATGGTGAGCTGACTTCAGGTCGCGAACTGCGAGGTCGTCAGATGGCGTGCATCATGCAAAACCCAAGTTCAGCATTTAATCCCGTTCAAACCATGGCGCAACACTGCCAAGAGTCCTTGATTGCCGCAGGAGTGAAAGCCCCGAATGTGGTGAAACAAGCCATGTTGGATGCCGGGCTAGAAGATTGGCAGCGAGTCTTGAAGCTGTATCCTTTTCAGATGAGTGGCGGCATGTTGCAGCGGATGATGTTGGCGTTGGCATTAATGAGTCAGGCGCCCATTTTAATTGCTGACGAACCGACGACGGATTTAGATCTTGTGGTGCAAAAGCACATTCTGACCCGATTAAAACAGGTTGTCGAAGAGCGTGATTTGGCATTATTGATGGTGACCCATGACTTGGGTGTTGTCGCTGAACTGGCTGACCGCGTTGCCATCATGCATCAGGGCGAGTTAGTCGAAACCACAAGCGTACACAAACTGTTTCGATCACCACAGCACCCCATTAGCAAAACATTCATTCAAGCCCATTTGGCCCTTTATGAGGAGTGATAGCATGTGTGCAACCCCATTTCTTAAATTGAACAACGTCGGGAAAACGTATGGTAGCGTAGGCATCTGGTCACGTCAGACAGAAAAAAAGGTGCTTACCGATATCAACTTAACCCTGTCAGCACAACAGAGCGTTGCGCTCGTTGGGGCGAGTGGTTCAGGAAAAAGCACATTATGTCGGTTGATTTTAGGGCTAGAACCCGTGTCCCAAGGAGATATCCTCTTTAAAGGCAAGGCGTTATCCAGTTTTAATCGCACTGATTGGAAGCGATATTGGAGTCAAGTCCAGTTAGTGTTTCAGGATTCGATTTCGGCGGTAAACCCGAGACAGAGTGTACAGCAGGTGCTGAGTGAGCCTTTGGTTCACTTACGTGGTTTATCGCGCACTGAAAGCCACATAGCTGCAATGGCGTTACTCGAACAAGTTGAGTTACCGCGTAACTTAATGAGCAAGAAAGCAGGGCAGTTGAGTGGTGGACAGTTACAACGTGTCTGTATTGCAAGAGCCTTGGCAGCAAAGCCCAAGCTGATCGCGTTGGATGAATCTTTATCAGGGTTGGACGTCGTGTTGCAGCAGCAAATCATTGCTTTGTTACAGAGGATCCAGCAACAAGAAGGGACCGCAATTTTACTGGTCACGCATGATTTACGATTGGTCAATAAATTTTGTCAACAGGTCGTGGTCTTAGATGGTGGCAAGATCGTCGAGCAAAGAGCGGTGGTATCGACTGATCACTCTGTGGTATCTCGTGAGACTGCAATGGAGGGGGGTAAATGCAATACAGCTTGGACAAGTGAGATGGGACAGCGTCTCAATGAAGCCATATTGCCAGCGAAACCGCAGAAAGCGGTATGCGAACCTAAACCAGAGATTGGTGAAAACCACTCAGCACTTCGAGAGCAGAAAGATGGTACTGGTCAACTAAGAGTAAAGGAATCAACAGCAGCGTAGTAAAGAATGAGACGTGAATGATGAAACTTTTATTGCACTGGGTGCATATGGGTGCGATAGTAACTCAAGGCAACCAAACCAAAAGGAATTGAGTTTGAGTTATGTTGATCGAGAACGTTTTCCGCAATCGTTATTCAAATCTTTGAAGCGGTCGATGGGCAGCATCGTTCGCTCGCTCAGTGTATTGATCGTTTGCACTGTCGTCATTGGTTTAATCCATCACCTTTTCTATTCTCAGACGATCAGTGGATTTTGTGATTCACTGGATGCTGGTACCAGTTTAGAAACCGTGATGGCACAAGTCGAAGCGAATGAGCTAACCGTGTTCACGCCAGATATTAGTTATAGTGGGACGCTAGTCATCACAAACCATAATTCGCCATTCTTTCGCCTTGGCTGTTTTGTGGAATTAGAGCAAGGCTTGGTGGTGGAGAAATATTTTTCTGCAGCAGATTAGTGGTGAGTTTTCAACACTAGTTGCTGAAGTTGTCATTAAGATCATGTTGAGCATGCGTAGCTTAAAAACGCAATTTTCATGTTGGATTTATAAAGACGCTAATGATTTATCGCCTCTACAATGAACGGTAATGTATCCAATGTTCACTTGAAATGAATTCTGTTTCGGGATCTTTTTCTAAGACAATAATGCCATCACCTAAGGGTTTGATATAAAGCTCAGTATCAGAATCCTTTAATAGTTGCTGTTGAGTGCAAGAATAGCGCTTTATTTGAGGATCTGTTTCTGGTTCAGAGTACGTCCGAGTTACCTCGTAAAAATCCCCATCCAGTTTGGTCAATTCTAAGGTGAGAGTAGCACCGCCTAGTTCCGACTGATACGTACCGATCAAGCGACTTAAGTTGTGAATTTTGTTTATTCTTAACTCAGAATAATCAATCACATCAGTCCCGTCGATGACCATCAAGCCAGATTTTGCAAGCGAGCTATTTGATATCTTAGGTTCAGGCTGGTGTGCGTAAACTTGAGATGTAGATGCTAAAAGTGCAATCAGTGTTGCAGCCAGGGTTAAATGCATTTTTGCCTCATGATAATGTATCGATTGACTGGTAAGCTATCGATACAAATTTAATTAACCTAATCATTTTTAAGTATTTGCGATTGGCTAGTGACTTTCTAAGGCGATAACTAATAAGAAAAGAATTAAAAAAGGCACTCATGGAATGAGTGCCTTTGCGGTGTCTAAATGAAATCGCTTGTTTTAGCGGAATTACTTCTTACGACAGTACTCTGCGATCACATACATTGATTGACCACCATTAGCTTTGCCTGATACCAAAGTTGGATCAGAGCCGATGCTGATGCCACGGATCACCGTACCTTGTTTGATCACTTGGTTAGTACCGCGCACAGGCAGATCTTTGATCACAGTGACGTCGTCACCTTTTTTCAATTCAACGCCATTGCAGTCCAGCGTTTTATCGTCGTCTGACATACCTGTCATCGCCCAAGTCATTTGGTCTTCTTCCATGTACATCATATCAAGAGCGTCTTGCGCCCAAGATTCGCTATTTAAGCGTGTAAGCTGACGCCAAGCTGTTACCTGAACAGCGGGTACTTGGCTCCACATGCTGTCGTTAAGACAACGCCAGTGGTTGATGTCTTCAGGGGCGTCGATCTCTGAATGGCACTTATCACAAACCATGATCGCAGTATCAACCGTGATATGGCTGTGTGGCGGTACAGGGAAGGCGATAAGGTTAGCAGTGCTGGTACAGAGTTCGCACTGAGATTGGCAACGATCGAGAAGAGTCGCTTCGATAGACATAACAGCTCACTTTTAATCTTGTGAATAGAGGCGCGTATTATGCACAATATCCAGCATATTTAAAGGGATAATGGCCGATAAAATCTAAGTTTTCCAAAACCACCAGTGAGCTTAAAAAAATACCGACCAAGAGGCCGGTATTGATTGTCAATCAAGAAGCAAGATTCGCTTACTCTTCCATCAGTAACTGACTTACTGGCGCCACAAGCTTGCCATTTAAGAAGAACTCAATATTGCGAGCTTGCATGTCACCATGATAAGACGCATCTTCTAAGTTAGGCAGTGTCGGGCCAATAAAGGTCGAGTGGGTTGCAACGGTTGCCGTTACCGCTCCTTCGTTGTTAACGGTACGACCTTTGTAGTTGAAGAAGTTGTTGCCTGCATCTGGATTCGCGTTCAGGTTGTTAATTGTCGCTAACCCGATCTTGGCGGCTAATGGCTCAGTACCCGCAAACGTGCCAGTCGCACTGTTCGGCACAGTTTGATCGTTCTGGATCTGTGTCATAAATACAGGCAGTGATGCGTCAATGTCGGCGGCATTGGTAAATGGATCAATGGTGTCCAATACAGTCTGTGTCGCGTAACCAAATTGATTAAAGGCACTTTCTAGATCGGCTTGTTGAGCGTCGGTCATTTGAGTAAACACGGTTTGGAAACAAGCTGCAACCTTATCTAGCGCTAAATCACATTGCCCAGCAGCAACCAATTGATCAACAGCAGCTTTGTACTTAACTGAGCCTGAATATGCGATGTTGTGTTTGATCATATTGCCGTAGCTTGGCGAATTCAGCAGTAGGTTTGCGATTTGACCGCCAGTGTTATGCGTTGCAAGAGACTTGAAGTTATACAAGCCCGCAAGGCTTGCTGTCTCTTGAGCAGTCAGACCTGGAACGGCTTTGTTTGCTGCTGCTACACCGGATGTGGTAATGATACCGCCCAGAGAGTGACCTAAAGCAGAAATCTTCGTAAGGTCAATACCGGCAAGTGGTTTACCGGTAAACAAGCCAGCTTGAAGTGATACTGCTAATGCGGCACGAACACCCATGAAGTCCAATTCACTTTGACGTACATTGTCACGCGCAACAGGCAGATACACCATATTGATGTAGCTTAGAATATTCGCATTGGCTGAACGTTGGTCATCTAGGCTACGTTCACCATGCAGAGGTAAATCGAACGCAACCACAGCTATACCAGCTTGAGCTAGATTTTGAGCAAAGGCAAAAGCGTTCTCTTTCGCAGAGGTAATGCCATGTTGGTAGATAACCACATCGGTTGGATTTTGACCTTTTGGTGTGAACACAAGCACATTAACATCTTCAACCGATTTAACGGTTGGCACTGGCGCGTAGCGAGTGATCAGACGTTCTGAGTCAAGCGCAGAACCATCTGAGAGTGTCAGTTTTGCACCAACCAGTTTTACCTGCTCTTTCAAGTCGGTCGCCAGTTTTGTTGGATCAATACCAAGTTGGGATAGCTGCGTGATCACATGCTGTTGCTCATCTGGATTCGAAAGTGCCGCATTGACTTTCACAAGACTCGGCATTGCAGATGACATTGGTTGTGTATTCCAAGTCGCCCCTTTTTCTAGATAGTGTGGCAGTTTAACAACGCCCGGAGTGACGGAAACTTCAGGTTTCCCTTGACCAACACCTTGTTGATAAGCCGCATTGAGCGCAGTTTTCGCTGCTGCATCACCATTAATGTACTTAGTGAATGCTGCGTTCGCGTTCAGTGCCGCATCATAATCGACAGCATCACCGAGCGTTAGCGTATAAGCCGCTGAAAGATCAAGATCTGGCGTTGCTGTAGGATCAATCTTGTAGAGGGCATTTAGGTTGTTTGCGCCGCCAGCCATACCGAGACCTGTTGCACCTTTCACCGCAGCCAGCGTATCACCGATAGACTGAGTACTAAACCAGCTTGAGTAGATGATGTCTTCTTTTGCAACGCCTGTCGCGGCTTTCGCGGCTTCAAAAACGTTCTCGATACCTTGAGTCGCTTTTTGAACCGATGCTAGACTGCCTGATTCATAAACGGTGTCGGTCTGTTTGGCACTGGCGTAGCTGCCCGACGTTCCAATCTCTTCGCCATTTTTATCTTTCACCGCTTTAGAAATGGCAAAGATGTATTCACTTGACTCGTCGAGTGCGGTCGTAAACAAGATATTTAAGGTGTTACCTTTCGCTACAACAGAGAAATCAGGGTTTGCATTCTGACCATTGTTAATGGTGAGAATCTTAGCAATTGGATTCTCATTAGCACCAATGTCCGTTAGGCGTTTGGTCAGCTTGATGACACTGACCCCTGAGATCACAGGACCATCAGTAAAGCCATTTCCTTCAAATGTGAGAGAGATCGGCATAGAGGTCGGCCAGCCATCGGCGGTGTTCATTGCCGCTGCTGGGTTGGACAAAGCATCGTTGCCTGCCGTTGGAACCGCGAGGGAACCGTCAGTGGTATCCATGAGAAGGTAAGTCGGTAGTGGAACAGAAACCTCTGAACCTTGAAGAGTGAACTTCACCGAGGTGGAACGATTGAGTAGCTGCTGAATGCTGTCATTAAACTTGACTTCATCAGACGTGCCTGAGCTCTCTGCATTATCACCACACCCTGACATCAAGATGGCTGAACAAAGAAGCGATAACTTAAATGCGTGTTTCATACGAATAAACTCCGACAGACTGATTATTTAAAGGTGTAGTTAAGTTGTACTGCTGAAATGTACGCAGTACCTTCAGAACTGAACGTCAAGGTTTGACCCGCTGCATTGGTTTCTTCGAACGTGCCATCATCACTCACAACCAAAGCAAAACCAGCATCGAGCGTCATATTTGCGCTCCATACGTAAGTAAAGCCTGCGCTGTACCAAGTACGGTCACTGTCTGGAATACTGAGTGTAGTTTTACCCGCTTGTTCATCAAAGGCGTAACCAGCACGCACTGTCCAAGTCTCATTGAGTTTGTATGCAGCACCGATCGAGTAACGGTTGTTATCTTCGTATTTCTCTTTTTTGTAGAAACACTGTCCCGCAACGCCACCACTCGTACATTTATCACTGGTTGCTTTTAGCTCAGTAAAGGTACTCCAATCTGTTTGTTGCCAGCCGTAATGAAGCGCCCATTCATCCGTTAGCTGGTGGAACGCTGACAATTCAATAATGGCAGGCAGTTCAACCACAAGACGACCATCAACTTTCGCTTGTGTTGCCACACCTGAGTCATAGCTACTGAATTCACCGTCGTCGAAATCAAGCTCTACAGAAGAACGATAGCCAAGCGAGAAGCGGTGGTTTTCATCGAGTTCAAACAAGGCTCCGACGTTCCAGCCGTAACCAATCGTTTCACCCGTCATGCCAATTAGGTTGTCTGATTTTTTGCTACCAGATCCGAAAAGAGGGGCAAGAGAGCCTTTATGACGCGTCAATTCAGCGTGTGCGGCCACAATATTGATACCTGCACCGACACTGAATGAGTCGTTCATACGGTAGGCTAGGTTAGGGTTCAGGTTAACAGAGACTAGCGCTGTATCACCCGCCATGTCACCTGCTGAAATGTCGTCAGGGTAGTCGGTGGCAACGCCATAGTTGGTAAAGAGACCAATACCCCATGCCCAAGAATCATCGATTGGGCTGATGTAGTAAGCACCTGGAACCAGCTGCAAAGGGGCAACGTCGTCAGATTGTTCTTTATTGGTTTCATCGTAAACGTTAACTTCTGGATCTACGATCGACAGCTTGCCTGAAAATTGGGCGTGTTCGAATAAAGTCATAGCGGCTGGGTTTCGAGCTAACACACTGGCGTTGTCAGCAACGGCGCCTTCACCAGAAAACGCTCTACCAAGTCCAGATGCAGAATGCTCAGCAACCTGGAAGCCCGCAGAGTGGGCGTTACACGCAAACAATATTGACATTGTTAGCAGAGAGCAGTGTTTCTTGTTCATCCTTGACCCTCCTAGGGTACAAATACGTAAGACTGAATCTTGTTGTTGTTTTAGACATTCACTTCACACTAAACCCGTTAGTTTGTGTGTAATGTAAATTTAATGTTATAGATGTGTTTACAAATAAGTCAAAGATTGCAGCATCTTTGAGCACTAAATTTGTCGCATTGGTCAAGATTGCATTTATAAACCTTTGTATTATCGCAACTATATTTCGCTATATGGTACGACCAGCTTTGTTTTTTCCAGAATGGGCTGAAATTTCCATCAATCGCAATATGTTAAACGTTTTCGTTTTGCGAACCCTTGTTTGAACGGGCATAATTGCGGCAGTTTTTAACAATTGGATTTGAACGTGGAACTGCTCAATGTTGAATTTTTAGGTCACTCTTTGCGCTTAGAGGGCTCTTGGGCTGGATGGCAACAGCTTTATTGGAACAATACCTTGGTATCGCAAATAGATGCGTCAGAAGGAAATGGCCAAACGGCTTATTCACACTCCTTTGAGCTCATGGCTGGTGAAAAAACGTTAATTTGTCAATTAAATGGAACCATTGAATGGCAGCCGTTTAACCTCACCTATCGTGCGACGGTTAACGATGAAGTGATCGTGGAAGGCTCGCGCAATGAAAAAGACGTAGAGCGTCAAGTGCCTGAGCAGGCTCCACCTAAAGAGAAGCGTTTTAGTGTTATTGGTCTTTTCTCCTTGGGTATGAAAGCACTGAAAAGTGCTAAAGTGATCAAAGTGGCGTTGGCATCAGCGAGTATCGCTGCTTACTCTTGGTTATTTTCTTTTCAATTTGCACTGGCGTTGATCGCTTGTATGGTGGTGCATGAATACGGCCATGTACGTGCAATGAAGTATTTTGGTATTAAAACCAAAGGTTTCTATTTGATCCCATTTTTGGGTGGCATGGCGCTAACGGATGAAAAGATTAATACCCGTTGGCAGGACGTAGTGATTTCGATCATGGGACCAGTATTCGGTTTGGCGTTGAGTGTGGTGTTATTGGTGGCGTACTGGGTCACGGATTCTCCTTTCTTTGCTGCGTTGGCGGCATTTAACGCTTTTCTGAATTTATTTAATTTATTCCCAATCTTGCCACTCGATGGTGGACATATCCTGAAAAGTGTCACTTTTTCGATGAACTCTTGGGTTGGTTTGATTGGCTGTATTGCGACGGCCGCTGGCGGCATATTTATGGCTTATACCTTCCACATGCCACTGTTTGGTTTTTTCTTAGCCATGGGGATGCTAGAGGTGATCTTGGAATGGCGTGGTCGCCATCATAGTCATTTATTGCCTTTAACTCGTTACGGACAGTTGTTTTCCTTCTGCTGGTATTCAATTACCGTCGTTGGGCTGATTGGCGTGATTTGGTATGTGGGTATCTCAGGTGACACGATTCTTTCGCTTCCTTTGCAGATTCTGGGTACATAATTGGGTTGTGGTTTTTAGGCGTTTTCGACGCCTTGAAACCTGAAATCTCGTCCTGAGGTTTTACCTTGTATGGTGATTACTTTTATTCTCGCTGTCTTAAGAAATTGCTTGGGTTTGTCCAGTTTTGGTGGGTCGATCTATTTGGCTTTGATACCAGCGGGCCAGTAACTCTTTGTCTTGCCAAAGAGTTACCAGAAAGACGCTTGGTTTCTTTGGTTCGGTTCCGGATTCAGAATGACAAACGATTTAAATTTTTGATTTTAAAGTGTAAGAATTTGAATTTATTGATAAAAGTTGGAGGTGGGTGCTTTTTCAGTTAACGCGAAATTGCTACCATACCTTACGGCTTTGCTGGATATTGGCGTGTGAAAGTAATGATATCAAGGTGTACTTTGCTGGTGCTGTGACCTCAAGTTGCCTTAGCTTCGCGTTATGTGAAAAATAATTATGTCATAGATGATGCAGTTAATTGCAACACGACTTTATCCACTTAGCTAGGGTAATGGATAAAATTATAAGCGTTAAGCTAAGGAGATAAAATGAGCTTTCTCGAAGAGTCGTGGGAAGAACGCGAAGAAGTGGTATATAAAGAACTATTCGGTGATACAGGTGCTGGGATTTACCCTTTGTCTAACACTACATTCGAGACATTGAATGCCAAAGAAATTGATCCTCGTTGGCTTACCCATGGCGTTTTCAAATGTCCTCCGAATGATAAGAGGAAAACGTGGATTTACATTACATCGGGAATGTCGAATCCATGGGAAACTGAAGAGCCCGAAGAATACTCTGGGCTTGGAGTCGAATTCCTGCTTGAAACGGCAGATGAAGAAAATTGGGCTGTACAAGTTCTTCAATCATTAATGGCTTACAATTTGTTGCTTGCAGCAGGGCAAATGGGTAACTATCCATTGCTCGATTATGGGCATCGAATTCCACTGGCTATATCAGATAAAATCAAAACAATGATGCTTACTCAACCTCATGCCTATCCGCAGAGTGTTTCAATTAAGTCTGGTTGCGTAGATCTGTTACAGGTTGTTGGCATCACACAGGCAGAGTTAGATTTTGCCAAAGAAAACTCTTCAAACGAACTTACAGACAAATTCATTGCAGAGACAGGTGGTTTGATTACAGCGAAAGATAGAGACAGTATTGTATAAGACAAGCTGTTGTAATCGATTGATTTTAATGTTGGCTGCGTCAGTGGCCAACTCTTCCTCACAATAAAATATTGCTTCTGTTTTAGTATGCTGGATGTTATCAATTCTGGAGGCAAGGGTTCAGTAATCCTGCTTTCAGAGCTAGACCTAAATGCTACTTTGGGGCAATGGCACTGTGCGATTGGTTTTTAGGCGTTCCAGACGCCGTTAAACCTAAAATCTCGTCCTGAGGTTTTACCTTGTATGGTGATTACTTTTATTCTCGCTGCATCAAGAAATTGCTTAGGTTTGTCCCGTTTTGGTGAGTCGATCAAATTGGCTTTGATACCAGCGGGCCAGTAACTCTATGTGCTTGACTCCTAAAATCTCCGTCCTGAGATTTTATCTTTTTAGATGAATTGATAGCCTTTGGTTTGATATATATCTTGTGGACTATGTGCAACCAGTATAAGTCAGTTGGTTAATCCTCATTTGAGGGTTTAAATTCTATTAAAAAATAGGCGCGAGGTAGATGCTAAGTGGCAGTCAATTCGAATATGTTGAGTTACTCTAATGTGTTGTTGAATAGTGCGGTGTTAGGGTTTAATACCACGCCCTGAAGAATCCCCTAATGATTTTGATAAAAATCATCAAGTTAAGGTAGATTGCACACCTTGTCATGTGATCAAATGG
>JBHOHG010000021.1:0-75350 GCA_043422575.1 bacterium sp. HQB-39 | reverse complement strand
TGCGACACTAGCTCAGTTGGTAGAGCGCAACCTTGCCAAGGTTGAGGTCACGAGTTCGAACCTCGTGTGTCGCTCCAAACATAGAAGCCCGATCAGTAATGATCGGGCTTTTTTGTTTGTGTCTAATAAAAGTAAGTCCAATAAACTTATGTTTAATAGGCGTCGTTCGTTACCTTTAGATAGACGGCTCTTTAGTTGATGATGAATAGGTGAACCTCGTGCCCAAGCTGGTCGCGTCGCTCCACACATAAAAGCCCGATCACTAATGGTCGGGCTTATTGTTTTCTTCCATTAACAATTCGTTATTTATAACTGTTTACAATGTTCGAACATCTGGCTAAACAACCAAGTGAAATCGCTAACTAACTGCAATTTATAGAGCAATATCAGGCGTGTTTGAGATGAGCTTCATGATTTTGTTATGAATGGATATTGCTAATTTGTTGCGGTTTATGATAAAGTCGCGCGCAATCTCGGAGGTGAGTCGAACAAAATAGACATTCTGGGGGATACGCGTGACCCATATTCGGCTGAGTGGGGGGCACGTAGGGTAGGTACTGATAAACCCTTTTATCAGTAGACGGGATACTGATGTTGCTGGATGCAGCATGTTTATGGGAAACCCAACATTGAACTCACTTAAAAAACACACAAAAATCAGCTTTGTTCTCCCTGAATGCCCTGTTTTACAAGACAGCAGCATTACTGAACCTTGATTACACATTGAATTTGTAAGCCATCAACTATGATGGTGCAGCTTTCGCACGCCTGTCGTATGAGATTGTCACAACATAGTGATGATTATCCGCGAGACGTCGATGTCTGCAGCCTTGTTTTGCTCGTAATTTGAGCATAGTCGTACATTGCATATTCAAGGGGTTTTCATGAGCACTGCCTTTGAAGTCGATAATACAATCGCAACACAGTTTTCAACCCAAGTTCCAGTGGTTGAAGGACTTTACGATCTTACTTCAGATCCAATTCTAGAAATTCAAGCGGCGCACGAATCGGAAGTCCGTTCGTACCCGCGCAGACTGCCTATTGCTATTAAACGAGCGTATGGCGCTTTGGTTGAAGATACTCGTGGACAGTTATTCCTAGACTGTCTTGCAGGTGCTGGTACGCTGGCATTGGGTTACAACCACCCTGAAATCAACCAAGCATTAAAAGATCAACTGGATTCAGGTTTGCCTTATCAAACGCTTGATATTGCGACAGAAGCGAAAACCAATTTCATTCAAAAAGTAAAAGGTTTCCTTCCTCGTGAATTGAGTGATGACTGCGTAATCCAATTCTGTGGTCCATCTGGTGCTGATGCGGTTGAAGCCGCGATCAAACTGGCTAAGCAGACCACGGGACGCAACACCATGTTTGCATTCCGAGGTGCTTACCACGGCATGACGAATGGCACCATGGGCATGATGGGTAATCTAGGTACGAAAGAACGTCGCACAGGCTTGATGTCAGACGTTCACTTTATGCCATTCCCTTATAACCTACGTTGCCCATTTGGCCTAGGTGGTGATGCTGGCGCCAAGGCGAGTATTCGCTATATTGACCGTCTATTAAACGATGACGAAGCGGGCATTATGAAGCCAGCCGCCATTGTTGTTGAGCCTGTCCAAGGTGAAGGCGGTGTTGTTCCTGCGCCTGCATTTTGGCTACGTGAGCTACGTCGTATCTGTGACGAGCACGGCATCCTATTGATTTTTGATGAAATTCAATGTGGTGTTGGTAAAACTGGCTACAACTTTGCCTTTGAAGAAGCAGGGATCGTACCTGATATTCTTTGTCTGTCTAAAGCGATTGGCGGCGGTATGCCGATGTCGCTTCTGGTGATCAACAAACAGCACGATACGTGGAAGCCAGGCGAACATACGGGTACTTTCCGTGGTAACCAACTTGCGATGGTCTCGGGTGCTAAGGCTCTCGAAATCATTGAGCGTGATAATCTTGTTGAGCACGCTAACATCGCGGGCCAATACTTACGCCTTGGTTTAGAGAATATTCAAAAGCGCCTTAACTGTGTTGCGGAAGTGCGTGGTAAAGGTCTTATGCTTGGCGTTGAGATCAAGAACACGAATGGTGAGCTGAATAAATTTGATGAGCCTCTAGCAGACGGTGAATTGACTCTACGCATTCAACGTGCAGCCCTTGAACGTGGTCTTATGGTTGAAAAAGGCGGGCGAGATGGCTCTGTCATTCGTTTCTTACCTCCGCTGATCATCTCGTTTGAGCAGATCGATTTTGCGCTTCGTACCTTAGAAGAAGCAATGTTGGCCGCTGGTGCGAGTTTGGTTGACGCTGCTGTCGACCAACAAGGTTGGAAACAGCACTTTATCCACACTGGCAAATTCGGCGCTCAAGAGTTTTCTAAAGTGATGAACCACACCACGGTGGCTATGAAGTCTGTGTTTGAGCAGGTTGAAAAGCCTTATTCTGGTATGGAGCCAAAGCTGCTTGAAGCCGCGATCAATGCGGTTGATTTGGATAATAAAAACGCTGCTTTAGTCGATGTTATCGATGAAACTGCGGAGCTGGTGGCGAAACATGCCATTTTCACTCAACATCCGGATTGCATTGCTCATCTACACACCCCTCCATTAATGCCTGCTGTTGCTGCGGAAGCCATCATTGCTTCATTGAATCAATCAATGGACTCTTGGGACCAAGCGTCTTCTGCGACTTTTGTCGAACAGAAAGTCACAGACTGGTTGTGCGATAAGTATGAGTTAGGTGCACAAGCGGACGGTATTTTCACCAGCGGTGGTACCCAGAGTAACCAAATGGGACTGATGCTTGCTCGTGACTGGATCGCCGACAAACTATCAGGTCACTCAATTCAGAAACTTGGTTTACCAGACTATGCCGACAAGCTACGTATTGTGTGTTCAAGCAACGCACACTTTACGGTACAAAAGTCAGCCTCTTGGATGGGGCTGGGTGAGAAAGCGGTGTTATCTGTTGATGCCCATGTTGATGGCACCATGGATACGAGCAAGCTGGACGAAGCGATTCGTCAAGCGAAAGCAGATGGACTCATCCCGTTCGCGATTGTAGGTACGGCTGGCACGACGGATCACGGTGCGATTGACGATTTGAATGCGATTGCCGATGCAGCGAAAGCACATGATCTTTGGATGCATGTTGATGGCGCTTATGGTGGTGCACTGATTTTGAGCAGCCACAAAGCGAAACTGGCGGGTATTGAACGTGCGCATTCCGTGAGCGTTGATTTCCACAAGCTGTTTTATCAAACGATCAGCTGCGGTGCATTACTAGTGAATGACAAAGCGAACTTTAAGTTCTTACTTCATCACGCTGATTATTTGAATCGTGAGCATGACGAGCTGCCAAACTTAGTCGACAAGTCGATTGCGACCACCAAGCGATTCGATGCACTCAAAGTGTTTATGACGATGCAAAGTGTTGGCCCTCAAGCGCTGGGTGATATGTACGATCACTTGCTAGCGCAAACTCAGCAAGTGGCTGAAATGGTTGAACAACATGCTGAATTTGAGCTATTGGCACAGCCAAGCTTGTCAACGGTGTTGTTCCGCGCGACCAATGCAACGGCTGATGTAGAGGAACTCAATAAAGCCGTTCGTATTCAGGCACTAACACGTGGTGTCGCTGTGTTGGGTGAAACCGTAGTTGCTGGACATACTGCGCTTAAATTCACGATTTTAAACCCTTGTTTACAGATTTCGGACTTCGAAACTCTACTATCAAACATCAACAAGCTAGCCGCTGAGCTAGCGTAATATAGGTAACGGAAAACTATGGCAATTCTACAGATTGGTGCAGGCGGCGTTGGCTGGGTAGTGGCACATAAAGCGGCACAAAACAACGACGTACTGGGTGATATCACAATTGCGTCTCGCACAGTGAGCAAATGTGAAAAGATCATCGAATCGATTCAGAAGAAAGAGAACCTGAAAGATTCATCAAAGAAATTAGAAGCGCGCGCGGTTGATGCGGATGATGTTGATGCGTTGGTTGCGTTGATTAAAGAGGTTCAACCTGATCTTGTGATTAACGCTGGCCCTCCGTGGGTGAACATGACCATTATGGAAGCGTGTTACCAAGCGAAAGTGTCTTACTTAGATACTTCAGTGGCGGTTGACCTATGTTCAGAAGGCCAGCAAGTACCACAAGCTTACGATTGGCAGTGGGGCTACCGTGAGAAGTTCGCTGAAGCGGGCATCACAGGCATTCTTGGTGCGGGTTTCGATCCTGGTGTGGTATCCGTTTTTGCGGCTTACGCCGTGAAGCATTTGTTCGATGAAATTGACACGATTGATGTCATGGACGTGAACGCGGGTGATCATGGTAAGAAGTTTGCGACAAACTTTGACCCAGAAACAAACATGCTTGAGATCCAAGGCGACTCTTTCTACTGGGAAGAAGGTGAATGGAAGCAAGTACCGTGTCACTCACGTATGCTTGAGTTTGATTTCCCATTGGTTGGTAAGCACAAAGTCTACTCAATGGCACACGACGAAGTGCGTTCAATGCAGGAGTTTATTCCAGCTAAACGTATCGAATTCTGGATGGGCTTTGGCGATAAATACTTGAACTACTTCAACTGCATGCGCGATATTGGTCTACTCAGCCCTGATCCGCTGACGCTTCACGATGGCACGGTTGTTCAGCCACTGCATGTTCTTAAAGCAATGCTTCCTGATCCAACGTCTCTAGCGCCGGGTTACACAGGTAAAACCTGTATCGGTACTTGGGTTCAAGGTACCAAAGATGGCAAAGAGCGCAGTGTGTTTATCTACAACAATGCGGACCATGAAGTGGCTTACGAAGATGTTGAGCATCAAGCGATTTCGTACACCACAGGTGTACCAGCAATCACCGCAGCATTGCAGTTCTTCCGTGGTCAATGGGCAGATAAAGGCGTGTTCAACATGGAACAGTTAGACCCAGATCCGTTCCTAGAAACAATGCCTGAAATCGGTTTAGATTGGCACGTTCAAGAGCTTGAAGTGGGTCAACCGCTGATTCATAAGCTGAAGTAAATCTGATTTACTTGATTGAACTAAGCAGTCACGGTGTCTCACTGTGGCTGCTTTTGTCATTAGTTATAGCCTCCCATTCGAAAAGGGGAGGATGACAAACCGATCGCGTTTTAGCTCTCTTCCTTGTTAAGAGGGAGTTAGGATCTGGCGGTAAAGAATAACAATAATGGTGAGTTATGAACAAACAACAACTAAAAACACCTTATTTTATGATCAACGAAGATAAGTTGATTCAAAACCTAGAGAAAGCCAAGCAGCTGAAAGACATCTCTGGCGTTAAGCTGGTACTTGCACTGAAATGTTTCTCCACGTGGGGCGTGTTCGACATCATCAAACCATACCTCGATGGCACGACGAGCTCAGGGCCATTTGAAGTTAAACTAGGGCATGAAACGTTTGGCGGTGAAACTCACGCTTACAGCGTTGGTTACAGTGAAGATGATGTTCGTGATGTCGCAGATATCTGCGATAAGATGATTTTTAACTCGCAAAATCAGCTGGCTGCTTACCGTCATATTGTGGAAGGCAAAGCTTCGCTGGGTTTACGCTTAAACCCGGGTGTGAGTTACGCAGGACAGGATCTGGCGAACCCTGCGAGAGAGTTCTCGCGTTTAGGCGTTCAGGCTGATCATATTGATGGACAAGTGTTCGAGTCCATTGACGGCGTTATGTTCCATATGAATTGTGAAAACAAAGACGTTGATGCCTTCATTGCTCTTCTTGATGCGATCTCTGATACCTTTGGTGATCACTTAAACAAACTCGATTGGGTTAGCCTAGGCGGCGGCGTTTTCTTTACATGGCCCGGTTATGACATTGAAAAACTAGGTCTAGCGCTGAAAGCTTTCTCGGAAAAGCATGGCGTGCAACTCTACCTTGAGCCAGGAGAAGCCATCATTACTAAGACGACGGACTTAGTTGTGACGGTGGTTGATGTTGTAGAGAACGTGAAGAAGACCGCGATTGTGGACTCAGCGACGGAAGCTCACCGTCTTGATACGCTGATTTACAATGAACCGGCGTCGATTCTGGAGGCGTCAGAACATGGTGAGCATGAGTATGTGATAGGCTCTTGTTCTTGTTTGGCGGGTGATCAGTTTTGTGAAGCGAACTTTGAACAGCCTTTAGAAATTGGCCAGCGACTGCACATCATGGACAGTGCGGGTTATACCATGGTGAAACTAAACTGGTTTAACGGTCTACGTATGCCGTCTATTTACTGTGAACGTTCAAACGGTGAGATTCAAAAATTGAATGAGTTTGACTATTCAGACTTCAAACGTTCACTGTCGCAATGGTCGGTGGAATAAATGGGTTCATCACGCCTTGTGTAAATCCTTGGTGAGGATTGATTGACGAGATTAGTAGAGCAGCGATCAGCTGCTCTTTTTTAGGGTAAACCCCGACCGCTGTGACCTGTTAACCTTCGAGTATGACTCGAGTGTCTTCACTTAAGGCTTCCAGCTCTTTAGCGACGTCTTCAATCTCAACTTCAGTCGGTAATTTGATCGCCATATTAGCCGTGAATAAACTTGAGCTGACCCCGCCACCGCCAGCAATGAAGACACGCTGACAGTCCATATCGAGAATACTGATCCCTTGCCCGTCTAACACATGGGTGATCTCGTTGACGATGCCTGCTCTGTCATTGGAATCCAAGCGAAGTTGGTAAATCGTGTCGGCTTCATGGGCTCTGGAGGCGGCATCAACGATTTGCACTAATAGGCCTGCTTGTTGTTCAAAAGCGGTTTTGACCGCAGCAACGTTAGCTTCAGGAACTTCAACTTTAATGACTGCGGCGACTTGATCTTCAATGAAGTTGACTTTGCTGATCAGCCACTTCCCGTCTTGCTCATGGGTTTTGGCTGCCAACTGTTTGATGGTGTTAGGGGAAGCAGTACCAACAAAATTGACAATAAAAACACTATTCATAAGAGTTCTCCCTGCACAGACGTTTAATTATGATTCAGTTTCAGTGTAGGAAGTGTGCGCATGGAAAGGTTTGATAAGTGTCAATATTTTAGACAAAGTGCCACTTGTGTGACTCGAATTGATACTTAGAACACATGACTTAATGGAGTCAAATTGGCTCGGAATTTGGGTTCTCCACCAATAAAATGGCAGGACAGATAGGCTTTAAAGAGGGCGAGGCTTAAGCTTAAACCTCGCGATGTTGTGTCATGGGAGCGGTTAGAAATAGACCTTGAGGTTGACCCCATAAAAGGATTGCGCGTAAGGAGCGCCAGCATCCAATGCGAACTTTGCCGCAGTTTGATTGCCGTACCAAGGGTTAGAGCTGAACTGCAAATCCGCACGTCCTCCCCAAGAGTCAGAAACCCAGTGATGGATATGACCGACAGGGTTAAGGAAGAAGAGGGAAACATCACCTATGGTTTCAGAGCCCAGTACTTCTCCGCCGTTGTCAACGATGGATTGTTCGGTTTCCAGCATGACTTCACCAACGACGGCGCCAAAGAATGGGGTCACGAACAAATCTTGCCATGACGGCACTTCCGCGAAGGCTTCTACGCCGTATTCCCAGAAAAAAGTGGACATGGTTGCTGAGTAAAGGAAAGATTCGAACTCATCGTAACCAGCATGGCGCGCAGCGGTGTAGTAAACACCGCCAAAGTAAGGGTGCATAACGTAGTTGAGGAAATGCTCATCTTCATCCCATACCGGACCACTAGAGACATTGTCCTTCCATTTTGCACCTAAGTTACTGAGATCTCGTGCATCATCATCCCATTTAGTGATAGATTCAGGTAGAAGCGTCATTAATCCGACGGTGGCAACGCTCAGCCCCAAAATGGTATAGGTTTGCCCTTTCAGGTATTCCCAATCCTTGTCTTGAGGAACAATCAGGTATTTGGGTTGATTCTCGGCATCAATATTGTATGTATCCTGAGTATCAAAAGAGAGCGGCAAGCTTGCTTGGTAGCGATATGAACTGATTGGAAGACACAACTCTTGTTGGCATTGATCAACCGTTGACAAGGTGATGCTTTGGTTGATGTCAAATTGACCAGCGTAGCTTGTGGCAGCACAGGTTGTAAGCAGCCCACAAATTGCACTTTTAAACAGAGTTTTACGTGACACTGGTGTCTCCAAAGATTGATATGATGATCGAGTTCACAATTATCGCTTAAAGCAGGCGTATTGAAAATAGTAAGCACGTAATTTATCGAAACTTATTGCACATTTCACGTGTCAGAATTTTGGCAAGTGAGAATGTTAGTAAATAAAAGCGCCAAACGCTAAGGAATTTTGTAGTGAAAATAGCCATGCTTAGTACCGGAGAAGAAGTCCTTCACGGTGATATCGTTGATACCAACGCGGCTTGGTTGTCCCGTTATTTTTACCAACATGGATTAAGTTTGTCGAAACGTTCCACTGTCGGTGACCAAATGGGCGCGCTTGTCGAAGAAATGTTGATGCTGAGCTTCAATAATGACGTCGTCATCGTCAATGGCGGGTTAGGTCCAACCACGGATGATTTGAGTGCGGCGGCGGCAGCCAAAGCGACAGATAGCAAGCTGGTGCTTTTCAAAGAGTGGTTGGCGGTGTTGGAAGCTTGGTATACCAAACGCGGCAAACCTATGCCAGATAGCAACTTGAAACAAGCGATGTTGCCTGAGCAATCCAGCATCATTCCTAACCCGATCGGCACGGCATGTGGTTTTAAGTTAGAGATTAACGATGCGGTTTTCTACTTTACGCCAGGGGTACCGAGTGAATTTAAGCGCATGATTGAGGAACAAATTGTTCCAGATCTCCTGAATACTCACCCAGAAATCCAGCCAGCGGAATGCAGCAAGATCTTTACCTGTGGCTTATCTGAATCGGTGATTTCCGATGTACTGGATCCCATGAAATTGCCGCAAGGTTACGAATTGGGTTACCGCTCATATCTTCCTTTCATTGAAGTGAAATTGTTTGGTCCAAAAGGTCAGTTAGAAGAACGTGTTCGACTCATGCAACTGATATATTCGCACCTTGAGTCTCATGTCGTGAGTGTGGATGAAGATATGTTGAGCCATATCGGCCATCTACTGGGTGAAAAACAGTTAACGCTAGCGGTTGCAGAACAGGATAGCCATGGCTATTTATCGCAGTGGTTAAGAAGTAACGAACTGGTAGACGCTCAATGTGGGGCATCTTGGATTCTGGGTAATCAACAGCCTGTCCCTGATGAAGGCGATGTGCTGGCCGCTACGTTTGCACTAGCAGGTGCGACTCGCGAAAAATGTAATACGGACTTATCCCTTGTAACAGGTAAATTGGCGGAAAATCAATTTAGTGTTGCGTTATCGAGCATAGCAGGCGAGTGGGGGATGGTATTGTCACTCAGTCGAAATTACAGCCGAGAAGGCAGGGATAAAGCGATCAGTGCCGTTGCTGCTGATTTGCTGCGACGTTATTTGGAGCGCAAACCGATGTTTACCAGCTACTCTTTTGCAGCCAAAGAGCGAGAGCTGTTTATTCCAGCCAGTGTGATTTCGACTTAGTGATACTCCTCAGTTGAAAACCGACTCTGTTACAGCGCTGATTTGTTCTACAGCGGGATAACTCAAAATAAAAAAGCCAAGCATTTGCTTGGCTTTGTCATGTATGGCGATTCTTGCGAATTCAAACCTTGAGTCGATTTCTGATGAAGAGTCCGTGTTAAGCGCGTTTAGCTTTTAGTGAGTAGTTTACGTTACTGAGCGTAATCGCCCCTTTGGCTTTTGAGATGCAAGGGAGGATCTCTTCTGGCTGAGTGTAAGCCATCGCAAAACCAACGTACTCTACTTCTCCTGAGTCGAGCTTACATTTGCAAGCACCACAGTGACCGTCACGGCACATGTACTCAGGGAGCAGTCCAGCTTGCTCCATCGTTTCCAAGATAGTGTTGGAGGAATTAGATTCAATGCTGATGGTATCGTTGATTTTGACTGTCGACATTACAATTCAAACCCTTCAAAGTCGTTATCGGCAACTTCGTTATCAATCTGACCAACAAGGTAAGATGAAATTTCAGCTTCCTGTGGCGCAACCTGCACGTTATCAGAAGATAGCCAAGCATTGATCCAAGGAATTGGGTTTGATGTTGCTTCTGGGTACGCTGCTGGTAGACCTACCGCTTGCATACGAATGTTGGTGATGTACTCAACATATTGACAAAGGATATCTTTGTTCAAACCAATCATTGAACCGTCTTTGAATAGGTACTCTGCCCACTCTTTCTCTTGCTCTGCCGCTTCTTTGAAAAGGTCAAAACACTCTTGTTTTGCTTCTTCCGCGATTTGCATAAATGAGAAATCATCCTGACCGTTACGCAGCAAGTTGATCATATGCTGAGTGCCCGATAGGTGAAGCGCTTCATCACGAGCAATCAGTTTGATGATTTTAGCGTTACCTTCCATCAGCTCACGTTCAGCGAATGCGAATGAACATGCAAAACTCACGTAGAAACGAATCGCTTCAAGCGCGTTTACAGACATCAAACACACGTACAGCTTTTTCTTCAGCGCTTGTTTCGATACTTCAACGGTTTCACCAGCAATCTCATGAGTCCCTTCGCCGTAACGGTGGTAATCATTGGTCATCTGGATCAGATCGTCGTAGTAGTGAGAAATGTCTTTCGCACGCTTTAGGATGTGCTCGTTCTCAACAATGTCATCAAACACGATACCTGGGTCGTTCACGATGTTACGGATGATGTGTGTGTATGAACGTGAGTGGATCGTTTCAGAGAAAGACCAAGTTTCAATCCACGTCTCTAGCTCTGGTAAAGAAACCAAAGGCAATAGAGCAACGTTCGGGCTACGACCTTGGATAGAGTCCAGCAGAGTCTGATACTTTAGGTTCGAGATAAAGATGTGTTTCTCGTGATCAGGCAGCTTGTTGTAATCGATACGGTCGCTCGACACGTCCACTTCTTCTGGACGCCAGAAGAAAGACAGCTGCTTTTCAATCAGCTTTTCGAAGATTTCAAATTTTTGTTGGTCGTAACGTGCAACGTTGACCGACTGGCCTAAAAACATAGGCTCTTTAAGCTGGTCGTTTTTGTTTTGGTTAAAAGTACTGTAAGCCATGATGCCTCAATTCCTTTAATGCCTCTGCATGGCAGAGGCGGTAGAAAGTCTTTCAGTCATGCCAAACGTTAAGCTTGGCATTAATAAAACTGGAAATAATGCGGTTTAAATTTTACAACCGCCGCCTGCGCAATCTTCTTCTTCCGGCTGAACGGCGTCTTTTTGATCGTCGCTCGCACCGTCACGTGTGTTGTGGTAGTAAAGAGTCTTCACACCATACTTATACGCAGTAAGAAGATCTTGGAGCAGTGCCTTCATTGGTACTTTGCCACTTTCGTAACGTGCAGGATCATAGTTTGTGTTCGCGGAAATCGCTTGGTCTACAAACTTCTGCATGATACCCACTAAGTGTAGGTAGCCATTATTGGTTCCAATGTTCCACAGTAGCTCGTACTGATCTTTCAAGTTTAGGAAATCCGGAACGACTTGCTTCAAGATGCCATCTTTAGAGGCTTTTACTGACACATAGCCACGCGGTGGTTCAATACCATTAGTTGCATTCGAAATTTGCGATGACGTTTCCGAAGGCATCAATGCGGTCAAAGTAGAGTTACGTAAACCGTGTGTCACGATCTCTTCACGTAGACCGTCCCAGTCTAGGTGCAGTGGTTCATCACAAACTAAATCCACGTCTTTCTTGTACGTATCGATCGGCAGAAGGCCTTTCGCGTAGTTAGTTTCGTGGAACGAAGGACATTTGCCTTGTTCTTTCGCTAGACCTACAGACGCTTTCAATAGGTAATATTGAATGGCTTCAAAGGTACGGTGCGTCAATGCATTTGCACTGCCGTCTGAGTACTTCACGCCATTCTTAGCTAGGTAGTAAGCGTAGTTAATCACGCCAACACCGAGCGTACGACGGTTCATCGTTGAACGATATGCCGCTGGTAGCGGGTAATCTTGGTAATCTAATAGTGCATCGAGAGCGCGCACGACAAGCTCAGAGAGCTCTTGCAGATCATCAAGTTCATTGATTGCACCTAGGTTGAATGCTGACAGAGTACACAGTGCAATTTCACCGCTCTCATCTTCCACATTGCTCAGTGGCTTCGTCGGTAGCGCGATCTCAAGACACAGGTTCGATTGACGAACGGGTGCAACCTCAGAATCAAATGGGCTGTGCGTGTTACAGTGGTCAACGTTCTGGATGTAGATACGGCCAGTAGAAGCGCGTTCTTGCATCAATAGAGAGAACAGTTCAACGGCTTTGACCGTCTCTTTCTTCACTGATGGATCGTTTTCATACTTAACGTACAGGCGCTCGAACTCTTCCTGATTTTCGAAGAAAGCGTCGTACAGACCTGGTACATCTGATGGTGAAAATAGTGTGATATTGCCACCCTCAACTAAGCGTTGATACATCAGTTTGTTCAACTGAACGCCGTAGTCCATGTGACGTACACGGTTTTCTTCAACGCCACGGTTATTCTTCAGTACGAGTAGAGACTGAACTTCACCATGCCACATTGGGTAGAATACGGTTGCCGCACCGCCACGAACACCACCTTGAGAACAACATTTAACCGCTGTTTGGAAGTATTTATAGAACGGAATACAACCCGTGTGGAAAGCTTCACCGCCACGAATTTCAGAGCCTAGGGCACGAATACGGCCTGCGTTGATGCCGATACCCGCACGCTGAGATACGTAACGAACAATTGAGCTTGCTGTTGCGTTGATTGAATCTAGGCTATCACCACATTCGATCAGAACACATGAGCTGAATTGACGCGTTGGAGTACGTACACCAGACATGATTGGTGTCGGTAGAGAAATCTTGAACGTTGACGTCGCATCGTAGAAACGTTTGATGTAATCCAGACGCGTCGCTTTCGGGTAATTTGCGAATAGGCAAGCCGCTACTAGGATGTAAAGGAACTGCGCGCTTTCGTAAATCTCACCAGAAACACGGTTCTGAACGAAGTACTTACCTTCTAACTGTTTAACAGCCGCGTAAGAGAAATCCAGATCTCGAGTATGCTCGATGTATGCGTCAAGCTCATCCAACTCAGCTTTGCTGTAATCTTCAAGGATGTGCTTATCGTATTTACCCATATCAACAAGGCGTGATACGTGGTCATACAGCTTAGGTGGCTCGTACTGACCATACGCTTTTTTACGTAGGTGGAATACTGCTAGGCGTGCAGCAAGGTATTGGTAATCTGGCGTCTCTTCAGAGATCAGATCTGCCGCCGACTTAATCATGGTTTCATGAATGTCAGTGGTAGAGATGCCTTCATAAAACTGGATGTGAGCTTTTAACTCAACTTGTGATACTGAAACATTGTTCAGACCTTCTGCTGCCCAGGTAATAACTCGATGGATCTTTTCTAGATCAATATTTTCTTTACGGCCATCACGCTTAGTGACGGTAAGTTGTTGGTTCATTCTACTTTAATTCCCTAACAAAACCGATAAAAGCCATGTTTTTGTGTAATTGTTGTAAATTCTGTAGTGGCTTAGTGACCAATGTCTATCTACATATTGTAGCTCAAACACTACATATAGGGGGTGCTCGACTTGCGGGTTACAAGATAGTGCTATGACGCGTAATTTTCAAGGCAAAGCTATTGGGATGACTTGTGGATAACTAATAATTTTAATAAAACAGTAAGTGACTACTAACCGATGGAAAAAGAGCTGGATTGATTGTATAAAATTACCCTTTGAAGATCGGTTCAAACTTAACCGCCCTGAAAAAAATATTTCTTGATCTTTGCTATTTTTTCGTAACCTCTGAGACGTTGTTTACTTTGGAATCGATCACTCGAAAACTAAACAAAATTTGCATAAAAAAAGCGCCATATGATAAATGGCGCTTTTTCAATAAATTGACTCGAATCTCAGCGAATTTCGGACACTCGTTGCTTTTTTCGACAGCGAGTTTTCATTCGTTATGCAAATTTCTGAGTATGCACAATGTAGTTGACGTCCACATTCGTGCCGAGCTTATAAGTGTCTGTTAGTGGGTTGTAATGTAAACCTGTGATACCCAGTTCCGTGAGATCGGTAAAGTCGAGCATCTTAATCAACTCCGAAGGGCGGATGAATTTATCATGTTCATGGGTGCCTTCAGGGACAATACGCAATAATTTTTCTGCACCAACAATGGCAAACAGATAGGATTTGAAATTGCGATTTAAAGTCGAGAAGAAGACGTTACCACCCGGTTTCACAAGTGCAGCACATGCTTTGATCACCGATTGCGGGTCAGGAACATGTTCTAGCATTTCCATGCAAGTGACGACATCGTAAGTCCCCGGGTTCTCAGCCGCGTGATCTTCAATCGTGCTCTGAATATAAGTGAGCTCGGTGCCTGTCTCTAGAGCATGCAAGCGGGCAACTTCAAGCGGCTCTTTACCCATATCAAGACCCGTTACGATGGCTCCCTCTTTCGCCATACTTTCGGCAAGGATGCCACCCCCACAGCCAACATCTAACACTTTTTTGCCAAACAAGCCATCGGCATTATCTAAGACATAGTTGAGTCGTAAGGGATTAATTTGGTGTAGAGGTTTGAATTCGCCATCCAAGTCCCACCAGCGTGAGGCCATATCTTCAAATTTTTTGATTTCATTCGGATCGACGTTCTGAGTGTTCGGCTTCATAGTTACCACGAGTTCCTTCACATTTGGCGGCATTATATACCTAACTTTTGTCTGGGGGCTAGGGAGCAGAGCCTGCAAACTGTAAACAAGCTTGGCGAAACTTAGGTTATCTTATTGGTTGATTTTTAGTCATTTGTTGTTCTCGTCGCAGTGAGTTGCGCAAATTCTCAGCATTTGGCTCACAACCAAGCTCACAACCTGATAAAAGCAGTGGGAAAGTGATGCCGATGAATAGAATTGTATGTTATATTTTTGCACCTTAAACGTATTGTACATACGATCAGAAAATAGAGGGATAATGGCTCTATGAGCGATCTAGCTAAAGAGATCACGCCCGTAAACATTGAAGATGAGCTAAGAGGTTCGTACCTTGACTACGCGATGTCCGTAATCGTGGGTCGTGCTCTTCCAGATGTGCGTGATGGCCTAAAACCAGTACACCGCCGCGTTTTATTCGCGATGAATGTACTAGGCAACGACTGGAATAAACCATATAAAAAATCTGCCCGTGTTGTCGGCGACGTAATCGGTAAATACCACCCGCATGGTGATAGCGCTGTTTACGATACTATCGTACGTATGGCACAACCATTCTCGCTACGTTACATGCTGGTCGATGGCCAAGGTAACTTTGGTTCGATCGATGGTGACTCCGCGGCAGCAATGCGTTATACCGAAGTTCGCATGGCGAAAATCGCCCATGAGCTTTTGGCAGACCTAGATAAAGAAACGGTGGACTACGTACCTAACTATGATGGTACTGAACAGATCCCAGCGGTTCTACCTACAAAAATTCCTAACCTACTGGTAAACGGTTCTTCTGGTATCGCAGTAGGTATGGCGACAAACATCCCGCCGCACAACTTAAATGAAGTGATCAGTGGTTGTTTGGCTTACATCGATAATGAAGAGATCACTATCGATGAGCTGATGTCATACATTCCTGGTCCTGATTTCCCGACGGCAGCTTTGATTAGCGGTCGTAAAGGCATTGTAGACGCGTACAAAACAGGTCGCGGTAAGATCTACATGCGTTCTAAAGCGGACGTTGAAACAGACAAGAATGGTAAAGAGACCATCATCGTCACTGAAATTCCTTATCAAGTAAACAAAGCTCGCTTGATCGAAAAGATCGCTGAGCTGGTGAAAGATAAGAAAGTGGAAGGCATCAGTGCACTGCGCGATGAGTCTGACAAAGATGGCATGCGCATTGTTATCGAATGTAAGCGCGACGCGGTTGGTGAAGTGGTTCTAAATAACCTCTACGCAAACACTCAGCTACAGACGACATTTGGTATCAACATGGTTGCGCTTGATAACGGCCAACCGAAGTTGTTTAACCTGAAAGAAATGCTGAAGTGCTTCGTTGATCACCGCCGTGAAGTGGTGACACGTCGTACTATTTTCGAATTACGCAAAGCGCGTGAACGTGCTCATATCCTTGAAGGTTTGGCGCTGGCACTTGCGAATATCGATGAGATCATTGAACTGATCCGTAACGCGCCGACACCAGCGGAAGCTAAAGCCGGTTTAGTCGCTCGTGGTTGGGATCTTGGCAATGTAGCAGCAATGCTAGAGCGTGCTGGTACCGATGCTGCTCGTCCAGAGTGGCTTGAGCCTGAATTTGGTATCCGTGACGGTCAATACTTCCTAACGGAAACACAAGCACAAGCGATCCTAGATCTTCGTCTGCACAAGTTGACAGGTCTAGAGCACGAGAAGATTCTTGATGAATATAAAGCACTTCTTGATGAAATCGCAGAGCTCATGCACATCCTCGAGAGCACTGAGCGTTTGATGGAAGTGATCCGCGAAGAGCTAGAAGCCGTTCGCGATGGCTTCGGTGATGAGCGCCGCACTGAAATCACAGCAGCTAGCCATGATATTGATATGGAAGAACTGATTGCTCGTGAAGACGTGGTTGTGACTCTGTCACATGAAGGTTACGTTAAATACCAGATCTTGAGCGACTATGAAGCTCAGCGTCGTGGTGGTAAAGGTAAGAGTGCAACCAAGATGAAAGACGAAGATTACATCGAACGTCTATTGGTTGCGAACACGCACGATAACATTCTATGTTTCTCGACGCGTGGTAAGACTTACCGTCTGAAAGTGTATCAATTGCCGCAAGCGAGCCGTACTGCTCGTGGTAAACCAATCGTGAATATTCTTCCTCTAGAAGAAGGTGAGCGAATTACTGCTATCTTGCCTGTTGACGAATTCTCAGAAGATAAGTTTATCTTTATGGCGACAGGTGACGGTACGGTTAAGAAGACCTCACTTGACCAGTTTGCCAACGTGCGTGCTAATGGTCTGATTGCGGTGAACCTGCGTGATGAAGATTCGCTGATTGGCGTTGATATCACGGATGGTCAGAGCGATATCATGCTGTTCTCGAAAGCGGGTAAAGTTGTTCGCTTCAACGAAGATAAAGTGCGTGCTATGGGCCGAACTGCAGCGGGTGTTCGTGGTATGAAGCTGGCTGACGATGACCAAGTGGTTTCACTGATTGTTCCTTCAAATGAAGGTGACATCTTGACAGTGACTCAAAATGGTTATGGTAAGCGTACTGAGCTTGCAGAGTACCCAACGAAAGGCCGTGCGACTCAAGGCGTTGTTTCTATCAAAGTGTCTGAGCGTAATGGTCCTGTAGTAGGCGCTGTTCAAGTTGAAGAAGGCGATGAAATGATGATGATCACCGATGCAGGTACGCTGGTTCGCACTCGTGTTGCTGAGGTGAGTCAAGTGGGTCGTAATACACAAGGCGTCACCCTGATCCGTACTGCAGAAGACGAAAATGTTGTTGGTCTACAGCGCATTGAAGAAATCGAAGAAACGGAGCTCGCTGAAAGCGAGGTGCTTGATGGCGAAACGACAGAATCTGACGTAGATGCAGCAGTTGTTGACGCTGAAAAGCCAGCTGAAGATACTTCTGGCACTGATGCTTCAGAGACAGAATAATCGCTAAGTCATTGTTGTATTTTGACCACGTTTCAATTTGAAAACGTTTCATTTTACAAACATAGTAAAAGCCGAGCTTATGCTCGGCTTTTTTGTTTCTTATACGCCCTTACTTCTTTACCGTAGAGTCAGTGATCAAGCTCTGAATATCGTCTTATACCCCGCCAAGTTTGTATCGCACCGCACTTGTATTCGTTACTCTAAACTTTAATCCAATGTTTAAAGAGTGAATGATGAAAAGTAACCCTAGTCGATATCAGTCAGGTAAATTTGGTTTCGTAGAACTGTTAGTATGTGCCGCTGTACTTGCCACCATCGCCGTATTTTTCTTTGCTAAACCTGTGCCTAAAACGGGGGATTTTAAAACGATTCCTGATTTTGAATCCGTCACTTTGTTAGAAAGAAACCCCGTTACCAAAGCAGTATTCATTGGTTCTGACTATACGTTGTTAAATGTATGGGCTTCTTGGTGTGGATATTGTAAGCGAGAGCATCATCACTTGGTTTCTTTAGCTCAACAGGGAGTTCCGATCATAGGTTTAAACTATAAAGATCAAGATAGTAAGGCGCGTAGCTATCTAAAAAATCTCTCAAATCCTTACACCGAAGTGATCGTTGATCCTCGAGGTAAGATTGGACGATCAATTGGCGTGAAAGGTACGCCTCAAACTTTTCTAATAGATGGCAATGGCTGGATCGTGAAACAGCATTTCGGGACATTGACGGCTGAGAAATGGAATAAAGAATTCAGCAGCTACTTTAACGTGTCCTTATAAGATCCGAATTAGATCTTTAGGATCATTTGAGCAATGAAATAGCAATACCTCATACTGTGATAATTATTCCAGATCAACAAAATCATTGTGCAAATATCATGCAAGATGATATCATTTTTGAAACTTTATTGATTTAAAGCGTATTAACGAATCGCGAAGCGGTAATTGGCATTATCTACATCGAATAGCAGGGTTTATTCAGATGGAATTGCCAGAAGAAAGAAAAGAAACAGGTGCAAGCAGTGGATTTAGTCATATCGCAGTTGAAAAAGGATTTTTACTCGCAGGTTCGTTCGGGAAAAGCTTCAGAAAGAACAGCTAGCCAATCGACTTTGTCGGTACTCACAGAAGAAGAGCTACAAGAACTAGAAAATGTTTGGATAGAGCTTTTACTTTGGAAAAAGCAGCAAAATCTGTAAATCGTCTTAGTCTTTTTTGAGCTGATTCAGAGATAAAAAATCGTCATATTTCGTTAGCCTCAAGCATCGCTTGAGGCTTTTTTGGTTTTTAGCATGAGAAAAATGATAGAGACATTAATCTAACATGTTGATTGAAAAGGTATAAATTTCATTAATGATAACTGTGTAACTTAAAATGTTATATTATAACAATTTGTTGTTGATCTTTGTTGTAAGCAAGTGTCATTATGGTTCTATCAAAAACAAATAGTGGCTTTGTGATCCTTATATTGAAAAGGGCGGTATCAACCCCCATGTTGGTACAGCAAGCAAGGGCACCCTATGAATGCAATAATTAAAATGCAAGAAGCAAAAAATCGAGTGAGTAAAGATATGGCAGAAGTTCGCGGCAGAATCGAGTTTAAAGTCGGAGCAAAAAGTAACATTGACGCTGAGTTACTATCATTCAACGGTTTGAAGACAGAGAAGGAACATGTTGCAGTCATCTTCAAACAAGCTGATAAGACCCAAGCTGTTCCTTTAGTTCGTATGCATTCAGAATGCTTAACAGGCGATGTATTCCACTCTTCACGCTGTGATTGCGGTGAACAGCTTGAGGAAACCATCAATCGTATGGGTGAACTTGGCGGTATTATTCTTTATCTACGTCAAGAAGGTCGTGGTATTGGTTTGTACAATAAGATTGATGCTTATCACTTACAGAGCCAAGGCATGAATACCTACGAAGCCAACAATCATTTAGGTTTTGGTGACGATCTGCGTGATTTCACAGAAGCAGCACAGATGTTAAAAGCCTTGGGTATCAGTAAAATTCGTCTCGTGACAAACAACCCGAAAAAAATTCGTGAATTGCAAGAGCATGGTATCGAGATCGAACACGTTGTGAACACCTCGGCTCATGTTAAAGACGGTAATGAAGGTTACTTAAAAGCCAAAGCGTCGCACGGTCACCATCAGTTAAAAGTTTAATTCTGTTTTTAAAGAACTTTTTCAAAAATTAGCAAACTGATAAAAACCTCACATCTGTGAGGTTTTTTTGTGCTTGTTATTGCAAAAAAATTGTAAATTTGTATTATCTCGCAAGTGATAGTGTAAATGATAATAATTACCACTAGTATATTCATTGATTTTTTGCTCAACAAGGACGCTTCCTATGAAAGCTAAACATCTTCTCGTTCAATCTGTTGCTGCGACATTTGCGATTGCAAGTGGATCTGCTGTTGCTGCCAATGTGTCTAAAGCGCAGGTTGTCGAACATTACGCTGATATTGCACATGCGGTATTCCAAGATTCACTTACGACTGCGCAAACGCTTGAAGTGAAGATTGATCAATTTCTACAATCCCCTTCAGCTGCAAAACTAGAACAAGTGAAGCAGGCTTGGTTTGATGCACGTGTTCCTTATCAACAATCTGAAGTGTTCCGCTTTGGCAACACTATCGTCGATGATTGGGAAGGTCAGTTAAATGCATGGCCGCTAGATGAAGGTTTGATTGACTATGTTGCAACGGACTACCAACATGAACTTGGTAATGAGGGTGCAACGGCGAACATCATTGCGAATCAATCGCTACAGATAGGTTCATCGACTTTGGATGTCAGTACGATCACGCCTGAGTTGATTGCGGATCTTAATGAGATTGGTGGTTCGGAAGCGAACGTTGCGTCTGGATATCACGCCATCGAGTTTCTATTGTGGGGACAAGATTTAAATGGGACAAATGCAGGCGCTGGTCAGCGTGCTTATACCGACTTTGTTGTAGGTAGCGGCTGTACTAATGGTAACTGTGAGCGTCGTGGTGAATACCTACAAGCAGCAGCGGATCTATTGATTCAAGATTTGAAATGGATGGAGAAACAGTGGGCAGCGGGTGTTAAAGGTAACTACCGCCAAGAACTGTTAGGTGCTTCAGCAGACAGTGGTTTACGTAAGATGCTCTTTGGTATGGGGTCGCTTTCGCTGGGTGAACTTGCAGGTGAGCGTATGAAAGTTGCACTAGAAGCTAACTCAACAGAAGATGAGCACGATTGCTTCTCAGACAACACGCACAACTCTCATTACTATAATGAGCAGGGCATCTACAACGTTTACACTGGTCTTTATCTTCGTGCCGATGGCAGCTTGATGACAGGACCTAGCCTACATGCACTGGTTTATCAGCAAGACAAAAATGCGGCTAAATCGATTCAAAAACAGTTCGACAAGACCAGAACTCAAGTCGCTGAACTTGTTAGCTCTGCTGAGAAACACAACCAGTACTTTGATCAGCTGATCGCTTCTGGTAATTCTCAAGGTAACGCTTTGGTAAATAAAACGATTCTGTCACTTGTAGCGCAAACTGAAGCGATTGAGCGTGCCGCAAAGATCGTTGGGATCAACAGCCTAAACCCAGATACCGCTGACCACGAGTTTTAATCTGAAGGATCATGCGAACATATCAAAGGGCTCTTGAGCCCTTTGTTTCTCGTCGTTTGCCTGATGCCCAGACTGGCTTCAAGCCAGCGCCTTACCGCCACTTCGGTATCTGCCTTTAATCTAATGTTATTGCTTTTGAAGTTGATGAGTTTCAGTTGCTGAGTTGCTATACCCGTATCTATCGGTGTGTCTATTTGGCTATCGGTATAATTACTCTAAAGAGCACTGTTATGAAGTCTTATATTTTACCCGTTATAGCGTTGATTGCCTCCGCAACGGCTTTTGCCGATGAGCGTAAGTCAGGGGGAGAAACGAGTGTCAAAAAAGACGGGGCAAATGCCTTTTCGCTTCCCGCCAACAATTTGCTGATGTCTAAGCGGTTAGATTTTAGTGTTGGTAATAGCTTCTTCAGAAATCCATGGGTGAGCTCGCCTGCCTCAACGGATGCGCGTGATGGTCTAGGCCCACTGTTTAATACTAATGGTTGCCAGAACTGTCATATCAAAGATGGACGTGGTCACCCGCCAGAGCCAGGTGAGCCTCATGCCGTTTCAATGTTGATCCGTTTAAGTATTCCTGATGAAACTCCTCAACAACAGCAAGCAAGGATATTCAGTGGTGTGATCCCAGAGCCGACCTATGGTGGTCAGTTACAGGATTTTGCGCTTCATGATGAGAAACCGGAAGGGAAGATAAACCTTACCTATAGCGAGGTTGCAGTGAGGTTTAAAGATGGAGCCGTGGTCGGGTTACGTAAACCAACATTCGCCATTACCGAGCTCGCATATGGCGATATGCACCCTAAAACGCAATTATCACCACGTGTTGCTCCTCCTATGATTGGCCTCGGACTTTTAGAAAGCATTCCCGATGAAACCTTGTTGGCTATGGCGGATCCCGAAGATCTTAATAAAGATGGAATATCTGGGCGGGTGAACAAAGTATGGGATGTCCGAACAGGTAAGATAGCGATTGGTCGCTTTGGTTGGAAAGCGGGACAGCCTAACTTAATGCAGCAAAATGCAGCCGCATTTAATGGTGATGTGGGTTTAACGACCAACCTTTTTCCTAATGAAAATTGTACGAGCCACCAATCGATTTGTAACGACCTTCCTAATGGTGGTTCGCCAGAGGTCAGTGACGAAATTTTAAACTTTGTTGAGTTTTATACGCAGCATTTGGCCGTTCCTATTCGAAGAAACACCAAGGATCCACAAGTCATAAAAGGCCAAGCGCTGTTTAACTCTGCTGGATGCGAAAGCTGTCATCGTACCAATATTACCACCGCCACTCGTGAAGGGTTACCGGCACTCTCTAATCAGCTGATTCACCCGTATACCGATTTGCTACTGCATGATATGGGAGAAGGGCTGGCTGATCATCGTCCAGAATCACTGGCTAACGGACGTGAATGGAGAACGCCGCCATTGTGGGGGCTTGGTTATACCCAAGAAGTCAATGGGCATACTCAGTTTCTTCACGATGGTCGAGCTCGAAACGTGATGGAAGCGGTTTTGTGGCACGGTGGAGAAGCCGAGCAATCTAAACAAAATGTACTTCATATGAACAAATCAGAGCGTGAAGCCTTGGTTGCCTTCTTAAATTCTCTTTAGGACACACAGATGACAATGTCACAAACGGTACTAAGTTTTTCGATTGGCTTGATGATGCTGGGATGTCAATCAACGTCCACTTCTGAGTCGACCGCCGCTGAAGATTTCCGTGAAAACCACGTAGGTTACGTAGAACACTTGCCGCATGAGAGCGTGCGATTCGATACCACCTCGCATCCTAGCCAACAAGTGTATCGTGTACAGTTCGAATCCTCGAAACAATTTTCTGAACGCGCACATGATTTAGCACGCCAAATGGCGATGAGCTGTGGCGTTGAAGGTGTACCCGATGATGCCCAAGAACGATTGAAAACAAAGTGGTTGGATACGTTAGATGCTTGGATGGCATTGCAGGGGCAAGAACGAGGTCCAGAACAAGCCCTTGAGTTGAGTTGGAATGTGCAATTTTGGCCGGACAAGAAAAATACCACAGGACGGAAAATGTCACAGCTAGTCCAATCCTCAAGAAGTTGGAGCCAAGCTGAGATTGCAAATAAAAGTGTGACGGTCCAAGGACTCGGCTCAATTGAATGGCTTTTGTATGATGCCAAGTCGGATTACTTTACCCATGCGACAACTTGTCAAACCGGAGCTGCCATTGCGAGTAACTTAGCGACGCATGCACAAGCAATTCATCAGGCATGGGGTGAAAACCCTTGGCGTGATTCAGATATCGGTAAATGGCACTCAGAATACATTGCGTTACTGTCGAATCAGTTGGAGTACAGTATGAAGAAGCTGTCACGCCCATTGGCCAAGGTCGGTCAGCCGAGACCTTACTTTGTGGAGTCATGGCGCTCGCGAACGTCTTTGTCGCACCTAAAAACCAATGTTATGGCTTTACAGTCACTTTACTTTGCTAATGGTTCAGGCTTAGACCAAATACTGCGTCAGAGGGGCAAGCAGGAACTAGCCGATCGCATCCGTAACCAATTCTCGATCACCTTATCGACTTGGCCTCAGCAAGCAAGCTTATTTGATGCTTTACAAACAAAGACGGGTTATCAAATGGTGTTAGCGCAATACAATAAGTTAGAGCAACTTAAGTACCTTATTCATGAAGAAGTTGCCATCGAGTTAGGTGTGATTATAGGGTTTAATGCGACCGATGGTGACTGATAAAACACGCCGCAGTTTATTGAAAGCGGCACTCTTAGGCATGGCGTCGCCGATTTTACCATTTGGTTGCCAATCCCATTCAATCACCTTAGCGAATCGTCCGGCTCTGATGGGGTGCTGTGTATTGGGTAAGGGCACATATGGAGTGGTAATAGCAAATGAGTTCGGTCAAGCCATCAACACACTACCTATCCCAGCAAGAGGTCATGGTGTCGCTTCAAATACCGCTGGATATGGGGTTGTCTTCGCACGAAGACCCGGTGACTTTTTCATAGTATTCGATTATCACAATGGCCGAATTATATCGAAACATGCTGCGAAGCCAGGTCGGTATTTTTACGGCCATGGCGCATTTTCAAATGATGGGCGTTGGCTATTTGCAACAGAAGGGGAGATCGGTACCAGCCGAGGGATCATTGGTGTTTACGACAGCCAATCCCAATATCAAAAGGTAGATGAGCTGTCAGGCTTTGGCTTAGGTCCTCACGAAGTGGTGGTATTGCCAGATGATACTTTAGCCATTGGTGTCGGCGGGATACACACGGAGGGTCGTACCCAGCTAAATCGCGATACTATGCAGCCAAGTTTAAGCTATCTCTCTTCTCAAGGGGAGTTGCTGGAACAAGCGTCTTTGAGCGATCATCAGTTAAGTATTCGTCACTTGGCCTTTTCAGATCAAGGCGAGGTGTTTTGTGCTCAGCAATTCCGTGGCGATCGCGAGAGGACCTTAGCATTGGTCAGTGTGCATCAAAGGGGTGGGGAGTTTATCGACTTACAAGCCGAGCCAGAAGAGTGGGAGAGGTTTGATCATTACATCGGCAGCATTGCCTCCGATAAGGATTGGATCTTAGCGACGTCACCGCGTGGGAATTGCTTCGGTATTTGGTCGCGCGAGACAAAAGAATTGGTTGATCTTCGCGTACTTCCTGATGCATCTGGTGTTGCTTCTGTGGAAGGCGCATTTCGAGTCAGTTCTGGTTCAGGCAAAGTTGTTGAACATGACGTAGGCGTTAAGTCTAGCAAAGTGCACTCTTCGATTCAGTGGGATAATCATTGGAGCCGCATTGCTCGCTGATGGCTCTTAATGGTTTATTGGGGAAAACAAGAGTCAAATTGAAAAATCCCAGTCAGTTTCACGTAAATTGTTCACTTGGTTCATGAAATGTCATTTTCAGTTCGCTTAGAGTAGTAAAATCAGTAGAAAGTTCATACAAATTTACCTGCACAGTAAGTAATCTCTGCCATACTTTGTTGAGAAGTGTGGAGAAGGGATTCCAGGTGATAACTCGTATTTTTACTATTTTGATGTTGTTTTCCACTTCAGTGTGGAGTTTTGATGGCATTTCTGTCAATAATTGGCAGGTAAACCCTAACGATTACTCAAATCAACTGTATCATTCTCAGGTGGTGTCTGAGGTCTACAGTCAAACTGGCAACGATTTGATTTGGAAGAATGATGCGGATATCGACCAATTGATGATGCAGCTTCATCTTATTGATCTTGCTAATGTTAGTCCTGAGATTTCCAATCGATATCGTGAACTCAATAAAGTCCTTAACGGTTATCGTCACGATGAATTTGATGTGATGGCAACGGACGCTTTTATTGCTTTTATCAATTACGTGGATTCTTTGCCTGAACATGGCACTACTTGGTTGTTTTCACATACCAGTGCTCATGTAAAGTTAGACCCAAATGAAGCTTCGTTAGCGAACTTTGTACGAGCTATTCAAACCCAGAAACTCAATGAGTTACTCATCTCTTACCAGTCTCCTCTTCAGAATGACGCGTCGTTTATTCCCAGTTTTTCGAAATTGGTGTATCACGTAGAAAGTGAGCCTGAGCTTTACAGCCAAAAAGGACGTGTTAAGCGTAAGGGAGCGGCAATTTCGGAATCGATGAAATCTGTCCTGCTACATCGAATGTCGGTCGCGGGGGTTGATGTATCGACAGTTGATGTATCGTCAGCTGATGCATCGACAGCTGATGCATCGACAATAGAAAAAACCGGCGTTATCTATGACCAAGCTTTAGTCAATGTCGTCAAGAAGTTTCAAAAGCTGCATGGTCTGCATGATGACGGTGTGATAGGTCCCAATACGATAAAATGGCTTAACATGAGCTCACAGGCTCGTTTAGCTGCGCTGGCTTTGAATTCAGAGCGCTCAAGATTATGGCCTCAAGAGCGCGACCTTGTGGTCATGGTAAATGTGCCTGAATTTGAAATGAAGTTGTGGTACCAAGGTAAGCCTTTATTCGAATCGCGTGTTGTCGTGGGACGTAAAGAGCGTAAGACACCGATCATGACGGGTAATCTCAATCAAGTCATTTTGAATCCGACGTGGAACGTACCTCATAAAATCATGGTGAAAGATATTCTGCCGAAACTGAAGCATGACCAAGAGTATTTGAGCAAGAACAATTTCGATATTTTGGAAAGTTGGAGCTCACAAGAGGTGGTGAGTCCGGAACTGATAGACTGGGCAAATCTAAAACCGAAAAGTTTCCCTTACAAATTGAGACAGCAGCCAGGCTACGGCAATGCTTTAGGACGTTACAAATTCCTTATCCCAAATCGCCGCGCTATTTTCTTACATGATACGCCGAGTAAAGGTCTGTTTGGTCGTGAGGAGAGGGCGTTCAGCTCTGGTTGTGTCCGAGTAGAAGATGCAGGGCAATTCGCCAGCTCCTTATTAAGAACTCAAGGTTACTCAGAAAGAGAGATCAAACGTCGTTTAGCTTACAAAACGAAAGAAGATAATACTTCGATTCGTTTGCGTAAACGCGTTCCTGTGCATATCATTTATCAAAACGTATGGCTAGAAGGTGGTCAAGTCCACTATCGTGATGATATCTATAATTACGCAGCAAATTTTAGTCATAACGGATAATTTGAACGAAATTTTACAATCATAAAAAAGTAGTGGTTAATCAGTACATAACACACTATCGATCGCAATTTAGTTGGATTTGGCTTGGTAAGATGTTTGACGCTACTTTTTTCATTGGTTATTGTTTTGCGCTGTTTTTGTTCATTTAGGCCGATAATTATTCATGTCCAACTCAAATTTTTCTCGTCGTGATTTTCTGTTTCTCGCTGGTGGTGCCCTTGCAGCTTCAGCCATGCCGTTTGGAGTTCAAGCGGGCTCTCCGGCGCAATCACGAACCATTGCGATGAATAATATCCATACCGGTGAGCAGTTGGAAAGTTGCTATTTTGATGGGCGTGAATATATTTCCAGTGAGTTGATTCGACTGGATGAAATCTGTCGAGATTACCGCCGTGAAGAAGTGCACCCAATGGATAAGCGTCTGTTTGACCAGTTGTCTAAAATCCAGAACTTACTTGGCGTGGAGACGGAAGTCATGATGATCTCGGGCTACCGTTCACCAGTCACCAATGCGGCGTTAAGAGCGAAGTCGTCAGGGGTTGCTAAGAAAAGTTATCATATGACAGGTCAGGCGCTTGACTTCAATCTAGAGGGGGTCTCACTAGCGAAAGTTCGAGACGCTGCTGCTGAGCTCAAAATGGGTGGGGTAGGGTATTACCCGCGCAGTAACTTCATTCATATCGACACAGGTCCAGTGCGTCGTTGGTAAACAGACTTATTCCAAAATTTTTATATAACGCTTTGTTCTATGCTACGTCGAGTCAATTGATCGACGAGTATTGCGACTTCTTGCAGTCCGTATAGGTTAGTGTCATAGTGCCTTCAGATTTGAATAGACATTCATTAAGGTAATCCACTATGGCACTGAAATACCAGACAATTCCAGTCACCTCTTTCTCCCAAAACTGTTCCATCGTATGGTGTGACGAGACCATGAAAGGCATCGTCATTGATCCAGGTGGTGATGTTGCAAAAATTGATTCGGCAGTGAAATCTCTGGGCTTGGATATTGTTAATATTGTGCTGACGCATGGTCATATCGATCATGTTGGTGGGGTAAAACAATTGTCTGAAGCCTACGGCGGTCTGGAAATTATTGGTCCTCATAAAGAAGATAACTTTTGGTTACAAGGGCTCGAAAACCAAAGCCAAATGTTTGGCTTCCCTTTAACGGAAGCGTTCGAACCGAACCAGTGGTTAGAAGAAGGTGATACCGTTTCGTTTGGCAATCAAGTCTTTGATGTTCTACATACTCCAGGTCACAGCCCGGGTCATGTGAGTTTTATTAATCAAGAAGCCCGCTTAGCGTTTGTTGGCGATGTTTTGTTTAACGGCGGTGTCGGGCGTACTGACTTTCCGAAAGGCGATTTTGACACTTTGATAAACGTCATTAAGACGAAATTCTGGCCTCTTGGTGAAGACATGAAGTTCGTTCCGGGGCACGGTCCGGAGTCCACTTTTGGCCGTGAGCGTGCATCGAATCCTTACGTCGCGGATCAAATGCCAATTTATTAATGGGGCATACTTCCTATTGCGTAAGCTTTCGCTGAAGTAGAGCCTGTTGCAGGCTCTACTGCAGGGATGAGTAACTATACGTCTCAATGTCAATGGCCCATTTATTTACCCGACTCTTGCCTTTCCTTTATCAAGTCGACATCTGCTGCAGCAAGGTAGCGTCGAGCCAGTCCAATAAAGTCTTCCGCCTCTCGGTCTAAATCATTAACTGATATATAGATATCATAGCCAAAAAACTGTCTTTGCAGCTCCATCCGATTGGCGAGCATGGCCAACAACCCTTTATATTTCACACCGCGTTGATCGGTAAAATGTTCCGATTTCAGAACCATGTCTTCAAAGGTGTCTGTGCAATGGTTTTGTCTTGCTCCCGAATAGAGTAGCGCTCGTTGGCTAAGCAAGATATCGCTGGCAACTCTCAGGCAGATGGAATCCAAATAAGGTGAATAGGTCTTGAGACGAATACCCACCCATGGGAGGGGTTGTCGCCAACCGTCATCATGACGATAAGTGCATAAACCTATGGACTCGATGTTGTTCCATTTTACGACCCAGCCGCCTTTAAAGAGATGCTGTTGAAAGTGGGAAGAGGTGAGGGTGTAGCCGACCTTGCTTTTAAGTATCATCAACCATATAAAACAAGCGACAGCGGCTAGTATGCACAGCGACACCATAAGATGAGAAAAGCCTGGCGAGAAGAAGATAAGAAAACCAACGGCAACCCCAAACGCGACCATGATGATACGAGAGGTAGGGGAGCGTGAATCGAATTGCGAATTACTGAGTTGCAGGGTCTCCATAACATCATCCTATATTAGTGCATACAGTTGTGTACTCAAGTTCTTGACCGCAAAACCTCCGAACTCAACAGACTCACTTGAGCATACTGATTATATGTTCAGTGTTTATAGGAAGATCACCAACGTCCTTTGAATAAATAATAGTCGTTTACATTAAACCCCGCATTTTTCGGCGACATTGACGGCGAAAGCCTACTAATTTCCTACAAATTTTGTTATAAAACGCGCTTCAAATTTGATGCCTGCTTAGATGCAGGGAACCGGAGAAACATTCAATGAGACTTGCTCACAAGCGTAAAGTGCAATTAAAACTGCAAAAGCGCATTAAAGCGACAGTTGCAAACATTGCTGCTGCGCCTAAAACAGTAAAGCCTGTCGCAGAGAAAGCACCTGCAGAAAAGAAGGTCGCTGAAACTGTCGTTGCTGAAAAAAAAGCTCCAGTAGCGAAAGTTGAGGTGTCACTAACGCCTAAGCAGCAACAAGTACTAGACATTGTTGTCGCTAATGCTGAGGGTATTAACCCTAAAGGCATTGGTCTTGCAGCAGGTCAGGAAGATGCTAAAGCAGCTTCATGGGCAACCGGTGCTCTTAAGAAGCTACTAGAAGAAAACTTGGTAGTTAAAGAACAGCTTTCAGGTAACAAGGTTATCTATAAAGCACTTTAAGTCTACCTCGACTCTTTTGACCCCGGCACTATGCTGGGGTTTTTTTTGCCTGTATGCGCATACCCCTCTTTTTCTTTTGTCTCACCTCATTTATCTCACCTTGCTGCTCAGACATTTGCTTAATGAGCTTGTCAGCCAGAAATGGATGACCTGATTGAAAACTGAGCACATGTCACACCTTTGTAAATATTGTTGCGTTTAAAGGTGATATCGTCTTCTACGTGTTTTCCTACTTTTATTTAATTTCAAATCAATTCAAGTGACTAATAAATGGGTATTAATTTATCTGTTGAGATATATCCTACGTACTAATGCGTACTACCTTGGTTTTACTATACGGTGATTAGTCCACTTTTTTGCGTGTTCCTGCTGATTTCTTGATTTACAAAATTGTTACATGTTTATCACGAATACAAGGTGCTTCTGATGTGAAGTATTGAATCAACAAGGGACGTGAAACATGAGCCTAATCCAAAAATCATTAAAACGAGTTTTTAAAAGTGTTGCTGTCGTTGCAGCACTTTCGCTAGTTGCTACAGGTGCGAGCGCAGCAGATAAAGTCTATCGACTCAAATTAGCGGAAACGTGGGGACCTAATTTTCCTATATTCGGTGATGCGACCAAGAATATGGCAAAAATGGCAGAAGAGATGTCGAATGGACGCCTCAAAATTCGTATCGACTCTGCCAATAAACACAAAGCACCGCTTGGTGTGTTTGATATGGTGAAATCGGGTCAATACGATATGGGGCATTCAGCGTCGTATTACTGGAAAGGTAAAGTTCCGAACACCTTGTATTTCACGTCGATGCCATTTGGGATGCTCCCAACGGAGCAGTATGCGTGGTTCTACCACGGTGGTGGTATGGAGTTGATGGAAAAAGTGTATGCCCCTCATAACCTGATGTCTTTCCCAGGAGGCAACACCGATACTCAGATGGGCGGCTGGTTCCAAAAAGAGATCAATTCTGTCGACGACCTTAAAGGCTTGAAAATGCGTATTCCGGGTTTCGCCGGCGAAATTCTTGCTGAGCTAGGCGCAAAGCCAACCAACATTGCACCGGGGGAGCTTTATACCTCACTTGAGCGTCGTACAATCGATGCACTAGAGTGGGTGGGGCCTTCTCTCGATTTACGAATGGGCTTCCACAAAATTGCACCTTATTACTACACAGGTTGGCATGAGCCAGGCACTGAGCTTCAGTTCTTGATCAATAAGCGTACTTGGAAGCGTCTACCGGACGACTTGAAAGCGATACTACAAATTGCGATGAAAACCGCAGCCTATGACATGTACACGCAATCAAAGCATGAAAGCGGTAAAAACTGGGCATCAATCAAATCCGAATACCCAAATGTTCAAGTGAAAGATTTCCCACCGAAAGTGATCGACGCGCTGCGTGAAGCTAACGATCGCCTCCTAAAACAACACGCTGAAAAGGATGCGTTAGCGAAAGAGATCCAAGAATCACAAGCGAGCTACATTGAGCAGGTCAGACCGTGGTCTAACATCTCGCACCGCGCTTACTTAAACAGCCAAGCACAATAACGTATCCCGTCTACGGGAAGCCCAAGCACTCTTCGGGGTGAGTTTAAGAGCCTGCTGCTTAGCAGCAGGCTTTTTTATAAGTAGAAGTCGTTGCTCCATGGAGTAGAACAATGAGAAGTCTAATTTACATTGAGCGCCTATTTAACCGTTTTGGTGATGCGCTCGGCTGGTTATCCAGCATCCTTTTTATCCTGCTACTTGCGAACGTCGTTTATGACGTCGTAATGCGCTATGTATTCAATGATGTTTCTATCGCTTTTCAAGAATTAGAGTGGCATCTGTTTTCGGCGGTTTTCTTGTTAGGTGTGCCTTATGCGGTGAAAGCCGGAGGGCACGTGAGAGTGGATTTATTTTATGAGCGTTTGTCACACAAAGCGCAAGCGATTATCGATCTGCTAGGCACCCTTATTTTTATGCTGCCTTTTTGTTTGTTGGTTGCCTACTACGGAATTGACTTTGCCAGAGAAAGTTACGAGTTAGGGGAAACATCGGGCGATCCCGGCGGTTTGCCATATCGCTGGATCATTAAAGCGATGATCCCGCTGTCATTCTTTTTCATGGCGATCAGTGGTATTGGCTTGATGCTGCACTCGATCAACAAGATCGTGAATCCGCATTTGCTTTACGCGAACTCAGATAATCAACAATAAAAGGAGAATCTCATGATAGGAATCGTGATGTTTTTTGTCGCCCTGTTTGCCCTTTTATTGGGGTTCCCAGTGGCATTTACCTTTGGTGGTATCGCACTGATTTTTGGTGTTTGGGCTGAAGGGATGGATATGTTTGCATTTATGCCATATCGCATTCAATCCATTATGGAAAATACCGTGTTAATGGCAGTACCCTTATTTGTGTTTATGGGGCTGGTGTTACAAAAGACACGTCTTGCTGAGCAATTACTAGAGTCCATGGGACGATTGTTTGGTGGGGTCAGAGGCGGGATTGCGATCTCGACTGTATTGGTTGGCGCTTTACTGGCTGCTTCGACAGGGGTTGTTGGGGCATCGGTTGTTGCTATGGGGCTGATTTCTTTGCCCGTCATGCTCAAATATCATTATGACAAAGGTCTGGCGTGCGGCACGATTTGTGCCTCAGGGACGTTAGGGCAAATTATTCCGCCATCGATTGTTTTGATCCTATTAGGGGATGTATTAGGCGTACCTGTCGGTGATCTGTTTCAAGCCGCGATTTGGCCGGGTCTGGTGTTAGTAGGTGCTTACATTGCTTACATTCTTATCTACGCTAAATTAAACCCAGACGCTGCGCGCCCGATTGAACGTGATGAATCCATCAGTCGCCGTGAAGAGGTGATCACGGCACTCAAAGCTGTGATTCCGCCATTAGCGCTGATTGTTGTGGTTCTAGGTTCAATTTTTGCGGGGATTGCGACGCCAACAGAGTCCGCTGCGTTAGGCGGTGCGGGTGCGATTGTTCTGGCGCTTCTCTATAAGCAGTTTAGCTGGAAAATGGTTTATGACGCCGCCAAAGAAACAGTGAAAGTAACAGCAATGGTGTTCGCTATCTTATTAGGTGCAACAGCGTTCTCTATGGCCTTTACCTATACCGGTGGTGATTATCTCGTTGAAGAGTGGATGATGCAGATCCCTGGAGAGAAATGGGGCTTTTTGATCATCACTATGTTGGTCATTTTGATTTTAGGTTTCTTTATCGATTTCGTAGAAATTTGTTTCATCATTGTACCTATCCTTGCGCCTGTGGCAGAAATCATGGGCATCAATATGACTTGGTTTGCGATTCTGGTAGCGATGAACTTGCAAACCTCCTTCTTAACGCCACCCTTCGGCTTCAGTCTATTTTACCTTAAAGGGGTTGCGCCAAATGGTGTCACCACGCGAGATATTTATCGTGGTGTGATGCCGTTCATTGGGATTCAAATACTGGTATTAGCATCGTTACTGGTTTTCCCTGAATTTTACGGCATGTAGTCGGTAAAGTGTGATGTTATTTAAGGCGAGGATCGTCATATGTTGCTACATTGAATGGAGAGAAAATTAAATACTATCAGTGACTTTGATTCTCAAGAATACGTGAAACACTAGATTCGTTAAGCACTGCTTTAGGTGATACAACAGGCATCGCTTTGATGAGTGAGTGATTTGACGTCTGTAAGTCAATATCAGAGGTTCTTTGAGCCTCTGATTTTTTATTGAAAGGTCACAAAGTCCTGTGAGGCGAAGGAATGCCACTAAAAGCCAAACTTATTTTATTGACGCTATTACCTCTGCTATTGGTTACTGCCAGCATCAGTTGGATCTCCATTCACCAAGCGCAAACCCTAGGCGAGCGTGAAGTGGAGATTTTCCGCGACAATCTGATTCAATCGCGGGAGCGGACGTTACAAGATAGTGTGGAAATCGCGTTTAATGCCATTGAGCATGTCGTGTCTGATCCCAATTTGGCGGAACCGCAAGCCAAGCGACAAGTAAGAGAAATTCTTAGTCGAATGCGCTACGGCTCTGACGGCTACTTTTTTGCGTACGATGATACTGGCATTAACCTTGTTCACCCGATTCAACCTGATTTAGTCGGGCAAAACCTCCTCCATATTCAAGATATTGAAGGCAACTATTTGATAGAAGGCTTACTGAAACAAGCTCGCAGTGGTGGAGGGTTTCACAGCTATTATTGGCAAAAACCATCAACAGGTGAAACGGTCCCTAAACTGAGTTATGCCGCTTGGTTGAGTGAATGGAATTGGATGATAGGGACTGGTTTGTATATGGAGGACATCGCGGTTGAAGTGGCGCAAATGGAAGCGGCGGTACAGCGGAATATTGAGACGACGTTTTTCTCTGTTATGGTCATTGTTCTGATTACTGTTGCCGTGATCATTGTTCTCACGCTTGCCATCAACTTGCATGAGCACCGAATTGCTGACAAAAACTTGAAAGAATTAGCGCATAAAACAGTGATGTTTCAGGAAGATGAAAAAAAGCATCTTGCGCGTGAGTTGCATGATGGTATTAATCAATTGCTGGTTTCAAGCAAGTGTCATCTCGAATTACTGGGCAATCGTTTAGAAGACGACACGCAAAAAGAGTACCTAACAAAGTCACAGCAATCATTATTGATGGCGATTAACGAGGTTCGCCATATCTCACATCAGCTAAGACCCAGTGCACTGGATGATATCGGGCTTAACGCAGCCTTAAACACATTATTACTGGATTTTTCTGCCCATTCAGGAAAGGAGATTGAGCCGCATTTCGGTAACACTAATTGCAAGCTACCTTCAGAAGTTGCAACGACTTTGTACCGTGTCGCTCAAGAATCCTTAACCAACATTGAAAAACATTCCCAAGCAAGCAAAGTAGAGTTGATATGTGAGCAGTTGGGAGGGACACTGCAGTTGATCATTCGCGATAATGGGATTGGTTTTAATGTTCATGCCCGCGATGTTTCGACAGGGATTGGTTTACGAAATATGCGTGAGCGAGTGGAATTTATTGGCGGTGAGTTCGAAATTCTTAGTGAACCTGGGTTAGGTACTGAGATGACGGTTTTATTAGAAGTAGATGAGTTGGTATATGGATGAACCGATTAAAGTGGTGATTGTGGATGATCACCAAGTCGTGCTCGAAGGATTTATCGCACGGCTGAATCAGGAACCTGAAATTGAAGTCATTGGGACTGCAAGTAATGGGCTAGAAGCGGTCGAAGTCGTGAAGTCCTTACAGCCGGATGTCACCTTAATGGACATCAGCATGCCGATCATGAACGGTATTGAAGCGACTCAATTGATTAAAGAAGAGATGCCGGCAAGTCGCATTTTGATGCTCACCATGCATGACAATCGCGAGTATATAATGCAAGTGATGCAAGCTGGTGCCGTGGGGTACATGTTGAAGGAAATCACCGCAGAGAAAATGGTACAAGCGATTAAAACCGTGAATCAGGGCTCGACCTATTTTTGTGAAACGGTGACACAAACCCTATTTACTCAAGAAGTGGTACCGACTTCGGCAAAACCCAGTCCATTGAGCCGAAGAGAAGAAGCGGTATTGAAATTGGTGGCACAAGGGCATAGTAGTAAGAAAATTGCGTTGTTACTGGATATCAGCTACCGCACCGTCGAAACCCATCGCCATAACATCAAACATAAACTGAACTTACATTCGACCGCCGAGCTGGCCAAATATGCCGTGGAGACGGGGTTGGTTTAGGTGGTTGCACTATTTGTAACATTAAAACGACTCTGAGCATTTAAAACGAATCTGAGTACGTGAATCGATTCAGCTTGCCTAATGCTACACAGAGCTTTGAATGCTATTCAAAGTGTAAAATGATATTCAGAGTGTAAAATGCTATTCGGAACGGGTAATGCTGCCTAATTCCAACATAGGGACAACCTCAATCTCTTCAGCATTCATCATGCTGGAAATGCGTTGTACCGAAGAAAGCAGTAGACTTTGTTCCCATGCATCAAGCTTTTGGAATTGATTCACAAAGTTTTCCTGCAGGGGTAATGGAGCATCGGTGAGAAGCTCTTTGCCCTTGTCGGTCAAGTGAGCGTTCACTTTACGTTTATCCTGAGTACTACGAACCCGCTCAACATATCCATTACGTTCAAGCCTGTCCAAGATCGAAGTGGCGGTTGCTTGGCTCATGTTGGTGTGGATAGCCAGCTCTTTGATAGTCACCACACCCAACTCTTTAATGGCGCGCAGCAAGACTAACTGTGGTCCAGTCAGACCTACTTCTTTACTCAGCTTCTTTGAATGTAAGTCGATAGCTCGAATTATCTGACGAATAGAAACTAAGACTTCTTCATGCTTTTCCAAAGTGATATTCCATAGTAATCAGTCATTTTTTGGCGAAATTACCCCAAAATGCTTCTCAATAAAAGTGTCACAAAGTCGGTTTATTCACATTTATGTGCTGCAAGCTCAACATTGATTTGAGTTCTAACTATATTTATAGGCACAACTGCTGGTTCTGTGCACAGTTTTGACCAAAAAGATGATTTTTTCAGCAACTAAAGTGGTCTAGTTTGTTGAATTAATTATCAGTATGCTACGGTATAGAGCTTAAGGTCTAAACAAAGTGCAATGTACTCAAAGTAATTCTTCTTAATCATTAAAGTTGAACTATTGTTTAGAAAATCTACGAGTAGGAAGTTATGACAAAAGGTATTGATAAGTACAGTATCGATAGTACCGACTATACAGTCGGTCAAGATAACGTACAAAAGTGGGGGTTTGATGTACACAACCCCGTATTTGGTGTAAGCGCTGGTTTAATTGCGCTATTTTTAGTTGCTGCCTTAGTGCTGGATGCGGGTACAGCAAAAGCTGCCCTCGATGGCATTAAGTGGAAAATCATTGGTGCTTTTGACTGGCTGTTTATTTGGTCCGGTAACTTATTTGTTATTTTCTGTTTAGCATTAATCGTCAGCCCATTAGGTAAAATTCGACTTGGTGGACGTGATGCGGCAGCGGATTACTCATTCCTTTCATGGATTTCGATGCTCTTTGCTGCGGGCATGGGTATTGGACTGATGTTCTGGAGTGTTGCGGAACCTGTGGCTTACTTCACGGGGTGGTACAAAACACCACTGAATGTTGAAGCTTTTACGCCTGAAGCTGCCGAAATGGCACTTGGTGCGACCATGTTCCATTGGGGTCTTCACCCTTGGGCTATTTATGGTGTTGTTGCGCTCTCTTTGGCTTTCTTTGCCTACAACAAAGGATTACCTCTGTCGATCCGCTCTATTTTCTATCCGATCTTAGGCGATAAGGCTTGGGGTTGGCCAGGGCACATTGTTGATATTCTTGCTGTGATTGCGACTTTATTTGGTTTGGCAACATCACTTGGGCTTGGTGCACAACAAGCGGCAAGCGGTATCCAGCACGTATTTGGCATTGAATCTGGTATCGGCTTGCAAATCGTAGTCATTGCTGCGGTCACTCTACTGGCCGTTTTCTCCGTTGTTCGTGGTATCGATGGCGGTGTGAAAGTGGTGTCTAACATCAATATGGTCGTGGCTTTCTTGCTGCTTATTCTTGTGGGTATGATTGCTTATGCAATTACGCTAGGCTCTATTCCAACAACATTGATGGCTTACGTTGAAAATATCATCCCACTAAGTAACCCTGTTGGTCGTGAAGACGAAGCTTGGTTCCAAGGCTGGACGGTATTCTACTGGGCTTGGTGGATCTCATGGTCACCATTTGTCGGTATGTTTATCGCGCGTGTATCTAAAGGTCGCACCGTTCGTGAATTCATGACCGCTGTTCTGCTTGTTCCGACAGCCGTGACCTTGGTGTGGATGTCGGTATTTGGTGGTATTGCCTTGGATCAGGTAATGAATAACGTAGGTGCGCTAGGGGCGGATGGCCTAACGGATGTATCGTTAGCGATGTTCCAAATGTTTGATGAACTTCCAATGGGTAGCATTCTTTCGATGATTGCTATTGTTTTAGTACTGGTGTTCTTTATCACGTCTTCTGACTCAGGCTCATTGGTGATCGATAGCATTACTGCTGGTGGTAAAGTGGATGCTCCAGTCCTGCAACGTGTATTCTGGGCCTTCATGGAAGGTGCGATTGCGGTTGCACTACTCTGGATTGGCGGTACGGAAGCGATTCAAGCACTTCAAGCGGGCGCGATTTCAACCGCATTGCCGTTTACAATCGTGCTAATCGCAATGTGTGTCAGTCTTGTACTTGGTATGCGCACCGAAGATCGTTCTTAAACACAATACGTTTTAACGACGATTAGGTTTTACTGAAACGCCAGCAATTTGCTGGCGTTTTTTTGTCTGTCTAAAAGCATTTCGTCCGTATAAACGAGTGGCTGGCGCAGAAAAAATTATTGTAGGCGAAAGTGGAGGCCGCTAATCATTGGTTAAGGATCAGAAATGGTGCTTGGTTGAAAGGAAACGCTGGCTGAGGCAAAGGCTTGAGTTTACTTAAAGCTATAGGGTAAAAGCATCACTTTACTTCAATAAGAGAAAGAGATAAGTGTGTCAATGTCTCGTTAGTGGGACTGATATAACTCTTTACAAACCTGTCTTTTCCCTGACTTTACGATATTTTCCCCTATAAATGGCGTTTTTTTGCGATCGATGCCTTGCTTGGCAATGATAACGGCAGCAACGAAAAAAGATGTTCGTGAATACTCTCGAAGCGGCAGATTCCGGTCATGTGAGACTGGAATAAACGACTAATAATGAGATGGTCAATTTAATAACGTTTCAAGTATTTAAGGAATAAATGCCATGCAAATTTCTTTCTCTAAGAGAAAGCTTGGCACACTGGTTGGGCTTGCGATTGCAAGTACATTCAGTGGCCAACTTTATGCTGGTGCTGCCCCAATTGAATGGGTGCCGGGCCAAACAAAGGTAAACAACGGTGATCTTGTGATCTTCAAATCCGAGTGTTACCACGCCAAAAACAGCCCAGGTTCATGGGAAAGCCCACGAGCGGGGAGCTGGTTCTGGGATGCGGCGGAATGTGGTGGTGCTATTACGCCGGATCCGAAGCCAAACCCAGACCCGAAGCCTAACCCAGATCCAAAACCAGACCCGGACCCAACTCCTAACCCAGACCCTAAACCAAATCCGGATCCTAAACCTGACCCAACACCAACAACGGCAATTCCATGGGTACATGGCCAGACAACCGTGAAAAATGGTGATGTTGTCGTATTAGACAATGTTTGTTACGAAGCGCGTAACAACCCAGGTTTATGGGAATCGCCATCAAATAGCAGCTGGTTCTGGAGTGTGGTTGACTGTCCGGGAGGCACAACCCCGAATCCAGATCCAAAACCAAACCCAGACCCTAAGCCGAATCCGGATCCAAAACCTGATCCAGATCCTAAGCCAAATCCAGATCCGAAACCGGTTCCAGGTGAGTTCACTATCATTTCTGATGGCAACGGCGGCTACCATATCCCGCGTGCAGAGCTAACGGCTTATGAACAGAGTCAGACAAATACGGATCTATTTAAACTGGTTCGTCCTGATATCGAAACTCGTGATAACGCCATCGTTGAAGCGGTTGCACCATTGAAATCGAGCAACCCAGAAAACGTTCAGCGTGCTGAGATGGTTGTTGACGAAACGATGTGGAATTACTTGTTCCCACTTCGTAACGAGCAGTACACTTATACTCGTTTCCTACAGTCAATTGCGAAATTCCCTGCGTTCTGTCGTACGTACACTGACGGTCGTAACTCTGATGAGATTTGTCGTCGCTCGCTAGCGACCATGTTTGCGCACTTCGTTCAGGAAACGGGTGCCAATGCGCCAAACTGGGAAGCGAGCAAGGGCGTGCCACGCTGGCGTCAAGGTCTTTACTACTTGCGTGAAATGTACAAAGACGAAAATGTACAAGACATGACTTACAGCAAGTGTAACGAGTGGCAAGGTGAGCGTTGGCCATGTGCTGCGAACAAGAGTTACTTTGGTCGTGGTGCGAAACAGCTAAGTTGGAACTACAACTACGGTCCATTCTCTGAAGCGATGTTCGGTGATAAGAGCGTATTGCTCGAGAACCCAGCATTGGTTGCTGATACCTGGTTGAACCTTGCTTCTGCAGTCTTCTTCTATGTATACCCTCAGCCACCTAAACCAAGCATGCTGCACGTTATTGATGGTACATGGCAGCCAAACGCTGCGGACAAAGCGGCAGGGATTGAACTCGGCTTTGGTGCGACGATTCAAATCATCAACGGTGCATTTGAATGTAACAAGGGCGGTGAAGATTTCCGTGCGCAAAACCGTATCGATTACTACAAGCTGATCTCGAAAGAGCTGGGCCTAGACATCACTGGTGAGAAACTGGGTTGTGCAAACATGAAGCCATTCAACACGGATGGTGCTGGTGCACTGATGATCACTTGGGACAAAGATTGGGGTTACAATGCGAACAACCCAGGTAACAAGAGCTTCATGTGTAAGCTAGTGCCTTACCAGTACGCATTTAACGCGTTATTCCCTGGTGATTACGAGAAGTGTGTTGAACATCACTTCAACGTTCAAGCTCTCGATGAGAATGGACAAGTGATTCCAGAGGGTAAATAACCCTGTTGCGATGACATCGCTTTGATGACATTGCTTTGATGGCATAGCTTTGAAATTTCGAAGGCTATGATCCAAATAGATGGTCGCGGATAAACCGCGACCATTTTTTACTTTAATCTCTTCTATCTGTATTCGAGCAACTAACCCAATTGTTCTTTCTTCTCTTTTCTTCCTTTGATCGTTGAGTTCGTACTCACTTTTTAATTGCTAGCCTTCCTCCTAACGCATCGGTTGGCTCGCTAGCCGCGTTATCGCTGCTTGATTTAGAGCCACTAGATCAGCAAAGTAATGACTTGCTATCTAATCAGCTTACAAACAACCCAAGCAGTTCTCGCTGAACCTAGCATCTTGAGGTTACTTAGGTATAAACGACTATAAAATGGCAAGAGAAATCGTTTTGCTGCGAGATGATTGATTATTTACAAATTTCATAATAAATCTTCATATTTTTTCAATGATTTAAATGTGTCAAAAAGTGAACATATTTGGTGCGAAGTCGATTTAAAATGTGTACTATGCCGCAGAAATCAACCAATAATGTCTCAAAATTAATAATGAAACTCACACTAAAACAAAAGCTGATTGGTGCGAGCCTATCAGCGGTTGTCGTCATGGCAACGGCGTTAACTTGGCTTTCAGCAGGGCAACTATTCGATCAAACACGCAATGGCGTCTATGCTAGAGCGCAAAGTCTAGGGAAGGCCGCGACGGCTGGTATTTCGGACTGGATCAGCATTCGAAAAAGCATTGCAACGGCTTTCAATGAATTCAGTCAAGAAACTGACCAAATCCCGTACTTAGTACAAGCGAGGCTAGCGGGTGGGTTTGATGATATTTTCCTTGGTACACCTCAAGGGGACATGATTCGTTCCCATCCAGAACGAAACCGAGCGGGTTATGACCCAAGAGTCCGCCCTTGGTATCAGGAAGCGAACCGAGCTGGTGAGCAGATCATTACAGCGGCATATCAAGATGCCATTACCAACGCTTTGTTGGTGACGATTGCCGAACCTGTACATCGCAATGGTAAATTCATTGGTGTCGTGGGTGCAGATGTCCTAATAGACCAACTGATTGATGATGTGATCAATCTTGATGCGGGTCACAATGCCCATGCGATGTTGATCGATTTACATGACGGAACTTTTCTTGCGCACCCAAACAAAGCGTATGCACTGAAACCAGTCAGCGACTTGTATCAAGACATGTCTATGGCTGACATTGAGCGTGCTGCACGTGAAGGGTCGATTGAGATTGATTTTGTATCGGGTAAAGAGAAATTGCTGTTCTTTGCACCTGTTCCGAATACTTCGTGGGTTTTCGCTATTGAAATGGATAGAGAAACCGAAGAAGCGGGGCATAGTGAATTGCTACAAGAGATGATTCTCACCGCCATTTTGATCACTGCGATCGTTATCATTGCGGTTTCATGGTTGGTTGGCTTCTTATTCCGAGATCTCAACCGCGTCTCTTATGCTCTTGAAGAAATTGCGAGTGGTGAAGGGGATCTCACTCAACGTCTGGAACCTCGTAGTGATGATGAAGTCGGTCAACTGGCTGAGAATTTCAATCGCTTTGTCGGTAACATGCATACAATGGTCAGCAAGTTGAGTCACGTCTCAGCGTCGTTGTCTGAGCAGGCCAAGCAAACCGCGCAACAAGCGGAAGAGCGTAGCCAGAGAATTGGTGTTCAACAAGATGAAATCAATATGGTTGCTACAGCCGTGAATGAAATGGCGGCCGCGACGCAAGAAATTGCGGGCAGTGCCGACCACACGGCTCAAAGTTCAGAAGAAGCGGTGGGTGCTTGTTCACACGGCGCGAACCAAGTGACCCAAACTCAAAGCTCAATTCAAAACCTTGCTCAAGAAGTGCAAGTCGCAACGAATGTGATCCAAGAGTTAGAGGCTCATGGTAACAGCATCAATACCATTCTATCGACGATTCAAGACATTGCTGAACAAACGAACTTACTCGCATTGAATGCGGCGATTGAAGCGGCTCGTGCTGGTGAGCAAGGGCGTGGTTTTGCTGTTGTTGCCGATGAAGTCCGTGTGTTAAGTCAGCGTACCCATTCTTCAACCAAAGAAATCCAAGAGACCATCGAGATGCTACAAGGCACAACGGCCAAAGCTGTTGGTATCATGGGTGAAGGTAAGCTGTTGGCAGATACCAGTGTGGACGATGCTAACTCCGCAGCAGCGAGTTTGACGCAAATCCACACCGCAGTTGCCCGTATCAGTGATATGGCGACACAGATTGCTTCAGCAGCGGAAGAGCAGGCCTCAGTCACGAATGAGATCACCCGAAACACTGAGGGTATTCGCGATGTGTCGAATCAACTTTCAGTGGAAGCGCAAGATGCCGCTGAACAAGCTTCAGCTCTGTCTGACCTATCTCGTGAGTTAGAGTCTGAAATTGGTCGATTTAAGCTTTAATTCGTTGTACAGGGTTTATCGACAGTCGAAAGGGAGCGGAAGCTCCCTTTTTGTTAGCTCCTTCTTTTGTAAGCTCTAAACAATCTAACTGGCTAGAGCCAAAGATCGCCCACATGAGTGGTAGAAGCATAATGATATGCAATTTGAGCTTGCAAAAGCTCTGCGGTCGCAATGGCATCGGTTAGGGCGTGATGTGGGGTATAATCAGGCAATCCATAGCGGCGTCGACTTTGAGCTAAACGAACCGATTCGGGCTTCACTCCTTTCAGGCGATTCCAAATACCCCCCGTTTTTCTATGTTGAATCTGATTTTCAATAAACATCGTATCCAAGACAGGGAATTCAATACCCTCTCCAATTCGACTGCGCAATGCTTTATCTAAAAACTCCCGCTCAATATTACGATAGTGGACCACTAAGATCTTACCCGAGATACTGACCAATAATTCGTTCAATATGTCATTGAGATCGGGAGCATCGCGGATCTCACTATGGGTAATCCCATGAATAATCACCGAATCCTCACCGAGTTTGTTCCTAGGGCGGACCATCCATTGTTGTGCCCGTCTTAAGTAAATACGATTAAGATTAAAAGGCACTAACCCAATACTGACGATGTCGTTTTTGTCAGGATCCAAACCCGTAGTTTCAAAATCCATCGCTACAAATTCGATATCGCCTAGCGGTGTCTCCGCATGCGGCAGCTCTTGAGCGTAAAAATCAATCAAACGCTGATCATTAGCGCGGCTTAACTTCTGATCAAACTTATTTTGCCAATCAATGGTCGGCGCTTTTAGGAGTTTTTGAATCATCGTCTTGCCTTACTTGAAACTATTACTAGCTTGGTAACGGAACTTCAAAAAGTTTTGCGCATTACTCAGGATTTGGAAAGCGTCTTTTAAGTTTCGTCTTTCAAAGTCAGACAAGTTTTCCGGCTCAATATTGTTATCTGGCTCGATGGCACTCTCAACATCGATGGCTTGGTGACGTATGCGGACCATAGAGATAAATTCCATGGCGTCGCGCAAGTCCTGGGCGCGTCCTTTCGGTAAAATACCGGCATCAATGATGTCATCAAGACGCTCGAACGAATTCTGATTTCGAGATCCCACAGCAAGGGCATGCACGCGGATCAAGTCTGCTAGAGGTGCCGTACCACGACGTTTTAAGTTAATGGAGTTGTTGTGACGACCGTCTTTCTCCATCACGAAGTCTTTAAAGAAACCGAGAGGTGGAGTGCGGTTGAGCGCATTTCTTGCCAGACACGCTAAGAAGCGATTGTTTCGTCTAGCTCTTCGGACAATGAAACTAGTCAGTTGCTCAGCCCACTTCAAGCGGCCATGCACCCCATCAAGGTCAAAGAAGATTGATGCATTGAGCAATGCTTTCGGGTTTGGGTCGTCAATCCAGTCTGCAAAGCAAGCCTCCCATTCACTGCGAGTCATGCGCCACAGTGGGTTGGTTGCCATAATATCGCCAGTACAGTATTTGTAGCCGCATTCATGCAAAGCATCACATACTAGCTTGGCTAACTGCTCGAAATAAGCGCCATGTTTGTCGGCATCAAAGGTGTCATCTAATATGATGGCGTTGTCTTGATCGGTGACAAGCAGCTGCTCGTCACGGCCCATTGAGCCAAGTGCTAAGAAACAATAAGGAATAGGAGGTGGGCCTAATTGATCTTCCGCTAATTCGATAATGCGTTGTTTGAAGCTACGTCCGATTACGGACATCGCACTTCCCACCATATGCGAGTTTGCGTCTTCATTGACCAAGCGTACAAAGCTATCTTTGACCTGTTCCGAGAGGAGTGTTAGTTCCTCGAAACTCTGCTGTTGGAAGATAGAGCTAACAAGCAGCAAAGAGTTTTGAGACTCATAACGAACAATATCCGTGGTTTCAATGATACCAATAGGTCGTTGATCTTTGACCACGGGCAGATGGTGAACGTTATAGCGCAGCATGGTCAGCATGGCTTCGTAGACGTAGGCATTGTGATCCAAAGATATGACTTCTGTGGTCATCACCGCCGAGACTTGTTCTTCAGGTGAGAGCCCTTCCGCAAGAACACGTGTGCACAGATCTCTGTCAGTAATAATGCCTAATACAGGCGAATTCGGCTCATCTTCATTTTCAACAAAATCAGGATCGACGACCAAGAGCGAGGAGACGTTTTCTTCAGCCATCAATTGAGCGGCAGATTGTATGGTGCGGGTTGCCTCAATCTGTGGGGCATCCCGTGTTAGCAGAGTTTTGACTTTTGACGTTGTCAGATCGTTAGCGTCGTTATTTTCTGAAACGGCTTGGCGCAAGCGAGTACTGTCCTCTACTTCGACAAAATCTGCAAAGGTGTCAAACTCATCATAGAGATCTTGAAACATCTCTTCAGGGATACAATAAACTAGGCTGTCTTCAATGGCTTTGACTGGGAATCGTACCTTGTTGTTAGTCAACAATCCCATTTGACCGAATAAGTCTCCCTCATCCAGTCGGTTATAGAGTTCCCCTTTACGACGATACACTTCGACAACACCACTTCGTACCATATAGAGATCATGAATTTGATCACCAGCATGAATAATAGGGGTGTCTTGACGAAAGTAGGAAATTTCAATGCTTTGAGCGATTTTCAGCAAGCTTTCGGGTGGCAATTCATTGAAAGGTGGATACTTTTCTAAAAAGTTATAGATTTCTTGTAATTCTGCATCCATGGTGGTGCCTTATTGACGGTTGGACAGACAGCAGCGTCGCCAACACTGGGTTGTAGCAAATTGACTCACTTGATACCCAAGCCCAGTGCCTTAAGTTGATAGGACAAATAATACTCGAAAAAATTTACAATAGTGACGTTGAGTTATCAATTAACAAAAATATCTTTAAAATTACAGTGTTGTTTGAACTAATGTCAGAGCAAATGGGCTAAAATTAACTTTATATAGACAAAGTTAAAACAATACTGTGTAGTAGATGTAAGCAGTAGTTAATGATGTTCTAAATATAGATATCTCTCATCCTTTTAGATTCAATGTGACTACAATGCTCTTTGATTGGCAATCCTAAGCGTGATTTATTGGGTTTACTTTTTAGGCATTGTTTTGATGTTGCTATTGGGATGTGGGTTTTGGCGACGTGCTTTCAAGGGAGTTAGAATGTATAAAAAACTACTTTTCGTGCCAGTGGTACTTGCACCTGTAGTTTGTGTTGCACAACAAGATGAACATGCTTCGTATTACAACAGCATTTACGTAGAGGTGGGTTCAGGGAAAACAGATCAAGATTGGTTGAATTCCTCTAATGTCTCTTCATTTGCTTTAAAAGCCGATAAGCTTTTTGGTCGTCACCTGCTGTTGCAAGGTGAATACTCAGCACAATTCTTTCATCCGGACGACTTTACTATACGCGTTGACCGCCTGTTGGCGTATGGTGGAGTAAGGTATCCAGCGATGGAATCTTTGGATGTTTTTGCCAAAGCCGGCGCGGGGATCATCAAAGCCAAAGCGACAGAAAATGGGACGGATACAACGCGATTTTCTGAGAGTGAATCATTGTATGCTTATGGCACTGGGGTTAACTTTTTTATCAATGAAAAGTGGACCACAACGGTTGAAGCTGAGTGGACTCGCAGCGATTGGATTGATGAAGACAAAATGAAGGTCTCACTGAAGTATCACTGGAAAGAATGGTTAGATACGGGATTCTATTACAGCTACCGAGACTCTGGCGATCGCTATTTGAATGAAGGCGGTATTGTCGCCCATATGACATACTAACCACAACTCAATGCGCATTTGGCGTGGTATGGGGCAATCATCAGCGATTCCTCTCTATAACGAAGAGATGGAACCCATAAAGCGATGAAGAAACAAAAAGGTCAGCATAACGCTGACCTTTTTTCATGATGGGAAGTTCGGGCTAGATTACAGTACCGCTGCAATGCCTTTACACAGTGCTGGCATATTTGATTTCGTCATGCCTGCTACGCTGATACGACCAGAACCAACGATGTAAATACCGAACTCTTCTTTTAGGCGGGTTACTTGCTCTTTAGACAGACCAGAGAAAGAGAACATGCCATTTTGACGTTCGATAAAGCTAAAGTCTGCGTCTACACCTTCCGCTTTTAGCGTAGCCACGAAGAGTTCACGCATCTCTTGAATGCGATCGCGCATTTCTGCCACTTCTGCTTCCCATTCCGCACGAAGTTCAGCATTGTTCAGAATGTGAGTGACGACAGCACTGCCGTGCGCTGGTGGGTTGGAGTAGATTGAACGGATGATCGCTTTAACTTGCGAGAATGCCGTGGTTGCCACTTCTTCAGTGTTTGCCACGAGAGTGAAAGCACCGACACGCTCATTGTAAAGACCAAAGTTCTTAGAGAATGAGCTGGCAACCAAGATTTCTTTGTTGTATTTCGCGAAAGCACGAAGGCCTGCTGCATCTTCTTCAACGCCTTTAGCGAAGCCTTGGTAAGCAAAATCGAACAATGGCAGAAGTTTCTTTTCAGCCACTAATTTTGCTAGGGTTTCCCACTCTTCAGCGGTTGGATCAATACCGGTTGGGTTATGGCAGCAGCCGTGCAGTAGAACGACATCGCCTTCAGATGCGCCTTCAAGGTCCGCAACCATAGCCGCGAAATCTTTATCTTTGCTTTCAGCGTTGTAGTAGCTGTACTGAGCGGTTTCGATACCCGCCGCTGTGAACACACCATTGTGGTTTGCCCAAGTTGGGTTGCTGATCCAGATTTTTACATCGCCCAGTTGACGCTTGATAAACTCACCTGCGACGCGAAGTGCACCTGTACCACCTGGCGCTTGTGCCGTCTTAGCACGTTTGTCAGCAACGATGGATGAATCAGCACCAAAGAGAAGTTTTTGTACTGCTAGACCGTATTCAGCTGTACCTTCAATTGTAAGGTATGACTTGGTGGTTTCTGTTTCAAGAAGTGCAGCTTCCGCTTTTTTTACGGTCGCAAGAACTGGGGTTTGACCTTGTTCATTCTTGTAAATACCAACGCCTAGGTTAATTTTCTCTGCGCGAGCATCTTTCTTAAACTCTTCAGTTAGGCCAAGAATAGGATCCGCGGGTGCAGCGACGACTTTTTCAAACATAATCTTCATCCATGTTGTAACGAGTGTGTGACTCTCTTTATACCTTCACACTTTCTTTGATACAACCGTTTACATGACAAAAGTTGAAATTATTTTACCTTCAGATAATACGAGGATTTAACCCTATCTTATAAACAATAAAACCGCGATTCTCTTCAAGAAATCGCGGCTTAAATTGTCGGTTTTGTAAGGTTAACGTAAGCGAAAATTTGCTTAGACGGTTGCCTCAACTAGGTTGATGGTTTCCGACTCTTCTTTATCTTGGAATTTCGCCGCTATCCGCTTGAATTCCTCTTCTACTTCGAGAAATGCCTGTACTATCTCTGGATCGAAATACGCTCCATTACCTTCTAATATAATCGTTTTCGCTTTCTCATGGCTAAAGGCGGGTTTGTAGACACGTTTTGAGATTAAAGCGTCATAAACGTCTGCTAATGCCATTAATCGACCTGACAACGGAATTTCTTCACCTTTAAGTTGGTTTGGATAGCCATTTCCATCCCATTTTTCATGGTGTGTAAGGGCGATTTCTTTCGCTACATCCAAGAATGAACTGGACCCTAAATGTTGTTCTGCAATGGAGAGCGCATTAGCACCAATTTCAGCGTGTCCTTTCATGATCTCGAACTCTTCATCCGTTAATTTACCAGGCTTCAATAAAACGGAGTCAGGTATGCCGACTTTACCGACATCATGAAGTGGGGCTGATTTAAGAAGAATATCGATGTAATCCGGTGTCAGAAGTGACGAGTACTTCTCTGTACGGCTTAGGTGGCAGGCGAGGGCTTTGACATAGTTTTGGGTTCGGCGGATGTGCGCGCCCGTTTCATTATCTCGTGATTCTGCCAGTGTCGATAAGCTGACAATGGCGACATCACGGGTGTTCAACACTTCCGTCTGCATCGCTTGTAAACTGTCTAACATCTGATTGGTTAAGTGCGCCATTGATCCGATTTCATCGTGTTCGAAAATAGGCACTCGCTGACTGATGTCCCCTTGAGCGACAGCGAGTAGGGAAGCTTCTTGTGTCGCTAAAACTTTTTGCATTAACTGCGTCCACAAGTAGAGAATGCTCGCCAGATAGCCACCTAACACAACGGTCAGATACGCGAATTCTTTAATGATGCTGATGGTGCCAGTGCCATCAAAGAAACGTTCCGGGTTGTGCTCTAACCAAAAAATATCTTTTACGGCAACCATGGTTAGCATAGTCGCAAGGGCGATGAGCAAGAAACTCATTAGCCCAACCAGCTGCTTAACTAAAGAGCGACGTGTTCCTGAAAGTTGAAACTGCTCCTTGTCCTTCATCATCAGATGATCAAAGCATTTCAGTTTCGAGCTCAGTTGCAAAATGGTACCCGTTAAGTAACCAAACAGCGTCATACCAAAGACGACTTTGAAGTTACTGTCTAAGGGAAAGTCGTAAAGAAGATTGTAATAGGCGGCAAAGGGCAAACTTGCCACAAAGAATAGTTTGGTATCGAGCTCCGCAAAACGATGTTGGGTAACCAGTTTATGATTGGAAAGGAAGAAATGTCGAACCAAAAATAGTCCAATGAAAACAAGACTCACATGAGTAAATATTTCTTTGGTGGTGAGGGTTTCCAGCATAGGGCAGACGCGGCTGCCATAAGTGCCATAGACAATGCCAGTGATGGTGTAAAGCAGTAGGGTTTGCCAACGATTATAGTTAGACATGTTGTCACGTCCTTATTCTAGTTTGTGCGTTAAGCCGATTCATTCTTAAGTATTAGACCAAGGCAAAGGGGCTTTACTTTCAATTAACATTACGATTTTATCAATACTAAATGATTTTCGTAAGTACGGTGTTCTTTATATAAAGCAAATCTGTAAAGAAAACACGTGAGAAGAGCCCTTGAGAGTGAATAGAGAGGAGAACGTGACTAAAGAGGGGCTGTCGAGGATTGTTATACCTAAGTGGCGGCTTGATGCGGTTTTTAGAGGTTTGTCTCAGACGAAGTGACATGATGCCCTATATACCTTATAGAAAAAAGCCCTCACCGAGTGGCGAGGGCTTTTTAAATAAGATGTACGGCGTTAACTTGGCTTAGAAGTTCGCTGAACGTGGTGTACGTGGGAAAGGAATAACGTCACGAACGTTACCCATACCCGTTACGTAAGACACTAGACGCTCAAAACCTAGACCGAAGCCTGCGTGTGGTACAGTGCCGTAACGACGTAGATCGCGGTACCAGTTCATGTGCTCTGGGTCGATGCCGATTTCACGCATACGATCGTCAAGAACGTCTAGACGCTCCTCACGCTGAGAACCACCGATGATTTCACCGATGCCCGGTGCAAGAACGTCCATAGCGGCAACTGTCTTACCGTCGTCGTTCAGACGCATGTAGAAAGCTTTGATGTCTTTCGGGTAGTTCTTAACGATAACTGGCGCTTTGAAGTGCTCTTCAGCTAGGTAACGCTCATGCTCAGAAGACATGTCGATACCCCACTCAACAGGGAATTCAAACTCTTTACCAGAATCTAGAAGAATTTGGATTGCGTCAGTGTAGTCCACTTGAGCAAAATCAGAAGAAACGAACTGCTCTAGACGAGTGATTGCTTCTTTGTCGATACGTTGAGCGAAGAACTCAAGGTCATCACGACATTCTTCCAATGCTGCTTTGAAAACGTACTTCAGCATGTCTTCAGACAGTTTCGCGATGTCTTCTAGATCAGCAAACGCTACTTCTGGCTCAACCATCCAGAATTCCGCTAGGTGACGGCTGGTGTTTGAGTTTTCAGCACGGAAAGTAGGGCCGAACGTGTACACTTTGCTTAGCGCACAAGCGTAAGCTTCGCCGTTAAGCTGACCAGATACGGTTAGGAATGTTTCCTTGCCGAAGAAGTCTTCGTTGTAGTCCACTTTGCCTTCTTCTGTACGAGGAAGGTTTTCCATGTCTAGCGTTGATACGCGGAACATCTCACCCGCACCTTCTGCATCAGAAGAGGTGATCAGTGGCGCAGAAACCCAGAAGTAACCTTGCTCGTGGTAGAAGCGGTGAATCGCTTGAGATAGGCAGTTACGAACACGTGCAACAGCACCAATCACGTTGGTACGTGGGCGCAAGTGAGCCACTTCACGTAAGTACTCAATTGAGTGACGAGTTTTTGCCATTGGGTAAGTGTCAGCATCTTCTACCCAACCAACAACTTTAACGTCAGTGGCAGCGAGTTCGAAGTCTTGACCTTTAGCAGGAGACTCAACAATCTTACCTGTTACTTCAACAGAGCAGCCAGTGGTTAGCTTGAGTACTTCGTTTTCGTAATTATTAAGATTATTAGGGACCACGGCCTGAATCGGGTCGAAACAAGAGCCGTCATAAATGGCAAGGAAAGAGATTCCAGCTTTGGAATCACGACGTGAACGGATCCAGCCACGAACAGTTACTTCACTGTCTACTGCTAGCTGACCTTTCAAAACGTCTGATACAGGCGCGTAAGTCATGTTTTCAATATTCTCCATTGAGGTAAAAACTCAACCCAATGCATTAAAAAGGCTCTAACAAAAGCATTTTGCTTAAAATGTGAGCGATGCATTGGGCTGTGATGAATTCTATAGATTCAAAGACCCATATTACCGTTCAATTCGATTGCTTCAAGCTTAAATGTTACCAGAAAGCGAGAAAATCCATATTTAGAGTGATATTTATCGCGTTGAGAATGCATAGTTGGTGAACTGCTCAATAAAAGAGCAGTGGTTTAGCAAGGGGGAGTCACCGATGGGATAGACACTGTGAAGGGGAAAGAGTGTTGATGGGTAAGAATCGAAGGTGGGTAAAAAGCGATGGTGTGTAAAAAGCGTTGATGATTAATAAGAAGCGATCAGTAACAACAGTTCTCTAGCGTGGAGGCGAAAATAAGGAGAAAAACACACGTCAGTCAAACTTTGCCAACCGACGTGTGAGGTTTCTATCCAAGAGCGGATTTGATATCGATGTATCAGCGGGGGGCGTTACTGTCCCCAGATTTGGTGAACAAACTCAGGATGATCGACAAATGGATTGCGGTTGCCTTGGTAATCAAAAATTGCTTGGTTACGTGCTTTTTCTTTATCGCTCACCGGATCGAGAGTGTGCCAGCGCTTCAGCATCGCCAGTAGCCATGGTTCGAAGACCGTGGTATTGGTTCCATCAAGGACAGCATTGGCGTTGGTACTGTTAAATTCCCATGATGCGATCTGATTTTCGTAACGTGTTGCCATATAGAAGTATGCACGTGCGAGATCGCCTTTGAATTCATCAATAGGTTCAAATACCGTCCCAGCGTAGCCTAGGCCAGTCGCTGCACTGCCCAGTTTTGAGCCGTTGCTAGACACATAAGTCGTGCTACCCACTTCGCCAAATGGCCAATTGCTGCGCTTAGCGTTGACGAAACCATCAGTGGCAAATAAGTGATGCGCATCTGAGTTCATTGGTTCCACTTTTCCGCCAAACCAACTTTTCGGGAACGCATGCTCGCGGTTGTAACACTCACCTTCTTTGCGGTATTGACCACATTGATCGGTGATTTTGATAAAACGAGTGGTATCCACGCTGGCTGGTTTTTCAGAATAGATGTCAAGGATTGTACCGTCATTGTCGTAGAAGTTATCAATATCGGCGTCTTTCACCAACGTCCAGATCGCGCGGTAACCACGGTTCGAATGGTTGGCGATGATATGGTGCAATTCCGTTTTTAATGCGTAACCCGATTTACCACTTGCAGCATGGTAGTAAGCTCCTAGTGAAGGGGATGGAGTGGTTGTCGGTGGCGGTGTGACTTCCTTCGTCAGAGTAAACGGCGTTTTCTCTTGGAACTTAAACTCTCCGCCTGTCGCTAATGTTTTTCCATTGCTCGTGAGCGTGTAGTTACCTTGGCCAAGTCCGCAGCAAATACCATCACCGTAGCTGTCATTGATAACGAATTGATAATCACCCGATGGCAAACAGATCGTCTTAGTGTGTAAGGTGGAGTTTTGGAAATCGCGTCCTGACGTTGCGGTTGTGCCATCGCTGCGCAAAATCTGCCAGCTGGTTTCTGATGCGTACTGGTCAGTGGTTAATGACAAAGAAACGTCGTGACCAGAACAGGTGGCAGTGACAGGGGCAGTAACCGACTCTGTGGGTTTGAAGCCGTCAATATAGACGTCTTCGGAGCCGTCGAAGCCACTGATATCATAGAATCGAAGACCAATTTGAATCTCTTTATCCGCTGTCGCCGTATAGCTGTGGCTGATGGTTTGCCACTGTTGAGTATTGCTTGGGTCTGAGTAGCCTTGATACCCATCCACAAACAATCGGGCTTTCACTTTGCCTTCAGTATGCAAAAGAGAAACGGAGACTGGATAGGTTTTCCCTTTTTCAACACGAATGGTTTGCATGAAATCGGTATTGCTCTGTGAACCCGTGTTGACAGTCACGAGCGCCGCAAGACCGCCAGATTGGACATGGGTCGTGGTCGGGGAGACCGCAATACCAGAATCTATGCTTGACCAATGATTTGGCGATGTACCATTCCATTGTTCAAAATCACCGTTAGCAATACTCGCGACGGCCAGTGGGGAACAGAGTAAAGAGAGTAGGGTAAGACTTGTGTGTTTTATTGTCATAATGTTTTCTTATTGATATTGAAAATCATGACAAGATTAAGTATTTACTCTAATTATGGATTTTAACTAGATCTCATTTACACAGTACGGTATTGATAGTTTTCATAATTTTGTGGGAAGGATCTCGCAACTGTTATTCGGTAAACCCGAAGGGACGTTGAGGCGACAACTTGTACAATGAAGAGCAATATACAAGAGGTTGAGTGTGAGACTTGGTGAGGTGACGATTACAGCGTTGGCTATTTGATGAGCGATAAACGGCGAGTTTATAGCTGGTAACGTAATACCGCTTCCGCCCCCAGTTCGCCGCGATAAACGATGTTGGTCTCTTCAAAACCAATGTGCTTAAAAAAACTGATAACTTCTGGAGTGGACTTTAAGACGGTTGAGCAAATTGACTCAAAGCCGTGATAGGTGGAATAGGCAGAGACAAACAACTTTCTCAGTGCTACTCCCGCGATACCTTGCCCTTGATATTCTTTGGCAAGCACAAGGTTTTTGATATTGAGCTCTTTACGGGCGGCAAAGGTACAGTAGTTAGAGAAACTTTTATCTATCACAAAGAAGCCCACTGGCACCTTCTGCTTATAGATGGTAAAGAAATCGGTTTCCGCAGAACGTTGATTAAACAGCTGATCAAAGGGCTGAATATAGCCTTGTTGCTCAGACGGTATTTCTATCTGCATTAAAGGCGCAAAATCTCTCAGCTTACTCGGCTTTATTGAAATCATTAGACACTCTCAAAAACAAACGGAATTAAATTAATGCTTTTCAAAAATCCCCCAGCCTTAACCTAGACCGGAGGATCAATGTGCTTTCAGTTAACTAGACGCAGTTAGTTAGCAGGACATGGCTAACAGGACGCGCGACGTTTAGCACATCACTTTAATGGCTAGGCCGCCTTGTGATGTTTCACGATACTTGGCGTTCATGTCTTTCCCCGTTTCCAACATGGTCTCAATGACTTTGTCGAGTGAGACGCGTGGATCAGATGAGCGACGTAAAGCCATGCGAGTCGAGTTGATGGCTTTCACTGCCGCGATACCATTTCGTTCGATACACGGGACTTGAACTTGACCGGCAACTGGGTCACAAGTGAGACCTAAGTTGTGCTCCATTGCGATTTCCGCTGCCATACAGACTTGTTCAGGGCTACCACCCATGAGTTCTGCAAGACCTGCGGCAGCCATAGAGCATGCGACGCCGACTTCACCTTGACAGCCTACTTCAGCACCAGAGATAGATGCGTTACGCTTATATAAGCCACCAATAGCGCCCGAAGCGGCAAAGTAACGCACATAGTCTTTTTCGCTAACGGATTGAATGAACTTATCGTAATAAGCCAGTACGGCCGGGATAATACCACATGCACCGTTTGTTGGAGCAGTCACTACGCGCCCACCCGCTGCGTTTTCTTCATTAACGGCAAACGCAAACATGTTCACCCAGTCAACTACCGACATTGGGTCATTGGTGATCTTCTCGGTTGTGAGGAGCTGCTGACGCAAAGCTGCTGCGCGTCGAGGTACACGCAGTGGGCCAGGCAACACACCTTCTTCGTTCATACCGCGTTCCATACACTCACGCATGGTTTTCCAGATATTAGCGAAATAGGTACGCGTCTCTTCATCGGAATGAAGGGCGTGCTCGTTTTTCATCACCAGCGCACTGACCGACAAACCACTCTCTTTACACTGGTTGACGAGCTCTTCCGCTGTCGTGAATTCGTATGGCGCTTTAATTGGGTTTTCTTCTTCCTTACCGAAATTTTCTTCATCGACAATGAAACCACCACCGATAGAGTAGTAGGTTTTCGAGTAAGCAAGTTCTTCATCTATCCAAGCGTGGATCTGCATACCATTCTCATGCAAATCTAGGTTGGTCGTATGAAAGTTCATCCCCCCATCACGTGGGAATGACACAGTATGACAGTGCATACCAACAGGAAGACGTTCTGTCTCTTCTACACGTGCAATAAAGCTTGGAATAGAATCGATATCTACTTTTTCTGGCGAGTTGCCTGCAAGTCCCATAATAATGGCGATATCGGTGTGGTGACCTTTCCCTGTCAGTGATAATGATCCATAGACGTCAACGGTAATCTTGGTGATATCGCGCAGTTTTCCCATCGCACGAAGATCATCAATAAATTCTTTACCCGCTTTCATTGGTCCAACTGTGTGAGAACTGGAAGGACCAACGCCGATCTTATAGATATCAAATACACTAATCATTTTGATTACCTCAAAAGTGAACCTCCCACATAAAAGCGGGAGGTTCTTTTTTATTATTTTCCAAACGAAGTGGCAGCTGGAGTCAGTGCCTTTGTTGGAAGAGTATCCGGCAAGAGCATGCTCTTGATTGTGGCCCTAGCCACTAAAAAAGTGGGCTAGGGAACAAGCGAAAATTAAAGCGCGCCGTAGATTACAGAACTAATGGCGGCAAAACCACACATCGCTGTGAAAATCTGTACAGGTGCTGATGTTTTGTACTTCGCCATCGCCGGCACCTTATGCATAGCAAAAACAGGCATTAAGAATAGGATCGCCGCAATCATTGGTGCGCCCATCGTTTCGATCATGCCAAGGATGCTTGGGTTCACAATCGCAACAATCCACGTCGTAACGACGATGAAGATCAGTGACGCTTTTTCAATTTTGCTCACTGGTGTTGCAGAGCGTGACTTGATCAAACCAACCAGACCTTCGTGAGCCCCTAGGAAGTGACCAAAGTAGCTTGATGTGATTGCAGCAAATGCCACAAGAGGACCCATGTAAGAAATCAGTGGGGATTCATGGACGTTAGCAAGATAAGACAGCACAGAAATGTTCTGTTCTTTTGCTGTTGCCAGTTGCTCTGGAGATAGAGACAACACAACAGAGAACACGAAGAACATGACGAAGCCCATTAGCATCATTGCCGCACCACCAGTGATAGCGTCAGTCTTTTTGTGCGCTTCGTCGCCGTACACTTTACGTTGCTCTTTAGAGAACTGAGAAATGATTGGGCTGTGGTTGAACGAGAACACAATGATTGGAATTGCTAGCCAAATGATGGAAGGCATTGCGCTCCAATCAGGGGCAACTTCAACCATAGACATGTTCCAGTCAGGGATCAGGTAGAAAGAAAGAGCAAGTAAGATAGCTACCAATGGGTAAACCATCGCAGACGTTGCTTTTAGCATCAGATCTTTACCAAATACCACACCAGCAGTCATTGCAAGGATCAATGCACCTGACAGTAGCCAGCGAGGGATAGATTCCATGCCAACTTGGTTGGTTAGGAAAGAATCTACGGTGTTGGTGATGCCCACGCCGTAAATGAGAACAATAGGGTAGATAGCGAAAAAGTATGCAAAAGTAATAAGGTTAGCGCCAGTCTTACCGAAGTGTTCTTCGACTGTATCTGTAATGTCAGATTCAGGGTTTTTAGCTGAAAGAACGAAGCGAGCCAAAGATTTGTGGGCGAACCACGTCATAGGTGCCGCAATTAAAGCAAGGATAACCAATGGCCAAAAACCACCCGCACCGGCTTTAATAGGCAAGAAAAGTACACCAGCACCGACCGCTGTACCAAACAACGATAGACACCAAGTGAAGTCCTTATAGGTGAATTTACTAGAAGATTGTGCGGCATTTGATGCCGTTGTAGATGTGTTCATATTGGATTACTCAAAATTGGGAACAGGAAATAATCTCAGTGTTATTTTGTCTCATTTCGTTGCACGAAAATTAGATCTAAATCATATATTGTTCGAGCTTATTGAATGATATGTCAAAAAGAGGGTTTTTATCACGAATTTGACGTGCTACGGCTGATAAATGCTAATGGTGGGTATTAGCAAAACTTATCCGAATGGCGATCTGTATAAAATTAACGCACAACAAACGGTTGCGCGATGAAGTGGTTAGGGGAGTGGGTAAATATTTCGAATGGATGAATGAAATTAATCTGCTCACTTTGCATGCAGCGAGTGCCTATAGCCGAATTTTTGTTCAACGAAGCTGAAAGGGCAAAGTGACTTGTTGCTGAATGGCTTGAATGATTTGTGCCGTCATGCCCCAGATAAAGTAACCTTCATAGGGCAAACCAAAAACACGATGGGCCCGCTGTTTGATGTTGAACTCGGCACTATGTAGCTGGTCACGATCTAACATGATTTCCAGCGGCAGTTCGAATACCGAATCGACCTCATTCTTGTCAATTTTGGCTTGGTAGCTTGAATCAACAAAACCTAAATATGGCGTCACTTTAAATTGTGAAATCGTGACCAACTCGGGCATATTGCCAAAAACTTCTATCTGATGGTCAGGAATACCTATCTCTTCTTGTGTTTCTCTTAGAGCGGTTTCAAATAGTGAGCGGTCACTTTGTTCGCGCTTTCCTCCGGGGAAACTGACTTGCCCAGGATGATGTTTAAGATGCTTTGCCCGCTGAGTCAATATGACTTTCATTCCCTCCTTGCGCTCGACAAAGCCGATGAAAACAGCAGCTTCTCGTAGTTTGTCATTCGATAAATGTGAAACACGCTGGAGTGAACCTTGATGATAACGGGCAGGCAAATTGAGTTGAAATTGCTTAAGTAGTTCATGTTTATTGAATTCAAACAAGTGATTACCTCAAGTCTAAATTTGAAAATCCTGATTTATCGATCATTCTTAATTTAAAGGGCAATGGAAACCCAAGGGAACCGAAAAATCACGTTTGATGCAGGAAAGTGATGAAGATGAGTACTAAAACGCTATATGTTTCATTGTTCAATTAAAACATGATCATCTACACATTAAAGGGTAGCGCATATTATGAAAGGTATCATTTTTACGGAATTTATGGAGCTGGTTGAAGAAAAATTTGGTTTGGAGATGCTCGACAAGGTACTAGAAGCCTCGGGTGATGAGGGGGTTTATACCTCCGTGGGGAGTTATGATCATGGAAAGCTGGTCACCTTAATCGTGAATTTGAGTAAAGAGTCTGGAGTCTCCCCTGAACTGCTTCAGCAAGTCTTTGGGGAATCCGTCTTTCGTAATCTATACAAAAGCGTTCCAGAAACCAGCTCTATGGATCAGTGTAAAAGTACGTTTCAATTTATCCGCCATGTTGAAGACTACATTCATACCGAAGTAAAAAAACTCTACCCTGACGCGACTCCGCCATCATTTGAATTTATCAGTGAAACAGAAACAGAGATGATTTTTGATTATCGTAGTGCACGATGTATGGGCAATGTCTGTTTGGGGTTAATTAAGGGTTGCGCTAATTATTACCAGCAAAAGTTAGAGGTCGAAATGGACAAGCTGGATGATCCTGGTAAAAACGTTCGCTTCTCATTGCGCATTGTTTAAAGCATTTATCAGCGGGAGTCAGTACTCGTTATGCCTGAAAAGTCTGCGTTAGAAAGAAAAGTTCAACGAGAAATTGCTGCGAGGAAAGCGGCAGAGCGATTATTGGAAGAAAAGAGCCTAGCGCTTTACAACACTAATCAACATTTGCAAGTGGCACTGCGTCAGCTTGAATTACGATCTGAGCAACATATGCTCAAATTTGAATTTGAAGAGCAGATTGATGACATTTTAATTAGCTTTGGTAAGGCTTTTCTTTCAAGCCCACTTGATGACATCCTACTGCACAAATTTGTGAAACGTCTGTCGGATTCCCCTTTGATTCTTGAAGCTAATCTCGCCATCACTGCATCTCGATTTACTAGGCTATCGCGGCATTTATTTGGGCAAGCTGATGAAAGCCTGTTAAAAAAAGAAAAAGGCTGGCAAAAGAATACTTGGTTTTTGCCTGTGAGGGTCAAGGACGAACCGATCGCCGTGATTTCTTTTGTTGTAAGTGCTGACAGTATAGAGGCTGATTTTATTAGCAATAAAATGTCGCTGGTCGGCGAGCTATTGAAAGGGGCCTTGATAAGGCACCTGTCTGCTGAACGCGAGATTGAACTGCGTCGGCAAGCCCAAGAATCTGAGCGTGCCATGCGCGAGTTCATCGCCATGGTCAATCATGAAATGCGTACGCCCTTAAATGGCGTTTTAGGCAGTGCCGAGCTATTGCGTGGCACTAAGCTCGATGATGATCAAAGTATGTATTTGCAAAACCTCTCTCAAGGCGGGGAACTGTTACGAGTCATCATCAACGATTTACTTGATTTTAGTAAGATTCATGCAGGTATGATGGAAATCGTTCCGAAAAATTTTGAATGGAAGCAGTTGCAAGCCGCGTTGGTAGGCATTTTTTCTGCTCGTTCAGCAGAAGCGGAAATTCCATTTATTGTTAAAGCCGATAATTTACCGATGGTACTGAAGGGTGATACAGAGCGAATTAAACAAATACTGGTGAACCTCATTGGGAATGCGTTTAAATTTACTCCTGCTGGAACCGTAACGTTGCAGGCAAATTGGCAAGACGATTGGTTGACTTTATCGGTAACAGATACAGGAATTGGTATCGCTGAAAACGCGATAGAGCAATTGTTTGACCCCTTTACTCAAGCCGATCGCTCAAGCAAGCGTAATTATGAAGGGTCTGGATTGGGGCTAGCAATTTGTAAACAGCTGACAAACCTCATGGGCGGTCACATCAGTTGTGTGAGTATTGTTGGGCAAGGCTCATGCTTTACGGTTCGTTTACCATTAAAAGCCAGCGACGTGGATTCAACCTCGAGCAACCACTCCAATGGCAACTCTCATGCATTGGATGGGGCGGCTTTAGATATCTTGGTGGTGGATGATATTCGTATGAATCAAGTCGTGATCAAACAAGTGCTCAAGAAGCTCGGGATATCGCCTGATGTTTGTTCGAATGGGTTAGAAGCCTTAGAAGCAGCGCAAGGCAAAGAGTATGACTTGATCCTGATGGATTGCCGAATGCCTGAAATGGATGGCTACGAAGCGACTCAAAACTTGAGAGAGCTAGGCAAAACCTTGCCGATTGTGGCGCTCACAGCAGGGACAACTCTGGAAGAACGTCAGAAGTGTTTGGACTCAGGTATGAACGATATTTTAACCAAACCGTATACCCATGATGATGTACGCCAAGCCCTTGAAAAGTGGCTTGGCTAGTTCTATTACTTTACGACTTTAGTACAGGTAAAATTTTAGAGAGCTTATCCAAAGTCTCTTGATACTCCGCCTCTGCCTGACTGTCGGCAACAACGCCACCGCCTGCCCAAGCATAAAGTTTACCGTGTTCAGCAACTAACGTTCGAATGGTAATACTGGTGTCCATTTTTCCATGTCGGCTTAAATAACCGATACTGCCGCAATAGGCTGAGCGGCGATGCGGTTCTAATTCTTCAATGATTTCCATCGCGCGCACTTTTGGTGCGCCAGTGATCGAGCCTCCGGGGAAACAGGCTCTGAGTAGGTCTGCATGACTGTACTGGGTATCCAATGTCGCTCGAATGGTGCTGACAAGGTGGTGAACCGCAGGAAAACTCTCTATATCAAACAGTTTTGGGACATGTACTGAGCCCGGTTGAGCGACTCTTCCGATATCATTGCGTAACAGATCCACGATCATCAGGTTTTCTGCTTGGTCTTTTTCTGCGTGAGCCAGATCGTCAGCGAAGGCTTGATCTTTCGCGTTGTCTGGGTGGCGTGGACGTGTGCCTTTGATAGGCTTGGTTTCCACCACTTTATCGTTCACTTGTAGAAAGCGTTCTGGAGAGACACTGACAATTGCGCATTCAGGCATACGAATGAATGCCGAAAACGGTGCGGAATTCGCTGCTTCAAGCGCTTGATAAGCCAGCCATTCACTGCCTTGATAATGTGCGGTGAAGCGTTGGGCTAAATTGATTTGATAGCAATCACCACTGCGCAAATAGTCCTGCACTCGGCTAAATTTCTCTTTATAGCTGGCGGGAGTCATATTGGAGACCCATGCCGACGAAAGCTCAAAAGGTAAATTGGCATCACTTTGTTGAATCGCAAGCCACTGCTTGGCGGTGTCAATATCCGAACCGACGAGGTAAGCGGTTTTTAGTTGATGATCGACAATCACTGCCCAGTCATAGATGCCTACCGCCATATCCGGAGCTTGGATATCTTGCTCCGCAAGGGAAGGTATAGATTCAACCCGTCGCCCCAAATCGTAACTGAAATACCCTAAAGCGCCGCCCACAAATGGCAGCTCAATATCACCTAGAATGTCGGCTTGCACGTGAGGTGTGAGTCGCTGTTGGTATTCATTGAGTAACTCAAATGGGTCTTGCAAGCTTGTCACACTTTGATCGCCATGGTGCACCTGAGTCTCTTTGCCAAATGTTTGCAACCTTGCTAATGGATTAGCAACCAAAACGTCGTAGCGGCTATCGATATGCGTCTCCGAAGCGGAACGTAATAACATGGCCCACGGCAGGTGTTCTATTTTACTAAATAGTTGTATGGCGAGATCGGTTTGGTAATCGATTGCTTCTAAAGCGATCGTAGGGGTATTTATGTTATTCATTTGTTTAAATTGTGACAAAGAGTTCAAACGTTACATGGCATGTCAGTGTGAGCAAGAGTATCATAAAAAGTACTAAAAACGGCGACTTGATTCATGTGAACAAGGTTTTTGACCAAAGAGTGAGTGATTTAACAAGAGTAACAACCTTTGCTCTGAGTGAAATTTAAACAAATGATTTCATTCTCCTTACGTTTTGGTCGGAAATTCAACAAGACCGCATAAGTTCAACGCAAACCCGCATACCAAGATTGTCGGTTTGCCACACTGAATGCGATAATCAGGTTGTGCACTCAAGCATAAGAGTGAAGTTCATTCACCGTGTGACTTGATAATGGAAGCAAAAATATAACGAGGCATGCAATGACGGTAATCCGCACGCAAGATGTCATCAGCAGTGTTGCTGATGCACTTCAGTACATCTCTTACTACCACCCTCTCGATTTCGTTCAAGCCCTTGAAAAAGCTTACCACCGCGAAGAAAGCCAAGCGGCGAAGGATGCAATTGCTCAAATTCTGATTAACTCCCGTATGTCGGCGGAAGGGCACCGTCCTATCTGTCAGGATACAGGGATTGTGACCTGTTTTGTGAATATCGGTATGGGTGTTCAATGGGACTCGACAGATATGACGGTTCAACAAATGGTGGACGAAGGGGTTCGTCAAGCCTATTTGAACCCAGACAACCCGCTCCGCGCGTCAGTATTGATGGATCCGGCTGGCAAACGCATCAATACCAAAGACAACACGCCTGCCGTTGTGCACATCAACATGGTGCCTGGCGACAAAGTGGAAATTCAAGTAGCGGCGAAAGGCGGCGGCTCAGAGAACAAAACCAAGATGGTGATGCTCAACCCTTCTGATGATATTGCCGAGTGGGTAGAGAAAATTGTACCGACTATGGGCGCAGGCTGGTGTCCACCGGGTATGTTGGGCATTGGCATCGGCGGTACGGCAGAAAAAGCAGCCGTGTTGGCGAAAGAGTCTCTGATGGAACACATCGACATCCAAGAGCTGATCGATCGCGGTCCTCAAAATGCCGAAGAAGAGTTGCGTTTAGATATCTTCAACCGAGTTAACAAGCTCGGTATTGGCGCACAAGGTTTGGGTGGTATGACGACCGTAGTCGACATCAAAGTGAAAACCGCGCCAACGCATGCCGCTTCTAAACCTGTATGTCTGATCCCGAACTGTGCTGCAACGCGCCATGTTCACTTTACTTTGGACGGTTCAGGCCCAGCCGAGCTAACACCGCCTAAATTGGAAGATTGGCCAGACATTACTTGGGAAGCAGGTGCTAATACACGTCGAGTGAACCTCGATACGGTCACTAAAGAAGACGTAGAACAGTGGAAAACGGGCGAGACGGTTCTGTTGTCAGGTAAGATCTTGACGGGGCGTGACGCGGCGCATAAGCGTATCCAAGGCATGCTGGAAAGTGGTGAAGGGCTGCCTGACGGCGTAGACCTTAAAGGTAAGTTTATTTACTACGTCGGTCCTGTTGATGCGGTGGGTGATGAAGTGGTTGGCCCAGCGGGTCCAACGACATCAACGCGCATGGATAAATTTACCGATATGATGTTAGAAGAAACGGGCATTATGGGTATGATCGGTAAAGCTGAGCGTGGTCCAGCAACGGTAGAGTCGATCAAGAAACACAAAGCGGTTTACTTGATGGCTGTTGGTGGGGCGGCTTACCTTGTGGCGAAAGCGATTAAGAAAGCGCGCGTGGTGGCGTTTGAAGATCTGGGAATGGAAGCCATCTACGAATTTGACGTGGAAGATATGCCGGTAACGGTTGCCGTAGACTCGGAAGGTGCGAATGCACACCAGATCGGCCCTGATACTTGGAAAGTGAAAATCCAAGAAATGGAAGCATCAGAGTAATATCTGTGTGACAAATGGCGGATTTCATTCGTCTTCCATTGACAAAGGTGTGGCTTAGGCTGCACCTTTGTGGTTTATGCAACTGAGATACTGTTTGCGACGCAATGAACGAGTGATAAAAAGACATTTGTTGTAAAGACAGCAGTGTAATAAGACTTGTTGGAAAAAGAGTTGTAGAAAAAACAGTCGATGAATACAGCTCAGTGCAAATAGTTAAAGCTAAGAATGAATAACAAGGAGTGTGGTATGCCACGTTTTGTGCAGTTTCTGCAAATTATCATCGCCATCGCGATGGTGTCTTTAATCAGTTACGATTTTGTTATGCATGGTATTACCGTGTTTGAACAGAAATACGTGCTGATTTCTATTGGCTTGTGCACACTACTTGAGTTAGCACTCTTTGTTATCTACAAACTGATTGAAGACGACTAGATAGGCGTACTGATCGAATACACGTTCGTAACATTCAGCGGTATACCCAAGTCGCTGCTTTGAAAGCCCCTGATGATCCGTCGGGGGCGTTTTGTTTTACGCTCAAGTCACCGTGAGATGTTAGGCCAGCAGACCCATACTTTCAAAGCATTGAAGTGACATGTTCATCTTAGATTAATCCTGCCATCGTTATTTTAACCTGACGTTTTAGAAACCCTTTCACAATTGAGGTCGAGAATGAGAAATATTGGACAAGAAGTGAATGACTTTTTTCACCGAAGTATGGACTCCCATGTTCGTATTGCGGTCACCGGACTCTCCCGTGCCGGTAAAACGGCTTTCATCTCTTCTTTGGTTAACCAACTTCTCCACACCTCGACCCATGACAACTTGCCGCTATTATCCGCCGCACGTGATAAGCGACTAGTGGGGGCGAAGCGTGTTCCCCAAACCAACATGATGGTGCCTCGTTTTAGTTACGACCAAGCCATGGAGCAATTGCATTCGACGCCGCCGGAGTGGCCAGTTCCAACGCGAGATGTCAGTGAAATTCGTTTAGCCCTCAAATTTAAACCCACTCGACGAAGTAAAAAGCTGCTTGGGAAAACCTCAGTGCTTCATCTGGATATCATTGATTATCCGGGGGAGTGGTTACTCGATTTACCTTTGTTGGATATGGATTTTGAACAGTGGAGCAAAACCCAGCTGAGTGCATTGCAAGGGATACGTCAATCGCTGGCGTCTTCGTGGCAGCAAGCTGTTCGGGAATTGGATTTGGACGCTGAAGGAGATGAGCGTTTATTGCAAACTATTGCAACTCAGTTCACCGAGTATTTACATGCCTGTAAAGAAAGTGGTTTGCATTGGGTGCAACCGGGACGCTTTGTGCTGCCGGGAGAACTAGCGGGTGCACCTGTGTTGCAGTTTTTCCCTGTCAGCTTTGACTCGGAAAAAACCATCATCAAAGGCAGTAATCTAGATCTGCTGCAAAGCCGTTACAAAGAATACCAAGATAAGGTGGTGAAACAGTTTTATCGCCATCATTTCTCAACGTTTGACCGTCAGATAGTGCTGGTGGACTGCTTACAGCCACTCAATACGGGACATGAAGCCTTTCACGATATGCGAACGGCTTTAGAGCAGCTGATGCACAGTTTCCGATATGGTCGCAGTCATCTGTTGTCTCGATTGTTCTCGCCAAAAATCGATAAAGTCCTGTTTGCGGCCACTAAGGCGGATCATGTGACCCCTGAGCAGCACCCAAACTTAGTGTCGTTGCTGCAACAAATGGTGCACCCTGCATGGCAGACGGCTGCGTATGAAAATATCGAGATGCAGTGCATGAGTATTGCTTCAATACAAGCGACTCAAGCGGGTTTCATCAGTTCATCAGGTAAGACCTATCCTGCATTGCAAGGACAAACCTTAGATAACCAACCCTTGACTGTCTTCCCCGGAGAAGTACCGAAAAAGCTGCCTGACGCGGCGTTCTGGCAAAACAGTGGCTTTGATTTTACTTCATTTAGACCGTTGGAAAACCATGTTGATGGGCCACTAAATCAACTGAGGCTAGATAAAGCATTAGAGTATTTGATTGGAGATAAACTGCGATGAGTGACTTTAAACCACGACAAGAATTTTCTAACCAATCGATATCCGATCAGGGAGAAAACAAAACTGAACTTGAATCGCCTGATTTGACGCACACGCTCAATGCTTCTCCAGAGTTGACCGCTCAAAAGCAGTTTGATCAAGGAGCAACTTTGATTGTGCCTCCAAAACAGGAGTCGATTGAACAAGAGCAGGAAATGAGCTTAGAACAAGCGATTCGACCGAAGCGCAAGCGAACATGGTTAGCAGGGGTGGGGCTTGCCACTTTTACAGGTCTTTTGGGCTGGCAAGCCGTCGACAGCGTCATCACTTATGTGCAAGCACAGGATTGGTTAGCATTAGGTTGGGTTGGGTTCTTAGCGGCATTAGCGAGTTTGGGGCTTGCGAGTATTGCAAAAGAGTTGTGGCGTTTACGGCGTCTACGAGGACATTTCGATACCCAAGAGCAAGCTCAAGCGCTACTGGATGGTGAGAGTATTGGTCAAGGAAAAGCGTTTTGTGAGCAAGTGGCGAAGCAAGCTGGCGTGAACGACATGGTTGCCAGTTATGATCGTTGGCTCAATCAAGTGCAGCCTGCTCACTCGGATGCAGAAATACTCGACATGTATGATGCAATGGTGGTGAAGGAACAGGATGCATTGGCGACGAAGCTGATCAGCAAGCATGCAACAGAATCGGCCGTGATGGTGGCAGTGAGCCCTTTAGCGACTGCTGACATGCTATTGGTTGCTTGGCGCAACTTTAAAATGATCGACGGCTTGGCAAAAGTCTATGGTATTGAACTTGGTTATGCGTCTCGCTTAAGTCTGTTCAAAACCGTGTTAGTCAACATGGCTTTTGCTGGTGCGAGTGAGTTAGCCATCGATGCGAGCATGGATATGTTATCGATGGACATTGCTGGAAAGATGTCTTCTCGCGCTAGCCAAGGCTTCGGTGTCGGTATTATGACCGCTCGATTAGGAATAAAGACCATGACATTAATGCGTCCTTTACCTTGGCATTCGGAGCGAAAAGTAAAATTATCTTCTGTTCGAAAGCAAATAGTGGCGAAACTTGCTGCGATCGGTTCAAAATGATCGATTTAATGTGAGCAAGACGTCATTGAGAAACTTGACGCTTCTGCATCCATGGCTGAAAATACTGTCAACTTTTCGTGACAGTATTATTTAGGGAATTAATTTGCGTCTTGAAGTACTTTGCGAAGATCGACTTGGTCTGACTCGAGAGCTACTCGATATCTTAGCGTCAAAGAACATCGATCTGCGCGGCATTGAAATTGATGTCACCGGCATCATTTACCTGAACTGCCCAGATATCGACTTTGACACATTCAGTGAACTGATGGCCGAAATACGCCGCATCACGGGAGTTAACGACGTACGCAAGATCCAATTTATGCCAATGGAAAGGCATAACACGGAGCTGATTTCGTTGGTGAACAACTTACCTGAGCCGGTGTTTGCGATTGATGTGAAAGGTAACATCGATATGGCTAACCTTGCGGCTCTTGCGCTCATTAGCGAAGAAGCCAGCAATGCCATTGGTGAGCCGATTGGTAGTTTGCTGCCAAGCATCAAGTTTAATCAGTGGGCGGAAGGGGTTACTCGACGCCAACGTGAAAACATTGTCATTGATGGGCTGGACTACATTCTTGAACTGATGCCTGTGCACATTCAAGATGAATCAAAACAATCGACCATGGCAAGTACGTTAGTGACGATTCGCTCAACCACTAAAAGCCACCGCATCGACCACTCTCTACCAATCAGCAATGATCTTGGTTTCGAACACTTCGTCGGTGCTTCGAATCGCCACAAAATGCTGATGAGCCAAGCAAAGAAGCTGGCCATGTTGGATCAGCCTCTGTTGATCGAAGGCGAAACGGGTACCGGAAAAGAGATGCTTGCGAAAGCGTGTCATAACCGTTCGGCACGAGCGGGCAAGCCATTCTTAGTACTGAGCTGTGCTTCCATGCCAGATGATGTTGCAGAAACTGAGCTGTTTGGTCATGCGCCGGGGTCGTTTAATCACCAAGATGGTCATAAAGGCATTTTTGAGCAAGCGAACGGCGGTACGGTTTTCCTTGATGAAATTGGCGAGATGAGCCCCCACCTGCAAATCAAACTGCTTCGATTCTTGCAAGACGGTAACTTCCGACGTGTGGGTGCTGAAGACGAGATGCACGTGGATGTGCGTATCATTGCGTCAACCAAACACAAATTGGCAGAGCTTGCAGAAGAAGGTGGCTTTAGGGAAGACCTATTCTACCGCCTGAATGTACTGACACTCTCAATACCGGGGCTACGCAAGCGTTCAAACGACATAGAGCCACTACTGGACCTGTTTGTTTCGAAACATTGTCAGCAACTGGGCATTGTTAAGCCCAACTATGAAGATGGCTTAACGGAGCAGTTATCCAATTATCAGTGGCCGGGTAACATTCGCCAGCTGGATAACTCGGTGTTACGTGCACTAACAGAGATGGAAGAGAATCTGCTGAAAGTCGAGCACTTTAAATTACCAGTGCCCCAGAGCTCATCGTCAGCGACTGCCAACGTGAATTTAGATGGCTCCCTGGATGAAATCATGAAAGAGTATGAATCTCAGGTCTTAGAGCGTCTGTATCAATCATTCCCTTCGAGTCGGAAGCTGGCTAAACGTTTGAGTGTATCCCATACCTCGATAGCCAATAAGCTTAGAGATTACGGAATCAGAAAAAATTAAACTCGCGGCGACCTTAGGGTCGCCGTTTCACCATAAAGAGAACAATCACACTATGTCTTATGTAAGTTGGTCCCGCTCTGACAGCGGGTTGAAGATACGACTTGCCGAGCAGAAAGACGCGGTGATGGTAACGGATTACTTTTCTCAAAACCGTGCGTTTTTAAAACCATGGGAACCGTTACGTCCAGACTCTTTCTACACGGTGAATGGCTGGTCAAAAAAACTGATTCAGCTTAGTGAATTGCACTATATGAGCCTTGCGTTTTACTTCTTGCTTATCGAAGAGGAAACTGGGGACATGGTCGGAACCATCTCCTTTAGCAGCATTACGCGCTTTCCATTGCATTCGTGTAATGTGGGCTATTCATTAGCTGAAAAAGCTCAGGGGAAAGGGTACATGACCCGGGGTATGAAGATGGCGTGTCAGTTTATGTTTGAAGAACAGAATTTACACAGGATCCAAGCGGCCTACATGCCACATAACCAAGCCAGTGAGTCCGTACTGAAACGATTAGGGTTTGAGCGTGAAGGCTATGCCAAAGAATATTTGATGATCGACGGGCAATGGCAAGACCATGTACTGACGGCATTGGTCAATCAAGCATGGAGTAAGGATGGAAAAAATGTCTAGATTAGAACAGCAACTCGCTTTGTTAATGGAATTAGACCAACTGAAATCTGTGCTGCGTCGAACTCGGGTTAAAAGTGCCGACGGGCGTCTTGAAAATAGTGCCGAGCATAGCTGGCATGTGGCACTAATGGCGATCTTGATGGAAGAGCATGCCAATGAGCCTGTCGATATTAGCCGTGTGGTTAAAATGTTGCTATTGCATGACGTCGTAGAGATTGATGCGGGCGACACCTTTGTTTACGATACTGTGGCTGCGCAAGAGCAAGAAGAGAAAGAAATTGCCGCCGCCACGCGTTTGTTCGGTATGTTACCTCAAGAACAAGGGCAGGAATTATTTGCAACATGGCAAGAGTTCGAGCAAGCCGAAACCGCAGATGCGAAATTTGCTAAGGCGCTTGACCGTATTATTCCTATGTTGCTCAATTACCATAATCAAGGTCAAAGCTGGCAAGAGCATCAAGTGCGCCGTGACCAAGCGTTAGCGATTAACCAGCGTATTGAATATGGTTCAGAAGTACTATGGCAGAAAGCCAAAGAAATGATTGAAGATGCGACCCAGAAAGGGTGGCTAAAAGCGTAAGGAAAATGAATGTCTTATTTACCTTTGGATGAATACCAAAGAAAATGGATTTTTACCCATCAGTCAATGCCAATTCCTGAAGAGGACTTAGCGTTGATCAAGCCAATGACTCAAGCGCGTGCTGCGCAGTTTTGGAAAGAAAACGTCAGTGCGCAAAGCCCTGATGCCGAACGTATGAGCAGCAGTGATTGGCCGATGAAAGACAGTAATTGGGTCGAAGACCTTGACTGGATGACCGCTTGGGAAGATGACGATGCAGGCTTACCTGAGGAAGTTCTAGCGCATCTCGATTGGCAGGATGATGTCACGGTTTACTTCTGCTATGAAAAATACAATGTTGTCGAAACCAAGTGGTCGATTTTCCGCAAGCATTGGAAAAACTTTTTGTTTTATGATGATGGCCCGATTTTAATTGGTCGCCGTCGTAGTCAGGCGTTATGGTTTGACACAAAAGGAACCGTGAAGCTGGGTAAACGTCAGTGAGCTTATTTTAAAGTAAATGGTTCCAGAGTAACTAAGGCAGCATTCGCTGCCTTTTTTCCGCAGCCTCTACCACCCTGTTGCTAGGTTGTGCGGCTACAGACAACACTGACGATGTTGTTGCTATCCCGCTGACGGTAGAGTCACCGGAACATATGTTAACGTATAAGGCGATGTCAGAATCTGATGTTTGGGCAAAAGCCGGTTATAGCCACGGTGTGCTTCGGGTATGCATTGATGAAGCTAAGAATAGCCGTGTCCTTCCTACAACATTAAGCATGGCTGTTGGGGAGTTATTTTTCGCTGGCCAATCTCATCCACTTTATACCTACAATCAGATGATCTTCGATGATCACTTGACCCAAGGTAAAATTAATTCTGATGCTTGCGCCGAAATTGTACCATTTTATAAAGATCTACTGCGAGTTGCGACAAAAATACAGCATTGGAAAGATATTGTGAAAAAGATAAGTCACGACTCGGAAAGGGCGGCACTGTACTTCCACTGCGAAAAAATATCACTTAATTCAGTAGAGCTGAATAACAAGTTAGCAGCGCTTAGTGAGCAATATCGACACAGCGTAAAGTACCTCGGTTTTTATCAAATGAATGTAAATAAATACCAGTTTGAAGAGAACGATAAATTAGCGGAGAAGTGTGCTACTTTATGATGCCAATGGGCCAGTAACTCTTTGTCTTGCTAAAGAGTCTCCAGAAAGGCGTTTTGGTTTCGTTGGTGTAGTTCGGTCGGTTTTAGGCGTTCCCGACGCCTTGAAACCTAAGAATTCGTCCTGAGTTTTTCCCTTGTTTGATGAATCACTGATGATTCAGATGGAAAATGTTCATGCGAGGGCACATTTTGAATACGTTCCTATGTCATAGAATTGGATATAGAACACTGACGGAGTATATTCATGTACATCTTTAAAAGGTGTCGCACTAAATACTAAGTTATCAAATATTATATCAATTTTTTCAATGTTAAATTTAAGAATTACAAAATACGATCCTAAAAATAGAAACACCGATGGCCATTACACAGCTGACGAATGGACATGTCCTTCAGAAATCGGCAAAACATTCAACGGAAATGAATTTACAGAATCAGAATACTTTGAAGTTGAAGATAAGTACATAAATGCTGTTGTTGAATGCCTAAAATTCAATAACATTAAACATCTTAGAGTCGTAGAACTTGAGTCTAGATTTTTACAGGACAATTTTGATGATATAGATAATAAATGGTTATTTAACGAGGAGTTTAATGGAATTGGTCTCTTTGAAGACAAGAAGCTAGAGATAGAAGAAATTGTTATTGTTATAAAGATGATTTTAAGAGGGTTTCTTTCGTGTCGATTAGAGATTAATGAAAGATTCAGCCTTTGGTTTGGCTGGGACTATTATATGTATATTTACTGTAATGATTTAAATGACAGTACGATTGAAGCAATCAGTGAGTCGGGGCTTTTTGTTGAAATAGTTGAACCGCTTTACGATGTGAAGTGTTGCGATTTTTATATTCAGAGATGTTGTTCCGATGAGGACGGGAATAGTTATGTTGAAGAAGAAATTCTCATTAAGACTATGACTAGAGATAAAATAAAACAAGGTTTAGGCTTATCGGAAGAACATACTGGAAACCACAGTTTCGAGATAAATTCAGACAATTACATGATATTTGAAAAAGAGTTTGAATTTAACTTTGATAAATATGAATATCATCTATATTGCGATAAGATTTACATATAGGTTTAATATTTTTCTGAGTCGATCGTAATCTTCCTTATCATGGATACTGTTAATGACACAGAGAAGGTAGACATTATAAACAGGAAGAGTGATAGGTGCATATTTCTTGTGCTATGATAAAGGATAAATATAAACCATTAGGTGGGTTATGGATGTAATATATATATTTTTAATATTTTCTTTTCTATTATTTATAGTCGGGGTTCTTACTGATAATTTGCCTGGAAAATATCGCAATCGATTGTGAATGGGGAGGGCTTGGAAGTCCGTTTTTCCTGATTCAGACAAAGCAGAAATAAGAGAGTTTCTCATTTTATTTTCTGATTCTTTTGCATTCTCTCGTAAAGATAAACTTAAATTTGAGCCTAACGATAAAATCCTAGATATTTATCGAGAAATGTATCCATCGGATTTGATGGCAGACTCATTAGAACTCGAAACTTTAGCTGAAGATTTAGAAAAAAAGTACAATGTTACATTTGACGAATTTTGGAGTGAAACATTGACTTTGGGCGAACTATTTTCCCGAGTGAAACGCATCAAAAAATCATGATCATTTTTCCTGTCAATTGACAATAGTTTGATATTATCTACGTTTTACGGCCATTACTTTTCGAACAAAAAACGAACTGCTTCGCTTTGTCATTTTGGTTGTAAAAGATTATTTTCGATGGGTGATGTGTCCAATGAGAAAGGAGCTTGAACAGGATGAATTTAGATCCTAAAAAATACATGCGTATTGCTTTCGTGTTTTTCATCCTCGGCTTTGCTGGGCTCATGTTGAGGCTTGTTTTCGAGGTTTTTTCAGGTAGAGGTTTCGAATACTACATGTCTGGGCTCGGATACCAGTTAACTCCAGTTGGAGTACTAATTCTAATCGCGGTTCTCCCTGTTGCTCTCATCTTCGGTTGGATTGCTCGCCGTAGATTGCTGAAAGAAGAGAAGGACTTCAAGGCCCGTTACGGTGCAAAGAAAAAAAGCTAGCGGACAATATGTTGTTGACATAAAAAACAACAATTCCGATATGGAGTTCTATAGCATAAACGTCGTCCTGAATTATTACCTGTGTTGATTCATGATATTGGGAAATTTATCGCTTTAGGAATAATATACATCTGATATCGCATTTAATTATGGAGTAGTGATTTAGTGCGCGAAGATTTCGATATCAGGAATTATCTTTCTCGTGATATGAGCGTAAGCTACCTTAGCTAGCCCTAAAAATCCAACATGTCTTTATCCTTTGTACTAAGACAATGGATACAGACTAAGTGTTAACTAACCAGTGAGAGCGTAATGATAGGTAAGTGCCCAAACTGTGGAACAATCATAACAATATTTACAAAAAAGTTTTTTAGTTCTGACCTTGCTAGTCTTGAGGAAATAGAACCAAAGTGTAAGTGTTGTAAAGTAAAGGTTAATTGGACTATTCCAGATAGAAAGTTAAAAGTAGCAAAGTGGATAACACCTTTTGTATTTCTATCTGCAAATTTAATAGTTTTTTTTCTTTCATCATTCAGCTTTTACTTTTTTATATTTGGTGTTATTGGGTTAGCTCTTTATGTGGCCGTTAATCCACCTGAAATAGTTTAATGTTCATTTAAGTTGACTGCTAAAAATACCGAGTGATGTAATATAACTTATTTTATATGAGTAAAACTTAATGAGATTGTGCTAGGGAATAGGAGTATTTAATCTCAAATTTTGTGCAACAGGGTTTCTTCATGTGGAAGAGGTGGTATTTTCCATGCGATAGTACCTTTATCTCGAGTGATCTTGCTCGTGATACGAGCGCAGACACCTTAGCTAAAAAAGCTAATTTTATAGATATACCGGTAAGTTCAAACGTATATATCCTTTTTATACGACAATGGATAAATACTTAATCGCTACATTTAACGAGGAAACTATGTCAGTAGATATAAACGTATTTATAGAGAAGTCTCAACTGCCTACAAAAAGTGATTGGGAAGCTTTGATTGAGAAGTATGGATTTGATTTAAAGATGCATCAGAAATTCGACCCCGGTAGTGACTCAGGTTTTCAATCTTGCAAATTTAATGGTGTGGATGTTGGTTTTGAGTATTATTGTGATGGCATTGAAGACACGACATTTGCTCAAGATGAACACCCAGAGCTTAAAGGTAAGGATCTTTGCATTGGCTTCTGCTCTTCATATGAGCATGGTGACCTATCAAGTGCAATGATTATGGCTGGAACTCTCGCGAAGCATACTAACGGTACATTTTGGTTAATGGATGCTTTTCAAATGAGTGAGGACCCAATTTGTATGGCTAAGCATATAGTTGAGAATGGCCTTGGATAAATGTAATACATATGAGCTTTTACCTGGCAATGGGCAATCGCTTCCTGTTGGCGGCGTCTAGCTGCCAAAACTTTTCGAATAACAAAGTTGTTTACTTCGCTTTGTCATTTTGGTTGTAAAGGTTGCTTTAGATCGCTGATGTTCGTATTGATATGTCCCGCTTGAGTATGTTCGATTTCATAAGCTTGTTAGCAGCGGGCCAGTAACTCTTTGTGTTTGACTCTGAGACGACAAAGAGTCACCAGAAAGGCGCTTTGATTTTGTTGGTGTGGTTCGGTCGGTTTTAGGCGCTCCCGACGCCTTGAAACCTAAAACTTTGTCTTGAATTTTTACCTTGTAAAGCGAATATCTAATGGCATGTTTCTTCGTGGTATCAGTGTCGAGAGAGCCCCCAGTTTTTTTGAAGGGAAGAGCAGGGCGTTATGTGTTTGGAGGAAATGGATGATTCTTAATATATCCGATGAGGCGATAGATTTCCGATCGTCGAAGTGGATCGTTGAATACGCTTTTGCTGTTGGTTGTAATAAGTTTTCGGTTGATTTTGAAGAGAAGAGTACAGATTTCGCCAATGAATATCAGAGAAAACTTATTGAATCACTAGCACCATTCTTCTTAGGTGAAGAGAATGCCCCAATCTTACGAATCCCCTCATAATCTTTATATAAAACAATGAGTAGACGCACATCGCTCATTCTGATCTAATGAATTTCGCCAAAAACACACCTGATTAAATGGATTTAATAGGGAGCCCTAACAATGCGCGATGTTCAAATTCTACAACAAACACTCGAAAGCCAATGCCCTAACATTCACAAAAAACGACTTAGATCTCTGATGCT
>JBHOHG010000020.1:0-82518 GCA_043422575.1 bacterium sp. HQB-39 | reverse complement strand
GCTTGTTGGCAACCCCTAAATGCACTTTTTTTTGATTTTTTTATCATTCGGATAAAAAGCAGTCAAAGAGGGCTAAAAGTGCGCTTTATTTCTACAGTTTCGTAAAGTTTTCAGCAAACAAAGTCACTTTTTTCCAGTTCGTGTACTCCACTTCTTTTGTCGTATCCGTTTCCCCACCTGTCATCGACATAATGAACTTAATCATATTTCTATCGAACCAATTATATCTCGGGTAATAAAGAGCTCCCGCAAACACACCAATCAGCTCAGGTGTCCAAGGCGACTTGACGAGAAACTTACGGATATATGCACTGCCTTCTGGCGTATCTTTGCCTTGGTCTTCTTTTCTAGCCGTGAGATTAACGCAGAAAAATGCGGCTTTTGCCGTTTTGAGTGCTTCTTGGTGTCGCTCGATAAATTGATACAGCTTTTTATTTAAGTGACCGTATCGAATGGATGCACCAACAAGTACACGATCATATTGAGACCAATCAACCTCATCGCACTCATGAATATTCATCAACTCACACTCAAAGCTGGTGAGTTGCTCCTCTATATAGTGGAGGATTTTTTTAGTTTGCCCTTCGCGAGAAGAGTACAAAAAGAGCGCCTTCGCCATTTAGGCTCCTTAACTACGCCAGAACGTCGGCGTGAGTAGAATCAGTAGGGTGAAAATTTCTAATCGTCCGAATAGCATGGAAACCACCAGCACCCACTTCGCTTTATCATTGATATCGCCAAAATGCAGTGCGACTTCTCCTAAACCGGGACCTAAGTTGTTCAATGTCGCTGCCACCGCAGAAAACGCACTCAGTTCATCCATACCCGTCGCGATCAAGCACAACATACAAACAACAAACACTAAAGCATACGCCGAGAAAAAGCCCCATACCGCATCGACCACGCGTTGAGGCAAAGCACTGCCGCCAACTTTAATGGTATATACCGCACGTGGATGCACCAATCGTTTTAATTCACGAGCGCCCTGTAAGGTTAACAGTAGGATGCGTATCACTTTCATGCCGCCACCGGTGGATCCGGCACAGCCACCAATGAATGATGAAAACAGAAGCAATACGGGCAGAAACAGAGGCCACTCGGAAAACCCAGTGGTGGTAAATCCAGCGGTGGTTGAAATAGACACCGTTTGGAACAATGCTTGGTCAAACGCATCATACACAGAATCGTACGAGTGGTGATTCAAGAGTAATAAGAAGCAGACGACAAACAGCACCGCTTGAATAAAGAAGAAAGCACGAAACTCAGGATCTTTCCAATAGTACTTAGGATGCACCCCACCCGAAGCAAACGCCGCAAAGTGCAAAGAGTAATTACACGCGGAGATAAGCAGAAAAACGACCGTGATCATGTTAATGGCGTAACTATCAAAGTACCCCATGCTGGCATCATGAGTAGAGAAGCCGCCAATCGCAATGGTCGAAAAGCTATGGCTAATCGCATCAAATGGGGTCATACCCGCCAACCAGAATGCTAATGCACAAGCAACGGTTAAGCTTAAGTAGATATACCAGAGCGCTTTCGCAGTTTCAGCAATACGTGGGGTCATTTTGCTGTCTTTAACGGGTCCTGGGATTTCCGCGCGATACAACTGCATGCCACCGATCCCTAATACCGGAAGTATCGCAACGGCAAGTACAATGATCCCCATCCCGCCAAACCATTGCAGGAGCTGTCGATAGAACAAAATCGCTTTGGGTAAATCGTCTAAACCAACAATCACTGTGGCCCCAGTGGTGGTTAACGCGGAAAAGGATTCAAAAAACGCATCCGTCACCGAAATATTAGGGGTATCTGCGATCAGGAAAGGTAAAGAACCCGCACTGCCCAGTACGGTCCAGAACAAAACCACGATAAGGAAACCGTCTCGTGCTTTTAATTCGTGTTTATTCCGTCGATTGGGAAACCAACACAGCGCACCACAAAGTAACAGCACGAAGAAAGTCGTCACGAAAGGTACACCCGCACCGTCTCGATAAATAAGTGCCACTAAGGCAGGTGCCAGCATGGTGACACTAAACAACGCGAGCAGTAGCCCGACGATTCGAATAATAGAACGAAATTGCATGGGTTTTGGTTAGGTAAAAGGCTTTCCCTGTTTCCTAATAAATAAAGGTCATTTAACTGTGGAGACGCGTGCTTTCGCAGCACTCTTATTGGTCACGGCAAGCGCAAACTCATCCGCTTTCTGGCGTTCAATGTCTATCGTCAACACAACTTGGTCACTATAGTCTGCCGCCAGCTCTTGGGCATCATAGGATGCGAGCATCGCTTGCAGTATCGGCATAAAGCCATAGTCTAACTCTACCCGCATTTGAATGGTTATTTTTTTCTCAATTGTTTGAAGCAGCTTGAGGGCTTGTTGTACGCCACCACCATACGCTTTAACCAGACCGCCCGTACCCAGCTTTATGCCGCCAGAGTAACGGGTGACCACCGCTGTGACTTCCCCAACGCCTGAACCCGACAACTGAGCCAAAATGGGTTTTCCGGCGGTCCCTGAAGGTTCGCCATCATCACTAAAGCCCCATTTCATTGAGTCCTCAGGTCGCCCCGCAACAAATGCCCAGCAATTGTGTCGCGCCGAGGCGTGTTGGTGCTTCACCTGATCCACAAACGCTTTCGCGGCTTCGATCGTCGGCGTATGAGCAAGCTGAGTAATGAAAACACTCTTCTTAATTTCTTCTTCAAAGATAGCAAGTTGCTCTGGAATCAAATAAGGCTGGTCATTCATTGCGTTACGTCTTTTATAAACAAAGTCGAAGTCTACCATGAAGTGAAAAGAATCGCCGTCTGAGATCTGCGCCAAAGCACAATGTTAAACACTTGTTTAAAAAATGTATTGAAAATAAACAAATCCATGTCCACACTGAATTGACTGGTCTAACCAGAATAAAAACACAACAACACATCGCAAAGCAGCTCAGCCAAGGTTCATAAGGCTGAGTTCGCGGCAAGCAATCTTTGATTGCATTGTCATGGAGATAGACAATGATTTACCAAGCTAACACCCTACAGGTAAAGGCGATTCAAGATGGAATCGTCGAGATCCAGTTCTGTTCCCCTCAGTCCGTTAATAAACTTGATCTTGCAACCTTAGAATCACTCGACCAAGCACTCGACGCCATTATTCAGCAACCTGATCTCAAAGGGGTGCTCCTGACTTCCAATAAAACGTCATTTATTGTCGGCGCTGATATCACCGAATTCCTCGGTCTGTTCGCACAAACCGATGAAGAGCTTGATCAATGGTTGCAATTTGCCAACCGCATCTTCAATAAGCTGGAAGACTTACCTGTACCCACATTGTCTGTTTTGCAAGGACATACCCTCGGTGGCGGCTGCGAGTGCGTCTTGGCAACTGACTTTAGAATTGGTGATACCACCACCAGCATTGGTCTTCCAGAATCAAAATTAGGGATCATGCCGGGTTTTGGCGGTTGTGTTCGTTTACCTCGTTTGATCGGTGCTGACAGTGCCATGGAAATCATTACTCAGGGGAAAGCGTATCGCGCAGAGGAAGCCCTTAAAGTTGGCTTATTAGATGCGATCGTCGACAGCAATACACTCGTTCAATCAGCCATCGAAACCTTATCTTCCGCCATCAGTGGTCATCTTGATTGGCAATCCCGCCGCCAGCAAAAGCAGTCACCGCTGACATTAAGCCAACTCGAAGCCATGATGAGCTTTACCATGGCAAAAGGATTAGTGGCGCAAAAAGCAGGGCCTCATTATCCGGCTCCAATGACCGCCGTTTTAACGATTGAACAAGGAGCTAAACTCTCCAGAAATGAAGCACTTGATATTGAACGTAAGCATTTCGTCTCATTGGCAAAATCTTCGGAAGCTGAAGCTCTAGTAGGCTTGTTTCTCAATGATCAGCATATTAAAGGGATCGCGAAGCAAGCCGCCAACAGCGCGACCAGAGAGACCAAGAAAGCCGCAGTACTGGGTGCAGGGATTATGGGGGGTGGTATTGCCTATCAATCAGCGCTGAAAGGCGTACCTGTAATCATGAAAGACATCGCTCAAGCCTCTTTGGATTTAGGCATGTCCGAAGCCGCAAAGCTGCTCAACAAGCGCCTCGAACGTCAACGTATTGATGGATTCAAAATGGCTGGGATCCTGTCTTCTATTACCCCTAGTCTGCACTACGCTGGCATCGATACCGTAGATGTGGTCGTCGAAGCTGTCGTCGAAAACCCGCAGATCAAAGCGGCTGTGCTCAGTGATGTCGAATCACATGTTCATGAAGAGTGTGTGTTAACGTCCAACACCTCAACAATACCGATCAATCAACTGGCTCAATCGCTTAAGAGACCCGATAAATTCTGCGGCATGCACTTTTTTAACCCCGTTCACAAGATGCCGCTGGTTGAAGTTATTCGTGGGGAACACACTTCAGAAGACACCATCAATCGAGTGGTCGCCTATGCAGCAAAAATGGGCAAATCCCCCATTGTCGTCAACGACTGCCCTGGCTTCTTCGTCAATCGAGTTCTCTTTCCGTACTTTGCTGCTTTTAGTTTGTTGCTCCGTGATGGCGCAGACTTTACGAACATAGATAAAGTAATGGAAAAACAATTTGGTTGGCCGATGGGCCCTGCTTATCTGTTAGACGTGGTTGGCATTGACACCGCTCATCATGCTCAAGCAGTCATGGCGCAAGGTTTTCCTGAACGAATGGGCAAAGATCATCGTGATGCTATCGATGTACTCTTCGAGGCGAAACGTTACGGTCAAAAGAATGGTGAAGGCTTCTATCACTATACCTTAGACAAGAAAGGTCGCCCGAAAAAGTCTCATTCAGACGCCGTTACCCCATTGCTTGCAGAAGTCCGTCACAGCAGCACCTCTTTCGATGCTGATACCGTGATGCAGCGTATGATGATTCCAATGATCAATGAAGTTGTACTGTGTTTGGAGCAAGGCATCATCGCATCACCGCAAGAAGCAGACATGGCGCTGGTATACGGATTGGGCTTCCCTCCATTTAGAGGCGGAGTATTCCGTTACCTTGATAACCTCGGTATTCAAAGCTATATCGAAATGGCAAGCCAATACCAACATCTGGGTCCACTGTATCAAGTACCGCAGTTGCTGATCGATTTGGCGCAAGATAATGGTTCGTTCTATCCGTCTCAAACCCGAGGCTCACTTCAAAAAAGCGCTCTATAAGGGGTAACCAAAATGAATAATGTTGTAATTGTTGATTGCCTACGTACACCAATGGGGCGTTCCAAAGCAGGGGCTTTTCGTCACACACGTGCCGAAGATCTCTCCGCTCACTTAATGAAAGGATTACTGGCAAGAAACCCGCAAGTGAATCCGAAAGAGATCGAAGACATTTACTGGGGCTGTGTTCAACAAACCTTAGAGCAAGGCTTTAATGTCGCGCGTAATGCGGCACTGCTCGCAGGGCTACCCATTGAGATTGGTGCCGTCACGGTTAACCGTTTGTGTGGTTCATCGATGCAAGCACTGCATGATGCCACCCGTGCCATCATGACAGGAGATGCCGAGATTTGTTTAGTCGGCGGCGTCGAGCATATGGGGCATGTTCCGATGAATCATGGCGTTGATTTTCACCCAGGCCTATCGAAACAAGTCGCGAAAGCCGCTGGTATGATGGGGTTGACTGCTGAGATGCTGGGTAAGTTACATGGTATTAGTCGAGAGCAACAAGATGCGTTTGCCGCTCGTTCACATGCAAAGGCTCACCAAGCCACCCTTGAAGGCCGCTTCAGCAATGAAATTTTGCCGACTGAAGGACACAAAGAGGATGGAACCTTATTTACCCTAGACAGTGATGAAGTCATTCGCCCTGAAACGTCTGTCGAAGGACTCGCCCAATTACGCCCAGTCTTTGATCCAGCCAATGGGACGGTCACGGCAGGTTCTTCTTCCGCACTGTCTGATGGGGCTTCGGCGATGTTGATCATGAGTGAAGAGAAAGCCCACCAGCTCGGGCTGACGATTCGCGCTCGCATTAAAGGCATGGCCATTGCGGGCTGCGACCCTTCGATTATGGGCTACGGTCCTGTGCCCGCGACGCAAAAAGCACTCAAACGAGCGGGACTGACGATGGAAGAGATGGACGTAGTCGAATTAAACGAAGCGTTTGCGGCGCAAGCACTGCCTGTTGCCAAAGACCTAGGTTTACTTGACGTCATGGATGAGAAGGTCAATCTCAATGGTGGCGCCATAGCGCTCGGCCATCCATTGGGATGTTCGGGTACACGCATCTCCACAACACTGATCAACTTGATGGAAGCGAAAGGTGCCAAATATGGCTTAGCCACCATGTGTATTGGCTTAGGGCAAGGCATTGCTACTGTCTTTGAACGTCCATAATTCAAGATGAACAAGCACCGGCCTTGCGGCTTTTGTGAGACCATCTATTTATATTCCTAATTTGGGCAGCTTCGCTGCCCTTTTCATCGAAGAGCACGCACTTCTCGCCTTCGAAACTATGCACTACGCGCATGTCTATCATGCTAAAGTATCATTTCAGTCATAGTGCTATTCCCACTACACTTGTGAGGTCAATCAATGCTGCTATGGGTGGAGAAACCTATGTTTAACGCACTAATCCTCAATCAAGAAGACAAGCGTACCTACGCCACCATCGAATCGATCGATGACTCTCAGTTACCAGACGGTGACGTACTTATTGATGTGGATTACTCATCCCTCAACTACAAAGATGGCCTTGCTATTACTGGCAAAGGTAAGATCATCCGTCAATTCCCTATGGTGCCCGGTATCGACCTGGCGGGGACCGTGGTGAGCTCAGAAGATGCTCGTTACCAAGCGGGGGACAAAGTCGTATTAACTGGCTGGGGCGTCGGTGAAAATCACTGGGGAGGCATGGCGCAACGTGCCCGCTTGAAAGCGGATTGGTTAGTGCCTTTACCAAAAGGAATCGACAGTCAACAAGCCATGATGGTTGGCACGGCAGGCCTTACCGCGATGCTTTGTGTCCAAGCGTTAATTGATGCTGGGGTCACTCCTGCTGCCGGGGACGTGGTAGTCACCGGTGCCAGTGGTGGAGTCGGGTCTGTCGCCGTTTCACTCTTGTCCGCTCTAGGTTATAGCGTGGTTGCAGTCACAGGTCGTGTAGAACAAAACGGCCCTCTTCTTAAAAAACTGGGCGCAAGCCGCATCATCGATCGCGTCGAGTTTGAGGAACCTGCTCGCCCTCTTGAAAAACAATTGTGGGCGGGAGCGGTCGACACCGTTGGCAGCAAGGTACTCGCTAAAGTACTGGCACAAATGGATTACAACAGTGCGGTGGCGGCTTGCGGCTTGGCTGGCGGATTTGATCTGCCAACAAGTGTTATGCCATTTATCTTACGCAACGTCCGACTCCAAGGAGTCGACTCTGTAATGTGTCCAACCGCTCAACGTATTGCAGCGTGGGAAAAATTGGTCACACTGCTTCCTGAAAGCTACTTTGAACAAGCATGTACCGAAATCACACTGGAAGAAGCGACGGATTACGCTGAAGCGATTACTCTCGGTCAAGTCACGGGGCGAGTGGTCATCAAGCCTTAATCACCACAATTTGGGAAGATCCCCTTTCAGACCAACAACAGCCAGTCATCCAATGACTGGCTTTTAATTTTGCACTCACCCCTTCACGAATTGAGTCCCGAGTCAGACAGCCCCATGTCTTGGATCCGCTTTGCAATCAAACGGCTGCACTCTTCTTTCACAATACTTCGTAGCCACTCTTGTGCTGGGGAATGTTCGCAGCGAGGGTGCCAAATCATAGAATAATCAAACGGGATGAATTGGAACGGCAAGGGTTTAATCACCAAGTCGTAACGCTCAGCCACCAAGTAAGCGAGATCCGCTGGCACGGTAATGATCAGCGGCATAGTATCGACGATCGCCAATGCCGCCTCTAAATGGTAAGCCCTCAACACCATTTTTCGTGGCGGGTAGCCCGCTAAAGCTTGCTCTAGTAATGCTTTCACACCATCACTAATGGCAATCATGGCATGTGGACAACCGAGATAGCCTTCTAAGTGCATCTCTTTGTCAGCCAAAGGGTGTTGCTTAGACAGAAGGCACAACACGCCAACCTTACCAAGAATCTCACTTCGCAACGGCTCAACTGGGCCTGTCGGGCGACAAATGGCTAAGTCCGCATTCTCATAAGTCAGCTGATCCACTAAACGCTCATGCTGCAGCGGCTGAAAATGAAAACTCACGTGCGGGGCTTCTTGGTAAATCCGTGGCAAAGCAAAGGGCAGGATGGTTTGCATCGCGTAATCCGTGGTGGCAATGGTGAACGTTTGCTGGCAGCTCTGAGGATCAAACTCTAATGGTGAGAGCACCTGACGTAGCGCCTCTAAAGGCTCACCGAGGGCACGGTCAATTTCCAAGGCTTTCTCTGTGGGCACTAAGTGCTGTCCCTGCCGAGTAAACAAAGGGTCATCCAATAGCTCACGTAACCGCCCTAGCACACGGCTCATCGCCGATTGACTCAAATTCAAACGCTGTGCAGCCTTACTGACACTGGTTTCTTCGATTAATACGCGTAACGCCACCAACAGGTTAAGGTCTCGACGATAAATGTCTTCCAGTTCCACAATTAAACCAATACAAAAGAAAAGGGTATCTGCAAATTGTACTCTTCAGGCAAAAAAAATCCCGCCTTTCAGCGGGGAAGCCCAAGAAAAATGGGGATAGTGTCGGATTGAAGTGGTGTGCGTCGTTTGGTGACAAAAATGTTAAATAAAGTTCAGACCATTAATCGTCGGAAGATGTTGACCATCGACGCATTTCCACCCAGATTGCTGCAAGTGTTGCCATCATCCCGAATAGCGGTGCGAGCTTAGCTTCAGCTGGAATATTCAGCACCAAAATACAGAATGAAACAAAGCAAAGAACTGAATAAATGGTCAGTCTATCAATCGTTGTCAGCATAATGACCTCCGCCTTGTTGTTACCAGATTGTTAAATTAAGTTAAAACAAAAAAATCCGTTTGCCAAGAGGTTATTGAATATTTTTTCTGCGAAAGTAAAATTTGCAGCGACACAAAGAGAGAGAAGACACTATGAGTTTTGATCCTGCATTGGCGACACAAACTTTAGAAGCGGAAGGATTACGCTGCCCAGAGCCAGTGATGATGGTCAGGAAGACAATACGAAACATGCAAGATGGCGAAGTATTACTCGTTACTGCTGACGATCCTTCAACAACACGAGACATTCCGAGTTTCTGTCGTTTTATGGATCATGAACTGGTGGGTTCTCAAACCGAAACACTGCCTTATCAATACTTGATCAAAAAAGGCGTTGCTTAGGTGACGTGCGATAGCGCCCACACAAAAACAAATGGCTGCCAAAGGCAGCCATTTTTTATTCGTCCTGAACAACATTCGTCTTGATCAATCATAGTCACGTGATTGAATCTGTGTTTCCAGCTTTTGCACCTGCTTTTTCAAACTGCGCATCTCTTGATGCATAGGAATGATATGGGCCACCCGAATCCAGGCTTCAACCGCAAGCCCCGTTAAAATGATGGCTCCTGCCACAATAGGGATCCACATGTCCGTTAATACCATCGCCAGTAGGCACAGCGCTAAACCGAACGTGAACAGATAGCTTTGACTCTTTGGGGTCATCCCCATGTAACGTGTAAGCATAACCTTGCCCTCCCAATAAACTCGAGTCGCAACAAGCAACACTTAACCTCGATCTGCTCATCACCACATCAAGTGACTTCATCCACACCAATAAATTAGCACGACACAGAGGACACAAATACGTCAGCGATCACGCCTTACTAGGATTTTTACCGGATTATGAGGCGCCGCACTGTTCATTTTTCTCTGCAAAAGACAAGGTTCCAACAAGTCAATGACCACCGACTGACATAGGTGGTTTAGAGCTGAAAATAAAAAAGGCTCCCATACTTCGGAGCCTTTCTTCGCACGGTCAACTCTACGCATTAACTACGAGGCTTCAGATCCAATACGTGTAATAAACGCTCAGGAGTGCCTTCCCAAATCATTGGACGACCTTTTGGATTGTCTGCTGTCCACCAGCCGGTGAATCGTGTGGTGTTGTATTGATAGAAATTAGGCCCAGATAGCACTGGCACCGTTACTTGGTTCTCAGCGATGATCTTCTGAATATCATGAGCAATGTTTTGCTGCTCTTTGTTGTCTGCCGTTTTATAGAAGCTATCAAGTAACGTATCGAGTTTGTCATTATGCCAATGGTGCATCGCAAAGCGTGGCATCCCTTCTGACGCTTGTAGACGTGAATGGTAACCACTGTCCCAATATTTGTGTGGGGTTGGACCATGGAAGTAATTGGTATAAGCCACGTCATAGTCAGCGTCTAGCATACTTTTGTTATAGACAGAAAAGTCGGGGGTACGCGCTTTGACTTTGATTCCGACCTCAGTTAACTGCTCTGCTGCTAACATCACGGTATTGTTAAAGTCCGTCCAACCCTGCGGAGATTGGATCAGTAACTCAAATTTCTTTCCTGAAGGGGATTCAACAAAACCGTCTTTATCCAAGTCTTTGTAGCCCGCTTTTGCCAACAGTGCTTTGGCTTTCTCAGGCGCATAAGTCATGAAAGGTTTAAATTGCTTATGGACCCTTTCATCAGACCAAGTTTCGAATGCATAACCAAGCCCCGAGGCAAAGTCATTCAATACCGCATTGCCATAGTTCGCAATATCAATCAGGGTTTGGCGATCGATCGCCATGGAAAACGCACGACGGAAGTGGATGTCATTTAACACGTCATGTTTGACTTTATCTTTCGATGCAAAGTTAAACATAAAGGCTTGAGTTCCCGCAGGTGGGTACCAGTAACCATGATGTTTAGACGCTTCCATATAGGTTTTATCGATATCTGGGACGAAAGAGCCCGCCCAATCAATACGTGAGTTCATTAACTCACTCAGTACCTGATCGTTGTGATTCATTTGCGGAACACGCAAACAGTCGACATCCAGGTTCGCATTGTCCCAGTAATTAGGATTGCGACACTGAAGGAATAGTGTCGAGGTAAAGCGTGGCAGTTCCGTAAATGGCCCTGTCCCCACAGGATTTGGGTTCATAAAGGCCGCAGGATCATCGACCGATTTCCACTGATGCTCTGGCACCACTGGCACTTGCGCAATTTCATAGGCGATGTTGGTGTTCACTTTATCCAAATGGAAGCGAACCTGATAAGGCCCCACTTTCTCCACCGACTTTAATTTGCTGTTGATACCACGATCATCGATGTTTGGGTGCTGACGTACCAGATCAAACGTAAACACAACATCATCAGCGTCAAAGGTTTCCCCATCAGACCAAGTAACCCCTTTACGCAAGTCAAACGTCACACTCAATAAGTCCTGACTCAGCTTGTACCCCGTCGCAAGACGAAACTCTGGCACGTTGCCCTTCAATTCATTGAAAATAACCAAAGGTTCAAACACAAAGTCTCGTGCGGTGTGTAAACGAGAGACCGCGTAAGGGTTAAAATTTCGAATCAGCGAAGAGTTATGGTTGGGAATGATGGTCAATTGAGACATCTCATCGACCTCTTTCGCTAAAGCAGAGTGAGAAGAAAGCGCGATAACTGAGGTAATGACAGCTGATAAAAGTTTTGTTTTCATAGTGATACCTGATCAATGAGGATGGCCAAAAAATAGCGACATTCCTCGATGGCATCAATATGACCGAAATCTAATTAAAAACACTCAGTTGCATCGCCATTACAAAAACTTGCTGTATGAAATTTAACCACACCTTCAAGCCAACAAAATGGCGAACTTTTGGGCGTTAGATCATCTCTGGAATTGAGGTATGGTGGAAAATTACCACATTAAGAAGAAAACATGAGTTGAGGATGATTCTGAATAAAATGCGACTCATGTAAAAGATTCATTGACACCTGTCCTACTCAGCCCCCATTAGCGATAACTCAATAGCGTTGATTAAATAGAGATAACTCAACACTCACGATGAGAAAAGCGCGGCCGCGAGCGCTAAACCAATAAAAATGACGCAAGTGATTTTGCGGATCAGCCCTAAGGGCAACTTATCTGCAGAGAAATTGCCCATCAAAACAACGGGGACGTTTGCCACCATCATGCCGAGCGTCGTGCCGACAATCACCATCACTAAAGCATCCGCATACTGCGCTCCAATGATCGATGTTGCTATCTGAGTTTTGTCGCCAATTTCGGCAATGAAAAACGCCATAAAACTGGTCAAGAACGCGCTCTTGCCAGAATAAGTCTCGGACTCGTCAATCTTATCAGGGACCAACACCCAAAGTGCCATGGCTAAAAAGCTGGCCGTGATGCCCCATTTCAATACCTCTGGGGACACATAATCAGCCACAACGACACCGAGCCACGCCGCCAAAGCATGGTTGGCCAAGGTAGCAAACAGAATGGCTAAAATGATAGGGATTGGCTTGCGAAATCGACTGGCGAGCAACAAAGATAGCAACTGGGTTTTATCACCAATTTCTGCCAGTGCGACAGTCGTAACAGAAATAGCAAGAATACTCACGGCAAGCTCATTAGGGCAGGAGAACAATACAACCTAAGACAAATCCCACTCCCCGCCCCGGTTTGTGAAGATTTGTCTAAGGTCTTGCTAAACTCATCAGGTGACAAGTCTCGAACACCATGGCGATTGTGCGCCAAATATGTTGATGGACGAACTGAATAATCCGGTGGATGTTATTCAGCAAGCTACTCCCCAAAGACGCGCGCATTCTATCCAGTAAAGAGAATAACCTCAAGTAGAAAAAGGCCAATATTGTTATGTTTGCCAATTAGGAAAACTGAGGAAAGAAAGCGCAGGTGAAAATGCCGTGAGAGACCCTGTTCACCCCTGATTTTGGCTAGATGAAAGTGCTTTTCCCGCCTTGAACACAAGAACGTGACCTCATTTGAAGTATGTTCATGAATTAATCATGATTTGCTCTACTCCCCTACCCGATATCTGGGTATACTTGATTGTTATTTTTTCTCAATTTTAGACAGAACTTTCACTTAAAGAATTGCGCGAACTACTATGCAAAAATACGATATCAAAACCTTCCAGGGAATGATCCTCGCGCTGCAGGATTACTGGGCACAAAACGGTTGTACCATTGTTCAACCTCTCGACATGGAAGTAGGTGCAGGCACCTCTCACCCAATGACATGTCTACGTGCACTTGGCCCAGAGCCAATGTCGACGGCTTACGTTCAGCCTTCACGTCGTCCTACTGACGGCCGTTACGGTGAAAACCCAAACCGCCTGCAGCACTACTATCAGTTCCAAGTAGCCCTTAAGCCTTCTCCAGACAATATTCAGGAGTTGTACCTAGGCTCACTCGAAGTACTTGGTATCGACCCGCTCGTTCACGACATTCGCTTCGTTGAAGATAACTGGGAAAACCCAACGCTAGGCGCATGGGGTCTTGGTTGGGAAGTATGGCTAAACGGCATGGAAGTGACTCAGTTTACTTACTTCCAGCAAGTTGGTGGCCTTGAGTGTAAGCCAGTGACTGGTGAGATCACTTACGGTATCGAGCGTCTAGCAATGTACATCCAAGAAGTCGACTCTGTTTACGACCTAGTATGGAACGTGGCACCAGATGGCAGCAACGTAACTTACGGTGACATCTTCCACCAAAACGAGGTTGAGCAATCAACTTACAACTTCGAGCACGCTGACGTAGATTTCCTATTCACGTTCTTCGACCAGTGCGAGAAAGAGTGTAAAGAACTCCTTGAGCTTGAGAAGCCACTTCCGCTTCCAGCCTACGAGCGCATTCTTAAAGCGGGCCACGCATTCAACATCCTTGATGCACGTAAAGCGATCTCTGTAACAGAGCGCCAACGATACATCCTTCGTATCCGCAACCTGACGAAATCAGTTGCTGAAGCATACTACGCATCACGTGAAGCACTTGGCTTCCCTATGTGCAAGAAGGACGAGGAGAAGTAATCATGGCTAAAGAATTTCTAATTGAACTGGGTACTGAAGAACTACCACCAACGCAGCTGCGTACTCTAGCAGAAGCGTTCGCTGCAAACTTTGAAGCAGAGCTTAAAGGCGCAGACCTAGCACACGAAGGTGTGAAATGGTATGCAGCTCCTCGTCGTCTAGCACTTAAGGTTGCTGGTCTTGCTGAAGGTCAAGCTGACAAAGTGGTAGAAAAGCGTGGCCCTGCCGTTTCTGTGGCATTCGATGCTGACGGTAATGCAACGAAAGCCGCTCAAGGTTGGGCTCGTGGTAACGGTATCACGGTTGAGCAAGCTGATCGTCTCGTCACCGACAAAGGCGAATGGCTCCTGTTCAAACAAGAAGTAAAAGGCAAAGCAACGTCTGAAATCGTTGTAGACCTCGCAGCAAAAGCGCTAGGTAACCTACCCATCGCTAAGCCAATGCGTTGGGGTAACAAGACGACTCAGTTTATCCGTCCTGTGAAAACCCTAACTATGCTTATGGGCGCTGACCTTATCGAAGGTGAGATCCTAGGCGTGGCATCTGACCGTACTATCCGTGGTCACCGCTTCATGGGTGAGCAAGAGTTCACTATCGATTCTGCAGAGCAATACCCAGCGATCCTAGAAGAGCGCGGTAAAGTCATGGCAGATTACGAAGCGCGTAAAGCTATCATCCTTGCTGACTCGCAGAAAGCAGCGGAAGCGGTTGGCGGTATTGCTGACCTAGAAGATGACTTAGTCGAAGAAGTAACTTCTCTGGTTGAATGGCCGGTCGTTCTTACTGCGAAGTTTGAAGAAGAGTTCCTAAAGGTGCCTTCTGAAGCCTTGGTTTACACCATGAAAGGTGACCAAAAATACTTCCCCGTCTATTCATATGAGAACGGCGACGAGAAGAAGAAGCTACTGCCTAACTTCATCTTTGTTTCTAACATCGAATCTAAAGAGCCTCGCTACGTCATCGAAGGTAACGAGAAGGTGGTACGTCCACGTCTAGCGGATGCAGAATTCTTCTTTAATACTGACCGTAAGCGTCCTCTTATCGACCGTCTACCTGAACTCGATCAAGCGATCTTCCAGAAGCAGCTTGGCACTATCAAAGACAAAACTGACCGCATCACAGAGCTTGCTGGCTACATCGCTGAGCAAATCGACGCTGACGTTGAAAAGTCTAAGCGTGCGGGTCTTCTAGCGAAGTGTGACCTAATGACCTCAATGGTATTTGAATTTACAGATACTCAAGGTGTCATGGGCATGCACTACGCAACTCACGATGGTGAAGACGAGCAAGTTGCACTGGCACTTTACGAGCAATACATGCCTCGTTTCGCAGGTGACGACCTACCAAGCACGGGTATCTCATCTGCTGTTGCAATGGCTGACAAGCTAGATACGATTGTTGGTATCTTCGGTATTGGTCAAGCACCTAAGGGCTCTGACCCATTCGCACTTCGTCGTGCGTCTCTAGGTGTGCTACGTATCATCGTAGAAAACGGTTACAACCTCGACCTAACGGACCTAATTGCTAAGGCTCAGTCTCTGTTCGGCGATAAGCTTACCAACGCGAACGTTGCCAACGACGTAATCGACTTCATGCTTGGTCGTTTCAACGCATGGTACAAAGACGAAGGCTTCAGCGTGGATATCATCCAAGCTGTACTGGCTAACCGTCCAACAAAACCTGCAGACTTCGACCAGCGTGTGAAAGCGGTATCTCACTTCCGTGAACTAGAAGCAGCAGAAGCACTAGCCGCAGCGAACAAGCGTGTTGGTAACATCCTAGCGAAATTCGACGGCGAACTCGCAGCAGAAATCGACCTTGCACTTCTACAAGAAGACGCAGAGAAGGCGCTAGCAGAAAGCGTTGAAGTGATGACAGAAGCGCTAGAGCCTGCATTTGCAACAGGTAACTACCAAGAAGCACTAAGCAAGCTAGCTGACCTACGTGAGCCAGTTGATGCATTCTTCGATAACGTAATGGTAATGGCTGATGACGAAGCTCTTAAGAAGAACCGTCTAACACTGCTAAACAACCTACGTAACCTGTTCTTGCAGATTGCCGACGTATCGTTACTACAGAAGTAATGCACTTCTGAAGTCACTCAAGAGAACGTCTGATTACGGTTTTCCCAAAGAGAGCTGAATCAACTAAACTCTAATTAAGCCCAGCCTCATGCTGGGCTTTTTGATCTTTCATGACTCACCCCGCGCCAATACGTTAGAGAACGCCGCTCATAATAGTTGACATTCCGTTAACATCTTTGTTTCATTTTTGCGTGATTTGAGTAGAAATTATGCTTTGCGTCACTCGGACATTACGGTAAGGTCAAGGATTACTCAAAATCAGCTCAGACTGACTCTTACTATAAGCAATAACAATGAATTAGGTATCCCATGCAGTTTTCTCAATTTGGTGAAAAATTCAATCAATACTCTGGAATCACACAGTTAATGGATGATTTAAATGATGGCCTCCGCACCCCCGGTGCCATCATGCTAGGGGGAGGTAATCCCGCCGCTATTCCAGCCATGCTCGATTACTTTCGCCAAGCCAGTGAAGACCTCCTCGCCAGTGGAGACCTGATTAATGCCCTCGCAAATTACGATGGCCCGCAAGGCAAAGACGTGTTTGTCAAAGCCCTTGCCAATTTGCTGAAAGAGACCTACGGTTGGAACATTAGCGAAAAGAACATCAGCCTAACCAACGGCAGCCAAAGTGGCTTCTTCTATTTGTTCAACCTGCTAGCAGGCAAGCAAGTAGATGGTTCGCACAAGAAAATCTTATTGCCTCTTGCTCCTGAATACATTGGCTACGGTGACGCCGGTATCGATAGCGATATATTTGTATCTTACCGCCCAGAGATAGAGATACTGGATAAAGGACTCTTTAAATATCATGTCGATTTCGAACAATTAACCGTGGATGAGTCGGTCGCGGCCATTTGTGCTTCACGCCCAACGAACCCAACGGGCAATGTTCTTACCGATGAAGAAATCCACAAACTCGATCAGCTGGCTCGAGAAAATAATATTCCTCTTATCATCGATAATGCTTACGGATTGCCCTTCCCAAACATCATCTTTGAAGATGTGCAGCCTTTTTGGAATGAAAACACCATTCTCTGTATGAGTCTATCCAAGCTAGGCTTACCGGGTGTCCGTTGCGGCATTGTGATTGCGAGTGAAGAGATCACTCAAGCCCTTTCCAATATGAATGGCATCATCAGCCTTGCTCCGGGCAGTATTGGGCCGGCAATCGCAAACCATATGATCGAGAAAGGAGATCTGCTTTCGCTCAGTGAAACCGTGATCAAGCCGTTTTACCAAGAGAAATCCCAACGTGCCGTTGAACTCCTGCAAAACGCGATCACCGACCCACGTTTTCGTATTCATAAACCTGAAGGCGCGATGTTCCTCTGGCTCTGGTTTGATGAACTGCCGATTACCACCATGGAACTTTACCAGCGCCTTAAAGCTCGCGGTGTGCTAATCGTGCCGGGTGAATACTTCTTTATTGGTCAAGATGACGACTGGGAACATGCACATCAATGTTTGCGAATGAACTACGTTCAAGACGATGAAATGATGCAGCAAGGCATTAAAGCCATCGCTGAAGAAGTCGAAAAAGCGTATCAAGCCTTGTAATTACCTCGCCTCAAACTAAAAAGAGCATCCCTATGGATGCTCTTTCACTCTTTTCCGAATTGTCTATTCACACGAAGTCAGTATGTAAGACCTATCGCTGCCTTTAACCTTCGAGTAGGTTACTGCCATTAATGGCAATTTTACGTGGCTGCATCGCTTCTGGAATTTCACGTTCTAGGTCGATGTGAAGCAAGCCGTTTTCCATACTTGCACCGACGACTTTCACGTAGTCAGCCAATTGGAATTTACGCTCAAAGTCGCGCTCTGCGATGCCTTGATAGACGTACTGCTTTTCTTCTTCCGTTTTACGTTCACCTTTGACGATCAACATGTTCTCTTTCTGAGTCAGATCGAGTTGCTCTTCTGCAAAACCAGCAACGGCCATCGTAATGCGATAGTGGTTTTCATCTTGTTGTTCGATGTTGTACGGAGGGTAACCGCCTGATGCGTTTTTCGACGTGTTCGCTTCCATCATATTCAATAGACGATCGAAGCCAATTGCATTGCGGTAAAGTGGAGTGAAATCTACAGTTCTCATAATACTATCCTTTCGTTAAGCAATAGTCTTAGCGGTAAGTCTGCGTCAGTGCATCGTTGAGATACGCCAATCGCCCAGCCAAGTCATTCTCATTTATTCCACGGGTACTCATTACACAGGGACATAAAATCGAATTTAAGGGTCAAATTGTGTGCTGCTAAAGTTATCCTCTCTTGAGCGATATTCAGTCAGCGAATCCAGAAGACCTGTTTCTTCTCTCTTGAGCAAGACAGTCATCCTCTTCACTACTAGATATGTGGATAGCGAAAATCAGTTTCAAGGGATTATTTTGATTTATTTTTTATTTCATTACTTTTCAATAATTTAAAAACAAAAAAGACCGCCATTTCTGGCAGTCTTTGAAAAGATTAAAGTATTTTTATCAAAGCTGGATGCGCTTAGTGCAAGGGGAAAGCGCGCCGTTTATGAGCGTAAAAACGCACCTTCGATCCAAAGAACCGTTCATCCAGCGAAGAGAAAAAATCTACACGTCTAGGTTCGCTACTTTCAATGCGTTCTCTTCGATGAAGTTACGACGTGGTTCCACTTGGTCACCCATCAACGTGGTGAACAGTTGGTCTGCGCCGACGGCATCTTCAATAGTGACCTGCATCATGCGACGAGTTTCTGGGTCCATCGTGGTTTCCCAAAGCTGATCCGGGTTCATCTCACCAAGACCTTTATAGCGCTGTAGGCTTAGACCACGACGAGACTCTTTCACAAGCCACTCAAGTGCATCGACAAAGTTTGTGATCGGTTGTGTACGCTCACCACGTTTGATGTAAGCACCCTCTTCAATCAGACCGTCTAATGCTTCTGACAGATCGGCCAGCTTGCCGTACTCTTTAGAGTTCAGTAGATCCACACTCAATGCATACTCATGAGTCACGCCGTGAGTACGGACGATGATTTTCGGTAAGTTAAGACCCAGCTCAGCGTGCTGTTCAACTTCGAAACTGTACTGGCTTGCGCCAACTTCTTTCGCGTTCAACTGCTCAACCAGCTGTTTTGTCCACGCTTCTACCGTTGCTGCGTCATGCGACTGCTTTGCCGTGAGGCGTGGTGTGTAAATCAGCTCATGAACCAGCGCACGAGGGTAACGACGACTCATGCGATCCACCAGCTTAATGCCTGAGTTGTACTGTTGTACCAGTTTCTCAAGCGCTTCACCTGCCAATGCAGGCGCTTCCGCGTTCACATGCAGAGAAGCGTTATCCAGCGCCAATGCCACTTGGTATTGGTTCATCGCATCTTCATCTTTAATGTACTGCTCTTGCTTGCCTTTCTTCACTTTGTACAGTGGCGGCTGAGCAATGTAGACATAGCCACGTTCAATCAGCTCAGGCATTTGACGGTAGAAGAAGGTCAACAGTAGCGTACGAATGTGCGAACCATCGACATCCGCATCGGTCATGATGATGATGTTGTGGTAACGCAGTTTGTCTGGGTTGTATTCGTCACGACCAATACCACAACCAAGTGCGGTGATCAGCGTCGCCACTTCTTGAGAAGAAAGCATCTTGTCGAAACGCGCTTTCTCTACGTTAAGGATTTTACCTTTCAGAGGAAGAATCGCTTGGTTCTTACGGTTACGGCCTTGTTTTGCGGAGCCGCCTGCCGAGTCACCCTCCACTATGTAGAGTTCAGAAAGCGCTGGGTCTTTTTCCTGACAGTCCGCCAGTTTACCTGGTAGACCTGCTAGGTCGAGTGCGCCTTTACGACGTGTCATTTCACGCGCTTTACGCGCTGCGTCACGGGCACGAGCCGCGTCAATGATTTTCGTACAAACGGTTTTCGCTTCAGCTGGGTGCTCAACAAGGAACTCTGATAGCTTCTCGCCCATTGCAGATTCAACCGCCGACTTCACTTCAGACGACACCAACTTGTCTTTTGTTTGGCTCGAGAACTTAGGATCTGGCACTTTCACAGAGATAACGGCAGTCAAACCTTCACGAGCATCATCACCCGATGTCGCCGTTTTCGCTTTCTTCGAGAAGCCTTCTTTATCCATGAACGAGTTCAAGGTACGCGTCAGTGCCGCTCGGAAACCCGCAAGGTGAGTACCACCATCACGCTGAGGAATGTTATTGGTGAAACAGAAGATGTTCTCTTGGTAACCATCATTCCACTGCATCGCGACTTCAACAGCAATGCCATCTTCACGTTCAGCATTAAAGTGGAAAACTTTCTCAATGATTGGCGTTTTGTTGGTGTTCAAGTGATCAACAAACGCTTGAATACCACCTTCATACATGAAGTGATCGCCTTTATCCTCTTCACGCTCATCACGTAGCTTGATCGATACGCCAGAGTTAAGGAAAGAAAGCTCACGTAGACGCTTCGCTAGAATGTCGTAGTGGAATTCCGTATTTGAGAAGGTCTCTTCACTCGGCCAGAAACGGATCTCTGTACCGGTTTTATCGGTTTCACCGACCACCGTCAGTGGCGCTTGTGGTTCACCGTGATGATAGGTTTGTGTATGGATTTGACCACCGCGATGAATGGTTAGGGTAACTTGCTTTGAAAGCGCGTTTACCACGGAAACACCTACACCGTGCAGACCACCTGATACTTTGTATGAGTTATCATCGAACTTACCCCCTGCGTGAAGTACCGTCATGATAACTTCAGCTGCAGATACGTTCTCTTCAGGGTGCATCTCGGTAGGGATACCACGACCGTCATCACGTACTGATACAGAGCAATCTTCATGAATGGTGACGATAATGTCTTTACAGTGACCCGCCAACGCTTCATCAATTGAGTTATCCACCACCTCAAAGACCATGTGGTGAAGACCGGTGCCATCATCTGTGTCGCCGATGTACATACCTGGACGCTTACGAACCGCATCCAGACCCTTCAGTACCTTAATACTCGATGAATCGTAATTTTCAGACATGAGTTACTCTCTCACTATTTATCCTTGCTCTATTGTGCCATGTTCCACATGAAACATCTTGCCATTATCTGCTTTCATGTCGCTGATTTGGCTTTCGGTAATAGAGCTTACAAAAACTTGCGCCCCCGTCTCTTTCAAGCAGTCGGCTAGACGCTTGCGGCGTTGGCTATCTAATTCTGATGCAAAGTCATCGATTAAGTAGATGCATTGCTTGCCAGTCAATTCCGTTAAATGTTGCCCTTGCGCCACGCGCAAAGCACACACCATCAACTTTAACTGACCACGTGAAAGCACATCTTCGACAGGTGTGCCATTCACTTTAATGCGGAGATCAGCTTTGTTTGGGCCACTGAATGTATACCCAAGCGACTGATCTCGCTCGAAGTTATTCTCTAGCAAAGTTTGGTACGGTGTCTCTTTATCCCAACCTCGATAGTATTTCAGTTGGATATCAAACTCTGGTAAAAAGGTCTGACAAATGTCTTGTGCTACCTGGGTGAGCTGCTCCACGTAATGAGCTCGCCATTGACTGATGTCCTCAGCCAAACGGGCCATTTCTTGATCCCAATAGCTCAGCTCACGATAGCTGGTGGCGGTTTTCAACAACGCATTACGCTGTTTATTCAGCCGCTTAAAACGTCCCCATGCGTCATAAAACGCCGATTCGGTGTGAAACACTCCCCAATCAATAAACGCACGGCGGCATTTGGGGCCATCCGTCAAAAGGTCAAAGCCCTCAGGATGGATCAACTGCAGGGGTAAAACTTGCGCCAGCTGAGCCAGTTTTTGCCCAGACTGACCGCCTATTTTAACCTCTGTTGAGCCATCGCGCTGCTTATTAATGCCGATCGGTAGCTCAAATTGATCCGAGTTCAAAAAACGACCATGAACAAAGAGTTCGGAACAGTCATTTTGGATCACTCGCCCAGTGAGCGAACTTTTGAAGGAACGCCCATGCCCCAACAAGTATAGAGCTTCTAATACGCTGGTCTTACCGCTCCCGTTAGGGCCAATAAGAAAGTTAAAGCCTGGCGATAGCTCAATATCGCAGGCTTTAATGTTTCGAAATTGCTGAATGATGAGGCGAGTTAATGGCATTGGATTTACAGACGGATTGGCATAACCACGTACATGGCACTGTCGTCGTCCACATTCTCAATCAATGCACTCGCATTCGCATCTGACATGAGGATTCTGACTTTGTCACAACGCAGAGTATTCAGGACATCCAATACGTAACTCACGTTGAAACCAATTTCGATGGCTTCGCCGTCAAACGTCACATCCAAAGTCTCTTCGGCTTCTTCTTGTTCTGGGTTGTTGGCGGTGATGCGCATCTCACTACCATCAAGGTTGACGCGCACACTGCGGAATTTTTCATTCGATAAGATGGCAGCACGAGCGAACGCTTGACGCAACACATCACAACCTGACTCCAACGTTTTGTTGGTCGTTTTTGGCATTACACGGCGATAGTCAGGAAAACGACCATCAACCAGCTTCGACGTAAAGACAAAGTTATTCACTTCCGCACGCAGATTCGAGCTGCCAATTTGCAATACCACTTGCTGCTCAGGGGCGTCCAACAACTTAACCAACTCTTGCACCCCTTTACGAGGCAAGATGATCTGTTGTTGAGCAAATTCACCCGCAAGCTGAGTCTGAGAAACCGCCATACGGTGGCCATCGGTCGCGACACTACGCAGTATCGTTCCTTCCACTTCAAACAACATACCATTGAGGTAGTAACGGACATCTTGGTTTGCCATTGAAAACTGGGTTTTCTCAATCAGACCTTTCAGCTCAGATTGAGTTAACGCAATTTCAACGTCACTCTGCCAATCTTCAATATTTGGAAAATCATTCGCTGGAAGCGTTGCCAATGAGAAACGGCTGCGACCAGAACGTACTTGTACGCGGTCGCCATCCAGTGTGAAGGTGATGTTGGCGTCATCAGGAAGACCACGGCAAATGTCGAGAAACTTACGGGAAGGAACGGTGATACTGCCTGCTTCAAACTCCCCTTCTAATGTCACGCGACTGATCAATTCCACTTCCAAATCGGTCGCAGTCATTGATAAGACATTGTCTTCTACTTTTAACAGTAAGTTACCCAGAATCGGTAACGTTGGTCGGCCGCCGAGTGCGCCCGACACTTGTTGGAGAGGTTTTAGCAGGTGACTGCGCTCAATCGTAAATTTCATACCTTGCTCTTCTCACTTATGAGTGAATCATTAATGATGTTAAGAATACAGCGATTCTCAACAATTAAGAAGAGAGGGTACGAATTAGGTTTGAGTAATCTTCTTTGATGTCGTGGCTTTCTTCACGCAGCTGTTCGATTTTTCGGCAAGCATGCAGGACTGTAGTATGGTCACGTCCACCAAACGCATCCCCTATTTCAGGCAGACTGTGGTTGGTCAGCTCTTTCGCTAGCGCCATCGCCAACTGACGAGGACGAGCGACAGAACGCGATCGACGTTTCGATAACAAGTCCGCCACTTTAATTTTGTAGTATTCCGCCACTGTCTTTTGAATATTGTCGATGGTGACCAACTTCTCTTGCAGTGCCAGTAAATCACGCAGTGCTTCGCGCACAAAATCAATAGTGATCGGACGCCCAGTAAAGTTGGCATTGGCGATCACGCGGTTCAGTGCCCCTTCCAGCTCACGTACGTTTGAACGCAGGCGCTTGGCAATAAAGAAGGCCACTTCATCAGCAAGGTGTATTTGGTGATCTTCCGCTTTTTTCATCAAGATAGCGACGCGAGTTTCTAGCTCAGGTGGCTCAATCGCAACGGTCAGACCCCAACCAAAACGAGACTTAAGACGATCTTCTACCCCACTGATCTCTTTTGGATAGCGGTCAGACGTCAAAATGATCTGCTGGTTACCTTCGAGCAACGCATTGAAGGTATGAAAGAACTCTTCTTGAGAGCGTTCTTTATTCGCGAAAAACTGAATGTCATCGATAAGCAGTGCATCCACACTACGGTAGTAACGTTTGAACTCTTCAATCGCGTTATTTTGCAGTGCTTTCACCATGTCTTGCACGAAACGCTCAGAGTGCATGTAGACCACTTTGGCATTTGGCTTATTATCGACGATGGCATTACCAACAGCGTGAAGTAGGTGGGTCTTACCAAGGCCCGTGCCACCATATAGGAACAACGGGTTATACGCAGCACCAGGATTATCGGAGACCTGACGCGCCGCAGCCAAACCTAATTGGTTCGACTTACCTTCAACGAAGTTAGTAAATTTGTGTTTTGGGTTCACGTTGGAACGGTGATTAATGTCCGCAATGGCTTTTGCGTCATCATCCCACGTCTTGTGTACGGGCTTGCGAGCCTGTAATTGTGCAGGGGCCGACGATTCCGCAGCCACATCCGCAGGCGTACGAGTCGGAGCAGGCTTTGGTGCTTCAACACGACGGGTCCCTACTTCGAAACGCAGGTTCGGCACATCATTACCACAATATTCTTGCAGTAGTCGATTAATGCTATTGAGATATTTATCTCTTACCCAGTCCAACACAAAACGGTTTGGAGCAAACAAAGTAAGCGTATTGTCGTTGAGTTCCGCTTGTAACGGACGCACCCACATACTGAATTCTGTAGCTGGCAACTCTTCTTGAAGCTGCTGCAAACATTGCAGCCAAAGCGAAGATGACACGGTGACCCCACTCACTAAGTAAATAATATGAAAAGACTGGCAATTTTACCTGTGTATAACCGAGATCGCCAGCGATTGATCGAGGATCCAGTGAATAAGATCTAAGTTATTCACAATATTTTCGCCATAATTCATGAGATCAACACAGATTGCCCCAAAATTACCCACACAACGATCCACTTTTCCTATGATCTTGTTGAGTTATCCCCAAACAACCCTTTCATCTGGTTATGTTTAATAACTTCTGGTTATTTAGGTAGTAATAGAAATGACATTAACATCACGTTCTATAAAGATAAGGAGTTACCTCATGAAAAATTGGATTAAAGCGGGTATTGCTGCCATCGCGCTTTCAACTGCGACACTGAACGCAACAGCGGCGCTTGCTGCGACTGACGTTAAAGTGGGTATGTCTGGACGTTATTTCCCGTTTACGTTTGTTAAGAAAGACCAGCTTCAAGGCTTTGAAGTTGATATGTGGAACGAGATCGGTAAACGTAACGACTACAACATCGAGTATGTGACCGCTAACTTCTCTGGCCTATTTGGTCTTCTGGAAACAGGTCGCATCGATACCATCGCGAACCAAATCACGATGACCGAGGCTCGTACCGCCAAGTACCTATTCTCAGCACCTTACGTTGTAGATGGCGCACAAATCACCGTGCGTAAAGGTAATGATAAAATCCAAGGTATTGCAGACTTAGCCGGTAAGACGGTTGCGGTTAACCTAGGTTCTAACTTCGAACAACTACTGCGTGATTACGACAAAGACGGCAAAATCAACATCAAGACTTACGATACCGGTATCGAGCACGATGTTGCACTTGGCCGCGCTGACGCTTTCATCATGGACCGTCTGTCTGCTCTTGAGTTGATCAAGAAAACAGGTCTACCGCTGCAACTAGCCGGTGAACCGTTTGAAACGATTCAAAATGCTTGGCCATTCGTTGAAAATGAAAAAGGTCTGAAGCTGCAAGCAGAAGTGAACAAAGCGCTAGCAGAAATGCGTGCTGACGGCACAGTAGAAAAAATCTCTATCAAGTGGTTTGGTGCTGACATCACGAAGTAAGCACTGACATCAATCATTCTGAATTGAGTAAGGTGGGATGTAAATTCCACCTTTTGTTGTCTCTAGAGGATTAGAAATGGGTTTCGACTTTAACTATATGTGGGAATTGATGCCGATACTGCTTAAGTATCTTGGCACCACCATGGAAATGGCCACTTGGGGTCTGGTGTTTTCACTGGTATTGGCAGTCATCTTAGCGAACATTCGCGTCTTTAAAGTGCCAGTATTGGATCAACTGACTCAGCTTTACATTAGCTTCTTCCGTGGTACTCCGCTGCTGGTACAGCTGTTCCTGCTTTATTATGGTTTACCTCAAGTCTTCCCATTTATGGTGGGGCTAGACGCTTTCAGCGCCGCTGTGATCGGTCTGACACTCCACTTTGCTGCCTATATGGCAGAAACCATTCGCGCTGCCATTATTGGTATTGACCGTAGCCAAATGGAAGCTAGCTTATCTGTCGGTATGACGACCCAGCAAGCCATGCGCCGTGTCATTTTGCCGCAAGCCACTCGTGTCGCGTTACCTTCTCTGATGAACTATTTCATCGATATGATTAAGTCAACGTCTTTGGCCTTTACTTTAGGTGTGGCAGAAATCATGGCGAAAGCGCAGATGGAAGCGTCTTCAAGTTTCCGCTTCTTTGAAGCCTTCTTAGCCGTTGCTCTGATTTACTGGGTCGTGGTTGTGATCCTTACTCGAGTACAAACTTGGGCCGAAAAGAAACTGAATAAGGCATACGTACGATGATCAAACTACAAAACATCAAAAAACGCTTTGGCGACACCGAAGTATTAAAAGGGATCGATATCGATATCCAGCAAGGAGAGATCATCGTTATTATCGGCTCCAGTGGGACGGGTAAGTCGACCTTACTCCGCTGCGTCAATTTTCTTGAGCAGGCGGATGAAGGAGTTATCCACATTGACGGCGTCAGCGTCAATAGTGAACAACATAGCAAAGCAGAGGTGTTAGCATTACGCCGAAAAACCGGCTTTGTTTTTCAAAATTATGCCCTATTTGCTCACCTCACTGCCCGACAAAATATTGCAGAGGGTTTGATCACCGTTCGCGGCTGGAAAAAAGATCAAGCCTTAGAAAAAGCGCAGCAAATCCTAGATGACATTGGACTCGGCGATAAAGGAGATAGTTATCCTGCAGCCTTGTCTGGCGGGCAACAGCAACGTGTCGGCATTGGTCGAGCGATGGCACTGAAGCCTGAACTTCTGCTATTTGATGAGCCAACCTCAGCACTGGATCCTGAGTGGGTTGGTGAAGTGTTATCACTCATGAAAACCCTCGCCAATCAGCATCAAACTATGCTGGTGGTGACTCATGAAATGCAATTTGCTAAAGAAGTAGCGGATCGGGTGATCTTTATGGCTGAAGGTCATATTGTGGAGCAAGGTTCTCCACAGGATATCTTTGGTAATCCACAAGATCCTCGATTACAAAAATTTCTTAGCCAAGTAAGCGGCGTATAAAGATCGCGCAATAGGATCAGATGATCCTTGAGATTTTATACCCACTACGTATAATCGCCCGGCTGGAATTTAACTGTTGCTCGAAGATTGACACTTTGTGTGACTGTGATTACAATTCCGCCTCTTTGTTGAGAGGCGTCGGTTTGTCCTCTTTATATATGAAGAAAGACATTGTACCCACGCCGGGTTAACATTGACCTAAAACTACTGATCAGTAAAGGTAATTATCATGAAACGCACTTTTCAACCTTCAGTTCTAAAGCGCAAGCGTTCTCACGGCTTCCGTGCACGCATGGCAACTAAGAACGGTCGTAAAGTTATCAATGCACGTCGTGCTAAAGGCCGTGCGCGCCTATCAAAATAATTTGACATTATTTTGAATACGTACGCGTTCAATCGGGAGTTACGTTTGTTAACTCCCGAGCATTATCAAAACGTCTTCCAGCAAGCTCACCGTGCTGGTTCTCCTCATTTCACAATCATTGCTCGCAACAATAACCTATCTCATCCTCGACTAGGTTTAGCCGTTCCGAAAAAGCAAATCAAAACCGCGGTTGGTCGAAATCGATTCAAACGTTTGGCTCGTGAAAGCTTTCGAAACAAACAACATCAGCTTCCTAACAAAGATTTTGTTGTCATTGCAAAGAAAAGCGCGCAAGATTTGAGCAATGAAGAAATTTTCAAACTGTTTGATAAGCTATGGCATCGCCTGTCTCGCCCTTCGCGTGGTTAGCAATTGGTTTAGTTCGTCTTTACCAAGGTTTAATTAGTCCATTAATTGGACCACGCTGTCGCTTTACCCCAACCTGCTCTTCTTATGCAATAGAAGCGTTGAAAGCTCACGGTTTTGTAAAAGGGTGTTGGTTATCAGGCAAACGTCTATTAAAATGCCACCCTTTGAATGAAGGGGGGTATGACCCCGTTCCACCAGTCCAAAAACAAGACAGAGATAAATAACGATGGATTCTCAACGTACTATCCTGTTGCTCGCTTTGGCTTTGGTTTCTTTCCTACTTTACCAACAATGGAATGTAGCAAGTAACCCACCGCCACAAGCAGCGACTCAGGTTCAATCAAGTGACCCTATTTCGGCTACTGCTAACGCAGGCGCATTAGCCCCAGCGCCAGCACATCAAGCATCGGCGAAAACAATCGAAGTCACCACAGACGTATTGACACTATCCATCGATACTCTAGGTGGTGATGTGGTAACCGCTGAGCTTAATGAATATTCGGCAGAACTGAATTCAGAAGATTCATTTGTTCTTCTGAAAAATACCCCAAGCCATCAATTTATCGCTCAAAGTGGTTTGATTGGTGCTCAAGGCATCGACCTAAGCGGTCAGTCTCGTCCACTGTACACTGTGAACGCAGACAGCTTTACGCTAGATGACGGTCAAGATGAACTTCGCATTCCAATGACATACGTTGCGAATGGTTTGGAGTACACCAAAACCTACATCGTTAAACGCGGTAGCTACGCGATCGACGTAGTCTTTGACGTCGTTAACCGTTCAGGTAACAACGCAACCTTCGGTATGTACGCTCACCTACGTCAAAATGTTCAAGACGCGGGTGGTAGCATCACGATGCCAACGTACCTTGGCGGTGCATTCTCTACCGAAGAAACACGTTACGAAAAATACAGCTTTGAAGACATGCAAGATCGCAACCTAAACGTTAGCCTATCGAATGGCCAAGGTTGGGCGGCAATGATCCAGCATTACTTTGCAGCGGCGTGGGTTCCACGTAACGAGCCAGGCACAATCCTTTACTCTCGTGTGATTAACAACATGGGTGATATCGGTGTAAGCATGCCTCATAAAACCATTGCTGATGGTTCCACTGCGCAATTCACAGCTACGCTTTGGGTTGGTCCAAAACTTCAGCCGCAAATGGCAGAAGTAGCGCCAAACCTCGATCTTGTGGTTGACTACGGCTGGTTGTGGTTCATTGCGAAACCACTGCACTCTCTACTGTCATTTATCCAAAGCTTCGTCGGTAACTGGGGTGTGGCTATCATCATCCTGACCTTCATGGTTCGTGGTGTGATGTACCCACTGACGAAAGCGCAGTACACGTCAATGGCGAAAATGCGTATGTTGCAGCCAAAACTGCAAGCAATGCGTGAGCGTATTGGTGATGATCGCCAGCGCATGAGCCAAGAAATGATGGAGCTTTACAAGAAAGAGAAGGTCAATCCACTTGGCGGTTGTCTCCCTCTGCTTCTTCAAATGCCAATTTTCATTGCACTTTACTGGGCACTAATGGAATCGGTTGAGCTACGTCACTCGCCATTCTTTGGCTGGATTGTTGACTTGTCAGCACAGGATCCACTGTACATTCTTCCGCTATTAATGGGTGGTTCAATGTTCTTGATCCAGAAGATGAGTCCAACGACGGTGACGGACCCAATGCAGCAGAAGATCATGACCTTCATGCCAGTGGTCTTCACCTTCTTCTTCCTATGGTTCCCTTCAGGTCTTGTTCTTTACTGGTTGGTATCGAACGTCGTGACTCTAATCCAGCAAAGCATGATTTACAAAGCGCTGGAGAAGAAAGGCTTGCACACCAGTAATGCGAAAAAGTAATCGATAGATTTCTAAGACAAAGGCGACCAAAAGGTCGCCTTTTTTGATTGAGCTGATTACAATTCAACTCATTATAGACTTGCCCTTGTGGCACATTAGATACAGGCATCATTATGACAACCGATACCATTGTTGCTCAGGCGACCGCCCCTGGTCGAGGTGGCGTAGGCATCATTCGCGTTTCAGGCCCTCTCGCCTCTCACGTCGCTCAGGAAGTGACGGGACGCAGCTTACGACCTCGTTATGCAGAATACCTTCCGTTCACCGCAGAAGATGGCTCACAGCTAGACCAAGGTATCGCCCTCTATTTCCCAAACCCACACTCCTTTACGGGTGAAGACGTGCTGGAGCTGCAAGGACACGGGGGTCCAGTGGTCATGGATATGCTGATCAAACGTATTCTGACTATCTCTGGGGTTCGTGCTGCGCGCCCGGGAGAATTCTCCGAACGCGCTTTCTTAAATGACAAACTCGATTTAGCGCAAGCGGAAGCAATTGCGGACTTGATCGATGCAAGTTCTGAAGAAGCCGCGAAATCGGCACTACAATCACTGCAAGGTCAGTTCTCGAAGCGTATCAATACGCTGGTGGAATCATTGATTCATTTGCGTATTTACGTTGAAGCGGCCATTGATTTCCCAGAAGAAGAAATCGACTTCCTGGCAGACGGAAAGGTCGCTGGCGACTTACAAACCATCATTGATAACCTTGCTGCTGTGCGCCAAGAGGCGAATCAAGGCGCCATTATGCGTGAAGGAATGAAAGTCGTGATCGCCGGTCGCCCTAATGCAGGTAAATCCAGCCTACTTAATGCCCTATCAGGTAAAGAGTCTGCCATCGTGACCGATATTGCTGGTACAACACGTGATGTATTACGTGAGCATATCCATATTGATGGCATGCCACTGCACATTATCGACACAGCCGGCCTTCGTGACGCTTCTGATGAAGTAGAAAAAATTGGTATTGAGCGCGCTTGGGAAGAAATCGCCCAAGCCGATCGCGTGCTCTTCATGGTGGATGGCACAACCACAGATGCCACCGATCCAAAAGAAATATGGCCAGACTTTGTGGATCGTTTACCAAAGAGCATGGGAATGACGGTGATCCGCAACAAGGTTGATCAAACAGAAGAAACGCTAGGGATCTGCCACGTTAATGATCCTACCTTGATTCGTTTGTCGGCCAAGACTGGACAAGGTGTGGATGCTTTGCGTCGTCACCTTAAAGAGTGCATGGGTTTCTCCGGAAACAGCGAAGGTGGCTTTATGGCGCGCCGACGTCACCTAGATGCGCTCGCACGTGCTGCCGAGCACCTAAATATCGGTCAAGAACAGCTAGAGGGCTATATGGCGGGAGAAATTCTTGCTGAAGAGCTCCGTATTGCTCAACAACACCTCAACGAAATCACAGGAGAGTTCAGCTCAGATGACCTCTTGGGGCGTATTTTCTCTTCATTCTGCATTGGTAAGTAATTCAAATGGCGCAGCGTATCGCTGCGTTTTTGCTTTTAACAAGGAAACATGATGATCCATATTATTACAGGAAGTACCTTAGGCGGCGCAGAATATGTCGGCGATCACCTAAGCGATCTTCTGACGGACAGTGGACTAGAAACAACCATCCACAATACGCCAAATCTATCTCAAATAGACAATCAAGGTATTTGGCTACTGATCACCTCAACCCACGGTGCAGGTGAATATCCAGAGAATATACAGCCTTTCATTCAAGCGCTGCAGGATACGCCACCGAAGATGGCAGACGTGAAGTTTGCCGTCGTAGCGATTGGCGATTCCAGTTACGACACCTACTGCGCTGCAGGCCTTCACGCGCACGATTTACTGCAAGATATTGGTGGTACGCCATTATCAGATTGCTTGACGATCGACGTATTGAATGACGGTGTCCCTGAAGATGCAGCGGAAATCTGGTTACAAGAGCATCTAGAAAGCTTCAAATAATCACGATCCTTTCACGGAAAAGCTCGCAAATGCGGGCTTTTTTTTCGTCTTGTGAATAACTTTTTTCATCTTTCACATTCCGTTCGTGCAAATTTCAACCACTTACACTGTGGATAACTTATGTGATTTTCAGTGATCAAGCTATAGTTATCCAAATGATAACTTTTCATATTGGATCCGTCTGTGTATAAGTAGCCATTTTGATCCCAGAAAATCCTCATGGAGATCAAATCATGATCACACGATATGATCCAAAAAAGATCCATGATCTTGTTGATCATTTTCGACTTATCCACAGAAAGGGTGGATCCTAATAATAGATCCAATAAAAGATCTATATAAAGATCTTAAATATATCTATCTTTTTCACTCACGACGAAAACCCAAGAAAACAATTTCCTCACTATCAGAAAGAAGGTAAAATACTGCTCCTTTTTCTCTATCGTTTTGTCACCTTTGAATACCTGAGGTTGGTTCATGCTCTATCACGAAACATTTGACGTCATCGTTGTAGGTGGCGGTCACGCTGGTACGGAAGCCGCACTCGCATCTGCCCGAACTGGGCAACGTACATTGCTGCTCACTCATAACATCGACACATTAGGTCAGATGTCATGTAACCCAGCCATTGGTGGTATTGGTAAAGGCCACTTGGTCAAAGAAGTCGACGCTATGGGCGGCCTAATGGCGCAAGCGATCGATCACTCTGGTATTCAATTCAGAACGTTAAATGCGTCTAAAGGTCCTGCGGTTCGTGCGACCCGTGCTCAAGCCGATCGCGCACTTTACAAAGCTTATGTTCGCCATGCGTTAGAAAACACGCCAAACCTAACCTTGTTCCAGCAGTCAGTGGATGATCTGATTGTTGAAAATGATCAAGCGGTGGGTGTGGTCACTCAAATGGGTTTGAAAATCCGTGGTAAAGCGATCGTACTGACCGTCGGCACGTTCCTAGGCGGTAAGATCCATATTGGTATGGAAAGTTCTTCAGGTGGTCGCGCTGGCGATCCACCATCGATCGCGCTAGCGGATCGTTTACGTGAACTGCCATTCCGAGTGGATCGTTTGAAAACAGGTACACCGCCGCGCATTGATGCACGTACCGTCGATTTTTCAGAATTAGAAGTACAGCATGGTGATAATCCTACCCCTGTGTTCTCGTTCATGGGCAATCGCAATCAACACCCGCAACAAATCCCATGTTTTATCACGCACACCAATGAGCAAACGCATGATGTGATTCGTAGCAACTTGGATCGTAGCCCAATGTATGCTGGCGTGATCGAGGGGATTGGACCGCGTTATTGTCCATCGATTGAAGACAAAGTCATGCGCTTTGCGGACAAGAACAGCCATCAGATCTTTATTGAGCCAGAAGGGTTAGATACCCACGAATTGTATCCAAATGGCATTTCAACCAGCTTGCCGTTTGATGTACAAGTACAAATCGTACGTTCAATGAAAGGGTTTGAAAATGCGCATATCGTCCGTCCTGGTTACGCGATTGAGTATGACTTCTTCGATCCACGTGACCTAAAGCAAACTTACGAAACTAAATTTATCCATGGTCTGTTCTTTGCTGGACAAATTAACGGCACAACAGGCTATGAAGAAGCGGCAGCACAAGGTTTGATGGCGGGTTTGAATGCCAGCCTATACACGCAGGGCAAAGAAGGTTGGAGTCCACGCCGTGACCAAGCTTACATGGGCGTATTGATTGACGATTTGTCGACCATGGGCACAAAAGAACCGTATCGCATGTTTACCTCTCGTGCGGAATATCGTTTGCTACTTCGAGAAGACAATGCGGATCTTCGCTTGACGGAAAAATCTCGTGAGTTGGGCTTGATCGATGATCAGCGCTGGGCTCGTTTCAATCAGAAGATTGAAAATATGGAGCAAGAGCGTCAGCGTCTCGCAAGCACGTGGGTGAATCCGAAATCTGAAGGGGTCGAAGCACTGAACCAGTTGCTGAAAACTCCGATGGCTCGTGAAGCCAGTGGTGAGGACTTACTTCGCCGTCCTGAAATGAACTACGAGCAGTTGACACAGCTCGATGCATTCAAGCCTGCACTGGAAGATGCTCAAGCGGCAGAACAAGTGGAAATTCAAGTGAAATACGAAGGTTACATCAAGCGTCAGCAAGATGAGATCGAGAAATCACTGCGCCATGAACATACGAAATTGCCAGCGGATATTGAATACAGTGATGTGAAAGGCTTATCGAACGAAGTCGTGGCGAAGCTCAACGAAGCACGCCCTGAATCAATTGGTATCGCTTCACGCATCTCTGGAATTACGCCAGCTGCGGTATCGATTTTGTTGGTATACCTAAAAAAACAAGGTTTACTGAAAAAAGGTGAGGAAGCCTAATGTCTGTATTACGCGAAAAGCTGGACAGCTTAATTGAACTGACCAGTCTGGAAGTGACGGAACATCAACGTGAACGCTTATTAGGTTACGTTGAGATGCTGCATAAATGGAACAAAGCTTACAATCTCACGTCAGTACGCGATCCTGAAGAGATGTTAGTGAAACATATCTTAGATAGTATTGTAGTAAGCACTCACCTAGAAGGTGAGCGTTTCATTGATGTGGGCACAGGACCGGGGTTACCGGGCATTCCTTTGGCCATTATGAACCCTGAAAAGCAATTTTTCTTATTGGATAGCCTTGGAAAGCGCATCCGCTTTATCAAGCAAGTGCTGCATGAACTGGGCATAACCAATGTGACCCCGATCCAAAGTCGAGTGGAAGAGTTTCAACCAGAAGAAAAATTTGATGGTGTTCTAAGTCGTGCCTTTGCATCCATGACAGACATGGTAGAGTGGTGTCATCATCTACCGAAAACCGATTCTGGGGTGTTTTTAGCCTTAAAAGGCCAGCACCCTAAAGATGAAATCAATGCACTCCCAGACTGGTGTGATGTGACAGAGATCATATCTTTGACCGTTCCTCAGTTGGAAGGCGATCGTCATCTAGTAATCTTATCGCGCAGGGACTAACAGCGAGGCAGACAACGTGGGCAAAATCGTAGCCATAGCCAACCAGAAAGGTGGGGTCGGCAAAACAACAACATGTATCAACTTGGCAGCCTCAATGGCGGCAACAAAGCGTAAAGTGTTGGTGATAGACCTCGACCCGCAAGGCAATGCAACGATGGCCAGCGGTGTTGATAAGTACATGGTTGATGCAACAGCCTATGACTTACTTGTTGAAGAGAGCCCATTCGAACAGGTGGTGTGTACGAGCACCACTGGTAAGTTCGACCTGATTGCTGCCAATGGCGATGTCACGGCAGCCGAAATCAAACTGATGGAAGTGTTCGCTCGTGAAGTGCGCTTAAAAAACGCATTAGCCTCAGTTCGCGATAACTATGATTTCATCTTTATTGATTGCCCCCCTTCTTTAAACCTTCTTACAATCAATGCGATGGCTGCTGCTGACTCGGTGCTTGTGCCGATGCAGTGTGAGTATTTTGCATTAGAAGGTTTAACTGCTCTGATGGATACAATCAGTAAGCTGGCTGCGGTGGTGAACCCAGATCTCAAGATCGAAGGGTTACTGCGTACGATGTACGATCCCCGCAACCGTCTCTCTACCGAAGTATCCGATCAATTGAAAAAGCATTTTGGTACCAAGGTATACCGCACCGTGATCCCACGAAACGTGCGATTGGCTGAAGCGCCAAGCCATGGTAAGCCAGCAATGTATTACGACAAGTATTCTGCGGGTGCGAAAGCGTATTTAGCGCTCGCTGGTGAAATGCTGCGTCGTGAAGAAGTACCAGTTTAATCTTACTCTAAGGAATTCATCACCATGTCTAAGCGTGGCCTAGGAAAAGGGCTGGATGCGTTGCTATCCACCAGCTCGTTAGCTCGTGAAAAACAGCAAGTGGCTTCTCAAAGCCAAGCCATGTCGGCGGAAGGTGAGTTGACGGATGTTGCGATTGGTCAGTTACAGCCTGGTGTGTATCAACCGCGTAAAGATATGGAGCCAGAAGCACTTGAAGAGCTAGCGGCTTCTATCCAGTCTCAAGGCATTATTCAGCCAATCGTGGTTCGCCCTATTGCGGCCGGTGGCTATGAGATCATTGCCGGAGAACGTCGCTGGCGTGCAGCTCGTCATGCAGGATTAAAACGCGTACCCTGTGTGATCAAACGTGTCGAGGATCGTGCCGCCGTCGCGATGGCATTGATCGAAAATATCCAGCGTGAAGATCTTAATGTGATCGAAGAGTCGGTGGCCCTTGAGCGACTGCAAAATGAGTTTGAACTCACACATCAACAAATTGCGGATGTGATCGGTAAGTCCCGAACGACAGTGAGTAATTTACTGCGTTTGAACCAGTTAGATGAGCGCGTGAAACAATTCGTTGCAAATAAACAGCTGGAAATGGGGCATGCCCGTGCTCTACTTGCGCTTCAAGGTGAGCAGCAAGTAGACGTTGCTGAGCAAGTTGCTAAGAAGCAGCTGACCGTTCGACAAACCGAACAGTTAGTGAAAAAGTGCTTATCACCTCAATCTGAGGTAAAAGGTGTGCCAGAAGATGCGGAAGCACAACAAATGTCACAAAAATTGAGTGAAATTCTCGATGCTAAGGTTACATTGGTGCGTTCGCAAAACGGCAAGGCCAAATTAACGATAAGTCTTGATGAGGCTCACAAATTAGAGCAAGTAATTGCCAAGCTACAGGGCTAAGTGAGATAATTGATTTAGGTCAATTATGTAAAAATCTAAACTTTGTGCGAAAGTTGTCGGATTGTAAACAAAACTGTAACTTTTTGCTGCGATTTAATTGCAAATAGTTCGTCTCACCGTATAATTTTCGCCAAATTTCCCAGCACAGGACGAAGTCGTGCTCATGGGTATTACTAGAGGTACGAATACATGGTAGCGGCGTTAGCGAGACCAGGACGAGAGCTTGCAAAGCAATTGTTAATGATCGAGTTTGGCGCGGTTACGTTAGTTGCAGCAGCAATGGCGATCGCTGTAAACACAGATTGGGGAGTTTCGGCGCTGGTTGGTGGCGGCATATTTGTTGTAGCCAATGCAGTGTTTGCACTTTGTGCTTTCTTGTTTGTAGGAGCTAGGGCAACAAAACTTGTTGCGGTCTCCTTCTATGCAGGGGAAGCGTTGAAGATTCTCATCACAGTGGTGCTGTTTTCTGTTGCTTACATGTATATGCAGGTGGAACTTGTTCCCCTGAAACTAACCTATTTGCTGGCACTCGGTGTTAACATTCTTGCGCCAGCGCTATTCATTAACAACAAAAAATAGGATGAGTTATGGCTGCGCCAGGTGAAGCGCTAACATCGTCCGGATACATTGAACACCACTTGAACCACCTTTCTCTATATAAGTTGGGTTTGGTTCCTGCGGAGTCAAGTTTCTGGAACGTACATATCGATAGCCTGTTTTTTTCTTGGTTTACTGGTTTAATCTTCCTCGGAATTTTTTACAAAGTAGCAAAGAAAGTAACAGCGGGTGTACCAGGTAAGCTGCAGTGTTTTGTTGAAATGATCGTAGAATTTGTCGCGGTAAACGTCAAAGATACGTTCCATGGACGCAACCCATTGATAGCGCCTCTTGCACTAACTATCTTTTGTTGGGTATTCCTAATGAACTTGATGGACCTTGTGCCTATCGATTTCGTCCCTTACCCAGCAGAGCATTGGCTCGGTATTCCTTACTTGAAGATTGTACCGTCTGCTGATGTGAACATCACCATGGCTATGGCTCTAGGCGTGTTTGCTCTGATGATCTACTACAGCATCAAAGTAAAAGGCTTAGGCGGATTTGCTAAAGAATTGGCATTACATCCATTCAACCACTGGACAATGATCCCGTTTAACCTGCTTATTGAAGTGGTATCGCTACTTGCGAAGCCTCTATCACTAGGTATGCGTCTATTCGGTAACATGTTCGCTGGTGAGGTTGTATTCATTCTTTGTGCGGCAATGCTACCATGGTATCTACAATGGATGGGTTCACTACCGTGGGCAATCTTCCATATTCTGGTAATCCTGATTCAGGCCTTCGTATTCATGATGCTTACAGTTGTATACATGTCGATGGCACACGAAGACAGTGATCATTAATTTTTTTTAAAACTCTTATTAGTCAAAAAGTATATTTGGAGATAGTAATGGAAACTGTATTGAGCTTTTCAGCAATCGCAGTAGCAATCATCGTTGGTCTATGTGCAGTAGGTACTGCAATCGGCTTCGCAATCCTAGGTGGTAAATTCCTAGAAGGTGCAGCGCGTCAACCTGAAATGGCACCAATGCTTCAAGTTAAGATGTTCATCATCGCTGGTCTACTAGATGCGGTTCCAATGATCGGTATCGTAATCGCTCTACTATTCACATTCGCTAACCCATTTGTTGGTCAACTAGCTGGTTAATCACCGTATCTGAAATTTAGGCGTAAGCCTGTTTCTGATTAACACTAAGTCCAATAAAGAGGGGTAGCTGTTGTGAACATGAACGCAACTCTGCTAGGTCAAGCAATCTCGTTCGCAATGTTTGTGTGGTTCTGCATGAAATATGTATGGCCGCCAATCATGGAAGCGATTGAAGAGCGTCAGAAGAAAATTGCTGACGGCCTTCAAGCCGCTGAACGTGCTGCGAAAGACTTGGATCTAGCGCAAGCAAACGCTTCTTCTCAGATGAAAGAAGCGAAGCGCGAAGCAACTGAGATCATCGAACAAGCCAACAAACGTAAGGCTCAAATTCTAGATGAAGCTCGTGAAGAAGCTCAGGCGGAACGCCAGAAGATTCTTACACAAGCAGAAGCTGAACTTGAAGCAGAACGCAACCGTGCTCGCGATGAACTGCGCAAACAAGTTGCAACTCTGGCTTTAGCTGGTGCTGAGAAGATCGTTGAGCGTGCAATCGATAAAGATGCACACAAAGATATTCTCGACAATATCACTGCAAAACTTTAAGTCTGGGGGCGCATATGTCTGATTTGACTACTATCGCACGCCCCTATGCTAAAGCAGCTTTCGACTTTGCAGTAGAGAAAGGCACGTTAGACCAATGGGGTCAAATGTTGTCTTTTGCTGCTGAAGTGGCAAATAACGAACAAATTCATGAGCTTCTAACGAGCTCAACATCAGCAGGCAAACTTGCCGATGTTTTTGTAGCGGTTTGCGGCGAACAAGTAGATGCAAACGGTCAGAACCTGATTAAGGTGATGGCGGAGAATGGCCGATTATTGGCTCTTCCAGAAGTTTGTGCGGAGTTCTTTGTGCTTAAACAAGAGCACGAGAAAGAGATCAGCGTTGAAGTAACATCAGCGGTAGAACTTTCTGAAGAACAACTTGCAAACATTAGCAGCAAACTTGAAAAGCGCTTAGAGCGCAAAGTCCAGCTGAATTGCAGTATAGATGAGGCCCTACTTGGTGGGGTGATTATTCGAGCCGGAGACTTAGTCATCGATGACTCAGCGCGTGGTCGTTTGAACCGCCTGAGCGATGCATTGCAGTCTTAATGGGGATTGGAGCATGCAACTTAATTCCACTGAAATTAGCGAACTAATTAAACAACGTATCGAGTCATTCGAGGTTGTTAGTGAAGCTCGCAACGAGGGTACTATCGTATCGGTAAGCGATGGTATCATCCGCATCCACGGCCTAGCGGACGTGATGCAAGGTGAAATGATCGAATTACCGGGCGGCCGTTATGCACTAGCACTTAACCTTGAGCGTGACTCGGTTGGTGCGGTTGTAATGGGCCCATATGCTGACCTTAGGGAAGGCATGAAAGTAACAGGTACTGGTCGTATTCTTGAAGTACCAGTAGGTCCTGAACTTCTAGGTCGCGTAGTGAACACACTAGGTGAACCTATTGATGGTAAAGGTCCAATTGAAGCGAAACTGTCTTCACCTGTAGAAGTGATTGCACCAGGTGTAATCGACCGTCAATCGGTTGATCAACCTGTACAAACTGGTTACAAATCGGTTGACTCAATGATCCCAATCGGTCGTGGTCAGCGTGAGCTTGTAATCGGTGACCGTCAGACTGGTAAAACAGCAATGGCGATCGATGCAATCATCAACCAGAAAGACTCTGGTATTTACTCAATCTACGTAGCAATCGGTCAGAAAGCATCGACTATCGCTAACGTAGTTCGCAAACTAGAAGAGCACGGCGCACTACAAAACACTATCGTTGTTGTTGCATCGGCTTCTGAATCTGCAGCGCTACAATACCTAGCGCCATACGCAGGTTGTGCGATGGGTGAATACTTCCGTGATCGCGGCGAAGATGCACTGATTGTTTATGATGATCTATCTAAGCAAGCTGTTGCTTACCGTCAGATCTCTCTACTACTGAAGCGTCCACCGGGTCGTGAAGCATTCCCTGGTGATGTTTTCTACCTCCACTCGCGTCTACTAGAGCGTGCTGCTCGTGTAAGTGCTGAGTACGTAGAGCGTTTCACAAATGGTGAAGTGAAAGGTAAGACAGGTTCTCTAACTGCTCTTCCTATCATCGAAACGCAAGCTGGTGACGTTTCTGCATTCGTACCGACTAACGTAATCTCGATTACCGACGGTCAGATCTTCCTACAAACTGAGCTATTCAACGCAGGTGTTCGTCCAGCGGTTGACCCAGGTATCTCAGTTTCTCGTGTAGGTGGTTCTGCACAGACGAAAATCATCAAGAAGCTATCTGGCGGTATCCGTACTGCACTAGCTCAGTACCGTGAACTAGCGGCTTTCGCACAGTTCTCGTCTGATCTTGATGAAGCAACAAAGAAACAGCTAGACCACGGTCAGAAAGTTACAGAACTAATGAAGCAGAAGCAGTACGCTCCAATGTCTGTATTTGACCAAGCTCTAGTGATCTTTGCGGCAGAGCGCGGCTACCTAGAAGACGTAGAACTGACTAAAGTTCTCGACTTCGAAGCGGCTCTACTATCGTATGCTCGCGGTCAATACGCTGAACTAGCGTCTGAGATCGACAAGACGGGTGCTTTCAACAACGACGTTGAAGCACAGCTGAAGAAGTTGGTTGACGACTTCAAAGCAACCCAAACTTGGTAATAGGTCGGTGGCAGATTCTGCCACCAACTAATGGAGAGTAACGATGGCCGGCGCAAAAGAGATACGTAATAAAATCGGTAGTGTGAAAAGCACTCAGAAGATTACGAAAGCGATGGAAATGGTAGCAGCTTCAAAAATGCGTCGTTCTCAAGACGCTATGCAAGCTTCTCGTCCATACGCTGAAACAATACGTAAAGTGATCGGTCACGTAGCAAACGCAAGTCTAGAGTACCGTCATCCGTACCTAGAAGAGCGTGAAGCTAAACGTGTTGGTTACATCATCGTTTCAACAGACCGTGGCCTCTGTGGCGGCTTGAACGTTAACGTGTTCAAGAAAGCTGTAACAGATATGCAGGCTTGGAAAGAGAAAGGTGCTGAGGTTGAACTGGCTTTGATCGGTTCAAAAGCAACGGCTTTCTTTAACAACAGCGGCGCAAGCGTTGCTGCACAGGTTTCTGGCCTAGGCGATAGCCCAAGCCTTGAAGACCTAATCGGTTCTGTAAGCGTAATGCTTGAGAAATACGATGAAGGTGAACTGGACCGCTTGTACTTGGTGTTCAACAACTTTGTAAACACCATGGTTCAGGAACCAACGATCGATCAATTACTACCTTTGCCTAAATCGGACAGCGAAGAGATGCAGCGCACCCACCAGTGGGACTACATCTACGAGCCAGAACCAAAAGCACTACTAGATACCCTTCTAGTTCGCTATGTGGAATCTCAAGTATACCAAGGTGTGGTTGAGAACCTTGCTTGTGAGCAAGCGGCTCGAATGATTGCGATGAAAGCTGCAACTGATAACGCGTCCAACTTGATTGAAGATTTGGAACTTGTGTACAACAAAGCCCGTCAGGCTGCGATCACACAAGAACTGTCAGAAATCGTTGGCGGCGCAGCAGCGGTTTAAGCTTAGGTAAAACGAAATAGTTTAGAGGATTAACGATGGCTACAGGTAAGATCGTACAGATCATCGGTGCGGTAGTCGACGTAGAGTTCCCACAGAGTGCAGTACCAAGCGTGTACGACGCTCTGAACGTAACGGCTTCTAAAGAGCGTCTAGTTCTTGAAGTTCAGCAACAGCTAGGCGGTGGCGTAGTTCGTTGTATCGTTATGGGTAGCTCTGATGGTTTACGTCGTGGAGTGGAAGTTGAAAACACTGGCGCTCCAATTTCAGTACCAGTAGGTACTAAAACCCTAGGTCGTATCATGAACGTTCTAGGTGACGCGATTGACGAGTGTGGTGAGATCGGTGCAGAAGAGTCTTACTCTATTCACCGTGAAGCACCAAGCTACGAAGAGCAATCTAACGAAACAGCTCTACTAGAGACTGGCGTAAAAGTAATCGACCTAGTTTGTCCATTCGCTAAGGGTGGTAAAATCGGTCTATTCGGTGGTGCTGGTGTAGGTAAGACCGTTAACATGATGGAACTTATCAACAACATCGCACTACAGCACTCTGGTCTGTCTGTATTTGCAGGTGTTGGTGAGCGTACTCGTGAAGGTAACGATTTCTACTTTGAGATGCAGGAAGCGGGCGTTGTAAACGTTGAGAAGCCTGAAGAGTCAAAAGTAGCGATGGTTTACGGTCAGATGAACGAGCCACCAGGTAACCGTCTACGTGTTGCACTGACTGGTCTAACAATGGCAGAGCGTTTCCGTGACGAAGGTCGTGACGTTCTACTGTTCGTTGATAACATCTACCGTTACACACTAGCAGGTACTGAGGTATCAGCACTTCTAGGTCGTATGCCATCTGCGGTAGGTTACCAGCCTACTCTTGCAGAGGAAATGGGTGTGCTTCAGGAGCGTATCACGTCAACTAAGTCTGGTTCTATCACGTCTGTACAGGCGGTATACGTACCTGCGGATGACTTGACTGACCCGTCTCCAGCAACAACGTTCGCGCACTTGGATGCAACGGTTGTACTTAACCGTAACATCGCGGCAATGGGTCTATACCCAGCGATCGACCCGCTTGATTCGACGTCTCGTCAGCTAGACCCACTTGTAGTAGGTCAAGAACACTACGACATTGCTCGTGGCGTTCAGCAGACACTTCAGCGTTACAAAGAGCTGAAAGACATCATTGCGATCCTAGGTATGGACGAGCTTTCTGAAGAAGATAAGCAAGTTGTATCTCGTGCACGTAAGATTGAGCGTTTCCTAACTCAGCCTTACCACGTAGCAGAAGTATTTACGGGTGACCCAGGCGTTTACGTACCTCTTAAAGAGACTCTACGTGGCTTCAAAGGTCTACTGGCTGGTGAATACGATGACATTCCTGAGCAGGCATTTATGTACTGCGGTAGCATCGATGATGCTATTGAGAATGCTAAGAAGCTATAAGGCTAAGTAGGAGGCGATATGGCAGCAATAACCTTTCACCTAGACGTAGTAAGCGCTGAGAAGAAAATCTTTTCTGGCTTGGTTGAAACGTTTCAGGTGACCGGTAGCGAAGGTGAGCTAGGTATTTACCACGGCCACACCCCGCTGCTAACCGCTATCACGCCTGGTATGCTGCGCATCGTTAAGCAACACGGCCACGAAGAAATTATTTATGTTTCTGGTGGTATGATTGAAGTTCAGCCGGGTACTGCGACAGTACTGGCTGATACGGCGATTCGTGGTGAAGAACTAGATGCAGCTAAGGCTGAAGAAGCCAAGCGTCGTGCTAAAGAAGTGATTCTTAACCAGCACGGTGATATGGACTTCGCTCAAGCGGCTAGTGAACTGGCTAAAGCCATTGCTCAGCTTCGAGTAATCGAGCTGACAAAACAACGCCGTTAATAAATAACGACGTTTTAGTGAAAAAGGCAGTCTCAAGACTGCCTTTTTGCTTATTTTTTATAATAAAATTTCGACCAGCGTTTAACTTATCGGCTTGAGATGGTTAGAATAACGTCATCCGTCATAGAAACGTCAATAGGTTAGAAAATGAAATTCAGCGCGGTTATTCTCGCGGCGGGCAAAGGCACCCGTATGCATTCCAATATGCCAAAGGTTCTGCACACCCTTGCGGGTAAGCCAATGGCGAAACATGTGATTGACACATGTAATAGTATTGGTGCAACCAATATCCACCTCGTCTACGGACACGGTGGTGATCAAATGAAAGCAACGCTTGCAGCAGAAGATGTCAATTGGGTTCTGCAGGCTGAGCAAAAAGGTACAGGTCACGCGGTTGATCAGGCCTCTCCTCATTTCGAAGACAATGAAAAAGTCCTTGTTCTTTACGGTGACGTCCCTCTTATCTCTGAAGATACCATCAACAACTTGCTAGACGCACAGCCGAATGATGGCATCGCACTGCTGACTGTCATGATGGATGACCCAAGTGGATACGGCCGTATCGTACGTAAAAATGGTCCGGTGGTAGCGATTGTTGAGCAGAAAGACGCCAGCGAAGAGCAAAAACTCATTAAAGAGTGTAATACTGGTGTTCTTGTTGCGACAGGTAAAGACCTTAAGCGTTGGTTGTCAGGCTTAAACAATGACAATGCACAAGGCGAATATTACTTAACGGATGTGATTGCTGCGGCACACGATGAAGGTCGTGCAGTAGAGGCTGTGCACCCAGCTAACCCAATTGAAGTTGAAGGCGTGAATGATCGCGCTCAGCTAGCTCGTCTAGAGCGTGCTTTCCAAGGTATTCAAGCGAAGAACTTATTACAACAAGGTGTGATGCTTCGCGATCCTGCACGTTTCGATTTACGCGGCGAACTTCAGTACGGTAAAGACTGTGAAATCGACGTGAACGTGATCATCGAAGGTAAAGTATCGTTAGGTGATAACGTTGTGATCGGTGCAGGCAGTGTCCTGAAAGATTGTGAGATCGACGATAATACAGTGATTCGTCCTTACAGTGTGATTGAGGGAGCAACCGTTGGTGAAGAGTGTACCGTTGGTCCATTTACGCGTCTGCGCCCAGGTGCGGAAATGCACAAGAACTCACACGTCGGCAATTTCGTTGAAGTGAAAAACACGCGTTTGGGTGAAGGCTCGAAAGCAAACCACCTGACTTACCTCGGTGATGCGGAAATCGGTCAGCGCGTTAATGTTGGTGCGGGTGTGATCACGTGCAACTACGATGGTGCAAATAAGTTTAAGACGATCATCGGCGATGACGTCTTTGTTGGTTCAGATAGTCAACTAGTGGCTCCTGTGGCGATTGCTGATGGTGCAACCATTGGTGCAGGCACGACCTTGACCAAAAACGTTGAGCAAGGTGATCTGGTGATCTCTCGTGCTAAAGAGCGCAAGATTTCTGGCTGGCAGCGCCCAACTAAAAAAAAAGTAGCTGAAACTGAGTCTTAATACTTTTTAAATGTTTTCAAAGCACCGCTTAGGCGGTGCTTTTTTTATCGACTCACATTTCCTCGGGCTCTTTCTTTTATTGTCCTTCTCTCTTGCCACTATGTGGTTTTCCCATTTTTCCCATTTTTCCTGTTAGCACTTTATCTATTAATTCTTTTATTACTGAAATGAGAGACGCAATCTTTCGGGTCAGTGATTTGGGATAGCCCAGCGTTTTTCTAACCAACGAATTCCTTGTGAGACACATAAGATCAGCACCAGATACTCCAATACCAAGAAGGTGTAAATTTCTAAAGGAAGGTACTCATTGACGACCAACTCATTGGCTCTTCGCGTGAGATCACTGAGTCCGATGACACTGACCAATGAACTCATTTTTAGAATGTAGACAAACTGATTCCCCAGTGGGGGCAAGATTTGGCGTAGGGCTTGAGGCAAGATGACCAACCTCATGGTTTGCCAGCGATTCAATCCCAACGAAGCGGCTGCTTCATGCTGACCTTTTGCAATGGCTTGAATACCACCTCGAAACACTTCGGCCATAAAGGCACTTTCTGCGATGGTTAAGGCAATGACTCCCGCCCAGAAATGATTCAAAGAAATCTCAAGCAGAGTGGGCATTCCGTAGTACACCCAGAGTAACAGGACGAGTACGGGAATAGAGCGGATACTCTCCACATAAATGCGATTGACCCATTGCCACAGCGGCTTAGTTGATAGCGCGGGGAGGGCAACAATAAACCCCAATGTCATCGCAAAAAGCATACTCAGTAAGGAGACTTGAATGGTATCGCTAAAGCCAGCCAATAAGAATTTGAGGTTGGTTTGTCCTTGGCTGGTGGTTGGGTCGAGGACGTACCATCCCCAGTCGTAATCACTGCATCCTGTCAGGAAAATCAGAGAAAACAGCCAGTAATGTCGATAATTCACATCGCCCTCCAAGCAAACTAAAAAAAGTCTCACTATGCTGCTATGTTAACAGTGTTGCAGTACACAATCTTTAATAATCTGCAGTTATGGGCTCATTCGCCTAATCAGACAATAAGGAATAACAATGAAATCACTTTGGACACTTTTGGCCTTATGTTGGCTTGCTGTCAGTCCTGCGAGTTGGGGACAAAGCCAACTTCAGCAAATTTTGGATCGTGGCGTCCTTCGAGTGGGGACGACAGGGGATTGGAACCCGATGACGATGAAAGATCCCGCGACAAACAGTTATCGAGGCTTTGATATTGATGTGACGACGGAGCTGGCGAAAGATCTTGGCGTGAAAGTGGAATACGTCGCGACGGACTGGAAAACTTTAGTTAATGGGATTACGGCAGATAAGTACGACATCACCGGCAGTGCGTCATTGAACATGTCTCGTGCGAAGGTCGCGGGGTACAGTCAGCCCTACTTTTATCTGGCTTTTGTCCCTGTCGTGCAAAAGAAACAGTTGGCGAACTATTCAGATTGGTCCGATTTTGATAAACCGAATATCAAAGTGGCAGCGACATTAGGTACAGTACAAGAAAAGATGGTGAAAGATTTCTTCCCATCGGCGCAACACATTGTTATTGAAGCACCAGCACGAGATTTTCAAGAGTTGTTAGCGCGTCGCGCTGATGTGTCCGTGACTTCGAATGTGGAAGCCGCCACTTTGGTTGAGAAGTTTAAACAGCTAGCGATTGTGCCAGTTAAAGAGCCACGTAAGCCGACACCGATTGCGATGTTGTTACCGCAAGATGACCAAGTATGGATTAATTATATTAATCACTGGGTGGAGCTGAAAAAGACTCAAGGCTTCTTTAAGAAAACGGCAGAGAAATGGGGGCTAAAAAGCCTATAGCTGCTAGGTTGCTCTTCGATAAACCAGCAAGCGATACTCGTCAAAAAGAGCCGATTTCGGCTCTTTTTTATTTAGAGAGAGATTGGTGTGAACGCTTTACTCTTCGTCACTGACGACACGAGAGTTGTCAGGTGTAGTGAAGTGCTGTGATAAGTCTTTATTAGAAATAATATAACCAATCCACAAACCGCCCATGCACAAGATAATGGCAATGCCCGTTACGCCTTGTGCTTGGCTCGCGAATAGTGCGACCAGAGCGCTAGAGACACTGCTAACACTGATCTGGATGCTATTTTGCAGACCTGCTGCGGTCGCTGGACTCTGTTTCGCGCTGGCAAGTGCGCGGTTGACCACAATGGGGTAGAGCGCCCCATTTGCCACGGCAATCAGACAAAATGGTGCCAGAATTGGCCAAATCGAGCTCAATTGCCATTGAGAGGCTAAGACGATCATCAGAGCCGCCACACTAAAGAGTCCAATCAGTTGACGCAGTACTTTCTCATCCCCAAAGCGTTTAACACTGACTTTGCCAAGGTAGCCGCCGAGCATAAAGGCGATGGTTTGCGGTACAAAGCTCAGTCCAATATCTTGTGGGCTGTAGCCCAGCTGTGCCATGATTTCTGGCATGCCCGTTAAGTAAGCGAAGAACGCAGCGGACGCCGCTGCAAACATGATAACGTTCCCCAGATAGCGATTGGACTTGAGCAAGGCTCTAATGTCTTGCGCTACGCTGGTTGTCTTGGTCTCAGGTGTTTGTTTTGGTTGCATCGCCGTTGCCGCGACTAACAAGCCGCCCATCAGCGTCAATGTTGCGAAAATACTTTGCCATCCCCACTGCTCGAGTAAGACTACGCCAAGCTGTGGCGCAAGTGCTGGCGATAGCGCCACCAGAGGCATGATGGTGGCAAAAATTTGTTGGCTGTCGTTGTCATAGCGCTTAATCACCATGGCTTGCCAAATCACGGCAGGAGCACAAACACCGATCGCTTGGATCAAACGCAGTCCAAGCAATTGCCACACTTGATCGCAGGCAGCAAGCCCAAGCGACGCCAGAGTAAACACAATTAAGCCTGCAATCAGTGTATTTCGGTGACCATACTTGTCTGACGCCAGTCCCCACATCAGTTGTCCAACTGCCATACCGACCAAAAAGACAGTAAGAGAAAGGGCAATGGCTTCTGGGCCCGTTGTAAAGTCATGTTCCATCGCTTTAAAAGCGGGAAGGTACATATCGGTTGCGATAAAACCTAGCATGGAGAGGGCTGCGAGGTAGAACAGTTGCAGCTTGGTTATCTTCATAATAATTCCAGTTAACGAGCAAATTTTTTCATAATAAAAAGGTCGTTGGCGCCAACCATGACCATCGTAAACCCAAGTGAAAATAAGACTTTCTTGAGGGTTACTTAGGTGCGATCATTCTATTTTCCGATTTTCATAAAATGAAACGTTAAAATTTATAGTTATCAATCAATTTTTTTGAAGGCTAGTTATGTTCTCAAAGGCATCATTAGAAATGTTAGACACCGTGGCTCGACTCGGCAGTTTCACGGCGGCGGCGGAGGTATTGCACAAGGTGCCCTCAGCGATCAGCTATGGGGTACGGCAGGTTGAGCAAGAGCTGGATGTGGTGTTGTTTCGGCGCTTGCCTCGAAAAGTAGAGCTGACCCCAGCGGGGGAAATTTTTATCGCTGAGGCTCGTTTACTGCTCAAACAGATGGAAGCGGTCAAATCACAGACACGCCGTGCCGCTCATGGCTGGCAGTCGACGCTCAAACTGACTCTCGACAATGTGGTGAAGCTGGATAAGCTCAAGCCCCTGATTGAAGACTTCTATCGAGAGTTTGAGTTTGCTGAGCTGCAGATCAACATGGAAGTGTTCAATGGCTCGTGGGAGGCGATTGCTCAAGATCGTGCGGATATTGTGATCGGCGCGACGTCTGCAATTCCTGTTGGCGGTGACTTTGAGGTGCGCGATATGGGGGCCTTAGATTGGGCGTTTGTGATGGCACCAGCGCACCCATGTGTTAGGCAGCAGAACCTAGATGAAGCCTTTGTGAGTCAGTTTCCTGCGATCTGCTTGGATGATACCTCGAGTGTATTACCGAAACGCCACTCGGGCCATTACCCCCACCAGCGCAGACTGTTATTGCCGAACTGGTATAGCGCCATAGAGTGTTTAAAAAATGGTGTAGGGGTGGGCTATATGCCCCGACACATCGCCATGCCGTTAATTGAAGAAGGTGTGTTGGTGGAAAAGGTGCTGCCGGATGATAAGCCATTGAGCCAGTGCTGTTTGGTCTGGCGTAAAGATGATAACCACAGACTCATTCAGTGGATGGTGGATTACCTTGGCTCGGCTCAGCAGTTACATCGTGATTGGCTACGACATGAGAGTAAAGATCCTCTCTCTGGTTAAAATTGATAGCAATCTCAATGAGATGAATAATCTTGATGTAACCGATTTCATTTTTTGTGTCAGGATGCAACCTGATCCTATTCATAAAGTTGCAACTAAATGTTGCAGTTGGATAATAATACCGCTATTTTGTGCCGCTCGATATATGATTCGGTAAATGGTGGATTAGCTAGATGTCAGTACTGGTGGATAAAAAGTGGCAAGTATTCCCTATTGTGACACTTTCCCTATTTTTGTTGGTGGGATGTGTGGGTTTCTATCTGACACTAGAAAAGCTGGTGCATCAATCCGTTCAACGTAACACCGAATCCTTGCTCGCGGACGTCATTTACGAGATTCACGAAGACAACCCGCCTTTTCTGACGCGGAAAGAGATTGACGATTACATCGGGGATCTGACGCAAGCGGACGCCGATGCGCGCATCCAAGTGATTAATTCCCATGGTACCGTTGTTGGGGATACCGCACTGTCGGACCGTGCGCTGGTGGATCTCGAAACTCATGCGGATCGCCCCGAATTTATTCGCGCGTGGGAGCAAGGATCGGGCTACGATGTTCGTTTTAGTTCCGTTCTATCAGTGGACATGTTTTACAGCTCGCGCAAAGTCTTCATCGGTAAGCAAGATTTCGTGGTGGTGCTGGCGGTGCCTATGCATCATTTGAAAAGCATGACCTTTCAACTCATGGGCATCCTTGGATTTATGGTGTTCTTGAGTGTCGGTATTTTGATCGCCACGTCCATTTTTAGTCATCGCCAAATCATCGCCAGTGTGTCAGCCGAGCAAGCACAGCAAGATGAACGCATCAAACAGCGCACATTAGAAATCGAATTGATGCACCGCTTAGCCAATATGCTCGCCGCGTGCAACAACTTGGAAGAAGCGCAGCTGGTGGTGAAGGATATTGTGCCGCGCATCCTTGGTAAGGCCAATGGCAGTATTTCTTTAATGCGCTCATCACGGAACCTGCTGATCACCCAGCTGGATTGGGGAGAGGCGTGGCCCGGCAGTCGCAGCTTTGCCCCCGATGAGTGCTGGTCACTGCGTAAAGGTCGCAGCCATCTTTCACAAGAGAGCTATCACAACTTATCCTGTGAGCACATGTCGGAATTACAGCATGATCAAACACTCTGCATTCCTTTGACGGCGCATGGCAATACCATCGGCATCATGCATTTGTACTTCGGCGAAGGGAACATTCATGTCGATAAGTTGACTATGCAGCTGGCTTACAGTGTTGCTGAGCACCTCGGTCTCGCTTTGGCTAACTTGAGCCTGCAAGAGAAGCTACGTTCACAAGCCTTGAGCGATCCGCTGACAGGGCTGTACAACCGTCGCTACTTTGAGCAGAAGCTTTCTGAACATGTCAGCCACTCATCGACAACCCGAGAGCCGTTATCGTTACTAATGCTGGATCTTGACCATTTCAAGCGTTTTAACGACAACTTTGGTCATGATGCCGGCGATTACGTGCTAAAAGAGATCAGTGCATTGCTGAAACGCAGTGTCACGGACGAGCAAATTGCCTGCCGTTTAGGGGGCGAAGAGCTTGCTATTATTTTACCGCACTGCCCAATGGATGAGGCCAGCGAGATAGCGGAATTCATCGTAGAGCAGATCCGGGAGTTACATCTCGAGCATAAGGGGCTTACCCTCGGTCAGTTGAGTGTCTCGATCGGTGTATCGTCTTACCCTGACCCTTCATTAGATACCGAGAGTCTGATAAAGATGGCGGATAAGTCGTTGTACGCGGCGAAAGATTTGGGCAGAGATCGGGTGGTCAACTTTAGCCAATACAGTCAGTTGAAATCGCCAGAGTTAGACGTAGTGGAGAGCTGATCGTTCCTGTTTCTCGATAAAAAAACGCCCCAGTTGTGGGGCGTTTTGCGTTGTAAGATGCAGTGATAACAAAGGCGCGGCGATTAAGATAAGAAAAACTGGTACGACGGATTACCGGTTTCATCTTTACACTGGTAGCCCAACTCTCTGAGGTGTTTGGAGAATTGGGATAAATCATCTTCATCAAGCTCAAAACCACATAAGACACGCCCATAGTCAGCACCATGGTTGCGGTAGTTGAACAAGCTGATATTCCAATGGGTTCCTAAAGTACTTAAGAACTTGAGGAGTGCGCCTGGGTATTCAGGGAACTCGAAACTGTAGAGCCGCTCTTTTAATGGTTTTGATGGTTTGCCACCAATCATGTATCGCACATGAAGTTTTGCCATCTCGTCATCGGAGAGGTCGACCACAGGATACCCCCCATCGCGCAAATCACGAATGATGTTTTCAAGTTCTTCTTGTCCTCCTTGCAGGCGAACACCTACAAAGATATTGGCCAACTCATCGTGGTTATAGCGGTAGTTAAACTCCGTCACCGCGCGCCCGCCGATAATATGACAGAACTCAAAGAAGGCTCCTTGTCGTTCAGGGATGGTCACCGCGAGTAGTCCTTCCCGTTTTTCACCGAGCTCACATCGCTCAGAAACATAACGCAGACCATGGAAATTGGTATTCGCCCCCGACAAGACAGTGCCGAGTTGTTTGCCTTTGAGCTGATGTTGTTCGGCAAATTTCTTTAACCCAGCCAGAGCAAGTGCCCCTGACGGTTCCGCAATGGCGCGCGTGTCTTCGAAAATGTCTTTGACGGCGGCACAAATTTCATCGCTTGATACAGAGATATGGCCATCAATGTATTGCTGGCACAAACGAAACGTTTCTTCGCCGATACGTTTGACGGCGACGCCGTCAGCAAACATGCTGACTTGATCGAGTACGACCGGTTCACCAGCGTCTAACGCGGCTTTTAAACAGGCTGAATCTTCAGGCTCGACTGCAATGACTTGGATCTCAGGCATTAATTGTTTCACCAATACCGCGACCCCAGCAGCTAAACCACCGCCCCCGACTGGCACAAAGATGTAGTCGAGGTGCCCGTTTTGTTGCAGCATCTCCATGCCGATCGTGCCTTGTCCTGCGATCACCAACGGATGATCGAACGGCGGTACAAAGGTGTAACCCTGCTCATTGGATAAACGCTCCGCTTCGGCTTTGGCTTCGTCAAAATTACCGCCATGAAGCACCACATGCCCCCCGAAGCCACGCACGGCATCCACTTTAATGTCCGGTGTGGTTTTCGGCATCACTATCGTGGTTTTTATCCCGAGCTTAGTGCCTGATAACGCCATACCTTGGGCATGATTCCCAGCGGAAGCCGCGATAACCCCTGCCGCTTTTTGTTGATCCGACAGGCTCGCCACCATGTTGTATGCGCCGCGTAGCTTAAAAGAGTGCACAGGCTGACGGTCTTCGCGCTTAATGTGAACCGCGTTTTCGATTCGGGTACTGAGACGCGGCATCTCTTGTAGCGGGGTGACATTGGCCACTTCATAGACGGGCGCTCTGAGAATTTGGCGCAGATAATCTGCGCCAGTTTGGCTAGTCAGCGTCATACGCTAGCCCTCAAGTTTGGATTTATCACGTACCGCCCCTTTATCAGCACTGGTTGCTAAGCTGGCAAAGGCTTTCAGTGCAAAGGAGACTTCACGTTGACGGTTTTCAGGCTTCCACCCCAGTTCATCTTGAGCCGCTCGACGAGCCGCGAGCTCTTCTTCAGAGACTTCAAGGGAGATACTGCGGTTTGGAATATCAATAGCGATAATGTCCCCCGGCTTGACCAAGCCGATCGTCCCGCCACTGGCGGCTTCCGGTGAGGCGTGACCAATGGATAGCCCTGATGTTCCTCCTGAGAAGCGACCATCAGTGAGCAAGGCACACTCTTTGCCCAGACCCATCGATTTTAGATAGGTGGTCGGGTAAAGCATTTCCTGCATGCCCGGGCCGCCTTTTGGTCCTTCATAGCGAATAACCACGACATCCCCCGCTTTTACCTTGCCACCTAAGATACCTTCCACTGCGGTTTCTTGACTTTCGAAGACCACGGCTGGCCCTGTGAATGTCAAGTTACCTTCGTCGACACCAGCAGTTTTCACGATACAGCCATCAAGGGCAATATTGCCTTTCAAGACCGCAAGCCCCCCTTCTTGGCTAAAGGCATTTTCTTTGGTGCGAATACAGCCATTTTCGCGGTCGTCATCAAGGCGATCCCAGCGACAATCTTGAGAGAAAGCTTTTGTGGTACGGATACCCGCAGGCCCAGCTCGGTAGAACTTGAGTACGTCAGCATCTTCGGTCTGCATGATGTCGTATTGCGCGAGTTGCTCTTCCATGGAGAGACCAAGCACGGTACGGGTCTGATTATTGATCAAACCAGCGCGGTTCAGTTCGCCAAGAATGGCCATGACACCGCCTGCACGGTGCACATCTTCCATGTGGTATTTCTGGGTGGAAGGGGCGACTTTACAGAGGTGAGGTACACGTCGCGATAGGCGATCAATGTCTTCCATATCAAAATCAATATACCCTTCCTGCGCTGCTGACAGCAGGTGCAGAATGGTATTGGTTGAGCCCCCCATTGCGATGTCGAGTGCCATGGCATTTTCAAACGCATCAAAAGAGGCGATATTGCGTGGTAGGGCAGACTCGTCATCTTGTTCATAGTAGCGCTTGGTAAGCTCTACGATACGGCGACCCGCATTCAAAAAGAGCGATTCACGATCGGCGTGGGTCGCAAGCATAGAACCGTTGCCCGGTTGTGATAGGCCAAGAGCCTCGGTTAAGCAGTTCATCGAGTTAGCGGTGAACATTCCAGAGCAGGATCCACAGGTTGGGCAAGCGGATCGTTCGATCTGCTGGCTTTGCTCATCGGAAACCGTTGGATCCGCACCTTGGATCATTGCATCCACCAAGTCGAGCTTGATGATCTGATCGGACAGCTTGGTCTTGCCCGCTTCCATTGGGCCGCCAGAAACAAAGATCACTGGAATATTCAGACGCATCGCGGCCATTAACATTCCCGGGGTGATTTTGTCACAGTTAGAAATACACACCATGGCATCGGCACAGTGGGCATTGACCATGTATTCGACGGAATCTGCGATAAGGTCTCGTGAAGGTAGCGAATACAGCATGCCCCCATGTCCCATTGCAATGCCGTCATCGACCGCAATGGTATTAAATTCTTTGGCGATACCACCTGATTTCTCGATTTCACCGGCAACAAGCTGACCCATATCTTTGAGGTGAACGTGTCCCGGCACAAATTGCGTAAAGGAGTTCACCACGGCAATGATAGGTTTGCCAAAGTCTTCTTCTTTGACACCAGTGGCGCGCCATAATGCGCGGGCACCGGCCATGTTACGTCCGTGGGTGGTAGTGGCTGAGCGATAGATAGGCATATGACAACTTCCTTTTTGTTACTGTGCCGAATGTTCAGGGTATACGTAATCCAACCAACCCCATTTATCTTCAGTGGTGCCGTTGAACAGACCAAAGTATGCTTCCTGCAATTCTTTGGTGATTGGGCCGCGTTTGCCGCTGCCCACCTCGATCTTATCGACGGTCGCAACAGGAACGACTTCTGCTGCGGTGCCCGTCATAAAGACTTCGTCGGCAAGATAGAGCGCTTCACGAGCAATATTGGCTTCGCGAACCTCATAACCTTTATCTTTCGCTAAGGTCATCAGTGTATCTCGGGTGATGCCCGGTAAAATGGCGCTGGTGGCCGGTGGCGTTGTGATCACGCCGTCTTTGATGACAAAGATGTTTTCGCCAGCCCCTTCCGATAGGTAGCCGTCGACGCTTAATGCAATGCCTTCATCGTAGCCATGGCGGCGTGCCTCCCCCCCGACCAATAATGATGAAAGGTAGTTGCCTCCCGCTTTCGCCGCCGTCGGAATGGTGTTTGGCGCAGCGCGGTTCCAGCTGGAGATCATGGCATCGACGCCATTTTCCAGTGCTTCTTCACCAAGGTAAGAGCCCCAAGGGAACGCGGCGATGATCAGATCCATTTCTGTTCCTACGGGTGGGCAGACTCCAAGACCGACATTCCCAACAAAGCCCAACGGACGAATGTACGCATTGTCGAGCTTGTTTTGGCGTAATGTCTCACGCGTCGCTTCCATGATCTCTTCAACGGTATAAGGGATCGGAAAACGGTAGATTTTGGCAGAATCTTTCAGGCGCTTAGCGTGTTCTGGGTGGCGGAAAATTACAGGCCCTTTCGGAGTGTTGTAACAACGAACCCCTTCAAAAACTGACGTACCGTAGTGCATTGCGTGTGTGAGAACATGGACATTGGCGTCGGCCCAAGGAACCATTTCGCCATTGAACCAAATGTAATCTGCTGTGTTTGCTGCCATTTTTGCCTTCCTTATGCACTTACGTGTTGTTGTAGGTTGTTATTTGGGAGTTCGTCATTGCGGATTTGAAGCACGTCAACGGTGCGGATATCCCACAATTTCTCAATTTGATTCGTCAGAAAAGAGATGGGACGATCGCTGTCGACAATGATCTCTACGCTGGCGACTTTACTTTCATGATTCTGGGTCGCGGCGACTTGTTTGATGACAAAGCCTCGGTGGCGGATCACACGTAAAACGCGTTCCAGTAAGACCGGCTTGTCGTCTGCTTTAATGTCTAATAAGTACCTTTCCATGGTTGCCTCCTAGGTGTTTTCCAACATATCGCTGTTTGAGGCACCAGGCGGTACCAAAGGCCACACGTTTTCTTCTTCATCGATCAGAACGTGGAGTAAATAAGAGGTCTCACAGGCCAACATCTCTTTTAATGCAGGCTCCACTTCTTCTTTGCGTGTGATGACTTTGCCTGGAAAGCCAAATGCTTTTGCGAGCATCACAAAGTCAGGGTTGTCATCGAGAATGGTTTCACTGTGGCGACCATCAAAGAACAGCGATTGCCATTGGCGCACCATGCCCAAACGTTGGTTATCAAGCAGGACTATCTTCACCGGAATTTGACGACGCTTGAGTGTGCCCAACTCCTGAATGTTCATCATGACCGACCCATCACCCGTTATAAGAATAGACTGATCGTCAGGACGTGCGACGGCGGCACCCATTGCTGCGGGCAGACCAAAGCCCATGGTGCCGAGACCAGCAGAGGTGATGAAGTTTTGAGGATCGCGCGGTTGGATATGTTGCGCTGCCCACATTTGGTGCTGCCCCACATCCGTTGAAACAATGGCACTCTCAGGCATCATGTCAGACAGTTGCTTGAGCAGCAGAGGGGCGTAAATCAAATCACCAGGGTGGTCATAGCGCCACTTAAAGCCTGAACGAAGGCTCTCACTGTGTTGAACCCAAGGCGTGATGTCATGGTTGAGTTCCAATTGCGGCAAAATGGCACTGATCTCACCGCGTAATGGGGCATTGGCATGACGCAATTTGTGGATCTCAGCGGCATCGATATCAATATGGATGACCTTAGCGTGAGGAGCGAAAGTATCAAGTTTGCCTGTCACACGGTCATCAAAGCGCGCACCGACCACGATCAACAAGTCGCTCTCTTGAACAATCAAGTTAGCGGCTTTGGTGCCGTGCATGCCGAGCATGCCGAGGTAGTGCGGGTCGTGGCGTTCAATGGTTCCAAGCCCTTTTAACGTGCTGACCGCTGGCATTGGGTTGAGGCGCAAGAATTCACGAACCGTTTCTGTGGCTTTGGCCAGTTGCACGCCCCCGCCAACATACAAAACGGGACGAGACGATTGGTTCAAGACTGCTTGGGCGCGTTCAATATCTTCGGCCGCCGTCGCCGGCGTGACAGGTGGGATAAATGGAGGTAACAACTCAGTTGGGGCTTGAGCCAATTGAACATCTTTGGCGATGTCGACAATAACCGGTCCCGGACGACCTGTTTTGGCCACTTCAAAAGCTTCAGCAAGGGTTGGGGCGAGCTCATTGATATCGGTAACCAGATAGCTGTGTTTGGTACAGGCCAGTGACATGCCAATCACATCCATCTCTTGGAAGGCATCCGTACCGATATGAGAGCTTGCGACTTGACCTGTGATGGCAACAAGAGGAACGGAATCGAGGAAAGCGTCAGCAAGACCAGTGACGAGGTTGGTGGCGCCAGGGCCAGAGGTTGCCATACATACCGCAACATCTTGTGTTGCGCGCGCCATGCCGATGGCTGCCATGGCGGCTCCTTGCTCGTGACGACAGAGGATATGTTCTACGCCGCCGTCATAGAGCGCATCGTATATCGGCATGATGGCCCCTCCCGGGTAGCCGAATACGGTTGCAATGCCTTGCTGTCTCAAGGCGGCTACAACCAGTTCTGCACCTGTCATTGTAGACCTCCCTGACCACCACGATTTGGATGGTTTTTTCCTGTATTAACGCACATCTTGTGCTCTCCCATTCTTCCTGCTCTCAGCGGTTTTTTTCACCACTTTTGAGTTGATTTATTTTTGAAACCTGTAAAAAAACCCCCGGACTTTTCAGTGCGGGGGTTTCTTTTGATTTTGTGGTTACCTTCCGCCCACAAACCCCCGCGCGGTGCCAATAAGGACCACGATAATCAGGGCAATCAGTACATGTACTTGAGCGGAAAGTTTCATCTGTCTGTCTTGTATTATTTTGTAATTATTTTCTACGAAAATGTTTGCGTCACTAGTGGTATCACACATATCTGCTGTCTGACAAGCAAAAAGTCATTCTTTTTTCACATTTCTATTCAATTAATGGCGGTTATATAACATATCTATATAGAAAGTAATGCTTTATCGGGTTACTAGATAAATTGGACGAAGGTTGATGGGATTAGCGATTATCCATAGTCGGGCGTGTGTGGGTGTGCAAGCGCCCGCCGTCAGTGTGGAAGTACATATCAGTAAAGGAATGCCGGGGTTCAGTTTGGTTGGATTACCAGAAACGACGGTGAAAGAAGCCAAAGATCGCGTACGCAGTGCGCTGTTGAACTCAGGGTTTGAGTTTCCGTCGAAGCGGATCACGGTAAATTTAGCGCCCGCCGATTTGCCTAAAGAAGGCGGGCGTTTCGACTTACCGATTGCTCTGGGGATTTTGGCTGCATCGAAACAGCTCCCTGATACGATGTTAGATTCCCATGAATTCATTGGAGAGTTGGCGCTTTCCGGTGAGTTGCGTAGCGTCAAAGGGGTATTGCCAGCCGCATTGGCGGTGCAAAAGCAGCGCCGTCATTTGGTGATGCCGGACATCAATGCAGGGCAAGCGGCGTTGATCAGTCAGGCGCAACACAAATCAGCGGACACACTCACGAGTGTATGTCGTTATTTGGCTGGTCAGCACACGCTGCAATTAACGGTGCCGCGCGAGGCTCGCCGTAAACCGAACAACCCGCGAGATATGCAAGATATCATTGGACAACAACAAGGTAAGCGAGCTCTGGAGATTGCCGCTGCCGGCAGTCATAACATTTTGTTTCTCGGTCCTCCCGGTACAGGAAAAACCATGTTGGCATCTCGCTTACGGGATCTGCTACCACTGATGAGTGATGAAGAGGCGCTGGAAACCGCTGCCGTTGCTTCATTAACGCATAATGATCTTCACCCTGATAACTGGAAAGAGCGGCCGTTTCGCTCGCCGCACCATTCGAGCTCGATGGCGGCCTTGGTGGGTGGGGGCAGTGTGCCAAGGCCGGGAGAGATTTCTCTGGCGCACAATGGGTTGCTGTTTCTCGATGAAATGCCTGAGTTTGAACGTAAAGTGTTGGATTCGTTGCGCGAGCCATTGGAGTCAGGTGAAATCATCATCTCACGTGCGCAAGGGAAAACCCGCTTTCCCGCGCGATTTCAGCTGGTGGGTGCGCTGAACCCAAGTCCAACAGGGTACTATGAAGGCAATCAAGCGCGAGCCAACCCGCAAACCATTCTTCGGTATTTGGGGCGATTATCTGGTCCATTACTCGATCGCTTTGATATGTCGTTGGAAATTCCTGCCCTTCCTCAAGGTACGCTAGCGCAAGGGGGTGAGCGGGGGGAGCCGACTCTTGTCATCAAAAAACGTGTGGAACAAGCGCAACAGCGGATGCTCTCGCGTGCAGGGAAGATTAACGCTCATTTGTCAGGGAGAGAAATGGATAAGCATTGTCCGTTACATCAACGAGATGCTGAGTTTTTAGAGCATGCGTTGCATCGCTTAGGGCTTTCAATACGTGCTTACCATAGGATCATCAAAGTGGCGCGGACCATCGCTGACTTGCAAGCCTGCCCGCGCATTGAACGCAGTCATGTGGCTGAAGCTCTGGGGTATCGCGCCATGGACCGCTTGATGAAAGAGTTAACCGCCCAAGCGGTTTAATTCGTCAATTAAAAGGAGCGATTGAAGCCCACGGCAATGATCGACTCTTGCTCGTCATAAAAGTTGAGATTGGAGTCGGTGCTGCCAAAGCCAGCGAAGGAGACGAAAGACCAATGTTCCCAGTCAAAGATATTTTGGTATTCGTATGCGGCGAACGCACTGATTTGTTGGTCGTCGCGGACTTTGCCAAACAAGCTGCTGGCGCGATCGTATTCCCGCTTTTTTATCCCTGCCGTCAATGCGATGCGGTGGCGATTGATGATGGTGAACAGGCTAATGTCTAAGTTGATGGCTTGGTGTGATGCGGCTTCGCCGTCGGCATCATGACTCAAGTAAGAGATCGCGGGGATCAAGAACTGCGTCTGAGCTAAGGCGATGCGATATTCTGCTTTCGCAAAATAACTGCTGCCGTCGCGAGCCAGATCGCTCCCAGCCAAGTCATCGTGTTCTATGTTTTTGGATGCTATGGCGAAATCCAAAGCCAGCTTACCATCGAGTAAATTTTTCACTTGGGCACGGTAAGCCACCCCATCTTCATCGGTTTCTTGGCGATTCACCCCCGTTTGGTACGGGTTACGCCAAGTTTCTCCTGCCATGACGGTCGGCAGTATCGAGAAGTCTAACTCGATGCCTGAACTTAGCTGATGACGATACCCTATTTCGAATGCTAGCGTCCCGACGGCGATATCCTCCCGAGATGTCCCGAGATAGACTTGATGGTTGAGCTGGTCGCCAAAGGTGTAGCGGATGCTGCCTAATGGAGCGACCAGAACGCCGCTTTCTTTACTGGCTTTTTTATCGATGGAATCGATACGCTTGTCACCATCGACATTAAAATGGGACGTGGACGTGGTGCTGCCCAAGTTAATAGAAATTTCACCGCCTAAGCCAGGTTGCTCTGCGAGTTGAGCATGAGCTGCGCAGGAAAAGAGCCCTGCCATGGTGAGCGCCAAACTGATCTTTCTCATTCGATAATCTCCTTGTTTGCCGAATGATTACCCTCAAGTACCCGACAGAGCCGATCACCTTATTGCGTGATAAGCCTTGCGGGTATACGGCGAAGGAATTTGCTTGATTGTTATTCGCGAACTAATCTGACCATTCGCCCGCTGGTTTTCTTGTGGCGTCTGGAGAGTATAATTACACGCTGTTTTTTTCTTCGAATACCGTAGAACATACTATGTTGGCATACTTGTTACTCGTACTTAATGCATTTTTTGTGATTCTTAATTCAGCAATGTGTTCCATCGCGATCTGTTTGATTGCCTTGGTGAAGGTATTGCTGCCAACTGAGCGGCTCAAAGCGCAAGCCACAGTGATGGCGAACAAAATGATGTGGTTATGGGCGACCATCAATGCCACGATTCTCGGTGCGACTAACCCTGTCGAGTGGGATGTGCAAGGTGGGGAAGAGTTGAAGTCCGATGGCTGGTACTTAATGATCAGCAATCACATGAGTTGGACCGACATTGTGGTGTTGTGTTGTGTGTTTAAAGACCGGATACCGATGCCAAAGTTTTTCCTCAAACAGCAGCTGCTTTATGTGCCGTTCATTGGCATGGCGTGTTGGGCGCTCGATATGCCATTCATGCGCCGTTATTCACGTGAGTATTTACTGCGTCACCCAGAAAAACGTGGTCAGGATTTGGAGACGACGCGACGCTCTTGTGCCAAATTCAAACACACGCCAACCACGGTGGTGAATTATGTTGAAGGCACGCGTTTTACCCCAGAAAAGCAGAAAAAAAGCAAAGCGGGCTATCAATACTTATTGCAACCTAAGACAGGCGGGATCGCCTACACCTTAGCGGCGATGGGAGAGCAATTTGATAATATCGTGGATGTGACATTGGCTTATCCAGAGAACAGTACGACCCCTTTTAAAGACATGCTGATGGGGCGAATGAAAAAAATTGTGGTTCGGATTGATGTGCTACCGATGAACGCATCAGTGACGGGAGATTACTTCAACGATAAGCCCTACAAGCGTCAGTTTCAGTTGTGGCTGGGAGAGGTCTGGCAGCAAAAGGACCAAAGATTACAAGCGATTTATCGCGAGGATGCTCCTTCTGAGTGATCTGCAACAGAAAGGGGAGCCATATGGCTCCCCTTTGTTTCACTGGGATAAGGGATTACTTGGTAAGCAAGTACTTCACCAGATCAATGTAGTCGTCGGTTGACTTGAGGTTTTTGGCTTGAACGAGGTAGCGGTTGTTCACGATGACGGCAGGCACACCTGAAAGGCCACTGTCTTTAAACTGTTTATCAAAACGGCGCACCATAGAGTCAATCGCAAAGCCTTTGAAGGCTGAATCAAATTTCTTCGCATCCACGCCTTCATCTAAGAAGATTTGGCGCAGTTCAGCATCATTTTTTGGTGCTTTGTTCATATTGTGGATACGGTTAAACATGACCGCTGACATTTTATCTTCCACTTTCAACGCGATCATGGTGGCGTATGCTTTGCTCATCGATGGGCCCATTGGACCACCCATAAATGACACGTGATTCTTTTGCAGTTTTGCCCCTTCAGGAAGCTCTGCTTTGAGACGCTTTAGCATAGGTTCAAAGCTGTAGCAGTGTGGGCAGTAGAAAGAAAAGTATTCGGTGACGAGCGGTTTTTTACTCGGTTCCAAATCTAAGACTTTATAATCACGGCCTTCTTTGAACTGAGCCGCATTGGCTGTCATGCTCAGCATGATCAGCGAGAAAAAGGCCATCAGCTTTTTCATGGTACTTACTCCATATTTCAAGTTAAGGGTTACCATTGTGGCATCAGTGAAAGCGGTGGCTCATGGAGCGCCGCGATCTGTTCTTTGAACGCCAACACCTGGTTTTCCCAGTATTTAGGATCATTAAACCAAGGAAATGCAATGGGAAAAGCAGGATCTTGCCATCGTTTTGCAAGCCATGCCATATAATGGACCATTCGCATCCCTCTTAACGGCTCGATCAAGGCCAACTGCTTATGGTCGAAGTCCTGAAATTCGCTGTAAGATTCAAGCACAATATCGAGTTGCATCAGTTTGTCGGCTCGCTCTCCGTTAAGGAGCATCCATAGGTCTTGCACCGCAGGTCCATTGCGAGCGTCATCTAAATCCACAAACATAGGGCCGTCACGCCATAAGATGTTGCCAGGGTGGCAATCACCATGCAGGCGAATGATGTCAGAGCTGGGTTGCCATTGCGCTTCCACTTCTTTGATTAACAGGTCTAGGTCGTTAAAAAAGGCGTTTTCAAGGTGCATTGGCACCATCTGGCTCTGCTGTAAGATGGCTTTGGGCGCTTGAAGGTACTCCTCGACGCCGATGGTCGGACGGTGACTAAAGGTGTGTTTGGCTCCCACACTGTGAATGCGCCCAAGGTAACGCCCAACCCACTCCAGCTGTTCAAGGTTATCCACTTCAAACTGACGACCGCCCACACTGTCAAATAGGGTGAACAAGTAGCCTTGATAATGATGCAAAGTCGAGCCATTGATCACCAGAGGAGCGGCGACTGGAATGTCATGATCAATCAACTCATGGGTGAATTGATGCTCTTCAAGGATTTGATCCGCAGACCAACGTTCTGGACGATAAAATTTCACCACATAGCGACGCTTCTCTTCATCGCTAAATTGATAAACGCGGTTTTCATAACTGTTGAGAGGAAGTAACCCAGATTCCGCACGGACACCGATACTTTCAAGGGCATACCACATGAAGTCGGGAGTCAAAGCGTCAAAGTTGAAGGCACTCTCATTCGGGAGTTTATCGCTCATAACATAATGAAGGCGCATTGCTGCGCCTTTTTCCATTGGGGCAGTGGAAGCTCAGAGCTTATTCATAAAGCGGCTTTCTACTTCCATTGTGAATTCGTTGCGTTGGTCGATGAGTATAAACTGAATTTCGGTAATTGAAGAGGATAAGCGCTTCGGATCGACGCCTAAGCTCATCGGTAAGCTATATACTTGCCCCGGTTGCACCTCCAGATGTTGTTTGCCATACCAAGAGGCGTTGTTCAACCCGTGGACTTTGAGTTGATAGGTTTGCGTTTGTTGTGTTTTGTTGATGATTTTCAAGGTGTAGGTATTTTCGACTTCTCCACTGCTGTTGATACGAAACAGTTGATTGCGATCTCGCAGGACACTCATTCCGGCAGGGTCGACAGACGCGACTTGTTGGGCAAAAAGTAAGGTCATCAATACCATGATGAAACCGTAGCCGAGTAATTTGGGTCTCAGTATTTGCGTGTGCTGCCCTGAAAGTCGGTGCTCCGTGGTATAGCGGATTAATCCTTTGGCGTAGTTCATTTTCGACATGGTTTGGTCACAGGCATCGATACAGGCACCGCAGTTAATGCATTCGTATTGCAGTCCATTGCGAATATCGATGCCAGTGGGACAGACTTGCACACACAGGTCGCAATCAATGCAGTCCCCTAGCCCTAAAGAGGCTGGGTCGGCTTTTCGTGGGCGCGGTCCTCTTTGCTCCCCTCGTTGCTGATCGTAACCGACAATAAAGGTGTCTTTATCGAACATGGCAGATTGAAACCGCGAATAAGGGCACATGTGGATGCACATGATTGAGCGCATCCAGCCTGCATTGCCATAGGTGCACAACGCGAAAAAGAGCACCCAAAATAGCGGCCAGAACGACAGCTCCCCTGTAAAAAAGTCCACGGTGAGATCTTCAATGGCAACGAAGTAGCCAACGAATGTGAGTCCAGTGACCAATGCGACCAACCACCACGCAAGGTGTTTGATGAATTTACGGATCGCCAGATGACGTGTCATCGGTGCGGCGTCCTGAGCACGCCGTTTATTCGCGCTGCCTTCGAGTTTTTCTTCAAACCAGATGTAGATAAAGGTCCAGACTGTTTGGGGACAAAGATAGCCACACCACACTCGTCCTAAAAAGGTAGTGACAAAAAACAAAGCAAAAGCGGCAATGATGAAGAGTAAAGCAAGCAGAGTGAGATCTTGAGGGTACAAGGTTGTGCCAAAAAAATGAAACTGCTGAGCTGCGAGGTCGATCAAGATGGCTTGACGCTCTCCATACGAAACCCATGGTGTGAGCAAAAAAATCAGCATAAAAAACCAACCGCCATAGCGCCTCCAGGTTTGAAATGTCCCTTTACTGGCTCTGACATAAATGGCGTTGTTCGGACTAAAGCGATCGGGCTGTTGACGTGAGGGCGTCGCACGTCGCGGCGTGATCTCTTTCACGTCGATTTTTCGTTGATTCATCGATCGAATCTCTTGTGTTTGGCGTAGTCTACGGTCACCTCTGTATTGCAAGAGAGCCTGTATTAGTATGGTTACGCGCGTGACATTGCATTTTTATAGTCTAGTCAAACATCAGCGTATCAGCTTGCCTAAGGGAGCGACTCTAGCGGGAATAGCGTCAGGTGAACGCAGGGTGAGTGATTAAGACAGTCAGGATGTGAAGGGCAGGATTTGAAGGGCAGGATTTGAAGGGCAGGATTTGAAGGGAAAGCAAAAACGCGACCTCAGAGATCAGGTCGCGATGCGAGTGGCGATAAGGTCGCTGCAAAGGTTAGTCGATAATGCCACGTGCACGTAAAAGTGCGGTTTTGAAATCGTCTTCTTGGTCTTTTTTAAGGCCAGGGATCATGTCATCTTTAGCGCTATTGCGCATTTTGAGGTGGTAAATCAAGACATCGTCGGTCAAGTCTTCAAGCTTGCCATCGTAACCCGCTTCTTGCGCCAGTTTGACGATAAATTGTAGCAAATTCAGGTCTTGGTCTTTCTGCCATTCAGGTTCAAGCAGCTCTAGTAACTCTTCAATACGGTGACACTTCATCGGGCTTTCTCCACAAAGTTTGTAGGTTATTTTCAGCTAAAGTAGCAAATTGAAATCAGAAACCCAAGTCAGGGAGTGGATGAGAGGAGATGGGGAAGTGTGATTCTCAGAAAAGAAAAAAGCGCAGAGATCTGCGCTTTTAAATTAAGCAGCTTTAACAACTTTGGCATCTTTTGACGTCAATAACGCCGTTTTCTCAACTAAAGTCATAGAAGGTGCGATTTTTTTTGCTGTCGTAGGGTTTGCGAAACCACTGCGACGGCGCGCCGCACTACGGTTTGTGTGCGAAAACCTGACGGTTGTTGGGCGCATCGAATAACCTAACTGTCAGGCACATCCATTGCCAATTTAATGGCCTGAAGCGCAATGAGTTAGTCTTCAATTGGACTGCAAGTGATTGAAGTTTGGCTCTTTCTGGCGGTTGCCAATCCAAATTGCGAATCAGGAATAACGATATGATTTCATATCGAATATATAGGTTAGCACTAACATCAGAATTGGTCGATAGTTGAGCAATGAAAGTTGTGTACCTTTGTCTTCGATATGTAACACCTGAGGTTATTCATGACAGGATGTGACCCAAGCAATTGTGTTGCTTGGAATAAGCCGATTACTATCTAATCAGTGCGAAAGGAGGTGCGTATGTCTTTTTTGAAAAAAACGCTCGCGAGTTTTGGTATCGGTAGTGCGAAAGTGGACTCTGTCCTCAACCAAGAAGTCCTTTATCCTGGTCAAACTGCTGAGATTACCATTCACGTGTATGGTGGCTCGTCCGATCAAGAAATTAGCAATATAGATTTAAAGCTGTGCTGTCGCTATATAGCGGAAGAAGAGGTTTCACGAGGTGGCGGCGAAAATGACGTCACTCGTCGCGTCGCGAAAACCCATGCTTTGGCATCGTGGAGTTTGCCTTACGCATTTACCATCAAAGCGGGAGAAGAGCGGGTGTTTGAAACCGAACTGATCTTGCCTTGGAATACGCCTATTACGGTTGGGGATTCGAAAGTCTGGTTAGAAACCGATTTGGATATCGCCCTTGCGGTGGATCCCAGTGATAAAGACATCATCACAGTACGCCCTGATCCCTTGATGGATGGCATATTTACCGCATTAGAAGAGCAAGGTCTTCGGATCCGCCAAGTCGAATGTGAGGCGGCAAAAGGGTTTGACTTACCTTTCGTGCAAGAGTTTGAATTTGTGCCGACCACGGGGCCTTATCATGGTCGCTGGCGTGAATTGGAAATTGTTGCCCATCGCGGTGAGTCTGAATTGAGATTGTGGTTTGAAGTGGACCGTAATCGTGATGGCGCCAAAGGCATGCTGGCCAGTTTATTAGGCTTAGGTAAGCTCAACCGTGAGATAGACATTCCGCTGACCACGGCGCCAGCTGAAGCGGGTAAGCAAGTGCTGCAACATTTAGAAGAGTCAACATAATGTGATTGTGTTGAGTGGTCTCACCCTTAGATCACTCAACGAATCCCGCATGACGATGATAGACAGAATGTGATTCTGTCTACTGTGCGGATTAGACTTTATTTCAGCTTACAAGTGTACGCTTAATGTGTAATACTAGAGCAAATAATCAATAGCTCTGGTAATTCTCATGTCTGACACCTCGTACAGCTTTCGCGAAGAAGTCGCGAACACTTTGACGCATGCATTAGGGATGATTTTTGGTATTGTGGGGTTGGTGTTATTGCTACTCAATGCCATGGATCACAATGCCGATAGCCTGACCTACACCAGCTTTTCTATCTATGGCGCCAGCATGATTTTGCTGTTTTTGGCCTCCACTTTGTACCATGCTATCCCCTATAAAAAAGCCAAACGAGCCCTTAAGACGCTCGACCATTGTGCGATTTATCTCTTGATTGCAGGCAGTTATACCCCTTTCTTACTCGTGGGCTTGAGAACGCCTTTGGCGTTGGGATTAATGGCGGTGATCTGGTCGATTGCGTTGATTGGCATCGTGATGAAAATTGCCTTTATCTATCGCTTTAAGAAACTGTCTTTGCTGATTTATCTCATGATGGGGTGGCTGTCATTAGTGGTGATTTACCAGTTAGCGGTGACCTTGGACGTTGGCGGTTTGGTCTTGCTTGCCGTTGGGGGCGTGATTTATTCCTTAGGCGTGGTGTTTTACGTCGCGAGAAAGATCCCGTTCAATCATGCGATCTGGCACTGTTTCGTTCTCGCTGGGTGTGTGTGTCATTTCTTCGCGATCTACTATTACGTGACGCCAGTCTAAGACGGTTTGAAAGCAGGCTAATGCACTTGAGTGTGGGGGATTAGCGACGCCAAAATGCAGGAAAGAACAGCACCAGCAACGTCAAGATCTCCAGTCTGCCCATTAACATACCTAAGCTCAATAGCCATTTGGCCGTGTCGGGCAGTGGGGCGAAGTTGCCAGTAGGGCCAATCACATTGCCCATGCCGGGGCCTACATTAGCCACAGCGGTAATCGCGCCAGAGATACTGGTGATCGGGTCCAAACCTAAGGCACTGAGGCTCGCGGCTAAAGCAATGATGGTGATAAAAAAGGTCAGTCCGAAAGCCACTAAAGAGCGCACGATATCGTCATTGACGGGGCGCTGATTGTATTTCTGAACAAACACACCGGAAGGGTGAATCAGCTTCATCATTTGCTTATTCAGTAAGGTGAGAGCGATCTGAAAGCGGAAGATTTTAAAGCCTCCTGATGTGGATCCGGAGCACGCGCCTGCGAGCATCAGGAAAGCAAATAGAGTCGTCGGTAGTGCCCCCCAAGCGGTAAAGTCTTCTAAGCCAAACCCCGTCGTGGTGACCACAGAGACCACATTAAACATGGCGACACGCAGAGCATCCAGCATGAGATAACCATCTCGCAATACCAACCATAAGGCGATGATAAGGCTACTGGCTCCAAACAACCATGCGAATCCTTTCACTTGCGCATCGCTCAAAATTAGCTTGAGAGAGTGCTGTCTTAGTGCGGCGACAAAGAGTAAGAAAGGCAATCCCCCCAAGAACATGAAAAGGGTTCCAACCCAATGTGCCCCATGAGAAAAATGGTTCATGGAGCCGTCGGAAGTGGAATAACCGCCAGTGGAAAGGGTGGTGAAAGCGTGATTGATGGCGTCAAAGCTGCCCATGCCAGTGGCGAGATATCCGAGGAAGCAAGCGGCTGTGAGTGCGATGTAGACCACAACGATGTTCTTGGCGACCGTCTTTGCGCGTGGGCTGCTTTTATCGGACCAATCGGAGGATTCGGTATGGAACAGTTTCATGCCGCCAACATTTAACATTGGCAAAACCGCGACCGCCATGACAATGAAGCCTACCCCACCTAACCATTGCAAAATGGAACGCCATAACAGAATGCTGGGTGCCATGTTATCTAATCCACTTAAGACGGTTGAGCCTGTGGTGGTGATCCCTGACATGGTTTCAAAGTAAGCATCGGTAAAGCTGATGTGATTGATTAAAACAAAAGGCAGCGCTGCGAAGACACTGGCGATGGACCACACCAAACTGGTGATCAAAAACATGTCGCGCACGCTAAGCTTGAATGTCGCAGTACGGCCTAATGATAAACAAGCAATGGCGATTACGTGGGTGATCACCAAGGATTCGCCAAACTCGATGAAACCGCCCGTCCCCGTGAAAAATGCCACCAAGGTGGGGACGTACATAAAGAGGGCCAGTTTAGATAACACTAGCCCCACAACAAATAGTATCGGACGGAAATTCACCACAGTCGATTACAAGAAGAATGGACTTGGTTGGAATAAGGCTTCGACATCGGGGACGTATTTCTTATCCACGAGGAACATGACAACGTGATCGTCTTGTTCGATGACGGTTCGGTCATGGGCAATGAGTACTTCTTCGCCACGCACAATGGCCCCTATGGTGGTGCCCGGTGGCAGTTTAATATCTCCAATGGCTCGACCCACCACTTTGGAGGTGGTTTCGTCACCATGGGCAATCGCTTCGATGGCTTCTGCTGCACCGCGACGTAAAGAGGAGACGTTGACGATGTCCGCTCGACGCACATGGGTCAAGAGCGCTGAAATGGTGGCTTGTTGTGGTGAGATGGCCACGTCGATCACGCCGCCTTGCACTAAGTCGACGTAGGCGCCGCGTTGGATCAGCACCATGACTTTTTTTGCCCCCATGCGTTTCGCAAGCATGGCTGACATGATGTTGGTTTCGTCTTCGTTGGTGAGGGCGATGAACACATCAACTTGGTCGATATTCTCTTCAGCAAGCAGCTCTTGATCGGCGGCGTCACCACAAAAGACAATGGTATGCTCTAGCTCTTCAGAAAGTTTTTCAGCACGTTGGTAATGGCGTTCGATCAGTTTGATGCTGTAAGTTTGCTCCAAGCGTTTCGCTAAGCTAGCACCGATGTTACCTCCCCCAACAATCATGATTCGACGATAGGGTTTCTCCAGTCGTTGTAGTTCACTCATGACGGAACGAATATGATTACTGGCGGCAACAAAGAATACCTCATCATCGGCTTCGATGACGGTCGTCCCCTGTGGACGAATTGGTCGTCCTTGACGGAAGATTGCCGCAACGCGTGTATCGATATGGGGCATGTGCTCACGCAGTGCAGACAGGGCGTTTCCGACTAAAGGCCCGCCATAATACGCTTTTACTGCGACTAAGCTGACTTTCTCTTCGGCGAAGCTAACCACTTGCAGTGCGCCAGGGTATTGGATTAAGCGTTCAATATAGCTGGTCACCAACTCTTCAGGCGCAATCAGATGGTCGACGGGGATCGCGCCAGATTTAAACAAGGCTTCTTTTTCAGATAGGTATTGTGGTGAGCGAATTCGAGCGACACGGTTCGGTGTGTTGAACAGCGAGAAAGCCACCTGACAAGCGGCCATGTTCGTTTCATCCATGTTGGTCACGGCCACTAACATATCGGCATCTTGTGCGCCCGCTTCATGAAGAACGGCGGGGTGGCTGGCGAATCCATTGACGACACGTAAGTCGTATTTATCTTGGAGTTCACGTAAACGCTCTGAGTTTTTGTCGACGATGGTGATGTCGTTGTTTTCGCCGACTAAGTTCTCGGCTAATGTGCCACCCACTTGGCCTGCACCCAGTATGATGATTTTCATCGTAACTGCTCTCTTTGTACTGCTTTGTCATCACACTGAGCGAGACCAGAAGGCTGGCCCAGTGTGCTTCTTGCTCGTTAGCCTTTACGCTGACTTGGTCAGTACTGCGTAGTAAAAGCCATCCATGTCTTCTTCCCCAGGTAGGATTTGACGCCCAGGGTTATCTCGCTCTGATCCCACCAGCGTCGCATTGTCCGTTCGTTCTAAGAATTGCAGGACTTGATCGCGGTTTTCTTGCGGAGTGATTGAACAGGTTGCGTAGACCAAGGTGCCACCCGGTTTCAATTGTTGCCACATTGCATCGAAGATCTCTTTCTGCAACTCAGCCAATGCCGCTATATCATCGGCACGTCGTAGCCATTTTATATCTGGGTGACGACGGATCACGCCTGTTGCTGAGCACGGTGCATCGAGCAAAATGCGGTCAAATTGCTCCCCTTGCCACCACTCTTGTGGTGTGCGCGCATCGCCACAAACCACTTTGGCTTGAAGATTGAGACGCTTCAAGTTGTCATACACGCGTTTTAGACGGGTGTCATCACAATCTATCGCCACCACTTGCGCATTCTGAGTTCGCTCTAGAATGTGTGCGGTTTTGCCCCCCGGCGCGGCACAACAATCTAAGATCAGTTCGCCATCTTTTGGGGTAAGGTAATTCAGTGACAGTTGCGCAGCTGCATCTTGTACTGAGACCCAACCTTTCTCAAACCCTGGCAGTTTGGTGACATCGCAGGGTGAAGCCAATTTTAGTGCGTCTTCCGCTTCGCTGTGGGCAGTGCTATCAATGTTTTCATTTCTGAGTAGTGCTTGGTACGCATCGCGAGTGTGGTGCTGATGATTGACACGGAGCCACATCGGCGCTTTGTGGTTGTTGGCTTCAACGATGCTCTGCCATTGATCTGGGTAAGCCGACTGCAGCAATTTCAATAGCCAGCTTGGGTGACTATATTTGCCCGCGTTGTGACTGACTGCCATCTGATCAAGCGCTTCTTGGTTGCGTTGGTAATTTCGCAGCACGGCATTGATCAAACCACGTAGGCGAGGGCCTTTAAGGGCTTTGGTGCCTTCGACTGTTTCACCCACAGCAGCGTGCGCCGGAATACGCATAAAGCTCAGCTGATAGATGCCAACCAAAATGAGATGATGGAATACACGCTGCTTACCTTTTAGAGGCTTATCCATTAATTCATTAGCGATGGACTCTAAGCGCGGTAGATAGCGAAGTGCCCCGTAGCAAATTTCTTGCAGTAGAGCGTGGTCGCGAGGTTTGATGTTTTGTTGCGCTTCAGGGAGAGCATTGGACAGAGAGTGACCTTTATCGACCACTTGGAATAGGACGTTAGCAGCCGCTGCACGAACATTCATGATGTTTACCTTATTCGGGGAGATCATCTCTGATCTCGAAAAGTACGTATTGAGAGTGAGCGAAACCGACGTTTCGCCCACTGTGATTTGGATTAGCTCAGGATGCTACCCACCTCAAACCAGCTAGCGCGTGAGTTGAGGATATCTTGGACAGGCATGGCTTTTTTGCCAGGGACTTGCAGCTGCTCTAATACCAGCACCCCATTCCCTGTTGCTACATAGATGCCTGTTTTATCTGCTTGAAGAATGGTGCCAGCCGGTTTATCGCAAGCTTGCTCTTCGACACGGCTTTGCCACACTTTGATGCTGTTATCTGCAGCTTCAAAGTGACTGATTGGCCATGGGTTGAATGCACGGACACAACGCTCAATGTGAGCCGCGTCTTCGCTCCACGTGATGCGAGCTTCTTCTTTGCTCAGCTTCTTGGCGTAGTTGGCTTGCTCATCATCTTGCTTGACGGGTACTGCGCGACCTGCCGCGATGTCATCGAGACACTCAACCAATGCTTGTGGTCCGAGTACCGCCAGTTTGTCGTACATCGACGTACTGGTGTCGCTGGCTTCAATAGGTAGAGAAGCAATCTTTAACATATCACCCGTGTCGAGTCCCAAGTCCATCTGCATGATGGTGACGCCCGTTTCTGCATCTCCTGCCCAAATGGAACGTTGGATTGGTGCTGCGCCGCGCCAACGAGGCAAGATAGACCCATGCACATTGATACAGCCAAGTTTTGGGGTATCCAGCACTTGCTGCGGTAAAAGCTGGCTATAGGCGACAACAACCATGATGTCAGCATTCAGATCCGCAAGTGCTTGCTTTGCTTCGTCTGACTTAAAGTTTTCTGGTTGATACACTGGAACATCATGCTCTAGAGCAAGGTTCTTCACGGCGCTGGCCGTCAATTTTTTTCCACGACCCGCTGGGCGATCTGGATTGGTGTAAGCCGCAATGACTTCGTGCTCCGAAGACAACAACGCCGCCATATGACGGGCGGCGAAGTCCGGAGTACCTGCAAAGACAATTCGTAATGACTGACTCAATGGAGGTTTCCTTTTAATAGGTAAACAAGCGCTATTTCGTTGGGGAAACTTAAGCTTGTTTAGCGTGTTTTTCGTTGAAGCGTTTGATCTTAGCGAGTTTATCTTGGATACGCTTGCGCTTCAGTGGTGATAAGTAGTCAACGAACAGTTTGCCTTCTAGGTGATCCAGTTCGTGTTGTACACAGATAGCCAATAATTCATCCGCTTCAAAGGTGTACTCTTTACCATCACGGTCCAGCGCTTTTACAGTGACTTCTGCTGCGCGTGGCACAAGGGCACGAGCACCAGGAATCGATAGACAGCCTTCTTCGATGCCGTCTTCGCCGCGCTTTTCTAGAATTTCAGGGTTGATCAGAACCATAGGCTCGTCACGGGTTTCAGATACATCGATAACCACGATGCGTTGATGAACGTCAACCTGAGTAGCAGCAAGGCCGATGCCTTCTTCGTCATACATGGTTTCAATCATGTCATCAACGAATTTTTGGATTTCAGGCGTTACTTCTTCCACTGGTTTCGCTATGGTGCGAAGACGATCATCTGGGAACGTTAAAACTTGTAATACAGACATATACACTCGAAATGTTGAACTGTGCCGAATCAGCACAAACCTTGTTGGCTCAATTCTAGACATTTTATAACCTAAATGACAGCATCCAAGCACCAATTTCGATTTTGCAACATCTTTCATAGGCCTAGGAAAACAAAAAGTGATGCGTCGATTTCTACAAAGTGCAACCTGTCTTGCTATGCTGCTGTCGTTTAACGGTCATGCTTTGGCAAATGAAGCTCAACCAGAGCTAACGATTCAACCTGATGCGCCATCAACCTATATTGTGAAGAAAGGCGATACCTTGTGGGACATTTCTGCAATGTATCTCGACAGCCCATGGCTGTGGCCACGCCTTTGGCAAGTCAATTCAGATATTGAAAACCCACATTTGATTTATCCGGGGGATAAACTCAGCTTAGTGTGGTACAACGGCCAGCCGCGTCTGGTGCGTAAATCCGTAGTGAAACTCAGCCCGAAAGTCCGCGTCTCAGAAAAGCGCGCCGTTCCTGTCGTGAACGAGGGACTTGTGCTGCCATACATTCAGTCAGACCGCATTATTCCAACCGAAGATTTGGATCAAGCTGAAAAAGTGGTAGGCACCAGTGATCAGCGTAAATTCCTGACGGGTGAAGATCGCGTCTTCATCAGTAGTGAATTCCATGAACACCAGCATTGGGGCATTTATCGCCCAGTGACGGAATACACTCGTGAAGATAATGACCAAAGCGTCACGGTTTTGCGCTTTGTCGCGAAAGGTGAGTTGGTGGAAGGCGGTGAAGATTACATTGGTCTAAAAATCCAAGAGCAAACCCAAGAAATCTTAGTCAATGATATTGTTCTACCGTTTGATTATGACGAAGACGGCGATGTTCTGACCACGACTTTCCACCCTCAACCAGCGCCTGCAGGGGCGAGTGCTAACATTTTGGGTAACATCGATGGACAGAGATTCAGTGTTCGTAACCAAGTCGTTGTGATTAACCGTGGTGCCAATGACGCGGTGATTCAAGGGAGTGTGTTCCGTCTATTTGAAGAAGGTGGAAAAGTCTTCAAAAATGGCGAGAAATTCACTTACAACGATACCTCTGCCGATCAAACCATTAAGTTACCAAGTAAAGATGTGGGTGAGTTGATGGTGATCCGTCCTTACCAACACTTTAGCCTTGCGTTGGTGACACGTAGCTACCAACCGGTGAATACCGATATAATGGCATTCTCGCCGGTGGCGTCTGACGCTGCTGTTGCGCCAGTCCAAGCTCCGACAGAATCAGAGGAAGCATCGGAAGATGTGTTAGCAACGGAAGAGTCGGGCGACTCGACCCAGTAATGTTGGATGAGGCGTCATTATCCGCCTATCTTACTTTAGCCTTTACCCCTCGGCTTGGCGCTAAGGGGTTAGCTAAATTACTTTCCCATGGCTCTCCCACGCAATTGATTCAACGCTCAACCCAAGAGTTACAAGCTCTTGGGTTGACTTCGCGACAGTCAGAGTTCATCAAACAGTCATTACCTGCCTCTGTCGAGCGTTGTTTAACGTGGCAACAAGCGGACGCCGTTCGCACCATTTTGACGCCTCTTGACGACAGCTTCCCACCGTTACTCAAAGAAATCCCAGGATGCCCAAGTGTTCTCTTTATTGAGGGGGATTGGACGACACTGTCTCAGCCCCAAGTGGCCTTGGTGGGCAGTCGCCATGCCAGCCGGCAAGGGCTTGATCATGCCTGTGAATTTGCGCGTGCTTTCGTGGAGCAGGGATTGACCGTAACGAGTGGTTTGGCCCTTGGTATTGATGGTTATGCTCACCATGGGGCGCTGGAAGGGGGAGGAAAGACCATTGCCGTGCTCGGCTCAGGGCTGAACAAGGTATATCCTGCTCGTCATCGAGAATTGGCGCGGCGGGTGTCTGAGCAAGGGGCTTTAGTGTCAGAGTTTGTGCCTGAGACGTCCCCGCGTCCGCAGAACTTCCCTGTACGTAATCGGATCATAAGTGGTTTATCCGCAGCGGTTTTAGTCATTGAAGCGGCGGAGAAAAGCGGTTCTTTGATTACAGCTCGCTATGCGGGAGAACAAGGCAGAGACGTTTTTGCATTACCTGGCCCGATTAATGATCCCAACCATCGCGGGTCTAATAAGCTGATCCAGCAAGGGGCTGGGCTAGTACAAAGTCCACAGGAGCTTCTGGAAGAAATACAAACCTTATTAGACTGGTCTATTCAAAAGCAAGCGGATGTTTTTGTTACGGATACAACCAATGAAGCATTGCCATTTCCTGAGCTGTTGGCTAACGTAGGTAATGAGGCGACACCCGTTGATATTTTGGCGTGCAGGACCAATATACCTGTACAGGAAGTCATGATGCAGCTTTTAGAGCTTGAGCTCTTAGGGCAGGTAGAAGCAGTTGCTGGTGGCTATATTCGAAAGGGGAGGGGCTAAGCTATGATGATGGACATACTTATGTATCTGTTTGAAACTTACATCCATAGCGATGCGGAGTTGCAAGTCGATCAAGATGAGTTGGAAGAAGAGTTGCTCCGCGCAGGTTTCCAACAAAAAGATATCTATAAAGCCTTGGTGTGGCTTGAAGAGCTCGCTGGGCTTCAAAAAAATGACCAACATTCCTCTATTTCAGTTGGAGCTGGTGCTAAGTCCACCCGTATCTTCACAGAGAAAGAATCTCAGCGCATTGACTTAGAGTCTCGCGGCTTCTTACTCTTTCTTGAGCAAGTCGGTGTATTAAGCACTGAAACGCGAGAGATGGTGATTGATCGAGTGATGGGGTTAGAGACCAGTGAGTTTGAACTTGATGATTTGAAATGGATCATCTTGATGGTGCTTTTCAATGTGCCGGGTAACGAGAATGCCTACACATTGATGGAAGAGCTGTTGTACACCACAGAGCAAGGTATTCTTCACTAAGTGTGGGTCCTTTCCGGGAAGTTATGAGTAGTAAAATCGACCACACGTTATTCTCTGCGCATGAGCATGCTTTGGAGCATGAACCATGTCCTCAGTGTCAGGGAGAGCTGGCACTGAAACATGGTAAACACGGCCCATTTCTAGGCTGCACTCAATACCCATCCTGCGACTACATCCGCCCGCTGCATCAAAATGATGGTCACATCGTGAAGGCATTAGGCGTGGCGTGCCCAGAATGTCAGCATGAATTGGTGCTACGTCAAGGTCGCTATGGCATGTTTGTGGGTTGCAGTGACTATCCCAACTGCCATCATATTGAGTCGATTAATGCTCCTGAAGAAAAACAGGAAGAAAGCGAAAAATTGGTTTGCCCGGAATGTAACACTGGGCACATCACGGAACGTAACAATCGTTTTGGTAAGACTTTCTATGCTTGTGACAACTACCCTAAGTGTAAGTTTGCCGTCAATCTCAAGCCGGTAGCAGGAACGTGTGAAGCTTGTGGTTTTGGATTGTTGGTTGAAAAAAAATTAGCCAGTGGACCTCGCATTCAATGTGCCAGCCGAAAGTGTCAGCATGTGGTGACATGAGGGCGAGTCTTCTTTAAAAATGATGGATTCTTGCTACATTCGCTCGATATCAAAAAATGCAGTCGGTATAAAAAATGGCGCGTTGACGCGCCATTTGTGTTTCTGCTCTGCACCCTTTCAATCGGGATATTGTTTCAAACCGATTATCTTTTGAAACGAACAGGGCTTCAAAAAGACTAGGGTTGGTAACGCTTAGCGAAATCGTGAACTGCAGGATAAGCTTCAGCATCTAAGTAGTCGGCGAGCTGACATAGGGTGCGCTGTAAGTCACCCGCGTAGTCACCGCATACATTAATGTGTCCCATCTTGCGACCTGCCCGTTTCTCTTTGCCATACCAATGAACGTGGCATCCAGGCGTTGCAATGACCGTTTCTGGTACTGAATCTTCACCCAGAATGTTGATCATGGCGGTCTCACGAACCAGTTTGGTACTGCCCAGAGGCAAACCGCATACCGCACGAAGGTGATTTTCAAATTGGCAGGTTTCCGCACCTTGCTGTGTCCAGTGACCTGAGTTATGGACTCGAGGTGCGATTTCATTGACCAACAACTGCCCATCTACATCGAAAAACTCAAGAGCAAGAACACCCACATAGTCGAGTGACTTAGCTACGGCAGCGAACATCTTGTGAGCTTGTTGTTGCAACATTGGCGCATCAATTGCGGTCGACAGACTGAGTACGCCATCGGTATGGACATTTTCCGCCAATGGGTAAACTTCAACTTGGCCGTTTTTACCACGAGCGCCGACAAGTGAAACTTCACGTTGAAACGGAACAAATTCTTCCGCCACAATCGCTTGGGTTGGTGTGGCCGCAATACACTCCGCCATTTCTTGCCAAATGTCATCCACATTACTGTCGGCTTTGAGACGCCATTGGCCTTTGCCGTCGTAACCACCCAGTGCACTTTTCAGCACCATTGGGATACCGACATGCGCAATGGCAGCGTCGAAGTCTTCGCGTGTGTTAATCACATAGTATTTGGCATTACGAACGTTCGCATTGTCCAACAGAGCTTTTTCAATGCGGCGGTCTCCGCCAGCTTTGATGGCTTCAGTCGTCGGGAAAAATTTGCCGCTTTGTTCACACACCTCGAGGACGTCATGAGGAATGTGTTCGAACTCTGCGGTAATGACATCTGCATTGTCGATGGCATTGGCTAAACCATGGCCTTGAACTTCTAGCGTCAATGGATGGACAATATTGCCACTTTCGACATCGAACGCGGAAATCGTCAGGTTCAAGGGAGCGCCAGCCAGTGACATCATACGCGCAAGTTGTCCTGCGCCTAAGACCAAAACGTGCATGGAATTAATCCTCAGCAGGGTTTGGATTGGCTAATACGGTTTCAGTTTGCTCGCTGCGGAAAGCTTCAACTTTTTCCATGACGCTGTCATCGTGAGTGCCGATGATTTGTGCGGCGAGAATGCCTGCGTTTGCAGCGCCGGCTTCGCCAATTGCCAATGTACCCACGGCAATCCCTTTTGGCATTTGTACGATAGATAATAGTGAGTCCATGCCTTTGAGGGCACGAGATTGAACCGGGACGCCTAGAACAGGAACACTGGTGAATGCCGCCGCCATACCTGGTAGGTGTGCCGCGCCGCCAGCTCCTGCGATGATCACTTTAATGCCACGCTCTTTCGCGCTGGTCGCGTAATCAGCAAGAAGCTGAGGAGTACGGTGCGCAGAAACCACTTTGGTTTCGTAAGGTACACCAAACTGATCCAACATATCAGCGGCAAGTTTCATCGTTGGCCAATCGGACTTTGAGCCCATGATAATACCGACTTTCATCCCATACTCCTTAAAAGCGACAATTTTTAGATAAGGTGACAAATTTTGTGCGCATTATACGGGGATTTTTACCTCAAGCAAACGTTTGCGTTTGTTCTGTAGGGATAGGATACATTTTATAAACAATTTGCTTTAGGTCGAAGAGAAGAATCTTTGTACACTGAAGAGAAATACAACATCAATTAGTTTGCCGATAGGAAGTAGACGTGGATAACTTTGAGCATTCATTACAAGCATTACAGCAAGGCGAAGTGATCGCCTATCCGACGGAAGGAGTTTTTGGTGTCGGGTGTGATCCTGACGACCCAATTGCGATTCAAAAACTACTGGAATTAAAACAGAGACCCGTTGAGAAAGGGCTGATCCTGATTGCCGCACATTATGAACAACTAAAGCCGTATATTGATGAAAGCCAACTCACGGCGGAGCAGCTGGAGAAAATCCATGCCACTTGGCCGGGCCCTGTTACTTGGATCGTTCCTGCTAGCGATCGCGTGACCAACTGGGTCTCAGGTCAATTTGACTCGATCGCGGTACGAGTAACGGATCATCCTTTGGTACAAAAGATGTGTAATGCATTTGGAAAGCCGTTAACCTCTACCAGCGCGAATCTGACGGGGCAACCACCTTGTATGACAACAGAAGAAGTCGAGCAGCAGCTAGGCTCTCATTTAGTCGCCATTCTTCAAGGTGAAACGGGTGGACGAGATAAGCCAAGTGAGATCCGCGACGCGAAAACCTCTCAGGTCTTGAGACAGGGTTAACTTAATCAGTCAAAAAGGTAAAACGATGTCCGTTATCGACAAACAAGCAGTGAAACAATTTTTGATGCAACTCCAAGACGACATTTGTCGTCAGCTTGAGCAAGAAGATGGAGGAGCCTGTTTCGTGGAAGATGCTTGGCATCGTGAACCTGGTGAAAAATTAGGGGGCGGAGGGCGCACCCGGGTGATGCGAGACGGCGCGGTGTTTGAGCAAGGTGGCGTGAACTTCTCTCATGTCGAAGGAAAGCAAATGCCTGCATCAGCGACGGCTCATCGTCCTGAATTAGCAGGGCGTCGCTTTGAAGCTATGGGGGTGTCTCTAGTGATGCACCCTAAAAACCCTTATGTACCCACCTCTCACGCGAATGTGCGTTTCTTTATTGCAGAAAAAGAGGGTGAAGCCCCGATTTGGTGGTTTGGTGGTGGCTTTGATTTAACGCCTTTTTATCCTTATGAAGAAGACTGCCATGCATGGCACCAAGTCGCGAAAGACGTATGCGCACCATTTGGAGAAAGCGTTTACGCGGAACACAAAGCGTGGTGTGATAAATACTTCTTCTTACCACACCGAGATGAAACCCGTGGAGTGGGTGGGTTATTCTTTGATGATCTTAACCAATGGCCTTTTGAAACCTGCCTAGCCTACATCAAAGCGGTGGGTGAAGGGTATTGTCAGGCCTATGTACCGATCGTGGCGAAGCGTAAAACCGAAGTCTATGGTGAGCGCGAACGCGAGTTTCAACTTTATCGCCGTGGGCGTTATGTCGAGTTCAACTTGGTACTGGATCGCGGAACGTTATTTGGTTTGCAAAGTGGTGGCCGCACAGAGTCTATTTTGATGTCGATGCCTCCATTGGCACGTTGGGAATATCGTTACGAGCCAGAGTTGGGAACACCGGAAGCGGAATTGACTGAGAAGTTTCTTAAGCCCCGTGAGTGGTAGTGACTCGTTCCTCTCTCTTTGTATCCTCATGAAACACGCCGTGGGTTTCATGAGGTTCATCCAGCGCCGAAAGGCGCTAAAAGCCATATAATGCCTTGTTCTTGTGGTTGTTATGGGATGGTGTTAGGGTCATTGGTATTCAGAAGGCTCTGACTCTAGGCAAGGACATGACAACTCTCACTGATCGCTACGCTGTGTTTGGTAACCCCATCAGCCACAGCAAATCCCCTTTTATACATACATTATTTGCAAGACAGACGAATCAGAATCTGACTTACACTGCGGAAAGTGCGCCCGTTGATGGTTTTTCATCGGTGGTGTTGGACTTTTTTCGTCAGGGTGGTCAAGGATGTAATGTGACGGTCCCATTTAAAGAAGAGGCGTATCAGTTTGCTGACCAGTTAACCGAGCGAGCCCAACTGGCAGGTGCAGTGAATACATTGAAGAAACTGGATGATGGGATTGTGATCGGAGACAACACCGATGGGGAAGGCTTAGTGCAAGACCTTCTGCAACATCAAGTAGAAATCAAAGGCGCTCGCATTTTATTGCTTGGCGCTGGGGGAGCGGCTCGCGGTGTGGTTCATCCATTATTGCAACAAAACCCCCACTCTTTGACGATTACCAATCGTACACTGTCAAAAGCGCAAGCTTTGCAAGACGTATTCACGCCTTATGGTCAAGTCGAAGCGGTGGCAATGTCTGAAGTCAGCGGCAGCTTTGATATTGTTATCAACTCAACATCCGCCAGCCTATCTGGCGAGTTGCCGCAGATCAGTTCTTCAATCTTTTCTTCAAACACCTATGCTTATGACATGATGTATGGCTCTGGTCAGACGGTTTTTAACCAATGGGCTTTAGAGTCTGGTGCTCATGCGGCTTTTGATGGTTTAGGTATGCTGGTGGGGCAGGCTGCGGAAAGCTTTATGCTATGGCGGGGACTGCGCCCAGGAACAAAGCAAGTTTTACGTGAAATGAGAAAAAATTTAGAAGGCTTATAAATAGATGAATCAATCCATTCTGTTTCCAGAAATGCAAACATGGGACAGTGAGTCCCAGCGGGTCACCTTTCCTGCTCAGCAATCTGGAGCATTAATTGAATGTTCGATTACTAAAGAGGAACTTGAAAAGCTATCAGGTGCGACGATCTTTAGTGAGCAGCAAGCCCTCGACGTCTTTATTCAAAATCGTTTTGATATCGAAGAGCTCGCTGAAGAACAAATTGATGAAGAGCAGTACAACGAATTAGGTCAAATTGAAGTAACTAGCTAATCTCGGTGACGTCATTCAAGTAATCATTCTTGTTGTGTACGTAGTTGTCCGCCGACTTTTTCAAGAAAGCACGTTCTTTGTCTGTTAGAGGGCGTGCTTGCTTCACTGGACTTCCCACATAGAGGTAACCACTTTCTAAAACTTTCCCCGGTGGTACTAAGCTTCCTGCACCGATCATGACCTCACTTTCGATCACTGCGGCATCAAGAACAATTGCTCCCATACCAACTAGTACACGATCTTGGATAGTACAACCGTGCAGCATCGCTTTATGCCCCACCGTGACCTCATTACCAATAATAAGAGGATAACCTTCAGGGTTTTCTGGGTTCTTATGGGTAACATGTAACACGGTACCGTCTTGAATATTGGTTCGCTCTCCAATCACAATGTGGTTGACGTCTCCGCGAGCCGCGACCAAAGGCCAAATACTGGAGTCCGCTCCAATAGTGATATCGCCAACCAAGACCGATGTACTATCTATATAGACATTTTCACCAATTTTAGGGGGTATTCCTTTATAGCTACGTAATGAAGTCATGTTTTCTCCTTAGATAATGGGCGATTACAGACTAATTTGAGAAAGAAAAGTAGCGAAAAAAGGCGTTTTTGAATAAAAAACACCCAAACGACAAAAAAATCAAAAAAAAGCGCATTTAGGGGTTGCCAAGAAGA
>JBHOHG010000001.1:100544-439191 GCA_043422575.1 bacterium sp. HQB-39 | reverse complement strand
TTGATTTTCCGATATAGCGGTTTCCGACGTCTCGGAAAACCAAGTAGTTCTCTCAAAGTTACTTTTATTAACGGCGCGGTTGGGAAATCCTTTAGGAAAAAACATCGATTTTTTTAAAAAAAGTGCGCTTCGAGAAGAAAAAGTGATGAGACAGCTAAAAAGGGCAAAAAAATAAAAAAAACGCTAAAGCTTGGCGCTTGGCTGTCGATACAGCTCAGTTTTGTCTGTGTAAACGTGTCAGCTTGCTTACCGAAATGGGAAGATAATTGAGTGGGATGGAGTCGCTATTTCCTTCACCTTGGCACTAAATTGAAGCCAGTGACAAGGCTCTGAATACGGCATCTTGAAGTCACTTGGGTAATATACGGTTAACCCAGTAAAGTTAAGGCCAAATTCGGCGCTTGCTTTGCTTGCGCTAGAATAGACGTGCTGACTTGTTGCAGAATTTGCTGCTTGATCATCTGCGTCGTTTCTTTCGCGTAATCGGTATCTTGAATACGACTATTTGAAGCGGCTAAGTTTTCGTGAATCGATTCAAGGTTATTCACCGCGTGACCAAAACGATTTTGGTATGCCCCGAGTTCGGCACGATGACTATCAACAAACTTCATGGCCGTATCTAACACCGCGACGGCCTGCTGCGCTCCCCCAACTGAGGTGATGTCGACATCATCAAGAGTTTGATAACCATTGAACACCATCCCAAGCTCAGTCGCTAAACCGCCAGAAAAACTGAGTCCACTTTGTATTGACTCACCTCCAACGAACAATTGTAGCTGGCCGTTTTCATTAACCGACGCTGATAAGTCATCCGTTTGACCATTGATGTACGTCGCCAATTCTTCAATGTCATCACCCGCTTTTGCCTCGATGGAGAGCGTTTCCTCTTCACCGGCTTTATTCAGGTACGTGATCTCTAAATCTGTCGCATCGGAAGGGATTTGCTCATTTCCTTTAAATGATTTCAGGGATTCAAACGTCATTCCCCCCATCTGCCACACATCACTGCGCATGTTTTTAAGCTCAACCTTCACCGCCTCACCCGAAGAAGCTCCAATTTGAAACGAGGTTTCTCCGAATGCACCGTTAAGTAACTTTCGTCCACCAAAAGACGTCGTTTCAGCAATACGGTTCAACTCATCATTGAGGGCAGACACCTCTTCCTGTAAAGCAATGCGTTCAGCTTTACTGTTCGAGCCATTCGAAGATTGCAGTGACAAATCACGCATCCTTTGCATGATATTAGTGGTTTCATTCATTGCCCCTTCTGCCGTTTGCAAAATGGAGACACCGTCGTTGGCATTTCGCACTGCGACATCTAAACCACTCATTTGCGCTTGAAGTCGATTAGAAATCTGCATCCCAGCGGCATCATCTTTAGCGCTATTAATACGCTGCCCTGAAGCCAAACGCTCCATAGACTGATTCAGCAAGTGCGTTGCTTGATTCAGACTGCGCTGCGCGGTCATTGCAGAGACATTTGTATTAACAGTAATTGCCACTGATAGAACTCCAAAGTCAAAGGTATAGGTAGAAGGTATCAGAGTATGTATCGGCCACTTTATCGCCAACTTTAATCATTAATGACACATTTTTCATTCACTTAATTGATGGAAAAGAAAATTAATAACTACTTTAATTTCCACCCTATGTGCTCCTAGCTTTGTCCCATAAAGAAAAAGAGAGCCGAAGCTCTCTAAATCAATGGTCACTTTGATCATCGATTAACAAGGTGGTGAAACCATATCCTGATGAGTCCAAGTCCTAATCAATCCCAGTAGCGAGACCTCTTCAGTCACCATAGCGAATGTCTTGAAGCATCTCTTGGGAAGGGGCAAAAAAGTATGCGCCTGTCACCGCTTGAGTAAAACGTAATAATTGATCGGTTTCACCATCAGTCACGCCATACATGCTGTCTAACATCACTTTATGATTGTGGAGGGTATGGCAATAAGCGATAAACAATAAACCGTGAGCCCCGCTTACTGAGCCATAAGGCAGACTATGACGCACAATTTTCAGACCTTTGCCTTCTTCTTTAATGTCAACGCGACCGACATGGGACGTAGCGGGAACATCCTCTAGCTCGATCGAGTCAGCTTTGGTTCTGCCTATCACACTCTCTTGCGCCGCAACACTCATCGCATTCCACGGCGGTAAATGATGTTCAAAACGCTGCACCATGACATAACTCCCGCCCGTATGCTCCCCTTCCGCAACCAAGGCAACGTCGGCGCGAGTCTCCCCTTTCGGGTTTTCCGTGCCATCGACAAAGTCCGTCATGTCGCGGGAATCTAAATATCGATAACCATAAGTTTCATCGACCACGGTGACTTGCTCTTGAATGCTTGCCATCAGTTTGCGTAGCACATAGAAGTGTAAATCGTGACGATGTGAATGACAGTGGATCAAAACATCCACATCAGTGGCTGGTGCCGTTACATCGCCACTGCCTAATGCTGCGAAAGGGATCAGTTCTTTCGGCATTGGCGCTGAAAGCTGTTGCCAAAAACCGTGGGAAAACGCAATAGAAAGGTGAAGATTCGCCTCTGGCTGTGATTGATTCACCTCAGCCACCAACGCAGGCAAAGCTTGCAGCTGCGAGAGAACGTTTTGATGGTCTTGATTGACTTTTAATTGAACATACAAGGCAAAAGGCCCTGCTTCTGGGATGATTGCAGATTGTGCAAGCGACATTATTCACTCCTCATTATTATTCTAAACTGCTTCGCTCAGGGAGTTTTCTGAGCGAAAACGCAGTATTGAATTATGAGTTTAGCGTTAGTGAGTGAATTAATTATTGATAATAGTCAGCTTGATTTAGATTCTGCTTTGTTATCGACCTTTTCTTGCGGTTTCTCTTTTGCCTGCGCTTTATCATTTACTTGAGCTTTATCATCACCCTTATCATCTTGCAGTGCTTCTTTCGGGAAGTCCGGCACGACAAAACAATCTCTTGCCCAGCGGCCATTGAAGAGATAAATCAAAAACCACAATAGCAATAAAATCGTGACGCCATCGGGCCAGTTAAATTTCCCATTTTGCAGATGAACATGGTACAAAGTCTGCGCCAACTGAGCCGCAACCACAATAATGGTGGTCTGACGCCCGTACTGGGTCAGCCAGTTAATCAATCGACGTTGTGGCTTTCGTAGGCCCATCAACCACATAATGATCATGCTTGGTACCCCCATGGCTAAACCGAGGTAAAGTGTATTGGTATCTGGGTAGACGATCTTGAGAATGTCAGGCCCATGCTCTCGACTTACGCCAGCCATAGCAAAGACAACCCAAGCACGTGCCAATAGCATCCAGCCGATCCAAATCAGCAGTGGGGCTTTCAAAAAGCCTTCATTATCATAGTGGTCAATTGAGTAACGCATAAGTGATAGGTCTAAATGATAAAGTGAACACTTTAACCTAAAAGATTCAATTAGTAACCCGACAAGGCTAGACTAAGGCGATTGATATAAGGACTGTCCAAATTATGAAAAAAAATACGCCAACTGCATCACCAGAAACGCAAAACGAAGCGATGAAGATAGCTAAATCAACTCAGAAACCGGGGCAAACCAAAGAACAAACCAAACTGATCGCTCAAGGTATTGAAAAAGGCATCGCGCTGTATAAGAAACAACAAAAAGAAAAGATGCGTCAGGCAGACAAAGCGAAAAAGAAACAACGAAAAGAAAAGCTAAAACAATCTGAGCAAACCGACCTTGAACATGGCGCCGATCTTACCCATGACGTTTCAGAGTCAAAAGCGCCTTCTACGCTTCTGCCATGGTTGTTACTGCTTATTAGCTGGGCAGGATTTGCCGGCTATCTTGTGTTTACCCATCAATAACTGTGTTTACTCATCAATAACGTTGACTGGTCAATAAGCTAGATGAAACTCCAGTCGGATTCGAATCCCCAAAAAATAAGCCAGCGGTTGCTGGCTTATGCACGGAATCCAAGGCAACTGGCGATATCTTTCTCTCGATCAAGTACCCACTGACAATCAAATGGTCCCCAGTCTGACAGTTGATAGTAACCATCATTGTGACGTCGGCCATCTTGAACAAACATCAGCTCGATCCCAATTCCCGGCAACGCTTTGAGTACATCTTGAATCGTACGTCTTGGCCAGCCAGTCTTTTCAATCAGCTTAGGTACATTTGGCCTTTCTAGGCTCTCCACCAGCAAAGCTAAGTATAGCCGCCTTGCAAAAACAGGACTCAACTCCATTGATACCTCCTAAATCTATGCTTCCCAATTATTTCTGTTTTGCATAGCAACATGTTGAGGCGGATCAAACTCTATTCATTCGTTGAGCTGAAATTGCACGATTTTCGGATATTTATCCACGCTTGAGTCAGTTTTCCCTGTGTTTTAACCTTTTCCGTAAGTTTTTCCATGTCACTTTTGTTTGTTGATTCTCTTCTTGGTAGGATGCTTCGATAACCTAGCTCAACGAAGGAAACACTATGACTATCACCATGTACGGAATCCCAAATTGCGATACCATCAAAAAAGCGAAAAAGTGGCTTGACGCTGAAGGGATCAGCTACGAATTTCACGACTACCGCAAACAAGGCGTGAACGCAGAAATGGTGAACCAATTTTGTGCTGAACTGGGTTGGGACAAAGTCCTGAACAAGCGTGGCACAACGTATCGTCAGCTAACACAAGAACAAAAAGACACCCTCAATGAAGAGAGTGCCATTCCCCTACTGGTTGAGCAACCAGCAATGATCAAGCGCCCAATCCTTAGCGTTGATGGTCAACTGCATTTAGGCTTTAAAGCCGATCAATACTCAGAGATTTTTTCATAATTAAGGAATATCAAGGATGACAGACAGCCCAGTAATTGCTCTAGCTAAAGACCTCATTAGCCGAGAGTCGGTAACCCCAGAAGATGCCGGTTGCCAAGATGTAATGATTGAACGCCTGAAAGCACTTGGCTTTGATATTGAAGTCCTCGTGTTTGAAGACACAACAAACTTTTGGGCACGTCGTGGTACAGAAGCTCCTCTATTTGCCTTTGCAGGACACACCGATGTCGTGCCAGCAGGCAGTCTAGAGCAGTGGAATACGCCTCCCTTCGAGCCAACCATCATTGATGGCATGCTTTATGGTCGCGGCGCGGCAGACATGAAAGGCTCATTGGCTTCCATGGTGGTTGCCGTTGAACGTTTTATTAACGAACATCCAGACCATAAAGGCTCGATTGGCTTTTTAATTACCTCCGACGAGGAAGGTCCATTTATCAACGGTACGGTTCGTGTTGTAGAAACCATGATGGAGCGTGGTGAAAACATCGATATGTGTATCGTAGGTGAGCCGTCCAGTACCGAAGTGGTTGGTGATGTCGTAAAAAATGGTCGTCGTGGCTCGATCACTGGCGATCTGACCGTGAAAGGTACGCAAGGTCATGTGGCTTATCCACATCTCGCCAATAACCCTGTGCATCAGTCTTTGATGGCGATTCATGAACTGGCGACGACAGAGTGGGACCAAGGTAACGACTACTTCCCACCAACCAGTTTCCAGATCCCAAATGTTCATGCAGGTACCGGTGCATCAAACGTGATCCCGGGTGAATTCAAAGTGCAATTCAATCTACGTTTCAGTACTGAATTGAATAATGAGGCTATTGTTGAACGTGTCACCCACACTCTGAACAAGCACGGACTGGATTATGAGCTGGATTGGACTTTCAATGGCGACCCATTCTTAACGGATACTGGCGCACTTTTAGATGCCGTGGTCGATGCCGTCGACCAAGTGAATCAAACCAAACCTGCGCTGCTCACCACAGGCGGGACATCCGATGGACGCTTTATCGCGCGTATGGGCGGGCAAGTCATGGAGTTGGGGCCTGTTAATGCCACCATCCACAAAGTGAACGAATGTGTCAAAGTTGACGACTTAGAGAAGTTAGCTGACATGTACCAAAAAACACTTGAAAACCTGCTCGGTTAATCATGACTCCTGAACAGCTGACAGGAAAAGATAGCTCGCACTTGATACTTGCTCCCCTTGCGGGGGGCGAGTACTGGGTCCACCCTGACGTCACTCAGAGCTTAACCGCTCTGATCCATGCCGCAAAAACAGCTGGATTTGATATGCGTATTGCCAGCGGAGTCCGTGATTATCAACGTCAGCAGGCCATATGGAATGGGAAGTTTGAAGGACGCCTCGTCATACGAGATCAAGATTCGCAACCACTGGATGCAACAACGCTCAGTGACAGTGACAAGCTCCATGCTATTTTACATTGGTCTGCGCTTCCTGGTGCCAGTCGTCACCACTGGGGAACGGATTTCGATGTCTATGCAAAAGACCGCTTACCCCATGATGTGCAACTCCAACTAGAGCCGTGGGAGTATGACGATGGACATCAAAAAGACTTCTCACAATGGCTTGAAAACCACCTTGCCGAATACGGTTTTTTCTACCCTTATAAAGAAGCTCAAGGAGGGGTGGCGATTGAACCTTGGCACATCAGCCATCGTCGCACCGCAGAGACATGCCTCGCTGACCTCTCTGTCGACGTTTTGCGTGAGCAACTTCGTCTCGATCCCATTCTTGGCCAGCCTTTAGTGATGTCACAGCTTGAACAGATCTATACTCAATATGTCACCAATATTTATGCAGCGGAGTAAGCCATGATTGAGTTCCTGACTAACCCATGGGTGATCAGTGCGATTTTATTGAGTGTGGTCATAGGTAACATTGCCGCACTGAAGTACACAGCAAACATGAAGTTTGGTCAAATGGACAAACAACGTGAATCGTCGGATCTCGACAAACTGAACGAACTGGATAAACAACGCTATCCCGATGCGCCTCGCCAGTCCGAAGAGGATAAACACTGATCCTTGAAGCCTGCTTTCATTGCAGGCTTTTTTATACCCAGTACCTCTAGATACGAGGTTCAGCGAGCACAACTTGTTTTAGTAGAAAAGTATCAGTGCGATAGCAAAAAGCAGGTTAGCAAAAAGCAGGCTCGCCACTTCGGCATGGCAGGTCTTAGCGCTCCCCCATTTCGAACGCCTTAATGATCTTATCGTTCACCACATAGATCTTAAACCGCTTGCCCGCTTGAAAAATTCCGCCCTGCTCAACAATGGTGCCATAGCCATATGACTGACCTTTTTCAGTAAACTTAAAATGCTGGTAACTGATTCTAAAACTGTTGGTCTGACGCTTTTTTACTCCAGGAAAACTTCTAAACTCCACCACTGGACCGCTTAATTCCGAACAAGAAGAAGAGCGGCATTCGGATATCAAAGCTTGCTCGATAGCGTTATTTTTTCGAAACCGATCCGCTTCACCTAAGAAACATGTAAGTATGACAAGTGCTAAGACAATGTTGTCGCGAGTCCTAAACACATACCCCTTCTTAATTGCAGAGAAAACCCAAAACGCGATAGGAATGAGAATGAAGAGAGCTATTGGGGTGTCATCAACGGTGTAGGTATAAACGTCTTGCATGGCTTGATTCGGTTGTCATTATTATTTTATAGCCGAATAGTATGCCATTTATAGGTGACCGTTAAAATCAATAAGATTCAAATAGATAAATAAAAAGCAGACAAACAAAAGGGACCCTAAGGTCCCTGTAAATTTGTCGTTGCAATGACGTCTAGTCTTGCTTCGCAATGGCAGCGAGTACTGGTACCAGTGACTTCAGTAACTCTTCTTCTACCGGCTTGCCTTTCGAATCTGTCACATTAATAGAAGTACGGTTACCAAGATCACCCAATTGGAAAGTGTACTTGCCACTCTTAAGATCAATCGGTTTCACCCCGATAGACTCCCAAAACTCGTCATCCGGCGACTTGTATTTCGCTTCAACACGGCCCTGAGACTGATTACGCTCTTCAAGATCGAAACCAATTTGTGGTAGTACCCTTGGTAGGCGTTCCCATAAAACGTTGTATTGAGCTCGTGCGATGATCACAGGAAGACCACTACGGTCTGTCCCCATAGAGACAGGGATCTGTTTGACTAACTCTTGAGCACGACGCTGAGCTTCAGCACGTAAATTACTGTCGTATTTAGCCGTCACAAGGTTTGTCATGAAGGCATTGTAACGTTCGCGATCCGTTTGACTCACAGGCAAGACTTTGTCACCTTCGCGCCAATCGATCAAGCTAACACGGAAGCCATAACGGTTATTGGCTTCAAAACGGGACAATTGATAGCGGCTGCCGATTTCAGTGTCTTCGTCTTCAGAAAGCCAAATGACCCATTCTGTCTCGACACGATCGGACGTGCTAGTACGCGTTTTGATGTTACGGTCTTTCACCATGTCTAGCGCGGTTTGCCACACTCGATTGGCATCATCTTGACGAGCCAGCCATAAGGTCACTTCACCATTATTTCGCTCTAAACGAGCACCTGGAATCAACTCTAGAACTTGCTGAGGTGGACGAATATCCACGTCTTGACCGATACCACCCGCAAAGTCCCCTTGAGGGATCTCAAAGTTAGGGTAGAACTGATTATCTGCACCTTGAGCACTTTTCCAAGCCTGTAACGCTGGGGTCTCAAGGTAAGTAAAATCGTCTTTCGCTTGTCTACGATCCGCAGGGTTGCTGCTACAAGCGCTGAGAGCAAGAACAGCCAATGAGCCGATCATTAGCTGATGAGAAAACTTCATTAGTACTCCTAAAAAGCCGAGCAAGCTCGGCTAATAACTATTTCTGGGCACATCATCTAGGCGTCTATTGAATGCATGGAGCGTTCAAAAATCACTAGATTAGTTAACACCCGCGTCTTTCAGGGCTTGCGCTACAATAGGCTGGCTCTGTTCTGAAAGCTCAGTGAGTGGCAAGCGTAACCCGCCCTCTTCGATCAAACCTAATTCTAGTGCTGCCCATTTCACAGGAATTGGACTTGATTCAACAAACAGGTTCTTGTGCAGAGTCATTAAACGCTGGTTAATGATTTCTGCTTCTTCGAATTTACCTTCGCTTGCAAGATCAAACATATCAGCCATATCTTTTGCTGCGATGTTATTAGTAACAGAGATCACACCCTGACCACCTTGCTTCACGAATTCCAAACCTGTCGCATCATCACCACTAAGTAAGATAAAATCTTCGCCACAAAGTTCACGGTGTTTTGCAATTCGGCTTAAATCACCAGTCGCATCTTTTAATGCAACGATGTTATCGAGCTCCGCCAGACGTGCGACCGTCTCTGGTAGCAAATCCACTGCGGTACGTCCCGGTACGTTATACAGAATTTGAGGCACATCGCTCACTTCGGCAATGGCTTTGTAATGTTGGTATAAGCCTTCTTGAGTTGGCTTGTTGTAGTAAGGCGTCACACTCAAGCAACCTGCAATACCTGAACCGTTTAGCAACTTGCTAAACAATACCGATTCGTGAGTAGCATTGGCACCAGTACCAGCAATCACAGGAATTCGGCCAGCAGCAAACTCAACGGTCTTCGTTACTACCTTGACATGTTCTTCAACGGTCAGCGTAGCCGACTCGCCTGTCGTACCTACAGCCACGATGCCGTCAGTGCCGGCTTCAACATGGTACTCAACCAGCTTTTGTAGAGCATCAAAGTCTACTTCGCCATCAGATTTGAACGGCGTAATCAACGCAACGATACTTCCTGAAAACATGTCTCTCTCCCTTATTTAGTTCTATCTGCATGGTACTGTAATGCGATTGAAAAACACAAGGATATTCATGCTCTCGCGCAAGTTAAGTGAATGAATATTTCTCAGTTGTTAGAGGTTCAACAACTAAATGGAATTGGCGGACTATAATAATACCCAAGTAACCTCGACATGTTAGGTTCAGCGAGAACGGCTTGGGTTGTTTGTTGGTTTTTTTTGTCAGGTGATTTGATAGCAAAGCATTGCTTTGCCAATCTCGCCATTTTCAATCAAAAAGCGGTCACACGGTAAGCAAATAATACTGGCTCGTTAAATACCCAAGTGACTTCAAGATGCAGTATTCAGAGCCTTGTCACTGGTTTCAATTCAAGACAGAGATGAAGGAAATAGTCATTCTATTTTCAGTGTCTCTAACGCAGAAGTGGAGCCAGTGACAGGCTCCCGAAGGGCGAGTCTGCTTGGCTCGCTAGCTGTGTTATTGCTTCTGGATTTAGAACCACTAGATCTTCAAAGCAATGCCTTGCTATCAAACCAAGCAGCTCTCGCTGAACCTAGCATCTCGAGGTTACTTGGGTATCAGGGGTGGCTTTGACGACAATTGCACTAGCTATTGATTTAAATATCACCAAAGAATCATCGCTTTCACTGAGCCTCGCCTTCATTGCTGGAAAATTCAGGTTCACTCGCTATTTCTCCCAGTGAACTGTGCTACCATGCTGATTAAAAATACTGTCAATACAGAGTGATACTATGACTCAACATTTAGTGATTACTGCGGTCGGCACCGACAGACCCGGTGTGTGTAACCAAGTGGTTCACTTGGTGACGCAATCTGGCTGCAATATCGTCGACAGTCGCATTGCGATCTTCGGAAGTGAGTTCACGCTGATCATGCTCCTCTCTGGCAGTCCTAGCCACATCACACGCGTCGAAACGATGCTCCCACTTTTGGGTCAAGAGCAAGACTTAATCACCATCACCAAACGGACATCGCCCCATGCGTTGAGCCCTAACAATTATACGATGGAAGTTTTTATTGAATCCGAAGACCGTCAAGGACTGACAGAACAATTCACCCAATTTTTTGCTGAAAAAAACATAGGAATGAGCTCGCTCAGCGCTCAAACCATCGACAAACATAAGGTTCAGCAAACGTCTAACCAATACCATATTGCGATCACCGCAACCGTTGGTTGCGACTGTAACCTCATGCAATTACAAGAAGAATTTGATGATCTTTGTCGTTCGCTCAACGTACAAGGGTCGCTGAATTTCATTAAAAATACCCAGTAATTCAAAACATCCAATAAAGGAAGCCTCATGAATACACTTACAGCAGGCACGCCAGCTCCTGCTTTCTCGCTGCTTAACCAAGACGGTGAAACCGTTTCACTCGCGGATTTTCAAGGTAAGAAGGTTCTCTTTTACTTCTACCCGAAAGCCATGACTCCGGGCTGTACAACTCAAGCGAAAGGTCTACGTGATATTCAAGCAGAGCTTGAAGCCTTAAACGTCGTTGTTCTTGGTGTCAGCATTGACCCAGTTAAGCGCTTAGGTAAATTCATTGAGCGTGACGAGTTAAACTTCACGCTACTGTCAGATGAAGATCACCAGTGCGCGGAGCAATTCGGCGTATGGGGCGAGAAGAAGTTTATGGGCAAAGTATATGACGGCCTGCACCGCATCAGCTTCTTAATTGATGAAAACGGAGTTATCGAACACGTATTCAACAAATTCAAGACCAAAGATCACCACGAAGTGGTTCTTAATTACCTCAAAGCAGAGTAATAGCGGTCGGCAAAACAAATAGAGCTCAGCAATGCTGAGCTCTATTCACATCAAAACAAGGACACTACCCTTCTTGGGCTTCTAGCTGCTCATCTTGGCTTGGCAGCGCTTTCCAAACCGCTTTCACCAAGGTCGCTAATGGAATCGCGAAGAAGACTCCCCAGAATCCCCAAAGTCCGCCAAAGACTAACACTGCCACTATAATGGCAACAGGATGCAAGTTTACGGCTTCAGAGAACAACACAGGGACTAAAACGTTGCCATCCAACGCTTGGATAATGCCGTAAGCCAAAAGCAACCAGTAGAATGGCGGAGTTAAGCCCCACTGGAATAAACCGACAATGGCCACGGGTACAGTCACAGCAGCAGCCCCGATGTAAGGGATCAACACAGATAAACCTACCGCCACAGCCAGTAATGCCGAGTAACGGAGATCAAGGATAGCGAACGTAATATAACTGACACCACCTACAATGAGGATTTCCAGCACTTTGCCACGAATGTAGTTCGAAATTTGCTGGTTCATTTCTTGCCAAACTTTCGTTGCTAGACGGCGATTACGAGGGAGAATACCACTCGCCATTGATAGCATCTCTTCTTTGTCTTTCAGCAAGAAGAAGATCAAAAGCGGTACCAAAATTAAATACACGGCCAACGTCGCCAAACTCACCAGTGATGCAACAGACCCCTTCACCACACTTTCTCCCAAACCAAGCACTTTGTTTTTGGTGTTGGTAGCAATGGTCTCTACAATTTCAAGATTCGCCAGCTCTGGATAACGCTCAGGGATGGTCGCAATAAAGTTTTGTAGCCCGCTGTACATGTTAGGAATGTCATTGATTAAGTTGGCCCCTTGCTTCCATATCGTTGGAATTAAGCCAAACATCGCCAGCAACATTAAGGTGCCAAACACCATAATGACCAGCATCACCGATAAGGTTCTTGGTAAGCCCAAACGACACAACTGAGTGACAGGCCACTCAAGCAGGTAAGCCAATACAATCGCGACCAAAAGCGGCGCGATCAGATGACCAAAGAAGTAGATGGTAATAAAGCCAAATAGCAGAATAGCGACCAAGCTGACAGCGTGCGGATCAGAGAAGCGTCGTTTGTACCAACGACTGACCATTTCAAACATCTAAAGTGCGTCCTTTTTCGAGACTTTAAGTGTGCTGTAACCCTCTTGGGTTAAACACTCGACAGTGAATTCATTAGACCGCAAATACTTTACAATATCTTGTAGAGAACTTTGATCACTAACTTTAATAACCAATTGACTTCCATCGGCTAACTCTGCACTGTATCGCTTTGCCAGCAACAACGCCATAGGGCAACGTTCATGTCGAAGATCCAATGAGTTAGAAGTCATATCAATGGGTTCATTTGGTTACTCAGCACAAAAGTAGGGCTATTGTAATCGCTTTTGCTAGACACTGGCAGCGTTTGTTTTAGATTAATCGATACTGCACAAGTTTGATTTGCTCTTGAATGCATTCCTAATGCTTACAATCAGAGAAAATCGAACCAAATGTCTGATTATCTGTCCAAACACAAGATAACTTTGGAGAATTCACGATAAGTATGTTTAAACGTTCACGTTCTCTTGTCTGCCTTTGTGTGGCTGCCGCTTTCGCCAGCCCGACGTCATTGACATTTGCTAACACCCTCGACTTACCTGAGATTGGCACTGCTGCCAGCGCCACTTTGACCATAGATCAAGAACTTATTTACGGTGATGCCTACATGCGTATGCTGCGTGCAAGCCGTCCAATCGTTAATGATCCTGTGCTCAACGATTACATCCATAACTTAGGGCACAAGCTCGTTGCTAATGCCAATGATGTTAAAACGCCGTTCAACTTCTTTATGATCCGCGATCGTAATATTAACGCGTTTGCGTTTTTCGGCGGTCATATCGCGCTGCATAGCGGGCTGTTTTTGCACGCGAAAACCGAAGGTGAATTAGCGTCGGTGATGGCGCATGAAATTGCCCACGTCACCCAACGCCATCTGGCGCGAAGCATGGAAGAGCAAGCCCGACGCTCACCAGCAACACTGGCTGCGCTCGCCGGCTCACTGCTGTTAGCGATAGCAGCACCAGAGGCAGGCATTGCCGCAATGACAGCCACAACCGCAGGTTCGATGCAAAGTAGTATTAACTATACCCGCAGTAATGAAAAAGAAGCGGATCGATTTGGGATTCATACACTGTCAAAAGCGGGTTACGACGCCCAAGCGATGCCACGATTTTTTGGCCGCCTCGCCGACAGCTTTCGTTATGCCAGCACACCGCCGCCGATGTTACTAACGCACCCTTTACCTGAAGATCGAATCACCGACTCACGATCTCGAGCTCGCGGCTATCCCAGTGTTCGAGAAACCCCATCGCTGCATTACCATTTAGCTCGAGCACGCATCGTTGCTCGCTATGCAGGCATCGAGGGCGATGCGGCACTCGATTGGTTTAAACGCCAGCAGAAAAAAGCGCCATCGGCAATTCATGCTGCGTTTGATTATGGCCGAGCCTTGGTTCATCTTGATGCCAAGGAGTTAGATCAAGCTGAGCCATTATTGAAGAAACTTCACCAAGCGGATCCAAGTAATATTTTCTACTTAGACACTTTGAGTGATTTCTACATTGGCAAAAAAGAATTTACGAAAGCCAAAAATATGTTGGAAGCGGCGCTCAAAAACAGCCCTGACAATGCCGTTCTTACGATCAATCTCGCCAATGTGCTGGTGGAAGAAGAGCAATACCAACAAGCGGTGCGCGTTTTACAACGTTACACCCATGCCCACCCAGCGGAAACAAATGGCTGGTACTTACTCTCAAAAGCTCACGCAAAACTCGGGAACAATGACGAAGATCTCGCTGCTCGTGCGGAAATTTTGGCACTGCAAGCAAACTGGTCTAAAGCTATTCAATATTACACTCAAGCGAGCCAAATTGCTGACCTCGGCAGTTTAAAACAAGCTCGCTACGATGCGCGTATCGATCAACTGATGATCGCACGCGATCAATTCCTCGCATTACAATAACAATTTGGAGAAAGCCATGTCGGTCACCATTTATCACAATCCACGTTGCTCAAAGAGCCGTCAAACTCTTGAACTGCTTGAGCAAAATGGTGTGACCCCTGAAGTCGTAAAATATCTTGATGCGCCACTGAATGTGGAACAACTAAAAGAGCTGTATCGTCAACTCGGTTTCAGCCAAGTTCGCGATATGATGCGTACCAAAGAAGCCATCTACAAAGAGCTGGAACTAAAAGAAGCCAGCGACGAAGCACTGTTTGTTGCGATGGCAGACAACCCGAAGTTGTTTGAGCGCCCAGTGGTCGTGAACAATGACCAAGCGCGTATCGGTCGCCCACCAGAAAGTGTGCTTGAGATTTTATAATTTCCTATGACGACCAAAGTTCTAATCCTGTACTACAGCCGTCACGGCAGTACTAAACAACTTGCTCGTCATATCGCTAGAGGGGTGGAGTCCACCCCTGATTGCGAAGCCATTCTTCGTACTGTTTCCGACCTTGAGCCTCATCACAACACCTCAAATGAAGCCATTGTTTCGCTCGATGATTTAAAACAATGTGATGCGCTCGCATTCGGGAGCCCAGTCTGGTTTGGTAATATGGCAGCACCACTGAAGCATTTTTGGGATAGCACGACACCCTTATGGATTAACGGCGATCTGATTGATAAGCCAGCTTGTGTCTTCACGTCCTCTTCGTCTATGCACGGTGGGCAAGAAACCACCCAAATGAGTATGATGATGCCACTACTTCATCATGGGATGATGGTATTAGGTATTCCTTACTCGCAGCCAGAGTTGCACACCACCCAATCGGGCGGTACCCCTTATGGAGCCAGCAGTGTCGGAGAAACCAGCACACTGACTTCAGAAGAAGTGCAACTGGCGAAAGTATTGGGTAAACGATTAGCTTCTACAGCGAGTAAACTCAAGGACCGCTTATGAATGATCAATCTTTACCATCAACAACTACGTATCGTTACCTCGCCTTATTTGGCAACTGTGCCCTGCTCGTCTGGATTGTGTTATGGCAATGGCATTTGTCACCGCACCCACACTTAAATAACACCACCTTAGCCATTGCTTGGGCGGTTCCTTTACTGCTTCCTCTGCCGGGGATCCTAGCGGGAAAACCGTACACGCACGCTTGGGCTAACTTTGTGTTAATGCTGTATTTCTTGCACGGGCTGACGATCTTGTATGTGGATGGTGGAGAGCGATTGTTTGCAGTCATTGAACTGCTGCTCGCGTCTGCCGCTTTTCTTGGTAACCTGCTTTACGCTCGTGGACGAGGTAAGGAGCTGGGCCTGAAGCTCAACAAGCTTTCGCAAGTCGAAAAAGAAGAAAAGAGGCGCTTTGAGAAAGAGGAGCAACCGCCTTCTCAATCTTAAACAATCCCTTCTTAATAACAAAAAGCCGCAACTCAGTTGCGGCTTTTTGTTATCTGTAATGGTGCTTCACCTGTTTATCACACTAATGCGGATTGACCATCAGGCTTATAGAGAAAGCTTATTGAGATGTAGCTTATTGAGACATCCACTCAAGCACCAAGTCATACTTGAGATTACTCTCGAGTGGGATGACCATGGTTTTAGGCTCAGGTTTGTTATCCGTCGTCACCAATGCTTGCGGCTGGTTAGGCTTCTCTAGAGACGCTTGTCGAAGCTCAGCAAGTGTAGGCAATACCTCAGGCTCGGTTGATTTCACATCGACAGCGGCCGTTTCCAGTTGTGGCTCTGGATGACTCACAGACACCCCTTCTGGTGTGGTATTCGCATCTGAGGCGTTAGACTCGTCAGATGTCACTTCTTCTGGCTGCGAAGTAAAAGGATCAATGAATAACGAGATACGTGCATTTTCCGTAACTTCCGTTTCAAAGACACTTAATGGTGCTAATAAGTGCACTCGAATCGTCACTTCATTGGCTTGAATACGCTCAATATCAACACTCGCTACAGAATTCAGTTCATTGATTCGTTTTTCGAGAGTAAAGAAATCGATCGCGTTATTGACGTTTAAGATTTTTACAATCGCTGACTCGGTCGATTGCGTCGAAAAGACAATCGCATTTTTCTTCGAATAGAAGTTCACGAGGTTCGCAATCAGATCAGAAGCCGACGTAGCCCCATTCTCTACCCCAGATTGAGGCAGTTTAGGTGACGCAGACAAAGAGTCTGGTGATTGGTCGTACAGACTCCAACGTAAGGTTTCACCTTGCACACGAATCAACAATAACCCATCGACAGGATAACGCTGGCTGGCAGCTGTGATCGGCTCGATGAAGCCTCCCCAGATATCCGACGTCGTGACGCCAGTTATATCGTCAAAATCACCAACAGGAATGGTCAAAGGAATACCATGCGCACTCGCCGCTTGTTTTAGCTGAGTAACGATGGCTGAGTCTGAATGATCCCAAGCAATTTCACGATCGATGTTTTTCTCTTCCACCAGCCATACCAACAGATTTTCTCGGTTAGTCGGCCAATATGGCAGTTGAGCTTGGGAAAGTAGCGCACGAATTTGTTTCTCGTTGTACACCATTTTCAGAGTCGCCTGCTCGTCTCGTTGACCATAGCCAAGTTGAGAAATATAGCGAGAGCTTGCTGTCAGCGCTTTACGCACCACCTCACTGTTGAGTGAGGAGGATTCACCAGTAGCGCGAAGAATGACATCTTTCATGCCCTGACGGCGTGCCATTTCTTCGGCTTTTTCTTGTTCAGCATCGATAACAATTTCAGTGCTGTAAATATCGACTTGAGTCAGTGCATACGCTGGCAGTGATAACCACCCCAACATCAACAAAGCTAAATAGCGCATACTTTTCCTAAAACTTAGTTTTGAGCCCCGATGATAAGCAACTATCCCAGAGGTAGCAAGCAAGTGACGAAACTTAGGCATATTGATCCCGTTACCCGCAAAATGAATTGTGATTCAGCCTCAATCCCAACAAAAAAGTTGTGCGAAGTCTATTAGCAACTGATTGCTAACTGATAGAATTCATAAGTTTATTTTTTGTCTTTTTTAAATCACATTAAAAATAGGAATCATTTATGAAAAATGCCTTACAAGGTGCGCAAATGTTGTTCGTCGCCTTTGGTGCATTAGTGCTCGTTCCTTTGTTAACCGGACTCGATCCCAATGTCGCTCTATTTGGCGCAGGTCTCGGCACTTTACTGTTTCAATTCATCACCAAACGCAGCGTTCCCATCTTTCTAGCTTCTTCTTTTGCGTTTATCGCTCCAATTATGTTTGGTGTACAAACTTGGGGCATCGCGGCCACCATGGGGGGACTCATGGCGGCAGGTATCGTCTATGTTCTCCTTGGTGGCTTCATCAAACTTCGTGGCGCAGATTTCATTCATCGACTCTTACCCCCCGTTGTGGTTGGTCCGGTGATCATGGTGATTGGTCTAGGTCTCGCCCCAGTAGCTGTCAATATGGCACTCGGCAAAACGGGGGACGGGGCTCATCAACTGATTGATGGTCATGCCGCCCTATGGATTTCTTCGATCTCTTTACTGGTCACGATTGCTGTCAGTGTCTTTGCGCGTGGTTTCCTTAAGTTGCTCCCTATCTTTGCCGGTATTCTGTCAGGTTACATCACCGCACTCTTCTTTGGCGTCGTCGACTTCCAACCTGTTGCTGATGCGTCATGGCTCGCACTGCCAAACTTCACCACCCCAGAGTTCAACATCAACGCGATCCTCTTTATGATCCCAGTTGCGATTGCCCCTGCGGTCGAACATGTCGGGGATATGTTGGCCATTTCTAACGTTACTGGTCGTAATTACGTCAAAAAACCGGGTCTCCACCGCACCATCACTGGCGATGGTGTCGCGACAATTGCCGCATCAATGGTGGGTGCTCCACCGAATACGACTTATTCCGAGGTGACGGGAGCAGTGATGCTCACTAAGGCGTTTAACCCAGTGATCATGACATGGGCAGCGGTGACCGCTATCGTACTTGCTTTGGTTGGAAAACTCGGTGCTTTACTGCAAACCATTCCTGTCCCTGTGATGGGCGGCATCATGATCTTGCTGTTTGGCTCTATTGCCACTGTGGGTCTCAACACCTTAATCAAGAACAATGTCGATTTGCATAATTCACGTAACTTAGTCATTGTTGCGGTGACCTTGGTCTTTGGTATTGGTGGCATGGCATTTGGTGTGGGTGACTTTAGCCTTCAAGGCGTGAGCTTGTGCGGTATCGTTGCCATTCTGCTGAACCTGATTTTGCCGAAAGATTTAGGTGAAAATCATGTTGTTGATAACGCGCAAATGGAAGAACAAATCGATTCCAGTAAGTAACCTCCAACGGATGACTGATACGAAAAAGGCTTGCCAACTGGCAAGCCTTTTGTCATTCAATGTATGCTGAGAGCAAACGAATTATTTCGTACCAAAGATCTTATCGCCCGCATCGCCAAGACCCGGAACAATGTAACCCTTATCGTTTAGCTTCTCATCAATCGCCGCTGTGTATAGCTCAACATCTGGGTGTGCTTTTTCCAGTGCTTCAATCCCTTCTGGGGCAGCCACTAACACCAATACCTTGATCGCCTGACATCCTTTCTCTTTCAAGAGATCGATCGTTGCGATCATTGAGCCACCCGTTGCAAGCATTGGGTCGACAACCAAAGCGATGCGCTCATCGATGTTTGATGCCAACTTGTTGAAGTAAGGGACTGGCTCTAGCGTTTCTTCATCACGGTAAATGCCCACTACACTGATACGTGCGCTTGGCATATGCTCAAGAACGCCATCCATCATGCCTAGACCTGCACGAAGAATTGGCACAACCGTTACCTTTTTACCTTTAATTTGGTCAACTTCAACTGGACCATTCCAGCCGTCAATGGTTACTCGCTCCATCTCAAAGTCTGCGGTTGCTTCATAAGTCAGTAGGCTACCCACTTCTGTCGCTAACTCGCGGAAGCGTTTTGTGCTGATATCACCTTCTCGCATTAGACCAATTTTGTGCTTCACTAGAGGGTGCTTCACTTCAACAACTTTCATTTCCATCTCCGCCATTTAGGTAATTTTTAAGTAAACCTTCAGAGTATACACAATTTATTTAAGCCTATCAGTGCAAAATCTCGTCAATCACCCTAAAACCAACGATAATTTGATATAAAAAGACGAAAAAATCGATCCATATCAGCATAGGTCACTAGATAAATGCATATTCGATAATATTTCCCCCTGTGAAATCGCTCGATTATTGTCTTTTTTATTATTGAGAGGTTAGAGGGCGTGATACCGACTGTTACAGAGCATTCCAAAAAAAACCACGCAAACGTTTGCTCTTTAACTTTAAGCCCTTTAGAATAGCGCCGTTTTCATATCCAACTAACTTTCCGAGGACAATCCCGTGAGTGGTAACAACTCTTCTTTGAGCTATAAAGACGCTGGTGTTGATATTGATGCAGGTAACGCGCTAGTTGACCGTATCAAAGGTGCAGTAAAACGTACGCGTCGCCCTGAAGTAATGGGTGGTATCGGCGGTTTCGGCGCCCTTTGTGAACTCCCAACAAAATACAAGCAGCCGGTATTGGTTTCTGGCACTGACGGTGTCGGTACTAAACTGCGCCTCGCTTTGGATATGAACAAGCACGACACCATTGGTATCGACCTTGTTGCTATGTGTGTGAATGACCTGATTGTTCAAGGTGCTGAACCACTGTTTTTCCTAGATTACTATGCAACAGGTAAGCTTGACGTAGATACTGCAGCAGATGTGGTTTCAGGCATCGCTGATGGCTGTCTGCAAGCAGGCTGTGCGCTTATCGGTGGTGAAACCGCTGAAATGCCAGGCATGTATGACGGTGAAGATTACGACGTAGCTGGTTTCTGTGTCGGCGTGGTCGAAAAAGAAGACGTTATCGACGGCACGAAAGTCGCGCAAGGTGATGCGCTTATCGCGGTCGGTTCAAGTGGTCCACACTCAAACGGCTACTCACTTATCCGTAAAATCCTTGAAGTGTCCGGTGCCGATAAGAACGAAGAATTGGCTGGTCGCACCATTGGCGAACACCTACTTGAGCCAACAAAGATTTACATCAAGTCGGCGTTGAAGATGATTGAGAAGCATGACATTCACGCAATCTCTCACATCACTGGCGGCGGTTTCTGGGAAAACATCCCACGAGTCCTTCCTGAAGGTACTAAAGCTGTGATCGACGGTAACAGCTGGGAATGGCCTGTTATTTTCAACTGGCTACAAGAGAAAGGTAATGTAGAGACCCACGAAATGTACCGCACATTCAACTGTGGTGTCGGTCTTATCGTTGCCCTACCTAAAGATCAAGCTGATGCTGCTGTAGAGCTCCTGAAAGCTGAAGGCGAAAATGCATGGGTTATCGGTGAGATTGCTCAAGCGGCTGCGAATGAAGAGCAAGTAGAAATTCGTTAATTGACGACGCTCTCTTTTTATCGCGTATATGAAAGAATGAGGACTATATGTCCTCATTCTGCTATCTGGCCATCAGAAAAACCCACTAATTGTGGGTATTATCACCAACTTAACTCTCTTTAATGTCCACTCCCTTACATTGGGGGAGAGAAACACAGGACCGAAAACCATGAAGAAAATTGTTGTACTTATCTCAGGCAACGGCAGCAACTTGCAAGCCATCTTAGATGCATGCCAAACCTCACTCACCGAAGCAGAAGTATGTGCTGTTTTCTCAAATAAAGCGGATGCTTACGGCTTGGAGCGAGCTAAGCTTGCGAATGTTCCAGCGGTTTTCGTTGACCCAAAGCAGAGCGACAGCCGCGAAGCCTTTGACCTCCAACTAATGAAGCAAATCGATGTTTATCAGCCTGATATCATCATTTTAGCTGGCTACATGCGTATCTTAAGTGGCGCATTTGTGCGTCATTACTTAGGCAAAATGATCAACATCCACCCTTCTCTGTTGCCGAAATACCCTGGCTTGCACACCCATCAGCGAGCTATTGACGCTGGCGATCAAGAGCATGGTACCAGTGTTCACTTCGTGACCGAAGAGTTAGATGGCGGCCCTGTCATTCTTCAAGCAAAAGTTCCAGTATTTGAAGGCGATGACGCATCAACTTTAGCCGCAAGAGTACAAACTCAAGAGCACCGAATCTACCCACTCGTGGCGCAATGGTTAGCACAAGATCGCTTATCTATGGCGGACGAAAAAGCCTATTTGGATAAGCAACTCCTCGGCGCTTCTGGCTACGCCGACGAATAGTCTTGTATGTATCCCATATCAGCTTCGAACGGGGCTGATATGGCCCTTCAAAGACGCCCTCTCTATCGCTTCCTTTAATAACACGCTCTCCAAAACAGCATCTCCGTCCCCTAGCGAGTTTCTCGAACAGCCTCTGAAAAGTAAGCATCGATTCGTTTTGCCTTCAAGAATGTCCTCCACCCGATCTCCCGATCTACATCCATCTCTCTGAACATTATCAAGTTTGGCACACCGTTATTATGTCAAACCCATTGTTGTTATGTTATAACATTACAATAATATCAGCAGTAGTAGAGATGTATGCAAAAATGAAATACCAATTTAGCGTTTTATTCTTAATCAGCCCCCTGTTATGGGCTAATAACTCGGAGACCATCACTGTTGTTGGGGAGCAGGAAACCGCGACGCAACCCGAGCTATCCTTATATGAAACCGACACTTTGTCCGGTCAAAAACTGAAAGAAAAACGAGCCGGTACCTTGGGGGAGACGCTTTCACACATATCCGGCGTTCAAGGAGCGAATTTTGGCCCAACGGCGTCGCGACCAATCATTCGTGGGCTGGGTGGGCATCGTGTTCAAATCATGGTCAATTCATCCTCTGTCTCTGATATGTCTTCCATTAGCGAACAACATCGAGTCGATGTCGAGCCTTTCTTTGCTGAGAGCATCACTGTGATCAAAGGACCCGCTTCTATCTTATACGGGGATAATGCTATCGCTGGCGCCGTTATCATTGATGACGGTCGTATTCAAAAAAGTTTACCTGAGGAAGCGTTCAGCGGAGCAATTCAAACCAGCGGCGGGTATAACACACCTGCCGAATTGCTGTTTAAGGTGAAAGGTTACTCAGATTCACTCACATGGAATGTTAATGGGCTGCACCGAAAGGGTCGGGATATGTTTATTCCCTCAAAAAGTAAGGATGAGGTCTGCCGAGACTGGGATAAGCTCGCTGGCGATACTCCTCTACAAGGGCGCTGTCAGGTGTACGTTCAACCACAATGGGATTTTGTTAATGGTCTGCCTGTTGATGTGACGCCAGAAGATCAAAAAGTCATCACTGAGTTTTCTCCCACCTATGATGGAAGATTAAAAAACACCCACTTTCATCAAAATCACCTCGTTGTTGGCTCCAGCCTTATTAAAGACACCGTGCAGTTTGGCGCGGCCGTGTCTTATAGCGATGGCGAGCGAGGTATTCCCGGATTTATGAATCTCGATTCAAAAGTCGGTACGGATATCCCCGTCGAGCCGATTCGAATCCACTCTGACACCCTTGCATTAGAACTCTATGGTAATGTCAATCTAGAAACGCCTTTCTTTGATGGGGTTACCTTGGATCATAAGTTCAGCAATGCCAATGAATATGAGCGGATGGGAGCAACGGAAATAAATCACTTTGATGTCGAGACAGAAGATACCAATCTAAAGGTTGGTCACAGTGCTGGCAATTGGCTCAGAGGGATCTGGGGGGTACAGCGTTACCACAATGAACTAAAAACGTCTGGGATAGATAACTTTCTACCATCAGTAGAGACCTCCAAGTTTTCTTATTTCGCTCAAGAAGTCTTTTCTTACAACAATATCAGTTTAGAACTCGGAGCCCGCGCCGACTCGGTCGACTATAAAACTGACCTTCGCCAATATCAGCCGGGTCGCGGTCTTGGCGCTGTCGTGAAAGACCGAGATTTTGACCTTGAGAACTATACTGCCGCTTTGTCTTGGCAGCTACCCTATGGTTTATCTATTAGCGCAAGGAAAACATGGGCTGAACGAGCCCCTGGTCAGAATGAACTTTATGCCAGTAACAATCACTTAGCACTGCAGATTGAAGAGCAAGGAAGTTCTATGCTGGAGACAGAAAAAAACACCAGTGAAGAGTTATCGGCTGGGTTGGAAATAGGACGTTTATCACTGAGCGCCACCTATTACCAAAATGACTATGAGAACTTTATTTACCGCAGATTCACAGGCATGCAAAGAGGCAATAGCCCAGTTTATCAGTGGAGTCAGGCCGACTTTAAAAACCATGGTACGGAAATTAATATTGCGTACGACTTTGATCTTGGTACTTACGGCTTGCTAGCACTCAACGGTCTCTACGATCGCGTCGTTAATGAGCCTGTTTATCGCTACCCGAAAGGACAGGATTTCATGGAGCTGATGATCGGGGGCGCTTCAATGGAGCAAATCGATCAGTACTTCATGGAGCAGCAGCTTGGGGATTACCTGCCTAGACTGCCAGTGTCAAGGTATGGTGCTGAAGCTCGATGGATTAAAGGGAACTGGATTGTTTCAGCGAATTATATGTACTACGCGAAACAGGATAAAGTGGCTAAATATGAGCGACCGTCTGCTTCCAGCCATAGGCTGAACCTGAGATTGGATTATGAAAAACTTCACGAGACAACGTCCAGCCATTTCTTTATTGCACTGAATAACGTCACTGATCAGGAAATACGATCACATCAATCCTTCCTTCGACACCTTACTCCAGAAAGAGGAATGAGTGTAAAAGTCGGTTATCGTTACGAGTTTTAATCAGCTCCTAGACGAGCAAAAAGCGAAGACATAAGCGATAAATTAAACAAAAAAAGCAGCAAGCGATCTATCGACTTGCTGCTTTTTGCGAGTATTTACACTCCCGCGTTATTCAAGCGGTGCAGTTGGAGCCTGACAGCGAGGCTTTGCCTCCGCAAATGGCACGTCTTTCAGCTCAATGCTGTTACTTAGCATCAATTCACCGAAATGGAACAGTGAGTATTCCCCCGGCTTCATACGTGTCCAAGTCTCATTGCCCGTAAGCGGCTGCGTGGCAATCACAGAAACCACATCATTCGGCGTGGTCTCTTCTTGGAAGTTGATCTCAACGTCTTCATCCAGCAGAGAGGCTTTGCCAAAAGGAGAACGTCGGGTAATCCAATATAAATGGTTGGTGCAATAGGTCATGACAAATGCCCCATCACTCAACAACATATTAAACACCCCTTTTTCGCGCAATGTGTCGCAGCAGCCAGCCACAAATTTCAGCACGGTCTCCATATCTTGTGGAGGCTCTGGAAAGCGTTGCTCCATCTGGTTAAGCAACCAACAAAACGCCAACTCACTGTCGGTCTGCCCTACCGGACGATGACGCCCAGTGTCGAGATCTTGATAATCTGTTAATTGACCGTTGTGAGCAAAGGTCCAGTATCGACCCCATAGCTCGCGAGTGAAAGGGTGTGTATTTTCCAAATTAACGCCGCCACGATTCGCTTGGCGAATATGGCTAATGACGGCACAACTTTTTATTGGATAATCTTGTACCAAGGCCGCAATCTTAGAGTCACAACTTGGGTTAGGATCTTTGAAATTTCGAAATCCTTTACCTTCATAAAAGGTGATTCCCCAGCCATCACGATGTGGTCCTGTATTACCACCTCGTTGCATTAGGCCAGTAAAACTAAAGCAAATATCCGTTGGTACATTTGCGCTCATGCCGAGCAATTCACACATGGTTACTTACACTCCCTAAACCACCAGCGAGATGGATTACGCCATCTCTTTCTCAACCAATTGAATAATAATATGAATAATTTTGATGTGTACTTCTTGAATGCGGTCAGCATAACCAAAATGAGGCACACGAATTTCAATGTCTGCCAGACCCGCCATTTTGCCGCCATCTTTACCCGTAAGGGCGATGGTCTTCATGCCTTTGGCTTTTGCCGCATCGATCGCTTTTAGAATATTACCTGAGTTGCCTGATGTCGACAGACCAAACAGAACATCGCCTTTACGACCCACCGCTTCTACATAACGTGAGAATACATGGTCATAGCCAAAGTCATTACTGACACAAGAAAGGTGGCTTGGATCTGAAATCGCAATACCTGCATAACCTGGACGGTTTTCACGGTATCGACCCGTCAACTCTTCGGCAAAGTGCATCGCGTCACAGTGTGAACCACCGTTACCACATGACAATACTTTACCTTCTTGCTTGAAAGACTCAGCCAACATTTTTGCTGCTGCTTCAATTTGCGCAATATTGTTGTCGTCACTGAGGAACTTATTTAGAACGTCTGCTGCTTCTGTCAGCTCACTACGAATCAGATCTTGGTACATAGGATGTTCACTTTCTCGTTATGGAAGCCCACGAAAAGGTTTTCGTCGACTTACTGTTTATATCAAACGCCCACACAGTTGACCCATGAATGCTTGTTGAATCAAGCCACTCCATCGGTGTCTGCACAAGGTAATTACTCTGAGTTTACCCACAAAGTAGAAATAGTGTCGACACTACAGCTCTAGATTTCCAATCTTTGTATCCAGTTTCCTTTCAGCTGTTCGTTTTAACACCACTCAACGCTCATTTTTAGACCATTAACTCTACTTAGATCACTTTTTCACCACTCCGTTCTTTTACATTTATTTAATATTTTGGTTACACTTATTTTAACTGGTTAGACCTCATACCAATTTAAGAATTGACCTCATATGTATGACAAGGTGATTCGACAACACGGTGTGATGGGATAATTGATAACAAAGGAAAATAAGAAATGGATATTTTGCTCTCCCTTACTGCGCTGTCACTGGTGCTTGGCTTTAGCTTTTATCATCGGCTATCACAGATGTACTCACTCTTGCTGCTCTCCGTCTGCATCATCAGTTTTGTTGCACTATCTTGGTTGCCGATATCACTCGCCGTCACCATTGCAACACTGACCATCATCGCTACGGCAACAGGGATAAGACGGCATTTAGTCAGCCAAAAAGCCCTTAAGCTGTTTCGCAGCGTACTGCCTGCAATGTCAAAAACTGAAAAAGAGGCGCTCGATGCAGGAACCGTCTGGTGGGAAGCTGAACTGTTTAAGGGAAAGCCTAACTGGCAAGCGCTGCATGATATCCCAGCGCCGCGCCTGAGTGCCGAAGAACAAGCCTTTCTTGATGGTCCAGTCAACGAAGTTTGTGCCATGGTCAACGACTATCAAGTTACTCATGAACTGGCTGACCTTCCGCCTGACGTGTGGCAATACCTCAAAGACCAGAAATTCTTTGCGATGATCATTAAGAAGCAGTATGGCGGTCTTGAGTTTTCCGCTTATGCCCAGTCTTTGGTACTGCAAAAACTGACTGGGGTCTCCAGCGTATTATCTTCAACCGTGGGCGTACCGAATTCTCTTGGTCCGGGCGAGCTGTTGCAACACTATGGTACTCAGGAACAAAAAGAGTATTACCTTCCTCGTCTCGCGCAAGGCAAAGAAATTCCATGCTTTGCTTTAACTAGCCCTGAAGCCGGTTCTGATGCAGGCTCAATCCCTGATTATGGCATTGTCTGTCATGGAGAGTGGCAAGGCGAACAAGTGCTTGGGATGCGTCTGACATGGAATAAACGTTATATCACCCTTGCTCCGGTCGCGACGGTTCTTGGCTTGGCTTTTAAACTGAAAGATCCTGATGGCTTGCTAGGTGACGAGCCTAACCTCGGCATTACCTGTGCTCTGATCCCAACTCATCTCGACGGCGTCGACATTGGCAATCGCCACTTCCCGCTCAATCTGCCCTTTCAGAATGGCCCAACTCGTGGACAAGATCTTTTCGTGCCATTGGATTTCATTATTGGTGGTCCTCAAATGGCAGGACAAGGCTGGCGTATGCTCGTTGAATGTCTTTCAGTCGGGCGCGGCATTACCCTACCTTCCAACTCGACAGGTGGCCTGAAAACGGCTGCAATGGCAACAGGTGCTTACGCTCGTATTCGTCGTCAATTCAAACAACCAATTGGTCATATGGAGGGGATTGAAGAGCCATTAGCACGTCTAGCGGGTAACGCTTATGTCATGGATGCCGCCAGCCAACTGACCGTGACAGGCATCGATTTAGGTGAAAAACCGTCGGTCATATCTGCCATTGTGAAGTACCACTGCACCCACCGTGGGCAACGTAGCATCATTGATGCAATGGACATTGTTGGCGGTAAAGGGATCTGTCTTGGCCCTTCCAACTTCCTTGCGCGCGGTTACCAAGGTGCACCGATTGCGGTTACCGTTGAAGGGGCCAATATTTTAACTCGATCCATGATCATTTATGGTCAAGGGGCCATTCGCTGCCACCCTTTTGTACTGGAAGAAATGGACGCTGCGCATTCCAATACCCGTGATGCATTGGCGCGATTTGACACGGCACTGTTTGGTCACTTGCATTTCACGGCCAGTAATTTCGTGCGCAGCCTATGGTTGGGCTTTACCGATGGCAGAGGTTCTGAGACACCAACCTCTGACGCAACGCGTCGCTACTATCAACAGCTCAATCGCTACAGTGCTAATTTAGCCCTACTTTCCGATATCTCGATGGCGGTTTTAGGAGGATCACTCAAACGCCGTGAGCGCCTATCGGCGCGTCTTGGTGATATCCTAAGCCAGCTATACCTCAGTTCTGCAACCTTAAAACGGTTTGACCAAGATGGCCGCCCAGAGCAAGACTTACCCTTGGTGCATTGGGGAATGCAAGACAGTTTGTTGCAAATGGAAACCGCGATTGATGCATTTATTAAAAACTTCCCTACTCCTTGGCTGAGACCTTTGCTGCGTTTCGTCATCATGCCATGGGGGAAAGTCCGCCAAGCACCCAATGATCAATTGGATAGCGATGTGGCTCGTATCTTACAAACCCCTTCACAAACACGCGATCGTTTAGGACGAGGTCAATTTCTTGAAGCGACGGAACATAACCCTGCTGGCAAGATAGAACATGCACTGCATGTGATCCTTGACGCTGAAGTGGTGTTTAACAAGGTATGCAAAGGCTTGGGGGCTAGACGACCGTTCGTTCAACTGGATAAAGTCGCTCAATTGGGATTGGAAAATGCGTTGATTGATCAAGACGAAGCCAACTTGCTGATCAATGCGGAAGCGCATCGCTTAGCCACCATCAACGTCGATGACTTTATGCCACAAGCGTTAGCCGCTAACCCTTCACCACAGATAATCAAGCCAATGCAACAAACGTTGGATAAGGAGTCCAGCTCCATGACGGAAACAGTGTAAGTTGAATATGGGTTACCTTTAGTCAATATCCACCTACTGTAGTAGGTGGTTTAGGGCTGAAAATCAAAAACGGGAGCATCATTGCTCCCGTTTCCTTTGGTGAAGTATCAGAATTCCTGCTTATACAAACTTTTTATTCAGAACTTCTATTTCTTCGGAACTTCCAATTGCATCTCAGGTATCGCCGCTCGCTTGGCTTTAATCTTACGCCAGACAAACCAACCGATGATACCCAAAATCACAGCCAACACATTTCCCACAGCAATGATAATCATGCTGCGCTTTCGATCCGCCTCGCGCTTTGCCATCATCGCTTTTTCCATTTCAATACGACGTTTCTCCGCCAAGGCGGCTTCTTTACGTTTGCGAGCCTCTTCGATATCGACCTCTTTCACCACACTGTATGTCTGTTCGGTGATAGGGATTTGCAGCTCACGCCCATTCGATGCGTCTGTTGCAAAGGCTCGTCCATGCCAAGCGTATTTCCCAACCCCGGCATGGTTTTCGATATCGATAGAGACTTTCAGAGACTCTTCACTTGCTTGCCCTTGCCCATGGGTAACAAAACCATCAGCCGCTTTATGCTCTAGGTGCACCGCTAATGATCCGGGTGCTACCACCCCCTCTTCCCCTGAAACCGTTACCCGATGATTGGTGCCTTCATTGCGAGATTGAATAAAAGTTGTCGACACTGGGTTTGGATAGACCAGTACCACTTGTTCTTTCGCACGTAAGAAGACTCCATTTCCTGAAGTAATGCGGGCGCGATATTTTCCGGGAGTAATATCGATAGGTAAAGTCACGGTAAAAACACCATCTGCTGGCTTTTCATCGCTTCCTAGACCGTCATCAGCAAAAGTGCCAAGCTCAATCGGGATCGGTCGAGCCTCTTTGACCAACTCCTCTTCGTTTTCAATGTACTTCGAAAACGTCACTTTTAAATTCACTCGATCCAGAAAGTCTCGAATCAACAAGGGCTCATCATTGGTCAAGAGTTTTGCGGAGAATTTCATCTCTTCACCGCGATATAATTTATTCGGGAAGGAATCGGCATTTAGGGTGAGATGTGACACCAAACGAATGTTGTTCCTCGGTGTGACTTTGCCCACCGCCTGCCAAGGCCCCGGCATCGGATTGTCGATCGAAATGATGTCGAGGTTGGATTCTTGATACCAGCGTAAATTCGGATATGTCTTCCAAGCGTAATATTTGCGCCCATCAGGACGAACGAGTACGACTGGCTGAGAGGATTTCTCCCGATAAACGAGAAAAGTGATTTGTTTGATGGTCGGATCAACCCGAAATCGATTATCCAATAACCGCATACTGGACTCCGTAGCCGAATACACTGTGGTACTCAGCAGTGCCAGCATGATTAACAACCCACTTCTCAACATAGCTTCTCCTATTGACGCCAGAGGCAAGAACCTGCTTTTTCCACGATGTCTAAGCGAGATTGATGCGCTTCTAATTCATCGGCAGAGGCATGTAAAACCTTAAGTTTTTTTCGTGAAGATGCGACACGACGAATCCCTTCTTCACCACCGCTTTGCGCTCCCGCATTAAACTCAAGACTGGTTTGCCCACCCGTCATGAGAAGGTAGACGTCCGCTAGAATCTCCGCATCGAGTAATGCGCCGTGAAGGGTTCGGTGCGAGTTATCGATACCATAACGTTCACACAATACATCGAGGTTGTTTCGTTTGCCTGGGAAGATTTTCTTCGCCATGGCAAGGGTATCGGTGACTTTACAATAATCGTCCGTTTTGCCGATGGCTGGATCGAGCTTTTCAAATTCATAGTCCATAAAGCCCGTATCGAACGGCGCATTATGGGCCACAAGCTCGGCATCTTTAATGAAATCAATGAACTCTTGATGCACCTGACGGTATTCAGGCTTATCGACGAGAAACTCATCCGTAATACCGTGAACTTCAACCGCTTCAGATTGGATCTCACGATCGGGTTTTAAGTACACATGGAAATGTCGCCCCGTCAGTTTACGGTCAATAATTTCAACGGCACCGATTTCGATGATGCGGTGACCAAGATAATGCGGGCCACTCTCTTGGTTCATACCTGTGGTTTCGGTATCGAGAACGACGATTCGAGTGTGTTCTCGATTCTGTTCGGAATTGTTACTGGTATTCATAATATTATGTGTGTCAGACTACGCTGTAATAAAGCTTGCATTAATAGTATCAAAAAACATGACAAAACAAGTTGAGATTTTTACGGATGGGTCTTGTTTAGGCAACCCCGGTCCCGGTGGCTACGGTATTGTGCTGCGTTACAAACAAACGGAAAAGACCCTTGGTAAAGGTTACCGCCTGACCACCAACAACCGCATGGAAATGATGGCAGCGGTCGTCGCATTACAAACCTTAAAAGAGCCATGCCACGTGATCCTCACAACAGATAGCCAATATGTTCGTCAGGGTATCACCCAATGGATCCATAACTGGAAAAAACGTGGTTGGAAAACCGCCGATAAGAAGCCCGTAAAAAATGCTGACCTATGGCAAGCCTTAGACAAAGAAACGGCGCGCCATACTGTCGATTGGCGTTGGGTCAAAGGTCATGCGGGTCATCGTGAAAACGAAATGTGTGATGACTTGGCACGTGCTGCTGCGGAAAACCCGACAGAAGATGATACTGGCTATCAGCCGAGTTAACCTCTCTTTACAAGGTATCTCAGTTACCAAGTAGCGCTCGAGTAAACCAAGCACGCCGAGACAATGGCGTGCTATGAACGAGAACCCGATGAGGTTCGATTCATAACACCGACAGGCGACAGTTTTCGTTTAGTGCGCCAATTTGGGCGAATCGGTTTTAATGGGTAAGTCCGTTTTCTCGCCACAATAAAATAAAGACTCCCAGCAGGAGCAGCCCACTCTCCCAAGCTATTTTCCATCCAAGTCCACATCGTCTGATATTTCTTAAATGGAAAGATGGCATACTGATCACTGTGAACGACTTGGAAGTTGAGGAGTGCCAGCCAATCTTGAATACGGCCGGGGGTAAACATGCGACCACTCCAAGGGAGGCAGTTTTTACGCCACGGCATTAAGCTGGAGAGCCCCGTTAAACTGAGAGGGTTATATCCCGTCAAAATAAGATAACCATCATCCATCATCACTCGATCCACTTCTCGAAGTACTCGATGAGGATCACGACAATAATCCAATTGGTGAGCGACTAAGACAGCATCGAAACTTTTTTCCAAAAATGGTAAATCGTAGCTATCACCTATCACATTATGAATAGGGTTCTGGATATCTAGGTTAACTTGGTGTTGAATATTGCAATTACAACTGCTTAGCTCGCAGCTTAACCCGCCGAGCTTCAGTAAATGGTAACCGAACAGTTTAGGGCACCATTCATCAAGACGTGTTTGGATCGACTCCGCGACCCAAGGACCGTTATGGAGCTCCTGCCATGAATATGGCTGCTTAATTTTTTTGATACTCAGCGCTGGCTTCATTCACCACCTGACTCACGGAACTGGAGAAGAGATCATGTTAGAAGTTAAAAGCATACCTGCATTTAACGACAATTACATCTGGCTTATTCAAAATAGCGACGGACGTTGTGCTGTCGTCGATCCGGGTGAAGCTTCGCCCGTTCTCGCGTATTTAGAGCAACACCAGTTAACCTTAGATACCATTCTAATTACCCACCACCATCATGACCACATTGGTGGTATTGCAGAATTAGTACGCCAACACCCGAATCTTCATATTGTAGGCCCAAGTCAAGAACCCGTCCCAACCCTAACTCATTCGGTTGAAGAGGGACAATCTTTACACCTTTTTGACCATACTTTCCAAGTGTTTGATCTTCCTGGTCATACTGCAGGTCACATTGGATACTACACCGAAGGGCTGCTGTTTTGTGGCGATGTGCTATTTTCTGCTGGCTGCGGGCGTATCTTTGAGGGAACACCTCAGCAAATGTTTGAATCTGTTAGCAAATTGGCTGCATTACCTGATGAAACTCAGGTATTCTGCGCTCACGAATACACGGCCAGTAACGTGGCGTTTGCCCTAGCCGTTGAGCCTGATAATGGTGATCTTCACCAATATCGTGATACGGTTAACCGTCTAAGGGCTAGCAACCAACCGACCTTGCCGACGACATTAAAGCAAGAAAGGTTAATCAACCCGTTTCTTAGAACGGATTGCGACGGTGTGATCCGCGCTGTTCAGAATAGGACTCTGAATCGCGATCCTCTCTCCATTTTCACCGCCCTGCGCGAGTGGAAGAACGAATTTTAACGATTTGATGCTTGTCTCCTCACTATTGAGACAAGTATTATCAGCGGCTATTTGAATAAAGGCTGAGCGAAAAAGGCTGAAGTAATGCGTTTAAAGTATACATGGGTGTTGGCATTAGCTCTGACAGGATGTCAGCTAACGTCAGAACCCAAAGAACAGGTTCAAACACCTCAAGAAAATACCCCACCATCTAAACCTCAACCGGCTCAGGTTGATGCGCCACAGCAGAACAAACCCGTTATCACACTAACAGATGACAAAAAAGAGCAGGACAAAGAGGACGTCGTTGTGCTTGAAGTAACCCCTCAGACACAACAAGATGTTTGGCAACGCATTGCCATGCAGCTCAAGCTGGAAATCCCTCAGCACAAGAAAGTCGACTACTACCGAACTTGGTATTTAAAGCACCCTAGCCACCTGCGCACCGTGTCAAAACGAGCCGAGCCATTCCTTTATATGATTACGGAAAGAGTTGAACAACGAGGTCTTCCGTTAGAGCTCGCTCTACTGCCCGTCGTCGAAAGCTCGTTTGACCCATTTGCTTATTCTCACGGCAGTGCAGCAGGCTTATGGCAGTTCGTACCGGGTACAGGCAAAATGTACGGTCTTGACCAAGGGTTCTGGTATGACGGTCGCCGTGATGTTGAAGCAGCAACAGAAGCCGCTCTCGATTATTTGACCTACTTAAATAAACGCTTTGAAGGCAATTGGAATCATGCGATTGCGGCTTACAACAGTGGTGGCGGTCGCGTTTCCAGTGCGATTCGTAAAAACGTCAAAGCGGGCAAACCAATCGACTTCTTCTCACTCTCTTTACCGAAAGAAACCAGTGGATATGTTCCTAAGCTACTGGCGCTTGCTGACATCGTCGCTAACCAAGAAAAGTACGGTATCGACATCCCTGCGATCGCAAACCAGCCGGTACTGACTAAAGTCGATCCAAAAGAACAGCTCGACCTCGCCATCGCCGCACAGTACGCTGGCATTTCCGTAAAAGAGCTTCAAGGTTACAACCCCGCTTACAACCAATGGTCAACCGCCCCAGACGGCCCACATCACCTCTTGATCCCTCTAGAGAAAAAAGCGCAGTTTTTGAAAGAAGTTGAGGAGAATCGTGGCAAAGGCATGAAGTTGGTGCGCTATAAAATTCAATCTGGCGATACCGTAAGTCAGCTTGCGAAGAAATTTAACACCACCAGCAAGGTGATTCGCAAAGCCAACAACATGTCAAACAATAACATCCGTGCCGGTAAATACTTACTGATCCCAGCATCGGTTAAGGATGAAACCACTTACAGCCTCACAGCATCTAACCGTCTTGAGAAAACCCAGTCTCGCGCACGTGGTAAGTACAAAGTTAGCCATACTGTGAAATCTGGTGACAGTTTATGGAGCATTGCCAAAGCGCATAAGATTTCTCATCAATCCTTAGCCAAGTGGAATGGTATGGGACCAAGAGACACACTGCGTATTGGACAAAAGCTCGTCATTTGGAAAAACAGCAATGATGGCGCCATCATTCGAACTGTTTTCTACAAGGTCCGTTCCGGCGATACCATCAGCGGCATCGCAAGCAAGTTCAAAGTAAAAAGCAAAGATGTTGTGAAATGGAACTCATTACAAAATCAAAAATACTTAAAGCCGGGACAAAAACTCAAACTCTACGTCGATGTAACTAAGGTAAGCGTATGACCCCTTCTTCAAACCCTTTAGTCTTGCTGCTGGACATTTTCCGTTCACCAACTTCAGCCTACCTCGCGCTCTATGAACGCGGGGCTTGGGGCTGGCAGCCTTATATTATTCTTCTTCTCAGCCCGCTTTTATTTTGGGGTGCCTACTTTTCCAATGTGGATTTTGCTTGGCTCAGTGCCGAACTTTCACAGCAAGTAGCCCAAACTAACCCCGACCAAGTTAAGTTTGTTCAAGATAAAAATACGCTATTAGCAGGCGAAGTGATCAGTGATATGTTTGGCCGTACCGCATCTATTTTGATGCTGGCATTCTGGTTCTTCTTAGCTGCGAAACCAAGTCAACACCAGCACGGTTACTGGAAGTGGTTTGCAGCTGCATCCGTTGTGATGTTTCCGGCAGTTCTCGGTGACTTTGCCAGTTACGCGAGCTTACTTTTGAACCACGGTGTCGTCCTGTCTTACGCGGCGGACTTAAACAGCTTAAACGGCTTGATCAAGTTGCCTTTGACCAGTGAATGGGCGCAGTTTGCCATGTCCTTTCCGCTGTTGATGCCTTGGTACATTGTATTAGGCTATGCCGCTGTGTTGACTTGGACAGAGTTTGAACGCGGTCAAGCACTGGTCATCGCTGCCTTGCCTTGGATAGGCTACTACCTGATTTGGGCAGTAGTGATCGCGATTTTTTAGAGCTGAAACGTCACTAACAGTGGATTATGATCAGAAGCGTCCGTCATGGGCGCTTCTGCCGTTTTGAGAGTGAGCCCTTTATAGTAAACATGATCCAGTGGCAGCCCTGTCACAAATTGAGTTCGGTGATCTGGGTAGAAAGCTGTACTTCGGAAACCACGTTCGATCAGCAACTGATTGACAAGCGACATACGCTCGACGCTCCAAGTGTTGAAGTCGCCAGCAAATATAATCGGGCCAGGAAAAGCACGGATCAGCCCATCAATCACTTCCAATTGCTGATAATACTCTTTGGTGCCAATGGTAAAGTTAATCGCATGGAGGTTCACCACCGCCAGCTCTTGGCCATTACTCAGAGGGTACTGGGTGTAGAGCGCAGACTTTGGCAGTCGGAGCCACGGCTCTTTTGCCGAAAAGGCACAGGCTGTATGAGGCAGGTTTTTAGCAAGGGTCATGACCCCTGTACTGGTTTCTAGTGCTTCGAAAGCATTCGCTTGTTGTGCAACCCAGTCGGTTCCCTGTAACCAGAGATCAAACTCAGGTGTCAAACTGACTTCTTGTAAAAGCACTAACTGCTTATCTTGACTCATTTGAGTCAATGCTTGTTGCCAGCCCTCTCGGTTTTGTTTGTAAATATTCCAAACCAATAACGAAAACTCGCCTTCCCTGTCGAGAGGCTTCATGACACAGATAGAAAAACAATCCGCACTTTCTTGCCAAAATTGATGGCTTTGTACTTTTAAGGTGGCGTGCTCTGGCACCGTAAAAATCGACTTAACAACCAAAGGGGCGGCAAGAACCAGAATAAGCGCAATCAGTAACAAACGTTTGATCATACATCGTCCATATTCAGAGAAACGAAATCGACGTAAGCAAAGGAGCGGATCATGAACCAAGATGCTCTCTTTGCTGACAGGTTACTAACTTAGTTCCTGTAGATACAAAAAAGGAGTCTTACGACCCCTTTTTTAAACCAAAATCGAGTTAGATCGCATCTTCGTCTTCTTCGCCTGTACGAATACGTACGACTCGTTCGACATCGGTAACAAAAATTTTACCATCGCCAATCTTACCCGTTTGTGCTGTCTCAATAATGGTATCAACACACTTATCAGCGACATCTTCAGTTACAACGATCTCAAGTTTTACTTTCGGTAGGAAATCCACCATGTATTCTGCACCACGGTAAAGCTCGGTATGCCCTTTCTGACGCCCAAAGCCTTTCACTTCCGAAACAGTCATACCTGTAATGCCCACTTCCGCCAAAGCTTCACGCACATCATCTAACTTGAACGGTTTGATGATCGCTTCAATCTTTTTCATGTTCATCCCTTAAACTTCAATCATTTGAGTCATTATCAGCCAGCTATCATTAACATTCAATCATTAAAGAGCAGGCAAGTTCCATATTTATGCACCTTAACACTTAATGGGGTATTAACACCACGATGAAGGGAGAGACAAACATTCACTGACAACGTTATTTTAGATTAGCGTAATAAGCCGCTAAATTGGCAATATCCGTCTCATTAAGCAAGTTAGCCTGTGCTTTCATCACATTCGCCAACGCACCGGTTCGTTCACCGTTTTTGTAAGCTTTCATCGAGTTGACAAGGTACTGTTCATTCTGGCCTTTTAAATTAGGGTATCCCGGAATCATCGCAATTCCATCTGCACCATGGCAACCAGCACAAGTCACAGAGCGTGCTTTACCTGCAACTGGATCGCCCGCCAATGCATCCGTCGCCGTGAGCAGACTGATCCCGATGAGAGCTGTTATCATTAATTTTGTCATTGTTTACACTCTTGCTTCGTTATCTCGATACAAATCGAATCAAATTTTTGTATTTCTATCATTGTTATAGTTATTCATACCAAATAAGTTCATGGCTATGGCCAGTAAATTGTCGTGACACAAACAAGTCGGCCACTGCAACCACTTCTTGATTGGCGGTTAGAATCGGCATACGGCGGCGCAACCAGCTTGGCACTCCGTATTCTTGAAATAATTTTTTCATCTTACGGCTGTGACCACGACGTTCTGGGTGAGCACTCAGCCCTTCTGGATTAAAGCCAACCGTTACCTCTGGTAGAGGGAGCATTAATGGGAGTCCTTTAAGCTCTGTATCTGTTTCATCGTCTGGAACAGGCTTCAGCAGTAACGTCCCGAGTCCATCTGGTAACGTCAGTGGAACACCCACACTCAATGTCCCTTGCCATTCAGAGACATCATCCACCTTACCAACCCAATACAAGCGTTGAGCAAAACGCCGGATTATGCCAGTGTCCAATTGAAGTTGTGGGTTCGCATCTTGACGCGCGAGAGCAACTTGTTGCCAAATCAGCTGTATGTGGTGTTGACTTGGCATCCGTTGGCCCAATCGAGATAACCACATGCGAATCAAACGAGCACGCATCAAATCGCTGTGCTTCGCTAACTGTTCAATGGATAAGCTGTTGTCAGCAGATAAGGCGTGTTGCAATGGTTCAGCTAACAACTCATCAAGTAAGGCCTCTTGCTCAGAACAGAGCTCACTCGTGCGTTGCACAGCCTTGTGTAAACCCGACCAACGCATCGTCAAAGCGGGGATAATATGCTGGCGCAAAAAATTCCGGTCATAACGAGTATCTTGATTACTTTCATCTTCAACCCAACTCAATTTTTGAGAACGAGCATAGTCTTCAAGCTGCTGCCGAGAGTGACACAGTAGAGGTCTAACTTTCTGCCCTACATCAAATGGAGCACAATGTGCCATCGCCGATAACCCTTTCGGGCCACTTCCACGCTTTGCGGCCAATAGAAAGGTTTCGATCTGGTCATCAGCATGTTGCCCCGTCATCAATAAGGTGGCTGGCTGGATGTACTGTCGAAGCGCATGATAGCGCGCCTCTCGGGCAACTTCTTCGATGCTATTTCCTTGCTCTAGGTCTAGTTGCACTCGCTCAACAGTACACTCAACATTCAACGACTGTGCCTGCTGCTGACAAAAATCCGCCCATTGATCGGCATTGACGCTTAGCCCGTGATGCACATGCACGGCTTTAATCGGCAAGAAATGAATGTGGGCAAACTGAGCGGCCAATTCCAGCAACACTCGTGAGTCTAAACCGCCGCTAAATGCCACCAGCAATTGCGTGTCAGGTTGAAGAATAGGAAGAAGCGCCGCTTCAAAATCGGCGTAAAGCGAGGTCATCAAGACACCCTATTACCGTAATTAATACATCAGCTTATTGTCGTATACCCAGCTTCGTTCAGCAAATAAAAAAGGGCTGAGCAAAGCTCAACCCTTTAAAGTCATACTATTGATTCGTGATCAGCAGTAACCGTAGCTCATTAGGCGCTGGTAACGGCGCTCAAGCAGTGCTTCGTTATCAAATTGCTCAAGCTCAGCAAGCTGGCGCACCAGTGTTGCTTTCATGTTCTCAGCCATTTGTAGATGATCACGATGCGCACCGCCTAGTGGCTCTTCGATGATTTCATCGATCAAACCTAGCTCTTTCAGACGCGGGGCAATCAGACCCATTGCTTCTGCTGCTTGAGGCGCTTTATCAGAATCACGCCATAAGATTGATGCACAACCTTCCGGAGAAATCACAGAGTAGGTAGAGTATTGCAACATGTTCACGTAGTCACCCACACCGATCGCCAGTGCACCACCAGAACCGCCTTCACCGACAACATTACAGATAACTGGAACTGTCAGGCCCGCCATTACTTTTAGGTTTTTTGCAATCGCTTCTGATTGACCACGTTCTTCTGCACCAACACCTGGGTATGCACCCGCAGTATCGATGAAGGTGATGATTGGCATGTTGAAACGTTCAGCGGTTTCCATCAGACGGAGTGCCTTACGGTAACCTTCTGGCTTCGGCATACCGAAGTTACGTTTCACCTTCTCTTTGGTTTCACGACCTTTTTGATGACCGATAACCATCACAGGGCGACCTTCAAGACGCGCAATACCACCGACGATCGCTTTGTCGTCAGCAAATGCACGATCACCAGCAAGCTCATCGAACTCAGTGAACGCGTGCTCTAGGTAATCCAGTGTATATGGACGCAGTGGGTGACGAGCAAGTTGAGCTGTCTCCCAAGCACCTAGGTCAGAGAAGGTTTTCTTCTTTAGCTCAAGACTTTTCTTCTCAAGTAGCTCAATTTCTTTATCTAGGTCAATCGCTGAATCTCCACCATGACGAGATACATCACGCAGCGCTTCAATCTTTGCTTCAAGTTCCGCGATTGGCTTTTCAAATTCTAGAAAGTTCAGGCTCATCTATGAATCCTTGTTGACTCAGCTCATTTAAGGTACAGCTGAATTTTAGTTAAATTCGAGTTCTACCTGGTCTTTACCAAGCAGTTGTTTTAATTCGTCTAAGAGTGTGTCACTTGGCGTCACGCGCCACTCCGTGCCTAAAGTTAACCGCGCTCTCGCGTCGGCACGTTGATAGAACACATGGACAGGCACAGTGCCGGCTTTATGTGGCTCCATAATCTGACTAAACTTAGCGAAGAATTCTTCATTCACTTGTTTCGCATCGATGGAGACAGATAAGCCTCGGGCATACTTTTCACGAGCAGTGCCGAGATCCATCACTTCACGCGCCGTCATTTTAAGACCACCGTTGAAGTCATCAAAGCTGACCTGTCCAGAAACGACGACAATTTTATCTTTTTCTAGCAGTTCTGCATACCGATCAAGCGCATCGGAGAACAGCATCACTTCCATTCGACCGCTTCGGTCATCCAAAGTCATAAGACCGATTCGATTTCCACGTTTGGTGGTCATCACTCTGGCCGCAATCACCAGACCAGCAACAGTAACCGATTGATCACGACGAGTCGGTGTAGCATCTTTTAGTCGACAACTGGTATAGGTACCAAGTTCCTTAATATACGCATTGACTGGATGCCCAGTAAGATACAAACCTAAGGTTTCGCGCTCGCCTTCTAGCCAAACTTTTTCTGGCCATGGTGGCACTTGCGTATATTTATGCTCGACTTCTTCCGGAGCATCCGTCAATACCCCGAACATATCCGACTGGCCAAAGGCTTCCGCTTGGTGATATTGACTCGCCGCTTTCACCGCATCGTCTAAAGAAGCCATCATTGCCGCACGATGTGGGCCAAGACGGTCTAAAGCACCAGCGTAAATCAGCTTTTCAATCACCCGCTTGTTCACTTTCTTCAAATCAATGCGAGCACAGAAGTCGAAAAGATCTTTAAAGTGTCCGTCACGGTTTCGTGATTCCAATATTGCTTCAATTGGGCCTTCACCCACGCCTTTAATAGCTCCGATACCATAAACGATAGCGCCGGTTTCGTCGACGTTAAATCGATAGAGGCCAGCATTAATGTCTGGTGGTAACACCTTCAGCTTCATGCGGATACATTCATCCACAAGACCGACGACTTTCTCTGTGTTATCCATATCGGCGGTCATTACGGCCGCCATAAACTCAGCTGGGTAGTGCTTCTTCAACCATAACGTTTGATACGACACAAGGGCGTAAGCCGCTGAGTGAGATTTGTTGAAGCCGTAGCCCGCGAACTTTTCTACCAAGTCGAAGATTTTCATCGCCAACTCGCCATCAACGCCGTTATCGACAGCGCCAGACTCGAAGGTTGCACGCTGCTTCGCCATCTCTTCTGGCTTTTTCTTACCCATTGCACGACGTAACATGTCGGCACCACCTAGGGTATAGCCAGACAAGACCTGTGCGATCTGCATGACCTGCTCTTGATACAGGATGATGCCATAGGTCGGATCTAAGATCTCTTTAAGAGACTCGTGCTGCCATTTTTCATCGGGATAAGAAATGGCTTCTCGACCATGTTTACGGTCGATAAAGTTATCTACCATGCCTGATTGCAGAGGGCCGGGGCGGAAGAGCGCCACCAATGCGATGATATCTTCAAAACAGTCCGGTTGAAGTCGCTTGATCAGCTCTTTCATACCGCGAGATTCCAGCTGGAATACCGCCGTTGTCTCCGCATTTTGCAGCAATCGGAAAGAGTCACTATCGTCGAGTGGGATAGACTCAATCCTAACGGGATCTTTGCCTTCTTTCGCCAAGCGAGGGTTGATTAGCCCTAACGCCCAGTCGATGATGGTTAAGGTACGCAGACCTAAGAAGTCAAACTTAACCAGACCTGCCGTTTCAACGTCATTTTTATCGAACTGAGTCACCGGGAAGTGACCTTCCGCATCGGCATAGATTGGCGCAAAGTCGGTAATCGTCGTTGGCGAAATAACAACACCACCTGCGTGCTTACCCGCATTTCGAGTACAACCTTCGAGGATACGACATTTGTCGATCAACTCTTTGACTTCCTCGTCCCCTTCATAGAGTTCAGGTAGAGCGGGCTCGGCTTTAAACGCTTTTTCCAGAGTCATCCCTGGGTCTGGCGGCACCAGTTTTGAAATACGATCGACGAAGCCAAACGGGTGCCCGAGAACACGTCCTACGTCGCGAATCACCGCTTTCGCAGCCATCGTACCGAATGTAATGATCTGAGATACTGCATCACGTCCATACATTTCGGCAACGTGATCAATAACTTGGTCACGCTTATCCATACAGAAGTCGACATCAAAGTCGGGCATGGAGACACGTTCTGGGTTCAAGAAACGTTCGAAAAGTAAGTCATATTCCAATGGGTCAAGGTCGGTGATTTTCAGTGCGTAAGCCACCAAGGAGCCCGCACCCGAACCACGACCGGGACCAACGGGAATATCATTATCTTTTGACCATTGAATGAACTCCATTACGATCAAGAAGTAACCTGGGAAACCCATGTTATTGATCACTTCCAGTTCAACCTTCAAACGGTCATCGTATTCAGGGCGGCGCTGTTCGCGTTCTTGAGCATCAGGGAAAAGAAACTCTAAGCGCTCTTCCAATCCTTCTTCGGATTTCTTCACTAGGAAATCCGTTTCTTCCATCCCTTCTGTTGGGAAGGCTGGTAGGAAGTACTCCCCAAGGCGAACCGTGACATTACACCGCTTAGCAATTTCAACACTGTTCTCTAATGCTTCTGGAATATCAGAGAAGAGTTCGCACATCTCTTCTTCGCTTCGAAGGTACTGCTGAGCGCTGTAATTCTTCGGGCGACGGGGATCTTCTAGGGTGTAACCGTCATGAATAGCGACTCGGATTTCATGAGCGTCAAACAAAGATTCATCCAGCATGACCACATCATTGGTTGCCACCACAGGCAATTCTTTAGCCTCTGCAAGTTCAAGAGCGAAGTGAAGGTAGGATTCTTCGTCGGCTCGCCCTGTTCGGACGAGTTCCAAATAGAAGCGGTCAGCGAAGTGGTTTTTATAGAATTCGACGCACTCATCCACCACCTTGCTATTGCCTTTCAGTAATGCTTTACCGACCTCACCATTCTTACCACCCGAAAGGACAATCAACCCTTCGTTTAATTCGGCTAACCACGCTTTATCAATCACAGGTTGATGCTGAACATGACCACGCAAGTACGCCTTGGAGATCAATAAGGTGAGGTTTTTATAGCCCGTATTATCTGCCGCAAGCACCGTCACGCTAGTCAACTCATCGTCAAACTCCGGCGATTGCATAGAAAAATCAGCGCCGATGATCGGCTTAATCCCGCTATTATGGGCATTGCCATAAAACTTCACCAAACCACACAAGTTGGTGAAGTCGGTCAAAGCCATCGCAGGCATACCTAACTCGGCCACCTTTTTGACCAATGGTGGAACTTTATTAATGCCATCCACCATGGAGAAATCACTGTGAATGCGCAGGTGGATGAATTTTGGATCAGACATGGATTACTTCAGTCAATTGGATACGGTAACATTCTACGAAATTCGATGGATTAATCCACCAAACCAAGGGCACGTTTTACAGGTTTAAAGCTTTTTCGGTGCTGTTCGATCACGCCGTGAGCTTCGATGGCTTCAAAATGCGCTTTGGTTGGATAGCCCTTATGCTTAGCAAAACCAAACTGGGGGTACTCTTTATCCAACTCTTCCATCTCTTGGTCGCGCACGACTTTAGCAATGATAGACGCAGCACTGATCTCCGCGACACGCAAATCGCCTTTTACAACCGCTTGCGAGTCCATCGGCAATTCTGGGCAGCGATTACCATCGATTAAGACCAACTCTGGAGTAACGCCTAACCCATCCACCGCTCGTTGCATCGCGACCATCGTCGCTTGCAGTATGTTGAGCTTATCGATCTCTTCTGGTGAGCAGCGCCCTACCGCCCATGCCAGCGCCTTTTCTTTAATTTCAGGCAACAAAGCTAACCTTTTTTTCTCGGTGAGCTTTTTCGAATCAGTAAGCCCTTGAATCGGGTTATTCGGATCAAGAATCACAGCGGCAGTCACAACATCGCCGACTAATGGACCACGACCGACCTCATCCACACCAGCAATCAACTGATATCCAGCTGGATATTCAAACGGGGGAAGTTCTACTTTGGGTTTTACTGCCATGGGAGTCTCTATCGATTAATTAGGTTAAGCACAGCCTGTGCTGCTTGGTGGTCCGCATCCTTTCGGATCCAATGATGCATTTCAGTAAATTTATCCAGCATCAGTCGGTTATCTGAAGCAAGCAGGCGCGCCGCTTCTTGCGTCAGGTTTTCAACGGTGCATTCCTCGAGTAAGAACTCTTTGACCAGCTCCTGATCGGCAAGAATATTGGGAAGTGAAACAAACTTAGTTTTCACTAAACGCTTGGCAATGAACGCCGTAATGGCGTTAACTTTGTACCCTACCACCATCGGACGCTTCAATAGCATGCATTCAAGTGCCACCGTTCCTGAAGCTAACAATACGGCATCAGACGCGGTGATCACATTACGAGCGGTATCATTGACTAACGTGAAGTCTAATTCTGGTGCATGTTCTTTCCATGCAGCTTCAAATTGCTCGCGGCGTTTATCGTTCACCAATGCGACCACAAAGCCTAAGTCAGGAAAACGCTTTTTCAACTCACGACATGTTTCAATGAAAGGTTGTGAAAGCATTTTCAGTTCGTTACCACGACTGCCAGGGAGGACAGCAAGCCATTGCTTATCTTGCTCTAGCTGCAGTAACTCTCTTGCTGGCGCTTTGTCAGATTCGAGAGGGATCGCATCCGCCAAGGTATGACCAATAAACTCACACGGCACATCAAACTGATCATAAAACGCTTTTTCAAAAGGCAAGAATGCCAGCACCAAGTTTGTCGCCGCTGCAATCTTATGAATTCGCTTCTGACGCCAAGCCCATACGGATGGACTGACATAGTGTACCGTCTTGATCCCCGCTTGTTTTAAGTCGAGCTCAAGACGTAAATTGAAATCAGGTGCGTCGATGCCAATAAAGACATCAGGGGGATTGTCAGTAAAGTGTTTCACCAACGCCGCCTTCACTTTCAATAAACGAGGCAAGCGCCCAAGGACTTCGACCAACCCCATCACCGCCAGTTCTTCCATATCAAAAAGTGACTGACAGCCTAACGCTTTCATTTTTGGACCACCAATACCGACAAATTCCGCATTGGGGTGTTGCTTCAGGATCGCTTTGATTAAGCCTTCACCTAAGGTGTCTCCTGAGAGCTCACCAGCAACGATACCAACTCGCAATGGTTTCGACATACATTACCTTCTTATTGTTGTGATGACGTGTTGTTGTGACGATGTGCTTTGCTGTGAGAACATGTTTTGTTTTGAGAGCGCCTCTGCGGTCATCATTCTGGTCGATGACCCATCACACTCGAAGAAATGAGCTTCATGACGCACTAAAACGCAAAAAAGACCGCGATCTTAGACAGCGGTCTTTCAACTTAATCTAGCAGCACAAGTACATTAGCGAATAATGCCACGCTCAGATTTTTCTAGGAAATCAAGGAACAAAGAAACCGCCTCAAATTCTTCCGCTTCTTTCGCAATGACTTCTTTCGCTTCATCCAGCTTCAAACCACTGCGGTATAGCGCTTTGTAGGCACGACGAATCGCGTGAATCTCTTTCTTTTCGAAACCACGACGCTTCAAGCCTTCGATATTGATTCCAAATGGCTGACAGTGGTTACCTTGCGCCATGACATAAGGAGGCACATCTTGGACCACGATCGAACCGCCACCGAGCATACAGTGATCGCCAATGTGACAGAACTGATGAATCGCTGACATGCCGCCAATGATCGCTTGGTTACCCACTGTTACGTGACCTGCCAACGTAGCATTGTTCGCAAAAATACAACGGTCGCCAATCAAACAGTCATGAGCAACGTGTGCGTTGATCATAAAGAGGTTGTCACTACCCACTTTCGTGATGCCATCATCTTGCACAGTACCACGATGCATGGTGACACTTTCACGAATGGTATTGCGGTCACCAATGATCAGCTGAGTATCTTCACCAGCGTATTTCAGGTCCTGACACTCTTCGCCAATGGAAGCGAATTGGAAAATGCGGTTATCTTTGCCGATTTTCGTTGGTCCTTTGACCACAACGTGAGACGTTAGCTCTGTCCCTTCGCCAATTTCTACTTTGCCATCCACATAACAAAATGGGCCGATTTTCACATTAGCGCCGATTACTGCGCCTTCTTCGACCACCGCACTTGGATGGATTTGTGCCGTTTCATGAATCATATTAAAACTCTCGACGTGCGCACTTTAGCTCAGCAGAACACACGACTTCACCGTCAACTTTTGCTACACCGTTAAAGGCTGCAATTCCACGACGCTCTTTTAAGAACTCAACTTCGATGACCAATTGGTCACCTGGTACTACGGGTTTACGGAATTTTGCACCATCAACACTTGCAAAGTAGTAAAGCTCATTTTCAGCTGGAGCGCCAAATGATTTAAATGCAAGTAGACCTGTAGCTTGCGCCATAGCTTCAAGAATCAATACACCTGGAAACACAGGAAGCTGTGGGAAGTGACCTGTAAACTGAGGTTCATTGAACGACACGTTCTTGATTGCGTGAAGGTATTTTTCTTCTTGGAAATCTACAACACGGTCAATCATTAGGAATGGGTAGCGGTGCGGAAGCAGCTCCTGAATCTCAGTGATGTTCATCGTTTTGTTTTCAGTAGTCAAAGTGGTATTCCTGTGTCTATCTAATTCAAATTTACGCTGCGCGCATTATATACCCAAACGTCAAAAGGTGCAGCTATACCAAGCATGGCTCGTATGCTGTCGATACGTTTGAGCTTTTAAGAGAAAAAAGACTCGCAATTGCGAGTCTTAAATAACTGTCGTTAGGCTTAGGCTTCGTCTTGATTCTTAGAGAGCTTCTCTACCGACTTCAATCGTTTGTTGAGGTCATCAATACGATGCACTAACGCGGCCGTCTTACGCCACTCTTTATTGGTTTGAAGAGGGATACCCGATGAGTATACGCCTTTTTCTTTAATATCACGCATCACCATTGCCATGCCTGTGATCATGCTGCCATCTGCAATTGAGATATGACCATTAATCACTGAACCACCGCCAATAGATACGTATTTACCAATGTGGGTACTGCCAGCGACAATTGTACCACCAGCCATCGCCGTACCATATCCGATGTGCACGTTGTGGGCAATTTGAATCTGATTATCTAAAATCACGTTATCTTCAATGACGGTATCATCGAGAGCACCACGATCAATCGTCGTACATGACCCAATTTCAACACGGTTACCGATGCGAACAGTACCTAGCTGAGGAATTTTGATCCACTCACCTTTCGCATTCGCATAGCCAAAACCGTCAGAGCCGATCACCGTATTGGCTTGAACAAGACAGTCCTCACCGATTTCGACGTTGTGGTAAATACTTACGTTCGACCATAGCTTTGTATTGGCTCCAATAGTTGCTTGCTTGCCTACAAAACAGCCCGCTCCGATAACAACATTATCACCTAAAACAACACCCGACTCGATTACCGCGTTAGCACCTATAGACACATTACTGCCCAGCGTTGCATCGTCAGCGATCACCGCTGAGGGAGCAATACCATGAGCAGGGCTTGGAGTCGTATCCATTGCTTGCGTCACTTGAGCAAAAGCAATATACGGATCGTCAACAACCAAAGCGTTGCCTGAGCATAACTCAAGTTCTGATTCTTTAATCATAACGACTGTCGCTTTACACTCCCCAAGATGCTTCGCGTACTTAGGGTTCGAAAGAAACGTTACGTGACCAGCTTGCGCTTTATCCATTGGTGCTACCATAGACACGACCGCTGTGTCGTCTCCATGTAGCTTCCCCCCGGTGATCGTTGCCAATTCGGCTAATGTCAGTGTTGTCATATTGATATTATTTTAGTGAGTTAATTACTTTTTCAGAGATGTCGTACTCTGGGTTAGCAAAACGTAATGCTTGAGCTTCAAGAATGATATCGTAGTTACCTTCTTTTGCTACTTTATCAACGCTGTCTTGAATCACTTTGAATAGCTTTTGCTCTTCTTCTGCTTGACGACGTTGCTTCGCTTGCTCAAATGATTGCGCTTTCAGCTTGAATTTATTGTCTAGTTGACCGATTTCCAATTTTAGGTTGTCGATGTCTTCTTGTGACATTAGCTGACCATCACGTTGAAGTTTTTCAATTTTAGTCTTCGCTTTTGCTTGGATCGCTTGTAGTTCAGCAGACTTATCTTTGAATTCATCTTTTAACTGCTGCAATACGACTTCACGTTGAGGCAGAGCTTGAAAAACTTTGGCTGTATTAATATAGCCAACTTTCTGCGCGGCTTCAGCTGCACCTGCGGCGAAAGTTGATGTCAATACTACTAGGCTAAGTCCTGCCGCTTTGATTAGTTGTTTCACTATTCTTTCCTCAAATTAGAATGTTTTACCAATGGTGAACGTAAAGAACTCTTCATCGTCGCCATCAAATTTCTTAATTGGTTTCGCTATCGAGAATACTAATGGCCCCATAGGAGAGCGCCATTGAAGGGCAGCACCGTACGATGAACGAACATTGGTTGGATCCGAGTAATCATGGTAGAAACGTGAGTCTGAGCCCGCTTCACCACGGTAATTAAACTCGGTATCCCAAACACTGGCTGCATCCACAAACAGACTGGTTCGCACTTGACTGCGCGCTTCATCTGATGCGAATGGCGTTGGTACAATCAGCTCTAGGCTGGCAAGCGCGATCGCATTACCACCAACAGAATCATCGGTTGCGGTGACACAGCCATTGTTACCACAAGAACCTGCTCGCTGTGTGTAAACCGCTTTAGGACCAGCGCTGTTTGAACCAAAACCACGTAATGTGGAGAAACCACCTGCGTAGTAGTTCTCATAGAATGGGAACAAGTTGTCATTGCCATCCGTATTACCATAACCATTTCCGTATCCCAAGCGGCCACGGAACAACAACACGAACTCATCTTTACGCGTCAATGGCATGTACTGACGTACATCGTATTGCAGTTTAAAGTACTGAGCATCTGAGCTTGGCAATGTCATTTTGTAGAAGGCACGCTGATGGTTACCCGAGGTAGGGAAGAAACCACGGTTTAAGTTATTGCGTGTCCAAGACAAGTTGATATCGAAGTCATTGGTAACGATATCCCCATCCGGTTGACCGATACTTTCAGCAAACTGCGCAGCTTGATCGTATTCAGGTACATTACCGATTAAGTTGTGGGTATATCCGACACCAAAGTTGAAACGGTTCAGTTCATCAAACGGGAAGCCCCAAGTTAAACTCGCACCATAACTTTCGTTGGTATAGTCAACAATACCTGCTTCTTTCGCTTCAAATTGGTTATAGAAAATCTTTCCGCCCATACTAACACCGTCAAGGTTCCAATATGGATCACGGTAATCTAGGCTAATGTTCTTTTGGAAATCGTTAATCGTGGTACTAATACCAATTCGATTACCGCTTCCCATAAAGTTTTCTTGCTGTAAGCCTACTTGGAAACTTATGCCAGATTCGGTGCCATAACCAACACCAAAGTTGATATTGCCTGAGTTCGCTTCTTCAACGCTGTAAACCAAATCAACCTGATCATCCGTCCCCGGAACACGAACGGTTTGAACGTTTACTGCTTTGAAGTAACCAAGACGGCTGAGACGTGTTTTACCCGTTTCAATTGACTTCGCGTTCAGCCAGCTGCCTTCCATCTGACGCATTTCACGACGCAAGACTTCATCTTTCGTGGCATTGTTACCCGTAAACTGAATGTCACGGACATAAATACGCTTACCCGCTTCAATATTGACGATCAAAGACACTTCTTTGTTCTCATCATCAAAATCTGGAATCGTATTCACTTTAGGGTAAGCATAACCCGCCTCACCCAACACACGTTTGATGTCTTCTTCGAGAGACGTCACCAGTGAGCCGTTGTAGGTTTCGCCACGTTCAAACGGAATTAATGCTCGGAATTCATGTTCTTTTTCCAGCATCTCACCACGGAATTTCACTTCTTTGACGCGATAAGCATCGCCTTCTTCTAAATCCAGTGTGATATACACACCTTTTTTATCAGGAGAGATCGAAACTTGGGTCGTCTTCAAGTTGAATTTGAGATAGCCACGATCCAAATAGAATGAGCGCAGTGCTTCAATGTCACCCGCTAAAACTTGCTTTTGATATTTTTCGCTAGCTAAGAAGTTCCACCAAGCCACATCCGCATTCAAATTAAAGCGAGACACGAGCTCTTCATCAGAGAAAACTTCATTACCAATCACATTGATCTGCTGAATTTTCGCCGACACACCTTCCGTAAACACAAACTTCAAGTCCGTACGATTACGAGGAAGCGGTGTGACCACGGCTTTCACTGTCGCGTTGTATTTACCCACGCTGTAGTAAAAGTCTTCAAGCCCTTTCTCGATTTTGCTCAACGCAGTACGATCTAGCGCTTCACCTTCACGGACTCCAGAAGCTTTTAAATTTTGCTCTAACTGCTCATCTTTAATGGCTTTGTTGCCTGAGAAAGAAATACTTGCAATGGTCGGGCGCTCTTTTACTTGCACCACTAACACATCACCATCACGCGCGACTTGAATGTCTTCAAAGTTGCCCGATGAATACAGTTCTCGAATGATTTGAGATACGTCTTGATTGTCAACGGTATCGCCGATTCGAACCGGCATTTTCAGCAAAGCAGCACCTAATGCTACTCGCTGCAATCCTTCAATTTTGATGTCTTGAACTACAAAGTTTTCAGCACCATTTGCGCACACACTGGTTGCCAGTAGTGTGGCAAAGAGAATTCGCTTCATCGCCATACTTGTTCTAATTATTCCTTGCTACTTCTAAAGTCTCTGAAACATCACAGACGAGTAAAATCATTAATAATTGCTAATGCCATCAATGAAATGATGACCGCGAAACCAAACTTAGTACACGCTTCCTGCACTTTTAGCGAAACAGGACGACGCGTCACCGCTTCAATAGCAAAGAAGAGTAAATGTCCACCATCAAGCATGGGTAGTGGTACCAAGTTAATCACGCCTAAATTGATACTAATTAAGGCTAAGAAGCCCAGGAAATATACCAGACCACTGTCTGCGGTTGCTCCTGCTCCTTTAGCGATTGAAATCGGGCCACTTAAATTATTCAGACCGACATCACCCACAATCAATTTTTTGATCATCGCTGCCGTCAAGTCGATGACCTGACCACTTTGTTCAATGGCTCGCCCTAACGACTCGAATACACCATATTGCATGTTGAAGCGATAACCTTGTGGCCATTCTGCGACTTCAGGTGCAATACCAGCAAATCCAATCGGATCACTGCCTGAAATTTCCCGCTTTCCCGGAACAAGAGTTAAGTCGACTATTTGCCCGTCTCGCTCCACTTGTAAATCGAATGCTTTCAACGGATGACTGCGAATTGCCTCAACCACCTCTTGCCATTCTGAAACCGTTTGTCCATTAATAGAAACGAATTTGTCCCCTGACAATAGCCCTGCTTGTTCTGCGGCTTGACCTTTCGTCACAGCAGCAACAGTCATCAGCACCTCTGGTCGGTAAATCTCAAACCCTAAAGAGTGCAGTGACAGCTGTTGTTCTGGGTCAAAATGCCAATCCGTCAGATCTAATGAAACGGTCTTTTCACTGCCAACTTCATTGGGTGCACTCACGGTCAACGTCATTGAATCATGACCGATATGACCGATGATCTGCATGTTAACACTGTCCCAACTCGGTGTTTGGATGCCTGAAATGGCTTTTAGTTCCATTCCAGATTCAATTCCCGCCTTAGCAACAATCGAGTTGGGTGTCACCTCGCCGACAATGGGCTTAAGCGTTGACACTCCAATCATAAACATCAACCAATATGCGGCGATGGCAAAAATGAAGTTAAAGATAGGCCCCGCAGCGATGATCGCCGTTCTTTGCCATAGCGGCTTTTGAGCAAAATCTTGCTCTTTCAGTTCCTCTGGAACTTTTTCATAGCGACCATTGAGCATGGCGACGTATCCGCCCAACGGGATCATTGAAAGGCTATATTCTGTGCCGTCCTTGCCTACTCGAGTCCAAATCGCTTTACCGAGACCAATGGAAAAACGTTCTACTTTGACCCCACATAAGCGAGCGACCCAAAAGTGGCCAAACTCATGCACCGCCACTAATATGCCGAGTGCCACGATAAAGGAGGCTAAGTTCCACAGAATTGTTTCCATCAGTTTCGTTCTCGTATGAATTCCATTGCTAATTTGCGCGCCATTCTATCTAGCTCGAGTAAGCTTTCCAAGCTATTGGCTCCGACACTTCGTGATTTCGCACAAACTTGACTTAATACTTTGTCATTGATGCGGGCAATATCGGTAAATCCTATCCCTTTGTTTAAAAAGGCATCAACGGCAACTTCATTCGCAGCATTGAGTGCAGTCGTCGCATGCTGGCCTTCATAACACGCATCGATCGCCAACTTTAAACATGGGTAACGAGCATAGTCTGGCTGTAAAAAAGTCAGCTCACCGACTTGGGTAAAATCAAGCGGTTTTACCCCTGCATCAACACGTTCAGGATAAGAAAGCGTCAAAGCAATTGGCGTTGCCATATCAGGCTCCCCCATTTGCGCCAACACCGAACCATCACGATACTGAACCATGGAGTGGATCACAGATTGCGGATGTATGATCACTTTTAGCTGCTCGCGCTGGGCATTAAACAACCACTTCGCCTCAATGTACTCCAAGCCTTTATTCATCATGGTTGCTGAGTCCACCGAAATTTTTGGCCCCATAGACCAATTCGGATGAGCGATAGCCTGCTCAGGGGTGACCTGACTTAGTTGTGAGACATCGGTGTAGCGAAAAGGGCCACCTGATCCTGTTAATAGAATATGACTGATTCCATTTTCAGCGAGATCGCAATGACCTAGCTGCGTTTGAACACTTTGTGGTAGACATTGGAAAATGGCATTGTGTTCACTGTCGACAGGCAACAACTCTGCTCCATGCTCAGTGACCGCATCGATAAACAACTGACCAGACATGACCAGCGCTTCCTTGTTTGCCAATAGAATACGCTTGCCCGCCTTAACGGCAGCCATCGTTGGAATGAGTCCCGCAGCTCCTACGATCGCCGCCATCACACTATCCACTTCATCAAGGGAGGCAACATGACATAACCCTTGCTCTCCAGCTACAACTTGCGTTTGAGGAGAAAGAGAGCTCAACACTTTCTCTAATTGGAAAGCCGCTTCTTTTGAAGCCATTGCCGCATATTGAGGCTGCCATTTAGCACAGAGCTGTGCCATCTTTTCAACGTTGCTGCCTGCCGCCAAAGCCGTGACAGTAAATTGATCAGGGTTTTGCTCAACGACTTTTAATGTGCTGGCACCAATCGAGCCTGTTGCTCCAAGGATCGTTAAATTTTGCATAGGGTGATGACCAAAATGGAGAGACAAAGAGCAGGTTGCCCTGCTCTTTCATTAGAATACAAAGTATAGAAGGGCAAAAACGGGGAATGCCGCAGTTAAACTATCAACACGGTCTAAAATACCGCCATGACCAGGAATAATATTACTGCTGTCTTTGATACCAGAGACACGCTTAAACATACTTTCAACAAGATCGCCTAAAACGGAAATGACAACCGTTGCAAGTGTAACGATGATCATGTGTGCGGTTGAGCTGAATTGGATTTGGAACCACTCGGAAAATCCCCAGCCCACAATCAACGCGGCGATAATGCCACCAATTAAACCTTCAATGGTTTTATTAGGGCTAACTTTAGGTGCCATTTTACGTTTGCCAAAGCGTTTACCTGAAAAGTACGCACCACTATCCGCAGCCCAAACTAGGAAACAAACGAAAAGAACCAGTTTGGCACCATGGTAAGGGTCCGTCTCAATTTCACTGGCACGCAGTACTACCACACTCCAAAGGAATGGAATAAGCGTTAAGAAACCAAACAAATGGCGAAGTACTTTACTGGATTGCCAAGCGCCTACAGAGTTTGGGTAGGTTATGGCTAAACCACTGGCAATTAACCACCAAACAAAACCACTGCCGATCAAGGCAAGGTGCTTCGGCTCGACAGCACTCAATACGCTAATGTCTGGAACGACAAGGAAAAAGCTCAGTCCCGTGGCAACAACGGCTGGAATCAATGCTTTCACACGTGAACCTTGGCCTATGAACTGTGTCCATTCCCAAAATCCAACTAATGTAATGGCGGTCAATGCAGCAATAAAAAGGGGTAGTGACAATTCAAAAATGCCAAAAATGACCAATGGCGCAAGAATGAGTGCTGTTATTATTCTTTGTTTCAAACGAATCGATCCTTATGGTGTACTCATCAAGGCTTTAATTTGATCGCCAGTGCAACCGAAACGGCGCTCACGATCGACAAACCAACTAATGGCTTCAACAAGGCTTTCCTCATCAAATTCAGGCCAATACTCTGGGGTAAAGTAAAGCTCAGCATAGGCAGTTTGCCACAGCAAGAAGTTACTAATGCGACATTCACCACTGGTTCGGATCAGCAAATCGACATCTGGAAGATCAGACATAGTGACATAACGGCTTAGTGCTTCCTCTGTCACTTGCTCTGGTGCCAGTTCACCTGCTGCTACTTTATGCGCCAGTGCTTGGGCTGCCTGAGCAATATCCCATTTACCACCATAGTTTGCAGCGATGTTAACCACCATGCCTGTGTTGCTTCCCGTCAGCTCTTCAGCTTCAGCGATCTTCTTTTGAAGACGTTCACTAAAGCGCGTCGTATCACCAATAATGCGCAAACGCATATTATTTTTATGGAGTTTCTTTACTTCACTAGAGAGGACGGTCATGAAAAGTTCCATCAGCAAGCCGACTTCCTGTTCAGGACGACGCCAGTTTTCACTACTGAAAGCAAATAAAGTGATGGCTTCTATGTTCAATTTGGCGGCAGCAGAAATGGTTTTTCTAACGGCGCTCACCCCTTTTTGGTGACCAAATACGCGAGGCTTACCTTGAGACTTTGCCCATCGACCATTGCCATCCATAATGATAGCGATATGTCGTGGCATTGAGTCGGTGAATGCTTGTGAATTTTGCATAGAGAGTTATGTGAGTGTCATCAGCGGGGCAGAATAGCATAAAAAAACGCTGCACTGCGAGCACAGCGTTTTTTAACAGTGATGTGAATGGAGTTTATTAAACTTCCATCAACTCTTTTTCTTTCGCAGCTAGCGTTTCATCCACTTTTTTCACTGCAGCGTCAGTGATTTTTTGGATTTCGTCTTGTGCTTTACGATCTTCATCTTCAGAGATTTCTTTCTCTTTTAGTAGACCTTTTAGATCGCTGTTCGCGTCACGACGGATGTTACGGATTGCAACACGACCGTTCTCAGCTTCACCACGAACGATTTTAACTAGGTCTTTACGACGCTCTTCCGTTAGCGGTGGCAGTGGAACGCGAATAACCGTACCTGCTGACATTGGGTTCAGACCAAGGTCAGACATCATGATCGCTTTTTCGATTTTTGGCGTCAGTTCTTTATCAAATACTGTAATCGCTAGCGTACGAGCATCTTCAGCAACCACGTTTGCTACTTGGTTTAGCGGGCTTGCTGCACCGTAGTACTCGACAGTGATACCAGATAGTAGGCTTGGGTGTGCACGACCAGTACGAACTTTTGATAGGTTATTTTTTAGTGCTTCAACACTTTTTTCCATGCGCTCTTGCGCGTCTTGTTTGATTTCGTTAATCACAATTTCACCTTAAATATGTGTTCTTTCCTAGCGAGAAAAGTAATGAGAGCGGCTGTGAAACTCCTTTAGAGGCACTCAGCCCCTAAAGTGATACCCAAGCTGTTTTACTTGGGTGATAGCATCAGGTAACGATTAAGCTTCGTTACTGATTAGCGTGCCTTCAGCTTCGCCCATTACCACGCGACGTAGTGCGCCTGGCTTGTTCATGTTAAATACGCGGATTGGCATTTTGTGATCGCGAGCCAATGTGAACGCTGCCAAGTCCATTACTTTCAGTTCTTTATCCAGAACTTCGTTGTAAGCAAGTTTATCATACAGCTCTGCGTCTGGGTTGGCTACTGGGTCAGCCGTAAATACGCCATCCACTTTTGTTGCTTTTAGAACTACATCCGCTTCGATTTCAATACCACGTAGACATGCCGCTGAGTCTGTAGTGAAGAATGGGTTACCAGTACCTGCTGAGAAAATCACAACACGGCCTTGACGCAATTCACGGATAGCGTCAGCCCAGTTGTAGTCGTCACATACACCTTTTAGAGGAATGGCAGACATAACACGTGCATTCACGTACGCACGGTGCAGTGCATCACGCATTGCAAGACCGTTCATTACTGTCGCTAGCATACCCATGTGGTCACCCACTACACGGTTCATTCCCGCTTCAGCAAGGCCCGCACCACGGAATAGGTTACCACCGCCGATTACTACACCTACTTGAACACCTAGTTCAACCAACTCTTTTACTTCTTGAGCCATGCGATCAAGGACAGTTGGATCAATACCAAAACCTTCCTCGCCTTGCAGAGCTTCGCCGCTCAATTTTAACAGAATACGTTGATACGCTGGTTTAGGGTTTGTAGTCATGGAGAATACCTTCAAAAAAGAGTTTTCGATTAACAGTCATCAATAGCCACAAGTTTGATTTACATCGTTGTTTATGCCTATTGATAACGGCAAATTAGCTCGCACTTGTCGCAAAAAGACCGCAGCCTAGGCTACGGTCTATGTAGTATGCAATTCTCTAAGGATTAACCTTTCTGAGCTGCTGCTACTTCTTCTGCGAAGCTCATTTCTTCAGCTTTCTCGATACCTTCACCTACTTCTAGGCGAACGAAAGTAGCTACAGAAGCGCCGCGCTCTTTAAGGATTTCACCAACAGATTTCTTAGGTTCCATAACGAACGGCTGACCTGTTAGAGAGATTTCGCCAGTGAACTTCTTCATGCGGCCAACAACCATCTTCTCTGCGATTTCAGCTGGCTTGCCTTCGTTCATTGCGATTTCAACTTGAACCGCTTTCTCTTTTTCTACTACGTCAGCAGGTACGTCTTCTGGGTTAACGAACTCTGGACGTGAAGCAGCAACGTGCATTGCAACGTGCTTAAGAGTTTCTGCGTCGCCTTCACCAGCAACAACAACACCGATTTTCTCACCGTGACGGTAAGAAGCGATTGCAGCACCTTCAACGTACTGTACGCGACGGATGTTGATGTTTTCACCGATTTTAGCAACAAGAGCGATACGCTCTTCTTCGAACTTAGCTACTAGCTCTTCAATAGTCGCTTTAGAACCTAGTGCGTCAGCAGCTACTTTCTCTGCGAATGCAGTGAAGTTACCGTCTTTAGCTACGAAGTCAGTTTGGCAGTTTACTTCAAGAAGAACAGCTACGCCGTTTTCTTCTTTGATGATGATTGCGCCTTCAGCAGCAACGTTGCCTGCTTTCTTAGCAGCTTTAGCAGCGCCAGACTTACGCATGTTTTCAATTGCTAGTTCGATGTCGCCGTTTGTTTCGTTCAGCGCTTTCTTACAGTCCATCATGCCTGCGCCAGTGCGGTCGCGCAGTTCTTTAACTAGAGCAGCAGTAACAGCCATTCTCTATTCCTCAGTTTATTCGGATTTGGTAAAAATCAGGGGCCAAAACAAGGGCCCCTGATGCTAACTATAACTTAGTTTATGCGACAACATGATTTCACATAGACCAAGTGTGACGCGGAGCCGCTATTATTCAGCTTCTACGAAACCGTCTTTTTCAGCAGCTACAGCAACGTCTTTGTTACGACCTTCAGTTACTGACTGAGCAGCAGCGTTTAGGTAAAGCTGTACTGCACGGATCGCATCGTCGTTACCTGGGATGATGTAGTCAACGCCGTCTGGGTTAGAGTTAGTATCTACCACAGCGTATACTGGAATACCTAGGTTGTTCGCTTCTTTAATCGCAATGTGCTCGTGATCAGCGTCGATTACGAATAGAGCGTCTGGTAGGCCGCCCATGTCTTTGATACCACCAAGAGATTTCTCTAGCTTCTCCATTTCGCGAGTACGCATTAGAGCTTCTTTCTTAGTTAGCTTGTCGAAAGTACCGTCTTGAGACTGAGTCTCTAGGTCTTTTAGACGCTTGATAGACTGACGAACAGTTTTGTAGTTCGTTAGCATACCGCCAAGCCAGCGGTTGTTAACGTAGAACTGGTTGCTTGCGATTGCAGCTTCTTTAACAGCTTCAGATGCAGCGCGCTTAGTACCTACGAATAGAACTTTACCTTTCTTCTCGCCAACTTTAGCTAGGTCAGCTAGAGCTTCGTTGAACATTGGTACAGTTTTTTCTAGGTTGATGATATGAACCTTGTTACGAGCGCCAAAGATGAACGGCTTCATTTTTGGGTTCCAGTAACGAGTCTGGTGACCGAAGTGAACACCAGCTTTTAGCATATCGCGCATTGATACAGTTGCCATTGTTTAATCCTCTATGGGGTTAGGCCTCCACATCCCCCATAACTCCGACTAGGCTTCTGCCCAGCACCCCGGAATATGTGACGGAATGTGTGTGATTTAAAGATATAAGTTATGGTATGAGACTTGCTTCGCCAGCAGACTGGAGAGAACAGTCCTCATTCCGGCGCGCTTTATACCATATTTTCTTACTTCTTGGCTAGAAAAAAATGGATTTACCCACTCCCCAATTCCCCCATATTTCTGGCTGTATAGCCAACTTAATGCTAATCAAGGAGCATAACGATTAGTTGGTAATCATGTTGGAATAGGCATATCAGAGGGATACCCTACCCACCCCATCGCGTCGTTGGTATTCATTCGCAGCTTCACGCACACATTCAGGTAAGAAATACACATTTTCACCGCTTCCTGATAGAATGCGCGCAACTGCGCATTGGCGCACCTGAATTAGTAGAGAAAGACCATGTCGATAAAAATTAAAACTGCAGCAGAAATCGAACGCATGCGTATCGCAGGCGCACTAGCGGCTGAAATTCTTGAAATGATCGAACCTTACGTCAAAGAAGGTGTGACGACGGAAGAGCTCGACCGCATTTGTCACGAGTATGCAGCAGAAAAAGGCGCTTACCCAGCACCACTGGATTACCACGGTTTCCCTAAAGCCATCTGTACCTCGATCAACCACATTGTGTGTCACGGTATTCCCGCTTCTGTTGATGAAATTGGCAGCAACGGTCAAGCTAAACCCGCTATTTTGAAAAGCGGCGACATTGTCAATGTTGATGTGACCGTGATTGTACCGAACGAAGAAGGTGCAGATATCACAACTCGCCCAGAGGGTTACCACGGCGACTCTTCGCGTATGTTCCTTGTCGGAGAGGTATCACCAGCGGACAAACGTCTGTGCATGGTCGCGCAAGAAGCACTGTATGTAGCTATGCGCAAAGTCAAGCCGGGCGCGACGGTCGGAGACCTAGGTACTTCGATCGAGAAATACATCAAAGAAAACAATAAAAAGAACCCACGCAACAAGTTCTCTATTGTGAAAGATTTCTGTGGTCACGGTATTGGCGCTGAGTTCCATGAAGAACCTCAAGTGGTTCACTACAGAAACATGGATCGTCGAGTACTTAAAGAAGGCATGTGTTTCACGATTGAGCCAATGATCAATGCAGGTAAATTCGGCTGTACTGTCGATGCGGAAGACGATTGGACAGTTTACACGGGCGACGGTAAAAACTCTGCACAGTGGGAACACACGATTTTAGTAACAAAAGACGGTTGTGAAGTTCTGACATTACGCAGCGACGACACTATTCCACGTCATATGAAGAACGTGTAACTCACTATCGAGTACACCGATTCAACAAACCTATGATTTTTCTATCCCTGCCAGCGTGCAGGGATATTTTTTTCTCGCCTCCGCATCTGCTACATTAGAGGTATACCCTCTATCTTGCCGCCAAAGAGCAAGGTCCTTATGGTTAGGACATTTCGCACGGAAAGCTATATGCAAAAACAGATGCCGATTCAAACACCGCTGTTGCTCGAAGATGAACAGATCACCCTGTCTGAGCTTAAAAGTCAGCTCGATACCTTCACTCAAAATCAAAAAGAAGCCTTTCTTCATCGCCACCCTGTGACCGATTTAGTGCTGTCGCGTTCAGATTACATGGACATGCTGCTTACTCGGCTCTGGCGACATTTTGGTTTCGATAAAATCCATAACCTTGCGTTGGTGGCAGTCGGAGGGTATGGACGTGGCGAACTGCACCCCTTATCCGACATCGATATTTTAGTACTTTCAAAAAACCGCACCCCTGATGAGATAAAGGACGCCATCAGTGAGTTCATCACCTTACTTTGGGATCTACGCTTAGAAGTCGGTCATGCTGTGCGCAGTATTGAAGAGTGTGCGGATATTGGTCGTGCAGACTTAACAGTGGCGACCAACCTTCAAGAAGCCCGTTTACTGTGTGGTAGCGAAGACACCTTCCAAGGGTTAAAAAGCGTCGTCATGTCTGATTCTTTCTGGCCGAGTGAAACCTTTTACAAAGCAAAAATCCAAGAGCAAAAAGAACGTCATGCTCGTTACCACGACACCACCTACAACTTGGAACCAGACATCAAATCGACACCTGGCGGGTTACGCGATATTCACACCTTGAGCTGGGTTGCTCGCCGCCATTTTGGTGCGACGTCGCTGCTTGAAATGAGCCATTATGGTTTTCTAACTGATGCAGAGTATCGTGAGCTAGTTGAATGCCAAGACTTCTTATGGCGAGTTCGATTTGCCCTTCATATCGAATTAAGACGCTACGACAACCGCCTCACCTTCGCTCACCAAGCACAAGTTGCAGAGCATTTGGGATTTGTCGGTGAAGGGAATCGCGGCGTCGAGATGATGATGAAAGAGTTCTACCGCACGCTTCGTCGTGTTGCAGAGCTGAATAAAATGCTCCTAAAGCTCTTCGATCAGGCGATCATTCATGACCCAAACGCGGACACCATTGAAGTACTGGATGACGATTTTCAGCGTCGCGGTTCTTTGATTGAAGCACGGAAGCCCGCCCTGTTCCAAGCCCGACCTGACACCATCCTCGATATGTTTCTCCATATCGCCAATGATTCCAGTATTGAAGGTGTCAGCCCGCCGACCCTACGTCAATTAAGAACGGCAAGACGTCGCCTCAATAAGTTTTTACACACCATTCCGTCGGCGCGTGAAAAATTTATGGAGCTGTGCCGTCACCCAAATGCTTTACATAAAGCCTTTAGCTTAATGCATAAATTAGGCGTACTCGCTGCGTATCTGCCTCAATGGAGTCAGATTGTTGGTCAAATGCAGTTTGATCTCTTCCACGTCTATACCGTGGATGAGCACAGTGTTCGCTTACTCAAACATATCAACACATTCAGCTATGCGAAAAATCGCGATAAGCACCCAATTTGCTGCGAAGTCTTCCCTAGAATTCAGAAAAAAGAGCTTTTGATTCTAGCTGCGATTTTCCATGATATCGGCAAAGGTCGTGGCGGCGATCATTCTGAAATTGGCGCGGTCGAAGCGTATGATTTCTGTATTGAACACGGCTTATCGAAGCCGGAATCAAAATTGGTTTCTTGGTTAGTGAGGCATCACTTACTGATGTCAGTGACAGCCCAAAGACGCGATATTTACGATCCTGAAGTGATCACCGAATTCGCCAAGCAGGTAAGAGATGAAGAATACCTTGAATATTTAGTGTGCCTCACGGTTGCCGATATCTGCGCCACCAATCCAGAACTTTGGAACAGTTGGAAACGAACCCTACTTGCCGAGCTGTTTTATTCGACTCAACGCGCATTAAGACGTGGTTTAGAAAACCCTGTCGATGTGCGAGATAGGATCCGTCATAACCAACAACTGGCCTCTGCTCTTTTGAGAAAAGAAGGCTTTAACGCACGAGAAATCGAAGTGCTTTGGCAACGTTTTAAAGCGGACTATTTCCTTCGCCACACCCACAAGCAAATCGCGTGGCACTGTGAGCACTTACTTCGAATGTCAGATCCGAGCCAACCGCTGATTCTGATGAGTAAAAAGCCAACACGTGGAGGAACGGAAGTGTTTGTCTACAGTAAAGACCAACCCGCCCTCTTTGCGACGGTGGTGGCTGAGCTCGACCGTCGTAACCTCAACGTCCATGACGCACAGGTAATGACAAGTAAAGATGGTCACGTATTGGATACCTTCATGGTGCTGGATCACAATGGGGAAGCCATTGATGAAACACGCCATAAAGCAGTGATCAAGCACCTGCTTCATGTGTTAGCTGATGGTCGTCCAACGAAAATTAAAACTCGTCGCACTCCGTATCAACTGCAACACTTCAGTGTAAAAACCAAAGTGGATTTCCTTCCTACCAAAGGAAAGAAACGAACCTTGATGGAGCTGGTCGCCCTCGATACCCCTGGGTTACTCGCGAAAATCGGCGCCACCTTTGCCGAGCTCAATGTCCACTTACATGCGGCAAAGATCACCACCATTGGCGAACGTGCAGAAGATTTGTTTATTCTGACTAGCGATATGGGTGGGCGCCTCAATGACGCCGAACAAGAAGATCTTAAAGCACGTTTATTAAAAAACCTTTCTGAGGCCACCTAGACCCGTCTTTCCTTCCCAGTGTGATAATACATTCCCACACTGACAGAAAAGCGTTCTAAGCTTTTGAGTCATTTATCAGAATAGGTAACTTCCGTTGCCTATTCTGTGACTAAAGCGAGATCCTCTTTCGCTATCCCCTGCTACAGTAAATGTTGATTATTTGCACACAGCGAGGTCATTTATGTATCCACACCTCACAGGGCTAGGTATTCAAGACCCTACTCAAATTGAACGCTACTCTCTTCGTCAAGAAGCGCATAAAGATGTATTGAAGATTTATTTTCAAAAACAAAAAGGGGAATTTTTCGCCAAAAGCGTGAAATTCAAGTACCCACGTCAAGTGAAAAACGTACTAGTGGACAGTGGTAGCCATAAGTACAAGGAAGTGACAGAGATTAATCGTAATCTAACGCTGGTAATCGATGAGCTTAACCAACTGACCAAACCAGCCCCCGTTGCTGAAGTGGATGTGAAGCAAAAGATCCTGTCTGACCTTCGTCATCTTGAGAAAGTGGTTTCCAATAAGATCGCAGAGATCGAATCCGATCTCGAAAAGCTAAAATAACACCTGAAGATCGAAGAAAATAAGTAGAACAAAGGAGCGACTTGCGCTCCTTTTTCTATTCGCCTGTTTGAGATGTCAGGAGACTGGGTTCAACCGACTCTGTCCAATCGAATCGTTCAAGCAGTTGATGCCATGTCTCATCCAACGTCGCTTTCATCACCACTTCCTGTTCAGTGAATGGGTGAATAAATCGCAATTCAGCTGCATGCAGCAGTAATCGATGCGAATCAAACTCCTCTCTAAACAAACGGTTGTGTTTGCCATCGCCATGCGTCGTATCACCAACAATCGGATGACGCAAATGCGCCATATGCCTTCGAAGCTGATGTTTGCGTCCAGTAAGCGGCTTCATTTCCACCAGCCCATAACGGGTCGTGGGAAATTGGCTGGTCGCATATGGCACTTCCACTTTAGCCAATGGACGATAATCGGTAATGGCGTCTTGGGCTTCTTTCTCTTCGCTTGCAAATTTATCGGCAATTTTATCTAATTCGACTTTCAGCGGATAATCAAGGCGGTCCGCCTGTTCTATCCAGCCCCGAATCAAAGCAATGTAAGTTTTCTCCATCTGATGCTCAGCAAACATAGGCATCACTTTAGAGGCGACTTCTGAAGATAGAGCAAACACCAAAACCCCTGATGTCGGGCGATCCAATCGATGTAACGGGAACACATGCTGTCCAATCTGATCACGCAAAGTTTGCATAACAAACTGAGTTTCGTGTTTATCGAGCCAGCTTCGGTGCACTAGCATGCCAGCAGGTTTATTTACCGCGACAAAATAGGCATCTTGATAAATAATTTCTAACGTCATGCGCACACCTCATCTATCTTCTTAATCACATTCAGTACCGCTTGATTTTCCGACTGATTCGCCCAGACCTGCTCGAAATAGGGTGACATTTCGAACCCACTCGGTAAGCGCATTTTCGCCTCTAACAAAGCTTGCATCTTTGGAATAAAAATCCACTGTAACCATTGCTGTGGTTCAAGGGTGTCAATTGCAAAAGGTTGTTGGCTTTGCAACGCTGAACGGTCAGGGGATTCTGTTTGCCAAAGTGCTGCCCGCTTCAATTCGGACGCCAGTTGTTCCAGCAAAACAGGCATGGTTGTGCATGTTGTCATTAATCTTTACATCTCGGACCTTGAATTAGCGGCGAATGATACCATCTATTGAGTAAAGAAAGTTAGGAACATCATTATCTATGGACACGATTCATACCCTTACAGACCTACTTAAAAACAGCGATTGTGAATACCGAATTTTCGACCTTGGTCGTCGCATTTGTACCATAGATGCTAAGACCTTCCTTGATATAGAAAACGGTCGTCAGCCTTATCCATACCCATCGCAGCGCAAAGCACACCTTGCAATTGCTTACTGGAATGAACAGAAACAGCCTTGGATTTGGTTTTTGAAGTTCGAACTCGACGAACGTGGTTTAATCAAAACGGCTGACATCGGCAACTTCATAAAATACGTTGTTGAAGCCATGGGAACACGTCTAAATCAAGACATGAGTGAAGAACAACAACAAAAGTTGTCCAATAACCCATATACCTTCAAGCCATCGGAAGACAAAATGGCCGTGTTCCATAGCCAAGTTCGCGCACTCTTAGACTTGCCTACCAGCCAGTACTACGAACACGCGCAACATTACTTCACGGGAGAGCTCGGCTGGGATAATTGGCAAACAGTGGGGCTGCAAGGCATCACGGATCTCGCAGCAAGGCTCAACCAAGGTCAAAACAGTGTGGCGCTTCGCAAAGCTTTAAAGCAGCTTCCTAACGAGCCTAAGTATGCCTTGCTTGGCGCGCTTGAGCATTGCACTCTACCGAGCAAACTATCAGAACGTTTAATTGAAATGGCTCAGGACGAAATCAAACAGGAGAATCCCGATCTCTTCCTGATTTCAGCCTATTGCCGAGCACTTTCTGGAGCTGACAGCCAACGAGCAATGCCCGTCATTGAATCCGTACTCGCAAGCCCACGCCTGAGCCATCAGGAAGTCTTGATTGGCATCGCAGGTCGTAGCTGGCATTTACTCAATGATGCAACTATTGCAGAGCAGTTTTTGCTGCGATTGGCGCAGACAGGTAACCAAGGGCTATTTAACCAGTTATTTGCCGATCTCGTGATGCTACCTGAGTTGCGTATGGTTCTTTTGCCTCTACTCCATGGAAACCCATCGCCTGAGTTAGCAAAGGCGCTGATTAACCTGCAAAACGCAGCAAAATCTTAATAGCTTGCACGAGCCAATAGCTTGCATGAACCAATAGCCTGCACGAGCATAGGCGATAACAGTAAAGGAAGACATGATTATGGGCGATCTTTATGCCATCTTATTACTCTGCTTTGTCTGCTTTTTATTTTGGCAACAAAGGCGTCAATCTGAACTAGCAAAAGAGGCGATCATGCGTAAGTGTGAACACCTGAACTTACAGCTAATCAGTGTGGCTTTAGGAGCTCATAAAGTAAAAACGCCAGAAGGAATCTGGCGTTGGCACACGGTGTATCAATTTGAATTTTCGGCACTTGGCGATGACTGTTACCAAGGTGAACTCACCATGCAGGGGTTTAGGCCGCTGAGCTTCCAACTGCCACCACATCGGATGTAAATTCGAACTCATAGTAAGGGCCGTAAAGGTCCTTACTGGTTTTGGTCTGCTCAAAACCCAGTTTCTTCAACAACTGAATCGATGCTTGATGATGGGTATTGGCTGTCGCGCTCACGCGGTCAATCCCTAATTCCTTCAGCGCTTTCGGAAAAAAGGCCTTCAGCACTTCCGTCGCGATCCCTTCCCCCCAATAGGCTTTATCAATAATAAACCCCAATTCAGGTTGTGAAGACAGATCACTGATAAATAAATGGCCAATATAGTCGCGTGTCCCGTTATCGAGCACCGCCATAGAATAGATATCAGATCCTGATGTTACTCGTTCAAACAGATCCAAAGCACTGGATACCGTGTGCGGTCCGTTCATTTCTGCTCGGTTTTGCGCACAGCAATTCAACTTAATAAAATCCAGTTTAAAAGATTCGTGATACGGCAGTAACAAAGTCCTTCTGGTTACAATAGTCACTCTCTTTCCTTGATACTCATGCTAATTAAACCTAACGCTTAAGTGACTAAAACCCTGACCTATTTTCAATAGAAATCAAAAGGAATAGAGACAACATAAACGTGTTACAGAAGCCGAAAAAGTAAACCAACGTAAGCAACTCAGTTTTGATCTAGATTGCTTTTATGACCGAGTTAGTGAAGTGTTTTATAAATTATGTGAACTGGAAACAGAACCGAATAGACAAGCCTAAGGAATACGTTCGTCATTCGCAGATAAAAGAAAGCCCCGATACAAAGGTATCGGGGCGATAGTCTTACTCGCAGCAATCCGGCTACTAAAGAGTGCTCCATGCATCATCCATAATAGTGGTCGATTCCTTCAACCTAATCCATTCATCGCCTTCCTAGCGGTGTCCATGTCTTCCCGACTGCTAACCTATCCCCGTTAGCGCTCATCACTTGTTCCTTGAGCGGTGTCCTTTGCATCGTCCTGATGCGGTTCCTTTCTATCCTTAGACACGTACATCCTGCACGTGTGTGTATCCCTACACTGTCCTATCTGTCCTTGAAAGTTATACATCCTGTATAACATCTCGTCATCCTGACGCACCCTATTCCTTGGGAGTTTCCTATTCCGTGTCAGCATCCTTCCGACAGGGATAACTTTACGCTTTTGGTAAAAATCAGCAATACACAGAAATCATTTCTCTCCTATGAAAACCATTACATCATATTAACAACTCTTTTTTATCAATCACTTAAGTGTTAAATCCTCGCTTTTTTCCACGTTAGAATAGCCATATCGTACAGCGCCTGTAAGAGATCTCTCACAACCTAGCGCCAAGTTTGCTATTCTGTCACTCTGCTCATATCAAGCAGCACAGCACTTGATGGTTATACACGAGGTGAAATGATGCTCACACAGGACGTCACTAAAGAACTTGAAGCTATTTTTGAAGCGCTTCAGCAACAAGGAAAAGAGCCTAGCGTGGCTCTGGTTAAAGCCAGACTATCAACCAGTGTACCCATGCCTGCGTTGATCACCGCATTAAAAAGCTGGAAATCTGCCCAGCGAGTTCCCAAGGTGGAAGTCGCTCAGACTAAACCATCAGAGCAAGATCGCATCAGTGATCTTGAAGCTCAAGTGAAAGAGTTAACACAGCGACTAAACGCTTTAGAAGCAACACTGGCAGAGAGAAATTAAATGAAGATTTGGGTTGATGCCGACGCTTGTCCAAAAGTGATCCGAGAAACCATAGTCCGTGCAGCGGAGCGAACTGGCGTAGAATGTACGTTTGTTGCAAACCACCTCGTTCCAGTCCCTACCCGTGCGAATATTCGCGCTTTGCAAGTTCCTAGTGGCTTTGACATTGCTGATAATGAAATTGTGCGCCGAACCAACGCTGGTGATCTGGTGATCACATCGGATATTCCCCTAGCCGATGAAGTGATCACAAAAGGTGCATTGGCGTTAAGCTCTCGTGGTGAGCTTTACACAAAAGAAACCATCAAAGCCCGTCTTAATATTCGAGACTTTATGGATACCATGAGAGCCAGTGGCGTACAAACTGGAGGGCCGCCAGCTCTGTCTCAAACTGAACGTCGCGAGTTTGCGAATCATCTCGATCGCATATTGGCAAAACGTTAACCATAAAAAACCGCGCAAAAGCGCGGTTTTTTATGAGGCTAGCAATTAAGGCGTGTAATACGTCGCTGCGCCAGGACCCACAGGTAGGCCAAATACAAATACCCACAGATAGAACAATACACTCCAACCGACTAAGAAGCAGATTGAGTAAGGCAACATGGTCGCAATCAGTGTACCAATACCTAGATTCTTCATGTAACGAGTTGCTACAGCAAGGATAAGACCAAAGTAGCTCATCATCGGAGTGATAATGTTGGTTGTCGAATCACCAATTCGGTAAGCCGCTTGGATCGTTTCTGGTGCGTATCCCACTAGCATCAACATTGGAACAAAGATAGGTGCAGTCACCGCCCACTGTGCCGACGCCGAACCAATCATTAAGTTGATAAAGCCACACATAAGAATGAAAGCAAAGAACAACATTGGGCCTGTTAGACCAATCGTTTGTAGGAAATCCGCACCCGCTACTGCAAACACTTGACCAAAGTTCGTCCATTTAAAGAAAGCCACGAATTGAGCCGCAAAGAAGACGAGTACAATGTACATGCCCATCGAGGACATCGATTTCGCCATCGCGTCAATCACATCACGGTCAGTCTTCATCGTGCCGACAATTTTGCCATAAACAAAACCAGGAATAGCAAAGAAGACAAAAATGAACGCCACAATACTCTTCAGGAATGGTGAGCCAGAAACCGTGCCTGCGTCAGAACGCAGAACACCATTTTCAGGGACAATAGTCCAAGCCAGCATTGCAGAAACTACCAAGGTTGCTACACCTGCCCACTTGAGACCTTTCTTTTCTAAATCCGTTAAGCGACCCATGCTGTCTTGAGACAGATCTTCAGAGGCTTCTTCTTCATTGTATTTACCCAGTTTAGGCTCAACAATTTTTTCCGTAACAAACGCACCCATGAAAGAGATAAAGAATGTCGACACAAACATGAAGTACCAGTTCACTTCAGGTCCTACAGTGTAAGTAGGATCAATCATTTGTGCTGCCGTTTCAGTAATGCCAGAAAGAAGTGGGTCAACCGTGCCGATCAGTAGGTTCGCCGAGTAACCGCCTGAAACGCCAGCAAATGCAGCGGCTAGACCTGCAAGTGGGTGACGACCTAAAGAGTGGAAAAGCATTGCAGCCAGTGGGATGAGTACCACGTAGCCTAATTCTGAAGCGGTATTGGAAACAATACCTGCAAACACTACGGTCACCGTCACCATGCGCTTAGACGCGCCCATAACGAGACCACGCATAGCTGCTGACAGCATGCCTGAGTGTTCAGCAATTGCGACACCTAGGATAGCGACAAGAACCGTACCGAGAGGCGCAAAACCAACAAAGTTTTTCACTAGGTTGGTGACAATAAGTTGAAGACCTTCGGCATTTAATAAGCTAACAACGTGAATCATGCCATCCGCAGATCGACCTTTCGCACCTTCAGGGCGAGGATCCGCAACAGAAACTTCAAAGTAGCCAGCAATGCCAGAAGCGATAAGAATTGCCAAAGAAAGAATGGCAAATAAAGTGATTGGGTGGGGCAGTAGATTCCCCAAGTACTCAACGGTGTCGAGGAAGCGCGTGAATAGCGGCTTCTTTGGTGAGTTTTTATTAATCGAAGCAGATGAACTCATCTGTTCCCTCCTTGTAGTTATTCCTGCGCGATGCTGACAGTTAAGTCAACAAAGCTCGCGCAGGTTACTCGACAAGGAGGTGAATTTAAAATCTCAGATGTTACAAAACATTACACCATACGTTATATAAAACCGCTTTTTTGGTTAAATTTGGATATATACACCATACGGAGATCAATAAATCAGAATTATGATTTAAATTTAAAATTCACGACCTAAATTATCTTACTTCTGAACCGCTTTAAAGCGAGGGTTCGTTTTGCAGATAACGTATAGACGACCACGACGCTTAACGATCTGGCAATCTGGGTGACGGCTTTTAGCACTTTTCAGTGATTTAACAACTTTCATTGGAGTAATCCTTACTTTTCAACTTCTTCTTTCGTGAATTGAGCAAAACGACGGTTAAAGTTAGCCACGCGGCCTTCTTTCTGGATAACGCGCTGCTTACCGGTATAGAAAGGATGAGAAGCAGAAGATACTTCTACCGTAAAGTACGGGTAAGTATTGCCATCTTTCCACTCAATTGTGCGATCGGTTTGCAAAGTTGAACCGATGATGAAGTACTCATCTACACTGGTGTCATGGAAAATTACTTTACGGTATTCAGGGTGAATGCCTGGTTTCATCGATCTATCCTCAAAAATTAACTGTTATGTTATAACGTCGTAATTAGGAATCATTCTCAAATGAATTGCAAGCTTTTTTTGTGATAATATAACAACAATTTTCTTTATCTCTGTTTTAAAACATGTACTCCATCGAGCCAATTGGCTTTATTGAAAGCCCTTACAAAGAAAAATTTGCCGTACCCAGACAACCTCGACTGGTCCCGTCAGCAAAGGCGCGCGTGCGTTTGGTCAATCAATCTAACTCTCCTGAATCCGTACGTGGTATTGATCAATTTTCTCATATTTGGTTGCTGTTTTTGTTTGACCAAAATTTAGACGCAGGGTGGAAACCCACCGTTCGCCCTCCTCGCCTCGGTGGCAATGAAAGAATTGGGGTTTTTGCTTCAAGAGCGACATTTCGTCCCAATGGCATTGGAATGTCGGCTGTTGAAGTGCATGGGGTGACGAAAGAAGGCGACCAAATCTACCTTGAATTAGGTAGCGTTGATCTCGTTGATGGAACGCCTATCATCGATATAAAACCGTACATTCCTTATTCAGATAGCATCTCAAATGCCCATGGCGGCTATGCTGAAGAAAGCCCAGAGCAGAGTCATGTCGTTTTCTCGAGTGACGCCGTTCAAGCCTTATTTGATCAAGAAAATGGTCAACATCAACTCGATGTGATTAAACAAGTTCTCGCGCAGGATCCTCGCCCTGCTTACAAAAAAAATAAGCCTGACACAAAAGAATATGCGGTTAATTTGTTCAATTTGAATGTGAAGTTCACCGTATCAGGAAAGTTAGTCACAGTAACTGCGATTGAGCACTTTTGAATAGGACAAATGGCTGATATTATAAACGGCTAATTTATTCCCCCAATTCTGGGGCTCCTAGGCTGCAACGTCTCCTCAAGCATTATGTTTATTCACTTAATTAACATTGATAATCAAGTGGTATCAGCAAAGAGCGTGACCTGTGATGTGCAGCGTTAACCTAAACAAACGGATAAAATTAATGCGTACCAGTAATTATCTTCTTTCTACTCTGAAGGAGACTCCAAACGACGCAGAAGTTATCAGCCACCAGCTGATGCTACGTGCAGGTATGATCCGTAAGCTAGCTTCAGGTCTATACACCTGGCTACCTACTGGTCTACGTGTTCTGCGTAAAGTCGAAAATATTGTTCGCGAAGAAATGAACAATGCAAGTGCTGTAGAAACGCTAATGCCCGTTGTTCAACCCTTTGAACTTTGGGAAGAAACAGGTCGTTCTGAAAAAATGGGCGCTGAGCTACTTCGCTTTACAGACCGCCACGATCGTCCGTTTGTCTTGAGCCCGACCGCAGAAGAAGTGATCACTAGCCTTGTGCGTAATGAAGTCAATTCGTACAAACAGCTACCACTTAACCTGTACCAAATCCAAACAAAATTCCGTGATGAAGTCCGTCCTCGTTTTGGTGTGATGCGTGCTCGTGAGTTCGCAATGATGGATGCGTACAGCTTCGATATCGATAAAGAAGGTCTAGAGAAATCTTACGAGTCCATGCATGCTGCTTACTGTAAAGCGTTTGACCGCATGGGTCTTGACTACCGCCCTGTATTGGCAGATACCGGTGCCATTGGTGGTAATGGTTCTCATGAATTCCACGTGCTTGCAGAAAGCGGTGAAGACCTAATTGCCTTCTCTTCTGAGTCGGATTACGCAGCAAACATCGAAAAAGCGGAAGCATTGGCGCCTGCAACTGAGCTTGCAGCCCCGAGTCAAGAGATGACTTTGGTTGATACGCCGAATGCCAAAACCATTGCTGAGCTTGTTGAACAGTTTGAACTCCCAATCGAGAAAACAGTAAAAACACTTTTCGTTAAAGCTTCTGACGAAGTAGACGCAGAGATCATTGCTCTTATTATCCGTGGCGATCACGAACTGAACGAAATCAAAGCAGAAAACCTTGCTGAAGTCGCTTCTCCTCTTGAGATGGCAACGGAAGAAGAGATTCGCGCTCTGATCGGTGCAGGCCCTGGTTCTCTTGGCCCTGTTGGTCTTGAACTTCCATTCATTGTTGACCGTACTGTTGCCGTCACAAGTGATTTCGGTGCTGGTGCTAACGTTGATGGTAAACACTACTTCGGTATCAACTGGGGTCGTGATGTTGAGCTAGGTAAAGTCGCTGACCTACGTAACGTTGTTGAGGGTGATCCAAGCCCTTGTGGTCAAGGTACCATCCTACTTAAGCGTGGTATCGAAGTCGGTCACATCTTCCAGCTAGGGACTAACTACTCAGAGAAGATGAACTGTGGCGTATTAGGTCCAGACGGCAAGAACGTGATTCTAGAGATGGGCTGTTACGGTATCGGTGTTTCTCGTGTGGTTGCTTCTGCTATCGAGCAAAACAACGACAAGTACGGCATCATCTGGCCTGACGCCATTGCACCATTCCAAGTGGCTATCGTGCCAATGAATATGCATAAGTCAGAGCAAGTGAAAGAAGCAGCCGAAAAACTGTATGCTGAACTCACAGCAATGGGCATTGAAGTCCTATTCGATGACCGTAAAGAGCGCCCTGGTGTCATGTTCTCAGATATGGAACTGGTTGGTATCCCGCACACTATCGTAATCGGCGATCGTTCAATGAAAGAAGGTAACTTCGAGTATAAGAACCGTCGTACTGGCGATAAGACTGCGATTGCGATGGATGACATCGTGGAGCATATCAAAGGTCAGCTTGTGTAAGCGACCGGTTAGACTAACTAGCTCAAGCTGGTTGCATACTGAAAACGTAAAAAGAGCAGCGATATCGCTGCTCTTTTTTGTGATTGAAGGCAATCACTCACAGATAGGTGAAAGCCGTCTAGAATGGCCTAACGTTTACTGAGTCACTCGTTTTGCTTTCTCACACTGATAAGGTCCACATTCGGAAAACCCGGTTACCTTCCCTTGTCGATTACGTTTAAAGTCCCATTTCCATGGCAAGTCTTCGGGCTTAAACAAACCTTTCTCATCTAAAAAGAGCGGCACTCGATAGTAATTCTCAGGTTTATAGAACAACTGTGTGCCTTCCACGATCAATTCCGCTTTACGTCCATCATTGTACTTATAAGTACCTGCAAAATCTGGCATTTTAAGTTCATCAGTCACTCGGTAATATCGCGGCTTCTCGACAAACATCGGCCATTTATACAGCGTAGCGATCCCTCTTAAGACTTCTTTCGCTAACTTTTCTCCTCCATAGCCATTGGTCATGACTACGGCACCCTTACCTAGATCAGGGTAGAAAACAAACATAGATTCATAACCTGCGGTTTCGCCACTATGGTAAAGATAACGGTAGCGATCACTCTGCTCCAAAAATAGACCAAAACCCATCTTTGTATAATATGGCGTAATCACTTTGTTCGCAGAATCTTGGCTTAAGAGACTTCCTTTTTTCCCTTGTAAGGAATCTTGCAGACCAACTAACAAAGACGCAATATCATGAGGTGTCGTCCATAGCCCCGCCGCAGCGAGCTCAGGGTATACGTGCCAACCACCGTCGATAGGGGTCGTGCTTGTATGACCGTAAGCAATACTGTCAAAGCGGTTACGAATATAGTGCTGATCATAGGTTGAGTGTTTCATGCCTAAAGGCGCAAGTAGATACTCATCCGCCAGATCCTCAAATGGTTTTCCTTGCGAATCCTCTAAGGCTTTTTGCGCGACCACATAGCCGCCCCCCGAGTAGCTCCAGCCTCGATTCGGCTTGCTTGTGGCTTTTACCTTAGGCGTATTACCTTTTCCCGCGATAACTTGAGCAAGATTTGGAATCGCTTCCCCTTTGGCATAGCCTGGGTAGCTTGGATTATTAATACCTGCGAGATGAGTAAATAAAGTTTGATAAGTGATCTCAGGGTCAAGATCTTGTCCCCACCCTTTCATAGACTTCGCTATCGGCGCTTCTAAATCGATCTTTTTCTGGTCTGCCATCGCCAGTGCGACCATGGCAGCAACCGACTTACTGATAGATCCAGCTTGAAAAACGGTCTCATTAGTGACTTTGGCCTCTTCCCCAAACTTGGTCACACCATAGCCTTTGCTCCAATCAATTTTCCCTTGATCGATGACAGCAATACTCACCCCTTGAATTTCATAGAAATCCATTCGATCAGGCAAGGTATGATAAATCTTTTCTTCACCGTAAAAACGATAACTAGGCAGAAGACTTGTTTCTACTCGCTGAGCATTATCAATGGGCTCACTTTTCTGTGTTGGCGAGTCTGCCCAACAAGAACAAGAAGCCAGCAGTAAACACCATCCCAGTTTGTGATTCATCATCCAGACCATTCTCCACATTCTTTGAGAAGGTTTAGTTTACCTATCCTTATAACCGTGTGATTAAGCGCTAAGACAATAAAGCCGCGCTTGCGACATGCCCTTCGAATTTTCAAAAAATGAATGACCAATTTATTACTTAGCCACAACCAACATCAATATTCACAGTGTAATGAAATCACGAACTGCATGAGAAAGTGATAGATATCAACAAACTGAAAATGGTCGAAATATCAACAACCGTCCTATTTGCTTGATCTGAGGCTATTGGCGTTTATGTGAGCTCTGTGTATATTTGTCTTCAGTATTAATTCACTGGATAGAACGATGAAAGTATTTGACTGTTGCGAACGTATCAGAGAAATTTATTCGCAAATTGGCAGTGGTGAACAAGGTTATGTGCCTCAAGCCATTGCGTGCACAATACGCGCACTCAATGATATAGCAGGAGACGAAGTCCTACCGAAAGATGTTCGTGATAAAGCGGCATTTGCAGCGGCAAACCTACTTATTTCAGATTTTGAGGACAAATAATGAACCTAGCAAACTATGAGTCAATGGATCCGATCATGCTCATGAGCATTGTAAACATGAAGCTGCGTGATGACTTTGGCGGTGATCTCAGTAAGTTGGTTGCCTATTTTGATATCGACAAAGAAAAGCTAGAAGCACGCCTTGCCACCGCAGGCTATGAGTTTTTAGAGAGTGCAGGACAATTTCGCTAAGTTCCGTTTCTTTCGTGCAAAAACAAGTTCATACGAAGACAAAAAAGGCCCTGATGTCTCCATCAGGGCCTTTGTTATTCTGAGCGAGCCGTTATCCTGTCAATGATGCCCATAGCACACCAAAGACTAAAATTGGACAAACAAACTTCACGTAAGCAGGCCAGATGCGACCAAATAGCCCCAAACTAAATTCTGGGTATCCCTGCTCTAGCTCTTTAATCTTCGCGCTGCGATTCCATACCCAACCGCCAAAGAGGCAGAACATCAATGCAGCAAAAGGTTGAAGGTATCCAGTCGCAATCTTAATCACAAGACCAAACATGGCGTCGAAGTTGAAAATGATCAGGACACTACATAAAGAAATTAACGTTCCTAGCACCCAACTGGTTGTAGAACGTGCCGTTTTCATACGCTCACTCATGAGGGCAACGGGAGCTTCAAGCATTGAAATCGACGACGTCAGTGCAGCAACAGTAAGAAGTAAGAAGAACACCACTTCAAAGATTTGCCCCAAAAAGCCCAGCCCGTCAAACATCAAAGGGATCACTTTAAAAATCAGCGTTGGGCCACCAAGCAGACTGCCGTCTTCTGCATAGATTTCCACGCCCTGTTGCATCGCCACAAACATCGCTGGCAAAACCACAAGACCCGCAATAAACGCGACGAAGGTATCGACAAGTGTCACGTTCATCGCCATTTTAGGCAGGTTCTCTTTCTTACTTAGATATGAGCCGTAAATCAACATGGAACAGCCACCAATAGTCAATGAGAAAAATGCTTGTCCCATTGCCGACAATAGCAGACCACGATCCCAAACCTTTTCAAAGTCCGGTACCAAGTAATGCTTTAACCCTTCCATCGCTCCTGCTTGAGTCATGATGTAAGTAAAGAGAACCGCAAACAAAATAAAAAGTGCTGGCATCAAACGCGTTGACCACTTTTCGATACCTTGCTTAACACCACTTTGTACAATCAGAATCGTGAGAATATAAAACGTCAAAGTACCGAAGAGGTTTCGTTCAAGACTGGACCCATTTAACCAATCTCTAGCGACATTCATACCAAAGAGATCAGCAAGAGCGCCTAGTAATAAGCAAATTAACCAGCCCCCGACAATACTGTAGAACGTCAATACTGCACTTGGCACACTCAGCCCTAACCAACCCACGAGACCACTCATCGTTTTCTTTACGGGGTGATGCGTCAGGGAACGCATACTGTCTATTGGGTTTGCTTGGCCATGACGACCAATCGCCATTTCTACCACCAGCATTGGAAAGGCCACCACGAAAATCATGATGAGGTAAACCAATAAAAAGGCTCCGCCACCATTACTGGCTGCTTGCGTAGGAAAGCCCCAAATATTGCCTAAGCCAACCGCAGCACCTGCGGCAGCAAGAATAAAACCGAGTCGAGAGCCAAAAAGCTCTCTAGATTGAGAAGAGGTTGCTTGCGTCATACTACTCACACAAATATCAATGAACTAGCTTACTAGTACACTAAAGCAAGATCGTCTATACAACAATACTAATTAGGACAATTACTCGATCGAACGCTCAAAATGCAGACAATGCGTTTGATATTTAACCAGGTGTAAGCAGTCCATTTTAACCCGTGAACTCCGCCGTACTTTTATGCGACTGTATGTTTATTAGACAAATTGACTCGTGACTCAAGGTTCAAATCCGCCACTAATTCTGTCAATTGTTTGTCAGCCTCATGCTTTTTCTTCCATTAATCGATAACAATAGGTTCTGATATTTAGCAAATTGTCTAGGTAATTATTGTTACTGAGTGTGTTGGCGTTGTTGTGCTACTTGAAGCGGTGCGGGAGAGCACACTTCTTCAAGTCGTTTGCGTCATGGAAACACTCAATTGTTTCGCCAGGTCTCTTTTCTGCTTGGGTTGATGGTTTATCAACAATTTTTGAGCAGCGTTGACCTAAATGGCGAATACTTAAGGAGAGTTAAATGAAATTTACATTGCTTCATGGTGCGATGATCGCAGCGCTCAGCGTCAGCTATCAAGCTCAAGCGTACAATTGTCAAAGCTTAGCGGAATGGGACAGCGGCTCGGTATACCAAACCAACGATGAGATCCAATCCAAAGGAATTGCATACAAAGCCGCCTATTGGACGCAAGGCAATGATCCTGCGACCAATTCTGACCCTTGGGAGTCTTGGAAAAAGATTGACCCATGTTTTGTCGACGGAGGTGACCCTGGTCACCCAACAACGCCAACGGATCCTATCCAACTATCGTTTGTTTCCCCCGTTCAAAATGCTGAAATCCCAGAAGGCAGCTTGATTCAACTCCTCGTCGATACCAAAGGCTCGAAAGAGAAGATAAGTCACGTTAATTACTTCTACCTGATCCATGGATCACGTGTTCATATCGTTCATCATTATGTAGAACCATTCCAATCTGATTGGATTGCGTTTGAAGGCGCAACGGCCATTATTGCCGAAGCAACCGATGTCAAAGGCAACATCAAAACTTCACAAGTCGATATCTTCGTGCAACCTCAACTTGAATTGCCACCGCCAATGGTTGGCTTAGTGAGTCCTAAGGGTAACGAAAAAGTCACGGCTGGTGACACTCTTCTTGTGGCTGCCGACGCACAAGATTACGATGGTTTTATCACTCAAGTAGACTTCTTTATCAACAATAAACTGGTTGCTACTGATACCACAGCGCCTTATGAGTACAGCTGGACAGCCATTGCAGGCGACCACATCTTCAGTGCAACCGCTACGGATGATACGAGCCTTTCAACCAGTACAGGTGACACTAAATTAAGTGTGGCGGCTCAAACAGGATCAGGGGGCTGTGCCGATGCAACTCCATATGTGGCTGGCACACAATATGCCGCAGGTGATTTCGCTTCTTTGAACAATCAAAAATATCGCTGTGATGTCGCAGGTTGGTGTTCTTCTAAATCTGCATGGGCTTATGAACCTGGTAAAGGGCTGTACTGGCAAGACGCATGGACGGCACAAGGCACCTGTTCAACGCCAGCGAATGTCGCGTTAACAACGCCAACAGACGGCACTATTGTTCTAGCAGGCAGCACCGTTAGTCTTGCAGCGGACGCTAATGATCCTGACGGCAGCGTCACACAAGTCGAATTCTTTGCTAACAACAGCAGTTTAGGGATCGACACGCAAGCGCCTTACACAGCGCAATGGGCTGCGACAACCGTAGGCACAAACCAAATCAAAGCCGTTGCGACTGACAATGAAAATAACCAGTCTGAGTCGGTTGCGAATGTGACTGTGAGCGATAAAGACTTAATTGTCAGTCTCACTTCACCAAACGCCATTAAACCCGTCGGGCTTGGAAAAGCAGTGACCATAGGGGCAGAAGCAACCTCATTAACGTCTACTGTGAAACACGTTGAGTTTACGGTGAATGGCAGTGTTGTCGCGACAGATACAACGGCACCATACTCAACAAACTGGACACCAACGGCAATTGGCAACTTCTCAATTGGCGCTCAAGCAGTGGATGTCGCGGGTAACCGAGCACTTGCGGCGGCAACTTCTCTAAAAGTGGTTGAGCAAACCGAGAAGACTCATAAACTGATCGGCTACTGGCACAACTTCGTCAACGGCGCTGGCTGTCCGATGCGCCTTGCGGATATGTCGGATGCATGGGACATCATTGATATTGCCTTTGCTGAGAATGATCGCGGCAGTGACGGCACTGTTCACTTCCACCTTTACTCTGGTGACATCTATAGTGACTGCCCAGCGTTAGACCCAACTCAGTTCAAACAAGATATGGCGGCGCTGCAAGCGAAGGGCAAAAAGTTTGTGCTTTCACTTGGTGGGGCAGAAGGCACCATCACGCTAAACACAGATCAAGATGAAGCGAAATTTATCTCAAGTCTTACCAACATCATTAAAGAGTGGGGCTTCGATGGTCTAGACGTCGACCTTGAAAGTGGCTCTAACCTATTACACGGTAGTCAAATCCAAGCTCGTCTAGGTCGTGCTCTACTGGAGATTGAGAAGAATATGGGCGGAGATATGTATCTCACCATGGCTCCAGAGCACCCATACGTACATGGTGGCATGATTGCTTACAGTGGCATTTGGGGCGCGTATATCCCAGTGATTAATGACACGCGTAGTACCCTCGACTTGCTTCATGTTCAGCTGTACAACAACGGTGGTTTACCAAATCCATACCTAGCAGGTTCGGCAGCCGAAGGGTCTGTTGATATGATGGTTGCGCAATCCAAGATGCTGATTGAAGGCTTTGAGCTGGCTGACGGAACATTCTTTGAGCCGCTACGAGATGATCAAGTTGCGATTGGATTACCATCGGGCCCTAGCTCCGCGAACTCAGGTCAAGCACCGACTCAAAACATTTTGGACGCGTTGGATTGCCTGACGAAAGGGCTGAAATGTGGCACAGTGAAACCGACTTATAACTATCCTAATTTTGCGGGCGTTATGACTTGGTCAATCAACTGGGACCAACATGACGGTTACAACTTCTCCAAACCTGTGGGAGATAAATTAACCCAAATGAACGCGAAATAAAGCACTATACCCATTTTAAAGGCTCAGTGTTTACCCACTGAGCCTTTTTTATGCATTGGATTATTTTATAAATCAGCGTGATTTGCACCGAAATTTATTGTCACTCACCGTCGCTATCCAACCAATTGCCGTGACTGCGGAATCAAACCTGTCAAATTTTAACCAGATCAATTTACCCTTTGCCCATTTTTCGATAGTTATAAAACATCGACAACAAAAGTTAACCCATTGTTAAGTCGATAGTTTTATCAATTAAGTCATGGATATGTCTGAGGTTGTTGTACTGCTCTTACTGGATCTCCAGTTTGCTGTTTGAGCAGAGTTGCCCAAACAGGCTTACTTTAAGGAGAGAAAATGAGATTTAAGTTATTAAAGGGAGCGGCACTTGTTGCTCTTGGGCTAGGATTCCAAGCCCACGCATACGACTGTAATACTCTAGACCAATGGAACCCTGTCGTTTCTTATGCCGCCAACGATAAAGTAAAGCATGCTGGCTATGCTTTCAAAGCGCGTCGTTCCAACCAAGGCAAAACACCTATCGTTCCTTTTCCATGGGATCCATACCCTTGGCTACCTTACCCAGTTGCTGACCAAGCAGGACAAGCCGACCAGACTGACGCTTTTATAGCTCCACCGTTTCCGCCTGAGCCATGGCCTCCAGAACCTTGGCCGCCATACCCTATCCAATTTGAAGCGTGGTCGGTAATCGAACAATGCAGTTCAGGCCCAGTAACTCCAGAGCCTGAGCCATTGGTTAGCTTTGTTTCGCCAGTCCAAGGCGCTCAGCTTACAGAAGGCAGTGTGATTAACCTAGAAATCAACACCGCTAAGTTAACAGCCGATATTCTAAGCGTTGAGTTCTATACCTTGGGTATCTTTGGCAACCTCGATGTATTACCGTCCATCAATACACCTCCATATTCCATGGAGTGGACCGTTTCACCACTCACCGAACAGATCGGTGTCTCTGTGCACCTCGCAGATGGCAGTGTTGAACATAACGTCGTTGGTGTCATTGTTGAAATGAAGCCAAGGTTAAGCCCACCTCGTGTCAACATCACCAATCCAACACAAGAGCAGTTCTTCAGAGAAGGGACGTCTGTCGCCATTCAAGCAAACGCTTCTGACTACGATGGCTCCGTTCAACAGGTTGAATTCTTTATCGATAACCAATTAGTGGAGACGGATACCGTTGCACCGTATGAGCTGAATTGGGTGGCAGTTGCTGGTAATCACACCGTGAAAGCGAAAGCGACGGACAATGACAACCTTACGACCACCACCAAAGAGGTTGCCTTTACTGTCTTGTCCTCTGATCAACCGAACGGTTGCGTCGATGCACTTCCATTTGTCGCTGGGACGAAGTATGTCGCGGGTGATTTAGTCACCAATGAAGGCAGAAAGTACCGTTGTGATATTGGTGGGTGGTGTTCTTCAACAGCCGAATGGGCTTACGCGCCGGGAACAGGAAATCACTGGCAAGACGCTTGGACGGATCAAGGTCAATGTGCGGTTCTCCCTGAAGTCTCCATTACACAACCGACACAGAACACAACCGTGATTGCTGGAAGCACAGTCGCTATTGCAGCCGATGCATTCCACCTTGACGGCCCAGTTGCACAAGTTGAGTTCTTCGTCGATAACCAAAGCATCGCTATCGATAGTCTCGCGCCATACACAGCAGAATGGGTGGCGACATTAGGCCAACACCCTATTCGTTCTGTGACGGTAAAAGCCGTTGCAACGGACATTGATGGCAATAGCGCAGAAACAACCACTGGGCTTTTAGTGCAAGAGGAAGGTTTTGTCTTAACGCCTATCGTGGATGACATTGTTTACCTATCGCAACCAACCTCACTGGCAGCGAATGTATCTTCAACCTCTAATGACATTCAATATGTTGAGTTTACGGTAGATGGTCAGGTTGTTGGCACTGATGACACCGCGCCATACAGCATCGATTGGATACCAAACGCATCAGGCACATTCACTGTCGGTATTCATGCTGTCGATTCAGCAGGCAACAGAACAACGAATGATTCTATCTCTGTGACTGTGATTCACCCACTAGAGACGAATACTATTAAGTTCTAATATTATCTTGTAGATAAAGAATAATGGCCACCCATGATGGGTGGCCATTTTATTCAAACCTGAGCTCACTAAATCGTAAAGACTCGATAGTCTTTTAATTCGGGGATCGTCTTTAGGAGATTCTGTTCTTGCTCTGCCGCGTCATCAAGAGAGTCACACAACGCTTTGTTCTCTTTTTCTAGTGACTCATTATATTCAGACAAACGCTGTTCTAGCTGTTTTGCCACCTCAGCCATTTGAGTCGATAATTCGGATAAATTGATTCCACCCTCTTGTTTCATTTTATTCGACAGTGCATTAAATGCACCTGAAACAAACTCTTGATTAAACAAGCTTTGCACACGTTGCCACTCTTTCGACCAGCGCTCATTGATAGAATCAAAAGTCTCGGCAGGTATCACCAGTTCGCCGTCCTTGTAATATCGCTTTTCTAAATCCGCAATAAGCCCAGCGACCTGCTCTTTTGCAGGGTCAAAAGCTTCAGGAGCATCGAGACTTTTCGCTAAATCTCCTAGCACATCATTGGCTAACTCCATCGTATCACTGGCGATTTGCCTGGCTTTTGGTAAGTATTGATTCAACGAATCGCGAAAAGCGGCAATATCTGCTTGTTGTTCAGCGGTTAAAGCCACCGCCTTATCGTTGATAAAAAGCTGGTTACTCTCATCAAACCTTGCCACATCTCCACTGATTTGATGAATTTCTACCGTCTTATCACTCAAGTGAACTTCATTGTTAATGTCGACACGACACCCTACCGCATGGCTAGAGAAGCTAACAAATACTGTCAGAGCAAGTAATACCTTGTTCATGACAACTCCTTCATTTACTCAATATTGATAATACAGTAACAAAACTGCTGTGAGCCAACTGTCAATTCAATGTCATCATCTAATTCGCTGCCCAAGAGGGCTTTACCTAAAGGAGAATCCTGGGTCAAGACATACACATCTTTACCGGCAAATGAAACAGAAAGACCGCCTGCACATGGACCAATGAAAAACTGCTTTTCTACATCCTCGATGTCAGCCACAGTGACCAAGCTCGACAGCCCAACCCGAGCCGTTATGTCTCTTAAAACTAAGTGTTTGTACTGATGTAATTCTTGCTCACACTCTTGGACACGCATCGCTTGACCATGGGCAAGATAAGACGCTTCTAGAGCTAATGTATCGTACTTATGCTCAGGTACGGTTTCCTCACTGGTAGCAGAATCAATCGCGGTTTGAGTCGCGGAGTGAGCAACCAATAACTTGGATTCCAACTGCTCAATGATGGCTTGCACTAAGTGCTGTTTGTTCATAGTAATTTCTTAATTCTAGATGAGGCACGATGAAGACTCTGAACCGATTCTATCTCATTGTTAGCTTCACTACCCAAGTAACTTCAATACCCAAATAACCTCAAGCAGGCATATCAGAAGAGAGCGAGTTGTTTATGAGGCAACTCTGGCTTTAAGGCCACGCTGAGTCCAAGCAATCGTATCTCCCTTCCCTGCTGACGCTTTAAGATATCCGATAACAATTGTTTGAAATGCTCTAAATCTAACTCAGGCTGGATATGCTCAATGGTCGTAAGTTGAAAGTCAGCGAACTTCATTTTAATCCCCTGCTTAATGATGGCTCGTTCTGGCTGAGACTTGTCCAATCGCCGCTCCAACTCAGGGAATAATCGACCTTCAATCACCGCCCAGCATTCATCAAAACTGGCTATGTTTTGACTGAAGGTTCTCTCAACCCCTACCGATTTCCTTTCGCGTTCAACGACAATTGAACGGTGATCAATACCATGGCTTTTTTTCCATAGCGAAGCCCCCAGCCGTCCAAAACGGGTCAACAACTCTCGATAATCACTAGCCCGAATGTCCTCACACAAATAGAAGCCTGCTTGATGCAGTTTCGCCAAACTCACTTTGCCAACTCCAGGGATTTTTTCTAACGGCAGCTGATCGACCACCTGCTGGACTTTGTCCGGTGGGATCACACATTGACCATTGGGTTTATTAATATCCGATGCGACTTTCGCGAGAAATTTTATGGGAGCCACCCCAGCTGAAGCCGTTAAGTTTAATTCGGTGTAGATATCACGCCGAATCGCCTCTGCAATGAGAGTGGCCGAACCATGGCATTGTTGAGACTGGGTAACGTCAAGAAACGCTTCATCGAGAGACAAGGGTTCAATCAGTGAAGTGTACCGAGAAAAAATCGAACGAATGTGCTGTGAGACGTCTTTGTAGACCTGCATTCTGCCCGGCACGACCAGTAGCTGAGGACATAACTTTCGAGCTTGAGCCGTAGCCATTGCACTACGTACGCCAAATTGTCGAGCTTCATAATTGCAAGTACTGATGACACCTCGCTGTTTTTCACTCCCGCCCACGGCAAGCGGGCGGCCACGATATTCAGGAAAATCGCGCATTTCGACCGCCGCAAAAAAACAATCCATATCCACATGAATGATCTTTCTTTGCACAGGTTCAATGACCGACGGATCAGCGCTGACGGGTTTGTTCACAGCATCACCTTTACCACAAGAGGAAAAAACACAATTTAACTGTACACAAACACAGTATAAACCAGTTGCGAGGCTGTTGAGAAGACCTTAAAATTCACATTTTGCTGCCGCTATCATAGCGAAATGGATAACCTTCATTATTATTAATAATAAGGTTTAGAATCTAGGGATAAATCGTTGAATAAGAAAATACTGGTTGTTGAGGATAGCCGCGCCTTTAGAAACTATCTTGAACTTCAGTTAACTCAGGCTGGATACACCACTTTTGGTGCTGAGACTATCTCAGAAGCCAAAGAGATCTTGGAAAAAGAGCCCGAGCTTCTCTGTGCGGTCTTGGATTACTGTCTTCCAGATGGTCAAGATGGTGAGGTCATTGATTTCGTACTGTCAAAGAATCAGAAAGTCATCGTTCTCACAGCCATGTTCCAAGAACAAATCCGCGAAGAAGTACTAGCAAAGGGCGTCCTTGATTATATATTGAAAGACAGTATGGCTTCGGTCACCTACCTGCTGCCTCTTATTCAACGACTGACGAACAATGCGAAACATAAAGCGCTTGTTGTCGATGATTCTCGTTTGGTCCGTCGTCATGTTGTTCAACTCCTTGAACACCAATATATTAAGACGTTACAAGCTGAAAATGGTCAAGAGGCGCTTGATATTCTGAAGGAAAATCCTGACATCACCTTTGTGATTTCAGATCATGATATGCCAGAAAAAGACGGTATCTCCATGACCAAAGCGATCCGCGTTCATCATAATAAAAGTGAACTCGCGGTCTTAGGTCTATCGGGCAGCCATGATAAAACCATTACCGCTCGATTTCTGAAAGCAGGGGCGAATGACTTTCTTCATAAGCCATTCAATCAAGAAGAATTCTTCTGTCGCATTCATCAAATCTTAGATATGAAAGAAGCAACGAATGAACTTTACCGAATGGCAAACCAAGATGCTTTAACCACTCTTTGGAATCGACGCTACTTATTTGATAACTGCAGCTCAGAGAAAGACTGCCACCTGATCGCGATGATAGACATTGATCACTTTAAACGTGTCAATGATACCTACGGTCACGATGGCGGTGATCAGGCTTTAATTGCCGTAGCCAAAGTGATTAAAGAAAACTTCCCTGATGACATTGTCGCTCGTTTTGGTGGTGAAGAATTCTGTATACATACTGAGTCGTGTGCCGACGCTTTTATCACCCAATTAGAGCGATTAAGAACCGATGTCGAAAACCTTGTCATTCACCATCAAGACCAAGAGATAAAAATCACCATCAGCATTGGCGTTTCGACTGACAGCGGTAGTCTTAATGAGCAGATCAAACTTGCCGATGACAGACTCTACGTCGCCAAAGAACAAGGGCGGAATCAAATCGTTAGTCAATAGGTTGCCTTTTTAACTATTATCTCAATCAAACAACTTTGACCCGCAAGGCTTAGTGAACGACAAACCTCGTTGACGACAAACCTTAGCAAACGAATAGCTTTAGCATACGAAAAAAGCCGCGATTGAATCGCGGCTTTTTATTAATGCAATGCTTGATTAAGCGATGCGGTCTTTTTCCCATGCGGCAAGCTTTTCAGCACGCATCGCTTCACGCGCTTCACGCTTTTTACGTGCGTCACACGGCTCAGGGCAGTTACATACCTTATCGATACCGACTGCATCTAGACCACCACAGCTTCCTTTAACGATTTTCTTTTGGAAGATGTAGCCCACAGACATCGCAGCAATCACTGCAATAAAAAATCCAAATGTAATAATAAATGTATTCATAATGACGTGCTCACTGTTGTCATCACTGGTTTAGGTAAGGCTTATATGCCTCTGAAGCCAGCTCTTCAAAACCATCTTGAGTCTTCACAATCATGAAGACCGGAATGTTATGTTGGTTGGCAATTGCCATCCCTTTTTCTTCACCCAAAACCATTAAACCGGTTGATAGACCATCTGCTGTCATCGAAGAAGGATGCAATACAGTGACCGACACCACTTTGTGGCGAATAGGTTTACCTGTTTTTGGGTCAATAATGTGCGAGTAACGAATGCCATCGCGTTCGAAATAGTTTCGGTAGTCACCAGATGTAGCAATCGCCATCTCACCCGGCTCAATAATGTCTTGAATGCTGCGCTCTTCAACCGAAGGCTTTTCTATCGCAATACGCCAAGCAACCTGCTCACGGTTCAAACCTTTTAGGCGAATTTCACCGCCAATTTCAACCATGTAATTGGCGATGCCTTGCGACTGCAAATAATCTGCGACGACATCAACGCCCCACCCTTTTGCAATAGTCGATAGATCGACGTAAAGGTGCGGTAGGGTTTTACTTAGAGTATTGCCCTCTACGCTAAGGTGCTCGATACCAATATTCGCTTTGCGTGTAGCCAGCTCTTCGTCAGTTGGAACAACATCTGGTCGAGCTTCTGGACCAAAACCCCATAAGTTAACTAATGGACCAACCGTCACATCCAAAGCGCCTTGCGTTAACCCGTTCAGGCGAATCGCTTCTGTCACCACTTTCGCCGTTTCAGGAGAAACCGAGAAAGGTTCTGTCCCTTGATATTGGTTAAACTTCGACAATTCAGAATGCTTGCGATACGTCGACATTTGATCGTTCACTTGCTCCAGCAAGCGATCGATTTCTGTCTGAAGTGCGTCTGGCTGGGGCTGACCATCCGCTTTAATGTATTTCACGTTGTAGGACGTGCCCATAGTCGGGCCACTTAAATGCACTTGCTCAGCTGGTTTTTCACAACCAACAAGTACCAATAGAGAAGCGAATGCAACAAGCCACTTGTTCACTTGTTTACTCCTATCGTCTTGGAATGAATAGAGGAAATGGTCTTAGACTCAAATATTCAGTACGCATGGTAAGAACTCTACTGAATGACTCGCTTGTACTAGACAATTTTCTCTCTTCACTCTGGGGCATAAAATAATGGCTGGCCAAATAGCCAGCCATTGAAGATGCTTTGAGATGAAGCTGCCACTAACACAGTGACAACTTCATACTTCGGTAGATTAGCCGCCGAAGTCATCCAGTAGGATGTTCTCGTCTTCAACACCTAGATCTTTCAGCATGCCGATAACCGCTGCGTTCATCATCGGTGGACCACACATGTAGTACTCACAGTCTTCAGGAGCATCGTGATCCTTCAGGTAGTTTTCGTACAGAACGTTGTGGATGAAGCCTGTGTAACCATCCCAGTTATCTTCTGGTAGTGGATCAGACAGTGCACAGTGCCAAACGAAGTTGTCGTTTTCTGCTGCTAGGCCGTCGAAATCTTCTACGTAGAACATTTCACGCTTAGAACGCGCACCGTACCAGAATGACATCTTACGCGTTGAGTTCAGACGCTTAAGCTGGTCGAAGATGTGCGAACGCATTGGAGCCATACCAGCACCACCACCAACGAATACCATCTCGTTATCTGTATCTTTCGCGAAGAACTCACCAAATGGACCAGAGATAGTACACTTGTCGCCTTCTTTTAGAGACCAGATGAACGATGACATTTGACCCGGTGGAACATCAGGATTATTAGGCGGCGGCGTAGCGATACGCACGTTCAGCATAATAATGCCTTCTTCTTCTGGGTAGTTAGCCATTGAGTAAGCACGGATGATGTCTTCATCAACTTTAGACTCGTAGCGGAACAGGTTGAACTTGTCCCAGTCTTCACGGTATTCCTCAGGAATATCGTAATCAGCGTACTTAACATGGTGAGCAGGAGCTTCAATCTGGATGTAACCACCAGCACGGAATGGTACTGATTCGCCATCTGGGATTTGAATCTTAAGCTCTTTGATGAATGTCGCTTTGTTATCGTTAGAGATAACCGTACATTCCCACTTCTTAACACCGAAGATCTCTTCTGGAAGTTCGATGTCCATGTCAGTTTTCATTGCTACCTGACAAGCTAGACGCTCACCTTCACGTGCTTCACCTTTAGTGATGTGGTCAAGCTCGGTAGGTAGGATGTCACCACCGCCAGATTTAACTTTAACGCGACACTGACCACATGAGCCACCGCCACCACAAGCAGAAGATACGAATACGCCCGCACCTGCTAGTGCACCAAGTAGTTTGCTACCTGGTTGAGTCACGATTGCCAAGTCAGGGTTATCGTTTACAGAAATTGTAATGTCACCTGTTGGTACAAGCTTAGACTTAGCGAAAAGAATCACTAGTACTAGCGCGAGTACAATCAGAGTAAACATCACTACACCAAGAATAATGTCCATTGACTATTCCTTAATTGTTGCGGTTTACCCGACTTACAGTTGAACACCAGAGAAAGACATAAAGCCTAACGCCATAAGACCTACAGAGATAAACGTGATACCAAGACCACGAAGACCTGGAGGAACGTCTGAGTACTTCATCTTCTCACGGATACCTGCAAGGGCTACGATAGCCAGCATCCAACCCACACCAGAACCGAAGCCGTAAACGACAGATTCTGCGAAGTTGTAGTCACGTTGTACCATGAAAGATACACCACCGAAGATCGCACAGTTTACTGTGATCAACGGTAGGAAGATGCCTAGTGCGTTGTACAGAGGTGGGAAGAAACGATCGAGGATCATTTCTAGGATCTGTACTAGAGCCGCGATAACACCGATAAAGGTGATGAAGTTTAGGAAGCTTAGATCCACACCTTCAAGTAGCGCGTTCTCTTTAAGAACTAGGTTGTATAGTAGGTTGTTTACTGGTACTGCAACTGTTAGTACGAAAACAACCGCAACACCAAGACCGAAAGAGGTCTTAACTTTCTTAGATACGGCAAGGAAAGTACACATACCTAAGAAGAACGATAGTGCTAGGTTTTCGATGAAAATCGATTTAACTAACAGACTAATGTAATGTTCCATGATGCCCTTACTCCTTCGCTTCTACTTGCTCTGGTTTGAACGTACGGATCGCCCAGATTAGGAAGCCAATCAGGAAGAATGCAGATGGTGCTAGTAGCATCAGACCGTTAGGCTGGTACCAACCACCGTTGCTCACTAGAGGTAGTACTTCCATACCGAACAGTTTGCCTGAGCCAAACAGTTCACGGAAGAAACCAACAGTGATAAGAACGAAGCCGTAACCTAAACCGTTACCAATACCATCGATAAGTGATGGAACTGGCTCAGACTTCATTGCGAATGCTTCCGCACGACCCATTACGATACAGTTCGTAATGATCAGACCTACGAATACCGATAGCTGCTTAGAGATATCGTATAGGTAAGCTTTAAGTACTTGGTCTACTACGATTACCAAAGAAGCGATGATCGCCATCTGAACGATGATACGAACGCTGTTTGGAATGTGGTTACGAATTAGAGATACGAAGAAGTTAGACAAAGCAGTTACGAAAACTACCGCGATTGTCATAACAAATGCCGTCTCTAGCTTTGTTGTTACTGCAAGCGCAGAACATACACCAAGAACCTGAAGCGCGATTGGGTTGTTATCCAATACTGGCGCCATAAGGCTCTTTTTAACGTTTTGTGCACTAGACATTAGTTCAGACCTCCGTCACGAACTTTTGCTAGGAATGGACCAAAGCCCATTTCGCCTAACCAGAAATCAAAGGTACCTTGAACACCGTTAGCCGTTAGTGTTGCACCTGAAAGACCGTCAACAGCGTGCATTGAGCCTTCTGGAGCGCCACCTTTCACAACTTTGATTGCAGGCTGCAGGTTTTCATCGAACAATTTCTTGCCAACGAATTGATCACGCCATGTTGGGTTTTCAACTTCACCACCAAGTCCAGGAGTTTCACCTTGCTCGTAGTAAGTGATACCAGCAATCGTGTTGCCGTCAGTTTCGATAGCAACAAATGCGTACATCATTGACCAAAGACCAGTACCGTGAACAGGAAGGATCACTTTAGATACTGCATCGCCTTCTTTCACAAGGTAGACAATACCTGTGTTAGAACGACGAAGGATTTTGCCTTTGTCTTGTTCTGCTGTCAGTTTGATCGACTGTGCTGGATCTTTCGCCGCTTTACGCTGATCGAAAGTACCTGCATCGCCATCGATGAACTGACCCGTTTCAAAGTCAACTAGACGAGGTTCAATAAACTGCTCGTACAATTCAGGAATTTTCTTACCCTGAGCGTCGATACCAGCAACTTCAACGATTTTAGATTGCTTATCTAGAATCGCGTTTGCTTTCTGCTTATCGCGTAGACCTACTGCTGCTGCCGATACAATGATTGAACAAACAAGGCTCAACCCGACAACAACACCCAGTGTCTTTTTGATGCTGTCGTTATTACTTGCCATAGCGCGCTAGTCTCCGCTTGATGTTCTTCTCGATAACTACATGGTCGAATAGAGGTGCAAACAAGTTCGCGAATAGAATCGCCAGCATCATACCTTCTGGGTATGCTGGGTTAACTACACGGATAAGCACACACATCGCACCAATTAGGGCGCCGTACCACCACTTACCTTTGTTGGTAAATGAAGCTGATACAGGGTCGGTAGCCATAAAGAACATACCGAATGCAAAACCACCAAGAACTAGGTGCCAATGCCATGGCATGCTGAATAGAGGATTCGTATCTGAACCGATGAGGTTAAACAGCGTCGCTGTTGCCGCCATACCGATTAGCACACCTAGAATGATACGCCACGATGCAATTCGCATGTAAACGATCATCGCTGCACCGATCATTAGGGCTAGAGTCGATACTTCACCGATAGAACCTGGGATGTTACCTAGGAACGCATCCATCCAAGTGATTGCTTCGCCAGTCACTGTGTTCACTAGTGCTGCGCCACCACCTTGAGCCCACTGGCTTAGTGCTGTTGCACCAGAGAAGCCATCTGCACCTGTCCATACTAGGTCACCTGAAATCTGCGCTGGGTAAGCGAAGAATAGGAAAGCACGGCCAGCAAGTGCTGGGTTAAGGAAGTTACGACCAGTACCACCGAAGATTTCTTTTGCAACAACAACACCGAAGGTAATACCCAGTGCTGCTTGCCATAGAGGAAGTGTTGGTGGAACGATCAGGGCGAACAGGATCGAAGTTACAAAGAAGCCTTCGTTAACTTCGTGCTTACGCACCATACAGAACAGAACTTCCCAGAAGCCACCTACGATAAACACCGTTAGGTAGATTGGAAGGAAGTAAGTCGCACCGAGTAACAGCTTACTGCCGACCCCAGCATCTGCGGCTAAGGAGCCACCGAGCATTTCGGTCAACCAGTAGTGCCAATCACCTGCGATAACACTTGCAAGCTGATCACCAGCGTGCAGAGAGTTTAGCGCCGCGATAGTTTGGCCACCTGCGTTGTACATACCCCAGAAGATTGCTGGGAATGTCGCAAACCAAACCATGATCATGATACGTTTTAGGTCGATGCTATCACGTACATGCGCGCTCTTTTTCGTCACCATGCCCGGCGTGTAGAAAACTGTTGCTACAGCTTCGTACAGTGCAAACCACTTCTCGTGTTTGCCACCTGGTTCAAAATGGTGTTCGATGTCTTCTAGAAACTTTTTAAGAGCCATCAGAATTACCCTTCCTTCTCGATCTTGTCTAGGCACTCACGAAGCAGTTCGCCGTACTCGTATTTACCTGGACATACAAAGGTACATAGCGCCAGATCTTCTTCGTCTAGTTCAAGCGCACCCAGTGCCATCGCACTGTCACTGTCGCCGGCACATAGGTCACGAAGTAGTAGAGTTGGCTCCATATCAAGCGGCATAACGCGCTCATAGTTACCAATTGGCACCATAGAACGGTCACTACCGTTTGTCGTGGTTGTCATATTGAATAGACGACCAGAGAACAGGTGAGCGAGGTAAGATCGAGTGATCGAGAATTTGTTTTTACCAGGCATAGCCCAGCCAAACAGCTCTTTCTCACGGCCTTCACGAAGAACAGAAACTTGAACGTGGTAACGACCAAGGAATGCGTGAGGACCTGAAGCTTGCGTACCAGATAGAACCGAACCAGAAATAATACGAACTTCGCCAGGCATCAGCTCGTTATTCGTTAGGTCTTCTAGGCTAGCACCAAGAGTTGTACGCACGAGACGAGGCTCGTTTACAACTGGGCCCGCAAGAGAAACAACACGATCAGTAAACAGTTCACCAGTTAGGAACAGTTGACCAAAAGCGATAACGTCTTGGTAGTTGATGCTCCACGCCACATTTTCAGCATTCACAGGGTACAGGTGATGCATGTGAGTACCTGCAAGACCTGCAGGGTGTGGGCCATCAAAAACGTGCTCTTCAACGTTCGACTGTGAACTAGTCGGTAGGCTTTCGCCTGATTTACAAACGTAAACTTTGTCTTCAGTCAGTGTAGAAAGAATATCTAAACCAGCTACGAACGCTTCTTGCTGTTCATTGATGATCAGCTCAGGCTTCGCCGCAAGTGGATTAGTATCCATTGCAGTTACAAAGATAGCCTTCGTTGAAGATTCGATTGCTGGAACCTTGCTGAACGGACGAGTACGTAAAGCAGTCCAAAGACCAGATTCAACCAGTTGAGCTTTGATCGTTTCACGATCAAGACCCGCTAGCTGTCCAGCTTCAAACTTGTCAAAAGTAACCTGCTCATTGCCTGCAGCTTCAATCACAACAGATTGAAGTACACGCTTTGCGCCACGGTTGATTTCAACAACTTTACCGCTAACAGGAGAAGTAAACTTCACTCCTGGATTCTTCTTATCTTCAAAAAGAATTTGAGCTTTCTTTACTTCATCACCTACGCGAACATGCATCGTAGGACGCATGCCAACGTACTCTTCGCCAAGCAAGGCGACTTTTTTGACGGCTTTGCCATCATTAATCACCTGGGTAGGAGTTCCTGCAATAGGAAGGTCCAAACCCTTCTTTATTGTAATCATACGCACTTGCACTATTTTATCGGGAAAAAGATTCTTTAATTGCGTAGTTTTAGACACGACACCAGTGTCCGGTTTCGCCTCGTAGATGAGCCGAAATCGCAACATCCTATTAATTATCTCGTCACAAAATGTAGGCGAGATTTATCAGGTGCGATAGTTTAGCATTGTTTCTAAACACGATGCCATGACCAATAACCTCAATAGGGCTTTTATTTTGAGGGAATTGATAAAACTGGCGTCAGAATGTTCATAATTTTGACTTATCGCACAGTTGCGCAACTCCCTATACATAAAAGGGACTTGAGCCATTAATAGTTTGAAACACGTCATTCATACCGTTCATTTGTTGATACGCTGTTAATGCGATTTTTGAACAGTCTCCAGAGTACAGTTTGATTATAGAGTGACCAGAACGAAGAAAGATGGCTCAAGGCCATCTTTCTACGGGATGTGTGAAGTAGAAGTATTTTTCGTTCTACAGATAATTTTTTATGCAATTCAGCTCACACTGAGACTTTTCAATTATTTACCTCCACCTCGGCACATTGGGCTATCCGGCGCACCTTCTAATTGTGTTTTCCATTCTTCCGCTGTGTAAGTGTGAATCGCCAATGCATGAATATGGTTTGCCAACTCATCCGCCAACACCCCATTTACTTGGCGATGCCTTGCAATAAGGCGCTTACCTTCAAACGCTTCGCTGACAATCACTACTTTAAAGTGACTTTCAGATCCTGCAGGCACATTATGCATATAGCTCTCATTCAATACGCTAAGATGAGATGGGTCAAAAGCTTGGTGTAATTTGGTTTCGATGATTTCTTGGATCATTTGACGTCCTTTGTTTCACAAGTCGGGCTGCGCGCCTAATTTACGCTTTTTCTATCTTGTTTGGCTAGCATTTGCGACAATAGCAACTCAATTATAGTTAATCTCTTTATCTCGCATGAAAACAGTTCTTGATGTACACCAGCGCCAACTCACCTTACTTCGTTACCCAGAAAGACAAAACGAAACCCTACAAGCTTGGGATGCTGGTGATGAATATCTCATTAACCACGTCGAAGAGATGGCGTTGAGTGACGGACAAAATCTGCTGATTTTAAACGATAATTTTGGCGCATTGTCTTGTTGGTTTTCACATAAACACCATGTGACGACCATGAGTGATTCTTTTATCTCTCAACAAGGTATCCAAGCGAATTTAACCCGTAATGCATGCCGTCAGATTGAGCTCACTTCCACACTTGCAGATATCCCTGACGACATTGATATGGTGTTGATGCAGATCCCACGTAACAACCGTCACTTAGCTTGGCAACTGGCTCAAATTAGGCAAGCGTTACCAGAACATGTGCCTGTCATTGCGGTAAATAAAGCCAAAGAGATTCACACCTCCACACTTAAGTTGTTTGAAAAGCAACTAGGCACGACCACGACTTCCCTTGCATGGAAAAAGCATCGTCTGGTGTTTTCACAACCAAACAGCCCTCGCAGTGAGCTTAAGCCTTATGTAGAGTGGAAAGTCGATGGAGAGAACTACTCATTGAAAAACTACCCGAATGTTTACTCCGGTGAGAGTTTGGACTTGGGTGCGCGATTTATGTTGCAACACATTCCAGCCTCCCCTGACGCTCAAGATATTCTCGACTTGGGCTGTGGTAATGGCGTGCTCTCTGTCAAGGCGGGACAGCTTAACCCGAAGGCGCGCCTTACCCTCGTCGACGAAAGTGTCATGGCGGTAGAATCTGCACAACGTAATCTCGTTGAAAACTTAGGGGATCAACGTGAGATCCACTGCTTTGCCAATAACTGTCTTGATAACGTTGCCCCAGAATCTTTCGACCTTATCTTATGTAACCCTCCATTCCACCAGCAGCAAGCGGTCACTGATCACATAGCTTGGCAAATGTTCAATGATGCCAAACGCTGTTTGCGCCCAGGTGGTCAACTGATGGTGATCGGCAATCGTCATTTGGGGTACAACGCCAAGCTGAAGCGCCTTTTCGATGGTAAAAGTGTGAAATTACTGGCATCCAACAGTAAGTTTGTGATTTTCCAAGCAACTAAATAACCTCTCCCCTTTCATAACCGCAAAGAAATCGTATTATTGTCTATACCTAAAGAGAGAATGCCTCCTTTAGGTATACCTGAACGATAAAGAGCCATTGGCAATGGTAGCCTGCTTATTATAAGCAGGTGAGCGTCATCAACAGAGCAGCAACGTTTTTCCGTTGAATAATATGACATTGCCAATACCCAAACATCACGCTCGCTTTGCAGGGTATAAATTAAGGTAGATCAAGCCTGACAGACAGATTGAGCTAAGGATTCAAGCATGAAAAAACTACTACTGGCGGCTTCCGTCGCTTTTTTGGCCGCCTGTTCGGCTCCACAACAGCCACAACTAAATTTGATGCCACAAGCGACACTGAGTAGTAGCGCAATGGTACAAGGCAAAACCTATAGCCTTTCGAGCACGGATATCCGAACCGCTCAGTACGTTGCTCTCGTTGACAGCGGTCGTGCGAATGTCCAGCCTCTTCACTCGCAGCAAAACCTACGCATTACATTGGAAAACCTGTTAAGCCAACAATTCCAATCGCAAGGCTATAGTGTCAATGTCAACAGCGACAACACCATTGAGTTGGAGATTCAAGAAACCTTGGTTAATGTCAAACACTCTGTCATGTCAAATGATATGGAAGCCACCGTCATTCTTGCCGTTACTGCAGAAACACCACAAGGAAAATTGGTCAAAACTTTTAATGGTACCGCCAAGAGAAGTGGCACGTTTGCAGCAACAGATCCAGAAATTGAAGCAGTTCTCAATGATGTCATTAATTTAGTTTTCAAAGAGATCGCTAACGATCAAGAACTGCAATCTTACATGAAGGAAAGATTCTAATGTTTAAACCATTCATTGCGACACTGGCTATGGTCAGCTGTGCAGCATTCGCAGGGCCTAAAGTTCAGTTTGAAACGACACTGGGTTCATTCACCGTAGAGCTAAATGAAGAAAAAGCACCTGTCACGGTCGCGAACTTCTTACGTTATGTTGAAGATGGCAGCTACGTAGGCACTCAGTTCCACCGCATTATTCCTAACTTTATGGCTCAAGGTGGTGGTTTTGATAAAGACATGAATCGCCTCAACACCTACCCACCGATCATTAACGAAGCTAACAACGGCCTGAACAACGACGCCGCGACTATTGCAATGGCTCGTACTCAAGATCCAAACTCAGCCACGCGTCAGTTTTTCATCAACTTTGTTGATAACGGCTTTTTAAACTACGATCAACGCCCGCCGGGCTACGCTGTCTTTGGTAAAGTGACGCAAGGCTTTGACGTTGTACAAGCAATGGCAACGAAACCGACGAAAAAGGTCGGCCGTATGAGTGATGTACCCGTTACCCCTATCGTCATCACCAAGGCGGTACTGATTAAGTAATCGCTATTGCAGCCCTTTGTTTCTCAAAGGGCTGAGTTTCTTTACTGCTCACAAGGAAAGTTTATGCCGACCGAAACCAAAAGCTGGCAGGAAACCCTTCGTCTCTACATGGACAAACGCTTACTCTGGGTCATGATGATGGGATGTGCCAGTGGCTTCCCATGGGTATTGATTGGTTCCAATATGTCGGGTTGGCTAACCGATGCGGGCCTCACTCGCTCTGCCATTGGTTATTTTGGTAGTATCTTCGCGGTCTATGCGATTAACTTTCTTTGGGCTCCTTTGATCGATCGCGTTAAACTCCCATTACTGCATGGTGCTCTCGGTCAACGTCGCTCTTGGATTTTTCTATGCCAAACGGTGATGCTCTTTCTGACGCTCACTATTGCTGGTGTTAACCCTGCAGAAAACTTGATGTTAACGTCTCTTTTGGCTCTAGGCATTGCCATCGCCTCTTCAACCCAAGATATTGCCATTGACGCCTACCGCATTGATACATTCAGTCAGTCGGACAGTGCTCAATTACCACAGGCTTCAGCCATGGCCGTCATTGGCTGGTGGACAGGTTACTCACTCCCTGGCTACGTTGCATTTGTGAATGCGGATGATATCGGCTGGAATGGCGTCTATCTCTACATGGCGGGGTTTGTGGGAATATTGATGTTGTTTACCCTGCTGATTAAGGAGCCAATCACTCAGCGTGAAGCTTTGCAAAAACAAGCGGAAGCGCATTACTTAAGACACCATCACTCCTTAGTTCGTAGAATATTCACCTGGATTTTTGTCACTGTCTTCGAACCCTTTATCGACTTTTTCCGCCGCAATGGCTTTAAGGTTGCGTTAACCTTATTACTCTTTGTCTTCCTGTTTAAAATTGGCGAAGCCTTTTTAGGACGCATGTCGATCACCTTTTACAAGGAAATCGGTTTCAGTAATGACCAAATCGGTCACTATACCAAACTGCTTGGCTGGGGGATCACCATATTCTTCACACTGGTCGGCAGTGCTATTAATGTTCGCTTTGGCGTGGTGAAAGGGCTGTTAATCGGTGGCACCGCAATGGCGGCGAGTAATTTAATGTTCTCGTGGATAGCGACGGTAGGCCCTGATGAAAACCTATTCTTAGCCACTTTGGTTGTCGACAATTTCACTTCTGCTTTTTCGACCGTAGCCTTTGTTAGCTTCCTGACATTATTGACCGGACAAGCCTTCTCTGCCACTCAATATGCGCTGTTAGCTTCTCTTGGCAATCTAGGGCGTACCGTTTTAGCCTCCTTTAGCGGCGAGTTGGTCGACTTCTTAGACAGCTGGTCTATCTTCTTTGCGATCACTGCTCTGATGGTGATCCCAAGCCTGCTGATGCTCTTATCTCTCAAAGGTTATTTCGAACGATTATTGAATAAGAAAGAGCAAGAGACGGTGAAGAAGGAGGCGCCTAAATGGCCTCAGTCCGACGCTTAGTCAAACAGAAAACGTAGTCGATATAATCAAATGCCCTAAAACCAAAAATGGCTGCCTCTGGCAGCCATTTTCATTGGTGTGTTAGGTGTCGGTTAAGGATACATCCCCTTTCCAAAGCGATTAAACACCCTTGCGATCCCTTTCGTGAATAACATAGGTTCGGTCAGTACCGTCAAACACAAACAGTCTTCACCTTGCTTAGTGTATGGGCTGTGCTCCACAGAACTGTCTCGCAATAGAAAGTCGCCTTCGTGATAATGCCCATCTTCATCGCTGAACCCACCATGCAAGACAAGAGTTTGCTCTATGCCTTTGTGCGTATGCTGGGGAATGGCGACATTTTCGCTAATGTACATCAGGTTGACATGAGCATCTTCACCAAAATCGACTTCAGCACTAAACACTTTGCCACCGTAACTACGCCACTCGCCGATCAAATCTGCAAAACGAGCCATAGACTGGGGTAAAACAAAATCTTTACCTGCTACATTGACCGACACTTCTTCGTTCACTTCAATGACATCTTTTTTAGGTTCAGCGGACAAAATGGTTGCCATCATGTCGTCAAACATCGGATCGTACTCTTCTTCAAGACCGTCTAGGTGACTTGCATTCTGCTCTTCCAGTTTTGCCACCGTTTGACGACAAATAGCGCAGGTCTCAAGGTGAGTTGCGACAGTTAAACCAGTCACCGCATCAATGTCGCCGCTCACATAGGCTTCTAATAATGTAATATCGGGGTGATAGGTCATAACTGCTCCGTATTCATGGAATGTCTTAATTTTTCTACCGCTAGCCTTAGTCGAGACTTCACGGTTCCAATGGGGATATCGAACATCTCAGCAACTTGCTGATGCGGTAATTCTTCGAGATACACTGCCTTTAATATGTCCCTTTGCTTTGGAGGCAAGATGTCCATAAACTTCACAACTTGCTCTTTAAGCATGTCTTGCTCTGGTGAGTAGCAAGCTACAAGATCTGGCGGGTAGTAATCCGAAGGCCATATATCATCTGCATGGATATGGAGCTCTTTTCCTTTTTGCTTTCTTAACAAGTCGAAACACAAGTTTCGCGCAATCGTATAGACCCAAGTCGATAAAGCACTTTTACTGCCGTCAAATAGGTGGGCTTTCTGCCACACCGTTGCCATGGTGTCCTGTACCATCTCCAAAGCAACTTGTTCATTGCCGACATGTTTAAAGGCGAACTGCTTTAACTTAGGAGAGAAAAAACGAAACACGATGGCATAAGCAACCTTGTCCCTCTCTTTCACTTTCTCCATACAATCGATCCAGTCTTGCTTGCTGTAATCGCTTGGCGTTTTGTCCGTCATCAAGATGTCCTGTCCTAGCAGCAAAGGCTGCATCCTACCAATAGAGTTAATTACGTGAGTTCTGAGTAATCGATCACTTAAGATTAGCGATTATTTTTACGGAAATCCGCGACAGGTTGCGGACTTAGCTCGATAGGCGTTACTGTTCAATCACTTGACTTAAAAAATGCTGAAGCAGTTCTGGGGTTGTATGTCCAGCAAGGTGGTCAAATTGTTCACAGTGAATCGGGAGAATTTCTAACCAGCGACGATATACCCAAGTCGCATCATCCCATAAGCAGTCATCATATAAGTTGCCTAATTGAGGAAACTCTTCATAGACTTTCTGTAATTGCTGGGCAATGTATTGATGCTGACTGTTAAGTGGCGTTGAATCCCAATCGGTCAGACTTTCCACCTGAGCAACCCGTAAACCGTCGGATTCAGCCCATGCTTGGATAACCTGAAAGCGGCTCTTCCCTTCTACCGTAATTCCTAGTAGACCGTCTTCCAGTTGTTCAAAATCGCAAATCGTAACAAGCGTGCCTGTTTCTGACACCATTCCCTTTCCTTGATGACCAGAAGAGTCATACATACAGATGCCGAAATCAGCATTGTTTTGCATGCACTCCTTCACCAAACGAACATACCTTGGCTCAAAAATTCGCAGTCGCATTCTTCCTTGGGGTAATACGACAGAACTCAAAGGAAAAAGCTTGGTCTCCAACATATATGCATCCATTTTCTAACATTTATAATTATTACGCTGATCGCAATTTTTAGATCATTAACGGTTTTTGTTGGTTAATCGATAACCATCTAGATCACGCTTTTTTTGTTTCTTTCTTGCTCACCACACCATATGCAAACGATTCATCACAAAAATGATGTAAATTTATGAAACGAAATTTTGGTTCCGTACTTTGTTCTAATGGCGTGATCCTAATCACTCTATTTCTTCAAAAATTGCATTTATGTCACTTTAAATTGATAAATTAATCATTAGTATTCCGTCCAAAATAAAGCGAGGCCATGACCTCGTAATCACATGCTTATTACATAATTGACACAGTAGAGAGTTCCTTATGCGCAAATCACTTTTAACTCTAGGCGTTGTAGCAGCGGTTTCAGCAGTTCCAGCACAAGCGGAATACCTATTTGGTTTCGGTAGTGCATACGCAGATTACCAAGTTTGGGATCAAGGTATTGGTAACGACGATGACAACTTTGGCGGCAAAATCGACGACCGTAACCAAGCCGTTGTCGGTATCGAAGGCGGTGCTGTATTTGATTGGGGTTCAATTTACGGTTTCTACGATTACGAAGGTGTTGATCGTGCAGGTGATGCACGTGGTGCTTCACTTAAAGGTACTATCCACTACAACCTACTAGAATCAGACGTATCGCTATACGCTCAGGTTTACAACACGGACTCTGACAAGTCGAGCTTCCACGAACAGAACCGCGTTGTTGGTTTTGGTTACACAGGTCTTAAAGGCGAAGGTTGGGGCTTTACTCCATTCATCGGTGTACACCAGCTAAACACTAACGGTAACAGCGGCAGCAACGGTGGTATGCTTGGTTGGGTTGGTTACTGGAACACTGACGTTGCAAATCAAAACTTCACCTTCTCAACTTGGGGTGAGTATGAGTTCGCACGTAACGATGCGTATGCAGCCGTACAAGGTGATGATTACGGTCTAAACGGCTCGGTAAACGCAATGTGGAACTTCCACCAAGATTGGTCTGCTGGCGTACTTTACCGTTACACAGTAAACAAACTGGCGCGTAAAGATTACCAAGACATCGTTATCTACCGTCTACAGTACAACTTCTAATTTGTTGTAAAAAACTGTACAGAATGGCGCCATTGGGCGCCATTTTTTATTGGCATTCCTTGAGACGCTGGGTATCCTTGCTGACATTCATTTTCGCTAAGGATTGCCATGAACTTCGCTATCCTAGGTCCAGGAGCCATTGGCTCTTTGTGGGCGACATCCCTCCATGACGCGGGACATCAAGTGAGTTTGCTTTCTCGTTCTTCGCAGCAAGAAATCGCCATTGCCCTTGATCAGCAAGAAACCATCAGATTTTCGAACAATCAGATGGATCAGTTACAACAGAGTGATGTGTTACTGGTCACTGTCAAAGCCTTTCAAGTTGCGACTGCGATGGCCCCCTTGCAGCAACATCTCCATCAGGACACGATCATTGTGCTTTTGCACAATGGCATGGGCACCGCTGAACGTGTTCGTCGTCAATTTCCAGATAACCCTTTACTGCTAGCTACTACGACACATGGCGCATATAAGCCATCCACTCAACAAGTGAAACACACGGGCAGAGGTCAAACGCAAATCGGCGCGTTTAATACTCGTGGTCAGCAATGTGATTTTATGGCTGAGGTATTGAACCACGCACTGCCTGAGGTCATCTGGAACCCAGAAATCGAACGAGCACTCTGGAATAAACTCGCCATTAACTGCGCCATCAACCCATTGACCGCCATTGAACAATGTCCAAATGGCGCATTAGCTGGGGCTGAGTACCGAGCAAAAATCGAGGCCATCGTAAAAGAAGTCGCGGCAGTGATGACTCACGAGATGTTTAACATTGATGAGCGCGAATTGCTCAAGCAAGTGACTAACGTGATCGAAGCGACGGCTGCGAATCTATCCTCAATGAATCGAGATATTTTCTATCAGCGACAAAGCGAGATAGACTTTATTACAGGTCACCTCATTCATGTGGCAAAACAGCACCAGATTGAGGTCCCATACAATCAATCCCTCTACCAAGCCATTAAACAGATCGAAGCAAGTTGGACCACACCATGACAAAAAAAGTACTTATTCCTATCGCCTCTGGCACTGAAGAAATGGAAGCAGTCACCATCATTGATATGATGGTAAGAGCCAATTACGAAGTGGTGGTCGCGAGTGCCAACTTCGACGGAAGCCTAACCATGAAAGCCTCTCGCGGGGTGACATTAACCGCAGATTGTAAGCTCGTTGACATTGCTGACGAAGAGTTTGATGCTGTGATCTTGCCTGGTGGCGTCGAGGGCGCTGAGACCTTTCGCGATAGCCCTATCCTCGTCGAAATCGTCAAGCAGCAAATGTATGACGGCAAGTTAATCGCAGCCATTTGTGCTGCGCCTGCACTGGTCTTGCAACATCACAACTTATACCCTGATGCGTTAATGACTTGCCATCCTAGCTTCCAATCACATATTCCAGAACACAACTGGCGACCAAAGCGAGTCACTTATGACATCAACCATCATGTGGTGACAAGCCAAGGCCCGGGAACGGCCCTTGAGTTTGCTATGGAGATCATCATCTTGCTTTCAGGCAAAGCCCACGCGTGGACAGTCGCGGAACCTATGGTGACGATCCCAACCTTGCAATACCATAAACTGGGTGATGTAGCATGCTAGACATCGCCGCTATCCGCGCTCAATTTCCAGCTCTGAATCAGCGTATCAATCAGCAAGCTTTGATCTATTTTGACAGCGCGGCAACCACGCAAAAGCCGCAATGTGTCATTGATGCCGTTAGCCACTATTACAGTAATCACAACGCTAACGTGCACCGAGGAAGTCACAGTTTGACTGCGCAAGCAACGACTCAGTTTGAAACAGCGCGTGACTGTGTTGCAAAGGCTTTACAGGTCAGCAGTCAAGAGATCATCTGGACACGTGGCGCAACCGAAGCGTTAAACCTTATCGCACAAACATACGCACGCCATACTCTCCAACCCGGTGACGAAATCCTTGTGGGTGAAATGGAGCACCATGCCAACATTGTGCCGTGGCAAATTGTCGCAGAACAAACGGGCGCGACCGTTGTAAAAGTGCCGATGACCACCGATTGTCAGATCGATCTCGACGCCTTTCATGAGTTACTGTCTGAGAAAACCAAACTGGTGGCAATGGCGCATATCACGAATGTCACAGGGACACGTCAGCCTATCGAAACCATGATCCAAGCGGCTCATCAACACGGCGCTGTGGTGGTGATCGATGGCGCTCAGGGCATTGTCCATGAGCAGCTGGATTTGACTCAATTGGATGCCGATTTCTATGTATTCTCCGGTCATAAACTGTATTCACCAACAGGCATTGGCGTATTGTACGGCAAACGTGAGTTACTTGAAGCGATGCCGCCATGGCATGGCGGCGGGAAAATGGTAGAGAAAGTCTCGTTTGAAAAAACCACTTTCTCGGAATTACCCGGCAAATTTGAAGCAGGAACACCAAACGTGGCAGGGGCCATCGCACTCGCGACAGCCATGACATGGTATAACCAATTCGACCATGACGCGATCGAAGCCCACCTTGGTGAATTACAACAACGCACCTATCAGGCGCTGACTCAACTGGATGACATTCAAGTTCTCGGTTATCAGCCTGGGGCGTCGGTGGTGACTTTTGTAATGGAAGGCGTGCATCATCAAGATATTGCGACCCTGTTGGATCAGCAAGGCATTGCCGTCAGAGCAGGACATCATTGTGCGCATCCACTTATGGATAGTTTGGGGGTCTCTGGGACGGTTCGGGTCTCTTTTGGTCTCTATAATACTCATCAAGATGTGGATGCTCTGATCGCCGCCATCGAAAAAGCCGTCGATATGCTCTAAAGAGCACCAATACTGATTTGTCCTAGGCGTTGTTATTTTCCTTAACCCAATAAAAAAGCCCGCAAGATTCACCTTGCGGGCTTTTTAATGAGTTAGCTGCTAGCGAAAACTCATTGAATTACTCAGTCATTAACCGATGTTCTTACGTGCGTTTTGGAACATACGCATCCAAGCACTGTTCTCGCCCCAGCTATCTGGATGCCAAGAGTTAGCTACCGTACGGAAAACACGCTCTGGGTGAGGCATCATGATCGTCACTCGACCATCTTGCGTCGTAAGACCCGTAATTGCGTTTGGTGAACCGTTCGGGTTATTTGGATATTGCTGCGTCGCATTACCTTGGTTATCTACGTAACGCACCGCCACGGTTCCAGAAGCTTCAATCGCAGATAGATGATCTGCATCACGCACTTCCACGCGACCTTCACCGTGAGACACTGCGATTGGCATGCGAGAGCCCGCCATACCATCAAAGAAGACTGAATCAGACTTCTGAACTTCAACCAAGCTGAAACGTGCTTCAAAACGCTCCGACTCATTGCGCACAAAACGTGGCCATAAATCTGCGCCTGGGATCAGCTCTTTTAGGTTCGATAACATCTGACAACCATTACATACACCTAACGAGAAGGTATTGTCACGGTTAAAGAAAGTTTGGAACTGTTCACGCGCTTGCGCATTGAACAGAATCGATTTCGCCCAACCTTCACCAGCACCCAATACGTCACCGTAAGAGAAGCCGCCACAAGCCACTAAACCGTGGTATTCATCTAGAGCCGCTTGGCCCGTCAAGATGTCACTCATGTGAATATCGGTCGCTTCAAACCCTGCACGGTCAAATGCCGCAGCCATTTCAACGTGAGAGTTCACCCCTTGTTCACGTAGGATCGCCATCTTAGGTTTCGCACCTGTGGCAATAAATGGCGCTGCAATGTCTTCGTTAACGTCGAAGCTTAGTGACACATTCAGACCTGGATCGCTGTTGTCTTTCTTCGCTTCAAATTCTTGGTCTGCACACGCTGGGTTATCACGTAGCGCTTGCATCTTATGCGTGGTTTCTGCCCAGATAGTACGTAGCTCTGTACGTGAACGTTGGATCAACGTATTACCTGCTGCCGCGATAACAAACTCATCGCTCGCTTCTACCGAACCAATCACATGTGAACATGCCGTTAGACCGTGAGCGGCAAGAACTGACAATACCGTATCGAGTTCTTCGTCTTTCACTTGAACAACCGCGCCCAGCTCTTCGTTGAATAATGCGGCTAACGCATCGTCACCCAGAGCAGCAATATCGGCTTTCACACCACAGTGACCCGCAAATGCCATTTCAGCGAGGGTTACGAACAGACCGCCGTCGCCTTTATCGTGATAAGCCACGAGCTTGTCTTGTGCAACCAGAGTTTGCATTGCATCAAAGAAACCTTTCAGTTGCTCGGCATTATCAACGTCAGCTGGCTTATCACCAAGTTGCTTGTAAACCTGTGCTAGTGCTGTCGCACCTAGACGGTTCTGACCATTACCTAGGTCAACCAATACCAATGACGTATCGCCAAGGTCGGTACGAAGCTGCGGAGTCACGGTTTTACGTACATCTTCGACACGAGCAAACGCAGTAATCACCAATGACAATGGTGACGTCACTTCTTTGTTTTCGCCATTCTCTTCCCACTTGGTCTTCATCGACATTGAGTCTTTACCAACTGGGATAGTCAGACCGAGGGCAGGACATAGCTCTTCACCCACCGCTTTCACCGCTTCATAAAGACCGGCATCTTCACCTGGGTGACCCGCTGGAGACATCCAGTTTGCAGACAGTTTGATGTGCTTAATATCACCAATTTCCGTTGCTGCAATGTTGGTCAGCGATTCTGCGACCGCAAGACGAGCTGAAGCTCCGAAATCAAGCAAGGCAACTGGGGTACGTTCACCCATAGACATGGCTTCACCATGATAAGTGTCGTAACTCGCTGCTGTTACAGCACAGTTGGCAACAGGTACCTGCCAAGGTCCAACCATCTGATCACGAGCCACAAGACCCGTTACCGTGCGGTCACCAATCGTAATTAGGAACGTCTTTTCAGCAACTGCTGGCAAACGCAATACGCGATCCACGGCATCATTCAGTTCGATACCTTGACGCTCAAGTGCTGGACTTTCTACTTTCAGCGTTTTCGCATCACGGTGCATCTTCGGCGTCTTACCAAGTAGGATATCCATTGGCATATCGATTGGCGTGTTGTCGAAGTGCGAATCTTCTAGGGTCAAATGACGCTCTTCTGTTGCCACACCCACAACTGCGTACGGTGCGCGCTCACGCTTACAAATCGCATCAAAGCGATCCATATCTTCTTTCGCCACAGCAAGCACGTAGCGCTCTTGTGATTCGTTACACCAGATTTCTAGTGGACTCATGCCCGGTTCATCATTCGGAACATCACGCAATTGGAACTTACCACCACGTTCACCATCATCCACCAATTCTGGTAATGCGTTCGAGATACCGCCCGCACCGACATCGTGGATGAACGCGATTGGGTTGGCTTCACCAAGCTGCCAACAACGGTCAATCACTTCCTGACAACGGCGTTCCATTTCTGGGTTCTCACGCTGTACCGATGCAAAATCAAGGTCTTCAGCCGATTGCCCTGATGCCATTGAAGATGCTGCACCACCACCCAGACCGATGTTCATGGCTGGACCACCAAGAACGATCAGGCTAGCGCCCACAGGGATTTCTCGTTTTTGTACATGCTCATCGCGGATGTTACCCATACCGCCTGCGATCATGATTGGCTTGTGGTAACCACGTACCTCTTCACCCGCGTGAGATGTCACTTTTTCTTCGTATGTACGGAAGTAACCGAGTAGGTTTGGACGACCAAATTCATTGTTGAACGCCGCACCACCTAGTGGGCCTTCCAACATAATATCCAAAGCCGTAACAATGCGGCCTGGCTTACCAAAATCGGTTTCCCATGGCTGTTCAAAGTTTGGAATACGAAGGTTAGAGACCGTAAAGCCAACAAGACCCGCTTTTGGTTTACCACCAATACCGGTCGCGCCTTCATCACGAATTTCACCACCGGAACCAGTTGAGGCACCTGGCCAAGGAGAGATTGCCGTTGGGTGGTTGTGCGTTTCCACCTTCATTAAGATATGCGCATCTTCTTGGTGGTAGTCGTACTGACGAGACTCAGGATTTGGGAAGAATCGACCAACTTTTGACCCCGTCATCACAGCCGCGTTGTCTTTATAAGCAGACAGAACGTGGTCAGGCGTGGTTTCGAAGGTATTCTTGATCATCTTAAACAGCGACTTTTCTTGATCAACGCCGTCAATCGTCCAGTCTGCATTAAAGATTTTATGACGACAGTGCTCTGAGTTTGCCTGTGCAAACATCATCAGCTCGATGTCATTTGGATTACGTCCAAGTTGAGTAAAGTTTTCAACTAGGTAATCAATTTCGTCTTCCGCTAACGCCAGACCCAGTGAAACGTTTGCTTCTTCAAGCGCAGTGCGTCCGCCCGTTAGAACATCGACGACCGTATGAGGCGCAGGCTCTGCAACCGTGAATAGTGCACTTGCAGACTCAAAATCCGTAATCACAGACTCCATCATGCGGTCATGAATCAGCGCAGTCACTGCTGCCACTTGCTCTGCAGTCAGGTCACTGGATGTTTCAATGTAGTAAGCCGTGCCGCGCTCTAAACGCTTCACTTTCTCTAAACCACAGTTGATCGCGATATCGGTCGATTTTGAAGACCATGGAGAAATGGTACCTGGACGAGGAGTCACTAACAGAAGAAGACCTTGCGGCTCATGCTCTTCGATCGTTGGGCCGTACGTCAGTAGCTTCTCTAGTTTTTCTAGCTCTGAAGCTTCTAGATCAGACGTTAGGTCAGCAAAGTGCATAAACTCTGCGTAAATGCCCGTTACAGGCAGTGCTTGTTCACGACAAAGTTCCAGTAGCTTATTAACACGAAACTCAGAAAGAGCTGGGGAGCCACGCAAAATTCTCATGTGCTTAGGTCTCTTATGCAATTGATAAAGGTGATATTGGAATAAATTCAATAACTTAAAATCATGCTATCCAAACTTATACCAATTCCACCTCGCGGTTGCGGGCGCATTATAATCGAATTGTTTTTGTGATGTAACACCAAAAGCAACCGTTTGCGTCATTTTTTTTGTCAATTTAGAAGTACAACCAAATTGTTGCCTTCTTAAACAATGTACAATCTTTAACGAAGCCCTCGCTTTGACTGTGAAGCAGGGTCTGTTATAACGTCAGCTGATTACAACCAGATCGAATCACGGAATGCTAAAAGTCGAGACTAACCCTTTGAGCCGTATTCTCTTACTTGCTCTCTCACTGCTGTTTCTTTCAGCGTGTCAAATTGAATCTGAACCGAAAAGCGAGTTTGATAAAATCAAAGAGCGCGGGGTTCTGCGTATCGGCACTTTGAATAATCAACTCTCTTACTATATCGGCCCTGATTCACCTGAAGGGTTAGACTACGAATTAGCACGACAGTTTGCCGATCAATTGGGTGTCAAACTGGAAGTCAGACAAGCCTTCACCCAAGCTGAGCTGTTTCCAGCGCTTAAGAATGGTGAAATCGACATCATTGCAACGGGGCTTACCCAGACCTCGAAAGCCGTCAACTACTTTCGTCCTGGTCCAATTTATTACTACGTCAGCCAACAGGTGGTGTACAAAAAAGGTCAACGCCGCCCACGTAACCTTGAACAGCTGATCAAATACCAGCAGAGTAAAATTGAGCAGCCAGAAAAGGTGGAGCAAGATTCGGAAGCGGCGGAAGCTACCGAAGAGACACCTACCGTAGATCTGCTGCCAGCGAAACAAACACTGCGCGTGGTGGCAAACTCGCAATACGTTCCGACACTCATTGCCCTGAAGGAACAACATCCCGATTTGGTATTCCAAACGGTAGATAACAAAGACACTTACGATCTGCTGAAACAAGTCTCAACAGGTGCTTTGCGCTTTACGGTCACGGACTCGGTACAACTCTCTCTCGCACAACGCCTCTACCCAGATTTGGCTTTGGCATTTGAAATCACAGAAGACCAGCCTGTCTCTTGGTTTGTACGACGTTCTGAAGATGAAAGTCTCTATGCCATGCTCATCGAGTTTTTTGGCAATATTAAGCAGACCGGAGAATTGGCGCTACTCGAAGAAAAGTACATCGGTCATATCGAAAGTTTTGATTATGTCGATACGCGTGCCTTTATTCGCGCTCTCGATAAGAAACTGCCTGAATGGGCCCCTCTATTTGAACAGTACTCGGGTGAGTTTGATTGGCGCTTAATTGCGGCCCTTGCCTATCAAGAATCTCACTGGAACCCTCTGGCACGATCGCCTACGGGAGTACGCGGTATGATGATGCTGACACTCCCAACAGCAAAAGGCGTTGGGGTCACGGATCGACTCGATCCTGAGCAGTCCATCGAGGGTGGCGTAAAGTATCTACGTCGCAACGTCGCTCGCGTTCCAGATACCATTGCTGAGCATGAGAAGATCTGGTTCGCTCTAGCCGCTTATAACGTCGGCTTTGGTCATGTGATGGATGCGCGCCGTCTAACCAAACGTCAAGGTGGTGACCCTGATAAATGGCGCGATGTGAAAGAGCGTTTGCCTTTGCTACGCCAGAAGAAATTCTACAGTCAAACTCGCTATGGGTACGCTCGTGGCGATGAAGCTCGTAAATACGTCGAAAACATTCGTCGTTACTATCAAACCATTGTCGGTCACGTCAGTGAAAAAGCATTGATTGATGAGGACAGTGAGATCGCCGTTATTCCAGCCCCTCCAAGAATCACTGTGATGTCTGGTGCGGTTACCACTGTGGTGAGAAATCCTGACGGGTCAATTTCAAGCGCAGTGATTGCGATTCCGAAAGTGACAGAAAATGACAAAGACGAGGATAACGCCGTTATTAAGAATCAAGCTCACGATAAGGCTTCAGCAAAACCTGTCGCGGCAAGTAAAGAGTAATTACTCAACGCTTGTCTCAAGATTGAACAACTTGATTGCAATGCGTGGTCAAGTTTTTCTAAAATCGAGGACTATATTCTCAGGGAAAGTGGCATAAAGGGACTCCCACTTTTTGTTAACAGCTCAATCATTTCGTTGTCAGCAGGAGGTAGCATTAATGCTAAGACGAAAAATTCGCTCCAAACGATTACACAGCACCGTGGCGGCAAACCGTCGTAAACGCAAGGTCTCAAGCCTAAAACGTAAAATCAGCGACCGTAACCGTATTTACGTCAACATCTCACTCAAGTAGAACTCATCGCAAAAGCACCTTCCCTTCCTGATGTCGAAAGTAGACTCAGAAATAGGTGCTTTTACTTTTCGTGCATCCTAAAGGGATAACTTGCGCTCCCTATGGGATCTGCTCTAATACCTTTATTAAGGCTTCAATTTTTCTTTCGTTTCACACGCTTGTTCTGCGCGTTTTTTCTCTTGTTTAAGCGCTTTGATTTCTTTGCGACGACGCTTAAAAAAGGCTTGTAACTGCTCTCGGCACTCTTGCTCTAGCAGCCCAGACTCAACCTCCGCATAATGATACGCCGCTTGGCTTTCAAACAGGTTCATCACCGTCCCTGCCGCTCCTGCCTTTAGATCTGGCGCCCCATAGACCACACGCTTAACGCGACTGTGCAACAAGGCACCCGCGCACATTGGACAAGGCTCTAACGTGACATAAAGTGTGGTGTCGAGCAGACGGTAGTTTTCTAGGTTTTGCCCAGCCTTACGTATAGCTTGAACTTCAGCATGAGCGGTTGCGTCATGACCACAAATAGAGCGATTCCACCCTTCAGCAATGACTTCCCCACCCTTTACCAACACAGCACCGACCGGAACCTCACCATCTTGCTCGGCTTTCTCCGCTTGCTGCATAGCAAGACGCATAAACTTCTCATCTTCGGCACTAAATTTCTGCTGGGACACGTGGGACTCTCTATTAATTCATACGATAAGGCGCTCATTTCAAGCCCTCTATTGAGCGTGAATTATACCCAAGTAACCTCGATATGCTAGGTTCAGCAAGTAGTGATTGGGCTAGGGATGATTGGTGCAGAGGTGAATGGTGCAGGGATGATTGAGCCGTTGACGAGCAAGACCGAGTCCGCTTCAGATGATTTAACTCAATCATCTTGGTACTTCACATGATTTCTGACCAAGAAAAAGCCCAGCGTGTGCTGGGCTTGAGGTATTCCTTTTCGGGCTTATTCACGTGTTATGCTTGAATAGAACCCTCTGGTAAATGGATTAAAATCCGAGTGGAATGCCTAAGGTAAAGAAGCCGACCAATAGACCCGTCCAAAGCAATAGGAATGCCACTGAGTATGGCACCATAAAGCCAATCACATCACCAAATGAAAGATCCGCTTTGTACTTACGCATGAAGGCAAGAATTACCCCCGCATACGTCATCATTGGTGTGATGATGTTGGTTGATGAATCAGCAACACGGAATGCCGCCGTCACCATGTCAGGTGTCATTTGAGGGTTTACTTGATACAGCATCGGAACAAAAATTGGGCCCAGTAGCATCCATTTGGATGTCAGACCACCAACAAACAAGTTGATCACTGCGGTTGTTAGAATAAAGCCGACCAACATCAATGCTGGGAAGTTTTGTAAACCCAGTGATTGCAAGAAGGTCGCGCCAAGGTAAGTCACGTATGTGCCTAAACCGGAATAACTCAGAAGCGCCAAGAAGTTATAACAGAAGAAGGTCAACACTAAGATGTAACCCATGGTGTTCATCTGATTCACCATTGCAGTCACAACGTCTTGCACCGACTTAAACTTCTTAACGGCAAAGCCATAAGCCAAACCACAAACAGCAAACACCATCGCGATCAACAGAATAACGTTGTTCAAATACGGAGTGACTTCTTTGCCCGCTTCGTTGGTGTAAGTGGCTAATGGCCCCGTGGCCAAGAAATACACAGCGGCAAGAGATAGGATGAGACCCAAACCAGCCCAACGTAAACCTTTCTGCTCATCGGCTTTGAGTTCAAACTCATCAAAGTTGATCTCCTCAGGCAGCGTGTATGACATTTTTTCAAGGCGAGGCGCGACAAACTTATGCGTCACCCATGCACCTACAATCGCGAGTAAAAATGTAGACGCAAGAATGAAGTAATAATGCATTGTTGCTGGGTTAAGCGGGTTACCACGACCGTCTTCAAACGGGACATTCTGCGCTTCAGCAAAAATTTTCGCATTCACACCCAGAATCACGTCAACCGGAGTCGCAGGGATCAAGTTTGCACTGAATCCAGCAGAGACACCGGCAAAAGCCGCAGCCATACCAATCAGAGGGTTCTTACCAAGACCTGCATACAACAGACCGGCAAGAGGGATAAGAACAAGATAACCTGCGTCAGAAGCAATGGAGCTCATGATACCAAGGAAAACCATCAGCATTGGTAACAGTTTTTCGTTGATACGCAGACCAACTTTCTTGATGACCGCAGTCAACAGACCTGAATTTTCTGCAATACCAACACCTAGCATTACAATCAAAATCACGCCCAATACACCATTACCGAAGGCAAGCCAGTTCTTCAGTAAAGCATTATCAAACATCCATCGAACATTCTCAGTATCAAGCATACTCTTGATTGAGAAGTCGACCATTTCGCCACCCTTGCCCATGGTCTGGAAGGTGACACCATCCATCATGCCCGTTAGGACAAGACAGAATACTAATAGGAACATAAAGATCACCACAGGATCTGGGATCTTCTTGCCCGCTTTTTCTATAAAGCCAATTAACCTTGAAGGCTTTGAATCAGGAGCTGCTACATCACTCATAGTCCGTTATCTCGCTTCAGTACTACATATTGAATATTTAGGGGTTATGCACCCTATCAAAGCGAAGATTGCGTGTAAACGTGATTTCTATAAATTTCAGTTCAATAATTCAATAAAATGTCATAAATCATGATATTGATCTGCCAAAATAACTAAATAATAGCTGTTAACACTATTATAATTAATTGATAGCATATAATTCACCTAAAACTTATTCATTGTATTTATATCGATGGATCGCAAAAATATGCGCCTGACCATCACCTTCCCCCCACAAACGGGTTTTCATGTACAAAAAAGCCCAGCGTTACATGGCTGGGCTATCTATCTTGCTAGTAGGCTCGTGCGAGAGGTATCAAGTCAGCCACCCTAAGTAGAAAGCAACACCGTATAACGCCAGTGCTGACATTAGGCCAGCAACGAGATCATCGAGCATGATGCCTAAACCACCATGAACTTGTTTATCCAGCCAGCTGATCGGCCATGGTTTGACCATGTCAAAGAATCGGAATAGCACAAAGCCTGCTGCAATCCAATGCCACTCCATCAGTGAGATACCCAAAATAGGCATTAGGCTCATGGTGATCCAAAAGCCTGCAAACTCATCCCACACAATCGAACCGTGGTCATGAACCCCCATATCGTCTGAAGTGACTTGGCAAATTTTGATGCCAACAACCGAGGCGATGATCACTGCTGCGATGTACAGGTAAACTGGTAATTGTGCTAATAGCAGGAACGGAGGAATCGCTGCTAATGTGCCCATGGTGCCCGGAATAAACGGTGATAACCCACTGCCGAAGCCAGTTGCGAGCAGATGCCATGGGTTCTTTAAAGAGAGGAAGGATAAAGGGTTACTCATTACTACGCCTTAAAATGATCAAATCCACTGAGCTGCCAGTTTACTGGCGCACCGTTGTCATGAAGTTCAAACACGCCTTGCGGTCGAATTTGACCAATACAAGTAACACGACAGCCGGCATGTGACAATGCGCTATCCACTGTTCCTCGATTTTCTTCTGGGACCACAAAGCACAATTCATACTCTTCCCCACTGCTCAAAGCGTATTGCAAGGCAGACTCTCTGCTCCCCACAAATTGTGTCAGCTCAGGAGAAATAGGCAGTTGTGACACATCCAGACTCACGCCCACTTCAGAGCGTTTTAGGATATGCTGTAAGTCAGAGATCAATCCATCAGAGATGTCGATTGCCGCTGAAGCTAAACCGACCAAAGCTTGGCCCGCCAGCACTCTTGGCTGACTCAGATAGTGCGCCTTTTCCAAAACATCCGCATAGGGTTTCTGCTGAGTTTCTGGATGCAAAATAACGTCTAGCCCTGCTTTCGCATCGCCAAGACTGCCGGTCACATAAACCCAATCACCCACATTGGCGCCGTTGCGTGTCAGTGCCTTATCTTGCGGGACAAACCCTTGCACCGTTAACGTAATACTGAGTGGTCCTTTGGTCGTATCACCACCAATCAGCTGAATGCCGTAGTAGTCAGCAAGCTCAAAAAACGCATCACAAAATGGCGCTAGCCAAGCTTCGTCGGGAGAAGGCATCGTCAACGCAAGCGACACCCACGCTGGAGTCGCCCCCATCGCGGCTAAATCACTAATATTCGATGCGAGTGCTTTATGTGCCACCCAAGCAGGGTTAGCGTGAGCTAAAAAGTGCGTTCCCGCTACTAATGTATCCGTGCTGATCGCGATTTGGACATGCTCTGGCGCTTTGACTAACGCACAATCATCCCCGGCAGCAAGATGGACATCTTTGCGTTGAGATTGACGACCGACGAAATATTTTTCTATGAGGTTAAATTCACCTGACATAAAGAACAACCTAGCTTTGTTGCTTAAACTGATGCGCTATGGTGCATCGCAGTCAGCTTTTGATAAATTTAGGCGATAAAAAAGGCCAGCTAATGGCTGACCTTTTCACTGTCTTGCGACTTATTTCTTGCGAACCGATGGTGCAGCCTTATCCAGCACACCATTGACAAATTTGTGGCTATCTTCAGCAGCAAACACTTTAGCAAGCTCAATCGCTTCGTTGATGACCACTTTGTATGGTACATCTTCACGACGTGTCATTTCATACATCGCAAGGCGAAGCAGTGCTAGCTCCATCATATCCAAATCTTGCATTGGACGAGAAACAAACGGACGCAGCTTGCTATCAAGCTCTTGATGGCTCAGTACCACACCTGTCAATAGGTCACGGAAGTAAGCAACGTCAGTTTCTGGTGTGTTAAGAGCAGGCTCGGATGCATGATGTTCTTCTTCATCATACTTTTCACCAGATAAAAACTGCTGTTCGATTGTGGCAACATTTTCTTTAGTAATTTGCCAAGAGTAGATCGCTTGTAAAGCGAACTGACGTGCATTACGACGTGCGGCTGGTTTCACACTGGCCCCCATTAGGAATCAATTTCAGATAGTACGTTAATCATCTCAAGTGCGCTTAGTGCAGCTTCTGCACCTTTGTTACCAGCCTTGGTTCCTGCGCGTTCAATAGCTTGATCGATGGTGTCTACGGTTAGTACACCAAATGCAACTGGAAGACTGTATTCCAGAGACACTTGCGCCAAACCTTTGTTACATTCACTACAAACATAGTCGAAATGTGGAGTACCGCCACGAATAACAGAGCCTAGCGAGATAATAGCATCGTATTTCCCTGTTTTTGCAACACGCTGCGCAACCAATGGAAGTTCTACTGCACCTGGGCAGCGTACAACCGTAATGTTGTCTTCGCTAACTTGTCCGTGACGCTTTAAAGTATCGATTGCACCAGAAAGTAGACTTTCGTTAATAAAACTGTTGAAACGAGAAATAACGATAGCAATTTTTGCATTTGGCGCTGGGAAGCCACCCTCGATCACTTTCATAAGCCTTCCTTTAACTATGTTCATCAAGTGAGAATCGCCGGATTCTAGCACAATTCTGTGACCAATATCTAATGGAAATTTGCGCTCTATTTACCAAGATTTACATTGTTGCTACCAGATAGGCTTTCCCACTTTTTTTCTAATGATATTTCTCATTCTTTCTCACTGAATCGTGCTCTTCGCCGAGGCGTTCCGTGGGTATATACAGAAGCCTTGAATTGAAACCAGTGACAAGGCTCTAAATACGACATAATGCCGTCATTGGGGTATAAAAAAAGCTTGCCATTAAGGCAAGCTTTTTAGGAAGCACAAGCATCAAAATACGCCAGCGTTACTCGCAAACGTACTCCACCACATTCAGGCCAAAACCGCCCAAAGCATGATATTTCTTATTCGAAGAAGAGAGCAAACGCATGTCGCTGATACCGAGATCGGCCAAGATTTGCGAGCCGACACCAACGCGACGAGACGTTCCTTGCTTTTTCGCCAACGTAGGGGCTTCGCCTTTGTCTTGTGCTTCAAACATTTTCACGCGATGAACCAACAGCTCAGTAGACTCTTCGTTACCAAGAATCACCAGAACGCCACCATCAGCGCCGATACGTTTCATGGCTTTTTCCAGTGTCCAGCTGCGTTCTGCATTGCGATCACTGCGTAGTAAATCCGTAAAGGTATCTTGCAGATGAACACGTACCAAAGGAGCATCTTGTGCTAAATCGCCACGACAAAGCGCATAATGAATTTGGTTATCAATCGTGTCACGGAAAGTCACAAGGTCAAACTCACCAAATTCGGTCGGCAATTTACATTGTGCGACACGCTCAATGGTTGTTTCCGTGTTATTACGGTATTCAATCAGATCAGCAATCGTACCTAGCTTTAGATCGTGCTTTTCGGCAAAAATTTCTAAATCTGGACGACGAGCCATAGTGCCGTCATCATTTAAGATCTCAACAATCACACCAGCAGGCTCTAGGCCTGCAAGACGACCTAAATCACACCCAGCTTCAGTATGACCTGCGCGAGTCAATACACCACCGTCTTGTGAGGCTAATGGGAAAATATGCCCCGGTTGCACTAAGTCCGCCGCTTTCGCATCAGGAGCCACCGCAGCAAGCACCGTGCGCGCACGATCAGCTGCTGAAATACCCGTGGTAACGCCTTCTGCTGCTTCAATCGATACCGTAAAGTTCGTCGTATACTGAGCGTTGTTATCCTGCACCATCGGTGGCAAGCCTAAACGCTCGCAACGCTCTTTGGTCATCGTTAAACAAATCAAACCGCGTCCATAAGTCGCCATGAAGTTAATCGCTTCAGGAGTAACGTGTTCCGCAGCCATAATGAGATCGCCTTCATTTTCACGATCTTCGTCATCCATTAGGATGACCATTTTTCCAGCGCGAATATCATCAATGATTTCTTGGGGCGTACTGATTGGCATTATCTGCTTCCTATAATTTTTTGTTATTCAAAGTCTGCGCTGACCACGATGTAAGTCAACCCGAGCTTAAGCAATCTGTGAACTCATCAATCTGTGAACTAAGCAAATCCGTTTTGCTGTAAGAATGACATAGTAAGTCGTGATTCTGGCTCATCGTGAGATTGAGTCTGGCCTTGTAGAAGACGTTCCATATATCGCGCCAGCACGTCCACTTCCAAATTCACTTTGCGACCGACTTGAAATGCGTCAATGGTCGTCTCATCGCTGGTATGAGGCACGATCGTCAGCTTAAAGGCATCTTTACGCAATGCATTAACCGTCAAACTAATACCATCGACGGTAATTGACCCTTTCTCAGCAACGTATTTACCGATTTCTGTCGGCATCGCTACCCAAAACTCCACCGAGCGACCCACTTGGTTTCGTTCGATGATTTCACCAATACCGTCGACATGGCCTGAAACTATGTGCCCGCCAAATCGAGTCGTCGGCAGCATGGCTTTCTCTAGATTCACTTTGTCACCCACTTGATATTGAGTGAAACCGGTTTTGTTGAGCGTTTCTAAAGATAAATCGGCACTGTAATGGTTATCACTAAAATCAATCACGGTCAGACAAACGCCATTGGTCGCGATACTATCGCCCAATTTCACGTCTGACATATCCAAATTACCTACACTCACCGTCACGGTAACGTCTTCCCCGCGTGGGGTAATCGCAGTTAAGGTTCCAACTGCCTCTACAATTCCTGTAAACATAAGTGACTCTGCTACAACTCAGTTTGAAGTTGGCTGGCGCTTACCACCAGCTCAACGAAATAAGGATAACACTCAGAAATACCCCAATGACTTCAAAATGCTCGATGACTTGGGTTTAAGTGTACTGTGTTTAATTTGCCAATATAGGCGTCGCCGTTACGCGAATATCCGCACCCACCATGCGCACATCAGTGATATCGAGATCAATGACTTGGTTCATCTCGCAAAAGCCTAGTGCACCAATCAGACCACGTCCATCACTGCCCATCAGCTTAGGAGCAATATAGATGATCAATTCGTCGACCAATTGCTGCTCAAGCAAACTGGTGGCAAGAGTGGCTCCCGCTTCCACCCACAGATGATTGACATTGTGCTCGGTAGCAAGGTTGTCGATTAAAGCAGGCAAGTCGACCAGTTCACCAGAGAGTGGTGCGACGATGTCTCCACCTTGACGAGCAACCGTTTTCACCTCACCCGAGGTGGCAAACAATGTCATATCAGGCGTTAAACGGCTGTGTTGATCCAGAATGATACGAGTCGGTTGACGCACTTGCTCATCAGAGATCACCGCTTGGACATCGGAAGGCAGTTCACCATAGCGAACATTCAGTGACGCATTATCATCGATCACCGTCTTGCTGGTGGAGAGGATCGCTCCTGATTTAGCACGGAATTTCTGCACATCTTTTCGTGCATCACTGGCTGTGATCCACTGGCTAACACCATTCGACAAGGCGGTTTGGCCGTCAAGGCTTTGAGCCATTTTAAGTTGAACAAAGGGCTTTCCTGTCTCCATCTTCTTGATGAATCCGCGATTAATGGCACGCGCATCCTGCTCCAGTAAGCCTACCTGCACTTCAATACCAGCCTCTTGCAGCATCTTAATGCCACGCCCAGCCACTATTGGGTTTGGATCTTCCATGGCACAAATCACTTTACTGACCTGCGCCTTAATCAGACCTTCCGCACAGGGCGGTGTACGTCCATAGTGGGAGCAAGGTTCTAGCGTTACGTAAGCCGTAGCTCCCACTGACTGTTCTCCAGCCATTCGCACGGCATGCACTTCCGCATGAGGTTCACCGGCTTGATGGTGGTAGCCTTCCCCCACAATAGTGCCATTGTTTACAATAACGCAGCCTACATTCGGGTTTGGAGCCGTGGTATAGATGCCTCGCTTCGCCAATTTGAGCGCGCGAGTCATCATTTCAAAATCAAATGAAGTAAATTGAGGCATGATAAGAGTCAACGATTCTTGAGGGTTAGAAAACCAGAGCCTTCCTGCTCTGGCATTAGTCTTCTAGCTTGGCAATCTCCTCACCAAACTCGCGAATATCTTCAAAACTTCTATATACGGACGCGAAGCGTATATAGGCTACTTTGTCGAGCTCTTTCAATTGGTCCATCACGAGATTACCAATCATTTCACTGGGAACTTCTCGCTCTCCAGTGGCTCGGAGCTGAGATTTGATCATACTGATGGCCAATTCGATTGAGTCGGCACTCACTGGGCGCTTTTCTAAGGCACGCTGAACCCCGCCCACCATCTTATCTTCATTAAATGGTTCACGGTTGCCATTTGACTTAATCACTTTTGGCATCACCAGCTCAGCGGTTTCAAACGTAGTAAATCGCTCGCTACACGCTAAACATTGACGACGGCGACGCACTTGATGCCCATCGGCAACAAGACGCGAATCAATCACTTTTGTGTCGTTTTCAGAACAGAAAGGACAATGCATCTCACCTCCAGTTATGCATTCAATACACCCAAATCGGGCTACTACCCAATTGGGGTATCAATCCAAAGCTAGTGTAGCGGAATTGACGTATCAGACAAAACAAAAAGGGGCAATTGGCCCCTTTTTACTGCTGAGTTTGAACATTTATGTTAACTACGTGGCAAGTAGTTGGCTTTTCCAACCCATTTATAACTGGTGAGCTCTTCCAATCCCATCGGCCCACGCGCGTGAAGCTTCTGAGTTGACACCGCAACTTCCGCCCCTAAACCAAATTGAGCCCCATCCGTAAAGCGTGTTGAAGCATTGACATAAACCGCTGCTGAACCTGCCGAATTAATGAAACGTTCCGAGTTAACTAAGCTGTTCGTCATGATCGCATCTGAATGGCTCGCATTGTGCTCACGCATATGTTCAATGGCTTCTTTCACATCCTCCACCACTTTCACACCTAGAGTGTATGACAACCATTCCGTATCGAAATCCCCCGCTTGAGCCAGTTTTACTGACTTAGCCTTTTCAATCAACGCATGCGCTTTTGGCTCTGCCACAAACGTGACTTGATCTTGCATTCGTTCAACCAAAGCGGGTAAAAAGTCAGCGGCGATCTTTTCATGCACCAATAGTGTATCCAATGCATTACACGCCGATGGACGTTGTACTTTCGAATTCTCAACCACATCGATCGACTTCATCAAATCTGCACTTTCATCAACAAAAATGTGGCTGATACCAAAACCGCCGATGATCACAGGAATGGTGCTGTTCTCTTTGCACATCTTATGCAGCCCAGCCCCACCACGCGGAATGATCATATCCACGTAATCGTCCAGCTTCAGCAATTGAGACACCAACTCGCGATCAGGCTTTTCAATGTACTGAACAGACGCCGCTGGCAAACCGGCTTTCGCTAAAGCAGATTGAATCACTTTCACCAATTCCATGTTTGAGAAAAACGTCTCTTTACCACCGCGAAGAATGCTGGCGTTACCCGTTTTAAGGCATAAAGCGGCGATATCAATGGTTACATTTGGTCGCGCTTCATAGATGACCCCTACGACTCCTAGCGGAACGCGACGACGAGATAAGGCCATCCCATTTTCCAGAACTTTACTGTCGATCTCACTGCCAACAGGATCATTTAAACTAATGACATTACGCACATCATTTGCAATGCCCGTCAAACGCGCTTCATTAAGTAATAAACGGTCAAGCAACGCGTCGCTAAGACCAGCGGCACGGCCCAATTCAATATCTTTCGCGTTGGCAGCCAAAATGGTCGCGGCATTCGTCTCTAGCTCGTCAGCAATAATAGCCAATGCTTGGTTTTTCTGAGCGGTAGAAGCCGTCGCAAGTTCGAAAGCCGCCGACTTGGCCGCTTTACCCATCGTTATTAGTTCCACTTTCTTTCTCTCTTATTCTTGAATTACAACCAAATCATCGCGATGAATTACTTCAGAGCCATAGTCATAGCCCAAAACATCCATGATTTCTTTACTGTGTTTACCCGCGATATGCGTCATATCAGTGCTGGAATAACTGGAAATGCCTCTAGCAACCAACTGCCCCGCTCCCGTGGTCACTCGAACCACTTCACCACGAGCAAATTGACCACTGACGTTGATCACCCCTTTTGCTAACAAGCTACTTCCCTTGTCAACAACCGCCTTCACGGCACCGTCATCAATGACGATATCACCCGACGCAGCCGGCCCAGCCAGAATCCAGCGCTTACGGTTTTCTAACGCTTCATCACATGGTAGGAAGCGTGTTCCCTGAGGTGAATCACTCAATGAATCAAAGATGACATTGTGAGCGCTCCCTGCCGCAATGATCACCTCGATACCAGCACGACGAGCAATGTCTGCCGCTTGTAGCTTGGTCGCCATTCCACCCGTGCCTAACGTCGTGCCACTTCCCCCAGCAATTTTGCGCAGTGTATCATCGATGGTTTTGACTTCTTTAATCAGTTCCGCATTCGGGTCCTTACGCGGATCTGCGGTAAATAGCCCCTTTTGATCGGTCAGAAGCAAGAGTTTATCTGCCCCACATAAAATGCCTACTAATGCAGATAGGTTATCGTTATCACCGACTTTAATTTCACTGGTTGCCACCGCATCGTTTTCATTAACAACAGGCACAATCCCATTATCAATCAATGCATTAATGGTATCCCGTGCGTTTAGGAAGCGCTCTCTATCTTCGAGATCTGCTCGAGTCAGCAACATCTGCCCTAGCTTCAAACCATAGATAGCAAAAAGGGATTCCCAAGTTTGAATCAACTGACTCTGTCCTACCGCTGCAAGCAGCTGTTTGCTTGCCATTGCGTTGGGCAGTGCGGGGTATCCAAGGTGCTCTCGACCAGCCGCAATCGCGCCTGAAGAAACAACCACCACCGAGTGACCTTGTTTCTTTAATTCCGCACATTGGCGTACCAGCTCGACCATGTGAGCACGGTCAAGCGCTTGCGTGCCACCAGTCAAAACGCTGGTGCCAAGCTTCACAACAACAGTCTGTTTTTCTGCTGTCGCGTTTCCGCTCTGTTGATTAAATGTCATATTCTCATTGAATGCTTAAGGACTTAGAGTGAATGTTTTAGCAATCTAATGATCAATGCACAAGTAGAAAAGGTGCGAAAACGCACCTTTTTGTTTGAAAAGTTAATAAAAGGAATAAATTAGGCAAACTGCTGTGAATCATCGTGGTATTCCACAGACAACTCAAAGAAAGATTGTAAGGTATCTTGCAGCTTTTGATGGAAAACCGCTTGAGTTTTACTCACTTCCTCAGCCACTTTTTCCTCAAGTTCCACCGCGTTCCAGTTTCCCTCATCGTCATACTGACCAATATAATAGTTGGCAGTAAACCCTCCCGGCGCAGACTCTAGCTCCATCCACCAGCCCCAAAACTCGCGAGATTCTGGGGATTTTTTATCGTCCACGCACACCGAAAGGCAGTCGAAATAATATCGGCCTTCATGGGATTGTGGCTCTCTTAGATAAGGACCTATAGCTTTTAGTTTTGCAAGCAAACGAAAATGCGTCGGACTACGTGTCGCTTCAGACATATTGAATCTCCGTTTCAATGTGTACCCGTGTTAATGGATACGCAGAAGTACGTAAGTCGTATTAATTTAATAGTTTTATTAACGCTGCCTTTACGGCATACGCTATATAACTTTTAAACAAAAACGCAGGCTTGTCATCTAAATAGTTCGTCTTCGAGCCACTTTATCGCCAAATCGAGGGATTGCTCATATCCTTGTGTAATTGTCTTGGAACGAATTTGTTTGGCTTTGCCATAGTCACTAAATACCGCCACCAACTGGTTATCCGACTGCGGCGACACTGGGTCATTTTCTAAACTCAATGCCAATATAGGCACACTGGTTTTTCGCCCTGTCAGAAAGCCTTGCATCTTCAATGACCAAGCCATCATTTGCCCAGCCAAGCTAGTAATGTCGACGGGGCGTTTATCCAGTCGAGACGACAGGACATCTAGATACATCTTCGGCATCTGCTTGAGTTTTTCAGGCGAAGTAAAGATATGATGGATCGGAGCACCCAGTGACACACACCCTTTGATCTTTTTCGACTCTAGGAACGACAAGCGCACCATGGCATTGCCACCAAATCGGAAACCAATTAAACCGACACGGAAATGGTCCACCCAAGGAAGATTTGGTAATTCATTCAGTACCGCTTGGTGCAAGCAACTGGAGTCTTCACTTAATGTCCAGTGCGAGTTATACCCAATAGAAGGCATGTCCACTGTGATCATCGCAATGCCACGTTTCGCAAAATGGTCACGATAGAGTCGCCACATGTCCGTTTGTAAACTGTCTAAACCTGCACTGACGATCACTACGGGCAGGGGCTTATCCGTGTGCGGGGCGTGTAAGTGAGCAATGATCTTTCGATTTTGATAAGGGATTTCAAGCTGCTTAACAAAATGACCCGTTTTTTCCGCCGCTTCTAAATACACTTTATGTGCGAGCACACGTGCTTGTGACGCGAGGTTGTCATTTCTTAAGTGCGGGTAACCTGCAATGCTGTAACACAGTGACGCCGAGAACAGCTCGTCTGCCGCAGCCTCACCTTGTAAATCATTCGCTCGTTTTTGATGCATCATACCGAGGCGATTCCACTCAAACGCCCAGTTACCACTGTGGTATCCCATGACAGTATCGAGCCATTCATCGTGCGTTCGAGAATGTTTTGAAGAAGCAATGCGTGACAGCACTTGTTCTTGCTCTATCGGATCAATCCCTTGCCAAATCCATTGCATACGACGAACTTGTCGATACCATGCCGAACCTTGCTGTTCTCGCTTCTCATCCAGCACTTTTTCACTCTCAGGCATATAGTGAGTTAGCGCGGAGGTTTCTTTCGCTTGTTTATGATTGGTAAATAGGGTTTCGGATAAATTTTTACTTGATTCTTCAGACATATAAGGACTCACCGACCAGAAAACAGACAACAAAAAAATCGACTACGCAGTAACGTTGCGTAGAGCGGAGAAAACTACATTATTAGACTAACGTCTTATAGTAATAAAAAAAATGACCCATGTTAGGGTCATTTATTATAAAGCGTACAAGTTCTTACTTCTGCTTACGGTTAATTGGCTCCGCATACTGGATGGTCATATCCCACGGCTGCTCAATCCAAGTTTCTTGAGCAATATCGACAACATAGTCATCTAGCAGCTCGGCACCTGATGGCTTAGCACACACCGCAATCAGCTTTGCTTTCGGGTACATTTCACGAAGCTTACGAGCGGTATCACCACTATCAACTAAATCTTCAACAATCAGGTAACCTTCACCGTCACCTTCTGGCGCTTTCAGTACCGTCATATCACGCTGGTGATCATGGTCGTAGCTTGAGATACAAATGGTATCTACGTAACGAATACCCAGCTCACGCGCAAGAATTGCACCAGGAACTAGACCACCACGACTCACCGCCCAAATACCTTTCCACTGCTCTGCTGGCATCTGTTTCTCTGCTAGCTCACGGCAGTAAGTTTGCATAGCATCCCAAGTGATAATGAATTTTTTGCTCATTGTTATAACCTGATTGTAAACATTTGGGCCCAAGTATTCGCCTGAGCCATTGCGATTAAGCGAAGATGTACTTAAGAATAAAGATAGCCGACAAAACCCAAACGCTAAGGGAAACATCGCGGCCTTTACCACTTAGTAGTTTAATCGCAGCATAAGAAATGAAGCCTAGCGTAATGCCCTCAGCGATAGAGAAGGTCAATGGCATCAAAAGACACGTCACGACCACTGGAGCGGCTTCAGTAAGATCACGCCAGTCGATACTTACCAAACCAGATAACATCAGAATGGCAACGTAGAACAAAGCGCCCGCTGTTGCGTATCCTGGGATCATACCAGCTAAAGGAGAGAAGAATAAAGCAAGAAGGAACAAAACACCGACAACGACCGCAGTTAAACCTGTGCGACCGCCTTCCGCTACACCTGACACACTTTCGATGTATGACGTTGTGTTCGACGTACCTAAAACAGCACCCACAGATGTCGCTGTTGAGTCTGCCAGCAGCGCTTTATTGAGACGTGGAATCTTACCATCCTTGTCAACAAGTCCTGCTTTTTGAGACACACCAACTAAAGTGCCTGCTGTATCAAATAGGTCAACAAATAGGAAAGCGAATACGACGGAAATCATACCAATTTCAAAAACAGCAGAGAAATCTAGCTGCATGAACGTCGGAGCAACACTTGGTGGAAGAGACGCAATGCCGCCCCATTGTACATCACCAAATGCCAAGCCAAGACCAGTCACGGCTAAGATAGCAATCATGACCGCACCTTTTATGCCACGATGAACCAACGCAATCGTAATGAAGAAACCGACTGCTGCCAGTACCGGTGCGGTTGACGTAATATCCCCTAGTGTGACGAACGTTGCTGGGCTATCTACGACAATGCCAGCATTTTTCAAGGCAATAAAGGCAAGGAACAGACCAATACCTGCCGAGATACCGGTGCGTAATGACATCGGGATAGAATGAATAATCCACTCACGAATCTTAAAGATGCTGAGAAGAATGAAAAGGATCCCCGAGACGAATACTGCAGCCAGCGCCACTTGCCATGTATAACCCATACCCAATACAACACCATAAGTGAAGAAGGCATTCAGCCCCATACCTGGTGCTTGGGCAATCGGATAGTTGGCAACAAAACCCATAATGAAACAGCCAATTGCGGCCGCTAAACATGTCGCCACAAAGACAGCATCTTTGTCCATGCCTGTTGCAGCAAGGATCTGTGGGTTAACAAAAATGATGTAAGCCATTGTCAGGAAGGTAGTTAAACCTGCAATGATCTCAGTGCGCACGTTCGTGCCGTTTTCACTGAGTTTAAATAGCCTTTCGAGCATGATCGAGTCCTGTTAAAGATAAAAAGTAAACGGTTGCGTAATCGATTGGCTCGGATTATAAAGTTATCAAATACTAAATTCCAGATAGATTTATCACTCTAAATAACTTTTATTTTAGGGTTATGAGTCAGGTCGACTAAGCGAAAAAAGAGGTTGCTTCTAAAAGTCTTTTTAAAACAAGAACAAAGTTAGTGTAGTTCGTTTTTCTTGAATGAGCACAAATTCAGCGATGTGGTAAATTTTCAATCTTAATCACGCCTTATACATCCGAATAGTCAAAAACTATCCCTACTTCGTGAGCATTTCCTACTCTAGGACGCATTTACCTTCACTTTCTTTGGGCAAAAAAAAACGCCACTCAAAAATTGAGTGGCGGTAGAATCATGTCAGCACTAATACTGAAAGAAAATTCCAATTTTAGGGGTGAACAAAACTTGTTCAAATCACATGCGTTGACGTATTAGTAGCCAAAGCAGGTAGGGTATGCAAAGTTGCCAGTGTAAACAGAGTTATCTAACCAGAACATTGCAGATGGTAAACCTTTCATAACTATCACCTTTAAATCAATTAAACAGGGTTTTGATTCTCAGTTCCGTGGAGGCGATCTTTCGGACTCATCCTTTGAGCGTTTTCTCTTCTTGTTCAGAAGTTGGTTGTAAATATACCACCAAGAAAAAAAATTACAAGCATTCGTGTGACAAAAATCACAAAAAGTTTTTAGATTGACTCAGATCATCTCTTTCCTGTAATTAAATTACAGTTTTGTGATTTATTTTTGAGAAAAGTATCAGGGCAAACGCTTGCTACTGTTCGAGATATCGTACTCTCGTTCATATTCTGTGACAGTGGAAATAGTTTTCCTTCGCCCTTTTCCTACTCGCACTGTACGTAGAGTGCTATTCTATTGCCCTTAATCGGAAGCCAATCATCAGCGAGATACACCAGTTAACTTTCTCGCTCCCACGATTTGTTTGGCATTTTCAACACTAAGGAGTCATTCGTGTCTGAGTTCCACTCTGAAATCAGCAACCTGTCACCAGCTCCGCTTTGGCAGTTTTTTGATAAGATTTGTTCTATTCCTCACCCATCTAAGCATGAAGAAGCACTAGCGCAATACATTATTGGCTGGGCTAAAGAGCAAGGCTTTGATGTTCGCCGTGATACCACGGGCAACGTGTTCATCAAGAAGCCAGCTACGCCAGGTATGGAAAATAAGAAAGGTGTGGTTCTGCAAGCGCATATTGATATGGTGCCGCAGAAGAATGAAGACACTGTTCATGATTTCACTACCGACCCTATCCGCCCGTACATCGATGGTGAGTGGGTCACTGCGACAGGGACAACCCTTGGATCGGATAACGGTATCGGCATGGCGTCTTGTCTTGCGGTTCTAGCTGCTGATGATATCAAGCACGGTCCACTTGAAGTGTTGCTGACCATTGATGAAGAAGCAGGTATGACGGGTGCATTCGGCCTAGAAGCAGGTTGGTTGGAAGGTGACATTCTTCTAAACACGGATTCTGAGCAGGAAGGCGAAGTCTACATGGGCTGTGCGGGTGGTATTGACGGTGCTTTCACTTTCACTATCCAACGTGAAGCGGTTCCAGCAGGTTTTGTTACACGTCAACTGACGCTGAAAGGCCTTAAAGGTGGTCACTCAGGCTGTGATATTCACACTGGCCGTGGCAACGCGAACAAACTCGTTGCTCGCTTCTTAGCAAGTCACGCTCGTGAACTCGATCTGCGTCTTATCGAATTCCGTGGTGGTAGCCTGCGTAATGCCATTCCACGTGAAGCTTTCATCACAGTCGCAGTGCCTGCTGAGAATCAAGAAAAGCTGGCAACTCTATTTACAGAGTACACCGAGCTGCTGTCTCAAGAGCTTGGCCGAATTGAAACTGATATCGTTTCTTTCAACGAAGAAGCAATCGGTGAATTCGAAGTGATTGCGCAAGCAGATCAACAGCGTTTCATTGCTGGTCTTAATGCAACACCAAACGGTGTTATCCGCATGAGCGATGACATTGAAGGCGTGGTAGAGACCTCACTTAACGTTGGTGTGATCACGACAGACGCTGACAAGATCACGGTACTGTGCTTGATCCGCTCACTGATCGACTCTGGTCGTATCCAAGTAGAAGGCATCCTTCATTCGGTTGCCGAGCTGGCTGGTGCTGAGCTGTCATTCTCTGGCGCATACCCAGGTTGGAAGCCTGACCCAGATTCAGAGATCATGGCTATCTTCCGCGATATGTACGAAGGCATCTATGGCCATAAGCCAAACATCATGGTGATCCATGCTGGTCTGGAGTGTGGCCTCTTTAAGAAACCTTACCCGAACATGGATATGGTGTCCTTTGGTCCAACGATCAAGTTCCCTCACTCTCCAGATGAGAAAGTGAAGATCGATACTGTTCAACTGTATTGGGATCAGATGGTTGCATTGCTAGAAGCGATTCCAGAAAAAGCGTAACCTTGGAAAGAATCGGATCAGAGCGCTCGATGAGCGCTCTTTTTTTATCTTTACGACGGTTCTTATCGTCACAACCATTTTCTTCATCGCGACCAAATTTGTCATCACAGCCGTTGTTTGTCATCACGACTGATATTTGTCATTACGACAATGAATACGATTCGTTCCTTTCCTAAAGCCTTGCTACATTTTCATCATCTGAATGTTGTGAGATAGCTTATGGCACGTACAAAAATAAACCCAGATTTCCATTTTCTCGATCATGTCATTGCATCGGGGCAGCACCAGGTATTAGAGCTTGAAGTCGCTCAACTCTATACCCACTCGCCACTTTCCATCCCTGTCGAAGTCATCCGTGGTCGCTATCAAGGCCCAACCATGCTGGTGAATGCGGCAATCCATGGCGATGAGCTTAATGGCGTTGAAATCGTTCGCCAGTTAATCAACACTCTCGACGCGAGCAAGCTCAAAGGCACAATCATTGCTGTTCCTATTGTTAATGTGTTTGGTTTTATCCATAAATCTCGCTACTTACCAGATCGGCGAGATCTGAACCGCTGTTTTCCAGGTAGTGAAACCGGGCCACTTGCTTCGCGCATGGCGAATACCTTCTTTAACAAAATTGCGCGTGAGTGTGATTACATTTTGGATTTGCACACAGGGGCGATTCATCGTACCAACTTACCGCAAATCCGAGCGAACCTGTCCAACCCTGAAACCTTAGCCATTGCTCGCGCATTCGGCACGCCTATTATTATCGATTCCCCGCTGCGTGATGGCTCTTTGCGTAGTGAAGCAGAAAAACATTCGATTCCCGTACTGACTTATGAAGCCGGTGAGGCATTACGGTTTGACCCGCTTTCGATTCAAGCGGGAATATTGGGCATAGAGCGAGTCATGCAACAAGTCGGCATGCTCAAGGCGGGTCGTAAAAAGCGCCCCGAGCCGATTATTGCCAAATCAACGCGCTGGATACGCGCCAATGCCAACGGCATATTGCGTACCGTGGTTAATTTAGGGGATTCAGTGCAAAAAGGGGATGTCCTCGGCTACATCAGCGCCCCTCTAGGACATGGTGAAGTCGCGTTAACTGCAAATAAAGATGGAGTGGTGATTGGTCAACAAACCTTACCTTTGGTCAATGAAGGAGATGCGGTATTCCATATGGCTTACTTCACTCAAGACAATGATGATGTCGAGCAAGTCGTTGAAGACTACATTGAAGCACTGGTAGACGGGGATAATGAGCAGTTAACCACAGGCTTCATCCCCCTCGCGTAATGAAGGCTGATGGCGGTTTGATGATACAAAAAACCAGCGAACTGAGTCGCTGGTTTTTCTTCACAATGTCACTGCAGTGTCTCTTCGGCGGTATGACGATTAGCAGTATGCTTTGAGCTGCAAAATGCAGAACGAAAGCGTATTGCCCTCGTTCAAGGTGCATCACTAAAGAAGGCCTGTAATGAACTTATGCTCGCTTACTTAGCAACCATAACCATTGCCGGACGAATCACTCGACCATTTAATTCATAACCTTTCTGCATCACAAACATCACTGTGTTTGATTCATGATCTGGGCTTTCTTGAATCGACATTGCTTGATGCTGTTCTGGGTTGAATGCTTCACCTTCAGGGTTGATTTCTTTCAAGCCAAACTTAGCAACCACATCGACAAATGTTTTGTGGGTCAGCTCAACACCTTCTAGGATAGGCTTCACCGCTTCGTTCTCTGCATCCGCCGCTTGAATCGCACGCTCTAGGTTATCGATAACAGGTAATAGCTCTTCAGCAAACTTGTTCAAAGCGTATTTACGTGCTTTGTCGATCTCTTGTTCAGTACGACGACGCATGTTTTCCACTTCTGCTTTTGCACGCAGAACTGACTCTTGCTGTTCTTTAACTTTCGCTTCACTCGCTAGTAGTGCCGCTTCTAACTGAGCAATTTTCGCTTCTGCTTCGTCTTGCTCAGTCTCTTCGTTCCATTCGATATCCGCATCAGAACCAACAACCTCAGCTTCTTCTTCAGTTACCGCTTGCTGTTGTAGTTCTTCTTCTTGGATCTTGTTTTCTTCGTTGCTCATGATATCTCCAGAATTCAATACGTTGCCTTACTAAGCTTTTCTCTCGTTTTCTCAGCTTAGAAGTGACAAAAATTCGCAAATTTAGCTTACTTGCCATTATTATGGGGATGAAGATTCCTGATTCAAGCCTCTTTAGCGTGGAAAGACCATGAAAAAACCATTTAACGTGATCGCTATTATCGGAAAACCCCGAGATCAGAAAGCAATTCAGACCCACAAAGAGCTTTATATGTGGTTAACATTGCTTGGCTATCAGGTATTTATTGATGACCGCCTCGCTGCCATTCTTGACGACATACCCAATGAACATTTTGCGAGCCTTGTCGAACTTGGTCAAAGTGCCGATTTAGCCATCGTCGTCGGTGGTGATGGTAATATGCTGGGTGCAGCGCGCATCCTTTCTCGATTTGATATCTCTGTCATCGGTGTCAACCGAGGCAACCTTGGCTTCCTCACAGACTTAAACCCTGAAGACTTCCAGCAAGCGCTACAAGCGGTTTTACAAGGTGAGTACATCGAAGAGGAGCGATTCTTATTGGAAGCGGAGATTCACCGCCACGGTCAAATTAAAAGCCATAACGCCGCTTTTAATGAGGCGGTACTGCACCCAGGTCAAGTCGCGCATATGATTGAGTTCGAAGTGTATATTGATGACAGTTTCGCATTCTCACAACGCTCTGATGGTTTGATTGTATCAACGCCAACAGGCTCGACCGCCTACTCTCTGTCTGGGGGCGGTCCGATTCTTTCACCGAGTTTGAATGCGATCTCGTTAGTGCCAATGTTCCCGCACACCTTGTCGAGTCGTCCTTTAGTTGTCGACGGTAAGTGCCGCATCAAGCTGATCGTATCCCCTGATAATCGCGGTACGCAAGAAGTCAGCTGTGACGGGCAAGTCTCATTACCCGTATCGCCTGGTGATGAAGTTCATATTTATCAAAGCCCTAATGTGCTTAAGCTGATCCACCCAAAAGATTATAGCTATTACCATGTTCTCAGAAACAAATTAGGCTGGTCGAGCAAACTGTTTTAATCATGCATTTTGATGCACTTCACAAAATTTGTTCCACTTGGAAAAATAAATCCCCTGCATGACTTTACTGTATAAAGAAACAGTATATACTGTTTTCTTATACAGTATTGTTCAGTTATACAGGTAATCAAAATGCTGGCTCATCTAAGTGTTAATAATTTTGCAATTGTTAAATCTTTACAGCTAGAACTTCTTAAAGGAATGACCACCATTACGGGCGAAACAGGTGCAGGTAAATCCATTGCCATCGATGCGCTCGGTTTATGCCTAGGGGGACGCTCAGAAGCCAGCATGGTGCGACAGGGAGAAGATAAGACCGAGGTCAGTGCAGCCTTTCATCTTGAAAATAATCTTCACGCGACACGTTGGCTGGAAGATAATGATCTTTTAGACGGCCACGAATGCATTCTTCGTCGAACGATTACCAAAGAAGGACGTTCCCGTGCTTTCATTAATGGAAGCCCTGTTCCCCTTTCTCAATTGAAATCCCTCGGTCAACTCCTGATCAACATTCATGGTCAGCATGCGCACCACCAATTGATGAAAAGCGATCATCAACTGGCCATGCTAGATCAGTATGCTGGGCACCACGGCTTACTGAAAAGCACTCGAAATGCCTATCAGAAATGGCGTCAAGCAGATAACCATCTCAAGACACTCAGAGAAAATAGCCAGCAAAATCAAGCTCAAAAACAATTACTTGAATACCAAATTAAAGAGTTTGATGAATTGGCGATCGCTGAAGATGAATTCTCTGAGCTCGAACAAGAACATAAACGTCTCTCTAACAGCGGAGAGTTAGCTAGGAACTGCCAACAAGCCATTGAACTGATTTATGAGAATGATGATGTCAATGCGTTGGCGCTGTTACAGTCAGCCAATCACACCATTTTACAACTCGCTGAAATGGATGAAAAACTGACCGAACTGCCTAATATGCTGGCAGAAGCCATTATCCAAATAGAAGAAACCAACAACGAATTACGCAATTATTTAGACACGATAGATGTTGATCCTGCGCGAATGGCTTACGTTGAAGAAAGGTTCTCAAAAGTGATGTCAATGGCGAGAAAGCATCAAGTGTTACCTGAATCTCTGTATCAACATCATCAAGATTTGCTGACGCAAATCGAAGCGCTGGACTGTTCAGATGAAAAGCTGGATGAATTAGCGCAAGAAGTTGAGAAAGAGTATCACGCCTTCTTAGCGGTGGCAGAAAAGCTACACAAGTCACGTGTTCGCTACGGCAAGGAGCTCAATAAGCTGATCACAGACAGCATGCATGAACTGAGTATGGAAAAGGCCGTTTTCTCGATTGAAATCAGCAATCAAGGCACTCACCCTTCTCCACTTGGTTTAGACAGCGTTTGCTTCATGGTGTCTACCAACCCGGGTCAGCCGATTCAGCCCATTGCTAAAGTGGCTTCAGGGGGCGAACTGTCTCGCATCTCATTAGCGATTCAGGTCATTACCGCTCAGAAAGTGGATACGCCAAGCCTGATTTTCGATGAGGTGGATGTGGGTATCAGTGGGCCAACCGCTGCAGTCGTCGGTAAAATGCTGCGTACGCTTGGTGAGTCGACTCAAGTGATGTGTGTGACCCACCTCCCTCAGGTTGCAGGCTGTGGCCATCAGCAAATGTTTGTCGCGAAGAACACCAAAGCGGGTCAAACTGAAACCAAGATGACCTTATTAAGCAACGATCAGAGAGTCTCTGAACTGGCTCGCCTCCTTGGTGGCAGTCAGATCACCGAATCGACCCTTGCCAATGCGAAAGAACTGCTTGTTGCCGCTTAATGCCCATCGCCATACGAGTACGGGCGATGATATGGAGTTGGGAGGCATTGAGCATTCAAAACAAATAAAGCCCGCAATAGCGGGCTTTATTATTCAAACTTCAATCTAAGCTTAGCTAGTTAGATCATCGAAGAATTTCTTAACGCCGTTGAAGAAACCTTCTGATTTAGGCTTATGCTTAGTCGCCGCGTCACCACCACAAGAATCTTCTAACTCTCTTAGCAGTTCCTTCTGGCGCGAGCTTAAGTTCACTGGTGTTTCAACGACAAGCTTAACAATCAAGTCACCGATCGCACCGCCACGAACGCCTTTCACACCTTTACCACGCATACGGAACATACGTCCTGTCTGAGTTTCTGTTGGCACTTTTAAGTTCACACGGCCATCTAGCGTTGGGACTTCAACTTCGCCGCCTAGAGCTGCCATTGCGAAACTTACAGGCACTTCGCAGTAAAGGTTGTTACCGTCACGTTCAAAGATATGGTGCTCTTTCACATGAACTTGAACATATAGGTCACCAGCTGGTGCCCCCATTTCGCCCGCTTCACCTTCGCCAGATAGGCGAATGCGATCACCCGTATCAACACCTGCCGGGATCTTAACGTTCAACGTCTTCGTCTTCTGCTGACGACCTTGACCGTGACACTCATTACAAGGGTCTTTGATGATCTTGCCTGTACCGTTACAAGTAGGACAGGTTTGCTGAACAGCAAAGAATCCCTGACGCATCTGTACTTGGCCATGACCGTGACAAGTAGAACACGTCTCAGGAGAAGTGCCTTTTTTAGCACCGCTGCCGTTACAAGGCTCACAGTTTACCAGTGTTGGTACTTCAATCTCTTTTGATACACCACGAACCGCTTCTTCAAGCGTCAGCTCCATGTTGTAACGGAGATCAGCACCGCGCTGCGCACGATGACCACCACCACCACCACGGCGACCACCACCGAAGATGTCACCGAAAACATCACCGAAGATGTCACCAAAATCTGCGCCAGCACCGCCACCAAAGCCGCCACCGCCGCCCATACCGCCTTGTTCAAAGGCAGCATGACCATATTGGTCATAAGCCGCTTTCTTTTGAGGATCAAGAAGGATTTCGTACGCTTCTTTTACTTCTTTAAACTTCTCTGCTGCGGATTCATCACCCTGATTACGGTCTGGGTGGTATTTCATAGCAAGGCGCTTGTACGCCTTCTTAATATCACGCTCAGAGGAATCGCGGCTTACGCCCAATACTTCGTAAAAATCACGTTTTGACATGTCTTCGTCACCAATGTAGTACTGCAAACGGCTATGTTCTTTATGGGTTGCCGCTTGGGTTTTGTATCGATCTAGCTAAACGCTGTTTGCTCAGCGTCGCAACTTACACCCTAAGGTACTCGTGCTTTGCGCAAAACGTTTAGCTAGAAAGACAAACTCATTTACAAACAGACGGGCGTGAGAGTTGCCTCTGACGCCCGCATCGTTAGATTCTAAAAATAAATGACCGACTAAAGCGCGTTTACTCTAACTTCACGTAAGGGCATCCACGCTATAGCTTCGGTGAATTATTTTTTGTCGTCTTTCACTTCTTCGAACTCAGCATCTACAACATCGTCGTCTTGAGACTGTTGCTGTTGACCTGCGTCAGCACCTTGTGCTTGCTGAGCTTGAGCTTGCTGTTGAGCAATTTCCATCAGCTTTTGAGCCGCAGCCATTAGTGCTTGAACTTTCGCGTCGATAGCTTCTTTGTCGTCGCCACCTTTCGCTTCTTCTAGCTCTTTAATTGCTGCTTCAATTTTCTCTTTCTCATCCGCTGGAAGTGCATCACCTGCTTCTTCAATCTGCTTCTGAGTACCGTGAATCATTTGGTCAGCTTGGTTACGTGCAGTTGCTAGCTCTTCGAACTTCTTGTCCGCTTCTTTGTTCGCTTCTGCTTCTTGAACCATTTTCTCGATATCTTCGTCGCTTAGACCACCAGACGCTTGAATCGTGATCTTCTGCTCTTTACCTGTCTGCTTGTCTTTCGCAGAAACATGTAGGATACCGTCAGCATCAAGGTCGAATGTTACTTCGATTTGTGGCATGCCACGAGGAGCCGCTTGGATGCCTTCTAGGTTGAATTGACCTAGAGACTTGTTGTACATCGCTTGCTTACGCTCACCCTGTAGAACATGGATAGTTACCGCGTTCTGGTTGTCTTCTGCCGTTGAGAAAACTTGGTTCGCTTTTGTTGGGATCGTCGTGTTCTTCTCAACAAGCTTAGTCATGACACCACCCATCGTCTCGATACCAAGAGATAGAGGCGTTACGTCTAGTAGAAGTACATCTTTCACGTCACCCGCAAGTACACCACCTTGAACCGCTGCACCCATAGCAACTGCTTCATCAGGGTTCACGTCACGACGCGCTTCTTTACCGAAGAATTCAGCAACTTTTGCTTGAACCATTGGCATACGAGTCTGACCACCTACTAGGATAACATCGTTGATGTCACCTACAGATAGGTCTGCATCCGCTAGCGCAACTTTTAGTGGCTCAAGAGAGCGCTGAACTAGGTCTTCAACTAGAGATTCTAGCTTCGCACGAGTCACTTTGATGTTCATGTGCTTAGGACCAGTCGCGTCAGCTGTCACGTATGGTAGGTTTACGTCAGTTTGAGACGTAGAAGACAGCTCGATTTTCGCTTTCTCTGCCGCTTCTTTAACACGCTGCATTGCTAGAGGGTCGTTCTTAAGATCGATGCCTTGCTCTTTCTTGAACTCTTCTACTAGGTAGTTGATCATGCGGTTATCAAAGTCTTCACCACCAAGGTGTGTATCACCGTTAGTTGCAAGTACTTCAAACGTTTTCTCGCCTTCAACTTCGTCGATTTCGATGATTGAGATATCGAATGTACCACCACCAAGGTCGTATACAGCGATAGTGCGGTCGCCGCCAGACTTGTCTAGACCGTAAGCAAGCGCTGCTGCTGTTGGTTCGTTGATGATACGTTTCACTTCAAGACCTGCGATACGACCCGCATCTTTTGTTGCTTGACGCTGTGCATCGTTAAAGTATGCAGGAACCGTGATTACTGCACCAGTTACTTCCTCACCAAGGAAGTCTTCTGCAGTTTTCTTCATTTTCTTCAGAACTTCAGCAGAAACCTGAGGAGCAGCCATTTGCTGGCCTTTCGCTTCTACCCAAGCATCACCGTTGTCAGCCTTAACAATTTTGTAAGGCATGATTTCGATGTCACGCTGTACTTCTTCGTCTTCGAAACGACGACCAATTAGACGCTTGATTGCAAATAGCGTGTTTTCTGGGTTTGTTACTGCTTGACGCTTAGCTGGCTGACCTACTAATGTCTCACCATCAGTGTATGCGATTACCGATGCTGTTGTACGCTCACCTTCCGCGTTTTCAATTACGCGTGGTGCGTCGCCATCTAGAACAGCAACACAAGAGTTAGTAGTACCTAAGTCAATACCAATGATTTTACCCATCAGGCTATCTCCAAATATATTCTATTTTCGTTTTGCTATATCCCCTATGTGGGGATGAGGAGAGGGCTTTCAACCCATACTCACAAACTAAAATAAGGTTGTTTGCTTCACTTATGCCACATAGATAAGGTCGCCAAGCGGCTTTTCAAGGGCAAAGATGAAAAAAGTTAGGATTTTTTTAAGATACCTAGCATTAAAGGCACTTTTTCCAGCCTTATCTTCTTACTATATGTCCAACCTTACTTTTCTACTCAATGCAAAAAGCCCCGCATTTGCGAGGCTTTTACATTGGCTATCTCGTTTATTAAAGAAGAAAGACTGAGCGGATTTACGCTTTCGCTTCCGTCACAACAACTTCTTCTTCAACGCTGTCTTTACCGATTTCGTTTTCAGACTTAGCCACAATGGTGTTCACTGCAGTATCACCAACAACGTTAGATGAGGTACAGAACATATCGTTGATACGGTCTACTGCTGCGATGATAGCAAGACCTTCTGGTGGAAGACCCAGTTGGTGAAGCAATACGCCGACCATTACGACACCGCCACCAGGTACACCGCCTGCACCGATAGACAGCAGAAGAATCGTCAGACCGAGTGTAAAGACATCTGCCGTATTGATTGGTTGACCAAAGGCATTCGCAACGAAGATGGTTGCCAAAGCAATGTAAATAGAGACACCTGACATGTTCATCGTTGCACCCAGTGGTACACCGAAACCTGCAACAGATTTAGATACTTTCAGCTTCTCGGTCAACGTACGCATCGTCACAGGAATGGTTGCGTTTGAACTTGCCGTTGACAGTGAGAACAGGATTTGTTCACGAGTTGCACGTAAGAACGTTTTTGGTGAAGTGCCCGTCGCAATACCCACAGCAGTTGGATAGAACACGAAAATCCAGAATACAAGCATAGCAACGACGAGAGCAACATACCCCGCCACTGACATCAGTGTATTGGCATCCAGCGTCGCACCCAGTTGGATCATCAGTGCGAATACACCGTAAGGAGCAAGACTCATCACCAAGCCCACAAGCTTCATCATGATCTCATTAGCCATTTTGAAAGTACGGATGGCAGGGCCACCACGAGAATCAAGCGCTTGAATTGCAAGACCTGTCAGAATTGCCATAAAGATGATTTGTAGCATGTCACCATCAGCAAACGCCTGAACAGGGTTGCTTGGGACAATGTTAACCACAAGAGAAAAGATATCTGGAGTTTCAGTTGTTGTGAGCGTCACCGCCTCTGAAATCGTACCCGCTAAGTTCGCACCAGCACCCGGCTGGAAGATCATACCAACGGTCAATGCGGCTGTAATGGCTATGATGGTATTGAAAATGTATAGCGCAAAAGTTTTACCACCCAAACGGCCAAATGCAGTGATGTCCTTCAGATCTACAATGCCACATACAATAGACACGTAAACCAGTGGAACAACCAATAGCTTAATCAAAGATACGAACATACCGCCCGCGCCTTCCGCTGCGCCTAATAGGTAGGTATCAAAAATGGCCATGCCATTGAATAGATACTGGATCGCAGTACCTATCACTAGACCTGCGAACAAGCCGATAAAAATCTTACTTGAAAGCGATTTATCCATTCTACTTCTCCAGAATGTTGTGTTTGAATTTCTATATTTTGTAGTTATAAAAGCCAACTAATTGGCTCTAAGACGCAAATAATACATATATCAATGACAATGAAAAGTATAAATTTACAATCCCGTTACAAATTGTGATCTAACATTTAATGTCGAATTCTGGAAATTACATGGTCATATCCACTGAGACGCCATACGCATCAAGGCTTTACCGCATATCTCCTTCCTCCTATCTTTAACTGATAAAATAATGATTAATCTCTATTGCACTGTTTAAAACGGTGACAAAACATCCAGCTTTTACCAACATCATTGCAAGCTTCCATCGCTAACAAAGGTACCGATCCCTCATCACGATAATCTTTAGGCATAAAAAAAAGAGGAGCAAGCTCCTCTTTTCGATTCATCATGTTCACAATCAGACGATTTGGACTTTTTCTTGCTCAGAATCCTTTCTCGGTATGAGTCGAGCGGCTAAGACCACGACTAATGCGACCAATGCCATCGCCACGACGACGATTGGACCAATCGGAAGATCCCACCATAAAGAAGCCATGAAACCAAACCCACCAGCAATGCATCCCATCAAAACAGCAAAGAGAACATTGGTGTTCTTGGGTAAGTAAACCAAAGCTAAAGCTGGAATGATCAATGCTGCGAACTCCAAATAGACCCCGACATTAATCACCAAAGGCGGGATCGCTAAAGCGAACAGCAAATAAAATGCTCGCCCGTCCAACCAATGTGCTTTCCATTGCTGAATAACAATCAGCACCAAAGCCACAGCGAGAACAGGGAAGATGTCACTGGTACCCGCCCACAGTAAGCGACCATTTAACAACGCGTCGATCAGTTCTTTACCATGTGGCTGAGTGCTCACCATCAGAATTCCACTACAGGCTGCCAGTACATACAGCAAGCCAATAACGGCTTCTAAGTGTTGTTTCACCACTCGCTCTAAGAACATCAACAACCCAGCAGCGCACAAGGTCATGATCCATGAAGCGGCCAATTTCTCCCAAATGCTGACTTGCGCATGACCCGATGCCATTTCAACATAGAGCACACCCAACGCCGCAATCTGCGCCATTGCGAGGTCGATAAAAATCACCCCACGCTTGAGCACTTGACGACCGAGGATCACATTGGACCATAAAGCGAGAAAACCAATAATTACAGGTGGTATAAGCCACAGGTAATCACTCATTATTGCGCCTCTTTAAGCTTTAACAATTGGTCGATAGTGTCGTCAATCAATAGGCTCAACGTATCAGTGTTCTCACGACCACCAACACTTTGGGCTAACTGCACCACAGAAGCTTGAGTACGTTGACTCAACCAATTCGCTGCATCCACAGGTTGGTGGCTTGAATAAACAATCCCATCTAGCTGGCTAAAATCTTGTTGAGCAAGACGATTCAAATGCGCAATGGTTGGCGGTAAACCTGGCTTAGGCTCTAAATCGGCCACCTGCTCAATGTTCAACCAAGCAAACAAGTAACGGTGCGTACTATGGTAACCAACAACTTCCATCCCTTTTAGTGGTGCCGCTTTCTCTTCCCATTCCGTCATTTTCTTACGCCAATTGGCGCGGAATTTAACGCCCTGAGTTTTGTATTTCACCGCATTATCAGCATCAATCACTGAAAGGCGGTCACTCAAAGCTCGAGAAATTTCGATCATATCTGGTACTGCAAACTGAACATGAGGGTTACCGTGTGCATGCACATCTCCCATGCTGCGGTCTACATGATCATGTTTGTCCAATACATTGGCATAATCCGTCGTCCAGAAAAGACCTTGGCGACCATTCTGAACATCACGGTTACGGCTTTGGCGTTGTAATTCCGGCAGCCAACCGACTTCCAGCTCCGCGCCAGAACAGATCACTAAGTCCGCCTTTCGCATTTTAGATATCAATGATGGACGCGCTTGAACGTAATGCGGGTCTTGCATCGCAGTGGTAGCTGAAAACACGTTAGCTTCAGGCGCGTGTTCTTGTGCCAATGCCGCCCAGTCGGGCTGACAAGCAAAAATATTCAGTTCAGCTTGTGCTAAACCACTGGTTGTTAAAGCACCGAGTGCCAAAATCCATTTAGAAGGCGTGTGCATGGTGAGCTCCGAATGACATGACGTATTGAAGTACGAAAATAGTTTGCTCTTTGGCTTCTGTTTGCTCATGAGTGACTTGAGCACGTAGACGACCGAAGTGCGATGGATGGAAATCAAGAGCTAACTCAGTCTCTTCGATATCAGCGCGAGTAAACGCACCGTGGAAGTGATCGCCATGGACCGTTGGCTCTCCCGTTACCGCGTCAACTTCGCCGTAACGACCACTGATTGTCCAGTTTGGAGAGAATTGATATGCCACTTCTGCAAACCAACCTTGCGCAGTATCGTCTGCTCCCGGAGCCGTCTCTAGTAGATCATCAAAACGGTTATCGACGAGCCAAAATTCCGTTGTCGCTCGCAAATTTTGTTGACGATAATTTCCTTCTGGCGCCCATTTCCACGTTGCATCCACACCATAGATATGACGACCTGTGACTGTCGGACCGTGACTATGACCATGATCACCATGACCGTGATCATGACCAGAATGATCATGGGCATGATCGTGACTTCCATGATCATGACCGGAATGATCGTGTCCATCTTCTTTCGCGAAACCTAAGCCATTTCCGTTGTATAAAGCACTCGCCCCGATACGCCAACTGTTCGATAAGCCGACATCGTTGCCGACCTGAAGGTTCGCCGTATACACCCCAATTTCGGCCGGCTCACTGTAGCCAACATCCCAACCTTTTCCACTGAATGCTTCAACACTGGCTTGAAGGTAAAGGTCGGTTGGCGCTAACCAAGTCACTTGGACGCCATCGTCAAAGTAATGCGCGCCAAACACAGCGCGGTAAACGGCTGGGCGTTCTGCGAACGCATCTTCATGAAGGTGTTTACTGTTCATGTAACCCACATTTGACAGCATGCGACCCGCTTTCACTTTAAGGCCCGCTGGCAAATTGGTGGTTTCAATAAAGGCTTCTTCTAATTCAACTTCAGTATGGCCACCGTGGCTACCAAGAACAGTAACCAATTGACCTCGAAAGTTATGGTCAATATTACTGCTTAATACTAGCTCTGAATGCCCTAACCCAAAACCTTCATCACGTAAGCTCCACTGACGTGCTTCACTCATATAAGCACCGTCAAGAACCACGCCAATTTCTACATCTGATACTGCTACAGCGGGTCCTGCCAACGCGGCAGAAACGACTAGTGCAATTGGGCTAACACATTTCTTATTCACTTATTTCACCTATGTTCTCAAACGATAATGATTCACAAAAACTATTGAAGTGAGCAAATGTTATGTTATAACATAATCCAAAGTCAATTCCGTGGCGCCCGGATATTGAGCATAAAAACACCATATAAGTTTGAAAATTAAGATGTAAAAAGGAATTATTGATGAACCTGCTTTCCAACCATAAAGGAAAAAAGTCACTTATCGCACTCGCACTCGCTGCAGCACTGACTGGTTGTAACGATGGCGAAAACGCAAAACCGGCGCCAGCACACGATGATCACGACCACGGTCATGAGCCTGCACCAGCGGTTGAACTTCATTCTCGCTTAGTTGTGTCAGAGCTGTCTGCGGAAGGTAACGTTGTGCACGTTGTTGATGTCAACGAACTGAAAACTATTGATACCTTCACACTAGACAATGCGCTATGGCGTCTAAAGACAAGCCCTGAAGGTCGTTACGTAATGGCACTTCAACGCAACGAAAGCGTGATTCAAACCATCGACAGCGGTATTGCAGCAGAAGCACACGGTGATCACTACCACCTGCACGCTGATGCTCCAGCGTTTCTAGATACTAAAATTACCCATTCACGTCCGACACACTTCGATGTAGCGGGTAATGAAGTTGCGATTTTCTTTGATGGTAACCACGATGCAGGCATCAACAGTGCATTCCATGTTTACAATGACGAATCTATTGCCACGGGTGTTTCAGTTGCCCATCACGAATTCAATCATGCTCAGCATGGTACAGCTCAAGTCTTTGGTGAATACGTATTTACAGGTGTAATCACGGCTGAAGAGAGAACAACGAGCCTGCCAGATAAAATTCAAGCCCTTCACCGTCACGGTGATCACTTCCATGTTGAAGCAACGTCTGTAGACTCGTGTGAACTTCTACATGGCAGCGCCCAGGTCACGACTCACGTTGCATTTGGTTGTAAAGACGGCGTTATGCTGACAAGTATCAATGGCGAAGAGGTTGTCTTCGAGAAAGCAGCGAACCCTGAAAACCTTGCTGCTGATGCACGTTTCGGCACAGTGAAAGGCTTCAAAGGAAGCGAAAAATTCCTAGCGATCGCGGGTAAATCACTGCAGGCTTACAGCCTAGATCCAACAACAAAAGCATTTACTGAAATCAACTGGAAGAGCGCTGATGAAGGCTTACTCGCCTACCTTGCTACAGACGAAGCATTTGTTGTTCTTAACAATGAAGGTAAGTTAAAAATCTTCGAGGCAGCAAAGAACTTCCAAAACCCAACGATTACCAACAAGCTTTGGGAAACATTACCGACTCTAGAAGAAGGTCAACGCTTCCAGTTAGTGCACGACAAGCGTACGGGTCACTTCTTTGTGGCAACGCCAGTTGAAAAACGCATCCTTGAAATCGACCCAGCTCACCCGAACGAAGTGGAATCTCACGAGCTCGCTTACTACCCTAACCAACTTGCTTGGGCGGGTACAACGCAAGAAGAACATCACCACTAATACTTTATACGTTCTCTACTGAGCCTCAGTAGAGAACGTCATTGATAGACCTAAAGGTTGCTGCTCATAATGATGTAACTATCATTATCTTCCATAGCCCTTTACAACATTGTTTAGGGCTTTTTTTCAGCCGCACCCTTGTACAACCTTTCCATACAAAAAAGCCAGCCTTTAAAAGGCTGGCTTTTTATTGAGTGCTGTTCCGGTTATGGATTTAGCATCAAAGATTAACAAGTCATTGTGCGAATCTGCTCAACGATGGCCTTTAAGCCGTTACCACGCGAAGGGCTTAAATGATCAATAAGCCCTAAAGCAGAAAAGTAGTGTTCAATATCAAAGCTTTGGATCTCTTCACTGCTTTTTCCATCGTAGGCAGCAAGCACAATCGCGATCAAGCCGCGAACAATACGTGCGTCTGAGTCCGCATGAAAAGACCACACGCCATCATCATTGAACGACACAAGCCAGACTTGGCTTTCACAACCCGCCACTTTTACCCGCTCTGACTTAAGCTCATCAGCCATCACTGGGAGCTTTTTCCCCCATTGGATAACCTGACGATAGCGATCTTCCCAGCCACGGCAAGCTTGCATCGCTGCCACGACATCATCACTGCTGATCTCAGTACCAAAAATGGTTGTAGGGAACCTTGTATTCAGTGTCATGATTCGTTCCCCTATTACTGCTTATATTTTTGGATCAGCTTTTCCACAATGCGCGACACTGCGACAAAACCAAATGTCGCCGTAACCACGGTCGCAGCCCCAAAACCACTGGCACAGTCCATACGTTTTGGCCCTTCTGCTGTCGATTTGATGCCACACACTGAGCCATCAGGCTGCGGATACTTTAACTGCTCGGTCGAAAACACACACTCAATACCAAATTTACGCTGAGGATTGGTTGGAAAGTTATGATGACGACGTAATGTGTCTTTAATTTTTTTCGCTAAAGGGTCTTGAATCGTCTTTGTTAAATCGGCCACTTTGATCTGAGTTGGGTCAATTTGGCCGCCCGCACCACCTGTGGTGATCACTTTGATTTTATTGCTGCGGCAATAAGCAAGTAACGACGCTTTGGCGCGGACACTGTCAATCGCATCCAACACATAGTCATACTCTTTTGTTAAGTACTCATGTTGATTGTCAGGCGAAATAAAGTCATCAATCAGATTCACTTTACACTCTGGGTTAATCAGCTTCACCCGTTCTGCCATCACTTCAATTTTACTTTGGCCAACCGTGCCGCTCATCGCATGAATTTGACGGTTGATGTTCGTCACACAGACATCATCCATATCAATCAGCGTTAACTCACCCACACCGGTGCGAGCCAAAGCCTCTACGGCCCAAGAACCGACACCACCGATACCCACAACACAGACATGCGCTGCACGCAAAATCTCAACTTCATTGTTGCCATATAGTCGGCGAGTGCCGCCAAATCGTTGGTTATAGTTGTCAGATGCAGGCGTATCAAGTTCGCGCATGATGTCCGTCCAAAGTAATCAATAAATACAGAAAGAGTGCGATTTATACGCACTCTTTTTACAAAAGTCTATAGCGACTCGACGCTAATTCACGTCACTATTTTTGTGCTGGTAACAGCCAAGGCCCTTGAGTGGCCGACTTCTCTAATCCCAGCTTCCACACGCGACCAAAATGCTTATAGTGACCCGCTTCCGTGCCCGCTCGCGGCCCCATTCCATGATAGAGATCGAGGTGGTTTTGTTTTACCGCACCGCCGGTATCAAGCACGATTAAAAGGCGCAGTTGATGCGCTCCACTCCAAGTTCCGTCAGCATTCAACAGAGGGACTTCAGCCAAAATTGGCGTTCCCATAGGAAAAATACTGCGATCTCCCGCTACAGATGCCATCGGCATTAAGGGGATGCCCGCAGAGCCTGTCACAGGCGCGGCATCTTTCGGTGCAAAGAATACAAATGATGGGTTTTCTTCGAGTAATTCACGGACTGTCGCCTCATCATTCTTCATGACCCACTCTTTAATGGCTTTGAGCGACATTTTTTCACGAGGCACTTCACCGCGTTCAATCAACACTTTGCCTATACTGACATACGCTTTGTTGTTCTTTCCGGCATAAGCAAAGTACTGCAAGGTATCATCGTCATCAAAATGAACAAATCCGCTGCCCTGCACTTCCATGATAAAGGGATCAATGCGATTTGCTGCGTAGCCTAGCTCTAACCCCATACCTTCCAGAGCACCATTATAAATCTCCGCACGGGTTGGACAGTCTTTACCACAGTCTGGCTTGCCATAAACCGGATACTTAAACATTTCATCCGCCTGATGACGCAACTCCATGACAGGGGAGAAGTACCCTGTAAATAGAACATTGCCTTTCTTGTCTCCCCCACCCAACTGAGCGACTTGTATCCCATAGACACTTAACTCTGCGGGATCGCCACTTTGTAGTACCCATTCGTTTAAACGGTCGTAAAGGGGTTGATAGGTTTTAGCCATTGAGGGGGAGTTGGTCACCACCTGCTGCGCTTGATGATAGAACTTGGTGAAGTCGCGAGGTTTATTTGACTCAACCACGGCAACTTGGTTTAACGGTGCTGAGAGTTCACCGTCGAGGTATTGTTGAGCACGGTCAGTATTTTGCGCACAACCAAATAATGTCCCCATAGCGGCGACAAGAATCCAATTTTTCAACACGGGAAATTCCAAAGAGTTTGCTTGTAGCAAGCATGACAAACTCTTTGAAAAATCTCAATGTTATCGAACAGACAAATCTTGTTTGCCCTTCAATTTAAAGACGGGTTGATAGTGGGCCTGTGACTCAAGCCTCATCTCAATGTAGCTTTGTCCAAGCAGGCGATACCGTCGAGTTTCATTACCGATTTGATACTCAAAGAACTTACCGTCAAATTCAAAGTCTGTGGTCACAACTGAGCCGTTAATAATCACTCCTTTTTCACTCACAATAAACTTTTCTGTTGCATAAGGAGCAACGTCTTGCTCAACCCAAGTGCCATAAATAAGATGTTTAGGCACAGGTGGGTTCATAAGCTTCATCGCCAAATCACCATACAAGTACACAGCTAACGCCGTACCGAATATCGCAATCGACAGTAAAAGGCGCTCAATGATCTTCCGTGAAGCGGCATTTGATGTACCGTCCTTTGATGAGGCCGACTGAGCCGTCTGCCCCATTTTATTTTTTCCAGCCACTAAAGACCCATTTTACATTTCATTACACAAATCAGGGGGATTCTACACCCACTCTGACAAGAGGACAAAACTCCCAGCCACTTTTCATGCATTTCCTAAAATCATTTCGTCTAATGCCTAAAACTATTTTGTTTATTTCCTTGAATTCGCCTTGCCAACCAATGAATAAAAAGACAATATTAACGCATAAATAAACAAAGGATTTGTCACAGTGAAAATTCGCAGTACTGCACTTGTAAAAGGATTTAGGCAATCAACCCCCTACGTAAATGCTCACCGTGGCAAAACCATGGTAATCATGCTCGGCGGCGAAGCCATTGCTGACAAAAATTTTTCTAACATTATTAATGACATTGCTCTTTTGCATAGTTTAGGCGTCAAAATAGTTTTGGTTTATGGAGCGCGTCCACAAATCAACGAACTGTTGGACAAGCACGGATATGTCACGCCCTATCATAAAAATATGCGGGTTACCGAAGAAGAGTCGTTACCTGTCATTATGCAAGCCGCAGGGCAACTTCAACTGGCGATTACCGCTCGACTGTCATTGAGCCTAAACAATACGCCGATGGCCGGTACTCAGCTGAATGTCGTCAGTGGCAACTTCGTTATCGCTCAACCATTAGGTATAGATGAAGGCGTCGACTATTGCCACAGTGGTCGCGTTCGCCGCATTGATAGCCAAGGCATCCATCGTACTTTAGAACAAGGTTCTATTGTTCTGCTTGGTCCTATCGCCAGTTCAGTAACTGGGGAGTGTTTTAACCTTTTGTCGGAACAAGTGGCGACCGAAGTGGCGATTCGATTAAAAGCAGACAAACTGATCGGCTTCTGCTCTGAGCAAGGGGTTCTGGATGAGCATGGAAAATCACTCGCCGAGCTTTTCCCACATGAAGCCGAGCAAGTCCTGAAACGTCTGTCCTTGGACCAAGATCCTAGATCCGATGCCAGCACTGGGACACTAAGATTTCTTAAAGGCGCACTGTCAGCCTGTCGTGCTGGCGTACCGCGTAGCCATTTGATCAGTTACAAAGTCGATGGCGCTTTGATTCAAGAGCTGTTCTCGTTTGATGGCATCGGGACACAAGTTGTTATGGCCAGTGCAGAACAAGTTCGTCAAGCTCAAATCGATGATATTGGCGGTATTTTAGATCTCATCCGTCCTCTAGAAGAACAAGGTATCTTGGTGCGTCGTTCCCGTGAACAACTCGAGCAGGAGATCGACCGTTTCACCATCATTGATAAAGATGGTTTAGTCATTGGCTGTGCGGCTTTGTATCCTTACCCTGAAGAACACGTTGCAGAAATGGCGTGTGTCGCCATCCATCCTGATTATCGTGATGGCGATAGAGGTCAAGTATTGCTCAATCACATGAAACACAGCTCGCGTTCAGAACAAATTGAGAAGATTTTTGCGCTGACGACTCACAGTTTGCACTGGTTCAGAGAACAAGGGTTTTATGAAGTTGAAGTAGATGCACTGCCAATGGCGAAGCAAGGTCTTTATAACTTCCAAAGGCGTTCCAAAATTTTAATGATGGATGTCATCTAATGCGGACTGATCACGCGCTGTTCATGCAATGTCGCGATACAAATTGTCTTCATAATAAGATGCAACCCATTACATAGTGCCCTGTCACATTTTGAAATGGATTACATTTATAAAGGCCACAATTTGAGCTTTGCATCTCTAAATTAGGTGGTTATAATTCCGCCGCTTTTCGCTCAATGGGTCACCATAGTGTGAAAGCAAAGGACTTAGGTCTCGCAGTTTGTGACCACCAGCATGGATTGCTCTGAAGCGTTTAATACTTTTCCCTCTTGGGATCAAAAGCAAAAGAGCATTATATGAGAACCATCATCTGTAACTCACTACAAAGTTTCTGGGACATGGCAGACAATCGCTTTTTAGAAGGGCTAGATGTCCACTGCGTGTTTCCTGTAAACGACAGTATCATCGAATACATTCTGAGCTACAAAGAACAATATCAGATAAGAAGTGTTTCTTTTTCAAAAGCTTTTCAAGCGACGCAAAGTTAGTCATGCGTTTGCTCCACCTCGATTGAAAAAGAGACGATGAATTGATCGAAAAAAGAGCGCGTTTGCGCTCTTTTTTTATTGCCAATCTACCCGTTCGAGTTCGCTATTCTAAACGCTCCATCAACCCACTGGCTCGTTGCGTTTTTACTTTGATGCCTCGTTTCATCAAATTCAAGTCCGCATACAAAGCGAGTTTTTTCTTGGCCCGAGTTACGCCAGTATAAATCAGCTCACGGGTTAAAATTGGACTAAAGTCAGGGGGTAACATCATGAGTGTGAAATCGAACTCACTGCCTTGTGATTTATGCACCGTCATTGCGTAAGCGGTTTCATGCTCCGGAACTCGACTCGGAAGTACAGCTTTAATAGAGCCATCCGGCAATTCGAAATAGACCTTCAGTTTCGCTTCTTCTTCCGCATCGCCGACTCCCTTCTCCCCTTCTCGCATACATAAACCAATATCCCCATTATAAAGCCCTAAACTATGATCATTGCGTGTCACCATCACTGGGCGACCGTGATACCACAACTCATCGCTGCGCTTGATCAAGTTGCGTCTTGCAAGGACTCGTTCCGTCCGGCTATTTAGGCCTGTAACGCCAAAATCGCCTTCACGTATCGCGCACAAAAGACGACATTGGCCAAATAACCGCAATGCCGCTAATGCTTTCTGCTCTGCGGTTTCTACCTTGTTGGTTTCAGGGACAACCTGCCATTGATTGATGCGCTTAAGGTAGTGCCCATACTCGGTCACCATCGTTTGCAACAGTTGATTATAATGGTCACTGGTCAATGCAAAGTGCTCTATATCACTAAACCCTTGCTCTAAGACCTGATCCAGATGTCGTGCTTGTCCGGAGTTGATCGCCTTGGCTAATTGTCCAATCCCTGAACGAGCATCAAAGCGGTAACTTTTTTGCAGCATGCATAGACTATCAGCCACGCCTGCTCGTCTATCGTGTCCTCGTGATAAGGTGTCAAAGCCTGTCAAATCGGCAATGGCACGACTCTGAGCCTGACTGTAACCCACCGATAAGAACGAGCAGATATCACCTAATACGGCTCCCGCCTCCACAGACGCGAGCTGATCTTTATCCCCCAGCAGGATTAATCGAGCCTTAGGGGGCAGCGCCGAAACCACTCTCTCCATCATAGGTAAATCCACCATGGAGGCCTCATCAATCACTAGGATATCAAGGTGCAATGGGTTGCTGCGGTTATGGCGGAATTCGACACTGTTCGGGACAGCACCTAGCAAGCGGTGAATGGTGCCAGACTCCGTCGGTATCGCTTGCTTAAGTTCAGGAGACACTGGCAATTGATCCACCGCTTTACCAATAGATTCCGTCAAGCGTGCCGCCGCCTTACCCGTAGGCGCGACCAACTTAATCGTAGGCATCTTACCCATTTGCTGCTGAGACTGTTCAATCAACGCGGCAAGGAGCTTGGTCACTGTCGTAGTTTTACCGGTACCGGGGCCACCGGAGATCACCGCAAAACGACGTGTTAACGCCACCGCTGCCGCCACTTTTTGCCAATTGATGCAAGCCGACAATGGAACAAGCTGATCCAACGGAGTTAAATCCTTAACATGCTTAGCCTGATTCACCACAGCATCAATCCTTGGCCAATCCAATGCCTCTATCGCAACAACATCAAGGAGATCACAAACCAACTGTTGACGCCCAACAGCCGTAGATTGCCCTTGAGCATGGGCATGCTGCAATGCGTTAAATAAATAGGAATAATTGCGAGCAAACAGGTGATCGAGGAGCTGACGTAACTCACTGCGCTGTGCACCTTCAAGAGGTACTGGCTGAGCTAACGTATTTAACTGCTGCGCAAGACGCACCTCATAATCCCAGTAGCGATGTAAATAGAGACGATCACCATCGAACATCAAAGGTACAGCACCGGCTTCACTTCCCACTAATGGGGAGTCCATTAACGTTCTGTCCCAGTCAAAATTGAGTAACTCTGCATTAACCGATAACGCTCGCTCGCCATACAGCCCAAACACCGCAGCAAGGTCGGTACGCTGACCATGACGATCCCGCAACGGCAAACAAATATGCCCGCGCCCGACTTCACTACTGGCTGCCGCTGCCAAGACGGCTAATTTGTCACACTGACTGTGTTGCCAAATAAAGCGAGCAAATTGATAATCCAATTGGCGGATACTGCCTTGCTCGGCTGCATGTGCAACCATTTGGATCAAATCACTCATAGTCCTAACCCCATTTGACCGTTCTCTTCGATGTCTTGATATTGAATTTCTTGCCCATCTATCAAACTATCGAGTTCACTCAATAGCGCAATACTGGGTTTGGCATGAAAGACCCCATGCTCCGCATCGCCATCCACTCCGCGTAAAAACAAGTAATAGACCCCGCCAAAGTGCTGTTCATAATCATAATGAGGGAGGCGGCTACGTAGAAAACGATGCAGTGCCAACGCATAAATTTGATACTGTAAGTCGTAGCGGTGATCTGCCATCGCTTGTTGCAGTGCCGCCCCATGATAATCCGCAACCTGATCGCCCAAATAGTTCGATTTCCAATCAAGGACATAATATTTACCTTGATGCTCAAACACCAAGTCGATGAAGCCTTTCAGCATACCTTGTGCATTATAAAACCCCAGATCTCCCGCTTTAGCGGACAAAAGATCATGTCGCTGTACAATGCGATTCAGTGCGGGAGCCGTTAACAGCTCAATGGGCAATAAGAACTCCATTTCCACTAAACGCTGTTTGGGTTGGATCTGGTTCAAACAGAGAGCCTTATTGTCCAAAGGCGTACTGAGAACGCGTTCAACTAACTGCTGTAAAATAGGCAACCATTCCGGATCATATGCCTCAGCTTCCAGCAATTGCATGATGATGGCCGTTTGCGACTCGTCATAAGGCGACAGGGTAAACTCCAACTCTTCAAACAGTGTGTGAAGGAAGGTGCCGGGGCGAGCCCCTTTCGGGAAATTGAAAATACTGCGCTCAGGCTCCTCTTGCTGAGCATCTGATGCTTCGTCCGCAGAATCTAAATCAAAACCGCCAATCTCCATCGTGGCATCGTGGTTGTGATGACTGCCCTGCTTGACCAGCCCCGAGTAGCTGGTAATACGCCAACCTCGCTCTATCTCACGGCTTAACGTTGCCGCAGTTAACTCTTCAGCAGGCGCATCGTGAACGACGTAAGCGTGATCGTTGTCTTCAGGAACAGCCGTCACCACCACCGAGCCTTCATCATTTTGATGGCGATTCAACGCTTGGTTTAAATCATCTATACTGCCTTCTTGACCATTTTGCAGCAGATACCCCATCGCACTTTTGTGCACCCCAGTCGGCTCTTTGGTTGAGCGCCCATTACGCAGTGGTGCTATACCGATGAAACAACCATAAACGGCACGTGTTAATGCCACATAGATCAAGCGCAAATCTTCGGCTAATCGCTCTTTGTCTGCTTGAGCTAAATGAGTCGGGTTCTCGGCGATATCCAGTACCGTTGTGTCGTTCTCTGCATCATAATATTTCGCTTCACTGGCTTCGCGATAACTGAGCACAAAGGGTAAATAAACAAGATCATATTCCAGACCTTTGGATTTATGGATAGTGACGATTTGCACCAAATTCCTTTCCGATTCCAAACGCTGAACTTGCTCTTCTTGCCCCCCTAAACCTTGCTCAGTGTCACTGATGCTCTGCGCCAACCAACGCAATAGGCCATGATCACTGTCGATCTCTTGCGTCGCTTGTTGCAGCAGCTCGCCAATGTGCATCAAGTCTGTCAGATCGCGTTCACCACTCTCTTCTTCCAACATGCGTTCGGCGATATTGCGTTTACTGATCACACCGCGCAACATAGGCAAAACACCTCGTTGACTCCATGTGACGCGATATTGTTTGAATTCATTGACCGCATCATCCCATGCATTTTCGTCACGGTTTAGTAAGTCAAGCTCCATGGCCGTTAACGCAAACAGGTGCGAGCCCAAGCACGCCCTGAGTGCACGATCATTCTCGGGCGTTAGAACGGCTTGCAGCAGACGCTGAATGTCTTTAGCAATCACACTCGAAAAGACACTGTCTTTGTTCGAGAGGTAAACACTCGCAATGCCTCGTTCCGCAAGTGCTGATTGCATCAAACGGCCTTCTGCACCAGTACGAACTAAAACGGCAATATCCCCCGCTTGAATGGTGTGTTGCGCCTCTTTACCCAGTGTCGCTTGATGGTTTTGTGCCGCTAATAACACCCTTTGGATATGGTTCGCCGCCCCTTCACTCATCTGAGTCTGATAGTCCCCTTTAGTGATAGGCTTTTCGATATCATCCGGCGACCAATAAGTTAATGCGGGCTGCTTGAGACCATGTAAATACCAAGCTCGCGATTCAGCCCCCGGGCTATGTGCGACAGGGAGAAATGGAATATCCTGATCATAAATGAAAGGACTGTCTGCTTGCTCAAACACCTGATTCACGGCTGCGACCATATCCGCACTGGAACGCCAGTTCGTTCCGAGCGTGTAATGCGCCGTCACTTGATTGCGCGCCTTAATGTAGGTGAAGATATCAGCCCCACGGAAGGCGTAAATCGCTTGTTTCGGATCGCCGATCATAAATAGACCGGCATCGGGGTGATCGAGATAAATGCGACTGAAAATACTGTACTGCAATGGGTCGGTATCTTGGAATTCATCGATCATCGCCACAGGAAACAAACCGCGTATGCGATCGGCCAACAAAGCTTCACTATCGGTATCTAAAGCGGCTGAGAGCTGTGTGAGCAAGTCATCAAAAGAGAGCCATTGCTTTTGAGATTTCACCTCCGCCAACATGCTGCGACAATGCTTAATGGCATGGGCAAGCAAAGCAGGTTTTAAACTGACAGGATGGTCTAAGAATGCTTCGACTGCGGAGAACACCGCATGAACTGGCGCTGGCTCTTTCGCCGTTTTCTCTAACAGCGTTTTTTGAGAAAACTTTTCCAGTTTATCTGGGATCTGATAATCCAATGTCTCGCTGGTTGCCCACGCTTTGACACTCTCTAACCAAGTGGGCAAGGATTTCTTGGTATAGCTGCGCTTATTAACGCCTGATTCTGAAATCAGCTTTTCAAACCCATCACACTCTGTAAGCCATAACGCTTTTAATGTACGAATTCTCTCAAGGTTCTCTTGATGCAGATCCGCCAACGCCCCTTCCATCGGCGCCACTGACAGGGTCAGTTCCGACCCCGTTAAATATCGGCTGATTTCCACCAGCAACGACTCAGGGGATGCCCATAAATTGCGTACTTCAGCCGCTAATTCGAACGGGAGATCGTAGAAGTTCTTACGCCAATAATCGGCAACCACTTGTGATTTCAAACGACTTTCATCGGTGACAAATTCATTTTCAAAACGACTGCCCGATTCAAAAGCATTTTGGGTCAACATCCTTTGACAGAAACCGTGAATAGTAAATACGGCCGCCTCATCCATTTGGCGTTCGGCTTGCAGTAAGATTTCCGCCGCTGAGGCGTGATCTTCAACCTCGTCCAGCAAAGGCTTAATAACAGGATCGTGGCTCACTCCTCGAGAAAAGGCCAAACGCGCATCATGGATCCGTGCTCGTATCCGATCACGTAATTCTGCCGTTGCCGCTTCGGTAAAGGTCACCACCAAGATCTGATCGACCGTTAAAGGGACCTGATGGCGAGTTTGTGGATCGCCATGACCTAACAGCAAACGCAAGTAGAGTCCTGCGATAGTAAAGGTTTTTCCTGTGCCCGCTGAAGCTTCTATCAGCCTCGCACCATGCAAGGGAAACATCATGGTATTCAAAGGGATCGGAGTGATCGCTGACGAATTCGTCATTTCAATGTGACCTTTTTGATAGTTAAACCAGATCCTATGTGATCTAGCACCTAAAATTTAATTGAATTGTGTAAAGTGTTTAATTATTAGGAAGTTGTGAGATCTTACTCACTGTTATTCAATTCAGTGATCGTTAGTATCCTCACACACCCAACGCATCCAATGCGTTAAATGACTCGGTCCCTCTGACCTTTGGCCGCACAGCGAACGCCCTACACGAATAATGATTTACTGGCGGCCTACTCACTCTTCTTTCTCCACCACTTGTAACCTTGGCTCTTGGATCACCAAACTGGCAATGCGATCAACTTCCACAGACAGGTCCTCACTCCATTGCGGCCAAATACGTGAGATGTAAGGATTGCGCCCTTCACCAGTTCGCAAATAGCCGTCGTTAAATGCATCCGCCATTTTCTTGCTCGCTTTCTCAGCATCATAAACCCAACCCGCCTTACTGAAACCAGCCTCCACTGCCGCTAAACACGTCACAGGAAAGTATGGCAACGGTTTGGTCATGCCTTCAAAGAACAATCGAACCAGCTCTTTCAACAAGCTTTCGGCATGAGCTTGGCTTTCGACGGGAGGAAGCTTCAAATGCACCACACCTTCTTTACGGTCATAACCAATCATGTGAGTGGTTAAAGCGTGCCCCATCACCGCTGCCGATAGATGATCAATCCAAGCTGACAAGTAGTCTTGCGCTCGAATTTTGCCACTGCGATAGCGCACCAAGCCCGATTGGTAGTGATGAGTTAGCCAGCCAGTCAAGGATACATTTTTCGTTTCTTCACAAGACCAATTCCAAGTCACATTGAGTTCAATGTCTTCTTTCGGCTGACCGCAGACAAAAGTCAAGGTTTCAACCAATTGCTCTGCCTGAGTTCGGTTTGTTTCAAATTCAATATCGCCAAACGCTCCCACAGGTAAACGCCCTTGTGCACGTTGCTGCTTCTTAAAGTCACTCAGTACTTGTTCTTTATCTGCCGCCCCCGTTCGAGCTTGCTCTAAGAGAACATGCAGCAGCTCATCTCTCATCTGATAACTTTCTAAACCATTCAATAGGAAGGGTTCGTTATCTTCCATAACCGGCATCGGCGGCTCAAACACCACCTTTAATCGCTGGTTAAAGAAGTGCTGTACAGGTAAACGCCAAAAACGCTGCAATTCCACAAGAGACAACTCATAAGGAAACACGGCATCCAATAAATAATCAGGCAGGTCTGAATTAAATGTCGCACTGGCTTCCCCTTTGCGATTTACCGCTGGCAACCACTCTTTGGCGTAGCTGACCTGACCTGAATTTTTCTGAAAGGCACTCGGACTAAAAGGAACCATAGAGTGATAGCGAGTCAGCGCTGAAAGCAACCTCGCTCCCGACTCATCACTGGTCAAAGCCTCATCGCCTTCGAAACAGTAGTTCTGGTGACAATATTCCATCACTTCAGACACCAGCACTGAAGGAACGCGCTCACTGTTATCGTGAATCGATCGTCCGACGTAACTGATGTAAAGGCTTTGCTGTGCCGACAGGAGTGCTTCTAAAAACAGGTAGCGGTCATCATCACGACGTGAACGATCCCCAGGACGAGAACGACCGTTCATCAAATCAAACCCTTCCGGCGGCATTGAACGAGGGTAAATCCCATCATTCATGCCCAATAAACAAACCGTTTTAAATGGAATGGAACGCATTGGCATCAAGGTACAGAAGTTGACTTGCCCTGCGAGGAAACGTTGACTGACACGTGTGCCTGAAAGTTTACTTTTTAGGTATTGAACCACAATGGTTGGTGCTAAGTCGGCATCATATTGCGCATCTTCCAGTTGCTCTTTGAGCTGCGCCAAAGTGTCGCGAATCGATTTCAACGCCATCTCTTCCTCTAACTCAGCACTGAACATATCATCCATCAGCGCCAGTAGAGACTCGCGCCACTGATCAACGGATTGAGTCTGAGAGAAAATACGACGGTAATGTGCCACAGTTTCAATAAATCGAGCCAGTTTCCCTGCTAACTCAGCTCCGAGACCCTGCACTTCATTATACGAAGATAATGGTCCCTCTTTGGTTTCAAACAAACCTGCGCTGTCCGACATCGCATAACCAAGTAGCATGCGTTCGATACCAAATTGCCAAGTGTTCTGCTCGGTCGCAGGCAAACCAAACTCTTGCCCTGTCTCTCGGTTTAGCCCCCATCGGACACCGGACTCTTCTACCCAGCGTTTCGCCAACAGAAACTCTTCCTCATTCACGCTGAAATGACGCAAAATCGCGGGTGTTTCGAGTAATTCGAGTAGCTCGGTGGCAAGGCAGCGTGTTTGCGGTAAATTCGCCAACTGCATAAACGCATTAAGGATCGGACTTTCCTGATCCGCTGTTCGGTCCGAAATGGAGAACGGAATGTAACGATCTCCGGGCGCGTTACCAAAGACCGCTTGAATCGCCGGACTGTATGCATTGATGTCTGCAACCATGACAATAATGTCGCGTGGCTTTAGGTTGGCATCTTGGTCGAACATCGCCAGTAATTGATCGTGCAAGACTTCGACTTCACGCATCGGGCTGTGGCAAGCATGTAACGTTAACGAACGGTCTTTTGTACTTAAGCTACGTTTGTGAACACTGCTGGTAAGCTGCTCATCATCTTGATGTTCATCGAGGTTAAGAATATCCGCTTGGATCTGCGTCAATAGGGAATCCGGTTCAACATCCACAAACGCTTCAATTTCATGGGATTCAAGCTGGGATAATAAATACATATTGTCTCGACCCAATTTGCCCATCGATGCCAATAGACTATTGCCCACTTCATTTGTATGCAATTCATCTTGTACATTGGTATCGATATCCCCTTTCAGCTGTGGCGTTTCTCCCATAAGTTGAGATTGATTGTTCTGCCAAACCAGGCGCTGACGATGTCGCGCAGCGAGACGAGATAAATACTTGCGATCCCTGACTTCCCCCCAATAGTAACGACATGGGTTTGTAAACATCAGATGAACATCCATATGCTCACCCATGGCTTTAAGCGCATCCATATACCGAGGTGGTAAGGCGGTAATACCAAATACAAATAGACGCTCTGGCACATTCGGCAGCGGCTCGCTACGCCCATCTAAGGCTTGAATAAAATCGTGATAAAGGTTGGCCCGATGATACTGAGATTGGTCAAGTTCCAAGGTGTAGCGGTACAACGCCTGCCATAAAAGAGGCTGCCAAGGATGGTCTTCACCAAGCTCAGCGACTACGCCGCCAGTTTCCCACGTCGCGATCCACTCTGGGCGATACACCAAATATCCATCGAAGATGTCAGCAATTTTTTCAGCTAACTGGAAAAGCTTAGAGTCATCGTTATCTCGCTCTAAATAGCGAGCTAATGGTGCGAACTCATCTTGAGGTAACATGCTTGGCAGAATGTGCATGAGCTTCCACGTCATCGCTTCCTTGTTAAATGCACTGCGCTTAGGCACCCCAGTTAAGACGTCCGTGAAACGCTCCCAGATGAACGTCGCTGGCAGTGGAAAATCAATATTTGCTGCCACCCCAAACTCTTTCGCTAACTCCATTTTTAACCATTGCGACATCCCTGGGCTCTGCACCAAGATCTGTTCTTTATCGAATGGGTTTTCAAGCGGGTTCAATCGAATCAACTCGACCAATAAAGACTTTAAAACATCAACCTGATTGGAGTGGTAAACAGTAAACACTAGGATCTCACTAAGTACGGGAGGGGTAAGGTTTAGAGTAGCATATTTCGATATCTTCGTAGAATTACAAGATTATTAATAAACAGCAACTTAGACGAATAAATGTACGCTAGGTACATAAGCGCTTAAGAAACCATCGAACGTTTATAGAACAGATTGAGAGCGTTAAATCGGCATAAGAAGTCAATAAAAGAAAACCATGCATTTGCAAACCATGCCCATTTGCTAGACACTCATTTTTTGGCTCAACTCTTCAAAGATGACGATGGCAACCCATATTTCTCTCAAACAGCTCAAAGTCTTTACCACAATCACGCAACACAAAAGTCTCACTGCCGCCTCTGACGCACTGTTTCTCTCTAAAGCAGCGGTCAGCATGGCACTGAGAGAGCTGGAAAAGCAGTTGGGGCATGCTCTATTTGATCGAGTCAACAATCGCTTGATCTTGAATCAAGAAGGGCAAAAGCTGTTACCGCTTGCGGATGAGTTATTGCATCGTAGCCACGATATTGAGCAGCTATTTTCTGACAAGGATACCTTGTCTGGTCAGTTGCGGATCGGCGCGAGTGATACCATCGGCAATCAAGTCGCGCCCTATCTGTTGAGTGACTTTCGTCAACATACCCATCATGAGTCACAAAGCTTGTTCATTTCAAATTCGGCTCAAATTTGCAATATGCTGGTGGATTACGAGCTCGATATCGCGCTCATTGAAGGCAAAACGCAGCACCCTGAGCTGATCGCCACCCCTTTTCGAGACGATGAGATGTGTGTGATTGCACCGCCAAACCATCCTCTTGCCGAGCAAGATTCGGTGTCATTACTCGATTTAGAGCAATCCATTTGGCTGCTGAGAGAGCCCGGTTCAGGTTCTCGTGAACTGTTTCTTACCGCCATTGCGCCACGGCTGGAATACTGGCAAGAATCCTTTCAGCTCAATACCACGGAGGCATTGGTCAACTCAGTATCCGCTGGGCTGGGGCTAGCTTGCCTTTCCAAATTGTCAGCGCAACCCGCGATTAATGACGGACGCGTAAAACAATTGCACATCCCCTTAGACATGAAACGTCGCTTTTGGATTCTGGTACATAAAGAGAAGTACCAAAGCCCGCTGCTCAAACGATTTATCGATTTCAGCCAACAGTGGGATCACCACGAAGGGTGAGCCCTGTTCGTCACCTGCTGCTCTGATTCGGCTTACTCAACCAAATGCCATCTCGTCTCTCATTGTGAATGCATCACCGAGAATGAGTATGGACTTTAACAAGGGAAAACTGTATAAAAAGCCAGTAAATTTTTAATTAAACGTTGAGGATGAACCATGGCTGTAATCGTCAAGTACGTGGTAGAGCGCAATGGAGAAGAGAAAATGACTTTTACCTCTAAAGCGGAAGCGGATGCCTACGACAAAATGCTGGATATGGCAGATGAACTTTTTGCACTATTAGGCAAAAGTGAGCTGTTAGAAGATGAGTCAAAACAAGAAGATCTTGCGATGTTCTTAGCTCAAAACAAAGAAGAAGTGCTTTATGCACTCGGTGCAAAACGTAAACCCGCACCGAAAAAACCAAAAGCGGTTGAGCCTCAGCCAGACGATCAAGACGACGCAGCTTAATGCGACGTTTTTAAACCGCCATTTTGGCGGTTTTCTTTTTTCTGAAGATTGCCCAGCATGACTTACTGCGGGTTCACTCTGTGCCGCCGACGTTTGTTACCAACGATTGACCATCCATTACTTAGATAAAGCATTACTTGGATAGAGCATCACTTTGATAACGTTTTGCTGTGATAAAGCATTGCCTTTTTCTCATCGAGACCATATATCTCTAAAACGACAAAAAGTAACGGCGTGCAGACGGGTTATCCGTTTGCCCTTTAAACTCGAGCCTCCTCTGATTAAGATGATTGCAGAAATATGATGATTGCACTTCGACAGAAATGAAGTCTGCTTAAGACCATGTTTTCAAAAAATGATCCGCTAAGTGGCAGTGCCCTTTCTCATTTCATTTTTTGAGAGCATTTTCTCAACCCTTTTTGACTATTTTTATTAGCACTCGGCTTGCTCAACGCCGCAAGTGCACACAACATACGGAGAGTTCACATGGCTTACTTTTCTCTAGCCTTTGGTACCGCGACAAAAAATCGTGACGGCAAAATCATTGAAGCATTTTTCCCTAACCCAGTATTAAACCCAGCTGACGCACTGATTGAAGCGGTGGCAGGTGTGGTCGGTTATGAGCAAGGTAACCAAGCAATTGAAGTCTCAGCGCAGCAAAGTGCTCAATTAGCTGCAGCGTTCGAAGCGAACGGTGACGCAGCGAACGCGTCTTTTGCAGCAAAAGCGGCAGAATCAACGCAACCACTGGTACTGGTTGTATTGGCTTCGGATGAAAAACCACAGTCTGTTGCTGAAGGCTTCCTAAAACTGCAACTGATTTCTAATCGTCTTGTACAGCCACACGGCACGGTACTTGACGGTATCTTCGGCCTTCTACATAACATTGCTTGGACCAACGAAGGTCCTATCGACCTGCCAGAACTGGCTGATCGTCAAATCGAAGCGCGACTAGCAGGTCGTCACCTGTCTGTAGACTGTGTTGATAAATTCCCGAAAATGGTGGATTACATTGTACCGGCAGGCGTTCGTATCGCTGACACGTCTCGCGTGCGTCTTGGTGCTCACGTGGGCGAAGGTACTACCGTCATGCACGAAGGTTTCATTAACTTTAACGCGGGTACGACAGGTGTCAGCATGGTTGAAGGCCGTATTTCAGCTGGCGTTGTTGTGGGCGATGGCTCAGATATCGGTGGCGGCGCTTCTATCATGGGTACACTATCTGGTGGCGGTACGGTTGTGGTTTCTATTGGCGAAAACTCACTCCTTGGTGCAAATGCAGGTCTTGGTTTCCCTCTTGGTGATCGCTGTACGGTTGAATCCGGTCTATACGTTACTGCGGGTGCAAAAGTGCGTATGCTTGATTCGGACGGTAACGAAGTCGAAGTCGTCAAAGCTCGCGACCTAGCTGGAGTTTCTGATCTTCTATTCCGTCGTAACTCAGTGACAGGTCAGATTGAATGCCTTGCGAACAAGACAGCCGTTGAATTGAACAGCGAGCTACACAGTAACAACTAATTGCGTTCCCTTGGCGGAACAGAGCAATACCTATCGATTATCAAGCCAGACGATCTCGTCTGGCTTTTTTTGCGCTCACCTCTGTTTCAGAGACTTGATAATCATCTCAGCGACGGTTCAACCTCACTCCATGAACTCAACAGACCACTGATTCCCTACCTCTTTTAGGGTAGATATTTAAGCTCGGTGTGATACAAAAGGTATTGAAATTCATCTTCGCACCAATAGGGACAGGAGGGTCGATGTATATTTTTGGTTACGGCAGCTTGATTAATGCAGCATCAAGAAAACGAACAGGACAAACGGGTAAAGCCATCCCCGTGACCGTAGAAGGCTTGATTCGGTACTGGGGCAAAGTCGATGAGAGTTATATCTTATCGCCACTGATCGTGAATCGAGGCAACAGCCAAGTCAATGGCGTCCTCATCGAGATTGATCAAAAGGCACTGGAAGAATTTGATCAACGTGAGCGAGGCTACCATCGCATTCGTATTGAACCCGTTCAAGTGACGTCTGAACTGGCTTTTGATCATGACTCGCCAATATGGGTCTATGTTAAAGATGCTCCAGAACCACCCTGTACGTTGAGTCCAATAATGCAAAGCTATGTCGATACCGTCTTAGCTGGATGTTTGGATATCTCTGAATCGTTCGCTCAGAACTTTATTGAACACACTGTGGGTTGGCACTTCCCTAGAGAGAATGACAGAGAAACTCCCAAATACGGTAATTTAGCCGGAGTTCAACCCCATCATTACTCGAAAATTGATGCGTTGATCAAAAAAGGAGCCTAAGGCTCCTTTTTATTGGTATGAGTCAAACAAAGTTAAAACTTCATCTGTGCACCAATTGTAATCACTTTTAGATCCAAATCGGTAGAATCTATTTCAGGAGTAAGTAAACGGTAGCTAGCAAGAACTCCCCAAGACTCAAAGTCATAACCAACTTGAACCCCAAAGGTTTTCGCTATATCTGAATCTTCAGACTTACCCTTGCTTGATGATTGAAATCCTGCCGTGTGAATGCGAGCAACGACTTCGTTCTCCACTTTTACTTTACCAAGACCCAATATACCTCCGATGTGAAAGTTTGAATTTCCTAAGTAGTATTTGGGACGAAGATTGACATTAATGCCTGTAATATCGAGTTCACGGTTCATACTAGCATTACCTGAGGCATAAACTTCGTGCTCAGTGTCTGAACCGTACGAGATATATTCAGCGTCTAAACCAACGACAAAATTATCTGCGATTTGAAAATCATAGCCGACTGTTGCACCTAAACCAACGTCTAAATCTAGATCGTAGTTTGACACAGAAGCGTCTGTTCTCACTAAGTCCAAGCCTGCGTACCAACCTGCTTTTACCTTAGATTCCTGCTTATTGTCTTCAGCTTGTGCGCCAAAAGCCATGATCACACTCAGTGCCGCTAATGAAAGTGTTTTCTTCATTTTAATCCTTCGTACAACTAACTTATCAATATAAGAACGGTCGGGATTATAACGAAGATCTATATCTAAACATGAATTAGATCACAAAATGAGACTATATTCAAAAAATCGCCCTCCTATGATAATAAGTAGAAACTTTTATTAACACCTGGAAATAAAAACAGGATGCGAACGCAACCAGCTGCACCGGGTTTTCTTGAGAGTAATTACCTAAATGTTTGAGGATTTAAAGCAGATCATTAGATTCGAAAAATGAACGACTAGAGCCATTAAAATAAAATGTCGAGAATAACATTACAGGCTGTTTGTCCTTGCGTACTCCACGGAAAACAGTCTAAAAATAATACTCCCTTAGCAAGCTTCTAATATTTAAAAATCTTCGTTGATCAAAAAAGGAGCCTAAGGCTCCTCTTTATTGGTTTAATTCTCATTGGCTTATAGCGAAGCCTTAGAACTTCATGCGAGCGCCTAGGAACATAGCACCGATCGATACATCAGAACCATCTAGTTCAGCTGAAACATTACGGTAGCCACCACTGATATCCCATGAGCCGAAGTCATAACCCGCTTCGACACCAAATGTCATACCCATGGCTGAATCATCATCCTGAGAAGCAGACTTGTGCTCGTCTTTCGTCAGCTCGAGTTCGGCCTTCACATTACCTAGACCGACAATGCCGCCTACGTAAAAACCTGAATTATTGAAGTAGTACTTTGGCAAAACATTGACATTAATCGCTGAGTAGACAAGATCTAAATCCGCACTCGTAATGCCGTGGCTGCTAGAGATTACGGTCTCCTGACCTAATGTTTTACGACCGTATTGAACATATTCACCTTCAACGCCAACAACAAAGTTGTTATTAACAACAAAATCGTATCCCGCACTAAATGCTACGCCAACATCAAGCTTGTACTCTTCAGCTGACTCAACATCTGCCGTTGCCTTTACGGCATCAAGGCCCATGTACCAACCTTCATTAGCAGAGATGCCTTCATTAGCAGAGATAGCTTCTTGAGCCGCAACCTGACCACAAAATGCACTGGCCAAAGCCAATGAAGCTAGCGATAGTGTCTTTTTCATTCTAATTCCTTTGTACAACCAACTGTAGATTTGACTAAGAACGCGAGATTATAGCCAAATTCAAACTAAGCTTTTGAAAAGAATTATAAATCATGAGCAACTTCATATTTTATGAATCATTCGAACAAAGTTTGTAACAAAGGTTATTTTTATTGCAAACAATTTAGTAAAAGCGTTCTCAACCAAACGTTTTTCTCTTGATGCGTTCGATGACTCAGCCACGCCATTTGAATAGTGAAATTAGCCACTGGAACAGGCGGCGGGTAAGCGATGAGCCGATCATCAAAGCCCGTTGCCGTCGCCATTCGCTGCGGCACGATTGCAAGTAACCGACGATGACTTAATAAGCTGCGAATGGTTAAAAAGTTGCGTGAAGCAACGGTCACATTCCGCGTTAACCCTTCCTGTTTCAATAAAGCATCTACCTGAGTACTGAGTTGCCCATCCGGACTCACCAGCGCATGCTCTATCGAGATAAAGTCTTCCAGGGACAGGGCGTCTTTGTTTTCAAATAAATCATCTCGACACAAACACACATGCTCTTCTTGATAGAGTGTGTGACCAGAAAAAGTCTCCGCGAGTTGCGGAAAACTCCCGATGACAACGTCGAGGTTTTCGGAATCTGTCAGCACGGAGTAATTATGTCGATTGACATTGACGAAGCTCACTTGTGACTGCGGCGCTTGTCGCCGTATTTCATCGAAAATCACAGGGGCAAAAATAAATTCCGCATAATCGGTCAACCCGATTCGGCAAACCCCTTGGTAGTCATGTGCGACGAATTGAGAGGTAGTCAATAACTGATGCTGAACCGTATGTAGTAGCTCTTCAATGAGTGGTGCCATGGTCGCGGCCTGCTCCGTCGGCAGCATGACATGACCTTTACGGACAAACAGAGGATCATTAAAGAGAGCTCTCAAGCGAGATAATGAATGGCTCATTGCCGACTGGCTCACATGGTTTTTCTCAGCAGCAAGGCTAACACTGCGATGACGATACAGCTGTGAAAAAGCCACCAACAAATTGAGATCCACTCCTTTCCAATTGATTGATTCCAAACTCACCTCATTCATAGTTGCGATTAAAACTATTAATTTGAGTCATTATAGTAAATTTCGTACATTCCCTACAGACTTATACTGTATGAGAATTCAACACCATGCTTACCATTTTTAAAACCTTCTTTTGGCTAGGTTGGATCAGCTTCGGCGGTCCTGCAGCGCATATTGGCTATTTTCGCCGAACCTTCGTTGAACAACTGAAATGGCTATCAGATGAGGAATACGCCCAAATCGTTGCACTGAGCCAGTTCTTACCCGGTCCAGGTTCTAGCCAAGTTGGGTTTGCTTTAGGCTACAAAAAAGGTGGGCTACTTGGGGCTTGTGCTGCATTCCTTGGCTTCACGCTTCCCTCAGTGCTCATGATGATCCTCTTGGCTTTAGCAAGTAGCCAGATCATGGATGCCGATTGGTTTAACCATATCACTCACGGCTTAAAATTGTTGGCGGTAGTGGTGGTCGCTGATGCCGCTTGGGGTATGTATAAGAACTTTTGCCAATCCCCTTTATCGGTTGGACTATGCGTTGCAACGGCTGTCGCACTGCTTGTCTTCTCTGGCATTTCAACCCAAATCATCACCTTAGTGATTGCTGCCATGATTGGCGCACTTTGGCTAGGTAAAGAGGACACAACATCCAACCGTCACGATACAAAGGTTCACACAGGCTCTTTTCGTCCCTCGATACTGCCATTAGGCATTTTTATCACCTTATTGGTTGCGCTTCCTCTTATAAGCCAATCTCATCATGTCATCGCGCTATTTAATGACTTTTTCCAGGCGGGTAGCTTGGTGTTTGGTGGCGGTCATGTCGTGCTACCACTGCTACAGGAGTTAGTCGGCGATCAAGTGACCCAAAGCACATTTTTAACTGGCTACGCTGCTGCGCAAGCCGTACCCGGTCCGATGTTTACTTTCGCCACCTACTTAGGTTACGAAATGCTGCCACAAGCCCCAATCTTAGGTGCATTACTTGCTACATTAGCCGTCTTCTTACCCGGTTTTTTACTCTTGTTAGGCGTGCTCAAAAACTGGCAGAAACTGGCAGCCATTCCAAAAGTTTCCGGCGCATTGAACGGTGTCAATGCGGCTGTAGTCGGTTTATTACTCGCAGCGCTTTACCAGCCTGTGTTTACCAGTGCTGTTTTATCGGGCTCAGATCTGGCACTCGTCCTTGTAGGTCTCTACCTGCTTAAACAACTGAAGCTTCCTATCCTTGGTATGGTGATTTTCTTCTGTGCCAGTGGTCTGGCTCTCGGTGCATTAACCTAATCACAGCATCTGCTGCGCTCAATGGCTGGTGACACACCTTCGCGGTACTGCGCCTCATATTCAAATAACGCCCAACATTGGTTGGGCGTTTCTCTTTCAGCAACTCCATTCCGTGACCGCTCCGCCCCTTGAAAAAATCCTCAACTTTGGTTTCTGCTCTGGCAAATGCATGCTATTGTTAACATTAAATTAACATAATAATATCATTCGCCAAAACATGGAGTTAGAGAATGAATCAGCCAAACGAGTTACAGACACCAAGCTGCACCCTGCCACCGCCTAATGAGCTGATCCTCAAATGGGCAGAAGAACGCCCAAATGAAGTCTATTTAAAGCAAATTATCCAACGTGAATTTGTTGAATTCACCTATGCTGAGGTCGCAGACCAAGCGTTAAAACTCGTTACTGCTTTGCGCCACCTTGGGGTTGAATCTGGGGATAAAGTGGCTTTAATTTCCAAAAATTGTGCCGAATGGTTTATTTGTGATTTGGCGATGATGTTAGGCGATTTCGTGAGTGTTCCTATTTTCCCAACAGCAGGCGCAGACACCATTGAGTACTGCTTAACTCATAGCGAAAGTAAGGTATTGTTGGCTGGTAAACTTGACGATTCCCAAGCCTCGCAAAGTGTTATCGATAGCTTACCCGAGTTAATCAGTATCGCGTTGCCTTATGACACGGCCCCTCAGTGTCAGTATCAATACTCGAAGCTCATCGAGCAGTCGGAGCCAAGTACCGATCGTCCGCAACATCATGACGACAAGCTGATGTCGTTAGTCTATACCTCTGGTACTTCTGGGCTACCCAAAGGCGCAATGCTCACTTACGGTGCTTTTTCTTGGTCAGTCCAACGACTCATCGACCACATCAGTATTCAAGAACAAGACCGTCTCTTCTCATACCTCCCTCTCGCACACATTACCGAGCGCGTGTATATTTTCGGCTCTTCGATCGCAGGAGGCGTGCCTACTGCGTTCCCGGAATCATTGGATACGTTTATTGACGATGTCAAAATGCACCGTCCAACCTTATTCATTTCCGTCCCTAGATTATGGACGGTATTTCAGCAACGTATTCAAGATAAATTGCCACAACGTAAGCTGAATATTTTGCTGAAGATTCCATTGATTAACTCCCTAATCAAAAAGAAATTAGCGGATGGCTTAGGGTTAGATCAAGCTCGAGTCTTAGGCTGCGGTTCGGCGCCCGTGTCTCCCGCATTGTTGGAATGGTATCGTAGTGTCGGTTTAAACATTACCGAAGCATGGGGCATGACAGAATCTTTTGCTTACAGCACCTTAAACTACCCTTTCCGCGCCGATAAAATTGGTTCTGTTGGGCAAGCCGGCCCTGGTATTGAATTAAAAATTGCGGATGACGATGAAATCATGGTCAGAAGCCAAGGAATGTTCTCCGGCTACTTTAAAAATGATATAGCGACACAAGAATCCTTTGATAGTGATGGCTGGCTTCATACTGGAGACATTGGTGCATTAGATAGTGAAGGCTACTTAACCATTCAAGGTCGTAAGAAGGACACCTTTAAAACCGCTAAAGGTAAGTTTGTTGCACCAGTCCCTATCGAGAAAAAATTAATTGAATACAGTCGTGTTGAAATGCTGTGCTTGATCGGCTTAGGTCTGCCTGCCCCCATTCTGCTTGTGGTTCCTCATGACTTCCCTAACTTTGATCGTGAACGCTACGCTCGTACAACCGAAAAAGTCATCGCGAAAATGAACCAACAGTTGGAATCCCATGAGCAGATAAAAGGGGTATTAATGATCAAAGAACCTTGGAGTATCGAGAATGGCATCCTCACTCCAACATTGAAGATCAAGCGTCATGTATTGGAGCAGAAGTACCATGAAGTTGGCGAGAACTGGCCTAAAGGTCAATTGATCGTTTGGGAAGATTGATTCCAGTCCTAACTTAATCACCAAACCGTCCATTCTTTCAACACTGCGATGACTGCTTACAGAGCAGTCATCGCCTTTTTTCTAATGCGAAACCACTGAGATTTCACTGCTAACGCTAGAAGGTCAAAGTCTTATCCTTCCCTACCACCTCTGCGTAGAGACAAGCGTTACAGATATTTACTGTAATGATTTGGCCTCGGAGCTTTAGATTCCCCTACAACATCTCTTTGCATGTGGTCACTTAAGTCCGACGCTAAGTAAACTTGCGCCCCTAATGATTCGTCATTCCTTGAATTGGGCTGGATGACTGAAGCATCGCTTTGCTTGCTGCCAAAACACCATTGCTTCTTTGTATGAAAGAATTGAATCTCAAAACCTAGGTTCCATCTCAATAATATTGCCATCGAATTCCTCCTGTGTTGCATAATGCGGAGACCAATATTGGACATGTCGGTCGTCGATGACATAGATTATCGGTATTCTGTTGGGAGAATCCGAACGATCATTTCTTACAACTACTATAACGAGGGCTTATGGATAAGCGGTTAAGGCATCTGGCTAGCTTGCGGTATTTCGAAGCGGCAGCAAGACTACAAAGCTACAGTAAAGCTGGCCAAGAACTGTTTGTGAGTCAAGCAGCCGTCAGTCAAACCTTAAGGAAACTAGAAGAAGAGCTAGGATGTACTCTGTTTGTCCGTAAAGGGCGTTCCATGGTACTTACCCCAAGAGGGGAAACTCTTTACCGATACCTTTCCAAAGGATTTGAATCCATCATTACGGGGTTGAATACCATCCAAAACGAACCCATTGACGGCATCTTGAAAGTCAGTAGCCCTCCTTCTTTTGCCTCACGTTGGCTACTGCCTCGTCTTTGGAAGTTTTCCGCAGACTATCCCAATATCCAAATTCGAATCATCACCAACTGTGATACGCTCGATCTGGAACACGGTGAAATTGACGTGGCTATTTGGCAAGGAAAAAAAGACGTGGATGAAAGCGCGTTAACCAAAGATCTGTTACTCGAGGAGCCTATATTTCCGTATTGCTCTCCTGAGTTAGCGAAATCGATGCGGTTTACGGACCCACAGCAGCTTTTGAATTGTTGGCTAATTCACTATGGAAATGACAGTTTTCATTGGCGGCATTGGTTTAACTCTCAAGCTCTACCTATGCAAAAAGAAGCGATCCAATGGATGGAAGTCGGGACATTCGATATGGCGATCAGCGCTGTTCTTGCTGGGCACGGCGTTTGTCTAGCAAGTGATTGCTTGACTCAAGACTTAGTTAAGCAAGGGGCTTTAGTAAAGCCCTTTGATATGGGGATGTTGCCAGGATTGCAGTTTCACCTTTATGTCGCCCAAGAATCTCCCCGCCGAGAGCGTATTCAGTTGTTTTCAGAATGGTTAAAACAAGAAATAAAAAGCAATGAAATTGACGCTTGGTCTGACCGTCTTGCTCAGGTGAGAAATTGATGCTCCATACCAAGAATGCAGATACAAAAAAGCCTCGCAACAGCGAGGCTTTTATCTTAAAGATTTAACTTAAAGAATTACTTCTTCTCGTTACGCTCTTTAACTTCTGCGATTACCTGCTCAGCAACGTTTGCTGGACATGGTGAGTACTGACCGAATTCCATAGAGAACTGACCACGACCAGAAGTGATAGTACGTAGGTGACCGATGTAACCAAACATTTCTGATAGAGGAACGTCTGCTTTAATACGAACGCCTGTAGTACCAGCTTGTTGATCTTTGATCATACCACGACGACGGTTAAGGTCACCGATTACGTCACCAACGTTGTCTTCTGGAGTGAATACGTCAACGTTCATGATTGGCTCAAGAAGTTGTGCACCCGCTTTAGGCATAGACTGACGGAATGCGCCTTTAGCAGCGATTTCGTAAGCGATAGCTGAAGAGTCAACTGCGTGGAAGCCACCGTCGAATAGTTCAACTTCTACGTCTAGAGTTGGGAAGCCCGCTAGAACACCATTATCCATCATGGCCTCGAAGCCTTTCTCAACTGCAGGCCAGAATTCCTTAGGAACGTTACCACCTACAACTGTAGAAGAGAACTTGAAGCCTGAGTTTGGCTCACCTGGGCGGATACGGTAGTCGATCTTACCGAACTGACCTGAACCACCAGACTGCTTCTTGTGCGTGTAGCTATCTTCAACTGCTTGAGTGATAGTTTCACGGTAAGCTACCTGTGGAGCACCTACTTCTAGCTCAACGCCGTAAGTACGCTTAAGGATGTCTACCTTAATGTCTAGGTGAAGTTCACCCATACCTTTCAGGATAGTTTCGCCAGACTCTTCGTCAGTCTCAACCTGGAATGATGGATCTTCTGCAACCATCTTACCGATCGCGATACCCATCTTCTCAGAACCGCCTTTATCTTTTGGAGATACAGCGATAGAGATTACTGGTTCTGGGAAGATCATAGCTTCAAGAGTACATTCGTGCTTAGGATCACATAGAGTGTGACCAGTTTGAACGTTCTTCATACCAACGATAGCGATGATGTCACCAGCTTGTGCTTCAGTAAGTTCGTTACGCTCGTCCGCTTGCATTTCACACATACGGCCGATACGCTCAGTCTTACCAGTCGCTGAGTTAAGGATAGTGTCACCCTTCTTCAGACGGCCAGAGTAGATACGAACGAACGTTAGAGCACCAAAACGGTCATCCATGATCTTGAATGCTAGCGCTTTTAGTGGCTCATCTGCAGATACTGTAGCAACTTCACCAGTTGGCTCACCCGTTTCAGGATCTGTTAGAGGCTGAGGATCAACTTCTGTTGGCGCAGGTAGGTAATCTACTACTGCGTCAAGGATAAGCTGCATACCTTTGTTCTTGAACGCAGAACCACAGAACGTTGGGAAGAATGCTAGGTCGCGAGTACCTTTACGGATACACTCTTTTAGCTGCTCGATAGTTGGCTCTTCGCCTTCCATGTACGCTTCCATTAGCTCGTCGTCTTGCTCTACAGCAGTCTCAACTAGCTCTTCACGGTACTGTTCTAGGTCATCAACCATGTCCGCAGGAACATCAGTGATTTCGTAGTTTTCTGGAAGACCAGTGTCGTCCCAAACGAATGCTTTACGGTTTAGTACGTCAACAACACCAACGAAGTCATCTTCACGACCGATTGGTAGAGTCATTACTAGTGGGTTTGCGCCAAGAACGTTCTTCACTTGATCAACAACGTTGAAGAAGTCTGCACCCATACGGTCTAGTTTGTTTACGAAGATCAGACGAGCAACTTCTGAATCGTTCGCGTAACGCCAGTTAGTTTCTGACTGAGGCTCAACACCACCAGAACCACAGAATACACCGATACCACCGTCTAGTACTTTAAGAGAGCGGTATACTTCTACTGTGAAGTCAACGTGTCCTGGAGTATCGATAACGTTTAGGCGGTGACCAGCCCATTCACAAGTTACCGCAGCTGATTGGATTGTAATACCGCGCTCAGCTTCTTGTTCCATGAAGTCAGTTGTAGACTCACCGTCGTGTACTTCACCAGTTTTGTGGATTTTACCAGTAAGCTTTAGAATACGCTCAGTGGTGGTAGTTTTACCCGCATCAACGTGCGCGAAAATACCAATGTTTCTGTACTTTGATAAATCTGCCATTGTCTTACTCTGTTTATAAGGTATAAATTGCGCGCAGAGTATAACACAATCTGTCAAGACTGATACCCTTGCGTGCCGTTGGACACAAAAAATTTCTTGTTAATGAAATTCTCTCTTTTCTCACTTTTTTCACGCCACGATAATCTCACATATGAGACAGCGTCACTTTGATGTCACCGTCAATAAAATACCGCCTAACCTTGAATTACGTCTATTCAATGACGAACAATAAAAATATTAGCGCAAGCTCCGTCAGTTGGTAACACCGATCACTCACATCATGGCTATCAGGGAATATAGGAGAGAACCATGTACAAGTTACCAATCACGCTTGCTGTTTGGAGTATTGCAACTGGACCAGCCAATGCGACAGGCGTAAATGCATTACCTCAAACACTACCCACTTACCAACAAGACTTCTCCATTTATCAAGATCGGTTCTTTCCTAATCGACAATGGGGGTTAATGAATCCGACAGTGCCTTCAGCATACGGTCAGCGCCTCAGCAAAGACCAAAAAGAAGCTTACAGTGATGGCAGCACATTAGAATTTGAAGCACGATGGGCACGTCGTGCAATCAAAGCCATGTTGAAAGAGAACTTCAAACCCTTAATGAAGGAGTACGGCATCCACCAGTTGAGAGCCGCAATTGACCGCAGTGGTTGTCGCGCTCAAATGGAGGTCGGCCTATCGACGATTTATAATGGTCAACTTGTTCATGACACCGACTCATCCCAAAACATAGTAGTCACAGAGTTAGATTCTGGCACCAATCGTTGCGACAATCGCTTTACCATCGATGGGCAAAGTTACCCTCTATATAAAGAAGGTAATCCTTCATCTGTGCGCCTAAGAACTTTTGTCCCAACGGTGCCCGGAAGTGAATATGCCATTGATCTCACCTACGCCACTCGAACCAGTGGAGGGATGCGTGATTTCTCTCAATCAAGTGTCATTGTGCGCATCGGTTCTCAATCTATACAATCTGCTGAAATCCGTGGTATTGGCGAATTAGGCTATGCTATTGACGGCCGCCGAATCGACTTACCACTTGAGTTTGATACAACCGTTTCAGAAAGCGATTTAGAGCACGGTTTCTTTAAAGCGACGATTCGGTTTGTTGCCCATCAGTACTATACACCGATTGTCGTCCGCGCAAATGATAAAGCGGACTCCTATGGCCCCGTCATCAATCAAGTTCATTCTCGTACAATCTCCACTGCGCCACATTTTGGACTTTGTTCTGCCCTGTACCCACCGCATAGCAACGCTTTGAGAAAGTGTTTGAATGCCGAAGATCCCGCTCAGACTTTATTGACGTGCGATCTCCCCGTTGCTTTGAGCCAACAGTTGGCAAAAGGCGATTCGGCGAAAGGGTTGTCGAGCTTTGTCCGCGTAAATAAAGAAGGGTTACGAAATGGCAATGCAAATCGATATGATCCAGCTAGCATGGTGCGTGATGATTGGTACTACTCATTAGGAAAAGCGGGCAAAACGACTGTTCGACTTAATTGTCCAATTGAGGGTAAGACACTGTCATTCAGTGAATTCACTGGTGGCAATCAAAACTACCAACAATACGCAGAAAAAGGGATCGTCAAAATCAAAACGGTGTGTCTCGATAGCACTAAACCGCAAGATGGCTGGCAAGTACTTTCAAGCAATGGTGACAACGTGCTAACCACCAATGAGGCCGTCAGCAAAACATTTGGTTCAGACTATCAAGGCTGCCGCCTCACACATATTCGCTTTATCGATAAAACGCACAAAATACCGAGCACCCAACAAGGATATATCGCGAACAGCGACGGTATGGAAATTAATCAACTTAAAATAGAAGACTAAATCTAAATGTAACCAGTAGATATAGATCTACAATAAAGCCTCTATATCTACTGGCTAATTATGGAGTATATGCTTTTACTGTAAGCTTAAGAACGATTGTCGACCAATTTGCCATTTCGTAATTCAATGACTCTATCTGCCGCTGCTATTGTATCAGGTCGATGAGCGATCATAAGGATAGGTAAACCTATATCTCTAAACGTTTGACACACTATTGACTCAGTGTGTACATCTAGACTACTTGTCGCTTCGTCTAATATTAAAAGCTTAGGTTTTTTGTAGAGCGCTCTAGCGATCAATATCCGTTGTTTTTGACCACCTGATATACTAGATCCCATCTCACCGATAAGAGTGTAGTACCCCATATTTAAACGTTCAATATCATCATGTACGCCAGCCATTCGCGCACAATGAACCACCCATTCCTCATCAATATTTACTCCAAAAAATGTGATATTATCGATTATTGAACCACTAAACAGCTGATCATCTTGTAGAACAGTCCCGACATTATCTCGAATGTTGAATGCCGATGCGTGAGGGCACCCTTGAAAGATAATATCGCCGCTAGTAGGAAGGTAAATTCCTAAGGCTAACTTAGCTACCGTTGATTTACCGCAACCCGAAGGCCCAACCAAAGCTACAATCTCATTTTCACACAAAGTAAACGATGCATCTAAAAGCAGTGAAGGTTGATCTGGACCGTAAGAGAATGAGACATCTTTAAATTCAATTACAGTGTTTGAGGTATTAACATCTGATTTTATTGAACTTTGGGAATATGAGGCCTCTTTAGATGTAAGGACTATATCAGCTAGCCTTTCATTGTAGACTGATAGCATACGATACTCAAAAAACTTATCGATAAGGGAACTGATACTTCCGGAGAATCTTACTTGATAAGATAAGTAAGCTACGAACATACCGATAGAAAACTCCCCTGACAATACTAAACTCGCTCCAAACCATAATACACATGATGCGACAATACTAAACAAAGTGGTGTTTACCGTGTTATATATCATGCTGAGTTTTTGTTCATGCAGCTCTGCATTTCGACGTTCTATATTATAACTCTTCCAAGCTGACTCTCTCCAAGGTAAAGCACCATTGACCCTAAGGCTTAAAACACCTCGAACACTCTCCAAAAAGTAACTTTCTTCTTTAGTCGTTGCCTCCCAAGTATCTTCTTCCGCTCTTTTAAACGCCCCAAACCAAAAGAACCGAAGAGTGGCATATAATAAAGACGCAACTATTGCTATCATTGAAAGACTTGGACTATAAAACATCATTACCGTAAGGGTACCGATGACTAAAATAACATCAAGAAAAGCTTGGATTAAGCTTGTGGTTAAAGTATTTTGAATGATGTTAATGGCATCGAACTTCGCACTAATCGCCCCAACATCTCGCTTCTCAAACCAATCTATTGGTAACCGAAAGAGATGATGAAAAACATTAGCTGTCCATTGCAAGTTAAAGTTAACTGAAAGGGTTATCGTGGCCCACTCTTTTGCTAGACCAACTAAAGTCTGGGCCATTGTTACCAATAGCATAGCCATAATTATTAATATTAATAAGTTATGATCATATCCAACTAAAACTTCATCTATGACTATTTGGTTTAATATTGGAAAAGATAGTGCGAAAACTTCTAAGATAAATGCAAAACAAAGAATTTTTGCTAAAGCTGACTTTAACCCAATAGTTTGCCCGATTAGCTTACCTAGCGTTATTCTTTCCTTTTGATCTACCTTTATAAAATCATGAGTAGGAGTTAGCTCTAAGGCTATTCCTGTGAAGCTCTTATTTACTTCATCAAAGCTTAATTTAACCTCTCCCTTTGCTGGATCAAAAATTGTTACTTTGGTCGATGATACCTTTTGAAGTACTACAAAATGATTCAAATTCCAATGTAATATACAAGGCAAGCTTAAATGCTTTAATTCATCAAGATCTAATCTAATAGCACGACCAGATAAGTTAATCTGCTCAGCACACTCAATAAGCCTAGCAAATGACATACCGTGTTGAGTAATACCGAACTTTAATCTTAACTGACGCAAACTTGCCTTATATCCATACCAATCTGCAACCATAGCTAAGCAAGCTACTCCACATTCGGCACTTTCCGTTTGTCTTACTAAATTTAACTTTTTTCCCCATGAAAAGTTTAAACGTTCCGAAAATTCCAAGATCAGATGTTTCCTTTTAATCTAAAGATAGGCTCAAAAATCCATTCATAGACTCTTCGAGTTTCTAGCTCAATATCCGCTTCAGCAGTCATACCGGGAATAAGTAGAGCTTCACGCCCATAAACAGTAATTGTTGGCTTGTCTAACTTAATAGTAACTTTGTAATAACCACCATTATCAAATTCCGCTATCAGCTTCTTATTTGTTAACATATCGGAAGATACTGCGGTTTTTGATACGCTTATAACGGTTCCAGGTTGAATACCAAACTTTTCATAAGGGAATGCATCGAATTTAATACGAACAACTTGACCTGGCTTTATAAACCCTATATTTCTGCTTGGGGAATAAAGCTCTACATAACAAGCTTCCCCATCAGGTATAATCATTAATACCGTTTGTCCGCTAGAAACAGGATGACCTTTATCAACTATCACTGATGCTAATGTGCCATCTACTGGGGATATTGTTTGAGAGTTACTCCCAAATAAAAATTCTGCTTTTTCTTTCTTTATTTCTTCAATATTTTGCTCAATAGAATTTAAAATTATATCCCGCTCAAAACCAAGGGAATCTATTTTCGATCTATATTTCTGTATTTGTCTTTTTAGACTTAAAAGTTCTAGACTGTTCTTCTTATAATTTGACTTTTTATCAAGAACATCCATCGATATCTTTTTTAACTCAATATCTGTCACAAAACTCTTATCATTAAGTTTTTTATTCTTGATGTAAAAATCTTGAGATATATCAAGCTCTCTTTTAGATAAAAATATAATCTCTTCAATTAATTCTATTTCTCCACCCAACCTTTCTATTTCATCAGTATGGTATTTTACTTCTCTATCAATTCTTTCCGACTCTTTTTCTTTACTCTTGATCTTGTTTTTTATTCTCTCATCAATAGACCTTAAAACTTCCTCTTTAAGCCCTTGCCCCTTATAGTCGTATAACTCACTCTTGACTCGAAAAAGCTTTTGACCAACTGAAACTCTATCTCCTTCAGATAAGAAGTGCTCATAAATATGTCCACTTGATTGTGTTTTTACACTTACAACCCCACCGATTGGGCTTACTACACCAATAAGGCTTTCTCTTCTTGTATATTCTGCAAAAATCACAAACAAGGACAACATTAAAAGTAATAAGACAGAAAAACACAATAATACATGTTGATTAAATGATGATTTTAACAAAATACTTTTTTTATCATTACTCCTTTGAGCTTCAAAGAATTCAGGCCTATAAATTTTATTATTTTTAGCGATCATTTGATAAACACCTTACAAAAACCAAACAAAAGTAAAATTAATAAAAATACAAAAGGGGCAAGCCCCTTTTGTATTAGTGATATATTAAGAGCCCCAGCCGCCGCCGCCGCCCATCATACCACCGCCATTATTTAGCCCTTGACCACCGTAACCACTTCCGCCACTATTGCTATTACCGCCTTGGCCTTGGTGAGCACCTGAATTGCTGTTACCGTAACACGTTTTATGGCTATTTGATTGACTTCCTTCGCCACCACCATCAACTAGGTTGATTTCTTCTAACGTTAAATTATACATTAATTTTCCTTTTCATTTTTTAACACAGGGATACCCCTTTAATTTTGACCGACCAAATATAATCATCTAGTCAACCAATTCTTTTCTTTACCTGAAATACCATCATAATATCCAAAAATATTTGGAATCCAAGTAACAACATCCATTAAAATATTAAACACTGGAGCTTTTATATAATATGACGACTTAATATCATCATCTTCACTCCGATACTCTCTGACATATAACGCAACAAGAATGACATTTAAAATCACATTAATCATTGCGATAGAAAAAGGAATCCACAACCCAAAAAATAATAAAAATGCCAATAGAACAAGAAATGATGGAAATATACACTTAGCTGCAGTAACTAAAAACCAAGGGGTACAAGCTATTCCTGCAACCCAATTCGTTTTCCATGCAACACTGTAAGCTTCAACTCTACCTCTAGCCCAGCGACGCCTTTGCATGAATAGGTCACGACCATTAATAGGGCATTGCGTCAGTGCTTTTGCTTTAGGAGCATATCCAGTCCTATAGCTGCTGGATATTGCTTTCCAACACCATGCAATATCTTCGGCTAACCATTCACTCCATCCACCCAACTCTTTAACAACTGAAGCTCTGTGAGCAACAAAAGCTCCGGCTAATACTGAAACACATCCTAACTTATCTTGAGCTGTTCGGATTGCCCCATAAAAGCTGACGTGTTCATAATGCTGTAATAGCCCCAAAAAGCTATCGTTATAATTTTCAGGAGTTATATAACCGCATACCGCTGCATAACGCTCTTTAGACCACAATTTTGTTACTAGCTCTCTAATCCCACTATCTTCAATATAGGTATCACTATCTACAACAACGTAAACTTCGCCAGTCGCAATACCCGTATTTAAGGCATAGTCGAGTGCTAAGCCTTTCCTACCACCATTATTTGGTTTAGATATTAATATGTAATCATTCTTCGTTCCATGAGATATCCAATCATTGACATATTCAGCTGTGTCATTTTTCGAACCGTCATCAATTAATAAAACCTGAAGTTTATTTTTGTAATCTTGTTTTTCTAACTGTTCTAGAGATTTAATTAATGTACTAGAATTCTCATTATAAAAAGGTATTAATACTGTCACTGTAGGATTGTAAGCACTAGTGGGTGAATCTTTCTTAAATAAGTACGCAAAAAAAAGAACTGTAGTTATAATTAGTGACAATAATGCTATTGTTGTAAAAAAAACTTCTATCGCATCTAACATTACATCTCCAGCATGTTATTGATCAGTTTATTTATTGATTCATTAGAATAGTTATGTTTTTTTACTTCTTTTAGCATAATAAATGAAGAATACTTCTTTCTTCTTAAATCAAACTTCACTTCACCACATGTAATTCCAATTTCTTTTGCCTTTGAAACAAGTTCTTTCCTGAAATCTAAGTCAGTAAACTCTCCAATCCTAACTCTTCTTAAATCAACCATGGATTTTATTAAATCTTGTGACTTTGACAGATTTTCAAGTGTATTAATGGCGCCCAACTCTTCTAGGAGAGCCATTGATTGGTTATTATCCATCTCAGTTAAAAACAAGTTTTTTAGCTTAACAAAATCATTTTCTGATATGAAAACTTCATCATTTGAATAGGTATTAATTGTCTTAATTAAATTATCAAGCCAGTCCAATATAAGGTAATGATCATCCCATACAGCTCCAACACCATTTGACAACAAATAGTTTTTAAAATCAGGAACTGCTGTTATGGTTCCAAAGTCTAGAAACCTACCATCAATACTAATATTAGAGCTTGTTAGAGAACCATGTGGAATACCTTTTATCCTAGAATAAGAAATTTGCTTGGCCATTTTAATGATGATGGTAATCAGTGATTCCAATATAGTTTTATCCTGTTCACTTGAGTGAACTAATCTTGGTAATAAACCAATTGCTTCTTCTACTCTAGTCGCATCATTATCTCTCAATGAAAGGTGTTCTTTTTTAGGCCAAAAAAAAGTACATCTTTCAAAATGGGCTGGTCGTATTGCAAACTCTCTAACGACCAATGCACATGGCATTAAAGGATTTCCTTGTAAGTATGTGAATTCAGAGTCTACATTAGTTCTAATTATTGCAAGGGTCCTTACTGACCCAAAAGGCAAATGTGAATGGCATATTTCCCCCCAAATCGATTCCAATATTGCTTCGTCAAGAAATAACTTACCATTAGAGTGTCCTCGGTCAATATTACTTGATACAAGAGGGTTGGCTCCTATACCTTTAACCTGAAATATACCATCATACCCACAACGAGCACTTCCTCCATTGCAGGCTTCATATCTAGAACCATATCTATCAGCGAAAAACTCTTTATTATCATTGAGATCTAAGAACTCTTCCCCAACATATCCATCTGACACGTAAGAATACTTTTCGAGTATTTCTTGAGAAATTTCAGATATATCTCCAGTAAACCCATACTCTCTTGCTAGATCATAATTAAACCAAACTAATTCGCTACCTTTAAGTTTATATGTTTTGAAACTTATAAAGGATGAAGGTGGGAGGTTATTAAGTTTCATTTCATAGCCTTCCTATTTGGTCTTATTACTATACCTTGATTATCTCTAATGCTGAAATTAATGTCTCTCACTTTAAGCCCAGCATTATTTCTTGCTCTTCTATAAAGATTTCTAATAATTGCATGGTCCTTAACCTCTTCAGGAAGGTACAAGTCAACAATAATAAAATTCCGCCCCTCATTCCAATTCATTGGTTGTATTGAAAACCTATCTTTTAATGAGTAGTCATTAAGGGTTTTATCATTTACCCATGCCCACATTAAATATCCACAATAATCTGAATCACCATCTCTTGATAGAAAAATAAATTGATCGTGCAGAATGGCAGGTTGAACCCAATGAAAAAAAGAAGAAATATTAATCTGAGATCTATGATTATCTTTAACAGATACTTTTAGGAATTGCCCTAGCTCCTTCAAAGCTTCATCTTTTAATTTGCTCCGGTTCTCCCTATTTAGTAAAAGAGAGTTGCAGTTACTAACTGACAGTTCCTGATCCATTCATCCACCCCACATAACTTTTGGTTTGGATAACAACCCAATACCACCAATTCCTAATGGTCTGGTAATTTACATTCAAAATTCTTTTTCAACAGAGTGATGCAAAACAAAATCGACATACATCACTTTAATTTGGGTAGGCTTATTCTATGTTTCATTTTTGATTATGAAGTAAATCTTAAATAAATATAAATATAGAATAATCAATATATATAGATAATTAATAACCCAATTATCTATATATAATTAGGTTATTTTATCGTTCAATTACTTTGAACTTAAGCAGGAGTATTATTGACAATAAACAAATAAAGGAGGGGAAATCCCTCCTCCTAGGCCTTTAAAGCTCATCAAATGCTTCAATGGCTTCTGAAAGTTTTTTTACACCATGAATCTGCATGCCTTGAATGCCACCTTTAGGCATGTTCGCCGCTGGCACAATCGCTTTCTTAAAGCCATGTTTAAAGGCTTCATTCAAACGTTCTTGACCACTCGGGACTGGACGAATTTCTCCCGCAAGCCCGACTTCACCAAATATCACTACATCTTTCGGTAGCGCGCGATCGCGGAAGCTAGAAAGTAATGCCATTACCAACGCTAAATCGGCACTGGTTTCTGTCACTTTGACCCCACCAACGACATTCACAAAGACATCTTGGTCAGCCATTTGCAAACCGCCATGTTTATGCAGAACGGCAAGCAGAAGTGATAAGCGGTTTTGCTCTAAGCCCACCGCAACTCGACGTGGGTTAGCAAGCTGGGAGTAATCGACAAGCGCTTGGATCTCTACCAGCAGCGGACGTGTCCCTTCCCAAACCACCATCACCGAAGAGCCCGATGTTTCTTCCTCTCCACGAGACAAGAATATGGCAGAAGGGTTATTCACTTCTTTCAGCCCTTGCCCCGTCATGGCGAACACACCCAGTTCATTGACGGCTCCGAAACGGTTTTTATGGCTTCGTAGTGTTCGAAAACGGCTATCGGTTCCCCCATCCAACAAGACGGAACAGTCAATAATGTGTTCCAGTACTTTTGGTCCGGCGAGAGTACCGTCTTTGGTGACATGACCCACGATAAAAACCGCGACATTATTTTGCTTAGCGTATCGAGTCAACGCCGTGGCAGATTCACGAACTTGAGCCACACTGCCCGGTGAAGATTGCACATCCGACACATGCATTACCTGAATCGAATCAATCACCATGATTCGCGGTTGTTCTTTCTCAGCGATCTGACAAATTTTATCGACGTTGGTTTCAGACAACATTTTTAAATTGTCTTTCGGTAAACCCAGTCGAGAAGCGCGCATCGCGACCTGTTGCAAGGATTCTTCACCCGTGACATAGAGTGTTGGCATTTGAGAAGCAAGGAAACACATGGTTTGTAGCAGTAATGTCGATTTACCCGCACCAGGACTACCACCGATCAAGATAGCCGCTCCGGGCACAACTCCACCGCCTAAAACGCGATCCAGTTCTTTGAAACCACTGGTAAATCTCGGGACTTCTTGAAGGTCAATTTCGGACAAGACTTGAACTTGAGCTTCACTGGCCGAACCTGCGTAACCCGTTAGACGTTCGTTACGTGCAACCGATGGCGAAGCTGCCAAGCGTACTTCCGTAATTGTGTTCCAGCTACCACAAGCGTTGCATTGCCCTTGCCAGCGCGGGAAATCCGCACCACAATCATTACAAACATAGGCGCGTTTTGCTTTCGCCATAGATCCTCTAACTTTTTAACATTGTGATTGTTACAGCCCCTCGTCTGATGTCTGACAAAACAAAGTGCTGTTATACTTAAGGTTCTCGGATTTACGCCGATACATACCCACAAGAGTTCGTTACTTTAGCAGAAAACATGCAACAAGAAGAAATTCTCTCCATCGCAGAACGATTGATCCCAGCTTACCATTCTGAGGATTTTGACTTTGTCCTTTCTCAAGTTACGGAAGGAGAACCGCCTTCGGCCAAATTATTGGTCAAGATGGAACTGAACCGCATCATGGCACCATGTACTAAAACCATAGACTTACGTGGTCGAGTACAAGGAGATTGCCGCGAGTATGAACTTGATGGTCTGCGTCACTGGCTCGATGATGTTGCTTTCAATGCTTATCATAAAAACACGAAAAAATTTGGGGGCTACACTGAAGGTGTCTGGGAAGCCTTAATCAACACCCGCAACAACTTCCGAGTAATGCAACAACGTGGGCAAACCAATGACAAATCAATCACGAATGAAAAAAGCCCATTCGAAGCCGAACCCATTCATTTAGGGTATGACCTAAAACGCTTAGAAAAGCGTTTAAAAGTTCAGACTCAAGTAGAAATAAAGCTGTCGCGTGGGCAACTGTTGCATGGTCTGAGTATCGACTTATCTAGCTCTGGAGCCAAATTCAAAGTTCCGAGTGCCTTTAACTACACTCTTGGCGAAGTGATCAAGGTGACCTTCACTGAGTTAGGAAAAACGTCAGCCGTCCTCAACATAGAACGACCAATTGAATTTCGAGTAATCGCTGTTGACGAATCTTACGAAAATGATGCAGTTAAATTTCTAAGGACCATCAAACTGTCCGATACCAATGTCGTAGACAAAATCATCGATGAGTCCTTAAACAGTGACACAAAGCGCAACCGACATGATAACCAAGACAAAATCATTCGTGCGCGCACGCGTGGCTATGAGCATACCCACTTAAAGCACACCTGTAATTTACCGCTATTTTTTAGTGGCAGTGAACTCAAGGTGGCATTACTGACGCCGAATAATATGCCGACTTGGCAGTATTTCCACGATGAGCGTAATCAACAAGTGTTTGGTGGACTGTTATCCCCCTCTCGTATGGAGGCGCTGGTTAAGCCGGGGGTGACGGGGAGTAACAATGTCATTTATACCTTTACCCATGAACATGAAGAGCGTCGTTTTTTCTATTCGATGATGATGCCTGAAGCCAATCGCGATCAGCGCCAACTCTTCTGGCATTTGGGAGCGAAGCGTCGAAGCTGGCGAGCATTTCGAATCTCCGTATTTGAGTTATCGGAAGATGAGCGTCGCTCACTCGCGAATTATTCCGATGATCTTGGCGAGAGTGTCAAGACGCTAACCCATTGCGGTATTTTGCAAGAAATTGCCAACCACCAAACGGGAACCGATTATCTCTTTACTGAGAAACCCCGCCTACCAAGTAGTGAGCTGAACCGTTTCCGACAATCTCGGAAAATCATTGGTACACCAAAAAGTGTTTACTTCGATGCGACATCTCGCAGAAAAGAACCTCGATTCCACTTCAAATCACCAATAGAAGTTACGAGTCAAACTGGAGAGGTGTTCAGTGGATCTACTCGCGATTTATCAAAGCGTGGGATGAGCATCGTCCTAAATACCCCTGCCGATCTCAAGGCTGGGGATGATGTGACCGTCAATTTACGAGAGCTGCAACTGTACGATAAAAATCACCCTTTAGATAAAGTACCGTATCAGGTGATTCGTGTCGGCCCGAATGGAAAAAGCGCTCAACTATTGATCGATGAGAATAGCAAAACCATTCGCACCATTGCATTCTTTAATGGCCTCATTCAACACAACCAAGCAAAACTTAAGCAGCAACAAGAAGTGCTACCGAGCAACGAATTACTCGAAGCGCTTCACTCGATTCTGTTGAGCAAGATGGTGAGTTCGCCGATCTTTATCCATAAAGCTGGGGGAAGCTTACACACCAGTGTGATTGGAGTGAACTTCCCGTTAGAAAAGCACCTTATGCCGTTAGCCAAGCTGGGGCATAACGACTGTTTTTCACTAGAACCCATATTCAAAGGTCACTCAAACACCTTGATTGCCAACCCGATCAAGCGCATAGAAGGGGCAGAACCTCAGCACCATGAGATTTATATTTCCATTATGAAGTTCGGTGAACGTATCAAATCGATCGAATGTAAGCTTCACAACGAATTTGACTCCGTTAAACAAAGAATCATGTTTGTCAAAAAAGCGAAATTACAGGATGGGTTCTTCGCCGTCAGGCTCTCTACAGCTCCTATTTTCGACCCAATGACCACCTTAATGACCAAAGACTTGAGTGAGTTAACACAGTTCAGCATGCATCAAGCGGGCAAACTTGAAAAAGAGCTATCAGCGTTAATTGGCTACTGTGAGCTGGAAGACATCACAGAAGAGATTTTGATTCGTTTAGGCTTAACAGGCTAACTCTGACAGCGATTCTCATTGTGCTCGTCATAGATAGTTTAAACATAGATGCTTAAACAAGAAAGCCAACCTAATTTAGGTTGGCTTTGTTATGGATATCAACATTAATATCGACGCTGAAAAACGTTTACGGCTTAACCTGCCAGCTTATTCTTTGCTGCTTTGCAAGAACGCCAGATAAAATACATAGCACCCCGCCTAATCCTGAGTTTCGAATTGCAGATTGAGCCTGCTGCTCGACCTTAGGTTTCGCATGATAAGCCACCCCTAAGCCAGCGGCAGCCATCATCACTAAATCATTCGCCCCATCCCCCACAGCGACGGTATTATGCAACTCAATGTCATATTGCTCCGCGAGTTCCACTAAAATATCCGCCTTGGTTTGCGCCGACACTACATCCCCGAGGACCTTCCCCGTCAGTTTCCCATCCACAATTTCCAGTTGGTTTGACTGGGCGTGATCCAGCTCCAACACCTCTTTGAGGTGATCCGAGAAATAGGTAAACCCACCGGAAGCAATGGCCGTTTTCCAACCTAATGCATTCAGGGTTGCAACTAAGGCTTCAAGATCGGGCATAAAGGGTAGCGAGTTTTTCACTTGCGCTAAAATGCCTTCATCTGCGCCTTTTAACTTACCCACTCGCTGACGCAAGCTCTCTTCAAAATCTAACTCACCTTGCATAGCTCGCTCGGTAACTTCTGAGACTTCCTCACCCACACCGGCTAGCTTCGCAATTTCATCAATACACTCAATTTGAATGGCCGTTGAGTCCATATCCATCAAAATGAGTCCCGGCTTCGAGAGATCAGGCACTTCATTTAAATTGGCGTAATCCAGTCCAAGTGCTTGTAAAATTTCCTCGTGTTGTGGAGTAAGCACGCCAGCCATCAATGCGACTTCGTATTGTCCCACCTTCCAAGCATCGAGCATTGGCGTGTAAGTGCCTGTATAAAAATCGACATCGTCAAATTGTTGCGGCGTTAAATAACGACCGAATACAACCCAACTTGCGTGCTTCTTGTCGAGTTCTGTCGCGAAACGCATTTCAGGGAATCGCTTCAGAAGTGACGTATGACGCTTAATTGGCAAGAATTTTTTTGCATCCATGTATATAATCCCTTGTCTGTTTATTAAAACGTTACCTTATTGCAAATTGGAATAGCAAGCCCCAAACTGGAATTGTTGCCGCTAATTACGAAACGACCATGAACGAATCTTTATTTTCTATCCGTAACGCACTGCGTGTACTCGCCCTCATTCTATTGGGAGCGATGTTCTTCGTGACCATAAAAAACAGCGTGGTGATCAGTAAAGGTAATGAAAAAATCCAAGCCCAGCAGTTAGAAACCCTTACTAAAATTCTTATCTCTCAAGCCGCACTGTCTGCCAGTGAAATGATCACAATGAAAGATCAGGAAAAGTTGGGGCAACTGACGAATCAGCTGGCAAAAGATAAATTAGTGTTTGATGCGACTGTCTATGACGCGGAAGGGGTGAGACTGGCTGCGAGCGATGAAGCCTTAAGTGTTCGCGAAGTGATGGGCCTAGATACCCCACTTGCCACAGCCTCTATCGGTCGTCAACAATTGGTCGAACCGGTTTTTGCAGGTGAATCCATTATTGGTTTCATCCGCATCACGTTTGAAACGGGTCGAGTGACATCGATTTCTGATCATCATTATCGCAAGACCGATCGTTACATGTTAGGCATGATCTTTATGAGTTTCATCAGTGGTGTTTTGTTTATTCTTGTCTTACGCAAGAAACCGCTCAAGCGCGGCGAGAATCAGCTGTTAACCAGCAAGTAATCTGCCCCTCTATCGTCAATACCACGTCCCTATGCCCAATGCATTGATACAAAAAAGCCTGCATCCATATGCAGGCTTTTGTCTTTGCAGAGAAGCTTACGCTTCATCACCAAGAAGAACAGAGTCTAACGCAATGATCATCATGTCGTTGAACGTCGTTTGACGCTCATCTGAAGTGGTTTGTTCACCCGTTTTAATGTGATCCGATACCGTACAGATCGTCAGGGCTTTTGCACCGTACTCCGCACATACGCCGTAGATACCTGCAGCTTCCATCTCAACACCAACAATGCCGTATTTGTCCATCACTTCGAACATTTCTGGATCTGGCGTGTAGAACAGTTCCGCTGAGAATAGGTTGCCCACTTTTACGTCGATACCACGAGCAGTTGCTGCTTCTTCTGCCGCTTTTACCATTTTGTAGTCTGCGATTGCAGCAAAGTCATGACCTTTAAAACGAATACGGTTTACTTTTGAGTCCGTACACGCCCCCATACCGATCACAACATCACGAACTTTAATGTCTTCGCTTACTGCACCACAGCTACCTACACGGATAATTTTCTTCACACCGTAGTCTTTGATCAGCTCAGTCGCGTAGATAGAACATGAAGGGATGCCCATACCGTGGCCCATAACAGAGATCTTACGACCTTTGTAAGTACCAGTGAAACCGTACATGTTACGAACATCACACACTTGAACCACGTCTTCTAAAAACGTTTCAGCAATGTATTTTGCGCGTAGCGGGTCACCCGGCATAAGTACTACGTCTGCAAAAGCGCCCATTTCAGCATTAATATGAGGAGTTGCCATCTCTTTATCGTCCTTTAAATTTAAATTCAATATAGATCCAAGGGGACATAAGCGCCCCTCGAATGAGTGTTCACTAATTATAAAAAACTTTTGCCGTATTCCATTGGTGACAGTTCAAAGTAGTCTGCAACACTCTGACCAATGTCGGCAAATGTGTCACGACAGCCAAGTGTCCCTGCTGGGATTTTATTGCCGTACACTAATACTGGGATATGTTCACGAGTATGATCTGTCCCTGGCCAGGTTGGATCACAGCCGTGGTCAGCCGTCAGGATCAAGATATCATCCTCTTCCATCAACGCCATCACCTCATTGATTCGGCTATCGAAGTACTCTAACGCACTTGCATAACCTGCAACATCGCGGCGGTGACCGTATGCCGAGTCAAAATCAACAAAGTTGGTAAAGACAATCGTGTTGTCGCCAGCCTGCTTGATCTCTTCAATAGTCGCATCGTACAGCGCTTCCAGACCCGTCGCTTTCACTTTCTTGGTGATACCACAGTTAGCGTAGATATCAGCAATCTTACCGATAGAAACCACTTCACCTTGCTTCTCACGAACCAGTTTTTGTAAAACCGTTTCTGATGGTGGCTCAACCGACAGATCACGACGGTTCCCCGTACGTTCAAACTGGCCTTTGCCCGCACCGATAAATGGACGCGCAATCACGCGACCGATGTTGTAATCTTCAAGCTCTTCACGTGCAATCTGACACAACTCTAGTAAGCGATCTAAACCAAAGGTTTCTTCATGGCATGCAATCTGGAAAACGGAATCTGACGACGTATAGAAAATCGGCAGACCTGTTTTCATGTGCTCTTCACCAAGATCATCTAGTACCTGAGTACCGGAAGCGTGGCAGTTACCTAAAAAGCCTGCCAAACCCGCGCGCTCAAGAATGCGATCGGTCAGCGCTTTAGGGAAGCTGTTTTCTTTATCGGTAAAGTATCCCCAGTCAAACAGTACTGGCACACCGGCAATTTCCCAGTGACCTGATGGTGTGTCTTTACCTGACGAAATTTCAGCGGCGTGACCAAATGCACCAATCACGTCAGCATCCAGATCCAAGCCAGGTGCAAAGTGACCAGTTGATTCTTTATGAGCCATCGCCAAGCCCAGTTTTGACAGGTTTGGGAGAGTAAGTTGACCACTTCGTTGGTCGTTATCAGCTAAGCCTTTATCACACTGCTCAGCGATATGACCAAGCGTGTCAGCGCCTACATCGCCGAACTTCTCTGCATCTGCTGTCGCACCGATACCAAATGAATCTAGAACTAAGATGAATGCTCTTTTCATTGCTTCTTCCTTCGATAGGCAAAGCGTCTACGCACCTGCGGCCTATCTCATTGATTATGTAATTTATTTGCTTGATGTGCAGCGAACGATGATCTGGGCTTGTTCAGAGTAAACGTCTTGAACAAGCCAAGTTCTAACTGCAATCAAAATTCTGATAGCACTAAAATAATCGACTACACGTCTTCAGCTCGAATTTGACGGTAAACTTCAGGAGTTGGAGTGTACTCACCACCTACTGTAATCGCACTCTTAAGTGCCTCTGCCGCTTCTTGCCACTGAGCTTCTGTACGTGCATGAATGACGGCGAGCGGTTTATTCTCCGATGCTTCTTCGCCTAAGCGAATAAAGCTATCGAAACCCACTGCGTAATCAATCTCGTCCGTTGCAACTCGACGACCACCGCCCATAGCGACAACTGCCATACCAATAGCACGTGTATCCATTGCAGAGACCACACCCTGCTCATCAGCAAATACAGGCTGAACGATCGCGGCTTTCTCTAAGTAGTTATCATAGTTTTCAACAAAGTCTTGTGGGCCGCCAAGACCTGCTACCATCTTGCCGAAACAAGCTGCCGCTTTACCATTGTCCAAAACTTCCATTAATTGAGCACGAGCTTCTTCTGTACTCTCGGCCAATTTGCCAAGCACTAGCATCTCGGCACAAGACGCCAGAGTTACCTCAAGTAAACGCGGGTTGCGGTATTCGCCAGTAAGGAACTGGACGGCTTCACGGACTTCCACAGCATTACCGGCTGAAGACGCTAACACTTGGTTCATATCAGTAAGGATCGCTGTCGTTTTCGTGCCCGCACCATTGGCCACAGCAACAATTGATTTCGCCAGCTCTTCCGACGCTTCATACGTTGGCATAAAAGCACCTGAACCGACTTTGACATCCATCACTAAGGACTCAAGCCCTGCGGCTAATTTCTTCGAAAGAATCGAAGCGGTAATCAATGAGATGTTATCAACCGTCGCGGTAATATCACGAGTGGCATAAACGCGCTTATCGGCTGGGGCTAAATCCCCTGTTTGACCGATAATGGCAACGCCAGCGTCTTTCGTCACATCACCAAATACGTCATTCGTTGGTGTAATGTTGTAGCCTGGAATCGATTCCAGTTTATCCAACGTACCACCGGTATGACCGAGTCCGCGACCTGAGATCATCGGCACAAAACCGCCACAAGCCGCCACCATAGGACCCAGCATTAAAGAAGTCACATCACCAACACCGCCTGTCGAATGCTTATCGACAATTGGGCCACCAAAATTCTTCTCGCTCCAGTCAATCACCATGCCTGAGTCGCGCATTGCACAGGTCAGGGCAATCCGTTCTGGCATAGTCATTTCATTGAAGAAAATGGCCATCGCGAATGCCGCAATTTGACCTTCAGAAACGGTGTTTTTAGCAACACCTTGGATGAAGAAGTTGATTTCGTCGGCGGTAAGAACTTCGCCGTCGCGTTTTTTACGAATAATTTCTTGAGGTAAATACATTAGAGCCTCCCACGCTTTTACAAGCGATGGATATCAGGTATAGAGGGGATGTGGAGTGGCTGGATGCCACTCCAACAAACAGACTTTGTTTTTACTCTCGATATTTGCCGATACAGCGAGGCGGTCAGTCCTGTCACACCGACCCACATTGCTTGGATGTGAATCGCTTGGATGTGAATCAGGTGCACAGGTTCGAGTTAACAGACTCGAACGATCTGACACAGCCAGAGACGCTGTGGCGTCAAATACGACGAGTCAATTAGTACGCTGCTGGATCAGCAGTTTCGTCTGTTACTTCTAATGTATTCAGAAGGTTAGTCAGAAGACTTGAAGCACCAAAGCGGTAGTGACGTGCGTCAACCCAGTTATCACCTAGGATTTCGTCAGCCATCGCTAAGTATGCTGCTGCATCTTCTGCGGTGCGAACACCACCAGCTGGCTTAAAGCCGACTGTTTTCGCAACGCCCATATCACGAATCACTTCAAGCATCATACGTGCATATTCAGGCGTCGCGTTTACAGGCACTTTACCTGTTGAAGTTTTAATAAAGTCAGCACCTGCTTCAATACAGATTTGCGATGCTTTCTTGATTAGCGCTTCTTCTTTCAATTCACCCGTTTCGATGATCACTTTCAAAAGAATGTCGCCACATGCTTCTTTACACTGCTTAACAAGCTCAAAACCCACTTTCTCATCGCCTGCGATCAACGCGCGGTATGGGAAAACAACGTCAACTTCATCAGCACCGTATGCCACTGCCGCTTTTGTTTCAGCGACGGCAATCTCGATGTCATCGTTACCGTGTGGGAAGTTCGTCACCGTTGCGATACGAACTTCTGGTGTACCTTGCTCGCGAAGTGTCTTCTTAGCAATAGGAATAAAGCGAGGGTAAATACAAATGGCTGCCGTGTTGCCAACTGCTGATTTCGCATCGTGACATAGCGAAATCACTTTCGCATCAGTGTCATCGTCGTTCAGCGTTGTTAGGTCCATAAGTTTAAGTGCGCGTAGTGCTGCTGCTTTTAAATCGCTCATTTCTATCTCCGATCAATATTCAAAAAATTTACTGCTTCACCTGATGCCCTATTGGGTGCATGTTTCTTTGGCTCAGCATTCATTCATGAACGGACTTGGTTCCTTGAAGACTCGGCATAGTCAGCGAAACGTATGCCAATTGCTATCCTTGTCACCGCACAGTACCAGTTTGGCCTATGGCACAACAATCTATGATTGCGGTGTCTTTTGCTCTCTTGTGCCGATAACGGTCCGCAAGAGCTATCAAGCCCTCATGGCTTGACATTGGTATTCAGTCAAAAGTTGGGGGTTCATCGTCGATGACAAATCCACCAACCTATGCCTTCTACATTATAGATATTCACCGCAAAACTGTAGTGCCAAATAAAACGCAAACGGTTTGTATCTCAAAATTATCCCAGCGAGTGAATGTGACATATCGCACACATTGCACAAACCTCTCAACAGTACTCTCCTTTGCCTGCTGATCGGTCGTAATGTGACTATCGCAATTTTCACCTGCCAGAAAACAAAAAAGCCCCGCAGCAAAAACTTGCTACGGGGCGATTTATAATGGCGTCTATATATTCTTTCTCGACTTAATTAGAAAGATAGGAAGAAGCCAGCAATGGTCGCTGCCATTAGGTTAGATAGCGTACCAGCACAAACCGCTTTAACACCCATACGAGCGATGTCGTGACGACGGTTTGGAGCTAGACCACCTAGGCCACCTAGTAGAATCGCGATAGAAGAAAGGTTCGCGAAACCACATAGAGCAAATGCGATGATTGCTTGAGTCTTCTCAGACATAACTTCACCCGTTGCAGGAACAACTTGCGCTGCTTCACCAACGAATGGAACGAAGTTTAGGTAAGCTACGAATTCGTTAACAACCAGTTTCTGACCGATGAATGAGCCAGCAAATGTTGCTTCTTCCCATGGAACACCGATTAGGAATGCTAGTGGTGCGAAGAACCAACCTAGAAGCAGTTCTAGAGTTAGGTTTTCCATACCGAACCAACCACCGATACCACCTAGAATACCGTTGATTAGAGCAATTAGACCGATGAACGCAAGTAGCATTGCACCAACGTTTAGCGCTAGTTGTAGACCAACAGAAGCACCGCCTGCAGCTGCATCGATTACGTTAGCTGGCTTGTTGTCGCCGCCATCGATGTCCGCATCAAGGTCGTCACGCGCTTCTTCAGTTTCAGGCATGATGATCTTAGCGAATAGTAGACCACCAGGTGCTGCCATGAATGATGCCGCAACTAGGTATTCTAGAGGAACACCCATAGATGCATAGCCCGCTAGTACACCACCAGCAACAGAAGCTAGACCACCACACATTACTGCGAATAGCTCTGACTGAGTCATCTTAGGAACGAAAGGACGTACAACTAGTGGCGCTTCCGTTTGACCTACGAAGATGTTTGCTGCAGCTGACATAGATTCCGCACGAGATGTACCTAGTGCTTTTTGCAGACCGCCACCAAGAATCTTGATAACCCACTGCATGATACCTACGTAGTAAAGTACAGAAATAAGTGCAGAGAAGAAGATCAACGTTGGAAGCACTTGGAACGCAAAGATGAAACCGATACCGTCAACAGAGAAGTTAACTAGGCTACCAAATAGGAAACCAGTACCGTCTTTACCGTAATCGATAACGTTTTGAACACCTGCAGAGAAACCTGCTAGTAGATCACGACCCCATGGTACGTAAAGAACGAAACCACCGATAATAAATTGGATAGCAAATGCGCCACCCACAGTTCTTAGATTGATAGCTTTACGGTTGTTAGACAGTAGTAATGCAATTCCTAGCAATACTGCCATACCGACTAGGCTCATAAACAGGCTCATAGTTTATGACTTCCTTATATGTTATTTGTTGGCGTGTTACAAAATGGAGCTAAAAAGCGGAGGCAATTATACTCATCCCCCAAGAATTAAAGTAATGCCACCCTCACACTTTCCTATAAGATTCATCATAAAATCCCTCATATATGTGATAAAAATCACAACAATTTTACGTACGTCATTTCATTACTACATCACAAGACGATTTCATTCACATATAGAGAAGAGCGAATGGCTATTTTTCCACAAAGATATAGCAATCGTTTGCGTTGTTGTGTTATGCAACAAAGCGAGCTGTTTTAGTACAAATGGTAACTGTTTCGGGTGATTGCTTTGTCCTTGAAAACCATTCAGTGGCATATCAGGAGCATCTGTTTCTAACACCAAGTTGTCGATATTTAGACCAGCGATCGCATTGCGGGTCTTATTGGCGCGTGGGTAAGTAATGCTGCCCCCAACACCAACTTTAAATCCAAGCTTAGTCCACTCTTGCGCTTGTTGCAGGCTTCCCGTGAAGCCATGAATCACCCCACCTTTAGGTAATTGAGCTTGCTTCACAAGTTGAATGAGACGGTTGTGAGTTTTTCTACTATGAAGGATCACAGGCAACTGATATTGCTTTGCTAATTCAAACTGATTCAACAATGCCGCTTCTTGTGTCGCCATGTCCACCTTAACCATAGCGTCGAGTCCACACTCACCTATAGCAACACACTGTGGGGATTGTTGACCAAGTAAGGTCGCCAGTTCAGGCGCATATTCCTGCCAATCTTGCTGCAAAAAATAAGGATGAAAACCAAGCGCGTAATACATACCATCAAACTGGGTTGCCAATGTAGCTACTCTGCGCCAATTACTCGGTCCAATCGACGGAATCAGACACTTTTTCACGCCAACTTGCTGAGCCAATTGCCATTCTGATTCCAGATTTTCAGCAAACACTGCAAAATCCAGATGGCAGTGCGTATCAAATAGTTTCATATGCTCACCACACATTGTCAGTCTTCACGCTGAACCAACCTTTAATAACGGTATTTTTAAGATTATGCGTGTTCTTTAAATACAAAAGCGCCCTTTGTGATCACAAAGGGCGCTTACAACATTCAATAGTGACTATTTCACTGATGCTAATCGTGATTAGTGTTCACGTGTTGCACGGAACTCTACGTCAGGGAAACGTTCTTTCGCGAGGTTCAGATTCACCATTGTTGGGGCAATGTAAGTCAAGTTATCACCACCATCTAGAGCTAAGTTGGTTTGATTCTTACGCTGGAACTCATCCAGCTTCTTACCATCTTCACATTCAACCCAACGTGCCGTAGCAACATTTACCCCTTCGTAAATGGCTTCCACGTTATATTCCGCTTTTAGACGCGCAACCACCACATCGAACTGAAGCACACCAACAGCACCAACAATCAGGTCGTTATTTTGCAGCGGTCGGAACACCTGTACTGCCCCCTCTTCAGAGAGCTGAACCAAACCTTTTAGAAGCTGTTTCTGTTTCAATGGATCTTTAAGACGAATACGACGGAATAGCTCAGGCGCAAAGTTTGGAATACCAGAGAACTTCAGTGATTCACCTTGAGTAAAAGTATCACCGATCTGGATCGTACCGTGGTTATGTAAACCAATAATGTCACCAGCATAAGCATTTTCAGCACGAGCACGATCACCAGCCATAAAGGTAACCGCATCAGAAATGTTGATCTGTTTGCCAAGGCGAACATGATTCATCTTCATACCTTGCTTATAGGTACCAGAAACAATACGCATGAAGGCAATGCGGTCACGGTGTTTCGGGTCCATATTTGCCTGAATCTTAAAGACAAAGCCAGAGAACTTCTCTTCGTTGGCTTCAACTTCACGCTCATTGGCTTGACGAGGCATTGGCGCTGGCGCCCATTTGGTTAGACCATCCAGCATATGATCAACACCAAAGTTACCTAGTGCAGTACCGAAAAATACAGGTGTCAGCTCACCCGCCAAGAACAGTTCTTGATCAAACTCTGGGCAAGCACCAATGACTAGCTCAAGTTCTTCACGTAATTGCTCTGCCAGTTCAGCACCCACTTCTTCATCCAACTCAGGGTTATCCAAACCTTTAATGATCTTGGAATCTTGGATTGTATGACCTTGACCTGTGTTGTAGATGATCGTCTCGTCACGGTGGATATGGTAAACACCTTTGAACTCTTTACCACAACCAATTGGCCATGAAATTGGCGCACAAGAGATGTTTAGCTCGCTTTCTACCTCATCCAATAACTCCATTGGGTCTCGGATATCGCGGTCAAGTTTGTTCATGAACGTCACAATCGGCGTGTCACGCAGACGAGTGACTTCCATGAGCTTACGTGTACGGTCTTCGACACCTTTGGCCGCATCAATCACCATCAAGCAAGAGTCAACCGCCGTCAATGTACGATAAGTATCTTCTGAGAAGTCTTCGTGTCCCGGCGTATCTAACAGGTTCACCAGACAATCACTGTATGGGAATTGCATTACCGATGTCGTAACCGAAATACCACGTTCCTTCTCCATTTCCATCCAGTCAGACTTCGCGTGCTGCGCTGAACCACGGCCTTTTACCGTACCCGCCGTTTGAATCGCGCGTCCGAATAACAGCACTTTTTCGGTGATGGTGGTTTTACCCGCATCTGGGTGAGAAATGATCGCAAACGTACGACGCTTCGACACTTCTTGTGTAAATGGAGAATTAGACATGTCAGTTATCTTCTTTAAATCTGTCCGTTTGCTGAAAGAGCAAACTTAGCAAAATTGGCGACCGAAAACATTCCATATCGAGACATTCACTGCCCATGACAGTCGCAGCGCCTCGATAAACGGGCGAGCAATTAAAATGTTTTGATAGGAGTTACGGAAAGTGGCGCAATTGTATGAGATCCGAGCGAGCCTTTCCACAATAGAATCCGATAGCACTGAGATTCAGGCAATAAATGTCTTTCGCCAACCGAAACTTGCTCGCTAAAGGCAGAAGAATGGAACTCAATTCTAAAAACTTGAGGGAGTAATTAAGCTATTGAGAGAAAAGTCAACAACCCAGCCTAGTCGCAAAATGCTCTCAACTTCGCCCGAAGTTACGACTTATTACAAAAAATGTCGCAATTAGATATTTGTGTCGTAAATAGAAGCACTCCCTCCCCCTTTTGTCGCATTATGAAATCAGTATAAAATGTAAATGATAGTTATTCCCATTAGCATTGACGAGATTTATTTGTTGATGTCAGAGGAACCAATGAAAATCGAACCAAGGTACAGAAGAGCGACATTAGCGCTACTTATCGCGTCAGCGCTTACCGCTTGTAACAAGGATGACAGTTCATCCAGTGCCGCTCAACCAAGCACACCAGCTAAAGCCGAGCAAGACACACAAATTAGTATTGTCGCCCATGGAGTGAAACATTGGCTGCCATATTCGCTGAATGAGCATTTCAAAAAGGAACTGAGCAAAGTATCAGTGACACAAGAAGAGCTCACTCTAGAAGCGAATGATGACACTATTATGACGGCTCAAGGAAAATTGGTGTTGTCGAACGGCCAACTTAGCTATGTTTCGCTAAGTGGCGTATCAGAAATCTTTACTGTCACAAACCAAGCCGGTGAAATTTCTGAAGAAGTCGAGGTTTCGATTAATAACGTCATTGGAGACCCACTGGCAAATGAACAATGGCACCTACACAATACTGGTCAAATGGGCTATGCGCGTCCTGAAGGATTAAGCGAAATTTGGCACGAACGCCTAATGAACTTGCTTGGTGATGACCGCCGTACTCGAGAAGAAGCCGATGCCGAAATCGCTAAGCTAGAAAGCTTGGTTGGTAGTGTCGCTGGTGAAGACATGAATGTGCTTCAAGCTTATGCACAGGGTGTGACGGGTAAAGATACCATTGTTGTAGTTGTCGATAGTGGCCTGGAATTAAACCACGAAGATCTCGCCGACAATGTACTTCCTAACCGTTCTCTCAACTTCCGAGAGTTGAACAACGATCCGACAAATAATCGAGCAACAACAGGTGACCATGGCACGTCAGTTGCGGGGTTGATCGCATCGAAAGGGTGGAATGGCATCGGTGGTCGTGGTGTTGCTCCGGACGCATCGCTGATCGGTATGAACTACCTGGCCGTTCAAAACCCATCTTTCAATATGATCACCTATGGTATGGCCGGAAGTGGGATTTCAACCTCTGAGCCCATTGTCGCCTTCAACCGTAGTTACGGTCGAGATAATATCCATTTCAGCCTGTTTGACGAAATGGATTACGAAATGACGCTCTACTCAGCGACGGAGCTCCGCAACGGTAAAGGTGCATTGAACGTTAAGTCTTCAGGCAACAGCTTTGAGTCCTCTTTCTCGACCGGTAATTTCTGTAAACATACCGGGGCTCATGAGTACGGCCTAACCTGTACCAATGCCGCTATGGAGTCGGATCTCTCTTACCATCACTTCGTCACTGTGGGTGCCGTCAATGCTGATGGTACTAAATCTAGCTACTCTACCTCGGGACCAAACCTGTTCGTGTCAGCTCCGGCAGGCGAACGCGGTGTTTGGGAACCTGCAATGGTTACCCCTGACCAAAGTACTTGTCTTCGAGGTTACGCAAGTCTAAGCAGCTTGGCATTCTTAGATAGTAGTGTTTACAACTACCCAATTGCTGATATTGCGCATAAATTTGAATCAGGAAAAGTTGAAGGCAACTTGTCTTGTAACTACACCAATACGTTCGCAGGTACCTCATCGGCCGCACCAAACACTTCTGGTGTTGTGGCATTGATTGCTTCTGCAAACCCTGAGCTTCACTGGCGTGATATCAAACATATCCTTGCGCTAAGTTCAGACAAAAACAACCCTGAAGATGCCCCTGTTGAGTTACCTGTTGGAAATGGCAGCTTTACCGCTCACCTAGGTTGGGTCACTAACGATGCTGGTTTTAACTTTAACAACCACTACGGTTTTGGCCGCGTTAATGCGGGTAAAGCCGTAGAACTTGCCAAAAATTACCAAGATGCCCTTCCTGAGCAACTTGATACTCGCTGGTTCCCATTAGTGAATACGCCTAGCCCAGCTGAAGGTCTAGAGATACCTGACAATAGCCCTAATGGTGCTGAAGCGATTGTGACAGTTGAAGATAGTGTGACCATTGAAAGCACCCTGTTCTTACTTGATATCTTCAACGAAGAATTGATTGCTCCAACCTTTAACCGCAATACGTCACAATCAACGGCAGGTATTGACCTGGCCATCGAAGTGACGTCACCTGCTGGCACAAAGAGCGTGTTACTGAGCTCTCGCCAAGCGATTCTAAATCCAGTCCAAACCACGCATAGCCCAAGAGCGATGTATGCCGAAGGTTACATCATGAAGGATTCCGTCATTAACTCGAATGCTTTCTACGGTGAAAACTCCCGTGGTAAATGGAAGATTCGTTTCCTAGATACTAATGCAAACGACATAAAGCAAGCGAGTTACGATCACGCTGAGTTCCTCAACAACGTAGCAAACACGTTCGTTGAAAATGCCCACATTAAGTTCATAGGTCACTAATCATGAAAAACAAAATGCTTACATTGCTCGTATGTTCAGCGCTAACGCTAAGTGGTGTCGTCCATGCACAAAATAACAGTATTGACCAAGATTTGGCAGGCTCTATCGACTTAAGCACTATCGACTTAAGCACTATCGACTTAAGCACTATCGACTTAAGAACGCCGATGCCATCCAACCAAATGTCTGAGAATACTGCGATTTATCCGGGTATGAAAATACTCAACTCTCAAACACAAGAAGTGTACTCAGTCACTGGCAACCTCATTGTTTTAGCTGAAAAAGAAGAGATGCTGAGACAAATCAGCAGAGACTTTAATCTCAGCCTGACAAAATACACTAGAGGCTCTCGCTTGGGGGTATTTAAAGCCAACGAGGGTACCGATTTGACTCGCCTCACCGCTCAGCTGGAAGCTGATGAGAAAGTAAGGCAAGTCAAAATAGAGACCACTGAAAAACGCTTCTTAGCACATTAAAACAACAAAATTAGGCAAGCTCGCAAGAGCTTGCCATTTGCTTATTTGTATCAAGTCAGATTTTGGAGTCCCGACATGGAAATGAACACGCCCGAAGCCCAACAATGGAAAGAAAGGATAGATAGCATTTTAAACGACGCTATCTCGTCCGGTGAAAAAATCCATATGCCTTGGTTGGTCGAACGTCTTTCGTATCCGAATCGGAAAAAACTTGAACGCGATTTTCGCCGTTATCTCGATACCACTTACTGTGAGTATCTCAACAGTCTAAGACTGCATATCGCTAGTCGAATGTTATGTCATGAGAATATATCGGTGAAAGCTGTGGCACTTTCTAGTGGCTACCAAAACCCAGCAACTTTCTGTAATGCCTTTAAACGCGTCTTTGGCACCGGCCCTTCTCAATACCGTAATGATATGATCGAACACTACCAACAATATGGTTGTCCGTTCGCCAACGGTGTTTGTAAAAAGAAGTTAAACTAAATGAGGTGTATTTTTAATCAAAAATAGCACTCCCTTTTGCTTATATCCTCACTGGTAAAATTTAATAAGCCAGAGCTTCTATTAAAAACCGTTGCTCTGGCTTTTTTGTATTCCCAAATAACTTCAAGATGCAGTTTTCAGAGGTTAGTCGCTGCCACTCACACAAGAAAGATATATAAAAAAGGCCCCTAACCAAAACGGCTAGGGGCCTATCTAAACACCTTTCAGAGTTATCGCGGGTCTCTTACCAAGATTACGTGACCTGTATCGTAATCACGGTTGGCTGCCCCTACACCACCTAAATGGTCGACAGTCCACACGTTAGATTGATGGTACTGATCTGGCGTTGAGCTCCAGTAAGTTGATGTCACACGAGAACCGGGGAATACAGTCGTGTTTATGGCAGGACGTGAACAAGCCACTTCCATAATTGAGACTAACTCTTTGATATTTGGTAAGCGCCAATCGTCAAAGCCCGCATACGTTGAATTATTTGCAACGTCCACAGCGTCATACCACACCGTAAAACCTGAACCAACTTCTGGGCAACCTTGTGCCTCTTGATCCCACTCTGTGCCATGTGCGCAACGAGCCCACATCAGCTGAGTTAGATTATCAACCGCTGTACCATCTGCGTTCAAAGTAAATCGATTTGCAGGCGCTGTAGATTCAAGGTTATTTTGAATTTCACATGCCGTCGCCGTGCCTACTGAAGCCAAAAGCGCAAAAGGCGCAATCCATTTTTTCAACATTACTCTGCTCCTTGCTCTGCTGTATCAGCTGGTTTGGCGACCAAGCGAATGTAGTTACTATCGTCTTTAAAATGATTTGGAAGACCACCATAGAAATTGAACACTTTAACCACTCGGTTGATGTTCCAATCAAGTAAATACTGACCTCGAGTCGCTTGAGAAGTCCAGAAAGTGACATTGCGATAACCTGAGTTATTGCTTGGCACATCTGGGAAGAAGTCCGAATCAATCATTGGTGTATCTTTTAACGCACCGAAATCAACAATCGAGATTAATTGATACCAAGTTGGTAGCGACCAGTTATTAATACCGCAATAACCTAGCTCGTTAGTCTTTTCCACATAAGCTAAAGTATCGCAAGCAGAACCCTCACAAATGCCACCACCTTGCTTACCAGCATTGCCGCCGTTAGTAAGTGGGTTAGGGTTGTACCAAGTGTACGTATTCAATCGATCGTGAAGGCCGACTTCATCTGGCTTAACCTGCCAAATTAAACCAGTATGGTTATCTTTCACACAGTCCCAAGATTGAGCTGTTACAGGAAGCGGTTGACCTGCGCTATCCAGTTTCGTGAAATCAAATCCTGCACGTCCACTACCTACTTTGACTAAGGTGCCATTTGCCGCTTCAACATCACGTCCTGAATGACCATCTTGTCCACGAGGAATCGGGTATTCATTTTCGCCATCAATTTGAGATAGCTCAGCACAATCAATTAGGTTGTCGTGACCTGTGTCGACTAAACCACCGCCAGGAATTGGAACCCAGATTTTCGAACGCGGATCATTAGCACATGTGGTTGCACCCGTGTCGTTCAATACTAAGTCGGTTTTAACGAATGGGCGCTCTGTTGGCTCAACTCGGAAAGTAAAGTCAGCACTACTGCTACGACCAAATGGGTCAGTCACCGTACCTCGAACGACCACTTCGACTTCTTCAGAGGTATACGGCATCACCGCTTTCGCAGTCTGCTTATCAAGGTCTTGTAACCAAATAGCCGGATCACCACTTACTTGCTGCCAAGTGAAGGTAAGATCTTCACCTTTAGCGTAGCTATTGACCACTAATGGCAGTGCAAGCTCTACGCCACCAGCATGAAGCCCCATATCAGCATTTCCTGTTGCTTCTGGCGCAGCAGGCAACACAGTCACTACATGAGGCTCACGAGTTTCAAAACCCTGGTCATCCGTTGCGATCAATTCAAAGGTAAATGCAACTGGATCGACGTGACCTAATAGCGGAGCCGTGAAGCTAGCTTTGCCTTCTTCAGTCGCAGTAAGCTCAACGATCTCTTCATCAGCAACCACCTTTTGCTGCCAAACGAGAGAGACAACTTCACCATCATCCTGAGCTCGTCCCATCAGTTCATGAGTTGAGCCTCCTTCAATTTGAGCATTCTCTGACACAAATACCGTTGGCTTAGCGCCAGTTGGATAAATAGTAACTGTGATCTGCTTGACGACTTCAGCATTGTGACCATCGTTCACCTTAGCTTCAAAAACTAGCGCAGTTTCTACGTCTACATTTGGTGCGCGAAAACTGAATGTATTTGCGCTTTCTTTACCAATAAAGACCGTTTCTCCAGAAACTTGTTTTACACTGATAGCGAGCTCATCGCCTTCAGCATCTTCGGTAATGAGTACAATAGAAACGGTCGAACCTTCACTGCGAAGTTCTGGTGCACTAACGCTGAGTGTCGGTGCGGTATTTGGCTTAGGCTCTACTGTCGGTGGTGGGGTCGGCGTTTCAGGGGCCGCCTTAGAAGACGAGTCATCGTCGCTACAGCCTACTAACGCGGTACTGACAGCCAGAGCAATCGCGGTGGACTTGAACTGTGGCCAGTAACTGAAATTCATGCTTCTATCCTCAAGCAACTAAAAATTGCCCTCAATGTACGCGAATAGCAGCAAATGTTAATGATAACCAATTTCATTATTGGAAAATCGATTTCATTTTTAGACACTCTTTAATTTAAATCTTTCACGGTCGAATTCTTCGCTCTTACAGTCAAAAAGACGCACAAAAAAGCACCTCATCAAGTTCGAACTTTCAGCTAAAAGAAAAAAGCGAGAGGATAAAACCTCTCGCTTTAAGTGAAAAATTGATTGTGACTACATGAAACAATGGCTGCCTAATCGATCATCAAAGCGCCTATTTAAAGCTGACTGAAATATTGGCAAAATAGGATCGTCCTAATCCATCTAATACAGAGTAGGCTTCATGATATTGACTGTCTGCGAGATTTCTTATGCCTAAATTAAACCTTGCAATATCGTAGCTAAAGCCCATGTAAAGATTATAAACGTCAAACGAATCGAACCCACCAATCTGTTCTACTTCGGGAACATCAGCAACCCAGCGAGCTTGGAATTTCAGCCAAGGTTTCCAACTCAAGCTTCTATTGCGGTAGTTCAGCTCTGCAGATAATTCCAAAGGATTGGAATGATGAGAAACATGAATATCTTTGGCTCTCATTTGGTTATACGAAATATGCGCCTTACTATCCCACTGTTCATTCCAAATTTTATGAGCCAAAAACTCCGCACCTTGGTTCACTACATCTTTTGTCGTATAAAACTGAAGATGAGTATCAAAGAACTGCCCTTCTAGATCATTAAAATCCCCATTTACCGGGTCGCATTTTCCTAATCGGATACAGAGATCTAATCCGGCAGGATCCACTAATTTACGTCGTTCTTTCGTGTTGATAAACGATCCAAAATCATTATAAAAATAGGCTGCCGATAAAAATAGATCGTCATTTAAAAGCTTCCATGCTAGCTCATAGTTATTACCGTATTCAGGCGCGCATTGATCAAAGCACCCTCTAAAATAATCGAAGGCAATTCTTTCATATACGCTTGGCTGTCGATGCGTTCGAGAATAGTTAAAGCTTAAGTTTTGATCATGACTTAGACTATAAACAGTACCCAAAGCATAAGTAAGCTTGGTATCTTCCTGCTCAGGCAAGCAACCAACCAACCCTTCTAACTGACACCTCAAATTCTTATTCTCACCTTTACGGAAGGTTTTATTGACTTTCCAGTGATTTAACCGAACCCCAGGTGTAATGACCCAATCTCCAAAATACCAATTCGATGACAAGAATGCGGCATAATATTCCTGAGATGCGCTAACTTTGTTGTCCGCTTTATCTTCAACCCATTCAACGCCCAATCGATGCTCTCCATCAAGCCAATAAAACTCAGAGCTTGCATTGAAAGATTGGCTATCGAGGCGAGTAATGCCGCCATTGATATTCGTCTCTTGAGCGCTCTGATTATAGGCCAATGTCAATCGCTCGAAAGAACCGAGTTCAGGACGACGAAAGATGATATGCCTACTTTCACGTATCATCTCATCCGTTCTGAACAGCTGTGTATTAGATGCACCATGTGCAGAAGTGACATCATTGGCTTGATACTGACTGTAAGAAAAGTCAATTCTCCCAAACTCACCCGCGTCGTAGAAAATACCGACGCTCATTGCATTGTCATCATAGCCAAGACCTAATATCTGATCCTTCCCCTCACGCTCTTGCAGCATGTTGGTATCGTCAATAATCTTATCTATCTTTGACTGATCTGAGACATGATAATCTTCCGCTTCACTGATTGAACCGGAGATTCGTAATCCCAATCCTGAGTATGAACCCGATAAAAAAGCGTTCTGTGTTGTCTTATCGTAACCTTGGTCATAGCCCAACTTAATTCCCCCAGCAAAGTGATCGCGCACCTCGGATTGGATGGTTTTGATATTAACAACACCACCTGAAGCGCCAGGATCATAAATAACTGCTGGGCTACCTTTCAAAACCTCGATAGATGTAACGCTGTTAATATCACTTAAATTGGCTTCGCCACCACCACTATGTCGCATACCTTGGCTTGATAGCTTCACACCATCGATAACATACAATACTCGCTCTCCCGTAAGACCTCGAATACTCACGGATTTAGAAAAAGCACCTTGCTCTTTCACTCGAACATTGGATACACCACGCAGTGCGTCTTTCACACTACTTGGTGACGTTTCTTCAAGCTCTTGCTTGGACACAAGCTCAGACGAATAGCTTTGTTCAAAATTGACTGAATTCTGCTCCCACTCAGCTTGGTTGAGTGCTTCACTTTCAGTCACAACAACCGTTTCGTCAGATTGAGAATCTGACTCCTCAGAGGTCTTCGCTTGATTCGCAAAAGCACAAACGGAGAAGAAGCAAATTAGAAAAAGAGAATGGTACTTCATGTGTTTTTATCCCAAAAAAGCCCCTAGATAGGGGCTTAAATGCGTGACAGAGTCAGATTAGTAGTAAAGCCAAGTTGAGAATGGTAGTTGATCGATAGATTGAACCTTGTCAAGATCTGCGTCAGCATCTCCCGCTACAAGATACCAAGCGTGATCGCCAGCACCAGGGTAAACACGCAACGCAAATACCGTTCCTAAACCTGCAATAGGCAAACCATTAGATTGAGCTAATACTGATTTCACAGGAGCACCATTCGCGAGACCCGTAACATTTGATTGAATCAGGGTATTACGAGTGATGTTCTTCAGTTCATTAGTCTTAGCATCCCAAGCAATCACTTCGCCTTCTAATCGACCATCATCGTAACGAGCGGTCATCGTAAAGTAGCTTCGGCCCATGGTTTCTGATGCCTTCTCTAGCGTCGCGGTATCAAAACCAAGTAGGTTATATTGATGGCCAATACCAGTCTCATTACTCGCTTCTGTATGCATGAGGTTAATGTAAAGCACACCGTTCAGGCTGAATGGTGGTTGGCGACGCACGTATAGATACTTGAGGCCTTTTTTCTCTGCTAATTGGCCATCAAAGTCCTGCTTGTTTTGAGAATCATCATTTAGGTAGCCATAACGAACGTTAAAGCAGTAGAAACCGCGTTGCGCTTCACATTGACCACCAGCTTCAACACTATCAATATCAGCAATCTCAACAAACAACTTGTCGTTTTCTGCTGCGATCAGATTGAGGTGACCACCAACGGCTTCACCGCCCGATTCATTCATTTGGTCGATACCATCACCCGTATCGAACATTTTCACACCCTCAAGGCCAACAAAGCGCACAACTTGGCCATTCTTAGGCATATTGATATCACGCGTACCAAAGAATTTGCCTAGCGGTGAATTAAGGTCAAGATCGTAATTGATTGCCGCGTATGCAGTATCACCTTTATGGATGTACGTCGTGATATTTGACAGTGTTGAGAAGTTATTCAGAACGACACCTGCACCATGTCCACTCGCTCCTAATAAGTGATGCTCAGGATCAAACAGTGCAGGGAATGTCACACCTGAAACTTCATCCAACTTTTCTGTGGTGATATTGAAACCAAAGAATTTATTGCTGTCTTTTTTAGTGAAGTAAATGTAATCATCGTTTTTCGCTGTGTAGTAGTAATCACCATCTAGCAGCTTGTTACAAGTCTCTAGATCAGCAGAACACAGTTTTAAATGACGCGCATTTACCTCACCTTCTGGATACTCCTTATTCGTATGCGGGACTTCATGAATGATAAGGACTTTATCGGTATTGCCAGCAGCATCTTTCAGAAGAGTTACAGGACGACCTTGAACGGCTTTTCCATCAGATAATCGAACGGTCAGTTCCGTGTGCAACTTATCTCCTGAAACTTCACCTCTAATTGGATCGGCAAGCTCTTCATACGCAGTTAACTGTACATAAGAGTTTGCTTTATCACTGAGGTTATCTACTACTTTGAATGATTTTCCAATAACTTTAACTTTATCTTTTAAATCAGCCGGAATGTCTTCAGAAGCAAAAATCTCCCACTCTTCACTTGGGTTATTAACAGCATAAGCAAGAAGACCATTATCAAAGCTAAATTGGTATTCATAAGCTCTTCCATAATAGTCCGTTCCGGTACGTGTTTCTTGATGCGTATTCGGATCTAAAATCAAACCGTATGCACGAGAATGGAAAACCGTTTTATTATTTTTATACTCGCCATTAAAAATAAAGTTTCTGTTCCCCGTGATCATATTATTTTTCAATACATGCTGAGTATTCGTTGCTGTATTGTGAGCGATCAACTGGCTATGACCGGTCAGTGAGTTTGGTACGGTGTAGTAAACAAAACTTAAATCGGCACCATCATCAACATCGCCATCCTCAATCACGTATGGGTAGTCTTTTACATCGAATTTTTCATTTGATAATGCATCAACGGATAACTTCCCAGCGTGTGCAACGGAAGCAAGGATTTCACCTGGCTGTAAGGTAATTCGATTATTCTCATGCGCGAGCTCCAGGTAATGTGTTACAAGCGCATCAAGGTTGTTTTTAGCCTGAAAAGGTAGTGCGTCATCTTTACTGAGGTCAATTTTCGCAATTTCGAGTAACGTTGAGCGAATATTGTGGAAGATAAAGGTGTCAATCAGACTCTTATCGCCGGCTTTGAACTCTGAATAAACCAACTCCAACTCAGCCTTGGTTGCTGCTCTATCTTCGAGCATGACGTCGAGATCCAAAGCATCTAAACCAGCGGTTTGATCTAATCCGGTTGCAATATCATCGACACTGACACCCGCATCAAGCAGTAATGTGACTTTTAAAGCCAGCTTCTGCAGTGCCATTTGTGACTCTGGATCCGCGAGTAGGTGCTCCACACCAAGCTTCTCTTCCAGCATCGCGATTTCATCATCTTCCAGTGCCATACCAAGCAAGGAAGTTAAAGGAGAAATCACCACTTTAGTGTGGTCATCGAAAGCCGCCACTGGAGCATAGAAAGTAATGTCATCAAAAACAAAACCTGTTTTGATATCTTTACCAGCCGTCGCCTTAAAGTAAGCGCCTTCCGTGTTTGTTGCTTCATCTAACTCAAAAGTAAACATACCTTTCTCGTCAGTTTTTGCTTGTGCCAGTGCATCACCCTGAGAGCCAAACAACGACACTTGCGAGTTCATGATTGCAGGATCGGAAACCAAACCCGACCATGTTTTCATTACAACAGGTTTCTTTGGCGGTGTTGTATCGGGAGCAGGAGTTGGGCTAGAACTAGAATCAGAACCACAACCTGTGATGGCGAGCGTTGAGCCCAAAATAACGGACGATAGAAGCGTTCGCTGAAGCAACTTATCCATGAGTTTTTCCTTAGTGTTTTCGCGGAAGTGACTTAATACACCAAGTGAGAATAAATCTCATTTTTATCTATTTTGTTTTTAGACAAAAGCTAAGCGCCTTCAGGCTTGGAGAGACATTTCAAAGCAGTTCACCCAAATTGAGATAAGGGTTGAACATCTGTAGTCATAACTTCGAGTTTTTTATTTCATTTTTCCCCTATGTCGACGACGCATAGGAACACATTGAGATGGGTAGTCCTCTTGCGGAAGTTTCAGATCTTGAGCCAATGTGATTCGATCTCTCCCCTCTTGCTTAGAGCGATACAAGGCCAAATCCGCTCTTTTAAACCAAGACTCCATATCATCTGAAGACACACATTCAGCCACACCAATGCTTAAACTGATTTTCACGCCTTTGGGAAAGGGTTCTTTTTTAATTGCCGTAGTAATTTCTTGTAAAACCGTCGATGCGACGGAAGCGGAAGTATGATCGAACAACAATAAGAACTCATCCCCCCCTAACCGAAAGAGTAAGTCCAACTTCCTCGTCCCTCGATTCAATGCAGCCACTAATTGCTTTAAAACTTCATCTCCAACATCATGCCCAAGTCGGTCGTTTACACTTTTGAAGTAATCCACATCGATCACCGCAATACTCGATGGAGAAAAACGCGCTTGCCCATCTAACGCTTTTTGTAGAAAGGTGTCGAGCTGATGTCGGTTCAACGCGCCAGTCAATGCATCTCGAGTCGATAGAAAAGTCAGATCTCGTTGTAAGCGTTCAATCATGTAAACGGTGAATTGGGCAATGGCCGCGCAACTGACTAAAGCAACCGCAAATCGAATAACAATAGGAAGAGGCAAGGCTTGCTGCACCCATATTGCCCATACGGCGCCCACGACAATCACACTATTGGCTGAGATCGCGACGGCAAACGGTAAGAGCAATACGATGGTCGTTAGAATAGGAAAAACCCAATAACTGGCTAACGTACCAAAGACATAGACACTTTGTATGATACAAATGATCAGCAGTATCAAGGGAGTTAAAGTTCCAATTAGGCTGCGCTTGATGAACAAAACGCCTCCCACTTCAATCAAGAAACTTAACTCGAAGGTTAACAACATCAAGCCAAGCTCAACTTCACCAATCACTAGGTTTTTGATCCCTAATGGGAAAAAGGTAAGCAGTGTCATAACAAGTAATAGCTTTAACACTTTATCTCGGCTATCGCTGTCTAACAGATGATTACTCAAAGCTCCAAACGGAAAGTCGTACTTCCTCATCTTCTTCCGCCATTTTTATTCTTAATAACAATAAAATTACTGAACGAGATTCACACTTTCCAATGAGTAGACCGCAAAAATGACACCAAGACTGACAAAATACTCACCTTATCAGTATTGAGACATTCATCACCATAGCCATTGAGTCTTTTCCTAGTAACAATGGGCGCGGTGGAATGCCACTCCCCTTGCCGCCGTCTTTTTGCCTTGAATTGCAGGGGGGCAATTAAATAATTAACAATTTTGTTCTATAACTTAATTAGTGATAAGTCTCGGTTCTCTATATGCTCAAACATAACAAAGTGCACTCCCTAGCATTTAAACAAGCCAAAACCGTTTTTTTGGTTTCGGTTTTTTTGGGTGTTTGCTTTAGCTTTTACCAAATCTTGATCGGACTTCATCAAGAACAGAAGCGCATTGAGGAGTTTTACCAGTTTAAACTTCTGCAAAATTACTCTAATGCCAGCCAAGCTGCCTATCACCTCAATCATCTGCTGGCTGAACAAGTGGCTTCGAGTTTGATGATGGATAAGGCGATCTACAAAGTTGAAATCGTGGATGATTTCGGCGATACCTTGACGAAACAAGAAAGAGAACTTGACCGAGAAGATATGCTCACTCGGGTACTTTCTCGTCTCTTAACCCCCACTTCACCTTTCTACAAAACCGAACTGCATCAACCTAATTCTCATGTTGTAGTGGGAACATTAAGCTTCTCAGTCAATGGTGCTAGCATCGCCAAAGCGTTCATTTCTAAATCCAGTCAGATCCTGCTATTTGATTTGATAAGAAACATTTTGCTTACCACCATTTTACTGATCTTCTTCTACTTCAAACTGTCTAAGCCCATTATTACTTTGATCAATTGGGTCAACTCACTGCAAAACCGTAAAACGGCGCTGCCTTTACCAACCCATGACCGACAAGATGAGCTCAGTCGCTTAGCGTCTTCATTTCACAATCTTTGGCAAGCACGTGAAGCGGCGGAAATGCAGTTGAACCAGCTGGCCTATTACGACACATTAACAGGGTTGGCAAATCGCAGTTTGTTGCTGCAATCTTTAAAAGACACCTTAGTCGATGCGAATGCCACTAACACACAGGGCGCTCTGTTTTACCTCGATCTTGATCGATTCAAAACCATCAATGATTCACTCGGTCACACCATTGGCGATAACCTAATGAAGGCCATCGCTCGCCGCTTAGATGCTTGGGTTAAACAAGAGGATATTGCAGCGCGTATTGGTGGGGATGAGTTTGCGATCCTGATGCCTAACTTAGCGCAAGATGGCGTCGCAGAAAAAGCGCAGCAATTACTGGCTTTGATTTCAAACCCGTACTCAATTGATGATCACCAGCTTTACTGTACGGTCAGTATCGGCATCTCTGTTTTCCCAAGTGAAGGAATTTCCAACATCGACGTGTTACGCCAAGCAGACACGGCGCTCTATCGTGCCAAAGTTGCTGGTCGTAATAAATTCATGTTTTATGAACCCGATATGCAGGCTCAAGTGGAGTCTTTCCTTGAGATTGAAAAAGGTCTCCATGAAGCCATCAGCCGACAACAACTTGAGCTTTATTACCAACCTCAAGTCAATCATCAAATGGAGATCATTGGTGTTGAAGCCTTGATTCGCTGGAACCATCCAGAGAAAGGTTTATTACCGCCTGGGATTTTTATGCCGATTGCCGAAGAGACTGGACAGATTTTACCGATCGGCGATTGGATTATTGAGCAAGCTTGCTATCAAGTATCCGCTTGGCAGAAAAGCGGTTTATTGTCTCCTGAGTTTAATCGACTGGCCATTAACATCAGTCCACTGCAATTTTCGCAAGAATCATTTGTGGAACATATCACTCAAGCACTACAGCAGGCTGATATCAGTGGGCATAATATCGAACTGGAAATCACTGAAAGCTTATTGTTAGAAAATGTCGATGATGCGATTAAGAAAATGGCTCAGTTGAAAGAGCTTGATGTCCAGATCTCAATCGATGATTTTGGTACGGGTTATTCGTCCCTACGTTACCTCAAGCACTTATCCGTAGATGTGCTAAAAATCGACCGCTCCTTCGTCACTCAGCTGCACATGGATGAAAGTGACCAAGCGATTGTCGATACCATCATCATGATAGCGGATAGGCTAAATCTTGAGGTCATTGCCGAAGGCGTCGAAGATTTAGATGAGTTGAATACGCTAATCAATCTAGGGTGCAAACAGTTCCAAGGATATCTGTTTGATAAGCCGCTCCCTGTGAGCGACATAGAGAAACGCCTCGCCGAAAAACGCTACCAACTCAATCATGCTGAGCGACTAAAAAGCAATCAAAGCGGATAGACGACTCCTTAAACCAACAAACTCCCAATATGGGGGTTTGTTGTCAGGGGCAAGGATTTTTGATTAATCCAAAATTAAACTCATGATCACCGCGTCTTCTCGACCTGAAGTCGTGGGATAGTAATTGACTCGACGATCCACTTCGTTAAAACCGACCTTTCGGTAAATACTCAAAGCCGTTTGGTTGCTTGCTCGAACTTCTAGCCACACCTCTTCGGCTCGCTGCTGACGACAGACATCCAAAAACGCATTCATAAGCGCTTTTCCATAGCCCTTTCCCTGAACTTCGGGAGCAACGGCAATGTTCAATAACGTCACTTCCCCAACAATATTCTGAGCATAAAAATAGCCGATAACTCGCTCATCGAGCAGCATCACATGATGGCAAGCACCACGACCAGCAATGTCACTCAGCAAGCTTTGAGACCATGGGTGGCTATGAGCCAACGGCTCGATCATCGCGATCGCTGGCAGGTGTTGATCCGCCATGGGAATGCATTGAATCTTCATAATCTAGACTTCTTTTTGGCTTCGCTCTATCCAAATGACGCCAAGACGTCATATTCAGAAAAGGACTTATCCTTCCTGAATTGAGCGCTACAGAGGGCTTATTGCATGGCACAAATTTGTTGCCACAACGCTCGTCGTTCTTGATTGTTGCCATCAATATTTGAAAGCAGTGGCGAGTGGAGTACTTTCACCTCCGAAAAATCGATGTCAGGCTGTTCACATCCCGCAAACCATAACCATTCCAGTTGGTGTTCCCCAAGTTGAGGCAACTGTTCTGGTGTCATATGGCATGCTTGCTCTAACGCCAGTGGTAAGGTTTTTAACACTTTTTCGAACATCGCCGCCAACGCTCCTTCAGGGCAAACAGGAGAGACCAGCAATAGGCGCGCCTTAGAATCTAAATCGATCCTCGGTACTTGGTATTGCTCTAGACGTTGTGGGTGCAGTAACTCCCACGACGTTATCCCCATTTCATTTAAATATTCCAGCGGGCGCTGTGACATAGCGGTGCTCTCTTTTTCAGCTTCTTGCTCTCGCGGTATCATTGACGGCAATGCTAACAAAAACCGTCTATATACCCAAGTGACTTCAAGATGCCGTATTCAGAGCCTTGTCACTGGTTTCAATTCAAGGCAGAGATGAAGAAAATAGTCATTCTATTTTCAATATCTCTAACGCAGAAGTGAAGCCAGTGACAGGCTCCCGAAGGGCGAGTCTGCTTGGTTCGCTAGCCACGTTATCGCTTCTTGATTTAGAGCCACTAGATCTGCAAAGCAATGCCTTGCTATCAAACCAAGCAGTTCTCGCTGAACCTAGCATCTCGAGGTTACTTGGGTATATACCCAAATAACTTCAAGATGCCGTATTCAGAGCCTTGTGACTGGCCTCTATTCCAGCTCTCCAGTACAGAAACGAGCTCAATAAAGGCTCCCACAAGAGGAAGCCCTGAATCTCTAGAGATTGTTTAGGTACGATATGCTATTTCGGAAGGATTTCGATTCGATGAAGCAACGGCGGTTAAGCGTTAAACTTCACTGAATTCATTGCTGTATTCGACCACACCTTGGTGTCCTTCGAAAGCATCATCACTCAAAGGTAAAGCGCGGAATACGCCTTGCGGCAACTCCCATTGAGCAACAAACCCATACTCCGACGCTTCTTTAAAACCAAAACGTTGGTAGTACTCTGGATCGCCCAAAACGAAACACCCGTTGTAGCCCAGTTCACGCAGAGACGTTAATCCCTCTTCGACCAGCCGCGCACCAATACCTTGCTTACGGTAATCTTGATGCACAGAGAGCGGCGCCAAACCTTGCCAAAGCATTTCTTCCCCTTTGACCTGCATCGGGGTAAACATAACATGACCAACCACCTCGCCTTCATCACTACACGCAACTAAAGAAAGTGTCAGTTTGCCATTTTCACGCAAGCGCATGACGAGATCCGCCTCGGCTTCTGTAGGAAAGGCTGTTTTAAGCAAGCGGTCTATCGCAAGGAGATCCGCTGGCGCTTCAGTTCGAATAAGCATTCGTTACCTCATTTGTCATTTGAGGAGATTGTACTCCTTTCTGAACAAAATCGGCTAGCTGATTTAAAGCAAATTGTGCGGGTTTTGGCAGTTGTTCTAAATCGACACTGTCCATTAAGTTTTTAATCTCTAGACCCAGCTCCGTATCCCCCTCTATAGAGAGTCGGCGTTGGAAGAATAATGTGTCAGGATCTTCTTTGCGTCCTGCAATTAGCACAAGGTCATTTAAGTTTCCTGAAAAGCTCACATCCTCTTGAACCTCATGTTCAGCAACGATCAACTGTTCATTCTCATAACTAATAAACCAGCGAAGTTCGAGGTCTCTTATCTCAACTTTCAACCATTTGTCTTGCAAAAACTCAAAGTCTCCGTCTTCAAGAGCTTCTTTGAAAACCAACTTCAGCCCTTCCAATAAGGTCTTTTTCTGTACAGTTTGAGGTAAGAACTGGATTGGAGATCGCAAAATTGATGCGGCATTTTGAACTAGTTGACTGCGTACCTTGTTAATCACGTTGTTTATCCGTTACTTTGTCATAAGTATGTCCATACTAGTGGATGCACCTAGAGCGAATGCTGTTATGCATCAAAAAACCAACAGCTATTGGAGACTTCAATTGAGTCGATTGAAGTTTTTTTGACCTTTTGTTCTAACGAATCACCAAACTATTGATAAAACCGTTGCTAAGTGTAACGGCACAGTTATAGTTAGATGAATATCTACTTACAATACACGGACGAAGATTGGCTCTTTAACGGAGATCGGTAGTACCCTAATGCCTTCCCAGCAATTACAACATTGGTTTAAGCAGCTCACTGCGAATAGCCCGTTCTTTTTTGCAATTCTGGATTCGAACCACGATTACTGCGTGGTAAACGAACGCTACAGTGAAATCGCTGGGCTTAGTGGTGCCGAAATGGTAGGAATGAATGACGTCCAAGTCTTGGGCGATAAGTTCTACCAAAAGCTCAAACCGTATTACCAACGTGCGTTTAATCTTGAGCATGTTGAGGCGGAATTAAGCTTAGACGAAACCGATATTGAAACCAGCCTTCACTTTAGTGTTTCTCCAATATTAGCCGATGAGAAAGTCACGCACGTCGTTTTTCACGCTATCGATACCACCGAAAAACAAGTTCTGATCCGCTCTCTTGAAGAGTCAGAAAGCAAGTTTTCTCGTTTAACTCAGCTACTGCCGGATGGCTTTTTACTGGTCGAAGACGATTCGATATTATCGGCCAACCCTGCCGCTGCGAGGTTATTAGGTTTTAATACACCTCACGAGTTACTGGGTGAAGAGATGAGTCGCTTATTTGTCGACGCAGCATCAAAAACGCCCCACTCTAGCCAACTTTGCTCCTTGTTATCAGAGAAGCCTCTAGTCTGCCTCACCAGTGCAAGATGTGGCTTTGAGCGACGCATTCAAATCAATGCCGATAACGCCACTGTGTTGGGGAATCGCTCTCAAGTCATATTATTACAAGACGCCGACGCGGTGACTAAGCGGCTTTCAGATAGCAATAGTGATGATGCGCATCTGGATTCGCTGACCAAACTTTATAATCGTTTTGGCTTTACTCGTCGTCTTGACCAACTGATCAACAACGATGTCCCTCTGCTATTGCTCTATTTAGATATTGATAACTTCAAGAACATTAATGATTCTCTTGGTCATCACATCGGCGATAAAGTCATTAAAGAGGTGTCTGCTCGCTTAAAGCGATTACTGCCAAAACAAGCGGTTATCGGTCATTTAGGCGGAGATGAGTTCGGGATTATTCTGCCTGAGCCTGAAAACAATCGTATGGCTGAAATCCTATCTGAGCGTATTATTTCTCTCATCAATCAGCCATTTGACTTACAGCACTTTAGTAAACGTCTTGCTTGTTCTATCGGTAGCGTAACCTACCCTGGTAATGGTAACGATGCACGTATTCTGCTGCAAAATGCCGATACGGCCATGTACGAAGCGAAAGACCGTGGACGCAATCGTCTGATCAAGTTTAATGATCAAATGAATAAAGAAGCACGCATGCGTCTTTGGTTGGAAATTGAACTGCAAAAAGCGTTACAACAAAATGGTTTGGAAGTTTGGTATCAACCTAAAGTCAATGCGCGTGACTTTAGTATCAATGGAGCTGAAGCTCTGGTGCGCTGGAAACACCCTGTCGAAGGGTACATCAGCCCTGGTGCCTTTATTCCTGTTGCTGAGCGTGCTGGCTTGATTGAACACTTAGGTCGTGTGGTCATGCGCGATGTTTTCAACACGGTAAAACGTTGGAAAATGCAGGGCATTTTACCGGGGCGCGTGGCAATCAACTTGTCCCCTGAGCAGTTTGGCAACCCTCAGCTGATCGACTACATGGAAAAGTTACTGCGAACGACTGAGCTTGATCCAAGTTGCATCACTTTCGAACTGACAGAAAGCGCCGTGATGAGTGACAGTGACCACACCATTCAAATGCTAAATGCCATTAAGAAGTTAGGGTTCTCATTATCCATTGACGACTTCGGCACTGGGTACTCTTCGCTTTCTTATCTGGCACGCTTCCCGCTAGACGAATTGAAAATTGACCGTGCCTTCATTAATGATATTGATGATTACCCAAAGCAGGTGACGGTGATTGAAAACATCATTAATCTGGGTAAGTCCCTGAACTTGAGTGTCGTCGCGGAAGGAATTGAAACCCACCAGCAAGCCGCACTGCTTTCCAACCTACAGTGTAATGCCATTCAAGGTTTCCATTTTTACCGCCCTCAACCAAGGGCCGAAGTCGAAGAGCTGTTCGCGCAAAATCGTCGCCATAAAAACTAATATCTGCCATTTTTCATATAACACTAAACGTGTCACAACTTGGCCTATACCATTTCTATCAATAGTTTCACAAAAACCCAACACTTAGTGTGGTTTATTGAGCCAAACCTAATTTACATCAAATCTACTGTTCATAAATCTTCATACAATGCCCGCACGTTTTGCTAACTACACAGCCCAACCAACATGGAACTACTATGCCCTGCAGGCAATTTACCTGCGTTAAAAACGGCGATAGATTGTGGCGCAGATGCGGTTTATATCGGATTCAAAGACGATACCAATGCCCGTCATTTTGCTGGCCTCAACTTTAACGGGAAAAAACTCGATAAAGCCGTCCAATATGTCCATGACAATAATAAAAAGATCCACATTGCGCTGAATACTTTTGCTCACCCTCAAGGGTTTGAGCGTTGGACGAATGCTGTCGATAATGCTGCTGCACTGGGTGTCGATGCACTCATCGTGGCGGATATTGCCGTACTTGAATATGCCGCGAATAAATACCCTGATCTGGAGTTACACCTCTCCGTTCAGGCCTCCGCAACGAATGTGGCCGCGATTGATTTCTACAAAAACAACTTCAATGTGAAGCGCGTTGTTTTACCTCGAGTACTTTCGATACACCAAGTTAAGCAATTGTCGCGCAACATCAGCAGTGATGTTGAACTCGAAGTGTTTGCTTTCGGGAGTTTATGCATCATGTCGGAAGGTCGTTGCTACCTCTCTTCATACATGACCGGAGAATCCCCGAATACGGTCGGAGCCTGTTCGCCCGCTAAATTTGTGCGCTGGCAAGAGACAGAGCAAGGCTTAGAGTCGCGCCTCAATGAGATTTTAATTGACCGTTACGCGCCGAACGAGAACGCAGGTTACCCAACCTTATGTAAAGGGCGTTTCCGAGCGGATATTGACGGAGAGAGTAAGCTCTATCATGCTCTCGAGGAGCCCACCAGTTTAAATACGTTATCCATGCTACCTGACCTGTTTGCGGCAAATGTTGCGTCAGTAAAAATCGAAGGTCGTCAGCGCAGCCCCGCCTACGTTGAACAAGTCACACGAACGTGGCGTGCCGCGATCGATCGCTACCAAGCGAATCCAGAGCAATATCAAGTTGAAGCCGCTTGGGATGCCGCTCTTGCGAATGTATCTGAGGGAACCCAAACCACACTGGGTGCCTATCACCGTAAGTGGCAATAGAGGTAAACATGGATAATTCAATGAAATACGCGCTCGGCCCTCTACTCTATTTTTGGCCGCGACAAGATGTACAAAGTTTTTACGACAAAGCCAAGTCCAGCTCTGCGGACATTATTTATCTCGGTGAAACCGTCTGTTCAAAACGCCGCGAAATGAAGCCAGCACATTGGATGGAGTTAGCTCGCGATCTTGCAGACTCAGGTAAGCAGATCGTGCTTTCGACTATGGCTTTGCTGGAAGCGCCAAGCGAAGTCAACATCATGAAAAAGTACATCGACAACGGAGACTTTGCGATTGAAGCGAATGATGTGTCCGCCATTCAGCTTGCGTCACAACACAAAGTGCCCTTTGTCGTTGGCCCTGCTGTAAATACCTATAACGCTCATACTTTAAACTTATTCCGCAAGCAAGGAATGATACGTTGGTGCATGCCGGTTGAACTGTCGCGAGATTGGCTCAGTAATGTGGTTAATCAATGTGACGAGTTAGGTATTAAAGACAGCTTCGAGATTGAAGTGTTTAGCCACGGCTACCTGCCTTTGGCCTACTCCGCGCGCTGTTTTACCGCTCGCGCAGAAAACCGTGCCAAGGATGAATGTGAGACGTGCTGTATCAAGTATCCCACGGGTATTCAAGTGAGCAGTCAAGAAGGGCAAGAAGTATTTAACCTCAATGGCATTCAGACTCAATCTGGCTATTGCTATAACTTAGTCAATGACTTGCCAACCATGGCTGGGCTAGTGGACGTGGTTCGACTGAGCCCACTCGGTGTCGAAACCTTCTCTGACATCGATAAATTCAAAGCCAACGAGCAAGGCCATCAACCACAGTCGCTACCAAGCCGCCAATGTAATGGCTATTGGCATCAATTGGCAGGGTTGGAAGTGAAAAACATTTAACCATCACGCGCAGCGACTCTGGTAAAAAAGCAGCAGTTTTCACTGCTGCTTTTTACTGACAGATATCAAGAAGCCGCCGTACGGGGCTCCAAAGGTTCAGCCATACTTTGACGGACATCCCGCCATAGCAAGACGGCCACGACTAAACTCAATGCGATGTTGGACAATGGATAAGCTATCCAAATGCCTTCTACCCCATACAGTTTTGGCATGAGGTACAAGAAAGGCAACTGGATCAACATATTGCCTAACATCACAAACATGGCTTTACTGCCTTTATTCACCGATTGGTAGTACGCGCCAGCCACAACTAAGAAACCATCGAGCGCTAAAGCAAACAAGTGCAATCGGATCCCCAATACCGTGTGACCGATTAAGACCTCATCTTCAGAATTAAACACAGACGCGAAGTCATAAGGGAAGAGGTTTAACAGCACGATAAAGACCACGCCAACAGCAACCGATGTCAGCATCGCCACTCGTAATAATTGACGGATCTGTGTTGGGTTCTTAGCCCCATGATGGTGACTCACCAAAGGCTGCATACCATTGGCGATCCCCTCTGCGGTAAGATAATACACAGTGACGATATACCCGAGAATAGCATAAGCACCAATGATCAATTGATCGCCATATTGCGCAAAGAGACCATTGTGTAGTGCCACCATCATTGAGCCATAGCTGTACATAAAGAAACTTGATGTACCAATGGCAAAAATCGTCGGCAATGCCGACCATTGCAAGCGCAGATCTTGCAACGTTAACCTTAAATTTGCGCGTCGGGAGAAGAAATACCCAATTCCCAAGAACGTCACGATACCCTGTGCAATGGCAGTAGCCAACGCCGCACCAGTCAGCTCCCACCCCAACAGAGCGATAAACAGGTAATCCAATACGATATTAATAACGGCACCAATCACCATCAATAACGTCGCCAAATTCGGGCTGTCATCATTACGCAGTAAGAAAGGCATCGCAATCGAGCCAAGCGTAAAGGCACACGCACCAATTAAGACGGTCAGGTATTGGGCGCCTAATTGATACACTCGCCCTTGTGCTCCCTGCCACAGTAAAAACTGGTCGTAGCTAAAGTAAAGTCCGACAGCCACGATAGGTGTCAGTAACGCAATCAAAACTAAGCCCGTCGCTAAACTCTGCTTAGCGCCTTGCCTATCACCCTCACCTTGCTTAATCGATGTAATGGCGCCAGTACCAACACCAATGAGCATCCCTAAACCAAGCACGGTACCTATGATAGGCCATGCCACATTAATCCCAGCTAATCCATCAGCTCCGAGGTAGCGACCGATAAAGATCCCATCGACCACTTGATACAATCCATTCACCAACATCGCTGCCACGGTTGGAATGGTATATCGCCAAAATTGACGATAGATGGAGCTTTCTGTTTTCACAATTCTATTCTCAAATTACGGTTTCAACGCTTTAGTGAGCAACTGAGTCAATTGCTCACTTTCTTGAGCATCCAGCTCACTTTCTAGCTGATGCGCTAAAGTTTGATACACTTTCGCCTCATGATTGAGATGGTGTAATGCCCGTTCAGTTAACGCAATTCGCTTTGCTCTCGCATCTTCACTGCACGCGGCTCTTACCACCAACCCTTTTTTCTCTAAACGTTTGGTCATATTGGTCGCGGACGGTTTCGTCACTTCCATTTCACTGGCTAAGTCCGTCACTCGCATCGGGTGTTTGGCGTAGTGCAACACCTTTAAGTAGTCATACTCGTTGAAACTTAATTGCGATAGCGGATCTTGATGACAGTATTGTCGCCATACCTTGGCTGCAAATCGTTCTAGCTGCTCTAGTTGGCTTGCAAGAGACATAGGCACCTCATTTAGTTAGCAAGGCTAACTATTTTATTGAATGATTTAATAATGAGCAATAAAAAACACCGCCAATGGCGGTGTTCTATTTTTCTTATAAATTTACTGAATCATTAGCGCTGTAATCTTGCTTGCTCTTCTCGCTCTTGGAGCACTTGATCATAAATATTGCCAAGCTCAAGCAGGGCGTAACGATGTTCAATGTATTCATACACATTGAATGATAAGGCCAGCTTATACAGAGACGTGGCATTCGTTACATCGCCATTAAGTTGGAAACGCTTACCAAGATAGAAATACACTTCCGTTAAGCGCTCTGCAAGCAACTGATTGCCCTGCGTACCTGCAATCACCGCCTTCAGCGCTTGCTCTTGGGTAATGTCTTCTAACATCAATCCCACCAGCACCCAACCCCAGACTTCTGTTCTTTCTAAGTATTGGGCTTTTAACTCCGCTAACGCTTTCTCAGAATCTATTTCTGTTTGAATGATAAAAAGCCACAACGCTCTAAACGGATCACTGGGATCGTCATTGTAGTGTTTTCTAATATCATCAAGAGCAAGATCCCAACGAGAGCCATAATAAAGAGCAATAGCCCGGTTACGCTCTGCCGCACTGTGGGTCGGGTCCAGTTCGAGAGTGGAATCAAACGCTTCATAAGCTGCATCAAACTCGGCAGCTTCAGTGTAATACACACCAAGCTGATTGAAGATTTCAGGCTGTGCCGGATTCAATTGAAGGGAATGGCTGTAGTCTAAACGTGCTAAATCACGCAAACCGACACTGTCATAGTAATTACCGCGCTCAAAGTGCATCTTTGCTCGCACTTGGTCATTAAGATCTGAGCGTTTCAACAGTTGAGACAACCGCGCAATTTGGACTTCTTGCTGTACCGTCGGCTGTAAGGGTGTTGCCATTGGTGGGTATAGCCATTTCACATTTGATGAAGGCGAGCTCGCACAACCAGATAAGATGACTACTAGACCAAGACTTGCCGCTTTTAACCATTTCACTAAACATTACTCCTGTTAAGCTCGCACAAAAAAAGGGAGCGATTGCTCCCTTTATAGCATGCTTTTCAGCAAATGAGGCAATAAAGCCCTTATAAGCGAGAGATTACTCCGCTGAAGGTGCTTCTGACTGCTCGCCTGCTTGCTCTACCGCTTCTTTCATACTTAGACGAACACGGCCCTGACGGTCAATTTCAAGTACTTTAACTTTCACTTCTTGACCTTCAGATAGGTAATCAGACACTTTCTCGATGCGCTTGTCAGCGATTTGAGAAATGTGTACAAGACCGTCTTTACCAGGTAGAACCGTTACGAATGCACCAAAGTCAGCTAGACGTGCAACTTTACCTGTGTAGATCTTACCTACTTCAACTTCAGCTGTGATCGCTTCGATACGGCTGATCGCATCTTTTGCTTGATCGCCGTCTGTTGCTGCAATCTTGATCGTACCATCGTCTTCGATTTCGATCGTTGTACCCGTTTCTTCAGTAAGCTGACGGATAACTGCGCCACCTTTACCGATAACGTCTTTGATCTTGTCTGCGCTGATCTTCATTGTGTGGATGCGTGGAGCAAACTCAGAAATATCATCACGGTGACCAGAGATAGCTTCATCCATTACAGATAGGATGTGCTTACGTGCGCCTTGTGCTTGGTTAAGCGCAATTTGCATGATCTCTTTAGTGATACCTTCGATCTTGATATCCATCTGAAGTGCCGTGATACCTGTGTTAGTACCCGCTACTTTAAAGTCCATGTCACCTAGGTGGTCTTCGTCACCCAGGATGTCAGAAAGAACCACGAAGTCTTCGCCTTCTTTCACAAGACCCATCGCGATACCCGCAACAGAAGACTTGATCGGTACACCTGCATCCATAAGTGCTAGTGACGTACCACATACAGAAGCCATTGAAGATGAACCGTTAGATTCTGTGATTTCCGATACAACACGAACAGTGTATGGGAATTCATCAACTGAAGGCATTACCGCTGCGATACCACGCTTAGCCAGTTTACCGTGACCAATTTCACGACGCTTTGGAGAACCTACAAAACCCGTTTCGCCAACACAGTATGGAGGGAAGTTGTAGTGCAGTAGGAAGTGATCTTTTCTCTCACCAGTTAGCTCATCAATGATCTGAGCGTCACGTTGTGTACCTAGAGTCGCTGTAACAAGCGCCTGAGTCTCACCACGAGTGAATAGAGAAGAACCGTGCGTACGTGGAAGTACACCTGTACGTACGTCTAGCGCACGAACCATGTCTTTCTCACGACCGTCGATACGTGGGTTGCCAGCAATGATGCGGCTACGTACAACGTTTTTCTCTAGAGAACCAAGCATGCCGCGGATTTCGCGTTCATCAAGCTCTTCATCTTGTGCTAGAAGTGCTTCAACAACTTCGTTCTTAATCACGCCTACTTGCTCGTAACGCGCCATTTTTTCAGTGATTTGGTAAGCGTCAGCTAGACGAGCTTCTGCAAGCTCAGCAACGCGAGCTTTAAGCTCAGTGTTTACTGCTGGAGCTTCCCATTCCCATGCTGGAGTTGCTACTTCTGCAGCAAACTCGTTGATTGCAGAGATAACCGCTTGCTGCTGATCGTGGCCGTATACCACTGCAGATAGCATTTCTTCTTCCGTTAGGTTGTCAGCTTCAGATTCAACCATCAGTACTGCAGACTCAGTACCAGCAACAACTAGGTCTAGCTTAGAAGCTTCTAGTTCAGTGTTGCTTGGGTTAAGAACAAGTTGACCGTCAACGTGACCAACACGTGCAGCACCGATAGGACCGTTGAACGGAATACCAGAGATAGCAAGTGCAGCAGAAGTACCAATCATTGTTGGGATATCTGGCTGAACGTTAGGGTTAACAGAAACCACTGTCGCGATGACTTGAACTTCGTTTTTGAATGCATCTGGGAATAGTGGGCGGATTGGACGGTCGATTAGACGTGCCGTCAGTGTTTCACCTTCAGAAGGACGACCTTCACGCTTGAAGAAACCACCAGGGATTTTACCTGCAGCGTAAGTACGCTCTTGGTAGTTAACCGTTAGAGGGAAGAAGTCTTGACCTTCTACCGCTTCTTTTTTACCAACCACAGAAACGAATACTGCCGTATCGTCCATAGTCACCATTACAGCAGACGTAGCTTGACGTGCGATAACGCCAGTTTCTAGAGTAACCGTGTGGTTACCGTACTGGAACGTTTTAACAACTGGTTTTTCGAACATTGTTATTCCTTAGAGCCGAACCTAGGTTCGTGCGTTTTGTTATATACCCAACCACATTGCATATCGCGACTAGTACAAGCTGCCTAATGGCTGACTCGCCTGCAAGTAACCTCTGAGACATCCTTCAGCTGCATAAAAAAGCACCTTGGAATAGTCGCGACCTATTGGTCGACTGAATGGACTGCAATGTATTGGGACGATTTGTATCTCCCCCCGAAGGGCAAGACGGCGCGTAGTATAAACCACTTCACGCGGGGATTGCTATCGGACAGCTCAAATCACTAAGAAAAACCCTTTAATCGATAGCGTATTACTCAAGTGCTTTTCAATTAATAGATTCTATTGCGATGACGTGTTCGCTTTTTATGCTGATTTTGTGAGGAAAGAGAGTATGAAAATAGTGGGGTCAAAATAGGGGGATCAAAAAAGGGGCTAAAAGCCCCTTTCTTACAAACTGTTCTATGCAGCCGCTGATTAGCGACGTAGGCCTAGACGCTTGATTAGGTCTTGGTAACGAGCAAGGTTTTTGCCTTTCAAGTAATCAAGAAGCTTACGACGGCTAGAAACCATGCGTAGAAGACCACGACGGCTGTGGTGATCGCCTTTGTGCGCTTTGAAGTGACCTTGAAGGTGGTTGATAGAAGCTGTAAGTAGAGCTACTTGAACTTCTGGTGAACCAGTGTCGCCTTCAGATTGTGCGTATTCTGCAACGATTGCTGCTTTAGTTTCTGCATTCAGAGACATAATTCTCTCCTAATAAGAGTAGGTTAATATTTGTGCCAGCCAATCTCTGATTCAGCCGACACGAGAAGCGCGAATTATAGAGAAAAACCCTAACTCGCGCAATCTTTAATTATTCTCGGCTTCTTGACGGAAAACCACGAGACGCTTAGGTGCCACTTTGTCATCAGCATTGATTTCACCGACACCGATAAACAAGCGTTCTTCGCCCATGGTTAAACGAAGTGGACCTTTGCTATCCACACCAGGGACGAATACCGGCTGGCCGTGCTGTACCGCATCTGCGTTATCGTAACCCAAGTTCACCTCAGGCAGATCCTGAACGGCACTGTCCATTGGCATCAATAGCGGGTCAAGCAGCTCACGAGGGGCTTTTTCTTCACGGTGTGCTTGCTCAAGCAGTTCATTTAACTGCTCTAGCGTTACCATACGTTCATAAGGGTATTTCGCAACCGCCGTACGACGCAACATGGTTACATGCGCACCACAGCCCAGCATCTCACCAAGATCATCCACGATAGTACGAATGTAAGTGCCTTTAGAGCAGTGCACTTCCATTTCCACTTCGTCACCTTCGAAACGGTGTAGGATGATTTCGTATACGGTGATTTTACGTGATTCACGAGGAACTTCTATTCCCTGACGCGCATACTCATACAATGGCTTGCCCTGATATTTCAGTGCAGAGAACATTGACGGTACTTGGTCAGATTCACCACGGAACTTATCAATACACGCTTCAAGCTGCGCTAAGTTCACGTTGACAGGACGGGTTTCTACAACATCACCATCAGAATCTGAAGTATCGGTACGCTCGCCAAGTTTGGCAATCACACGATAGCGCTTATCTGAATCTAACAAGAACTGAGAGAACTTGGTCGCTTCGCCTAAGCAGATAGGCAGCATGCCCGTCGCGAGGGGGTCAAGAGCACCAGTATGCCCTGCTTTCTCTGCAAAATAGATACGCTTTACTTTTTGCAGTGCATCGTTAGATGAAATCCCTGTTGGTTTGTCCAACAGGATAACACCATCAATCGGACGACCTTTACGACGGCGAGCCATTAGCTATCTTCCTCAGTTGCTGAATCATCAGCACGACCTGCGTCGCCCTGCTTACGTTTGTCTTCGTTCACGACTTCAGACACTAGGTTAGACATACGCATACCTTCAACCAAGGTATTGTCGTAGTAGAAGCGAACTTCTGGTGTTAGACGTAGACGAATACGCTTGCCTAACATCATACGAATGTGCACTTCATGCTCACGCAGCGCTGCCAATGATGATTCAGGTGTTTGTTCACCCACACATAGGAAAGTAACGAATACTTTGGCGTAAGCAAGATCACGTGACACTTCTACATCAGAAATTGTCACCATACCAAGGCGAGAGTCGCGAACTTCACGCTGTAGGATCATCGCCAATTCTTTTTGCAGCTGCTGTGCTACGCGCTGCGTGCGGCTAAATTCTTTTGACATACTTTTCTCACAAATAGAAAGAATGGGGGGATGGTTAACCCAGCCCCCCATGGTGTATTCAACAACCGATTACTGCGTATCTACTGAGGATGCGCTAGTAATTTTAGTCAATTAATCAAGAGTACGTTTTACTTCAACGATTTCGAATACTTCGATCTGGTCACCAACGCGAACGTCATTGTAGTTCTTAACGCCGATACCACATTCGTAGCCATTCTTAACTTCTTGAACGTCATCTTTAAAGCGACGAAGTGACTCAAGTTCACCTTCGTAGATTACAACGTTATCACGTAGTACACGGATAGGGTTGTTACGCTTAATCAGACCTTCAGTAACCATACAACCTGCGATTGCGCCCAGTTTCGGTGACTTAAATACGTCACGTACTTCAGCAAGACCAATGATCTCTTGCTTGAATTCTGGAGCAAGCATACCGCCCATCGCTTGTTTAACTTCGTCGATTAGTTGGTAAATGATTGAGTAGTAGCGTAGATCAACGGCTGCTGCTTCAACTGCGCGACGTGCAGATGCATCCGCACGAACGTTAAAGCCAAGTACGATAGCGTTTGATGCTTCTGCTAGTACTACGTCAGTTTCCGTAATACCACCAACACCAGAACCTACGATGTTCACTTTAACTTCTTCAGTTGAAAGCTTAACTAGCGAGTCTGAAATTGCTTCCACAGAACCCTGAACGTCAGCTTTCAGTACCACGTTAAGCTCAGCCACTTCGCCTGCAGCCATGTTAGAGAACATGTTCTCTAGCTTAGCTTTCTGCTGACGAGCTAGCTTAACTTCACGGAATTTACCTTGACGGTAGTTCGCTACTTCACGCGCTTTACGTTCATCACGAACAACTGTCGCTTCATCACCTGAAGCTGGTACACCAGAAAGACCTAGGATCTCTACAGGGATAGATGGACCTGCTTGAGTGATCTCTTGACCGATCTCATCGCGCATTGCACGAACACGGCCGTACTCTTGACCACAAAGAACGATATCGCCTTTGTTTAGAGTACCTGACTGTACAAGGACTGTTGCAACTGGACCACGACCTTTATCAAGACGAGATTCAACAACAACACCAGACGCCATACCTTCAGCAACAGCAGTCAGCTCAAGAACTTCTGCTTGAAGCAAGATAGCTTCTAGAAGACCTTCGATGTTAGTACCCTGTTTCGCAGAGATGTGAACGAACATGTTCTCACCGCCCCACTCTTCAGGAATAACGTCGTATTGAGCTAGCTCGTTCTTAACGTTGTCTGGGTTAGCATCTTCTTTATCGATCTTGTTCACTGCGATAATCAAAGGTACTTCTGCCGCTTTCGCGTGCTGAATCGCTTCGATAGTCTGTGGCATAACACCATCATCTGCAGCAACAACAAGAACAACGATATCTGTCGCTTGAGCACCACGAGCACGCATTGCAGTAAACGCTGCGTGTCCAGGAGTATCAAGGAAAGTGATCATGCCGTTGTCAGTTTCAACGTGGTAAGCACCGATGTGCTGGGTAATACCACCCGCTTCACCTGACGCAACGTGTGTGCGACGGATGTAGTCAAGCGTCGATGTCTTACCGTGGTCAACGTGACCCATGATAGTAACAACAGGAGCGCGAGATGTCGCTTCAGCGCTGTTGTCGCGGTCGCTAAGAACAGCTTCTTCAAGCTCATTCTCTTTACGAAGAACCACTTTGTGGCCCATCTCTTCTGCGACTAGCTGAGCTGTTTCTTGGTCGATAACTTGGTTGATAGTCGCCATTGCGCCCATCTTCATCATTACCTTGATCACTTCTGTTGACTTAACTGACATTTTATTAGCCAGTTCAGACAGAACGATCGTTTCACCAATTACAACATCTTGCTTAGCAACTGTTGCTGTCTTATCGAAACCGTGTTGCATTGAAGTTGGTTTCGCCAATTTACCTTTGTTGCGGCCTCGGCCACCACGTTGGTTACGACCACCGCGGTCTTGATCGTTTTTAGAAGCAGTTTTTTTCTTCTTCTTGCGACGACCACCTTCCTCGCGACGATCTGCTTCGTCTTCGGCTTCACGAGCAAATTGTGAAGTCGTTACATGGTAATCTGTATCTTCCATACTACCCTTTTTCTCTTCTGCAGCAGACCAACGCTCTTTATTCTTTTCAGCCAATTCGCGAGCTTCCTCGAGCTTGCGCTGACTTTCCTCTTCAGCCTTACGCTTAGCTTCTTCTTCCTGACGACGTTTAAGCTCGTCGGCCTCTTTTCGCGCTGCTTCTTGCTTAATTTTGTCTTCAGCGTTACGTTCTGCGTTTTGCTCCGCATCACGTTTCGCTTTCTCTTCTGCTACACGCTTCGCTTTTTCGTCTGCTTCGCGTTTCGCTTTTTCTTCCGCTTCACGTTTCACTGCTTCTTCTGCTTCACGTTTTGCAGCTTCTTCAGCTTCGCGCTTAGCTGCTTCTTCAGCCTCGCGTTTTGCCGCTTCTTCTGCTTCACGTTTTGCTGTTTCTTCAGCTTCGCGTTTCGCTTCATCTTCAATTGTGCTGCGCTTCACGTATGTACGTTTCTTGCGCACCTCAACCTGAACATTCTTACTCTTACCGCCACCCGCATTCACACTGAGTGTGCTTCGAGTTTTACGCTGTAGAGTTAAGCGAGTCGGCTCTGTATCACCAGATACATCGCCGTGCTCTTTCTTCAGATGTGAGAGAAGCTGCTGCTTCTCTTCATCTGTCACGTTATCCGTGCTCGCTTTTTTCATACCAGCATCAGCAAGTTGTTCTAATAAGCGGTCGACTGGCGTACCAATCTCTTCACTCAGTGCTTTAACTGTTAATTGTGTCATGCCGCTTCCTCCTTGCTGTAATTATGCTTCTTCGCCAAACCAACAGATGTTACGCGCTGCCATAATTAGCTCGCCCGCACGCTCTTCGGTTAGGTCTTCAATACCTTCTAAATCGTCTACACCTTGGTCAGCCAAATCTTCTAGCGTTGCTACGCCTTTCGCTGCCAGTTTAAATGCCATTTCACGCTCTAGACCTTCAAGACCTAGTAGATCTTCTGCTGGTTCTAGACCTTCAAATGATTCTTCTTGCGCAAGTGCTAGCGTCGTCAGTGCATCTTTCGCACGGCTACGTAGCTCTTCAATAAGTTCTTCGTTCAATCCGTCGATATCTAGAAGCTCGTTTACTGGTACGTAAGCGATCTCTTCAAGCGTTGAGAAGCCTTCTTCAACAAGCATTTGTGCGAAGTCTTCTTCAATATCTAGATACTTCATGAAGTTTTCGATTGACGCTTGAGATTCCTCTGCGTGCTTCTTCTGAAGATCTGCAACGGTCATAACGTTCAGTTCCCAACCTGTTAGCTGAGAAGCTAGACGTACGTTTTGACCATTACGGCCGATCGCCTGTGCTAGGTTATCTGCTTCAACAGCGATGTCCATTGCATGCGCATCTTCATCAACAATGATAGAAGCAACGTCTGCTGGAGCCATCGCATTGATAACGAATTGTGCTGGGTTATCGTCCCAAAGCACGATATCAATACGCTCACCACCAAGCTCGCCAGAAACCGCTTGTACACGTGCACCACGCATACCAACACACGCACCAACAGGGTCAATGCGCTTATCGTTTGTCTTCACTGCGATCTTCGCACGTGAGCCAGGATCGCGAGCGGCGCCTTTCAGTTCGATGATCTCTTCTGCGATCTCAGGAACTTCAACACGGAATAGCTCCGCCAACATCTCTGGCTTAGAACGTGTGATAAATAGTTGGAAACCACGCGCTTCTGGAGCGACACGGTAAAGTAGACCACGAACACGGTCACCAGGACGGTGGTTTTCACGCGGTAGCTGGTCATCACGAAGGATCACAGCTTCAGCATTGTTACCAAGGTCAAGAATGGTTGTGTCACGGTTAACTTTCTTAACCACACCTGTAACCAACTCACCTTCGTTGTCAATGAACTGCTCAACGATTTGCGCACGCTCAGCTTCACGAACTTTTTGAACAATCACTTGTTTTGCAGTCTGTGTCGTAATGCGGTCAAACGTCACGGATTCAATGTCGTCTTCAACAAAAGAACCGATTTCCATCGTTTCGTCTTCGTATTGAGCCGCTTCAAGAGAAATCTCTCTTGTTGGCGTTTCAACTTCTGCAACGACTTCCCAACGACGGAAAGTATCAAATTCACCAGTTTTACGGTCGATAGCAACACGAACATCAATTTCGATTTCGTATTTTTTCTTAGTCGATGTCGCTAGTGCAATTTCTAGCGCTTCGAAGATGCGTTCACGAGGAACCGCTTTCTCGTTAGAAACCGCTTCAACAACCGCTAAAATTTCTTTACTCATTTATCTAGCCTCTTAAGCTTCTTTCTCTAGGAGAACTAAAATTTAGGGATCAGGTTAGCTTTTGAAATGTTACTTAGAGCAAACTGCTCTTCGCTACCTTCTACAGAAAGCGTGATGGTTTCCCCTTCAACGCCGAGGATGTCACCTTTCCACTTACGACGGTTGCCGACAGCCATTTTCAAAACGATGCTGACTTCGTGACCAATAAATTGCTCATAGTGCGCTGCTTTGAAAAGTGGTCGCTCCAGACCTGGTGAAGACACTTCTAGGTTGTAAGCCACAGAAATTGGATCTTCTACGTCAAGTACCGCACTAACTTGATGGCTAACTTCTGCACAATCGTCAACGTTAATGCCGTTTTCATGATCAATGTAGATGCGCAGTGTTGAATGTTCACCTGCGCGAATAAATTCTAATCCAACTAACTCATAACCCGACGCAGCTACAGGAGCGTCAAGCATTTCAGTAAGTTGTCTTTCTAAACCAGTCATTTGAACCACTCCAGAAACAAAAAAAGGGCTCAGAGCCCATTTTAAATTCCAAGCAACTACCCAAACATTCCCTTGGGAATGTTCAGATAACAAAAAACCCCGAAAAGTCGGGGTTTTTTGTTGCTGGACCCTGATATGTTAACTGCTTAATTGTAGCAATTAACTCGCAGTGGGGTTAGCACTGCGCAAGCTTGTCCATAAATCCGTAAGGATTGGTTGCGGGGGCCGGATTTGAACCGACGACCTTCGGGTTATGAGCCCGACGAGCTACCAAGCTGCTCCACCCCGCGTCCGACTTGCTGTGCATTATACGCTCAACAAGATGATTTACAAGCTTGTAAAATGGTGCCGAGAGAGGGACTCGAACCCTCACACCAAAGGCACTAGCACCTCATGCTAGCGTGTCTACCAATTTCACCATCTCGGCATTATAAGCTTTCGCTTACTGAGGAATTTCGTCGCTCGCTGCTGGAGCTGGAATTTCACTCGTTACGTCTTCAACTTGCTCAATCACTTGACCCTGAAGAGAGTCAATCAGAGTAGACTCGGTTTTGTCCGTAGACATGCGACCAAGAATCAAGCTGATTACGAAGAATACTGTTGCTAAAATAGCAGTTGTTCGGGTTAGGAAGTTTCCTGAGCCGCTTGCGCCAAACACTGTGTTTGAACCGCCAGCACCGAATGAGGCTCCCATATCTGCGCCTTTACCTTGTTGAATCAACACTAGGCCAATTACACCAAGCGCTGCCAACAGATAAATCACAAGTAGAACTGTAAACATATTTTCCACCCATGTTCCTAATTGTTGAGCCAGCGCCGCTCTAAACCTTTTAGCAAAGTTTTCGAACAAGGCTAGCGACCTCCTTATCGAGGCCGAGCAATACTAGCGAAAGCCGCATACGCTGACAAGAGAAAAATGATAAAAAAGCATAAGTTGAGAGTTAATCGCTCAAAAAAAGGGCAAAAAAGACAATCTCTTGATTAACCGTCAAGAGCTCATCGATTTCACCCTACTCTCAATTTACTGAATTAAATCAACAGTTATCTTTTACTGCTTGAGCAATTTTTAGTGCAGAGTTCTGTACTAATTCAGCGTCTTCACCTTCAACCATAACGCGGATGAGTGGTTCCGTACCTGATTTACGCAGCAATACACGGCCTTTGTCACCAAGTTCAGCTTCAACCTCTTTCACTGAAGCTAAAACCGCCTCTGCTTCTAGCGGATTGCTGTCGCCAGCAAAGCGTACGTTCTCAAGCACTTGAGGATATAGTGTCATGCCCTGCGATAGGTCATGTAACGACATCTCACTGCCGATAACTGACGCCAACACTTGTAGCGCAGCAACAATCGCATCACCAGTGGTAACTTTGTCTAGTAGGATGACATGACCTGAATTTTCAGCACCAATCTTCCAACCTTTTTGTAGAAGGCGCTCCATCACATAACGATCACCAACCGCTGCTCGCTCAAATGGAATACCCAGCTGCTTCAAGCCATTTTCCATGCCTAAGTTCGTCATTAATGTACCAACCACACCGCCTTTCAGTTCACCACGGCGAAGTGCATCACGAGCAATGATGTAAGCAATTTGGTCACCATCAATCTTGTTACCTAGGTGATCGACCATGATGATGCGGTCACCGTCACCATCGAAGGCAAGACCAAGATCAGCATTCTCTTCAACAACACGCTTCTGAAGTGCACGTACGTCCGTCGCCCCGACTTCATGGTTGATATTGGTGCCGTTTGGTTCAACACCCATAGGAATGACATCTGCACCTAGCTCTTTGAACACACTAGGGGCGATGTGGTAGGTCGCACCGTGAGCACAGTCAACCACGATCTTAAGGCCAGCTAGGTTTAATTCTGACGGGAACGTCCCTTTACAGAATTCAATGTAGCGACCCGCAGCATCATCCAATCGTGTCGCTTTACCGAGTTCGGCTGACTCAACACATTCAATGTCTTTATCAAGTTCCGCTTCAATCGCCAGTTCAATGTCATCTGGCAGTTTTGTACCTTCTGAAGAGAAGAACTTGATACCATTGTCATAATAAGGGTTATGAGACGCTGAGATAACAATCCCCGCTTCTGCGCGGAAAGTTTGGGTAAGGTATGCCACTGCCGGTGTTGGCATTGGACCAGTAAACGTCGCTTTTAGACCCGCAGCGGCAAGACCCGCTTCAAGAGCAGACTCCAGCATGTAGCCTGAAATACGGGTGTCTTTACCAATAATAACTTTTTTTGTGCCTTGCTTTGCGAGTACACGCCCTGCAGCCCAACCAAGCTTGAGTACAAAATCCGGTGTAATCGGGTATTGACCTACTTTGCCTCGAACACCATCTGTACCAAAATAACGTCTTTTATTAGACATATGAATATTTCCTTTTTTATATATTGGTCAGCCGTTCGCTTTCACCATTTTGATAATCGCCATCGCGTCGATGGTCTCTTCAAAATCGTGAACTCGAATGATCTGAGCCCCTTTCATCGCAGCAATAGTTGCACAGCTTACACTGGCAGCAACACATTGTGCTGGTTGTTTTTCAAGTAATTTAAAGATCATTGATTTACGCGACATTCCTGCAAGGATCGGCAAATCGAATTGGTGAAATGCATCTAAATGCGCCAGCATGTGATAGTTGTGTTCTATCGTCTTACCAAAACCAAACCCTGGATCAAGGATCAACTGGTTTCGCGAAATCCCCACCGCTTCACACGCCGCCACTCTTTCTTCCAAGAAAGATCCCACATCGGCGATCACATCATCATAGTGAGGATTGTTCTGCATGGTTCGGGGTTGACCTTGCATATGCATCAAGCAAATTGGCACATTGGCTTTCGCCGCCACCTCTAACGCCCCTGGTTCTTGTAATGCTCGAACATCATTGATGATATCTGCGCCCGCCGCGACCGCTTGTCGCATCACTTCCGCCTTGCTGGTATCAATGGATATCCAGACATCAAAATGTTGGCGTATCGCCTGAATCACGGGAATAACACGCTGCAGTTCTTCTTCCAAAATAACATCCGGTGCACCCGGGCGGGTTGACTCACCACCGATATCGATGATATCGACACCTGCTGCAATCATTTTCTCAGCTTGAGCCACGGCGTTATTGACGGTATTGAATTCACCACCATCGGAGAAGGAGTCAGGAGTGACATTGAGGATCCCCATAACCAAAGGCTGGCTTAAATCTAGGGATTTATTATTGGCATGTAATTTCATTCTAAACACAAAAACCCCGAGTTGCCTCGGGGTTTATTCTTATCTCAAAATTAGTTACTCAGCGTCTTTCTTCTCGTTTTCAGACGCTTGGTCTTGGCTTTCAGTCTCAGCTTCTGGCTTAGCTTCTGCTTTCGCCTCTGGTTTGCTGTCGATTTGATCACCCCACCCTGCTGGTTCACGGATTTCTGCCTTACGCTGCATCAGATCTTCGATCTGGCCGGCATCAATGGTTTCGTACTTCATTAATGCGTCTTTCATCGCGTGCATGATATCCATGTTATCTTCGATGATTTTCAGTGCGCGTTCGTAGTTACGATCTACGATGGCACGAATCTCCGAGTCAATCAGGCGAGCTGTTTCATCCGAAACATGTTTAGTTTGCGTAACACTACGACCTAGGAAAACTTCACCTTCTTCTTCAGCGTAAAGAAGTGGACCCAATTTGTCTGAGTAACCCCACTGAGTCACCATGTTACGAGCTAGGTTCGTTGCTACTTTGATATCGTTTGAAGCACCTGTCGATACTTTGTCTGCACCGTAAATCAGGTCTTCTGCAATACGACCACCATATAGTGTAGCAATCTTGCTCTCTAGGAACTGACGGCTGTAGCTGATCGCGTCTTGTTCCGGAAGGAAGAAGGTCACACCTAATGCTCGACCACGAGGAATGATCGTCACTTTGTGTACAGGGTCGTGTTCTGGCATTAAGTAGCCCACAATTGCGTGACCCGCTTCGTGGTAAGCCGTTGACTCTTTGATCTCTTCTGACATCACCATCGACTTACGCTCAGCACCCATGTTGATCTTGTCTTTCGCTTTCTCAAACTCAACCATAGATACATTACGCTTGTTGCCACGCGCAGCAAAAAGTGCCGCTTCGTTCACCAAGTTCGCAAGGTCAGCACCTGAATAACCCGGTGTACCACGAGCCAGAACTGAAGGCTCTACGTCACCAGCAAGTGGGACTTTACGCATGTGTACTTTTAGGATCTGCTCACGACCAAGAACATCTGGAAGACCAACCACAACCTGACGGTCAAAACGACCCGGACGAAGTAGTGCTGGGTCAAGTACGTCTGGACGGTTCGTCGCTGCAATCACGATGATACCTTCGTTACCTTCGAAGCCATCCATTTCAACCAGCATTTGGTTAAGTGTTTGCTCACGCTCATCGTGACCACCACCAACACCTGCGCCACGTTGACGACCTACAGCATCGATCTCATCAATGAAGATGATACATGGAGCGGCTTTTTTCGCTTGTTCGAACATATCGCGAACACGCGAAGCACCGACACCAACGAACATTTCTACGAAGTCAGAACCTGAAATCGTGAAGAACGGTACTTTAGCTTCACCAGCGATTGCTTTTGCAAGCAGGGTTTTACCTGTACCAGGAGGACCAACCATCAAGACACCTGTCGGGATCTTACCGCCCAATTTCTGGAATCGGCTTGGATCACGCAAGAAGTCTACGAGCTCTTTCACGTCTTCTTTTGCTTCGTCACAACCTGCAACATCAGCAAATGTCGTTTTGATCTGTTCTTCGCTCATCATGCGAGCTTTGCTCTTGCCGAAAGACATCGCGCCTTTCCCGCCACCACCTTGCATTTGACGCATGAAGAAAATCCATACACCAATCAACAAGATCATTGGGAACCAAGAGATAAAGATAGTACCGAGTAAGCTCTGCTCTTCAGGCGGAGTTCCCTGCACTTTTACGTTGTATTTGATTAGATCATCAAGAAGCTTTTCATCATAAACAGGCATGTACGTTACCTGCTTAGGACCGCCACCACGAGTCACAAAACTAATTGTGCTGCCATTAAAGGTTGCTTCCTGAATCTGGCCTTGGCCAACTTGCTGTACAAAAGTGGTGTAATCGACCGTTCGTCCGTTGTTTTCACCAGGGCCAAAGCTCTGGAATACCGACATCAGCACGACCGCGATAACTAGCCACAGAATTAAATTTTTTGCCATGTCACTCAAGGTGTCAGCCTCTCGATAACTAATTGTAATTAAAGGTAGGGTACTACAGTTTGTAACCTGTAGCTATAGTGTTAACTTTTCGCATATAGCGCAAAATAGTTAACCTTTGTAACCAGTGGCTACGATGTAAACTTCTCTAGAGCGTGCTCTAGATGAATCAGGTTTTCTGATTTTAACGACTTTAAACATGTCGCGGACTTCTTTAACGTATTGGTCGAAACCCTCGCCTTGGAAGACTTTGACAACAAAACTACCATTAGGAGCCAGAACTTGTCGACACATATCCAGAGCAAGCTCAACAAGATACATTGCTCTCGGTTGGTCAACAGACAGGTTACCTGCCATGTTAGGAGCCATATCAGACATTACTACGTCAACCATGTCCGGTTGGATTCTTTCTAGCAAAGCCTCTAGTACAGAATCTTCACGGAAGTCACCTTGAAGGAAAGCAACACCTGCAATTGAGTCCATTGGAAGAATGTCACATGCAATGACTTGACCTTCATCACCAACAATACCCGCAGCATACTGTGACCATCCACCAGGCGCAGCACCTAAATCGACCACAGTCATGCCCGACTTCAGTAATTTGTCTTTGCCCTGAATCTCTTCAATTTTAAAGATAGCACGAGAACGGTAACCTTTTTTCTTGGCTTCATTCACATACTTATCATCAAAGTGCTCTTTTAACCAACGACCTGAACTGGCCGAGTGCTTTTGTTTGCTCATTAGTCATCCAACTAGGTATCGCTACCGATTGCCTAATAAATTATAGTCTTCGACAATAGATGGCGTTAAAATAGGTTTTTTCAACCCTTATATTAAAGAAAATTGGCAGCGTAATGAACCTAAGCACCAAACAAAAGCAACACCTGAAAGGCCTAGCTCACAGATTGAAACCTGTTGTGCTACTTGGCGCAAATGGACTTACTGAAGCCGTGCTTGCAGAAATCGAACTTGCTTTAGACCACCACGAGTTGATCAAAGTGAAAGTCTCTTCTGAAGATCGCGAAACGAAGCAGCTGATCATCGACGCTATCGTACGTGAAACTAAAGCTGAAAAAGTACAGACAATTGGTAAAGTATTGGTACTTTTCCGCCAGTCAGAAGAGCGCAAGATTGAGATTCCACGTAAGTAACGACTTACTTAATCGCTAATTGCAAACTCAATCTATATTGAGTTTATAGCAAAGAAAAAGGTCGCCATGGCGACCTTTTTCTATTTGTGAGCACGATGGGCTAATTAAGCACTTCGTGACACGTCATACATTAAATGTATTCGACTTTATCAACTTCGAAGTCTTTATCACCGCCAGGCGTTGCGATCACCACTTCGTCGCCTTCCATCTTACCGATCAAGCCACGAGCAATTGGTGAGCTTACCGAAATACGACCTGATTTAATGTCCGCCTCGTCATCGCCGACGATCTGGTAAGTTTTTTCTTCATCAGTATCAACGTCGATAAGTGTGACAGTTGCACCGAAAATAACTTTGCCAGTATTTTCCATTTTCGTTACATCGATCACCTGAGCTACGGATAGCTTGTATTCAATATCACGAATTTGAGCTTCACAGATACCTTGCTCTTCACGTGCAGCGTGGTATTCCGCGTTCTCTTTTAGGTCACCCAGTTCACGCGCCTCAGCGATTGCTTCAGAAATCAGTGGGCGACGCTTCAGTAGTTTTTCTAGTTCTTCACGTAGCTGTTCTTCGCCACGCAGAGTCATTGGGACTTTTTCCATCATATACCTCTGTGCCAAAGCATTCTTTGGGCAAAACGAAACCACCCAAAAGTGATTTCGGGTGGTCTTAGTGAAACGTATTTGTTTTAGTGTAAACAAAGTTACACCCTAAATCACTCTAATTTCTCACCATGGGCAGTAAATCGTGAATAACGTGAACTAAGGTGCTCGTTGCCTAAGCAAAATAAGATCTTACTTACTCCTTTATCAATGCATTCTCGCTGAATCTCTTAAGGAGAATTGCGAACCAGAGAATGAATCCCGACTGAATTCTATCTAAAAAAATCTAAACCCGTCGGAATAGCTACAATTAAGAAAATGAGCAATATAACAATAAAAATCATGCAGATAGAAACAATGCACTGCTTTTTGAACATTGTTTTATTATCAATTTACATCATTTTACTAACGATTTATCCGAGCCAGAATGTACAAAAACCGAGGCTTCAGGAAGGTGAGATTCCCTTTCTATATCAGGCGAGATGATGAGATCGCACTCCTCATCACCCTCTCCATAAATTCAGTGCCTACAGCTTAATCGCGATAAGACATTGAACATTTCAATTAGGTTAAAAACGATGAAAAAGAAATTAATTGCACTCTCTGTTTCTACAGCTGCCATCGCGGCCAATGTCAATGCAACAGAATTATACAACCAAGAGGGTACTAGCTTAGAGATTGGTGGGCGCGCCGAAGCTCGTTTGTCGGCTCTTGATGGCAAAGTCGAAGACCGCTCACGTATCCGACTGAACTTCTTAGGCAAAGTAGAGCTGACTTCAGATCTTTACGGGATCGGTTTTTACGAAGGTGAATTCACCACCAATGATTTGGAAAAAGAAAGTAGCCTAGACAACCGCTATACCTACGCAGGTTTAGGTGGGCAATTTGGTGAAATCACTTACGGTAAGAATGATGGTGCCTTGGGGATGGTGACTGACTTTACTGACATCATGGCTTATCACGGTAACAGTGCTGCTGATAAAATTGCTGTCGCCGATCGCGCTGACAATATGATCGCTTATCAAGGCCATTTCGACACATTGTCCGTTAAAGCCAGTTACCGATTTGCAGATCGTGACACCACAAACAATGGTACGCTCATCGATAACGGTCAAGAGGGATATTCTATAGCTGCCAGCTACGTACTTAGCGACACTGGGTTAGCTTTCGGGGCTGGCTATGCCGATCAAGACCAAAACAATCAACACATGTTGGCGGCCGCTTACACTATGGGTGATTTCTATGTAGCTGGTTCGATGACAGATGGTGAAAAAGACTACCGCTCTGGAAAAGCGTATCAAGACAAATACAACCGTTTTAACAGCGTCGTTGATTATTCAGGGTATGAAATCGCCGCCAAGTACACCTTAGGTAAAACAGCCATTACTTCGACGTACAATTACGCAGAAACTGCGAGTGACACTTCGGCACAAAATATTGCTATCGATACCACTTATTACTTCCAACCAAATCTCCGTGGCTACGTTTCTTATAACGTCAACTTACTCGACTCTGGTGATCAACTCGGTTCTGGTACTGTAAAGCAAGTGGAATCTGAAGACGAAATTGCACTGGGTCTGCGCTACGACTTCTAAACTCTCAATTAAGACACACCCCAAAGCGCCTGTTTCCTAGCAGGCGTTTTTTTTGATCGCTATACTCGCTACATCATCCATGATTTGAAGAAATCTTCTATGCATCTGCTCTTGTCTCGCGCTGTACAACGGTTATCTCCATACCTATTTGGTGTATTTCTCACCATATTAGGTACTGGCTTTTCCTTGGCTTACGATCCTACCGATAAGCTGCCTGAAGGCAGTCGTTATAGCGTATTAATTGAAAGCCTCGATGGCCGTCAATCATTAGCGAAAGATGCTTATGTTGATCAGTATTTCCCTCCAGCCAGTACACTCAAAATTATTACTGCGTTAGCGGCAAAACTAGAATTAGGTAACCAGTTCCATTTCAAAACCCAGCTGCACACCCATCGACAAGATGCTGTCATCGTTTTCAGCGGTGACCCAACTCTGACCTCAAAACAGCTGAAACAATTATTAGTGACGGCCAAGAAAAAAGGGTTAAAGGAGATCAAAGGTGATCTCTGGTTAGATAACAGTGCATTTAGTGGCTATGACCGTGCCGTTGGATGGCCATGGGATATTTTAGGCGTTTGTTACAGTGCGCCTGCAAGTGCGATAACGTTGGATGAAAACTGTGTTCAAGCCTCTATTTATACTCAGAAAGATGGCACCACCCGAGTCTTTGTTCCTGAGCACCAACCGATTCATGTTTCGACAGCTGCCATCACAGTATCGAGCGATGTTAAGCGCTCAACCTTATGTGACCTTGAATTACTCAGTTTTGCGAATAACCATTACCAGCTCGATGGCTGCTTGGCTCAACGAAAAAAACCACTTCCATTGAAATTTGCCGTGCAAGACTCAGCTAAGTACACCATTCAGACCTTGCATAAGCAGTTGCGAAAATTAGGCATTACACTGCATGGTGAAGTCAAAGTAGGCGCTTACCCTCATAAGCTGCCTCGAAGAATTGCCGAACATCGCTCTCAACCCTTACCTCAATTGCTGGAAGAGATGCTTAAAAAGTCTGATAACCTGATCGCCGATAACCTCACCAAAGCCATTGGTGCTCATTTTTATATTCAAGCTGGCAGTTTTAAGAATGGCACCGAAGCGATCAAACAGATCGTGTTTGCTCAAACCGGAATTGATTTGAGCAAAGCCCGACTGGCTGATGGCTCAGGATTATCAAGAAACAATCGCCTGACACCGAAAACCATGGCAGAGATACTTCGCTATCTTTGGAAGCACGACGAAAAACTCGGTTTATTAGCACTCATGCCTACCTCTGGCGAGTCAGGAACATTAAAGTATCGAAGAAGTATGCGCAAAGATCCCATCAAAGGTCAGCTGATTGCCAAGAGTGGCTCCGTCTACGCAAGCTATAATATGGCGGGATTTGGACTCAACACCCAAGGTCAGCCGAGTAGCCTGTTCGTGCAGTTCGTCACTGACTATTACCCATCTAAAGCTAAATCGGCGAAAAACAAAGTTGCCCCTATCGTGCAGTTTGAAACCTTGTTATATCAAGACATTGTCAATTTTAGTCAGAGCATACAATAAGTTATATTGCTTTCCACTCCATCACCTAACCTAGGCAGCTTGCAATAACAATCGTCACTTTTTGCCGCTGTCTAGGTCACGAGTTAACACAACAGATGACTCAATCGGTTGCGGTTAGCCTGAAGTTCTGAGCATAATGATAATTCGTTTGGAACATCATAAATACCATGAGCTCGAATTCAAAACCCTCAAAATTAAAGCGCCAGCTATTCATCGGTGGTGGATGGCTCTGCGTCATACTTGCGCTCATTGGCGTTATGTTGCCTCTGCTACCTACCGTGCCGTTTTTATTATTAGCACTCTACTTTTTTGGCGCCTCCTCACCTAAATTCCAAAAGTGGTTACTTCAACATCCTAAATTAGGTCCAATCGCGACCCGACTAAAGAAAAAAGAAGGATTAACCAAGAAAGAAAAAATTCATTCTCTTGTGATTATCTGGCTTTCAATGGGGGGCGTGCTCATCTTTGTTGCTGCTGGTACACATTGGCAATACGCTATCGGCTCTCTCCTTATCTTCGAGACTTGGTTTATCTTACGCTTTAAAACCTATGATAAAGAGAAAACCACAGAGAAAGAGAAGCTGGAAGAAAACAAACAAACATAAAAAAAGCGCCGTAAGGCGCTTTTTTTATCGAGGCAAATTCACAATTATTTGATCGTTAGACGAGCAAATTTGCGTTTACCTACTTGGAATACATAAGTACCCGCTTCAGGAGTAAATTTAGAATCCGCAACTTTTACGCTATCGATCTTCGCAGCACCTTGCTTCACCATGCGCATCGCTTCAGACGTAGAAGCACATAGGCCGGCTTCTTTTAGCAAGTTACTCACTGGAAGGCCTGCGTCGAATTCAAATTCAGGCATTTCGTCTGGAATTTGGTTCTTTGCAAAGCGGTTAACAAACTCTTGCTCGGCTGCATCAGCGTCAGCTTCTGTGTGGAAACGAGCAATGATCTCTTTTGCCAACAGCACTTTCACATCACGAGGGTTTTTACCTGCTTCGATGTCAGCTTTAAACTGTTCAATTTCGCCCAGTGGGCGGAATGACAATAGCTCATAGTAATCCCACATCAATTCATCCGAAATAGACATGATCTTACCGAACATTTCACTTGGCGCTTCGCTGATACCAATGTAGTTGTTCGCTGATTTAGACATTTTCTTCTCACCGTCCAAACCAACCAATAGAGGCATCATCAATACTGCTTGAGGCTTTTGACCGTGAGATTTTTGCAGTTCACGACCCATTAGCAGATTGAATTTTTGGTCAGTACCACCTAGCTCCACGTCCGCTTTCATTTCTACAGAGTCCCACCCCTGTAGCAGTGGGTACATGAATTCATGAATCGCAATTGGTTGACCGCCCGCATAACGCTTTTTAAAGTCATCACGCTCAAGCATACGTGCCACTGTCTGGTTTGCTGCTAGGCGAATCATGCCCTCAGCACCAAGTTGAGATAGCCATTCAGAGTTAAACTTGATCGTGGTTTTCGCTGGATCAAGGATCTTAAACGCTTGCTCAGTGTACGTTTCCGCATTACGCAGAACGTCTTCACGACTTAGCGGTGGACGCGTTGTATTCTTACCCGTTGGGTCACCAACCATTGCAGTAAAGTCACCAATCAAGAAGGTAACTTCATGACCTAAATCTTGGAATTGACGTAGCTTGTTGAAGACAACTGTATGACCTAAATGGATATCTGGTGCTGTTGGATCGGCACCCAATTTAATGCGAAGAGGACGACCCTCTTTCAGCTTTTCAATCAGTTCTTCTTCTGGAATTAGCTCTTCGACACCGCGCTTAATCTCGGCTAGTGCAGCTTCAATGCTCGCCATTCTTGTTCACTCCCACAGATTTGGCAAAAAGATAATAGCTGAACATCTTACTTGAATAGCGATGTATTTTGAAACACGTTAGACTATTGAATTGTAGATTTTCACCTTAAAACGCAAAACAAACCTGAGATGCTGTCTATTTTCGCTCGCCTACCTATTTTGCACCGATGCTTAATCGCATTTTTTAGTGCACTGATTGTTATAGCCCTCTTTTTTCTTCCCGATGTAAGAGAGCTAGACCCCGACCAAAATCGCCTGACTATTGGCGAGCGCTACCCTATTGCTCTTTCACGAGAGAGTTTGGCTCCCGCTACCATCAAAGAAGAAGACGTTGTCGCTAAATGGGAGAAACACACCGTAAAAAATGGTGAAAGTGCCGCTGTGTTATTCAGCCGTATCGGGCTATCTCCCCGCCTCTTGCACACATTGGTGAACACCAATAAAGACATTAAAAAGCAGCTCTCTAATCTCAAGCCTGGCGATGCCCTGCATTTTGGCTTTGATCACCAAAGAGAATTGATCCAACTAAAGCGTGTTTTAACACCCGTTGAAACCTTCATCATCGAAAAACGCCCCAAAGGTTACCGCTCACAGTCGGTAAAAAAAGAAGTCAACTTCCAATACAACTACGCCGAAGCCGTGATCACATCGAACTTTTGGAATGCGGCCGTATCAGCAGGGTTAACGCCAAACCAAATTATGGAATTGGCTGGCATGTTTGGCTGGGATATCGACTTTGCCTTAGACATTCGTAAAAACGATCACTTCCGTGTCTTGTACCAAGAGAGAGTCGTTGAAGGGGAAGTGATTGGTCGAGGGAAAATCATTGCCGCGATCTTCCATAACCAAGGAGATGTTTTTACAGCGATTCTCGATGATCGCAGTGGCAATTATTATGATGACAAAGGGCGAGCAATGAAAAAAGCATTCCTGCGTGCTCCTATCGATTTTCGTCGCGTCACATCTAACTTTAACCCACGTCGCCTCCACCCTGTAACGGGGAAAGTCCGCCCTCACCGAGGTACTGACTATGCGGCACCTGTTGGCACGCCGATATGGGCTGCGGGTGATGGCACCGTGCTTAAGTCAGGCTACAACCGTTTTAACGGTAATTATGTCTTTATCCGACATAGCAGTACTTACATTACAAAGTATCTGCATATGCAAAAACGTAAAGTAAAAACAGGCCAGCGCGTCAAACAAGGCCAAACCATTGGTACACTCGGTGGAACGGGGCGTGTGACTGGCCCTCACCTGCACTATGAATTTTTGGTCAACGGGGTACATAAAAACCCTCGAACGGTTAAATTGCCTCAATCGAAGTCTCTGACGGGTAAAGCCAAACAGACCTTTATCGCAAATTCGACCAAACGACTAGAAACCCTTGAGCAATACAGTCGATTGCTCGCCATGAAGTAGCATTTCTATCTCGCCTGTCACAAATCAATCTCAGGCATACAAGAATCGCCAGAATACAAAAAGGGCAAGCTAACGCTTGCCCTTTTTTATGTCGAAACGTCACCTCTTATGCGGCCGTTTTTGGGCTTGCATGTTCACTATGCTCAAGCGTATTCGACTGAGGTTCAAGGTTAGAGTCCGAGTGCTCTTGCGCTTGTTCAACCGATTTTGGTCCTCGGCCTAGCATCAACAAACACGGTGTCAGCACTAAGGTTAATACCGTTGCAAACGCCAAGCCGCCTGCCACTGCAGTCGCAAGCTGTGACCACCACTGCGTACTCGGAGCACCAAACTCAATCTTCTGGTTCACCAAATCGATGTTCATCTCAAGCACCATTGGTAATAAACCTAGAATGGTAGTGACCGTTGTCAGCAGTACAGGTCGTAGACGTTGAACGCCAGTCCTTAAGACCGCTTCCTGCTTGCTCAAGCCACGTCGCAACAGCTGATTGTATGTATCAATCAATACAATATTGTTGTTCACCACGATACCAGCCAAAGCAATCACACCGATTCCCGACATAATAATGCCAAACGGTTTTTGGAAGATAAGCAGACCAGCAAACACCCCAACAGTTGAGAAAAGCACCGCACTCAGAATCAGGAAGGCTTGATAGAAACTATTGAACTGAGTAATTAAAATCAGCGCCATCACCGCGAGTGCGATCAAGAAAGCGTTTTTCAAGAACTCGGATGAATTCTCTTGCTCTTCATTCTGCCCTCGAATCTTAAATTCGGCCCCTTTTGGTAAACCCAGCTCCGCCAAAGCCTGCTCAATGTTCGGTAACTCCAGCGCTAGGTTGTAGCCTTCACGCATATCCGCCATCACCTTAATCACACGTTGACTATCAATACGTACGATCGTGCCTTGCTTCGGCTCAGGAACAATTTCAGCAAAGTTCGTAATCGGCACCAACCCGGCCTGAGTTTTCACTCTTAATTGATCGAAGCGTCCAATATCGCGTTTATCTTCAGGATAGCGAACAAGGATATCGACTTCTTCCGTCGCGTCATCAGGTAGGTAATCCCCGATTTTTAGGCCATTGGTAACAAACTGAACCGTATTCCCCACCAAAGTGGCATCCGCAGCAAACCGAGACGCGTCATCGCGTCGAATATCAATTTGCCAATCGATGCCTTCTTTTGTCGACGTATCACTCAAGTTAGTGAACGCTGGGTATTGATCCGCCCAAGCTCTCACCTGCTTCGCACTCGCCTCTAAGGTTTCCAGCTCAGCCGCCGAGATTTCGATAACGAGGTCGTGTTCAACTGGCGGCCCTGCGTCTGGGAATTTGTACTCAATTTCAACGCCAGAGAAGGTATCCGTGGTCTGTTTCAGCTCTTCGATGATCTCTGTAACTTTACGGCGATATTGCCAGTCTACAGGGGTAATTTGGATTTGGCCGATCTCATCTTTACCTCCCGTTCGAGTGTAGACGCTTTCAAACTCCTCATGCCCTAGCATCACCTGTTCAATGTCACGCATCACTGTATCTTTCTCATCAATCGAAAGATCACCAAAGGAACGCACTTTGACCGTAAAGAATGGTGGGTCAACTTCCGGGAAGAATTCAGCCCCTAAGCCTGCTTTTGAATACGTAAAGCCAATGCCTACCGCACTGAGTATCGCAAGTAGCAAGATTTTGAGCGGGTGCTTAATAGCAACAGAAAGACTCTGATAATAGATCTTAGTCAGTCCTGTTGCTTTGGAGAAGTCGCCTTCATGGAGCGCCACCATCTCTTCACGGCGTGCTTTATTCACAAACTGAGGACGCCCAAAAATGCCTCCCATCACGGGAACAAATAAGAGTGCCATGACCAAAGAAGCCGCTAAGGTCGCGATCAGAGTTAATGGCAAATATTTCATAAATTCGCCAGTAATATCCGGCCAGAACAGCAACGGAGCAAATGCGGCTAAAGTGGTTGCGGTTGACGCAGTAATCGGCCAAGCCATGCGTTTGGCTGCATCACGGTAAGCTTCAGTACGAGGCATACCTTCTTGCATTCGCCTATCGGCAAATTCTGTCACAACGATCGCGCCATCCACCAGCATGCCCACCGCCATGATCAACGAGAACAGCACGACGATATTGACCGTCAAGCCAAACACAGAAAGCACCAACAAGCCGGTAAGGAAAGAACCTGGTATTGAAATCCCGACCAATAACGCGGTACGGACACCAAGAATCGCAATGATAACGATCACCACCAAAATGATGGCGGAGAGAATGTTGTTTTGCAGATCATTGAGCATCATTCGCACATCGTCCGACTGATCCCAAGTATATTTTACCAATAAATTATTTGGCCACTCTGGTCGCTTTTGCGCTTCTTCTAAGACCGCTTTAACCAGCTCAACCGTTTCTATGATGTTTTCACCAGCGCGCTTTTTCACATCCAGCACAACGGCCGATTTGCCATCTAAACGCGCATAGCTATCAGGGTCTCGGAAACTGCGTCTCACCGTTGCCACGTCTCCGAAGGTAATCACTTCCTTGCCATTGACTTTGACAGGTAGCTCCAGCACATCTTTTAAAGAATCGAATACCGAAGGGACTTTGACCGAAAAACGCCCATAGCCGGTATCGACAAAGCCCGCCGCAACCACTCGGTTGTTCAGGGCGATCAGGTTGTAAATATCACTTTGGTCTAAACCGTAGCTTTCCATCAGCAAAGGATCGACGACGATCTCAACAATGTCTTCTCGATCACCCGCGATATCGACTTCAAGAACTTGACGATAGCCTTCTAGCTTATCTCGTAATTGACGAGCGATTTGAACAATCGTTCTTTCAGGAACGGTGCCATAGAGTACCAGAGACAACACTGGCTCTTCCGACGCAAACGTCACCTCATTAACCGTCGGCTCATCGCTGTCTTCAGGCAATCGTGGCTTAGCAAGATCCACCGCGTCGCGCACGTCAGCCATTGCTTTATCGAGATCAACCCCGACACTGAACTCTAACATCACCGAAGCATGCCCTTCAGAAGCGTTAGAGGTCATCTCCTTAACACCTTCAATAGAGCGCAGTTCATTTTCTATCGGTCGAACCAGTAAACGCTCAGCGTCCGTGGGTGAAATGCCTTGGTGACCGACAGAAACATAGATAATAGGGATCGTAATATCAGGGCTTGATTCTTTCGGTATTGACACATAGGTGCCTGCACCTGCGATTAAAATTAAAATCAGCAGGGTAACCATAGTACGCGAGCGAGACAGTGCCGCATCGATTATCGAATACATACTGCCCCCTATTATTGAGCGTTCGAGGCAGGTGTCGCCTCAACTTGATCACCATCACGAACAAAGCCTTGCCCTAAAGTGATGATATTGACGCTCTCACCTAGACCTGACAACCACACGCCATCTTGCTCTGCTTTCACCAATTGGATTGGAACAAATTTCACATGCTCTTGCTGTAACGTTTTTACCCCTAAGTTGCCATCTTCGTCCAACGCAAGCATCGCTGGGGTCACTTTGACCGCTTGAGTAGTCGCCAGTGACAGCTGAAGTTCAGCACTCATCCCCGCAGGAACTTGACCTTTCTCGTTGCTAATTTCAACTTCAATTGGGAAGGTATTGGTGCTTTCAGAAGAAATTTTCGATACATAACGCAAGGTACCCGTCACTTGATCACCGTTAATTAAACGTACCTTCGCTTTTTGATTCGATTGCAAATACTGGATATGACGTTCGCTAACATCGGCTTCAATGACTAAACGATTCAAGTCCAGCACATTCGCCACGGGGTCACCGATACCGACAAAATCTCCAAGTTCAACAAATAGGTGATCAACAACACCACTGAAAGGTGCGGTAATTTTGGTGTTGTTTAAAGCCGTTTGTGCATTACTAACCGAGGCTTTAGCTTCAACCAGAGCGGCACTCGCACTTTCGTAAGCAACTTCACCTTGCAGACCGCGACTTTTGAGTTGCTGAGCGGCTTTAAACTCTTTTTGACGAACTCGAAGCTGCGCTTTAGCGCGTTCTAGCTGGATTTGCAGATCTTGCTTATCAATTAACGCAATCACCTGCCCTTTTTTGACCGTATCCCCTTTATCAATTTTCAAAGAGACAACTTTACCGGCAAGTTCAGCGCCTAAACGGGCTTGACGGTTTGGGGCCGTACGACCATAAAGATCAATGGTTCTCGATGTGGTTTGTGATTGAAAAGTTTGGAATTCAACTTTTGCCAAGGGAATGACAGATTGAGTGGCGTTGTTCGAACTGGTTTCTTCGGCTTTCAGCGTGCCTAAACTCAGCCAAATGGTCAGCAAGGATATAAGAAATAGTGATACAAGCCAGGGACGTTGCTGCGTAAAGCGGCGAACTTTTTGTACGGGCATGGAAAGTCCTTTTTTATTATTTATCGCTCATCTGAGCGTGTTTTACGTTACCTCCTACTACGTAAAACAAAAGCAGTTAGATTTCTCTAACTGCTTTCGGTGTGTTGCCTTAAACGCTGAAAGATGCTCCACAGCCACACGTTGTCGTCGCATTTGGGTTGCTGACGAAAAAGCGCGACCCTTCCAAACCTTCAGTGTAATCAACCACACCGCCAATCAGATATTGCAAACTCATTGGGTCAACAACCAGTGTTACGCCACTTTTTTCAATCGTTGCGTCACCGTCGTTAACCGACTCATCAAAGGTGAAACCGTATTGGAAACCACTACAGCCACCACCGGTGATGTATACACGCAGTTTTAGCGCTGGGTTTTCTTCTTCTGCAATCAGTGCTTTCACACGTGATGCAGCTGCATCAGAAAATGACAATGGTACGTTAACTTCGCTCACGAAAACCTCTCTCAATCGTGTCATACTTTGGCAAGCTCACCTAGAGTGAAAGCTCGCAAAAGTTCTATCTTTTGTGATTCGTATCTTTTGTGATATTGAGTCGATTATCTAATACCTGAACAATGCGTTCAAGTATTCGCCATCGGAATTCTCTGGCTATGATGTCATACTCAATCAAGTCCCCGCAATGAGAAGCACGTGATTTTCCACTTATTCCTCAATCACCACTTCCCGATATATTAGCTTAACCTAGAATCAGCCAAGCACGGATATCACCGTGAGGTTACCTCTCATTTCCCCATAAAAGTGTACGGAGAGTCACACATAAGAATACCAAGGTCCGTTAAACGATTTGCGTACCCCATTAATATACCTATCAAAAAACGGCGGTGTTGTGACAATGTGTGACCCAATACCTTGCTTCATTATCAACGCATGATCGAGCAATAAGAAAGTATCATCCGACGCCTTCATTCAATAAGTCAAAATCCACACTTAAACCTGTCCATCATAGGCATAACTTCGATGGCCCTCATTGTTGTAAACACCGGACTTCTATTCGTAAGATCTTTCATTTGTGCACCGCTATATTTATTGAGTTATCTTTTTATAAGCATCTAAAACGATAAACATAGTTTCCTCAGTTCAATAAAGATCCCGTATAATGCGAGCACAAATGGTCCGAGCAATCATAAAGAGGATACACCATGACCAAATCTGCCGATCTATATCAAAAAGCCCAACAAACTATTCCAGGCGGTGTGAACTCTCCCGTTCGTGCTTTCAACGGCGTAGGTGGCTCTCCGATTTTCATTGATCACGCTGATGGCCCGTTCATTTTTGACGCTGACGGAAAAGCTTACATCGATTACGTCGGCTCATGGGGTCCTATGATTCTTGGTCACAACCATGCAGCAATTCGTGATGCTGTGATTGCTGCGGCTCAACGTGGTTTGAGCTTTGGTGCTCCAACCGAGATGGAAATCAACATGGCAGAGCTTGTCTCTCAACTTGTGCCTTCAATGGAACAAGTTCGCATGGTGAGCTCAGGCACTGAAGCCACCATGAGTGCGATTCGTCTTGCTCGTGGCTTCACTAACCGCGACAAAATCATCAAGTTTGAAGGTTGTTACCATGGCCATGCTGATAGCTTGTTGGTTAAAGCGGGATCTGGCGCGCTCACACTCGGTCAACCAAGTTCTCCGGGAGTACCTGCGGATTTTGCCAAGCATACATTAACGGCAACCTTCAACGACCTTGAGTCAGTCAAAGAACTGTTCGCCGCCAACAAAGGCGAAATCGCTTGTATCATCGTGGAACCAGTCGCGGGTAACATGAACTGTATCCCACCAGTGGACGGGTTCCACCAAGGCCTGCGCGACATCTGTGATCAAGAAGGAGCGCTTCTGATCTTTGATGAAGTGATGACAGGTTTCCGAGTGGCATTGGGCGGCGCACAAGACTACTACAAAGTAAAACCGGATCTCACGACTCTGGGCAAAATCATCGGTGGCGGCATGCCAGTGGGTGCGTTTGGTGGTCGTAAAGACGTCATGCAGTACATTGCACCAACAGGCCCTGTTTACCAAGCAGGAACGTTATCTGGCAACCCAGTTGCGATGGCAGCAGGCTACGCTTGTCTGACCTTACTGGCTGAAGAAGGCAACGAGAAGCAACTCGAAACCACCACTAAGACACTGGCCGACGGTTTCAAAACTCTCGCGGATAAGCATGGCGTTCCGCTGAAAGTCAATCAAGTTGGCGCAATGTTCGGCTTCTTCTTCACCGATCAAGAAGAGATCACTTGTTACCAAGATGTCGCAGCCTGCGATCTTGAGCGCTTTAAGCGCTTCTTCCACCTGATGCTGGAGCACGGTGTTTACCTTGCACCTTCTGCATTTGAAGCAAGCTTTACTTCACTCGCTCATAGCAGCAAAGAGATCGAAGCAACACTTGAAGCCGCCGATCGTTGTTTTGCTATTATTGCAAAAGAGATGGCGTAACCTCGTCCCTTGAAAACACGTCGAAAAGCTGCCTTATGGCAGCTTTTTTTGTTTGGGATATACCCAATCAGTGCTCGCTGAACCTAGCACCTTGCGGTTACTTGGGTATTAATCTCAATAGTTTGGGCTCAAATGCTGAGATACTTGGGTATCCCGCTATGATTTGATATAACTTTAAAATCAACTTTTTATGGGATAACAAAGTGCCAGATAAATTTACGATTTCACCAAGCCGGTGGGTACTTATCGTTTCACTATTAGCAGCAGGCTTTGCTTGTTACTTACTAGTCGCACCTTACATTAACTCCATTGTGATGGCCTTCATCATTTCACTTTTGATGTTTCCGATACACGATTGGTTTGAAAAGAAAATGCCAAGCTACCCAAACATGGCCGCCTTAGCCTCTTGTGTCGTTCTCACTTTCATTATTGTTATCCCACTGCTTGCTGTTTTCGCAGCCATCGTTCAACAAGGCTCACTGTTTTCGCAAAACACCTTTGAATGGGTCAGTCATGGTGGCATTCAAGAGTTGATTGCTCATCCATTGCTGATTAAAGCATTCAGCTTTATTAACGAATACCTGCCTTTTGAAGATTTAAACCCGCAGTCGGTTGCTGAAAAGTTAGGCCAGTTTGCTTCGTCATTCGGCACAAAACTGGTCGCAATCAGTGCCAAAGTGCTGGGCGACGCAACCACCTTCTTAATGGACTTTTTGTTGATGCTGTTCGTGTTGTTCTTTTTACTTCGTGATCACGACAAAATCATCACCACCATCCGCCATATTTTACCGCTCTCCCGCAGCCAAGAAGACAAGCTGTTGGTTGAGATCGAGCAGGTCTCTAAATCAGCGGTGATGGGCTCTTTCCTAACTGCTATCGCACAAGGCTTTGCGGGAGGACTCGGTATGTGGATGGCCGGATTCCCTGGCTTATTCTGGGGAACTATGATGGGTTTTGCGTCTTTCATTCCCGTAGTCGGCACGGCACTTATCTGGATCCCAGCAACCTTATACTTGCTGTTAACAGGGGAAACTGGCTGGGCCATTTTCTTAGGGATCTGGAGTGTGGCTATTGTCGGATCGATCGATAATCTCCTGCGTCCATTCCTGATGCAAGGCAGCGCTGGTATGAATACCTTGATGATATTCTTCTCTCTACTCGGGGGGATTCATCTGTTCGGATTGATTGGATTGATCTATGGCCCACTGATTTTTGCCATCACTATGGTGCTATTTAAACTCTACGAAGAAGAGTTCCAAAACTTCTTAGATAAGCAAGACAAAACTTAACACTTCAAGCGGTGGGCAGATTATGCGAAAATCTGCCCACTTTTTTCTAGCTTTCGACTGATCATGTCTGCATATACTGCCCCAAGCCAAATCGCCCAACGTCAACTTGAATATTTCGCTGATAAACACGTAATGGTGGCCGGTGAAGCGGAAGACCTTTTCCCGATAGAGCTGGCGCAACACTGTGCCTCCGTCACCGTGTTTACGACCAACTACAGCTACTACCGCCAAATCAAGGATTCAGACAAAATCAGCGCGCATTTTGGTTCTGTCTTTGATGCTGAAACCCAAGCCGACATGCTATTGCTGTACTGGCCAAAAGCCAAAGCAGAAGCCGAATACCTCTTGGCTATGATGATGGCTAAGTTAGGGATCGATACTGAGATTGTGGTACTTGGAGAGAATCGATCTGGGGTAAAAAGTATTGAGAAAATGTTCAAAGCTTACGGCACGGTCACCAAATATGACTCCGCTCGCCGTTGCTCCTTCTACTGGGGTGTAGCTACTCAAGAAGCCCAGCCATTTAGCCAAGCGGACTGGTTCAAAACCTACACCGTCAATATTGCCAATCAAAGTGTGATCATTAAAAGTCTGCCGGGTGTCTTTAGCCACGGTGAATTTGATTTAGGCAGCCAGTTGCTACTCGAAACGCTCCCTAAACTATCAGGAAAAGTGCTTGATTTTGGTTGTGGTGCAGGGGTGATTGGCGCTTTCATGGCCCAAGCGAACCCAAGCATCGATGTGGAGATGTGTGACATTAATGCGTTTGCTATTACTTCTAGCCAAGCCACGTTAGCGGCAAATGGTCTGAAAGGTCGCGTCTTTGCTTCCGATATTTATTCAGATACCAGCCAAGACTATCAATTCATCATCTCCAATCCCCCCTTTCATAGTGGATTAGAGACCAGCTACACAGCGGCGGAAACATTACTCGGTGATGCCCCTAACTATCTGAATAAACAAGGCGAGCTGATTATTGTTGCGAATAGCTTCTTAAAATACCCACCTATTATTGAGAATTCATTCAATAATTGCGAGACGATAAATAAGACGAAAAAGTTCGCTATCTATCAAGCGAAAAAAGCCTAATCCGACCAAAGCGCAACCAAGTGTTGCGCTTTTTTCTTTCACTCATCAGCCCTTATCACAAAAAACTGCGCGACTCTCCACGCTTTCAACACAACTTACTTGTCAAAGAAAAAAAACTCGTTAATTTCGTTAAATTCATAACGAGTACAACTGAGTAGTTGAGAAGCAAACTGCGTGACTAACCATGCAATCACACTGCAACTTTCATCATAGTCAGTCACTAGACTTTGCCTGATAACTCCAAGGGATTGGACTATTCACCACCCTAGACTCTGATTTCTTAACTTTGCCTCCAAAGAGTTTATGCGCAACCATGTTTAAGTTTTATCGAAAACAGAAGTTTAAACGCCTACAAAGTACATTGATGTCGGCCTTCTTAGCATTAAGCCTGACACCCTTGACCATCACTGCTCTGTTTTTTTTGCAGTCCCACAGTCAGGATCTTCAAGTTCAAAGTACCTCACACCTGCTTTCAGTCAGAGACACGAAGCAGAAGCATTTACGTGACTACTTTCAATCTCAAGAAGTCGAAGTCATGGGCTTTGTCCGTTCCGAGCTGGCTTACAGCAGTGGTGGACGGTTTTATGGCCTAGTCCATGGTTTCAAAAGTCTTGGCGTCTCTTTAGAGGAAGCGCGCCAGAATGCGCAACAACGTTACATCCGAGGTTCTGGGGATCAGATCAAAACCTCGATCTTGCCTGAATCGCAAGATTACAACGGTAGCGAGCGCTACCGCCTATTGCATAAACGCTATCATTGGCTATTTCGCGAACATTTAAAGCGCAGTGATTTTGATGACATTTTGTTAGTCGACCTGCAAGGTAACGTCACCTATTCGGTGTATAAACGTGATAACTTCGGCACCAACCTGAATACCGACGCCAGTAAAACGACCTTGCTTGGTCAAACTTTCCAACGTCTGTCTGAAGATGTCAAAGCGCACCACAAAGATAATCAAGATTACACCCCAGTGTTCATGTCGGACTTTGGCTATGAAGGCAATGAGGTAGTGGCTTGGTTCGGCGCTCCAATCATTCAGCAAGGCCATTTACACAGTTACGCCATGTTCCGCCTGCCAAACCGTGGCATTACACGTCTACTGGCCGATTATCAGTCTGAGTCCGTCATTCAGTCACTGCTATCTGGTGAGGATTATCGAGCGCGTACCTTAGGAACCAAACAGAAAGACATCGACTCCAGTCGTGAAGTGATTGCTAAAGCGTTGGCGGGTGAAACGGGAGTAGGCACTTACATTGATGGTAATGGTGAACCGACCATTGCCGCTTATACGCCGATTCAATTTAAACAGTTGCGTTGGGCGTTGGCCGTGCAGCTTCCAGAGAATCAAGCGCTGGCCCGAATTCATCAGCTCGAAAAGCTTTTTGTCATCGCCATGATCACCGCGATCGTACTGGTCTTCATTTTCTCCCACTATTTATCGAATTTTATCACCGCACCACTGTTGAAGCTCACTTGGGCCGCAGAGAAAGTCTCTGCCGGGGATCTCGATGAAACCATGGGACATACCGAGAGACGCGACGAAATTGGCCGTTTGGCCGTCAGCTTTGAACGTATGCAACGTTCTATCCGTGAAAAGATGCAGCTCATCAAAGCACAAAATGAAGAACTAGAGCAGAACCTACAGCTCATTCAAAAGCAAAATGAAGAACTGCAACTTGCCAGCAAGCTCAAAGATGAGTTCCTTGCGACCACTTCGCATGAATTACGTACGCCGCTACACGGTATGGTCGGGATTGCTGAGGCTCTAGTTTCTGGATCCAATGGCCCGATCCCTGCTCATCAAAAGTACCAACTTGACATCATCATCAACAGTGGTCAGCGTCTGGCAAATCTCGTGGATGATTTACTGGATTATCACAAAATGCGCTATGGCAACTTGGATATCCAAACATCGGCGGTCAACCTTGCCAGTGCAACCAACCTCGTTCTAGAGCTGTCCAGCCACTTACTGGGTAGTAAAACCATACGTATCATTAACCAAGTTCCTAACGACATTCATTCAGTGTCAGCCGACCCACAACGTCTAGAGCAGGTGCTATATAACCTGATCGGCAATGCCATTAAGTACACCAGCGAAGGGAAAATCGTGATTTCGGCGAGTGTGGTCGACGATAAAGTACGCGTTCAAGTCGTGGATACTGGTCAAGGGATCCCTGCGGAACACCTTGAAAACATCTTTGAACCGCTCACTCAAGCAGGTAAAGAGTCCAGTCGTTACCGACAAGGCGCAGGATTGGGGCTATCGATTAGCCGTCAGTTAATTGAGCTCATGGGCGGCACTTTGTACGTCAGCAGTCAGCAAATGGTGGGCACTACCTTTAGCTTTACGCTGCCACTTGCCACAGAGCAGCAAATAGAAGCCGTAGCGATGGGCGCGCACAGCCACTTCCAAGCGCCTGATCTCGCAAATTTAGATAAGTGGGATCAAAATACCCTGCCTGACAACCCGAATGGCCCACTGCTGATGATTGCAGATGATGAACCCGTCAATGTCAAAGTCCTTGAAAGCTTCCTGCGCATGGAAGGGTATCGGGTATGTACTGCCAATGACGGTCCACAGACACTAGAAATGATTGAAGATGAGAAGCCGGAATTATTGCTACTCGATATCATGATGCCAGGCATGAGTGGCTACCAAGTCTGTGAATCACTGCGTAAGCAATATGATCATGCAGAGCTTCCAGTCATTATGCTGACGGCTCTGAACCAGAACGACGACCGTGTACGTGGCTTTGAAGCTGGTGCTAATGACTATTTATCGAAGCCCTTTAACAAACAAGAACTCGCAGCACGAATACTGGCGCATTTAACGGCCAGTAAAGCCGAAGCTCGTCGATTAGAAAATGGCAAATTGGAAGCCGAGCTCAAGCAACGAGCCATGGTGGAAGCCAGCTTATTGGAAACTCAAGGCCGTTTGCTTGAACAACTCGAATCAGCCCCTGAGGCCATCATCTGTGTTCGCGAGGATAAGAAGATCCGCTTTGCCAATGAAGCGGCATGCAAATTGTTCAAGCGGACTCAAGAGCAGCTCAAACGCTCGACCGCTGACGAATTGATTGCGCCTAAGTATCTGCAAGTCAGCCAAGCCCATTATTGTGGTGAAATCGACATCTACGTGGAAGATGTACGCCAACACGTGAATACCGACATTTTGAAGCTTCCTGAAGGTTCTGGCTTGGACTCGATGTACATCTTCAATGTTGGTGGCGGCATTAATGCAGCGCGAATTAATAACCTTGAAACCGCTGTCGAAGCCCTTTCCAGTTACGCCTTTGAAGGTGATCGAGATAAACTACAAGAATTAAAAGAGTTGGGCGGCGAATTTACACGTATGGCCGATCGCGTACTTGGTAACCAAAAAGACAAGCAAGACATCATGCGTGAAGTGCTTGTCGATGCCATGCTGCATGCTTTGGAATATTGGGAATCCGTCACTGGCGAAAGCAAATTTGCATTTGCTGAGCAAAGTGGACTGTGGCGTGTCTACCTTGACCGCAGTACTTTGCAGACTCGAACGCTCGATAAATACCTGCGTATCGAGACCCTGCCGAAAACGCCACGCTGGCGAACGGTATTAAGCTCACTCGACTTTATCTTAGAGCACTGTAAGGAAGTCAGCCCAGAACGCTCTCATATTGAAGCACAGCGTGATAAATTGCAGCGCTTACTGACATCTTAACAGAAGGACGTTAATCAACGCTCACTTCGACTCGCTGTCACTAACTGAAAGCCTCAGCCTAGCCGCTGGGGCTTTTTCTTGGCGGTTATCCCGTCTTTGTTTTTTGTCCTTTACTGTCTCCCCTTCTTTAAGTATTCCTAGATAAAGAAGACGGTTCCAAAGAAACCTAGCACTGCCCTGCTCACCGAAAGCAACGCGGCGATACCAATCACTTCGAACTCGCCAATGCATCCAGCTTGTCTTCTCCTCCTGACTTACAGACACGCGATAATAGGTTTGACAGAAACGGACTAAGCATCGACGGGATAAGCAACAACGGACTAAGCAGCAACAGGCTAAGCTGCAACGGATAAACATCGACAAAAACCAATCGCTATGAGTGTGAGCCCCCTTCATTAACCTTATTTTTACCATGATTATTTACATAATAAGATCGCTGAGAAAACAACCAGAACAACCCTGTAATTTATGACGTATTTTTGACGAACTGAGCACTTGGTTAGCAGTAAAAATTAAGAGGTATTGAGGCACAGAAAAAGTGTCAAATACTCTCTAAACAAAGTAAATTTACTGTCATTTGGCGGACTTTAAAACCAGATTGCGAGATCCATCACAACAGAACGGCAGTTTAATTTTTTTCATGAAAAAAAACGGTAATTAACGTGTGTGAGCAAGATCTACAAAGTTATCATTCCGTAAAAACAAACCAAAAACAAAGGAGCTTAGGGTTAGTAATTACTTACAAAAAATGAGCAAACGGTTACGTAGTGCGACCTAGATCAAAGTTCATTTTTTAGCCTAAACCCGAAGAAATTGACGAAAAATGACGTTTATGACGGAGCAGAAAGGGGTTTTAACGTTTTTGACGGGAATGCAGTTTGATTAATTTCTGGCTTCGTAGTCTTCTTAGTCCTGCCTAAGGCCTACAGGCCACTCTTGCAAAATTTCTACAGTGAGATTTAGCACCAAGAGGTAGGCCTAGGAGAGTGTTAATCAATTGATGACATTCCAAACATTGTGAAATAAAAGCAACTAGTAAGGAACAGCTATGCTTGCCAATATTAAAAAGACAGCACTAGCAGCAGCGGTTATCGCAGCAGCAGCTACAAGTGTTTCAGCACAAGCTGAAGCTCGCAGTGAGCTAACAATCGTAGCGGACTTCTACCCTACAATGGTACAGAACTTTAACCCGTACCTCGCTACAAACCTACGTACAACTACTGACTTCGTTTACGAGCCACTTGTAATCTTCAACGAGATGCACGGCAACACGCCTGTAATGCGTCTAGCAGAAGACTACCGCATGGCTGACGACCTAATGAGCGTAACGTTCGACATCCGTAAAGGTGTTAAATGGTCTGACGGCGAAAAATTCACTGCTGATGACGTTGTTTACTCATACAAGCTTCTTAAAGACAAGCCTGAGCTAGACCAACGTGGTATCAACAAGTGGATCACAAGTGTTGAGCGTCTAAACGAGTACCAAGTTCGCTTCCGTCTAACTGAAGCAAACTCAAACGTACCATACGAGATTTCACTAGTACCTGTTGTTGCTGAGCACATCTGGTCTAAAGTGAAAGATCCAACAACCTTCACTAACGAAAACCCAGTTGGTACAGGTCCATTTACTGAGATTGACACGTTCACTCCTCAGCTATACATCCAGTGTGAAAACCCTCACTACTGGGATGCAGCGAACCTAGACGTTGACTGTCTACGTGTTCCACAAATTGCTAACAACGACCAGCTACTTGGTAAGATCATTAACTCTGAGCTTGATTGGACTTCTTCATTCATCCCAGACATCGATCGTACATACGCTGCGGCGAGCCCATCTCACCAGTACTGGTACCCGCCATCAGGCACACAAGCTTTCGTGGTTAACTTCAACCACCCAGATGCAGCTAAAAAAGAAGCACTAACGAACGTTGATTTCCGTCGTGCATTCTCTATGGCTCTTGACCGTCAAACTATCATCGACATCGCGTTCTACGGTGGCGGTACAGTGAACGACTTCGCATCTGGTCTAGGCTACGCATTCGAAGCATGGTCTGACGAAGCGACTCACAACAAGTACAAGAAATTCAACACGTACAACGTTGAAGGCGCGAAGAAGCTTCTTAAGCAAGCTGGCTTTAAAGACGTAAACAAAGATGGTTTCGTAGACACTCCATCTGGTAAGTCATTCGAGCTTCTAATCCAATCTCCAAACGGTTGGACTGACTTCAACAACACTGTTCAGCTAGCTGTTGAGCAACTTGCTGAAGTAGGCATCAAGGCGAAAGCGCGTACTCCTGAGTTCGCGGTTTACAACCAAGGCATGCTAGAAGCTACATACGACGTTGCGTACACGAACTACTTCCACGGTGCGGATCCACACCTATACTGGAACAGCGCATACAACTCTGCGCTTCAAGGTGGTGAAGGTATGCCTCGTTTCGCGATGCACTTCTACACAAACAAGAAGCTAGACAACCTACTAGACAGCTTCTACAAAACTGCGGATAAGAAAGAGCAGCTAGAAATCGCTCACGGTATCCAGAAGATCATCGCAACTGACCAAGTAACAATTCCTGTAATGTCTGGCGCATACATGTACCAGTACAACACGAAGCGTTTCACTGGTTGGTGGAATGAAGAAAATCCGAAGGGCCGTCCAAACATTTGGGCTGGTATCCCAGAGCGTCTACTACACGTACTGGACCTAAAACCAGTTAAGTAATAGAAGTTCAATCCTTTTTGCGGCGCGCATCCCGTGCGCCGCGTATCAAAAAGTCTCCTAACACATTGTCGGTTGTGGCGCTCGTCGTCAGGGGACTTTTCGCTCTAAATTTCGCTAGGGGCGACCTGAAACCAGAAACAGGGAAAAAATCTGGGTGAGTAAGGTGTGAGTTATGGGTTATTTTTTAAGACGTTTGTCGTTCTACATGATTGCGCTGCTAATCGCAGCAACAATTAACTTTATTATTCCTCGTGCAATGCCGGGTGATCCGGTTACCATGATGTTTGCTAACGCGTCCACTCAGGTGACTCCTGAGCGTATCGCCGCTATGAAACAACTACTAGGCTTCGTTGATGGTCCTCTATACGTACAGTACTTTACGTACCTAAAGAGTATCCTTAGCTGGGAGCTAGGTACTTCTATCAAATTCTACCCACTGAGTGTAAACGACCTTCTCGGTAGTGCATTTGGTTGGTCTCTATTCTTGGCAGGTACTGCGGTAGTCCTTTCTTTCTCTCTAGGTTCTATCTTAGGTATTTTTGCTGCATGGCGTCGTGGTAGTAAATACGATGCATTCATCACTCCAGGTATGCTGATTGTCCAAGCGGTTCCTCAAGTTGTAATTGCAATGCTAGCGCTCTTTATTTTCGCAATTGGCTTGAAATGGTTCCCAACGGGTTACGCTTACACACCAGGTGTGGTTCCAGACTGGACCAGCTTGGCATTCTATAAAGACGTTGCCTACCACGCCATTCTCCCTCTCTTCTGTGCGTCAGTGGTTCAGATCGGTGGCTTCCTCGTTAACATGCGTAACAACATGATTAACTTGCTTGCGGAAGACTACATCACCATGGCAAAGGGTAAAGGTCTCAGCGAAAACCGCGTTGTCTTCAACTACGCAGCACGTAACGCATTGCTTCCAAGTGTGACTGCATTGTCAATGTCTCTTGGTATGGCTATCGGTGGTCAGTTGATTGTCGAAATCATCTTCAACTACCCAGGTCTAGGTAAAGTTCTTCTTGATGCCATCAACGCTCGTGACTACCAAGTACTGCAAGGCCAGCTACTTATCATGACGCTCTTCATGCTGTCATTTAACTTAATCGCTGACATGTTGTATGTCGTACTAGACCCTCGCCTACGTAAGGGAGGCAAATAATCATGACGAATCTATTTAAGCTAATTCTTGGCAACTCAATTGCCCGTATCGGTCTTGTTATTGTTAGCCTGTTTATCTTTATGGCTGTAGCAGCACCATTAATTACAAAACATGACCCAGATAGACGTACGGGTAACCCGCATGAATACCCAAGCTTCGTTGTGAAAACCGCTAAAGCCAACCCAGACGGTTGGGTAGCAACAAACCTAGCAGATGACCGTCGTACTATGGCGCTTTCACGTAAGGCTGACCACATTCTCGGTACATCACGTATGGGCCGTGACGTTTGGTCTCAGCTTGCTTACGGTGCACGTGTTTCATTGGCAGTAGGCTTCGGTGCTGGTATCACAGTATGTTTCCTAGCAACGGTTATCGGTATTTCAGCTGGTTATTTCGGTGGTCGTATTGATGATGTACTGACGGCAGCAATGAACATCATGCTGGTTATTCCGCAGTACCCACTTCTCTTCGTACTCGCAGCATTTATCGGTGAGGCAGGGCCAGTGACCATTGCCATCATCATCGGCTGTACCTCCTGGGCCTGGGGCGCACGTGTCATACGTTCACAAACCCTAGCGCTCAGAGAAAAAGAGTTCGTTAAAGCTGCAGAGGTACTTGGTGAGTCTTCTTTCCGTATCATTTTCGTTGAGATTCTACCTAACCTTATCCCAATCGTAGGTGCGAGCTTCATCGGTTCGGTTATGTACGCAATCACCATGGAGTCGATCATCTCATTCCTTGGTCTGGGTGACCCGAACACAATCAGCTGGGGCATCATGCTGTACAACGTACAAACCTCGTCTTCTATGTTAATCGGCGCGTGGTGGGAGCTACTAGCACCATGTATCGCATTGACACTCTTGGTAACTGGTCTAGCGCTACTTAACTTCGCTGTTGATGAAATCGCTAACCCGCAGCTTCGTTCTCACAAAGGTATGAAGCGTTGGAAGAAGCTTCAAGAGCAGGACAAGAAAGAGCGTACACCAGAGTTACCGCATCAAAATGCTCTCGCGAGCGGAGATAAGTAACAATGACTGCACCATTAATTTCAATCCGCAATCTTTGCGTTGATTACATTACAGACGCGGGTGATGTCCGCGCCTGTAACAACGTAAGTTTTGATATAGCGCCAGGCGAAGTATTCGGCCTGGCGGGCGAATCTGGCTGTGGCAAGTCCACAGTCGCTTTCTCCCTAATGCGTCTGCACAAGCCACCAGCGTTCATCACTGGTGGTGAGGTCATCTTCAATGGCGAAGACATCCTGAAATACAGTGATGAGCGCATGCAAGCTTTTCGTTGGAGTGAAATGTCAATGGTTTTCCAGAGCGCGATGAACGCGCTCAATCCTGTACTAACAATGGAAGACCAGTTCTGTGACGTAATTATGCGTCACACGAACATGACACGTGAACAAGCGAAAAACCGCGCAGAAGGCCTGCTAGAAATCGTTGATATCCACCCAAGTCGTTTGAGTGACTACCCTCACCAGTTCTCTGGTGGTATGCGTCAACGTCTGGTTATCGCGATTGCATTAGCCCTTAACCCGAAAATGATCATCATGGATGAGCCCACAACCGCCCTAGATGTGGTGGTTCAACGCGAAATCCTACAGAAGATCTATGCACTGAAAGAAGAGTTTGGTTTCTCTATCTTATTCATCACCCATGACTTGTCATTGATGGTCGAGTTCTCAGACCGCATCGGCATCATGTACTCAGGTGAATTGATTGAAGTTGCCCCTTCGAAAGAAATCTTGGAAAGCCCATTCCACCCTTACACCAAAGGGCTAGGAAGTTCTTTCCCTCCACTAACTGGCCCAAAGACAAAGTTAACAGGTATCCCTGGTAACCCGTTGAACTTGCTGGAAGTTCCTCAAGGTTGCCGATTCCAGGCACGATGTGACCGTGTGCACGATACCTGTAAACACGTGCCAACTAGCTTGCGACAAATAGAGCCTAATCGTTTCTCAAACTGCCACTTATACGGCGAAGCGATTGCTCAAACCAAAATTAAATAAAACATAAAAATATATAAAACACTGCAAGCTATAAAAAATACTGGAGAAAAATCATGAGCAATGATTTTGGAGAGCTACTCATAGAGGGTAAAAATGTCGTTAAAGACTTCCCTTTGAATAGCAACTCACTAAAGCAAACGAAGATGCGCGCCATAAACGACGTATCTTTCAAAATGTACAAAAGCCGAGGTCTATCGGTAGTCGGCGAGTCTGGCTCAGGTAAGTCCACAACGGCGAAAATGATCGCGAAGATGTACGCCCCAACTGATGGCGTCATCGAATACAAAGGTCGCGATATTCAAGACATCACAGCAAGAACGGATGTGATGCATTATCGCGAAGGTGTGCAGATGGTTTGGCAAGACCCATTTGGTTCGCTAAACCCAACACACAATATCTTCCATCACATTTTGCGCCCGCTACTGATTCATAAAAAAGTAGATCCACGCAATAAGAAAGAGCAGGAAGAGCGAGTTTATGACCTATTGGAGCAAGTAGGCCTAATTCCACCAAAGGAAACCGCTCAAAAATTCCCGCATCAGCTTTCTGGTGGTCAGCGTCAACGTGTCAACTTAGCGCGTAACATCGCTGTCGGTGCTGAGGTGGTTCTCGCAGACGAACCAACGTCCATGCTGGACGTTTCTATTCGCGCGGGCGTCCTCAACTTAATGGAAGAGATGAAGTTCGAGAAGAAGATGTCACTGCTGTATATCACGCACGACATCGCAACGGCTCGCTACATCGCTGAAGACTTAGCCGTGATGTACGTTGGTCACATGGTTGAGTGGGGTGACACAGAGGAGATCATTCACGATCCACAACACCCATACACTCAGCTACTGGTGTCAGCAGTTCCTGACCCAAGTAAATCGATTCACGAAAAGCTGAAAGGCAATAAGGGTGACATCCCACTTTGGACTCCAGAATCCGTTGGCTGTCCATTTGCAGGTCGATGCACTCACGCCTCTGACAAGTGTCGTGAACGTTTACCAGGCGTCACGCAATTGTCCGACAACCACTTTGTGCGTTGTTATTTATACGAACAATAAAAACTAACTTTGGAGCCAGGGGAAACCTTGGCTTCCTTTCTCAATAGTCACATTTTGGAGATATTGCATGCTGCTACTGACCAATCATATTGGCTACGAAACTCAAGGTCCCAAGAAGGCCATCATTCAAACCAACAAGTCCCGTTTGTCTTCGTATCAAGCTCGTTTGGTTTGCGCGGTAGAACATCAAACCGTCGCCACTTTAACTGTTGAAAAAACAGGTACAGTAGCAAAATGGCATCAAGGCCATTTTTATCTCATCGACTTCTCAGAATTTTCTCAACCTGGTCAATATTACGTACGCTTTGATAACGTCCGTTCGGAAACCTTCCGTATTGAGCAGGATCTTCTAATGCAACAGACCTTCTCTGACGTGTTGCATTACTTTAAATCTCAGCGTAATGGCGGCATCTACGAACAAAAAGACAAAGCCGTGAAACTGCTGGGTAGCGACAAGACCGTTGACGTTCGAGGCGGTTGGTATGACGCGTCAGGTGACGTGAGTAAATACCTTAGTCACCTCTCCTACGCCAATTATCTGAACCCTCAACAGACCCCAATGGTGGTCTGGAACATGCTTAAAGGACTGGAGTTACAAAAAGGGCAAGAACGCTTTGCTAAATACTCTCAAATCCGTTTAATCGAAGAGGCGTTATTTGGCGCCGATTTCCTCGCACGCATGCAAGACCCTCAAGGCTTCTTCTACATGACCGTGTTTGATAAATGGAGCAAAGATCCAGAGCAACGCGACATCTGTGCTTACGAGACACAGCTTGGTCATAAATTTGAAGATTATCAAGCTGGCTTCCGCCAAGGCGCTGGCGTCTCTATCGCTGCATTGGCCAGTGCCGCTCGTTTAGACACACATGGCGAGTTTACACAAGCACAGTATCTAGAGGTGGCGGAAACAGCGTATTGGCACCTCAAAGAATACAACCTGCAATACCTCAACGATAATCAAGAAAACATCATTGACGAATATTGTGCTCTGCTTGCTGCAACAGAGCTGTTCCGCACCACACAACAAGACAAGTACCTAGCAGAAGCAGGCGTTTGGGCTGAACGCTTAAGCAATCGCCAACAGAGCGATGCGCAGTTCAGCCATTTCTGGTCAGCAAACAGTGACGGTACTCGTCCTTATTCTCATGCCGCAGAGGCAGGCTTACCTGTGCTGGCATTAACTGAATATCTTGCGATTGAACCAAACCAAGATAAACAGAACAAAGTGAAGCAAGTGCTCAATAATGCTTGCCGCTTTGAAATGACAATTACTAAAAACACTAACAACCCATTTGGCTATCCTCGTCAGTACGTTAAGCCTGTTAACGGTGAAAAACGTGATGCGTTCTTTGTGGCGCACGAGAATGAAAGTGGCTACTGGTGGCAAGGCGAAAATGCTCGTCTTGGCTCTCTAGCGACAATGGCTTACCTCGCACTACCTCATATCAATGATGCAGACCTAAAAGCACAATTAGAGCAGTTCGCTCAGAATGCGCTCGACTGGGTGCTGGGTTTAAACCCTTATGATATGTGCATGCTCGATGGGCATGGCCACAATAATCCAGATTACCTACCAGAGCTTGGCTTCTTTAATGCAAAAGGCGGGGTATGTAACGGGATCACAGGTGGTTTTGACGACGAAGAAGACATCGCATTTAACCCAGAACCACAAAAAGACGACATGCTTCAAAACTGGCGCTGGGGAGAGCAATGGATACCTCATGGAGCCTGGTACTTACTCGCTATCATGGCTCAATCTCATCATGTTTTGGCTAGCAACGAGGTAGCATAATGACTCAATACTACGTTGGCATCGACGGTGGCGGTACCTCATGTCGTGCCCGTATCAAAGACCAGAATGGTCAATTTATCGGTGAAGCAAAGAGCGGCAGCGCGAACATCCTATTGGGTGTGGATGTCGCGATGCATTCGATTACGACCGCCATTGCTGAAGCCGCAAAACAAGGGGGCTTGACGGAAGCCGCATTTCCTCAGATGCATGTTGGTCTCGCACTGGCTGGCGCTGAACAAAAACGTGCATGGCTAGAGTTCATGCAGCGTTCACATCCCTTTGCCAGTATGACCCTCAACACCGACGCCTACGGCGCCTGCATAGGCGCTCACAATGGTGACAGCGGTGCGATCATGATCGGCGGCACTGGCTCTTGTGGCATTTATATCAATGGCTCTGAGCAACATGTGGTGGGTGGTCGTGAGTTCCCAATTTCTGATCAAGGCGGCGGCGCCGTAATGGGCTTACGCTTGATCCAGCAAGTGCTGTTAGCTCAAGACGGGATCCGTGAAATTACCCCACTGGTTGAAGAAGTGATGGCTCACTTCAATCAAGATGTGGATCAAATCGTTGATTGGTCGAAAACGGCAATCCCTCGTGACTACGGGCAATTCTCTCCCGCTATTTTTAAACACGCACATCAAGGTGATGAGCTCGCCATTGAAATGTTGAAACTGACGGCTGCGGACATCGAGATGTTCTTGATTGCCTTGAACAAACGTGGCGCAACACGCATTTGTCTCATGGGTAGCATCGCGGAACGCATTACCGCTTGGTTATCACCGCCAGTACAACAGTGGATTGTCGAGCCACAGCATGATGCTATTGAAGGTGCGTTGATGTTTGCTGGTAAGAGTGAACACAACTTGTACTCGCTGACACAAGAGGCTTAACGAATTTATGGATTATCGTGTTGATCTTGTCGTTCTTTCTGAACAGAAACAAAATTGCCGATTTGGTTTGACGCTGCACAATTTAAGCGACCAAGACCTGATCAATTGGCAATTGAAGTTTGCGTTTGAGCGTTACATCCAACCAAGCAGTATTTCCAACGGCGAACTCACACAGATAGGCAGTTACTGCGTGCTTAAACCTGACAGTATGTTGCTGGCCGCCAATCACAACTACTACTGTGAATTCAGTGTCCAAACTGCCCCATTCCGTTTTTACTCAGACGGTTTGACTGAAGCTTTTCTTGAAGCCAAAGGGACGGGAGATTTAGAACGAATTCCCGTTGACGTAACACCGATTGTTTTAGCTTCGCCCTATCGAGAGCGCAGTAAGGTGGCACCAAGCATTGCCAATGCTCAGCCGCTATTGCCGAAACCAAACTCGATGATTTTACACAGTGGTTTCTTCAAGCTGGCCACTCAATCTTCAGTTGCCGTACATTCCGACCTTGCGGTTCATTCCGCGCAGTGGTTGAAAGAAGAGCTGAATGCCATTCATCAATTTGAGTTAGGCAGCAATGGGGTGAGCTCAATCATTTATAAGAGCAACCCGACCCATGATGAATCGAGCTACAGCATCAAAGTCACCGAGCAGACCATCAATGTTGAAGCGGGGTCGGCTGCCGGATTCATGCATGCATCCGCAACCTTGTTGCAGCTATTGAAACCGGGCCTCAACGGCGATCACCTTGAAGCCGCTTGTTGCTACATCAAAGACGCTCCTCGTTTCCGTTATCGCGGCATGATGTTGGACTGTGCTCGTCACTTCCACTCCATTGATACCGTCAAACGTCTGATCAACCAATTAGCCCACTACAAGCTAAATACCTTTCACTGGCATCTCACCGATGATGAAGGTTGGCGCATTGAAATTAAGTCTCTGCCAGAGTTAACCGAAGTTGGTGCATGGCGTGGTCCAGATGAGGCCATTGAACCGCAATATTCGCAAATCATGCAGCGACATGGTGGCTATTACACCCAAGAAGAGATCAAGGAAGTGGTCGAATACGCCGCTCAGCGCTCGATCACGGTGATCCCTGAAATTGATGTTCCGGGTCACTGCCGCGCCGCTGTGAAATCACTTCCTCATCTTTTATTGGAAGCGGAAGATGCCACCGAATATCGCAGTATCCAAAACTATACCGATAACTTACTCAACCCAGGACTCAGTGGCACATACCGTTTCTTAGATGCGGTATTAGAAGAAGTGTCTCAACTGTTCCCTGCTCCGTATGTTCACATTGGGGCTGATGAAGTCCCGAATGGCGCGTGGTCAAACAGCCCAGCGTGCCAAGCATTGATGGAAGCACACGGTTATCAAGATTACAAAGAACTTCAAGGTCACTTACTTCGTTATGCTGAGCATAAACTGAAATCGCTTGGCAAACGCATGCTGGGTTGGGAAGAAGCACAACATGGTGACAAAGTCAGTAAAGACACGGTGATTTACTCTTGGTTAAGTGAAGAAGCGGGACTCAACTGTGCGCGTCAAGGATTTGATGTCGTACTGCAACCTGCACAAACCACTTACCTCGATATGAGCCAAGACTTTTCACCAGAAGAGCCTGGCGTTGATTGGGCAAACCCTCTTCCACTGGAGATGGCCTACAACTACGAGCCTATGTCGGAGTTGGCGGCGGATGACCCTCTTCGTAAACGTATTTGGGGTCTTCAATCGGCACTCTGGTGCGAGAAAGTGAACAATGTCGCGCGAATGGATTACATGATTTATCCGCGTCTTACGGCATTAGCAGAAGCATGTTGGACCAATAACCACCAACGTGATTGGAATGATTACTTATCACGACTGAAAGGTCACTTGCCATTGCTGGATAAGCAAAACATCAAGTACCGCTCACCGTGGAAATAACAAAGAACTAGCGCACATATAGGTGCTGTAGTTTTCACTAGCTTAAAAGTTTGAAAGCTGTCATTTGCAGCTGTTTAATGAAGGAAACCACAATGAAATACGGCTATTTCGACAACGACAATCGCGAATATGTCATTACGCGTCCTGACGTTCCTGCGCCATGGACAAACTACCTAGGTACTGAGAAGTTCTGTACAGTGATTTCTCACAACGCTGGCGGTTACTCTTTCTACAACTCTCCAGAGTACAACCGTGTGACAAAATTCCGTCCAAACGCGACATTCGATCGCCCTGGGCACTATGTTTACCTTCGTGATGATGAGACTGGCGACTACTGGTCAATCTCATGGCAGCCAGTTGCGAAAAGCCTAGACGAAGCGACGTACGAAGTTCGTCACGGTCTGTCTTACTCTAAATTTAAGTGTGGGTACAACGGCATCGAAGCTGAGAAAACGCTATTCGTACCAAAAGGTGAAGATGCGGAAGTTTGGGACGTCGTGATCAAAAACACGTCTGATAAACCTCGTACTATCAGCGCATTCTCTTTCGTTGAGTTCTCTTTCAGCCACATTCAGTCAGACAACCAGAACCATCAGATGTCTCTATACTCTGCGGGTACTGAGTACAAAGATGGCGTGATTGAATACGACCTCTACTACAACACCAACGACTTCGAAGGTTTCTACTACCTAGCGTCTACGTTTGACCCAGATTCATACGACGGTCAACGCGATAGCTTCCTAGGTCTATACCGTGACGAAGCTAACCCAATTGCGGTAGAGCAAGGCAAGTGTTCCAACACAGCGCAAACCTGTTACAACCACTGTGGTTCGCTACACAAGCAGTTCACGATCCAGCCTGGTGAAGAAGTGCGTTTCGCGTACATTCTTGGTATCGGCAAAGGTAACGGCGAGCGTCTACGTGAGAAGTACCAAGATCTTGCTAACGTTGATGCGGCATTCGCAGGGATCAAAGAGCACTGGAATGAGCGTTGTGACAAGTTCCAAGTGAAATCACCAAACGAAGGTCTTGACACCATGATCAACGCTTGGACACTTTACCAAGCAGAAACTTGTGTAGTTTGGTCACGCTTCGCTTCATTCATTGAAGTGGGTGGTCGTACTGGTCTTGGTTACCGCGATACCGCTCAGGATGCGATCTCTGTGCCTCACGCCAACCCAGCGATGACGCGCAAGCGCATTGTTGACCTACTTCGTGGTCAAGTGAAAGCCGGCTACGGTCTACACCTATTCGATCCTGACTGGTTCGATCCAGAAAAAGCAGACGTTGAACCATCGAAATCACCTACGGTTGTACCAACACCGTCAGATGACGACAAGATCCACGGTATTGAAGATACCTGTTCAGACGATCACCTATGGCTTGTTCCAACCATCTGTAAGTACGTAATGGAAACCGGTGAGCATAGCTTCTTTGACGAAGTGATCCCGTACGCAGACGGCGGCGACGCATCAGTATACGAGCACATGAAAGCCGCTCTAGACTTCTCTGCTGAATACGTTGGTCAAACGGGTATCTGTAAAGGTCTACGTGCAGACTGGAACGACTGTCTAAACCTAGGCGGCGGTGAGTCTTCTATGGTGTCCTTCCTTCATTTCTGGGCACTACAAGAGTTCATCGACCTAGCTAAATTCCTAGGTAAAGACGAAGACGTGGCGACCTATACTGAAATGGCAGCGAACGTACGTGAAGCCTGTGAAACGCACCTTTGGGATGACGAAGGTGGCTGGTACATCCGTGGTCTAACTAAAGACGGCGACAAGATCGGTACCGCTCAACAAGCGGAAGGTCGTGTACACCTAGAGTCAAACACACTTGCTGTTTTATCAGGTGCGGTTTCTCAAGAGCGTGGTGAAAAAGCGATGGATGCGGTCGATGAGAACCTGTTCTCTGAATACGGTCTGCACCTAAACTCGCCATCATTTGCAACGCCAAACGACGACATCGGTTTTGTCACTCGCGTATACCAAGGCGTGAAAGAAAACGGCGCTATCTTCTCGCACCCGAACCCATGGGCATGGGTAGCAGAAGCGAAACTAGGCCGTGGTGACCGTGCAATGAAGTTCTACGATGCACTCAACCCATACAACCAAAACGACATCATTGAAAAGCGTGTTGCTGAACCATACTCGTACGTTCAGTTCATCATGGGTCGTGATCACCAAGACCATGGCCGTGCAAACCACCCATGGCTAACAGGTACCTCTGGTTGGGCTTACTTCGCGGTAACTAACTTCATTCTGGGTGTGCGTACTGGATTCGATGGCCTAACTATCGATCCATGTATTCCAACAAGCTGGCCTGGTTTCGAAGTCACTCGTCAGTGGCTTGGTGCAACTTACAACATCAAGGTAGAAAACCCTGATTCAGTCAGTAAAGGCATCAAATCAATCACAGTGAACGGCGAAGCAGTAAGTGGCACTGCCGTTCCAGTTCAAGCTGAAGGCAGCGTGAACGAAGTTGTTGTTGTACTTGGCTAAGTTCCTATTGTGAGCCTCTCTTTGAGAGGCTCACTCTTTAGGATAAAGGATATCTATTATGATCAAATTTGGTACTGGCGGCTGGCGTGCATTCATTGGTGAAGAGTTCACGAAAGACAATGTCCGCCTCGTTGCTCAATCCGTTGCGAACATCATCAACAATGAAGGCGTTGCTGATAAAGGTTTCGTGATCGGCTACGACCGTCGTTTCCTTTCTGACAAAGCAGGGATTTGGTTTGCTGAAGTTCTTGCGGGCAACAACATCACCGTAAGCTTCATCGACAAATTCGTTCCAACGCCTATCGTGATGTTCAAAGCGAAAGAGATGGGCTGTGCCTACTCTGCTTGTATCACCGCTTCGCACAACCCTGCCGATTACAACGGGGTGAAAGTCTTCATTGAAGGCGGCCGTGATGCAGATGAAATCATCACTCAAAAAATCGAAAGCCAAATCGCGAACCTAACGGCGTCGGATGTACGCAGTGAAGAGTTCGAAGTGGCTGTCGAATCAGGTCGTATCGTTAAGATCAACCCGATGAATGAGTTCGTGGACTCGATCATCGATTTCATCGACATCGAAGCGATCAAAAAAGCCAACTTACGTGTTTTGATTGATCCTATGTTTGGTGTTGCGAAAAATGCGCTACAAACTGTATTGATCAATGGTCGTTGTGACGTTGACGTGATCAATGACGGTAAGAACCCTGATTTTGGTGGCCTTATGCCATCACCAAGCGCAGCCACTCTGTATCGCCTTAAGCACCTTGTCGCTGCAGAAGGTTACGATATCGGTATTGGTACCGATGGTGACGCTGACCGTCTTGGCATCATTGATGAAACGGGCAACTTTATCCATCCAAATGAAGTCTTGATCCTATTGTACTACTACCTATTGAAATACAAAGGTTGGTCAGGCTCTGTGGTTCGTAACATCGCAACCACACACATCCTCGATAAGATTGCGGCTGACCATGGTGAGAAAAGCTTTGAAGTCCCAGTAGGCTTTAAACACATCAGTTCACAGATGGAAGCGGACGACTCGCTGATTGGTGGTGAGAGCTCTGGTGGTTTAACCATCCGTGGTCACATCAAGGGTAAAGATGGCGTCTTTGCTTCAAGCCTGCTGGTTGAAATGATCTCTGTTACCGGTAAGAAGCTTTCTGAGCTACTGGATGAGATTTACAGCAAGTACGGTTATGCCTACACCGCTGAGGGTGATTGCACCTTCAAACCTGCGCAAAAAGAGACACTTTACAACAAGATTTATGTTGAAAAGCAGCTGCCTGAATTCGAATTTGAAATCGAAAAAGTCAGCTACGAAGATGGCGCGAAAGTCTACTTTAAGAATGGCGGTTGGGTGATTGCACGTTTCTCTGGTACTGAACCTCTATTGCGTATCTTCGCAGAGATGGAAGACAAAGAGACCGCTGAACGTGTTCTTCAACAAGTGAAAGCGTTTCTATCGCTATAAGCTTACTTCAGTCCTTTAGTTTTGAAGAACATGATTGCCCGGCTGATTCAGTCGGGCTTTTTTATTTTATCTTTATTTTTATCAAGTTTACTGAAGCTAGAAGGCAAGAACGCCTTGTGTATCAATACGTACTTCCACTTTCTGACCAATATCCAACGCTTCGCTGGAACTCGCCAGCAAACGGCTTCCGCTAGCATCAATCACATAACGACAATGGTCACCCATAAACTGCTGCTCAAGTACCGTTACTGAACTCTCTTCTGCAGAAGCAATTTGGACATGTTGTGGGCGCAGTAATAGCTCACAGTCGCTTTCTAGCTCAATTAACTGCTGGGCAGAGGCCTCAACACGACCTAAGTCCGTATCGAATTCACTTTCCGACACTCGCTTGGCTGGTAGGTAACTGCCGCCACCTAAAAAGTCTGCCACAAATTTACTGGAAGGTTGGTAATACAGCTCGGTTGCCGTGCCATATTGCTCAATCACGCCGTGATTCATCACTGCCAACTTATCCGAAAACGCAAACGCTTCTTCACGGCTGTGCGTAACAAAAATCGCCGTCACGCCTTGAGACTTGAAGATCTTGCGGATCTCAGCGATCAAGTCGTGACGCACTTGGGTATCAATATTTGAAAACGGTTCATCGAGTAGCAAGAGGTCAGGCTTGTATGCCAAAGAACGCGCTATCGCGACCCTTTGCTGCTGCCCCCCCGACAACTGGTGCGGGTAACGATCGGCAAAATCTTCTAAATGAACTAATTCGAGCATCTCACGGACTTTGTCTGCTCGCGCCTCACTAGACACATCTCGTAAACCAAAGCCGACATTCTCAAAAACCGTCAAATGCGGAAAAAGTGCGTAGTCTTGGAAAATCATCCCGATGTTACGCTTTTCCGGCGGTAACCAATTGTTGCCATCGTCAATGGTCATGCAGTTTAAGCTCATCTCACCAGAAGAGAGAGGCAACAAACCCGCGATGGCTTTCAATAATGTGGTCTTGCCACAGCCACTGGCACCAAGCAGACAGACAATCTGCCCTTGCTCCACTTCCAAAGAAAGCGATTCCAGAACAGTGGTCGACTCATACTGACAAGTCAAATTCTTGATAGATAATGCGCAACTCATTAGTGGTTCTGCTCCAATGAACGGTTAACAATCACAAGTGGAAGAAGGCCAACAAAGACCAGTAAAACTGCAGGCATCGCAGCCAACTCAAGCTGTTCATCCGATGCAAAGTTGTAGACATAGGTCGCCAGCGTCTCAAAGTTAAATGGACGAAGCAGTAGCGCCGCATTTAGCTCTTTCATGGATTCAATAAAGACCAGTAGCCCAGCAATCAACATCCCGCGTTTAATCAACGGGAAATGCACACGCCACAACATACCATTCGCGTTACAACCCATGGTGCGCGATGCCATATCTAATGACGGGGAAACTTTGCTGAGGTTGCTCTCAATACTGCCAATGGCTACCGCAGAAAAGCGCACCACTAAAGCAAAAATCAAGGCAAACATCGAGCCAGAGAAAATCAAACCCGGCCTTCCCCACTCCAGCCACTTCGCAATATCATTCACCAAGTGATCCATAAAAAGGACGGGGACCATCACACCAATCGCCAATACTGTGCCCGGAACCGCATAGCCCATGGATGAAAGACGCATAAAGGCCAAGCTGCTACCTTGGTTATTCACTCGGTGACTGAAATTAACCACCAGCGCGACAAACACACCTATCACCGCAGCCGCAAGCGATACCACCAAGCTGTTGATGGAGTATTCGCGAAACTCGGGGGTCCAGCTCTGCTCAAAGTACGTCCAAGCATAGCTCATCAATTGCAACAGTGGAGCGATGAAGGCAATGCCCACCAAACCCCAACACCAAACCAGCGCAAGCCACTTCTTCCAACCCGTTAATTCATAACGAAAATCTTCTCGGCTATTAAATTGGTTTTGAAACAGCTTCTGTTTGCGACGACTGTAGCGCTCTGCACTGAGTAGCAAGACCACAGCCACTAACATCAAGGCCGAAATTTTGGCGGCCGCATTCAGGTTAGAGTAACCAAGCCAAGTGTCGTACACCGCTGTCGTTAACGTATTCACGGCAAAATAACTCACCGTACCAAAGTCGCCAACGGTTTCCATTGCGACTAATGAGAGCCCCACCGCGATGGACGGGCGAACTAACGGCAGTGAAATACGGCGGAAGCTTTCCCACGGGGAACACTTTAGAAGACGTGCCGATTGCAGCAACGAAACGTTCTGCTCCATAAAAGCAGCACGACATAACAAATACACGTAAGGATAAAGTACGAGAGCCAGAACAATGGTTGCTCCGGGTAGAGTTCGGATATCTGGAAACCAGTATTCGCCTCCCTGCCAACCGGTGACATCACGCAAGAAAATCTGTATTGGACCTGCAAAATCAAACCAGTCCGTAAAGATGTAACCAATGATGTAACCAGGCATCGCCAATGGCAAAACCAATGCCCACTGCAGCCATTTTTCACTCGGCAGTTTGCACATGGCCATAAACCACGCACTCGGAATACCAAACACCAAGGAGAGCGCCATGACACCAAAGGTCAACGCGACGGTGTTGAAGATATAGGTCGGCATCACAGTCGACATGAGGTGTGAAAACAGGTCGTCCGTGTCGCCGATGGATGTAAAAAAGATCGCTAAGATCGGCAAAACCAGCAAGGTCGCAAAGACACCACTGCTGGCTTTCCATAAAAAGTGTTTTTCTTTCATTGCCTGAAAACTTTAAGGCCTATGAGCCGGAAATGCAATTGCAAATCCATCTCATAGGCCTTTTTAGAGATCGGGATAACTAATTACCCCAACTCGCTTTTATCTTTCGAAAGCTATGTTTCGGCCGACAACTATTATAGGTCGAACTTCACTTCGTCGATAAGTTTGATTGCTGTCTCGTGGTAAGAAGCAATTTTATCTAGAGAGATAGTGTCCGCTTTGAAGTCACCCCAAGATGCAACAAGCTCAGAACGCTTAACACCCGCTTTCACTGGGTATTCGAAGTTTACTTCTGCGTACATTGATTGCGCTTTGTCACCCGCTAGGAATTCCATCAGCTTCACAGCGTTCTCTTTGTTTGGAGAGTGCTTAGCCATCGCCATACCAGAGATGTTCACGTGAGTACCTGCTTGCTTCTGGTTAGGGAAGTTTAGGTAAACCGCGTCAGCCCAAGCTTTCTGCTCTTTGTTGTTAACCATTTTACCTAGGTAGTAGCTGTTACCTAGAGAAACGTCACAAAGACCTTCTTTGATCGCTTTAACCTGTGCACGGTCGTTACCTTGTGGCTTACGCGCTAGGTTTGCTTTTACGCCTTCTAGCCATTGCTTCGCTTCCGCTTCACCGTGGTGAGCAATGATAGAAGACACTAGAGAAACGTTGTAAGGGTGCTTACCGCTACGAGTACAGATCTTGCCTTTGAACTCAGGCTTAGCTAGGTCTGCGTAGTTGAAGTCTTCACCTAGTTTACCAACACGGTCACGTGAAGAGTAAACGCTACGAGTACGAGTTGTTAGAGCGAACCACTCGTTTTCGTTGTCTTGGTATTGAGCAGGGATGTTTGACTCAAGAACCTTGCTGTTTACCGCTTGAACAAGATCTTTACGAGAAAGCTCAGCTAGACGGCTGATGTCTACTGTTAGGATAACGTCAGCTGGGCTGTATTCGCCTTCCTGTGCAAGCTTTTCTGCTAGTCCTTTTTTCGCAAACTTAACGTTTACTTTGATGCCAGTCTCTTTAGTGAACTCGTTAAACATTGGCTCAACCAAGAAAGGTTGACGGTAAGAGTATACGTTCACTTCTTCAGCAGCCATAACAGTTGTAGGAGCGATAGTTGCGCACGCTACAGCTGAAAGAGTTAGCAATTTTTTCATGGATTCAGTCCTTTACTTTCGTAATGATAATGTCTATCAGTTTCGTTATTATATGTAAGAAGATTAAGAACACAATCCTCAGAAATTAAAAAACCTGCCGTCTTCGGCAGGTTTTTGACATTTTACTTTGTAAGGGAATATTACTTCACCGTAACGAATTCGGGGTATGCGCCCACTCCACAGTCATGCATATCCATCCCTTCGAGCTCTTCTTCTTCTGAAACACGGATCCCGATGGTCACTTTAAGAATTGCCCAAACTGCTAAGCTTGCTGCAAAGACCCATCCAAATATCACACCAGCTCCAAGCAGCTGAGCACTAAAGGTCGCGTCGCCATTGCTCAGTGGCACAACCATCAAGCCAAAGAAGCCGCACACGCCGTGTACTGAAATCGCACCCACTGGATCATCAATTTTCAGTTTATCTAGACCGATGATGCTAAAGACCACCAAAGCACCTGACACAGCACCAATCGCAACAGCGTAAAGTGGTGATGGCGAGAGAGGGTCGGCGGTAATCGCAACCAGACCGGCTAACGCACCGTTCAAAATCATCGTCAAGTCTGCTTTACCCCACGTTGTTTTACATACAAACAGAGCCGTAATCGCACCCGCCGCTGCCGCTGCATTGGTGTTAAGGAAGATTTGACCAACCGCCGTCGCGTTCTCAAAATCAGACACCATCAACTGAGAGCCGCCGTTGAAACCAAACCAACCGAACCAAAGAATGAAGGTACCGAGTGTCGCTAATGGCATGTTCGAACCCGGAATTGGGTAGATTTCACCATTTTTACCGTATTTTCCTTTACGCGCACCGAGCAGTAAGACCCCCGCCAACGCCGCTGAAGCACCAGCCATATGAACAATGCCTGAGCCAGCAAAATCACTGAAGCCCGCTTCTGATAGGAAACCACCGCCCCATGTCCAGTAGCCTTCCATTGGATAAATAAAGCCCGTCAAAACCGCAGAGAATAACAAGAACGACCACAGCTTCATGCGCTCAGCTACCGCTCCAGACACCACCGACATGGCCGTTGCCACAAACACCACTTGGAAGAAGAAGTCGGATTCAAGTGAGTGATCAGCGCCCTCGCCTTGCGTCCCAATCAACGCGCCAAAGGAAGGTAACCAACTGCCTTCAGCATTATCGACATACATAATGTTGTAGCCCACCAGCAAGAACATGGTACAAGCGATGGCATACAAACACACATTCTTGGTTAAGATCTCGGTGGTATTTTTAGAGCGAACTAAACCCGCTTCTAACATGGCAAAGCCTGCCGCCATCCACATGACCAACGCACCTGAAATAAGGAAGAAAAAGGTGTCGAGTGCGTATCGTAATTCTGTCACTGTTGTTGTTAATTCCATATCTGTATCTCCAATCCGTGAATTCTTTAAAGCGCTTCCGCGTCCATCTCACCTGTGCGAATACGAACCGCTTGACTTAAGTCATAAACAAAAATCTTACCGTCACCAATCTTGCCGGTATGCGCCGCTTTTGATACGGCTTCAACGACACGCTCAACATTTTCAGCTTGAGTTGCGATTTCCAGTTTTACTTTAGGCAAGAAATCCACTTGATACTCAGCACCTCGATACAATTCTGTGTGACCTTTTTGGCGTCCGAAGCCTTTTACCTCAGAAACGGTCATTCCTTCGATACCGACATCGGCGAGCGCTTCTCTTACATCATCCAATTTGAACGGCTTAATAATGGCATTTATTAATTTCATGGCATCCTCTCAGAGCTATTATTCCGTGAACACTTCTCTTGTTTACAAACGACATGCCAACTTTTTTTATCCATTAATTTCAGAAAGATAGACAATCCAGAATGTTCAGAAACAAAAAAGGCGCACCATAGTGGTGCGCCCTTTTCACAACATTAATGCAACATTTTATTTACTCACCGTCATGGTGCATCTCTACAATATTCATCATGACATCTAATCAGTAGCGATTAGCTAGAAACGCTTTCCATTTCGATATCATCTCTTCGAAATCTTGTAAGCCACAAGCCGAGACACTTTCACAATCATACAGTTCGTACTCGGTGTCGTTCTCTGGATCGAGATGTAGCATAACATTTTCCATCACCGTCACCTCCCCAGCGAGAAAACTCAGGCTGATCTCAGCTCCTTCAATGATCAGCTCTTCAGTTGTGTTGGTATGAGCTGAAGCTATGCCTGCTTCAACCTCAGCAATCTTAACAGCATCGTTATTGATCTCTTCTTGTAACCAACGTCCAATGATGGCGTGCTCCATAGAAAACACGCAGCGATAGCTGCCATCTAAGGTGTTTTTTTTAAATTCGTAATCCATGTCATCCAATTGCGGTATCGCGCTAGGGGTTCATTAAAGGCATTGCTATTATCAATTGTTCTATCAACAAAAACCACTCTCATTTATGCAATTGACCGAGACCATCGCCAATCAAATCGTACAGCGAGCAATGAAGATCATTCATCACTCGATTAACGTCATGGACGCTCATGGGCACATCATCGGTTCCGGCGACCCGAAACGTATCCATCAAAAACATGAAGGGGCGGTACTTGCCATTAATGAAAATCGCATTGTTGATATTGACCAATCGACTGCCGCTCAATTAAAAGGGGTAAAGCCGGGAATCAACCTACCCATATTTTACCATCAAGCCATCATTGGTGTCGTGGGGATCTCAGGGGATCCAAAACAAGTGAGGCATTATGCCGAGCTGGTCAAAATGACGGCGGAGTTGATTGTCGAGCAAGCCGCTTTGATGGATCAAGTTCAATGGTCAAAGCGACATCGTGAAGAACTTCTGTTGCAGCTAATTAATGAAGATCACGGTGATTCCGTCCATTTACTCGCGATCGCTGAAAAGTTGGGGCTCGATCTCAGTCAACCTCGCATCGCTGCTGTGGTTCAGGTGTTACCAAAACAAGATCAATCATTGTCACTAGAACATCTGCAAAGACTGGTTCACCTGCTTGAGTTCCCAGAACGGGATAACTTAGTGGGTATACTCTCGGTGCTGGACAACCTTGTTGTGGTGTTAAAGCCAATTACCTTAACCCAAGATGGATGGTCACAAAAGACTGAAGCCCAGCGAGTTAAAAAGCTCATCTCTCGCATCGATAAAGAAGGTGAGTTTTCCATTCGCATCGCCATTGGCGATCACTTTCCGGGGCTAACTGGCTTCGCTAAGTCGTATCAATCGGCAAGAGCCACCCTGAGTGCGACTAAAGATAAATCGGGGCGTGTGTTTTTCTTTTCCGACCACCGTCTCCCAGTTCTGGTTGACGCGATCAAACAGGATGAGTGGCGGCACAAAATGTTAACGGCACCGCTCAATCAACTGCTGGAATCGGATAAGAATGGTGTGCTCGTGAAAACATTGCAGCACTACTTTTCGCAAAACTGCGATCAAGCTAAAACCTGTGAAAGCTTACATATTCACCGCAATACGCTCCGCTATCGCATCGATAAAATTGAGCAGATCACTTCATTAAATATCAACAACATAGAGCAAAAGACCCAACTTTACCTTGCCCTATCACTAGGTGCTTAATTCGTTATTACTGTGCAATTGACCAACAAATGGCATCCTAAACCATTTAATATTTGTTCGCCTGCACGATTACCTTTTATTGACGACATTGATAATGGAATCACGCGAAGCCTGCGCATATAACCAAACCACAGCGAGTCTTCATCCCTACGTGAAACAAGTATCAATGGAGTCCTACTCATGGAACTGATATTCATTCTATTAATGGTGATTGCCTTTATCGTCGTCGCCACCACTAAGTTCAAACTGCACCCCTTTCTCGCGTTACTGTCGGCGGCCTTTTTAGCCGCATTTGCTTATGGGCTGCCAAGTGACAGTATCGCCAAAACCATTACCAGCGGCTTTGGTGGCATATTAGGATACATCGGCTTAGTGATTGTACTGGGTACGATCATCGGCATTATTCTGGAAAAAAGCGGTGCTGCCATCACCATGGCCGATAGTGTCATCAAACTGCTCGGTGAGCGCTTTCCGACACTGACAATGACCATCATTGGCTACTTCGTCTCTGTCCCTGTTTTTTGTGACTCAGGGTACGTCATTTTAAACTCCCTAAAAGAGTCTCTGGCAAAACGCTTACACACCTCAAGTGTTGCCATGAGCGTGGCTCTCGCCGCTGGTTTGTACGCAACCCACACATTTGTCCCTCCAACACCGGGCCCGATCGCGGCAGCGGGTAATCTCGGACTCGAGTCTAATCTAGGGCTAGTTATTGGTATCGGTATCTTTGTTGCCGCAACAGCCGCGTTAGCCGGTATGCTGTGGGCAAATCGATTTAAAGCGGTTCAGCCTGATAACCTTGAAGTGGACAATGAACAGCTTAACCAAGACTGGCAAGCAATGAAGGCTTCCTATGGTGTCCTACCCACTGCTAGCCAAGCGTTCGCCCCTATTTTCGTTCCAATTTTGTTGATCTGTTTCGGCTCTATCGCCAAATTCCCGAGTTTGCCATTTGGCGAAGGCATCGCTTATCAAGTCTTCGCCTTCTTAGGGCAACCTCTCGTGGCGCTGTTTATCGGCCTACTTCTTTCACTCCGCCTGTTGAAAAGCAGCAATAAGGTTGAAGAGTTTAGTCAGCGTATTTCACAAGGGATCACGTCCGCCGCTCCTATCTTGCTGATCACTGGTGCCGGTGGCGCATTTGGTGCCGTGCTGAAAGCAACGGAACTCGGCGCTTACCTTGGTGAAACCCTTTCCGCTTTCGGCGTAGGTATCTTTATGCCATTTATCGTTGCGGCGGCTCTCAAAACAGCACAAGGATCATCAACCGTCGCTTTGGTCACGACCTCAGCACTTGTTGCACCGTTACTCACTCAGTTAGGCTTAGACTCTGAAATGGGGAGAGTATTAACCGTAATGGCAATCGGTGCTGGTGCCATGACGGTTTCGCACGCTAATGACAGCTTCTTCTGGGTGGTGTCTCAGTTTAGCCGCATGAGTGTCGGACTTGCTTATCGAGCGCAAACCACGGCAACCCTCATTCAAGGTTTGACAGCCATGGCATTGGTTTACCTACTTAGCTTAGTTTTACTTTAATCGAGAACATTAAATGAAAATTGTAATTGCACCTGACTCATACAAAGAGAGCTTAACCGCACTTGAAGTGGCTAACGCTATCGAAAAGGGCTTTAAGCAAGTCTTGCCTCACGCAAGCTACGTCAAAGTTCCTATGGCCGATGGTGGTGAAGGCACGGTGCAATCACTGGTGGATGCGACACAAGGTCGCATCATTTCCCAGCCAGTGACCGATCCTCTTGGTCATACCGTGGACGGCTTCTTTGGCCTGCTCGGTGGAGAATCGACAGCCGTGATTGAAATGGCGGCGGCGTCTGGCTTGCATTTAGTACCTCGTGACCAGCGTAACCCGCTCGTTACCACCAGCTTTGGCACGGGTGAGCTGATCAAAGCCGCCTTAGATTTAGGTGTCAATCATCTGATCATCGGCATTGGAGGCAGTGCCACCAATGATGCAGGCTTAGGCATGGCGCAAGCTCTTGGGATCCGTTTTTTAGATGAGAATGGGGCAGAGCTCGGCTTTGGCGCAAATCAATTGCAGTATCTTAATCGCATTGACCTGTCCGGTTTAGACCCACGTATTGCTGATACTCGTATTGAGATTGCTTGTGACGTCGATAATCCACTCTGTGGTGAAACTGGAGCTTCCTTTGTTTTTGGGCCTCAAAAAGGTGCCAGTCAAGAGATGTGCTGTGCTATGGATGGCTTTCTCAACCATTGGGCGAATATCGTGGCGGCAGAAACTGGCGTGCATGTGCACCATCTCGCGGGCGCTGGTGCGGCTGGTGGATTAGGTGGCGCCCTCGTTGCTCTGCTCGGTGCGGAGTTAAAGTCTGGCATTGACTTAGTGATACAAGCAACACAACTCAAAGCGACATTAGCAGGGGCGGATTTGGTCATTACAGGAGAAGGACGAATCGACAGTCAAACCATTCACGGTAAGACGCCGATTGGCGTCGCTCGCTGCGCTAAGCAGTACCAAATACCAACGATTGGTATTGCTGGATCAATCTCTGCAGATTGTGGCGTGGTCCATGAGCACGGATTAGATGCCGTATTCAGTGTCGTGAATGGCGCTATCGATTTACCGACAGCTCTGCAACAAGCCGCTGAGAACGTAGAGCTCACTGCACGAAACATCGCGGCAATGTACGCGCAGAAGATTTAGATATAGAAGTACTTTTCTTTGTACTCCACCTTACTTCATATGTAAAAAACCGCTGATTCATCAGCGGTTTTTTATTCATCACTCTAAGAGAGTCGCATTACGCTGGCTCTTGGAAAATCACAGAGTCTGCTTTCTTGGTGTATTGATCCATCTTATGGAAGTTCAAGTAGCGGTACGTATCAGCTGCGGTTGCATCGATTTGCTTCGCGTACTCAAGGTACTCTTCTTTCGTTGGAATACGGCCTAAGATGGCACCGACTGCAGCAAGTTCTGCAGAAGATAGGTAAACATCGGCACCAGTACCAAGACGGTTCGGGAAGTTACGTGTTGAAGTCGACATCACGGTTGCTTTGTCAGCAACACGTGCTTGGTTACCCATACACAGTGAACAACCCGGAGTTTCGATACGCACGCCCGCTTTGCCATAGATACCGTAGTAACCTTCTTCCGTCAGCTGATCGCGGTCCATCTTGGTCGGCGGAGCAACCCATAGACGTGTATCTAACTGACCACCGTATTGCTCAAGCAGTTTACCTGCCGCACGGAAGTGCCCAATGTTCGTCATACAAGAACCGATAAAGACTTCATCGATATGAGTGCCTTGTACTTGAGAAAGTAGACGAGCATCATCTGGATCATTTGGTGCACACAGAATTGGCTCACTGATTTCAGCAAGGTCAATTTCAATCACGTGCGCGTATTCAGCATCTGAATCCGACTCCATCAGCTCAGGGTTTGCTAGCCACTCTTCCATCGCCGTGATACGACGTTCAATCGTACGAACATCCCCGTAGCCTTCTGAAAGCATCCACTTCAGCATCACGATGTTTGAGTTCAAGTACTCTTCGATAGACTCTTGAGACAGCTTCACGGTACAGCCCGCCGCAGAACGCTCAGCAGAAGCATCGGATAGCTCAAATGCTTGCTCAACCGTTAGGTGCTCAACACCTTCAATCTCAAGGATACGACCTGAGAATTCATTGATCTTGCCGGCTTTCTCAACCGTTAGAAGGCCTTGCTGGATCGCATAGTAAGGAATCGCATGCACAAGGTCACGCAGTGTGATGCCTTCTTGCATTTCACCTTTAAAGCGAACCAAAATCGACTCTGGCATATCAAGAGGCATCACCCCTGTCGCAGCTGCGAAAGCAACCAGACCAGAACCCGCTGGGAATGAAATCCCCAATGGGAAACGCGTATGCGAGTCACCACCAGTACCCACCGTATCAGGAAGCAGCATACGGTTTAGCCATGAGTGAATAACACCATCACCAGGGCGCAGTGACACACCACCACGGTTCATAATGAAATCAGGTAAAGTATGGTGCGTGTTAACGTCGACTGGTTTTGGATAAGCAGAAGTGTGACAGAATGACTGCATCACAAGATCCGCTGAGAAACCGAGACATGCCAAGTCTTTCAGTTCATCACGCGTCATTGGACCGGTCGTATCCTGAGAACCGACGGTGGTCATCTTAGGCTCACAGTAAGTGCCTGGACGGATACCTTCAACGCCACACGCTTTACCAACCATTTTCTGAGCTAAAGAGAAACCTTTGCCAGAATCCGCCACAGCGCCTGGTTTACGGAAAATATCCGTTGCACCTAGACCCAATGATTGACGCGCTTTATCAGTCAAGCCACGGCCAATGATCAATGGGATACGACCACCAGCACGTACTTCATCAATCAACACGTCTGTTTTAAGTGAGAACTCAGAAATCGTGTCACCCGTTGCGTGATCACACACTTTGCCCTGATACGGGTAAACGTCAATGACATCGCCCATGTTCAGTTTTGTAACATCGACTTCGATCGGCAGTGCGCCCGCATCTTCCATGGTATTGAAGAAGATCGGAGCAATTTTACCGCCGAGTACGTAACCACCTGCACGCTTGTTTGGTACATTCGGGATATCATCGCCCATAAACCAAAGTACAGAGTTGGTTGCAGATTTACGTGAAGAACCTGTACCCACAACATCGCCAACGTACACCAGTTGGTGACCTTTTTCTTTCAGCGCATCGATTTGCGCGATAGGGCCAATATTGCCTGGGTTATCTGGGTTGATGCCTTCACGTTCGTTTTTCAGCATCGCCAGTGCGTGAACTGGGATATCAGGACGAGACCATGCATCAGGTGCAGGAGACAAGTCATCCGTGTTTGTCTCACCGGTCACTTTAAACACGGTTAATGTAATTTTTTCTTGTAGCTCAGGTTTGCTCAGGAACCATTCTGCTTCAGCCCAAGACTGAAGTACGGCTTGAGCATGAGCATTGCCGCCTTTCGCTTTCTCTTCAACATCATAGAAAGCATCAAACATAAGAAGCGTATGCGAAAGCGCTTTTACTGCGATTGGGGCGAGTTGTTCATCTTCTAACAGAGCAATCAGTGGCTCAATGTTATAACCACCCTGCATTGTCCCTAGTAGCTCTGCGGCTTTTTCGCGAGAAACCAACGGCGAGGTTACTTCACCTTTCGTTACCGCCGTCAGGAAGCCCGCTTTTACATAAGCAGCTTCATCTACGCCAGGGGGAATGCGATTTTCTAGTAGGTCAAGAATGAAGGTCTCTTCACCTTGAGGGGGATTTTTCAGAAGTTCTACAAGTCCAGCAACTTGCTCTGCATCTAGTGGTTTAGGAACAACTCCTTCAGCAGCACGCTCTTCGACGTGTTTACGGTAGGCTTCAAGCACGACTTTTTCCTCTCATTGCGGTTCCTCCCTTATTGTTACTATTATCAAAATAAAAGGGAGTGAACATCCTTGGAAACTTGGCTCTCCATTGCCCATGTTTTCATTCAATTTTGAAAGAGAAACAGCGCCGAAGAGGCCAAACTGTGGTCGAAAGAATAGCAAATTTAACGATAAATTAAAATCTCATCATTTTGACCAACATAGCAAGTTAAGACTAAAGTCCATTAAATTTCGCTTTTATATGCGGTCTGTCTGCTTTGTTATTCTTTCTCTTTAGTACGATGTCCCTATCATCAAGTAAACAGAATCACGATCGCTTTCCGTTCGGCCATAAGCCAAAAGAATCGGTCCAATTGGCGAGTCTACACCCGCAAAAATCGATCCTGCGGTATACAATGGTGCTTCATAAAGCTTGAGGTTGGTATCGGACCATACCCCACCGTGCTCTATAGTGGCACCTATATATACTGGCGCTTCAAACAAACCAAAATCATTATCAAACCAACGGTATCGGTACATTAAACTACCGAACAGTTTGTTTTGACCTATCAAACTATTCCGAGGAATACCTGATAAATTAAACAATCCACCGAGCTCGGTGGGATCTAAAGGAATGGTTGAGTTTTTACTTTCCACAGATCCATAATCGACCTGTGCGACTAAAGTATGTCGACGATAGGTTTCCGCCACCTTGGCGGTCATCGCAATTTCATACACGGTATCATCCTCAACCGTGCTGATATCGTTGTACCCCAACCCTTCATCACTTTGGTCATGGCTGACCATGTATTGTGCGTTGAGGTACCAACCTTTGTTAGGTAGAACATAACTATCTAACGTATCTAATCGATAACGAATGAACGCACCAAGACGGTTGTAATGGTAAACCCCGAAGGTCTCTAGCGTTGGCGCTTCAATATCACCATCCGTATATCGTCCCCCTATAGAGAGTTCGTGCCAAAGGTCTGGTTGAACTCCAAGGGCTATTTCAGTAACAAATTCCCCATAATCAACAGGGATATAATTGTATATAGTATCTAGATTCGACTCAGTAAAGCCATTGAGTGGCGCGGTGCGACTTTCACTGCCATACCGTAGGCTGGCAACCGTAAACAAGTCTTGACTGGAGCGAATCGGCGAAAACAATTCCGCTTCAATGATTTTATCCGTCCCCATATCCACGTTAACCGTTAACTCAGCACCGTGAGAATTGAGGTCCGTGAAATGAGTCGACACACCGATCGCGTACTGGCTATCCGTGCGAAAATCATCTTCCAAGAAAAAGCGGAAGTTGGCGTAATTAGGTCCCCATGACTTCTCATTAACATCAAAAGCCAACACCATTTCCCCATTACGTTCTTCATATTGATAGGTGATCAATTCAAAACGGTCAAAAGCATACAAATCTTGCACTGCACTTTCAATTTCATCGGTTTTGAGGATACGACCCGTTTCTAAGCCAATACGATTGGTCAATAAGCGATCAGAGTAATGACTATCATTATTGATCGTAATCCGATCTACGACAGTAAGATCCCCATGTTTGAGCGTCTTTCTTACCGCTTGTTTTTTCTCAATATGACGTTGATATTGCGCACCACCTAAGCTCAAATGCTCAAGTTGCTCTTTCGTTCTTACAACGACATTGTATCCGGCTTGATAAGCAAGCGGCATTTTGTCAAATTCGGTCGTCTCCATCTTGCCGACATCCGGTTTGAGGTAGATGTCTTGCTTAGATAATGTCTCTGCTTGTTGCTGAGTGCTGCGACGAACTAAGAAGTTGGAAAGCTGATCGGCGACGGTGAAAAGAGAAGTAAAATCATCGGCGTCTTTGTAATCGGTACTGATATCAATCGCAATGACAATATCAGCCCCCATCTCACGAGCCACGTCTACTGGCATATTGTTGACCACCCCACCATCAACCAGCATCAAACCATTCACTTCATAAGGGGGTAACGCTCCGGGAACCGACATACTGGCCATCATGGCATCAACAAGGTAGCCCTTATCCAACACCACTTCTTCAAGTAGTAAAATATCGGTCGCCACAGAACGATAGGGAATCGCAAGTTCATCAAACGAGCTAAATGGCGCTAAGTTACCCGTCGATTCACGCAAGATCCTCAACATGTTTTGACCTTGCACCACACCGGTTGGAGAGCGTACTTCAGTCAAGTGAATGCCTAGGTCGGCGGTTAACTGATAACGGTCTTCATGATATTTATCACGAATTCGGCGTTGACTGCGCTCCACTCGGTCTCGGTAACCTGCATTCCAGTCAATACCGAAAATATATCCTTCAATCTCGTCAGCGCTCATCCCCATAGCATACAGGCCACCGACATAAGCGCCCATGCTCGTCCCCGTAATATAATCCACAGGGATTTGCATCTCTTCTAGAGCTTTAAGCACCCCGATATGCGCAGCGCCTTTCGCCCCCCCACCTGCCAGAACAACGGCAATCTTGGGGCGGGATGGGAGTTCATTGTTAACTTGACGATCCTCGGTGGGATTCGCGGAAACAATACTATTCGTCAGTAACAGCGACAGAACAACAAACGCGGAAATAACGGTTTTTTTTAGATTAATCAACGCTATTCCTTGTCTCATCCTTGTTGCTCCTACTCTTATTGAGAAATCGAAAACACTTATATTTACAGGGATTTAATCTGCAACACAAGATTTATCGCATGGTTACCAACTGATCAAATCCCGTAGCCAGTTCGACTTTTTCTTCTGGCATCCCTGCTTAATTTGCCCCGCAGGATCCCAAACGGGCAGCTTAAACTCACTGCTGCAATCGAGCTCTAAGCCGCCATTTCTACCGGACGCAAACCCTAAGGTTGTCACCTGTTTCGGCCAAGGTAGCACCAACTTTTGCGGGATACGATAAGAGAGGTATTCGGCGTAGACTCTTAGCGCGCCACTGGCACCGGTTAACTTCGTGGGTTTGTTATCATCGCGACCTAACCATACCGTCGTCACCTCACGCCCATCAATACCAACAAACCAGCTATCACGGCTATCGTTACTGGTGCCCGTTTTTCCTGCCAGCGATGCCCAAGCGAACTCTCGCTTCAAAAAGCGTCCCGTTCCCATGGAAACGCCTTGTTTCATTGCATAAGTCGTTAACCATGCCGCTTGTTCATCAACAGTGACACTGGCTTTAGGCAAGGATTGGTACAATACGTTCCCTTCAATATCCGTCACAGAGCGCAGTGCAGTTAAGGGCGCTCGTTTGCCTGAGTTAGTCAGAGTTTGATACATCTGAGCCACTTCCATTGGTGTCAAAGAGAAAGAGCCTAGGAACATGGAAGGCACTGGACGAATCTCACTCTTATCAACACCGAGTCGACTTAAGGTTTGTGAGACTTGGTCAATGCCAAGCTCCATGCCTAATCTCACCGTTGGCACATTCAAAGATTGAGCCAAAGCTAAATAAAGAGGCACTTCGCCACGGAACTTACGGTCAAAGTTTCTTGGTGTCCAAACGCTGCCTTTATTGCCTTTGAGGCTAAGCGGTTTGTCTTGCAGGGTCGATGCAAGGGTGTATTTTCCCGGCTGCTCTAGAGCCGTCAGGTACACAGCGGGTTTCACCAATGAGCCAATTGGACGGCTGGCGTTTAACGCACGATTAAAACCGTCGTACCCCACGCGCTTACCTCCCACCATCGCACGAATTTCACCACTGTGGCGATCCACCGACACCGCTGCCGCTTCAAGCGCCTTGCCTGCTTTGTTCGTCAACTGGGGAATTTTCTTCGCGATCGCTTTTTCCATCATGCGCTGAGAAACGGGATCAAGAGAAGTAAAGACCCGTAACCCTTCGTCAGTACGAAATTCACTGCCCAGTTTATCGGTCAGCTCTTTTTTCAATTGTTGGAAATAGGCGGGCTGACGACTCGCAATCTGAGGAGACTCCTGCACGCCGAGATCTCGGCTTGCTGCTTGTTCAAACTCATTTGAAGTCAACAGATCTTGCTGCATCATTAAGCGTAAGACCAAATCTCGACGCTCTTTGGTCCGTTCAGGGAAGCGAACCGGATTGTAGTAAGACGGCCCCTTCACCATGCCCACCAACATCGCCAGCTGATCGATGCGCAACTCACGCAATGGTTGACCAAAGTAATAGCGGGACGCCAGTGCAAAACCATGGATTGCTTGGCCGCCACTCTGCCCCAGATAAACTTCATTAAGGTAAGCTTCTAAAATACGGTCTTTGCTGTATCGGTAGTCCAATATGAGTGCAATATAAGCTTCACGTACTTTGCGCCATAAAGTACGTTCATGAGTTAGGAATAGGTTTTTGGCCAATTGCTGAGTCAAGGTGCTGCCCCCTTGCACGGTACGACCGGCTTTCACATTCACCACTAATGCACGCAAAATCGCTAACGGAGCCACCCCTTCATGATGATAAAAATCACGATCTTCCGTCGCTAACAAGGCGTCGACCATCAATTCAGGGAATTGCTCACGGCGCATAAACAAACGTTGCTCGTTTTTGTCTTTCTCAAGCATCCCCAACATTTTCGGGTCCACTCTCAAATACCCTAAATCGCCGTTTTTTTCGAGAGATTGAATCCGTTTAAGCCCTTTACCATGTGTGCCGAAATGCAGCATCACATGACGATCGGGCTCAGGGCCATCCACAAATTCAAAGGGCCGACGAATCAGCTCAATTTTTGTCTTCGATGACGAGTACTCACCAGGATTCTTAGGGTTTTGCACTTTGCGGTAATTCAGGACTTCCAGCTCATTACGGACTTCTTTCAGAGACAAGGCATCGCCAGGCGCTAAGTGCAGAATTCGGGAGTAGACCACGGTTGGTAACTCAAACAATTGCCCTTCAAACTTCTGCTTCACCACACTGTCAAGATAAACGCCAACAAAAGCCAACAGCGCAAAAGCGGTCAATGCTAATTTCCAACCTATGCTCCATAGTTTGCTGAGCCAAGTTGCCGATGACTGCTTTGTTCGCCCACCAGCAGCGCGTTTTTGCGGCGCACGTTTTGCTGGCGCTTTTTTGGTCGTTTTAGCCGCAGCTTTCTTGTTAGTAGGCTGAGTCGGCGTCTTTTTCTTTTGTGGCGATTTAGGCTGTGTCATGAATTAAAGTGCCTTTTGGTTTTTGTCGTCGCAATGTGGTTGGCGGGATCATCCGGCCAAACATGCTTGGGATAGCGACCTTTCATCTCTTTCTGGACGTCTTTGTAACTACCTTGCCAAAAACCTGCAAGGTCTTGCGTCACTTGAAGTGGTCTTTGCGCGGGAGATAACAACTCCAGTACTAACTTTTTACTGCCTTTTGCAATCAATGGTGAATCGCTCTCACCAAACACTTCTTGCATCCGGACAGACAGAACGGGCTCCGCATTTTCTTGATAACGAATCGCTTTCTTCGTGCCTGTGGGTAAGGTGTAGCGCACAGGCAACCAGTGATCGATCTCTTGATTCAACGGCCAACCGAGGCGAGCATTCAACGCCTCCGTGAGCGATACCTGCTGCAAACCTTTAACACTGGTGATGCCGACCAGATAAGGCTCTAGCCAAGTCTCTAACTCGTTTAACAAACTTTGCTCGTCCATCGCTGGCCAATCTTCATTCGGCAACCATTGACTCGCGCAACGTATGCGCGTTAACAAAGCCGTCGCCGCGTCATTCCAGTGCAGCACATCGAGACCTTTACGACGAATGAAGTTCAATAGCGCTTGAGTGACTTTCGTAGCATCCGGTGTAGGTAAGCGTTGACGTTGTAAGGTCAGCGTACCAAAGGTTTGTCTTCGCTCAGCGGTCACAGCTCCTTTATTTTCATCCCAATCCACAATGTCATTCCATGCAAAAAGCTCAGGAAAGTCTTGTTCTATCTGAATAGGATCTACATCTAGCGCTAAAAAGATTTGGCTTGAATCCTGACGGCCACGCATTAAATCAGCCACCACTAAATACGAAGAATCGCATAGAGGGTCGTCACTCATCAGCTGCGCACCGTGACCATTTGCTAAGACATAGCGTTCACTGCGTTCACCACGGCGCTGCGCCAGCCTATCTGGGAAAGCCAGAATCAAGGCGCGACCGAGTAAGTCAGCACTCACCTGCTCCAGTTCAAAACCATGATTCATCATCATCGCCAACTTCAAAGCTCGCGGCTTAATCAAGCTCTGTTTTGCGTGCTTGCGTGCTTTCCAGTGGTGCAGACTGTGCGCCAAATTTGTCACCTGACGTTCAGGCTCCTCTAACAAAGCCGCCGCCGCAATGGCCGCATTCAGCAGGCCGTCACTATGCTGTGCCGCTTTCAACAACATGGCGGCCATTCTAGGTTCAATCCCTAGCCTTTGAGCCTCTCGCCCCATTTGGCTCAGGGTTTTATCTTGATTGAGCAAGCCAAGACGCTGTAAGAGTTGAGTCGCCTGTTTCACCGCCGCCTTCGGTGGCATATCGAGCCAACGCAACTCGTTTACTTCCTGACATCCCCAGTATGCCAACTCCATCACTAAGGAAGATAAATCCGACTGTACTATCTCAGGCTTAGGCACCGCAGGTTGCTGTTTAAACTGGCTTTCACTATATAACCGAACGCAAAGGCCTTCTTCTGTACGACCCGCTCGACCAGTGCGTTGTATCGCCGATGATTGCGCCACCTGCACTTGCTCAAGGCGAGTTATCCCCGTTTTCAGATCATAACGAGCAGCACGCTCGAGACCAGAATCCACCACCATGCGGATCCCTTCAATGGTCAATGAGGTTTCCGCAATATTGGTCGCCAGCACCACTTTTCGTTGACCGGGAGGGCTTGCCTCTATCGCTTGAAGCTGAGCTTTTATCTCTAATTGACCATACAGAGGACACACTTGGATCGTCGAAGGAAGCTCAGCCAACCGCTCCTGAACCTGCTTGATCGCACCGACGCCCGGTAAAAATGCCAACAAAGAGCCTTGCTCCTGCGTCATCAACTGCTGTATGACTTTCGCCATCGCATTCGGTAATGATTCATTCACTCCCATCGGCTGATAACGCATCTCAACAGGATATTGACGTCCTTGCGATTCAATGTACGCGGCCTCGGGTAACAGAGAGAGAAGCGCTTGATGATCCAAAGTCGCTGACATCACCACCAGCTTAAGGTCATCCCTCAATGCATCCTGAACATCCAAACTTAGCGATAATGCGGTATCTGCGTGCAGACTGCGCTCATGGAATTCATCGAAGATAAGCATATCGACGCCATCTAACTCAGGGTCTTCCTGAATCATTCTGGTCATCACTCCTTCGGTCACAATCTCAAGCTGAGTACGCGCACTGACTTTATTATCGCCACGTACTCGATAACCCACTCGCTCTCCCACGGGTTCACCGAGCTGCTGTGCGAGAAATCGCGCAATGTTTCTCGCCGCCAAACGTCTTGGCTCAAGCATGATAATTTTCCCCATCACGGTTTGCTTCAACAGCAACTGCAATGGGAAATAGGTCGACTTACCCGCTCCGGGTGCCGCTTTAACAATGACTTGGTGATGGCGCTCGATGGCTGATAGCAGCTCTGGCATCACAGCGTGAATGGGCAGTTGTGACAAAAGGAAGTCCTTATGGTTCAATGAAGGTCAACATTGTACATAAAAACAGTAAAAATGCATTTCGAGCCCCCTTTAGAATCCGCCCTGTTGCTAAAACGCTACAAACGCTTTCTGGCGGACATTGAGCTCCCAGATGGCGAGCTACGTACGATCCACTGTGCCAATACTGGAGCAATGACAGGTTGTGCCACACCCAATGACACCGTTTGGTTTTCGACTTCAGACAATAAAAAGCGAAAATATCCGAACAGTTGGGAAATCACCGAAACGCAAGCTGGGCATAAGATTTGTGTCAACACTGCGCGTGCAAATCAACTGGTTGTGGAAGCGATTCAAAAAGATGTCATCCAAGAACTGGAAAATTACGCTACGCTCAAGACCGAGGTAAAATATGGGCAGGAAAACAGCCGTATCGACATTTTGCTGCAAGATCCACAAAAGGCTGATTGTTACATCGAAGTAAAAAGCGTCACCCTACTCGATGAAGAAAGCGTATCAGGACAAGGCTACTTTCCTGATACCGTGACAACTCGTGGTCAAAAGCATCTGCGAGAACTCACAGAAATGGTACAAAATGGAAGTAGAGCCATACTTTTTTTTGCAGTTTTGCATTCAGGTATTGAAAAAGTATCACCCGCACACCATATAGATGCCAAATATTCACATTTACTAAAAGAAGCACAAGAAGCTGGGGTTGAAGTTATCTGCTATAAAGCAGAACTGAGCAATACTGAAATGAAGCTACAATCTGCTGTTAAATTTATTAACTAACAGAAAATATTGATGTCATCTTCACATTGACTAAAAGTTTGTAACTGAGTATTTGCCACCGTGGTTTCTTTCTGCTATAGATACCCGCCTTATATTAGCTGCATAGCAGTTGACTAGGTGTAAGTAGGAGATGCTGTATGCCAGAATCAAAGAAAAAAGCGCTAGGCATTCTAGCCATTGCAGGTGTGGAGCCTTACCAGCAAAAACCAGGTGAAGAGTACATGTCACCTGAAATGCTGGACCACTTCAGAACAATTTTAACCGCGTGGCGCGACCAACTTAGGGAAGAGGTTGATCGTACTGTGCACCACATGCAGGATGAAGCGGCAAACTTCCCTGATCCTGTTGACCGTGCTTCTCAAGAAGAAGAGTTCAGCTTAGAGTTACGTAACCGTGACCGCGAACGTCGCTTGATCAAGAAGATCGAAAAAACATTGACGAAAATCGACGATGACGATTTTGGTTACTGTGAATCTTGTGGCGTTGAAATCGGTATTCGTCGCCTTGAAGCGCGTCCGACTGCTGATCTTTGTATTGACTGTAAGACACTTGCAGAAATCAAAGAACGTCAAATGCAAGGTTAATCAACCTAGCGACGCATTGATAAAGGGAGCTCACGCTCCCTTTTTGTTTTAAGCAAAAAGAGTTTATGAAATACATTGGCAGATTTGCGCCCTCTCCTTCCGGCCCCCTGCATTTTGGTTCATTAATCGCAGCGCTTGGAAGCTACTTTCAGGCTCGAGCAGAGAATGGAACCTGGCTGGTTCGAATGGAAGACCTTGATCCCCCTCGGGAAATGCCCGGGGCTGCTGATCTCATCCTCAAAACACTTGAGGCGTACCAACTGCATTGGGATGGCGAGGTCCTATATCAAAGTCAGCGTCACCATGCCTATCAGGCGCAAATTGAACAATGGCTCTCAACGGGTCAAGCTTACTATTGCGAATGTACTCGAAAGCAAATCAAGCAGTCAGGCGGCTACTATACGGGGCACTGTCGGACCTCAGCACTGACACAAGGCGCGATCAGACTCACGATGTCGCAACCTGTCAGCGAGTTTCATGATGTCCGTCATGGATCGATCGCCATTCCGCAAGCCATGATTGATGAAGATTTTATTATCAAACGACGTGATGGCTTATTTGCTTATAATCTTGCGGTAGTATTGGACGACATCGATCAAGGCGTCACTCAAGTGGTGCGTGGTGCGGATTTGATTGAGCCGACAGGCCGTCAAATCAGCTTGTATCGCATTCTAGGGAAACCAGAGGTCAGCTATTTACATTTACCTTTGGCTTTGGATAGCAATGGCAATAAGCTCTCGAAGCAAAACCATGCCACCGCGATTGATAACAGCAATCCAACCCCGACCGTCTTGCTTGCGATGCAATACCTTGGCTTTACTATTCCTAAAGATATCGCAGAAAGTTCACTACGCGATATTCTTGACTGGGGAATCGTCCAGTGGCGAGTAAATCAGCTACCGGATACGCTTGCGTTCACACCACGATTCTCAAACGATAGCGTGTAAGCTATTATAAGCCGCAAATCAGGCCGTATCGGCGATGAACTAACCAAAGCAGAGCGATTAATCACCGCTTTGTAAGATGCACATGAACAAATACGAAAATACAGATGTTGAGCTGGCGACGTACCCAGAACTCGCACTCAATGTGATCACTCGTGAAGAGCACAATGTTTCGCGTAAGAAAATCAGCGAAAACGCCCTCAAAGTACTGTACCGTCTGCACGGTGCTGGTTATGACGCCTACCTCGTCGGTGGCGGCGTTCGTGATTTACTGCTTGGGGCGTCCCCGAAAGACTTCGACATTGCGACGAACGCAACCCCAGAACAGATCAAACAGCTTTTCCGCAATTGCCGTTTGATCGGCCGTCGTTTCCGTCTCGCCCACATTATGTTTGGTCGAGATATCATTGAAGTGGCAACGTTCCGTGGTCACCATCAGCAACCGAGCAAAAATGTATCGCAAACGTCCGATGCAGGCATGCTGTTGCGTGACAATGTTTACGGCACGATTGACGAAGATGCAGAACGTCGTGATTTCACCATCAATGCCATGTATTACAGCATTGGGGATTACTCTATCCACGACTACGCGGGTGGTGTGGAAGATCTGGAAGATAAGCTGATTCGATTAATTGGCGATCCAGAAACCCGTTACCGTGAAGACCCAGTTCGAATGTTGCGCGCGATTCGTTTTGCCGCCAAACTCGATTTTGATATCGAAGAAGATACCGCAGATCCCATCGAACACTTAGCACCACTGCTGCAAGATATCCCTGCGGCCCGTCTTTACGAAGAGTCGCTCAAGTTACTTCAGTCTGGTCACGGTTTAGAAACTTACCACTTGATGCGTGAGTACAACCTCTTCCAGCAAATGTTCCCGATTATTGCGGAAGATTTTACGGAAGAGTATGAGTCAAAAACCGAGCAAATGCTGGACCTGGTACTCGATTCAACCGACCTACGCATCGAAGAAGGCAAACGTATCAACCCAGCCTTCATGTTCGCCGCCATGCTATGGTATCCATTGCAACATCGTGCTGAAGCTTTGATGGAAACACGTAACCTGTGTTACTACGATGCCGTGATGGAAGCAAGTAACTACATCCTCGATGATCAGGTTCGCACCATTGCTATCCCACGTCGTCACACCGCAACCATTCGCGAGATTTGGCAGCTGCAACTACGTATGCCACGCCGCAACGGCAAACGCGCTTTCCGTCTTATGGAGATCAACAAGTTCCGAGCGGGCTTCGACTTCCTTGAAATGCGTGGTGAAATTGAAGGCGGCGAAACCCAAGAGCTGGCGAAATGGTGGGAACGATTCCAAAATGCTGGGCGAGAAATGCGCCAAGCAATGGTCAATGATGTCGATGGGACTGCGGGCGATCGCCCTCGTTCTCGTCGCCGCCGTCCTTCTCGCAAGAAGAAACCAAAGGCGAAATCATGATCACTGCATACATCGCCGTTGGCAGTAATCTGTCCGATCCTGTGGAGCAAGCGCAACGCGGGATCGAGGCTCTGCATACGATACCGAATACCAAGGTGATTTCGGTATCGAGCCTGTATAGCAGTACCCCAATGGGGCCACAAGACCAACCCGACTACATCAACGCAGTCGTCGCCGTGACAACCGAATTAACGCCATTGCAATTGCTCGACCGCACCCAAGCGATTGAGCTTGAGCAGGGGCGCGTCCGCAAAGATGAGCGCTGGGGCCCAAGAACCTTAGATCTCGATATCATCTTATACGGCAATGAGGTGATGGATTCCGAGCGTCTTACCATTCCCCACTACGGAATGAAAGAAAGAGAATTCGTGCTGTATCCGCTCGCTGAAATCGCACCAAATTTAACCCTCCCTGATGGGACTGAGCTTTCCGCGCTTCTCGACACTATCGAGCGCAACGGTCTCAGCATTTGGCACACCTAGTACCTCATTTCGTTCTCTATTCTATGAGTGACTTATTTTAGTAAGTGACTCGTGGATGGTGATCGATGGTTGTACTCGCCAACTCCTAGTAAGGAAATACCAATGAAAAAAATTACCATCACCGACCTTATGAAATGGAAACAAGAAGGTCGAAAATTTGCAACTTCCACCGCTTACGACGCCAGTTTCGCTCAGCTTTTTGAAAGCCAAGAAATGCCGGTTCTCTTAGTTGGTGACTCTCTTGGCATGGTTTTACAAGGTGAGTCGAGCACTCTGCCCGTTACGGTAGAAGATATCGCTTACCACACTCGCTGTGTTCGTGCAGGCAGTCCGAATAGCCTATTGATGGCGGACATGCCATTTATGTCATTCACGACCCCAGAACAAGCGTGTGAAAATGCAGGCACACTGATGCGCGCAGGCGCTAACATGGTGAAGATTGAAGGTGGCGACTGGTTAGTCGATACCGTAAAAGCACTGACTGAGCGCGCGGTTCCTGTCTGTGCGCATCTTGGTCTTACGCCGCAATCTGTCAACATTTTTGGTGGATTCCGCGTTCAAGGTCGTGAGCAAGAAAAAGCGGACCAAATGGTGCGTGATGCATTAGCGCTTCAAGAAGCGGGCGCACAAATCATTCTGCTTGAGTGTGTGCCAAAAGCATTAGCAGCACGAGTCACTGAAGCTTGTGATGTTCCAGTCATTGGTATTGGTGCGGGTAATGTTACGGATGGTCAAATCCTAGTTATGCACGATATGTTTGGTATTTCGGCGAATTACATGCCAAAATTCTCGAAAAACTTCTTAGCGGAAACTGGGGACATGCGTAAAGCCGTTGCCCTGTACATGGAACAAGTACAAGCAGGCACCTTCCCAGACGACGCTCATACCATCGCATAGAGGACAATCAGCATGCAAACTTTTGCGGAAATCTCTGCGCTTCGTGAACAAATTAAGCTTTTTAAGCGCGAAGGACGCCGAATTGCTTTCGTACCCACGATGGGTAACCTCCATGAAGGTCACCTCACCTTAGTACGTAAAGCCCGTGAACACGCCGATATTGTAGTTGCGAGTATTTTCGTTAACCCAATGCAGTTCGAACGTGCCGATGACTTGGCAAATTACCCAAGAACGTTAGAAGACGATTTAGCGAAGCTGAATGCGGAAGCGGTTGATCTGGTGTTTACGCCAACACCGGACATCATGTACCCAGAAGGTCTTGATAAACAAACCTTTGTTGAAGTACCGGGCTTATCAAGCATGCTTGAGGGCGCGTCGCGTCCTGGTCACTTCCGTGGAGTCGCCACGATTGTGACTAAACTGTTTAATATCGTTCAGCCTGACGTGGCGTGTTTCGGTGAGAAAGATTTCCAGCAACTTGCCGTGATCCGTAAGATGACGGATGATTTGGCGATGGACATCGAGATTATCGGTGTGCCGACCGTGCGTGAAATGGATGGGCTCGCGATGAGCTCTCGCAATGGATTATTGACCATTGATGAGCGTCAACGTGCTCCTGTACTTGCTCGCACTATGCGCTGGATCAGCAGTGCCATGCGCGGCGGTCGTGACGACTACGCTTCCATTATTGAGGATGCGAACGATCAACTGCGTGCTGCCGACTTGCAGCCTGATGAGATCTTTATTCGCGATGCGCGAACTTTACAAGCGGTGACGACAGACACTTCTCAAGCCGTGATCCTGATGTCTGCCTTTATGGGTAAAGTGCGCCTTATCGACAACCAAGTCGTTGATATGGTGCAAGAAAATAAAGACGAAGCTGAGAGTACTGCGAAAAGCGCGGATTAATCCTCATGCATTCGCTTACCGCAATGATATCCAACAAAAAGGTCGACCCTCTGGTCGACCTTTTTTATCACTGATGAATATATCGCTGATGAATAACACGATAAACGCGTTACGAACGTAAACCGATTCCTTTTGTCACCAGATAATGTGCCAATGCATACAGAGCAATCACAAATACACCAAGTACACCAAATGACGTCGCAATCCCCACATCAGACACACCAAGGAAGCCGTAACGGAATGCGTTCACCATGTACACAATTGGGTTTGCCTTCGACACCCATTGCCAAAATTCAGGCAGTAAACTGATGCTGTAGAACACGCCACCTAAATAGGTCAGAGGCGTTAATACAAAGGTTGGAATGATCGAGATATCGTCAAAGGTTTTCGCATATACCGCATTGATCAACCCACCTAACGCAAAGACCACGGATGTTAGGAATACCGTCGCGAAAATAACACCCCAGTGAGCAACCTGTAGATCAACAAACAGCAAGGATACCAGTGTGACGATCGCGCCGACCAATAAACCTCGAGTTACGCCGCCCATGACAAAGCCTAAAATAATGATGTAATTGGGCACAGGGGCGACGAGTAGCTCTTCAATATTTCGTTGGAATTTGGCACTGAAAAACGAAGACGCCACATTAGAATACGAGTTGGTGATCACAGACATCATGATAAGGCCCGGCACTATGTATTCCATGTAGCTAAACCCATTCATTTCGCCAATTCGCGAACCGATCAAGCTACCAAAAATAATAAAATAGAGTGTCATAGTAATCGCTGGCGGTACTAACGTTTGCACCCAAATACGCGTAAAACGATTAATCTCTTTCGCCAACAAGCTACGAAAAGCGGTCCAATACAACTGATACATTATGCCTGCTCCTCTCTCTGTTGTTGTACGATGCTTACAAACAGTTCTTCGAGACGGTTTGCCTTATTGCGCATCGACATTACTTGAATGCCTGCGCTAGTAAGCTGCTCAAAAATATGATTCAACGGCACCGACTTATCTAACTCAATCTCTAGCGAACCATTGTTGTAGTGCTGTCGAGTCACGTCAGTTAAGGTTGGTAAGGTGTCATGATGACCATCCAAATCCAAGATAAACGTCTCCACATGCAACTTGCCCAACAGCGCTTTCATCGACGTATTCTCAATCAATTCACCGCGATTAATGATACCGATATTGCGGCACAGCATCTCCGCTTCTTCGAGGTAGTGAGTGGTTAAGATGATGGTGATCCCTTGCTCTTGGTTGATCTCTTTCAGGAAGTCCCACATCGAACGGCGCAGCTCAATATCCACCCCAGCTGTTGGCTCATCGAGGATCAACAGTTGAGGTTCATGCATCAAGGCACGAGCAATCATCAAACGACGCTTCATACCGCCAGACAAATTTCTTGCTCGCTCATCACGCTTCTCCCACAAATCCAATTTTGTGAGATATTTCTTAGCCCGCTCTTTGGCAAGCTCTTTTGCCACACCGTAATAGCCCGCCTGCTGCAGCACAATTTGCTCAACGGTTTCAAATTGGTTGAAGTTAAATTCTTGTGGAACCAATCCCAAATTCTGTTTCGCCAGCTCTAAGTCGCTATCAATATCAAAGCCAAAAACTTTGACTTTGCCAGAGGTTTTATTGACCAGTGATGAGATCACCCCAATGGTGGTCGACTTTCCTGCCCCATTCGGGCCTAGCAAAGCATAAAAATCCCCTTTTTCGACCGCTAAACTCACTCCTTTCAGTGCTTCAAAGCCACCAGCGTAAGTCTTTCTCAGTTGTTCTATTTCTAATGCGTACATGTTCGACATGACTCTTTTGACCGTTAACGGATAACAGATTTTGGCGAGGAGGCGTTTTTTCAACCCTATATTAGAAATAAATTATATATCTTCTTACCACTCCTTCTTTTTCGAAAGCCATCTCTAAGAGAAGCTTCACATGTGACACCCTCTCTGGCAGAAACAAAAAAGCGCAGAGATCCCCCTGCGCTTTTCAAACAATGCCTTGGTAATGATTAAATCAAGACGCGATCAATCTGCTCTTTCTTTTCAACGTTACGAACACACGCTTTCAACGCTTCATAACGGAACTTATAAATGTTTTTTTGCGGCACTAAGTTGAGGACTTGGAACTTCTCCAATTGCTCACGGGTGCGTTCATTTGGACACAATAAGAACACCTGACATTTCGCATCGAGCGCGTCCTTAATTGCATTTTCCAATGCCAGCCCCACGGTCACGTCAATCATTGGAACATCGGTCAAATCCAAAATCATTGCTTCATAATCTTCAATACTTGAGTGCTGACGAGAAATCGCTTTTGAAACACTGAAGATCATTGGACCCGATAAGTAGAAGAACAATACCTTACCGGCAACTTTATCCAATAAACTCCGCTCGCTATCGGTTAATGGCACATTGTCGTCATCGGCATCACTGATGGCCTTCACTTGCCTCGCCTGTTCGCGACTCAAACGTTCAATAATAATAATATTCGAGATAAAGACCCCTAAACCGACTGCGACAATCAAATCGAAAAAGACCGTGAGCAGCATAACACCATACATGATCGCCATACCTTGAACGCTCACACGGTGTGCACGCTGAATGAAACTCCAGTCCAAGATATTAAAGCCAACATACACAGCGATACCCGCAAGCACAGCCATAGGGATCGGTTCGGTTAACCCACTCGCCACCAGAACCACTAAGGCCAGAATCAATGCACGGATCACCCCAGACAGTGGCGATCGCGCCCCGACTTGGATATTCGTTACGGTTCCCATGGTCGCACCAGCACCAGGCAATGCACCAAATAAACCTGAAATCATGTTCGCTAAGCCCTGACCACGCAGTTCCTTATCCGAATCATGCTCTTTACGCGTCAATGAGTCACCAATGACGGCCGTCAATAAGGTATCGATACACCCTAGAGTACCTAACACCATGGCATCAATCAGCATGGTCACGAACTGTTCAGCCGTAATATGTGGGATCACCAACGAAGGTAAACCTGCTGGGATTTCACCAATACGACGGATGTCGTCCATATCAAAAAAGATAAGAGAAATGATGGTGACAAAAACAAGAGCAACGAGCTGAGGTGGGACGTATTTACGATATTGCTTGGGGAAGAAGAAGAGAATGCCTAACGTGAGTAAACCAAGAAACAGTTCACCGAACTTCATGTTAGCGACCGTATCCGGTAACGCTGACAAGGTTCCCGTGACGCCACCAGGAGGAGCGGCATGCCCTAATAAAGGAGAGAGTTGCAATATAATTAAAATGACACCAATACCCGACATAAAGCCCGATATCACACTATATGGCATCAGAGTGACGTATTTACCTAGCTTCAGCGTCCCCAGTAGAATCTGAAACGCCCCCGCCATCATCACCACCGTGAAGGTCATTGCCATCCCGGATTCTGGGTATTTAGCAACCATACCCGTAAGCACTGCGGTCATGATCACCGTCATAGGACCGGTTGGCTCTGAAATCAGCGTGGATGAACCACCAAACAGTGAGGCAAACAAGCCCACCATGATTGCGCCCCATAAGCCCGCTTCAGCACCCGCACCCGAAGCGACACCGAATGCCAGCGCGAGTGGTAATGAAATGATTGCGGTGGTGACGCCACCGAAGAGATCCCCTTTTAGGTTGATATCTTCAAAACGTTTTCCGAACACTACTTTGCTCCATGTCAAACCCTCACCAAGGTGAGATGAAAGGATGGCGATTTGCCAAACAACTTACCAAAATTGTTTTCGTAATAACACCGAGCAAAACTAGGTGAATTTTGCTGTGAAATTACGAAAAAAGACATCAAAATTCAGAAAATGTCACTAACTGGTTAATTTACCAGAAAGATGACTCACTGAATAACGATCAGCCGTTCAAAAAGCAACCTGTTTCACTCGCCTTTTCAATTTAACCCCTAAGTCTATGCATTTTCCTGCGATAACTAGTCAGATGAGTGCCTTTTGGCGCATCTACATCAAGAAATAAATTGTAACATTATGTATAGTCATACCCAAGCTACCTCCAAAAATCACTCGGTGAAATAGCGAAAAACGCCAAGTGGACGTAAACAAATCGTTTGGAAACGTGTGACAATGCCAGAAATAAAACAACTCTTCGAAAACAACTCAAAGTGGTCTGAGTCGATCAAATCAGAGCAACCAGAGTTCTTTACTCAGTTAGAAGAAGGACAAAACCCTGATTTTCTTTGGATTGGCTGCTCCGACAGCCGGGTGCCAGCAGAACGTTTAACGGGATTACACTCGGGTGAACTGTTTGTGCACCGAAACGTCGCTAACCAAGTGATCCATACCGATCTGAACTGCCTCTCTGTGGTTCAATATGCAGTGGATGTCCTCAAAGTCAGTCATATCATCGTGTGTGGTCACTATGGCTGTGGTGGCGTCAATGCGGCCATTGATAACCCGAAATTAGGCTTGATTAATAATTGGCTACTGCACATACGAGATTTGTATTTAAAGCACCGAAACCTACTGGGCAAGCTACCCAAAGAAGAGTGGGGAAATAAGCTCTGTGAGATCAATGTCGCTGAACAGGTCTATAACCTTGGTAATTCAACGATTTTGCAAAACGCATGGGAGCAAGGGCAAGCTGTCCAGATCCATGGGGTAGTCTATGGTATCGGCGATGGCGTACTAAAAGATCTCGGGGTCGGGTGCTTCAGCCGAGAAACCCTCGAAGTTAACTATCAAGCAGCAATGGCAAAACTGCTCGCAGAATAGTGGTATACCCAAGTGGCCTCAAGATGCGGTATTCAGAGCCTAGTCATTCGTTTCAATTCAATGCTTCTAACGAATAGGTAAAGCAAATAGCTTAAGATTGGCAGGCAACTATGATCAAAAACGCCCGTAAAATACGGGCGCTTTATCAATCAATGCAGCGAATAGAATCCTTCGCTTTTTCTATTAGGTGGCCTACTCTTGTGGCACCACTTTACCAATGTACGGTAGATGACGGTATTTCTGCGCGTAGTCGATACCCACGCCGACAACAAACTCGTCAGGGATTTCGAAACCAACCCAGTCCACAGGCACCTCAACTTCACGGCGAGATGGCTTGTCCAGCAAAGTACAAATAGCAATCGACTTAGGTTCACGCAGCGACAGAATCTCTCTCACTTTCGTCAAGGTGTTGCCAGTATCAATGATGTCTTCAATGATCAGGACATCTTTACCTTTAATGTCATCATCAAGATCTTTCAGGATGCGCACATCACGTGTACTTTCCATCGCATTGCCATAGCTTGATGCCGTCATAAAGTCTACGGTATGCGTCAATTCAATCGCACGCGCTAAGTCAGCCATAAAGACAAAAGAGCCACGTAATAGACCAACCATCACCAAATCTTCACTGCCTTGGTAGTGCTCTGTGATTTGCTGACCTAATTCACGTACACGTTCCTGAACCTCTTGCTCAGAAATCATTACTTCTACTGTATGTTTCATACTTTGCTCGAATTCGCTTAATCATGTCAGAGAACGGGAAAACCGAGTTTCCTACGCTGATTGCATATATACGCAAACGTTCTCGCTATTTTTCGGCGCTAGTGTACCACTGGTGAGTCATTGATATAACCCCCAGCTGAATGGTTACTCTAAAATGCCAATACTTATCTCATACTCAACTTCATTGTAGACGAGATGCTGATACAAAACGTTGCGTATTTTTGTGTCGTCTTTATCAATAATGATATTACTGTCTATAAAACACGCATTAATTGTTGACCGAAACCATATGCACCATTACACTCATGCATGCTTTCGGGCAAAATATAAAAAAATAATAGGGATAAAATTCCCTAAAACAACAACTCAATGGCAAGGAAAAGAAATATGGACTCAATAGCTAAGAGACCGAGAACAAGGCTGTCTCCAATTAAGCGTAAGCAACAACTGATGGAAATCGCACTCGAGGTATTTGCTCGTCGCGGCATCGGTCGTGGCGGTCACGCAGATATCGCTGAAGTTGCTCAAGTGTCAGTTGCAACAGTATTTAATTACTTCCCAACTCGTGAAGACTTGGTTGATGAAGTACTGAACCACGTCGTTCGTCAGTTCTCAAACTTCCTATCGGACAATATCGACCTCGATATTCACGCGAAGGAAAACATTGCAAACATTACAAATGCAATGATTAAGTTGATTACTGAAGATTGTCACTGGTTAAAAGTCTGGTTCGAATGGAGTGCTTCAACACGTGATGAAGTATGGCCACTATTCGTAACAACCAACCGCACCAACCAATTGCTAGTACAGAACATGTTTATTAAAGCAATTGAACGTGGTGAAGTATGTGACCAACACGATCCAGAACACCTAGCAAACCTATTCCACGGTATTTGCTACTCTCTGTTTGTTCAAGCAAACCGTTCTAAGTCTCCGCTAGAGTTAGAAAATCTAACCAGCAGCTACTTAGACATGCTATGCATTTACAAACACGACTAACCACGTCGCTGTTGATGAAATGAGAAAGCCAGCTTCGTGCTGGCTTTTTTATACCTAAAATTCACTCTGAGTAGCTGAGTAGCTGAGTTTCATTCAGGATAAAAACACCCCACCTCAGAGCTACATCTATAACGCCACGTCCATAACATCACGTCCATAAAACGCGCCCGCAACTTCATCTCCACAACGCTATCTCCGCAACTCCATTTCTACAACACTACCTCCACCACACCAAGAAGTCGAAATAGTGTCCTCAGAACGTAAACTCAAAACGTAAAAAAGCCGCTGAGGTTCAGCGGCTTTGTATATTCAATGCTCTAGAGAGAAGGTATCGTTCTAGAGGCGATGACTAAAGAGGAATTACTTCTTCTTTTTTACTGCTTTTTTGTTTGGAAGGTCAGTGATAGAGCCTTCAAATACTTCAGCAGCCAGACCCACTGACTCATGTAGAGTTGGGTGAGCGTGGATAGTCAGTGCGATGTCTTCTGCATCACAACCCATTTCGATTGCAAGACCGATTTCGCCCAGTAGTTCACCACCGTTTGTACCAACGATAGCACCACCAATAACGCGGTGAGTCTCTTTATCAAAAATAAGCTTAGTCATACCATCTGCACAGTCAGATGCGATTGCACGACCTGATGCTGCCCATGGGAATGTCGCCACTTCGTAGTTGATGCCTTCCGCTTTCGCTTCTTTCTCAGTCTTACCAACCCAAGCCACTTCTGGCTCAGTGTATGCGATAGATGGGATAACTTTAGGATCGAAGTAGTGCTTCTTACCAGAGATAACCTCTGCCGCTACGTGACCTTCATGCACACCTTTGTGAGCCAACATTGGCTGACCTACGATGTCGCCGATAGCGAAGATGTGAGGAACGTTTGTGCGCATTTGCTTATCAACATTGATGAAGCCGCGCTCGTCGATTTCCAGACCCGCTTTCTCACCGTCGATAAGAAGACCGTTTGGAACACGACCGATAGCAACAAGAACAGCATCGTAACGCTCAGCTTCTGCTGGCGCTTTTTTGCCTTCCATTGAAACGTAGATACCATCTTCTTTCGCTTCAACTGCCGTTACTTTCGTTTCCAGCATTAGGTTGAACTTGTTCTTCACTCGTTTCGTGTAAACTTTAACGATGTCTTTATCCGCAGCAGGGATAACTTGATCGAACATTTCAACAACGTCTACTTTAGAACCTAGAGACTGGTAAACCGTACCCATTTCTAGACCGATGATACCACCGCCCATAATAAGTAGCTTGCCAGGAACTTCTTTCAGTTCTAGGGCATCTGTTGAATCCCAGATACGTGGGTCTTCATGTGGAATGAATGGCAGTTTGATTGGGCGTGAACCCGCAGCAACGATTGCGTTGTCGAAGTTAACAACCGTCGACTCGCCTTCGCCTTCCACTAGAATAGAGTTTGGACCTGTGAACTTACCGTAGCCATTAACAACAGTAACGTTACGCATCTTAGCCATGCCGCCAAGACCGCCAGTCAGTTGGTTAACCACTTTTTCTTTCCAGATACGGATCTTGTTGATGTCCGTCTGTGGCTCACCGAATACAACGCCGTGATCAGCCATTGCTTTTGCTTCTTCGATCACTTTTGATACGTGAAGCAGTGCTTTAGATGGGATACAACCCACGTTCAAACATACACCACCTAGGCTGGTGTAACGCTCGATAAGTACAGTTTCAAGACCTAGGTCCGCACAACGGAATGCAGCAGAGTAACCAGCAGGACCAGAACCAAGTACAACAACTTGGGCTTTAATTTCTTTGCTCATTTTGACCTCTTGTAGTCATTATCCCTAACAGGCTGAGTAGGTATGGATGCTTTTGTTTAAGGGTATTCTTTTAAACATTTTTCAGACCGCAACAGTTTACAGAGATGTTAATGGCGTGAAAAGCAAATCCATTTAGCCTGTGAGCTAGACAACAATTCAGCTAGGAAAACGTTCTCCTAAGCCAAATTGACGGATATTTCTAGTAACAGAGGCGGCTAAATGGCCGCCTCTTACTCATCTAAATTCTATTAAAGAACTAGACGACGGATGTCAGAAAGACATGCATTTAGGTAAGTGATGAAACGCGCACCTTCAGCACCATCAATCACACGGTGGTCGTATGATAGAGACAGTGGAAGTTGTAGACGCGGTTCGAACTCTTTACCGTTCCAAACTGGCTTCATTTCTGATTTAGATACACCAAGGATACCCACTTCTGGAGCATTTACGATTGGTGTAAATGCAGTACCGCCGATGCCACCTAGGCTAGAAATCGTGAAACAACCACCCTGCATATCACCTGCAGTTAGCTTACCAGCACGTGCCTTCTTAGAAATAGCCATTAGCTCTTCAGAAAGCTCGTAGATGCCTTTCTTGTTCACATCTTTAAATACAGGAACAACAAGACCGTTTGGCGTGTCTACTGCAATACCAATGTTCACGTACTTCTTCAGAATGATGCTTTCGCCATCTTCTGATAGAGAAGAGTTGAACGCTGGGAAAGCTTCAAGTGCTTTCGCTGCCGCTTTCATGATGAACACAAGAGGAGTGATCTTCATGCCAGAGTCTTTCTTCGCTTCGATAGCATTCTGTTCTTTACGGAACGCTTCTAGCGCAGTGATATCTGCATTATCCCACTGTGTAACGTGAGGGATCATCACCCAGTTACGGTGTAGGTTTGCACCAGAGATCTTCTTAATCTTAGAAAGCTTCTGAACTTCTGTCTCACCGAACTTGCTGAAGTCAACTTTTGGCCATGGAAGTAGACCAAGCGCTGCACCGTCACCTTTGCCAGATGCTGCCGCACCAGACTCAAGGCGCTTAAGCGCATCTTTAACGTAAGCTTGAACGTCTTCTTTTAGTACACGGCTCTTACGACCCGTACCTTTTACTTTCGCAAGGTTTACACCGAATTCACGAGCAAGACGACGAACAACTGGCGATGCGTGAGCATACTCATTGTTTTCTTCGAACTCAGTGGCTGCTGGAGCTTCCGCTTTCGCTGGTGCTGCCGCAGGCGCTGGAGCCGCTGCTGGTGCAGGTGCCGCCGCAGGTGCTGGAGCCGCTTGTGCTGCTGGCGCTGCCGCAGGTGCGCTACCCGCAGTTTCGAATACCATGATCAGAGAGCCAGTAGATACTGTGTCGCCTTCTGATACTTTGATCTCTTTTAGTGTACCTGCGAATGGCGCTGGTACTTCCATAGACGCTTTATCGCCTTCTACAGTAATAAGAGACTGTTCTTCTTCGATGCTGTCGCCAACTGAAACCATGATCTCAGTAACTTCAACTTCATCACCACCGATATCTGGAACGTGAACTTCTTTCAGTTCTGCCGCTGCTGCAGGGGCTGGAGCAGCTTCCGCTACTGGAGCTGGTGCTTCTGCCGCTGGAGCAGGAGCCGCTTCAGCGGCACCTGATTCGGCTTCGAAGATCATGATGAGTGAGCCCGTTGTAACGGTATCACCTTCAGAGATTTTGATCTCTTTTACAACACCAGCTTGAGATGCTGGAACTTCCATAGAAGCTTTATCGCCTTCTACAGTGATCAGAGACTGCTCTTCTTCAACCTTGTCGCCAACGCTTACAAGAATTTCAGTAACTTCAACCTCATCCGCACCGATGTCAGGTACATTAATTTCGATCGCCATTGCTTATCTACCTTTTTATTAAGCGTTGTTTATGCGTATAGCGGGTTTGTTTTATCAGTGTCGATGTTGAACTTAGCAATCGCTTCTGCAATTACTGACTTCTCTACATCACCACGCTTCGCTAGTTCTGTTAGTGCTGCTACCACAACGTAACCTGCGTTCACTTCGAAGTGACGACGTAGGTTTTCACGGCTGTCAGAGCGGCCGTAACCGTCAGTACCTAGTACCTTGTATGATTCTGATGGCATGAACGCACGAACCTGCTCAGAGTAGTTCTTCATGTAGTCCGTTGCAGCGATAGCTGGCTCAGTACCCATAACTTGCGCAATGTAAGGCACTTTAGCTTCTGCTTCAGGGTGTAGCATGTTGAAACGCTCTGCATCTTGACCGTCACGAGTTAGCTCGTTGAACGATGTTACAGAGAAGACGTCAGACGCGATGCCGTACTCTTCACTTAGGATAGTCGCTGCTTTACGTACTTCGTTCATGATAGTACCAGAGCTCATTAGCTGAACTTTCGCTTTATCACCAGCGTAAGACTCAAGCTTGTAGATACCCTTACGGATGCCTTCTTCAGCGCCTTCTGGCATTGCTGGCATTGCGTAGTTTTCGTTCATTACCGTTAGGTAGTAGAACACGTTCTCTTGTGAAGGGCCGTACATGCGACGGATACCGTCTTGCATGATTACCGCAACTTCGTATGCGAACGTTGGGTCGTAAGAGATACAGTTCGGGATAGTATTCGCAAGAACGTGCGAGTGACCATCTTCGTGCTGTAGACCTTCACCGTTCAATGTTGTACGACCCGCTGTAGCACCTAGTAGGAAACCACGAGCTTGTTGGTCACCAGCCATCCACGCCATATCGCCGATACGTTGGAAACCGAACATTGAGTAGTAGATGTAGAACGGGATCATTGGAAGATCGTTCGTGCTGTAAGACGTTGCAGCTGCTACCCAAGAAGCCATTGAACCTAGTTCGTTGATGCCTTCTTGTAGAACCTGACCAGAGGTTGCTTCTTTGTAGTAAGAAACGATGCCTTTATCTTCAGGTGTGTACTCTTGACCGTGTGGGTTGTAGATACCGATCTGACGGAATAGACCTTCCATACCGAACGTACGCGCTTCATCACAGATGATTGGCACAACGTTTTTACCGATGCCTTTGTTCTTCAGAAGAATGTTCAGAGTACGTACGTAAGCCATCGTCGTAGAGATGTCACGCTTCTGCTCACTTAGCAGTGGTGCAAACTCTTCAAGCTCAGGGATCTGAAGTTCTTGAGTGAAGTTAGGTAGACGCTGAGGCGTGTAACCTTTCAGTTCTTTACGACGAGCGTGTAGGTAATCGTACTCTGCTGTACCTTCTTCAAGTTTCAGGTACGGCAGCTCTTTCACTGCTTCGTCAGTTAGGATGTCTTGTAGACCTAGACGATCACGTAGGTGTAGTACGTGAGTCATGTCCATCTTCTTAACTTGGTGCGCGATGTTCTTACCTTCAGCCGCTTCACCCATGCCGTAACCTTTAACAGTCTTAGCTAGGATTACTGTTGGACGACCTTTAGTGTCTGCCGCGTTCTTGTATGCAGCGTAAAGCTTCGAAGACTCGTGACCACCACGCTTAAGTGCGAAGATTTCATCATCAGTCATGTCAGCAACAAGTGCTGCTGTTTCAGGGTACTTACCGAAGAAGTGCTCACGTACGTATGCACCATCTTTTGACTTGAATGTCTGGTAGTCGCCATCAACGGTTTCGTTCATTAGCTGTAGAAGCTTACCTGACGTATCTTTCGCCAGTAGAGCATCCCAGTTGCTACCCCAGATAACTTTAACAACATTCCAGCCAGCACCTTTAAATAGGCCTTCTAGCTCTTGGATGATGCTACCGTTACCCATTACAGGGCCATCTAGACGCTGTAGGTTACAGTTGATTAGGAAACATAGGTTGTCTAGCTTCTCACGCGCAGCGAAAGACAGTGAACCACGTGATTCCGGCTCATCCATCTCACCATCACCTAGGAACGCGTAAACACGTTGAGCAGACGTGTCTTTAAGACCACGACCGTCTAGGTACTTAAGGAAACGCGCTTGGTAGATCGCAGAAATTGGACCCAGACCCATAGATACTGTTGGGAACTGCCAGAATTCAGGCATCAATTTCGGGTGTGGGTATGAAGGGATACCTTTGCCATCAACTTCTTGACGGAAGTTATCTAGCTGGTCTTCAGTTAGACGACCTTCAACAAATGCACGAGCGTAGATGCCCGGTGAGATGTGACCTTGGTAGTATACTAGATCGCCACCGTCCGTCTCGTTTGGAGCACGGAAGAAGTGGTTGAAACATACTTCGTAGAATGCAGCCGCTGATTGGTAAGAAGCCATGTGACCACCAAGGTCTAGGTCTTTCTTAGATGCACGCAATACGATCATGATTGCGTTCCAGCGAATGATTGAGCGAATACGACGTTCAAGAGTAACATCACCTGGGTATGCTGGCTCTTGTGCTGCCGGAATCGTGTTGATGTAGTTAGTGTTGATACCAGTTGGCATATCAACGCCGTCTAAACGTGCTTTCTCTAGAACGGTTTCTAGTAAGAACTGTGCACGTTCTACACCTTCTTCACGTACAACTGACTCTAGGGCTTGTAGCCAATCTTGAGTTTCAAGTGCGTCTACGTCATGCTTCATATCAGACATGGCGATCTATCCTTCTGTTAGTTGGATCTACTTATTAAGTAACTGCTTCGATTAGGAATCGTTACCTTGCTGAATTCGACGAAGAGAACGCTCACGGCGTGACTCTTCACGGGTCAAATCCAACAATGTTTCTTCAATATAAGCCAAATGGGAATGAGACATTTCACGCGCCTTTTCTGGCTGTCCTGAAACGATCGCATCCACAATATTGGCTCGGTGTATGCTTACTTTATCCACCACTTCATCACGACGATGAAGCAGCTTTAAATTTTGCAGAATATTTTGTTCTAGCAGAGGGGCTAAACTGCGCACGATGTGCAAAAGCACCACGTTGTGCGCCGCCTCAGTTAATGCAATCAAAAACTGCATCACAGAAGCCGCTTCCCCTTCAATATTCTTCTCACCTTGCTGAACACGAATGCTCTCAAGGCAAGCTTGAATACGCTCAAAATCTTCTTCGGTACCACGAACCGCTGCAAAATACGCAGAAATCCCTTCCATCGCATGGCGAGTTTCAAGGAGATCTAATTGCGTTTCTGAGTGGCTAGACAATAAATTAAGCAAAGGGTCAGAGAAACTTTGCCAAATATTTTCACTTACAAACGTTCCGCCACCTTGACGGCGAGTAAGCAAACGCTTGGCTTCAAGTCGTTGAATTGCTTCACGAATTGACGGACGTGATACATCAAATTGTTTAGCCAATTCGCGCTCTGGGGGCAGTTGCTGACCAGGAGACAACGTTCCTTCAACAATCAAACGCTCCAGTTCTTGCTCAATCACATCCGAAAGTTTTGGCTGACGAATCCTTTGATAAGCCATAGTTTATTGTTCTTCTACTCTTTGCAGGTAATTGGTAATACCAATTTTAAGTTGGGCAGAAATTAACATAATTAAAACGTAAGTGTCCAGTTAAAAATTGACCCAAATCATAGAACCCGCCTTGGGTCAACATCCTGATAACAATAGCTCATTAAAACATCAATATAAAAGGTCTGACCAATTACACAATAGAAACAGTTGGGGCGTCTGCGTGCTAGTAAATTTAGAAAAATACACATGGATAATGACAGCTTATTTCACAAAATGATCGCATTTAGTCCGAGCTAATACCCACACAAGTAGTAATATTTTTACAAACTGTCATATATAAAGGGGAGGAAATGTCGAGCAAGTGATCGCAAGACCCACTCGATATTGGCTATTTTATGATTACATCTTGTCTACATCGCCTTCGCTAGCCCTCGACGAAATGTGACCCAGTCGAAACTTAATCCCGGATCGCTTTTTCTCATAGGCGCAATAAATTGATGACCTGTGATGCGGGGCACAGTGATTTCCGGATAGGCCATCATCAGCTGTTGGCTCAATGCGGTTAAGGCACGGTACTGCTGCGGCGTATAGGCGTCAAAGTCCGTCCCTTCCATTTCAATGCCAATCGAATAATCGTTGCACCGTTCACGCCCTGCAAAACTGGATTGCCCTGCATGCCATGCGCGCTCGAGAAAAGAAACAAACTGCACGATCTCTCCATCCCGCCTTATTAAGCAGTGGGCCGACACTCTCATCTTATGTATCACTTTAAAGAATGGGTGCTGGTCGGGATTGAGCTTGCCTTGAAAAAACGCTTCTATATATGGGCCGCCATATTGAGCAGGAGGTAAACTGATATTGTGAATGACCAATAAAGAGGGCGATTCTTGATTCGGACGCTGATCATAAAAGGGGGACGGTACGTGGCGAGCATGACGGAGCCACCCCTGCTCTATCGCCATAGAGCATGTAGCCTCACCGCATGGAGTTCCTTTTTCAATTGGCAACATAGATTCCCTTTCGAACATAAATTAACTGCTGAAATTATTAACAACGGAGAGTATCATTCCGTCCACTCTTTCTTTCAAGATTTGAATTGCGATGAAACACACACATAATAGCCAAGAACGTTTGACTTACCTGAAACAAGAACTTCCTGCGGACATCACGCGTGCTGTTGCAGAGACCTTAAAAGAAGATCTCGGAGGCGTAGTGGATGCTTCTCGTGATATTACAGCGAATCTGATCCCTGCGGATGCGGTCAATGAAGCGACGATCATTACCCGCGAACATGGCATCTTCTGTGGTCAAGCTTGGGCCGATGAAGTGTTTCAGCAGCTTGGCGGAAGAGTTTCCATTACATGGCACGTCCAAGATGGTGACAAAGTCGAGCCAAATCAAACCTTATGTACTCTGTCTGGCCCAGCCCGCGATCTCCTGACCGGTGAGCGCAATGCGATGAACTTCATCCAAACCTTGTCTGGCTGTGCCACAGTGACGGCCCATTACGCAGACAAAATTGCTCACACGGAGTGCCGTCTGCTCGATACCCGTAAAACCATCCCCGGCCTACGCAGTGCTTTAAAATATGCGGTTGCTTGTGGCGGTGGCTATAACCATCGTATCGGTGTCTTCGATGCCTACTTGATCAAAGAGAACCACATCATTGCTTGCGGTGGTATTCAAGCCGCCATCACAACCGCAAAACAGCTTAATCCAGGTAAACCGGTTGAAGTCGAAACGGAAAGTTTGGCCGAACTCGGCCAAGCCATTGAAGCCGGTGCCGACATCATCATGCTCGATAACTTTACCACCGAGATGATGCGTGAAGCCGTCGCGATAAATGCAGGGCGCGCCGCATTAGAGAACTCAGGAAACGTCACAATGGAGACCTTGGTCGAGTATGCAGAAACGGGCGTAGACTATATTTCCGTTGGCGCACTGACAAAACACCTAAAAGCTCTCGACTTATCCATGAGATTCAAATAGTTGCAATAATATTGTCAATAATTCTCAAGAGTGAAACACCACTCTTGAGACTCTTTTTTAAGTACGTCGCACTTTTTTGCTAACCCATTGAAATTTTAGTGTAAATATCTCAAAGTCCCTCGCGAAGCACTGCGCGGAGCATTTTCCTTATTCATACACTTGCTTAATCTTTCCCGCAGCTGCTTGCAGCCAACTTAACTAAAGGAAAGGTTATGAAACATACATTGAAAAAATCCCAAAAGGGTTTCACTCTTATTGAATTGATGATCGTTGTTGCGGTTATCGGTGTTCTTGCTTCAATTGCAATCCCTCAATACCAAACTTATGTTGCTAAATCAGAAGTTGCATCTGCACTTGCGACAATGACGGGTGTAAAAACTAACGTTGAAGCACATGCAGTCGAAAACGGAGCATTCCCAGCAGCAAAAACTGAAACGGATTTGGGTGTTCCTGCAGCAATTAAAAGTGGTGCAATCGTATTTGTACCAGGATCAAATGGTGCTGGTAAGATTCAGTACACATTTAATGCTAAAGTTAGCCAATCTATCGCTAATAAAGTCTTTGAGTTAAACCGCTCGGATGCTGGTGCTTGGACATGTACAGCAACTGCTAAAACTCCTGTTGAAGCGAAGTACCTACCAAAAAACTGTAAGTAATTTACATAGGCATCTGTTTACTCTATGAATTTTGGCACATTAACATCGATTTTAAGAAACGCGGGGTTAATTAGCCCAACTCAAGAACAAGCAGTTGCCGCACATGTACAAGCTTCTGGCGTACCTACGCCAGAAGCTTTTATCTCACTGGGCATCTTTGATTCACATTCACTCACCGAGAATCTTGCCAATATTTTTGGTCTTCAAGTAACTCGTATTGAATCTTTCGACTATCAAACCGTTTGTAATCAGCTTGGGTTAAGAGAATTAATTACCCGATACACCGCACTTCCCCTCAAAACTGATAACGGTATTCTAAGTATTGCCGTTTCTGATCCAAGTAACTTACAAGTTGAAGATGATTTCCGCTTCGCAACTGGCCTACAAGTCGAGTTGCTACTGGCTGATCACCTTGATTTAGAAGCTGCCGTACGTCGACTTTATGGTAAAAGCATTGATGGTGACAATAACTCAACAAATTTGAGAGAAATTAGTGACTCCGATTTGGCCTCACTGGTCGATGTTGATGAAGATGAAGTTGAGGAAATTGAAGACTTAAGTCAGGATACAGCTCCTGTGAGCCGATTTATCAACCAAGTTTTATTGGATGCGGTTCGCAAAGGCGCTTCTGACATTCATTTTGAGCCTTACGAAAAAAGCTACCGTATTCGTTTGCGGTGTGATGGTATTTTGATTGAAACCCAATCACCACCAGCACATTTAAGTCGCCGCTTATCTGCTCGCCTCAAGATTCTGTCACGCTTAGATATTGCCGAGCGTCGTAAACCGCAAGATGGGCGAATCAAACTTCGTCTGAATGCAGACACTGCCATCGATATGCGCGTATCAACTCTGCCAACCCTGTTTGGTGAAAAAATTGTGCTGCGTCTGCTCGACAGCTCAAGTAGTAGTCTAGATATTGATCGCTTAGGGTATAACCCACAGCAAAAACAGCTCTACCTTGACGCGTTAAAACGCCCGCAAGGGATGATACTAATGACAGGGCCAACTGGTAGCGGCAAAACCGTTTCCCTTTATACTGGCCTTAGCTTGCTCAATAACCCTGAAATCAACATTTCCACCGCTGAAGACCCTGTGGAGATTAACTTACCCGGCATCAACCAAGTTCAAGTCAAACCCAATATTGGCTTCACCTTTGCCGATGCATTACGTTCTTTCTTACGTCAAGACCCAGATATCGTTATGGTCGGTGAGATCCGAGATCTTGAAACCGCTGAAATCGCGGTTAAAGCGGCGCAAACCGGTCACTTGGTATTGTCCACCCTGCATACAAACTCAGCCTCTGAAACCGTAGTGCGTTTGTCAAATATGGGCATTGCCACCTTTAACTTGGCTTCTTCATTAAGCCTTATTATTGCACAGCGTCTTGGCCGTCGATTATGCAATAGCTGTAAGCAAGTACATCCTCATTCTGCCATTCTTACTGAGCTTGGAGTTTCTCCCCATGAAACCGTCTATCAAGCTAATAAAGAAGGATGCCACGAGTGTACCAAAGGCTATTCTGGTCGTGTCGGTATCTACGAGGTGATGAGTTTCACCGAAGAATTAGCAGAAGCACTACTCAAAGGGGCCACTGCACAAGAACTCGAAAACCTCGCCCAAGATAACGGAATGATGACTCTTAGAGACTCTGGTATTGAGAAACTAAAAGAAGGCATTACGAGTGTCGACGAACTGCAACGTGTTCTCTATTTGTAACTACTTTTTGGATCTATTATGAAATCAACCCCGCAAGTACAGCTTAAGCGCTATCGTTGGAAGGGCGTAAATAACTCAGGTAAAAAAATTTCTGGAGAAGAACTTGCGTTAACCGAAGTTGAAGTAAGGGATAAACTCAAAGCACAGCATATACAAATCAACAAAATCAAGAAATCAAGCCCTGGTAGCTTTGCTCAAATAAAACATAGGATTAAGACGCGCGATATTACTGTCTTTACTCGTCAAATGGCGACCATGCTCAATACGGGTGTCCCAATACTCATGGCGATAAAGCTAGTGGGGGACAATCATAAAAAAGCGCAGATGAAATCTATACTCGCAGGGGTTGCTAAAGCGATTGAATCAGGAACTCCTTTATCAAAAGCCCTTGCTGTACATAAAAAATATTTTGATACCTTATATATCGACTTAATTGCGACTGGAGAACAATCCGGTAATCTTGCTGATGTATTCGAAAGGCTCGCAGAGTACCGAGAAAAGAGCGAACAACTTAAAGCCAAAGTGATTAAAGCGATGATCTACCCTGCAATGGTCATGCTAGTGGCTCTCGGAGTTTCGTACTTGATGCTTACCATGGTAATACCTGAGTTCGCTGCAATGTTCGAGGGTTATGGAGCCGAACTACCTTGGTTTACTCGACAAGTGTTAGCCATCTCTGATTGGGTTCAAGAATTTGGCCATTATGCCATTTTATCCATTGTACTCCTGATCATATTTTCACGATGGTATAGAGATAAATCTCATAGTTTTGCACTTTTTCTAGATAGAAACAGCCTTAAGATGCCTGTATTGGGCAGCGTACTATCCAAAGCTGCCATTGCTAAATTTACTCGAACTTTAGCCACCAATTTCGCGGCTGGTATTCCTTTATTAACAGGCTTAAAAACCACTAGCCGAACTTCTGGAAACCTTCACTATCAGCTCGCTATAGATAGTGTATATAAAGATACTGCTGCTGGTATGCCTATGTATATTGCGATGCGTAATAGTGACGTGTTTCCTGAGTTGGTGATTCAGATGGTGATGATTGGTGAGGAGTCCGGCCAGTTGGATGATATGCTGAATAAAATCGCAACCATTTACGAGTTCGAAGTCGACAACACCGTGGACAACTTAAGTAAAATCTTAGAGCCACTGATTATCGTCTTCCTCGGAGTCGTCGTCGGCGGATTAGTCACCGCCATGTATCTGCCGATCTTTAACTTAATGAGTGTGATAGGATAAAATTCCACAGCGAATTGAACAGTAACAAGAGCAAGCTTTCGCTTGCTCTTTTTTATATAGGAACGTAAACGTGACCATAACGGAAGCATTGCAGTATTATCCTTGGCTATTTGTCATCCTTGCCACTGTCTTGGGTTTGTTGATCGGCAGTTTTCTCAATGTGGTGATTTACCGCTTGCCTCGCATGATGGAAATTGAGTATCAAAATGACGTGGTGGAGAATTTCCCTGACGCCAACATTGAACCGATCAAAGAGAAACTGACCCTGAGCGTACCTCGCTCAACCTGCCCCAATTGCAGTAACCCAGTTCGAGCTATCGACAATATCCCGGTGATCAGCTGGCTACTGTTAAAGGGGAAATGCTTCTACTGTGATATGAAAATCAGTCCTCGTTACCCTGCGGTGGAATCACTGACGGCCATCCTTACCGGCATCGTTGCTTGGCAATTTGGCTTTAGCTATTTCACGGTGGCTTTACTCTTCTTTACCTTCGCCTTGATCGCTCTGACCTTTATTGATCTCGATACCATGCTTCTGCCCGATCAAATCACCTTGCCGCTCACCTGGGCAGGGATCTTGTTAGCACTCATGGAAATCAGTCCGGTATCACTAGAAGATGCCGTCATTGGAGCGATGGCTGGTTATCTGGCGCTTTGGTCTGTCTATCATGGTTTTCGATTGCTGACAGGCAAGGAAGGCATGGGCTATGGTGATTTCAAGCTACTCGCAGCGCTAGGCGCTTGGTTAGGTTGGCAATATCTGCCAATGATCATCTTGCTCTCCTCATTTGTCGGTCTCTTTTTTGGGCTGGTGCAGCTGCGAATGCAAAAGAAAGGCATCGACATGCAATTTCCTTTTGGTCCTTATCTGGCGATTGCGGGTTGGATTGCATTGGTCGCAGGTGAGCAAATTATGCAATGGTACTTCACTAACTTTATGGGGATTCCTGCGTGAGTGTTGTGATTGGATTAACCGGTGGGATTGCCAGTGGCAAAACCACCATCGCTAACCTGTTTCAGCAGCACTATGGTATCGATATTGTCGATGCCGATGTGGTTGCAAGGGAAGTGGTCGCGAAGGGCTCCCCCGGCCTTGCTGCGATTGAACAGCGTTATGGTCAACGTATTCTATTGGATGATGGCTCACTCAACCGCAGCGCACTGCGTGAGACCATTTTTTCGAGTGATGAAGAGAAGCAATGGGTCAATGCCCTGCTCCATCCGATGATTCGCCAAAAGATGGTCGACGATTTAGCCGCAGCTCAAAGTGACTATGTGCTCTTTGTTGTGCCCCTTTTGATAGAAAACCAACTACAAACGCTGTGCGATCGTATTCTCGTGGTCGATGTCAGTCAGGAGACTCAAATTTCCCGCACGACCTCTCGCGATAACGTCTCTGAAGATCAGGTACGCGCTATCCTCTCATCTCAAGCGAGTAGAGAAGAAAGACTGTCTCATGCGGATGACATCATAGAGAATCAGGGCGATTCCGCACAGCTTCTGCAAAAAATCGCTAAATTACATCAAAAGTACCTAGAAATAAGTAGGCAAAATCGGTGAAAATAGTGTGAGACCGACAAAGGCTGAGCTCAATGACCACACACAAATTTGAACATCCACTCAACGAAAAAACGCGTATTTATCTTCGTGTCGAATCTTTGCTAAGACAGGCGCATCTAGCGTCCAACTTCAGTACCGATCAACAGTATCAACTGTTTTTCCGTTCTTTGTTCGACATGCTGGAGATCTTCGAACAAATTCAGCTTAAGAGCGAATTGGCCAAAGATATCGAAAAGCAACGACAAATGTACCGCAGCTGGTTGAACGTGGAAGGTGTGGATCACGAGATGCTGAATGGCTTGCTGGCACAAATTGACGTAGTCCATTCGCAATTAATGAAAGCCAACCGGTTCGGTCAAGCCTTTAAAGAAGACCGCTTCCTCAGCTCCATTCGTCAACGTTTTAACCTGCCTGGTGGCGCTTGTTGCTTTGACCTGCCCGCTCTGCACTACTGGTTAAATATGCCGATTGAGTCTCGCACCCAAGATGCGACGAAATGGCTACAAAGCGTGAAAGCGCTCTCTGATGCGCTCGACCTTTGGTTGCGCTTGACCCGTGAAACCGGTCATTTTAATTCTCAGCTGGCTAAAGCTGGCTTTTATCAGAGCGAAGCCGACGAAGCCAATATCGTTCGCTTAATCATCCCTATGGAATACGGCGTTTACCCCATGATATCGGGTCATAAAAATCGTTTCGCGATTAAGTTTATGAGCTTCTCTACAGGGCTAGCGAGCACACAAGATATCCCATTTGAGCTAGCGGTCTGTAGCTAAACGCATTCGCTTCTCTGCATGGCTTAATAGATCAATGGCGACATCGCTCAATGGCTCACGTCAGTGATTCGCCTGACTAGCTTAGCGATGATCTTTGATGCCACTCTTACCTGTTCACCTGATTAACCTTAAACCCGTTCGTTAGCCCCTTAACCTAATAACGGTTAAGCAAATCCAATATGGCACCTAGTCAGCAATACGCTGGTTAGGTGATACTTTTGATTTTAATTGCGCTATCCTTGGATTAAGTTGTATTGAGAGATAACACAATGTCTAAACCTGCTTCAATGACGAAACCAACAACCACTGTCCCTTGCCCTCAGTGTCATACTGCAGTGGTGTGGGGCGAACAAAGCCCTCACCGCCCTTTTTGTAGTAAACAGTGCCAAATGATTGATTTTGGTGAATGGGCAGATGAGGAAAATAGCATTCCTGGCGCGCCTGATATGTCGGATGCCGATGGCTGGTCAGAAGACCAGTATTAGAATACGTAGAAAGATGTCTTCAGGCACGACCATCATGACGATGTAGCGTATATTTATGGTCGCTTATGTCTACAGTGGCAATCTCGCGAGTGGTACTGTCGTGAGTGGTACTGTCGTGAGTGAGACGGTATCAGGTAGTAATGACGCAAGTCGTAATAGAGTGACTGGCTTCGAAAAAGAGAAGGTTGGCGGATAGTCAGCCTTTTTTATTTGGCGTCTTTCTGACTGTCAAATCATGGTGGTTAAAGACATAAAAAAACGGAGCCCATATGGACTCCGTTTGATGAGAACGCTATCTATAGCATTACTTCTTAGCAAGTTTCTCTTTAATACGAGCAGACTTACCAGAACGCTCACGTAGGTAGTACAACTTGGCACGACGTACTGCACCACGACGCTTAACTTCGATGCTATCAACGATTGGAGAGTGAGTTTGGAACGTACGCTCAACACCTTCACCGTTAGAGATCTTACGTACAGTGAAAGCTGAATGTAGACCACGGTTACGGATAGCGATTACAACGCCTTCAAACGCCTGTAGACGCTCACGCTCACCTTCTTTTACCTTAACTTGAACAACAACAGTGTCACCTGGTGCAAATTTAGGTAGGTCTGATTTCATTTGCTCTTGCTCAAGAGCTTTGATGATGTTACTCATTTTCTAATTTCCTAGAATAAACTGATACTAATATAAATAGGTTACTTGCATTCTGTGCGAGTTTCTTGAATGAACTCGGCAAGTAATTGTTCCTGTTCGTCAGTCAGAGCTAGGTTTTCCAGGAGCTCTGGTCTTCTTAGCCAAGTTCGGCCTAGCGATTGTTTCAATCGCCAGCGACGAATATCCTTGTGGTTTCCAGAAGTCAGTGCACGAGGCACTTCTTTACCGTCTAACACTTCAGGACGTGTGTAGTGTGGACAGTCCAATAAGCCATTTGCAAAAGAATCTTCTTCTGCTGACGCAAAATCCCCCAGCACTCCCGGGATAAACCGTGAGACTGAATCAATCAACGTCATGGCTGGGATTTCCCCACCCGTCATCACAAAATCCCCAATTGACCATTCTTCGTCAACTTCAGATTGAATGATGCGTTCATCTACCCCTTCATAGCGGCCACAAATGAGAAGTAAATTCTCGTTCGTTGCCAACTCTTCCACTCCTTTCTGGTCGAGCTTACGACCTTGAGGAGAAAGGTAAATCACTTTCGTCTTTCCCGGTGAGGCTGCTTTGGCAGTGTGAATGGCATCGCGCAAAGGCTGCACCATCATCAACATACCTGGACCACCACCGTAAGGTCTATCATCAACAGTGCGATGTTTGTCGTGCGTAAAATCACGAGGATTCCACGTCTCAATCGACAAAAGACCTTTTTTTACCGCTTGACCTGTTACTCCAAAATCAGTAACAGAACGGAACATTTCAGGAAATAGGCTAATTACGCCAACCCACATGTTTATCTCGCTCTGTAAGTTTGGAGATTAGAATCCAGGATCCCAGTCAACTTCGATCCGTTGAGCTTCGCGATCAATATGTTTGATCACTTGCTCTTCAAGGAACGGAATTAATCGTTCCTTTTGCCCAAAAGCGTCTTTAAGATTTGCTTTTACTACCAAAACATCGTTAGAACCCGTTTCCAACATGTCAGAAACAGTACCAAGATCGTAACCTTTGTCGGTTACCACTTGCATTCCAATCAAATCACGCCAGTAGAATTCATCTTCTGGCAATTCTGGTAATACCGCCGGGTCAATTGCGATTTCAAAGTTGGTCATCAGCTGCGCTTCTTCGCGCACTTCTAACCCTTCCAGCTTCACGACAAAACTTTTGTTATGGCGCTTCCAGCTTTCAACTTTAAACTCTACCCACTGCCCATTTTGATTCACGAACCAAGGGGCGTAATCAAAAATGCTTTCGGTATTGTCTGTGTAGGAAAAAACCTTGAGCCAACCACGAATGCCGTAAGAAGCACCGAACTTACCTACAACTATTTTTTCGTCGCTCATTGTTTCTTTACCTTTCATCGACATAAGCTAATTTCTACTTACTTAGTAAGAATTAAGCCGCTTTTTGAGCGTCTTTAACTAGCTTAGCTACGCGGTCAGATACAGATGCGCCTTGACCAACCCAGTGGTTAACGCGATCTAGGTCTAGACGTAGACCTTCTTCTTGACCTTTAGCAGTAGGGTTGAAGAAACCTACTTTCTCGATGAAACGGCCAGTTGCAGCTTTGCGGCTGTCCGCTACTACGATTTGATAGAATGGACGCTTCTTAGCGCCGTGACGTGCCAAACGAATGGTTACCATGTCGTCCTCTTTGCTTTCTCAAAAATAAAATTAACCCCAGAAACTATTTATCACTAAACAGCTTGGGGTCTCGTGCCAAAATAAAGCTCCGGAATTTTACCCTTATCCCGTCGCAATGCAAGGGGTTTAGCTACTTTTTCGCCAACTAAGTGATAAAACACGTTTGTGATCTAGCTAACATCCTGAAATGTTGTCTTGCACGGTTCAATAATGGGCGATAAAAAACTCGAACAGACATTAAAAAACCCGTTGCATCAATTCAACGGGCTTCTCATCATACTACTGGCTTTTAAACTGGCGCTTAACGACCAAATGGATTGAAGCCGCCACCGCCGCCCATGCCACCCATCATGCCTTGCATGTTGCGCATCATGCCTTTCATGCCGCCTTTCTGCATTTTTTTCATCATTTTCTGCATTTGCGTAAACTGCTTCAGTAGACGGTTAACGTCTTGTACTTGTGTACCTGAACCCGCCGCAATACGCTTTTTGCGCGAACCTTTGATGATTTCTGGGTGCTGACGTTCTTTCATTGTCATTGAGCTGATGATGGCTTCCATCTGCTTAAACACTTTGTCGTCTACTTTGTCTTTCACATCATCAGGCAGTTGTGACATACCAGGTAGCTTGTCTAGCATCCCCATCATGCCACCCATGTTCTGCATCTGACCAAGCTGCTCACGAAAATCTTCTAGATCAAAGCCTTTTTTCTCTTTGAATTTCTTCGCCAGTTTTTCGGCTTTATCTTGGTCAACATTACGCTGTAGGTCTTCGATAAGCGACAGAACGTCACCCATACCCAAGATACGCGATGCCACACGATCCGGATGGAAAGGTTCCAGTGCATCGGTTTTCTCACCGACACCTAAGAATTTAATTGGCTTACCCGTAATGTGACGTACCGATAGAGCAGCACCGCCACGGGCATCACCATCCACTTTCGTCAGAATCACACCTGTCAGTGGAAGAGCATCACCAAACGCTTTCGCCGTATTGGCAGCATCTTGACCTGTCATCGCATCAACGACGAACAAGGTTTCTACCGGTGTGATGGCCGTGTGAAGATCTTTGATCTCCGCCATCATGTCTTCATCAATAGCGAGACGACCCGCCGTATCGACAACAAGAACGTCGTAGAACTTCTTTTTCGCGTGGTCAATCGCTGCATTAGCAATATCAATCGGCTTTTGGTCTGCCGTTGACGGGAAGAAATCCACACCGATATCGGATGCCAGCGTTTCAAGCTGTTTGATTGCCGCAGGTCGATATACGTCAGCTGAAACGACTAAAACTTTCTTCTTATCGCGCTCTTTTAGCAGCTTAGACAGTTTACCTACCGAGGTCGTTTTACCCGCCCCCTGCAGACCTGCCATCAAAATAACCGCTGGCGGCTGAGCGGCAAGATCGAGCGCTTCGTTCGATTCACCCATCACCGCTTCAAGTTCAGCTTGAACGATCTTGATGAATTCCTGTCCCGGAGTCAGGGACTTCGATACCTCGACACCGACCGCTTTCTCTTTAACGCGCTTCACAAATTCGCGTACAACCGGAAGGGCTACGTCCGCTTCCAACAATGCCATGCGCACTTCACGCAGGGTATCTTTAATATTCTCTTCGGTCAGACGACCTTTGCCGCTGATGTTCTTCAGCGTTTTGGACAATCGATCCGTTAAATTCTCAAACATGCTTTTCTCTTCGCTAAAAAACACTGGCGATAATTACTGTGAGTATACCTTAGCCATTGATTGAGATATACCCGCTTACAAGCTCTACTACACAGTATTGGGGGTAAGTCGTTAATTTCAATGTCTCAACTCCGAGCATCGAAGTGCTCTTACCGTAGCCCAAGTCGTCGATGCGAGGTATAATCATCCAATTCAGTCAGATATTACTCAGAGTTTATGGACAGCATCATTGCTATTGTTGCTACCTTTCTTTATGGATTTGCAATAGCGACAATCATTCCGGGACTGGCCTATCAAACGGGCATCAAGACCAAAGCGGTATTCTTTAGTGCCATCGGCGCACTGGTTTTCCACGCGTGGTTACTCGGCGATCTGATTTTTAACGGTTCGGGACAAAACCTCAGCATTCTCAATGTGGCCTCCCTCATCAGTTTCATTATCTCACTGGTTTTAAGTGTCGCTATGTTCAAAACGCGACTCTGGTTCTTACTGCCTGTGGTATATAGCTTTGCAGCCATTAACTTGGGCGCGGCGACCTTCTTACCGAGTACCGTGATTAAGCACTTGGAGCACGACCCTAAGCTACTCCTGCACATCTCTTTTGCGTTGTTCTCGTATGCCACGTTAACCATTGGTGCGCTTTACGCCTTACAACTGGCTTGGCTAGACTACAAGCTCAAAGCGAAACGCTCGTTAGCGATCAATCCAAATCTACCTCCGCTGCTATTAGTTGAAAGGCAGCTGTTTAAAATCATCCTCATTGGTAACCTTCTGCTTACCATCACCCTGATCACTGGCTTTGTTTTTGTGCAAGATATGTTTGCTCAAGGAAAAGCTCACAAAGGCATTCTGTCATTTGTTGCTTGGTTAGTGTATTCGCTTCTCCTTTGGGGACACTATCAAAAAGGCTGGCGTGGCAAAAAAGTCACCTGGTTTGCCGTCGCTGGGGCAACCTTGCTGACATTGGCCTATTTTGGTAGCCGCTTTGTTCAGGAAATCATCTTGACTTAACAATTCATTACACAAACTCATCGTTCACACCTGCAATTATTCACTGCATTGTGTACATTGACAGCAAGACCGCCTTAGGTCATTAATTAACCAAGCTAACATATAGGAAATAAAACGCTTTGGACGACATCTCTACGGGTATCTTATTTGCGCTACTCGCGTGTCTTATCGTCATCTCAGGTTACTTCTCAGGTTCAGAAACAGGGATGATGTCTTTGAATCGATACCGTTTGAAGCACCTAGCGAACCAAGGACACCGTGGTGCCCGCCGAGTAGAAAAACTACTGAATCGCCCTGATCGCCTGATTGGCTTGATCTTGATCGGCAACAACCTTGTCAACATTTTGGCTTCAGCCATTGCGACCATTCTTGGTATGCGATTATACGGAGATATGGGGGTCGCCATCGCAACCGGTGCCCTCACCATGGTGGTGCTGGTTTTCGCGGAAGTCACCCCAAAAACCGTGGCGTCTCTTTACCCCGAGAAAGTCTCTTACGCCAGTAGTATTCTGCTCACCATTCTAATGAAGGTGTTGTCTCCGCTGGTTATTTTGGTGAACTTCATTACCAATGGCTTTATTCGATTGATTGGCGTGAAAGCCGAGCATGGTGGTGATGACCACTTGAGTTCGGAAGAGCTGCGTACTGTGGTGAATGAAGCTGGTAGCCTTATCCCGCGTCGCCACCAAGATATGTTGGTCTCGATTCTGGATCTTGAGCATGTCACGGTGAATGACATCATGGTGCCACGAAATGACATCACGGGCATTGATATCAACGATGATTGGAAATCGATAGTGCGTCAGCTGACCCACTCTCCACATGGTCGTATCGTCCTTTACCGTGATCAGATTGACGAAGTGGTCGGTATGCTGCGTTTGCGTGAATCGTACCGATTGATGTTAGAGAAGAACGAGTTCAATAAAGAGACCTTGTTGCGTGCAGCCGATGAAGTCTACTTCATCCCAGAAGGCACTCCGCTTAACGTTCAGCTCCTGAAATTCCAACGTAATAAAGAGCGTATTGGCCTGATCGTCGATGAATATGGTGATATCAACGGTCTGATCACATTGGAAGATATCCTTGAAGAGATCGTGGGTGAGTTTACCACCTCCATTGCGCCAAGTTTGTCTGACGAAATCACCCCTCAAGGTGACGGCAGCTTCTTGATCGATGGAAGTGCTAACATTCGTGATATCAATAAAGGCTTAAAGTGGAAGCTCCCAACAGATGGTCCTCGTACCCTAAACGGGCTGATTTTGGAACACTTAGAAGATATTCCAGAAAGTCATTTGAGCGTTCAAGTTGAGAATCATCCCATGGAGATTGTCGAACTGGAAGAAAACCGAATTAAACTGGTCCGCGTTTTCCCTAGACTGGCCACTCACGATGATGACGATGACTAAGTCAACTCACACTCAGTGAATACACACCATCAAAAAAGCCTTGGTCTCCCAAGGCTTTTTTATTGTCTTCATGATTCACTTTATACGCAGAAAAGGCTAATCAATCTTCAACTCTTTCAGCATCGCCTCTGGCAGCGCCAAATCTTCATTCTTGTTGATGGCAATGCCCGCCTCAAGAATGCTGGTTGCGATCGCTTTCGCTTCATCGAGTGAGTGCATTGATGCCGTACCACACTGGTATTCGTTCAATTCAGGAATGTTGTTTTGGCTTTCCACCTTCAATACATCCTGCATCGCTGCTGTCCAAGCCGACGCCACTTCTGTCTCTGTTGGCGTTCCGATAAGGCTCATATAAAAACCGGTACGGCATCCCATCGGTGAAATATCGATGATTTCGATCGCATCACCATTCAAGTGTTTACGCATAAAACCAGCGTACAAGTGCTCAAGGGTATGAATACCGCGCTCAGACAAAATGTCTTTGTTTGGTGCAGTAAAACGCAAGTCGAAAACCGTAATGGTATCGCCTTTCGGTGTGGTCATTGTTTTGGCCACTCGCACTGCGGGTGCATGCATACGAGTGTGGTCGACGGTAAAGCTGTCTAATAAAGGCATTGTGTCCCTCCTGATGTATCGTCCTTGATATCCTTCAACGGCTTGGGTATCGGAACGAAAACGGCTGTTCTAGTTTTCCCATCTCAATGACCTCTCGACTTAAGCAGCTCGAGGTGTCATTTCATTAGAAAAACCAACTTCGATTATCTTCCAATTCTTGGCGGCACTGTTTGAGTTGCCAACCGTAATCTTTTGCCTGCTGCTCCACTTTACGAGCAATGGATAACAACTTTGGCTTATGTTGATAGGTCTTTCTTTGATAACCCCCTCGCCCTTCATGATAAGCAAGGTATTGGTTATACGGGTCCCATAAGGAGACCCCGAGCTGGCGACGTGTTTCATGGGTATACCAGCCTACAAACATGATGGCATCATCAAAACTGGCGCGCGAACCGCCATGGTCGGTCGCGTCTTGAAAATCCTGCCAAGCCGCATCTTGAGCTTGCGCATAGCCATAAGCGCTGCTGATGTGTCCCCAAGGAATAAAGCCTAGGATGTAATCCCTTGGAGGACGCGCATCGTGTCGAAACGCGCTCTCTTGTTTGATAAATGCCATCGCAATATGAATGGGGGTTCCCCACTCTTCGTTCATCGCTATGGCATCTTCATACCATCCTGACTTTTCACGAAAAATATCACACAGGTCACTTTGCTTCTTTGGCGGGGTCGTTGCACAACCAAACATCACCACACTCGCAAGTGCAGTTAATCCAATACGACCTAAGCGATACCATTCGAAATTAGTCATTTAAATAGGCAAAATAGTCCGTTAAAAAGTCATCAAAATTCATACTATCCGCAGCTTCAATCTGTTTCTGTTTGAGCCACGAAGCATCCACTTCTTTGAGCATCATTTCTTTCGAATACACTTGGTATTGATGCTCTAAATGGGCTTGGCGATACTGCTTACCTAATTCACAGCCTACGTGACCCGAACCACCAAGCTCTTTCGTTAGTGCCAAGAGTTGACCAGAAATCGTCAACTCTGGGTTATCAATCCACTGACGCAGTGTCTGACACACGTCTTGATATGCCTGACCGCCATGGGCGTGATCCATCTGAACCGCAATCTGCTCTAACTCATCGAACACGCGATGTGCCCAAGCTTGTAGTGTCAAGCGTTCGCCCTGACAGCCGATTTTTAGCTCTAAGCCAGGTTTGCGTCCTGAAAGGATCACTTTGTTCCAGTTATCACGCCAGCACTCCAGTTCTTTATCATCCATTTGTGCTGAATCAGAGAGCAAGCTCCACGTGAGGAACAAGTCTAAGAAACGAATCTGTTCCTGAGTAATACCGACAGGGCTGAATGGATTAACATCCAATGAGCGCACTTCGATGTACTCTACCCCAGCTCGGGCTAAAGCATCCGATGGTTTCTCACCTTCTAAAGCGACTCGCTTAGGACGAATCGGAGCATACAGCTCATTTTCAATCTGTAGCACGTTGCTGTTCAGCTGACGGTATTCACCCTCGACTTTTACACCGATTTCCGCAAATTCCTCTGAAGGGCGGCGAATCGCATCCCCCAGTCCTTCAAGGTACTGTTCTATGCTATTGAAGCCAATCTTTAACACACTCTGAGCACTATTGGTGTAACCCAGATCACTCAGACGCAACGACGTCGCTTCCGGCAGATACAAGGTTTCTCCAAGACGTTCAAACGGCAAGTCCGACTCGCTCTCTTTGACAAACGACGAACACAAGGCTGGCGATGCACCAAAGAAGTAAGGAATCAACCAACCAAAACGGTAGTAGTTGCGGATCAGTCCAAAGTAGCCCTCTGATTTTGTCGCTTCACGCTGTGACTGCGACTGCTGACCGTACAACTGATCCCACAAATTCTCAGGGAAAGAGAAATTAAAATGCACACCGGAGATGATCTGCATCAGACTGCCGTAACGACGTTTCAAACCTTCACGATACAACGTCTTCATCGTACCGCTATTTGAGCTGCCGTATTGCGCTAGCTGAATTTGCTCTTCGTTTTCCACGTAGCATGGCATCGAAAGCGGCCACATGGTTTCATTTCCGAGCTGGGTTTGCGTGTAATGGTGGACATCACTGAGCTGAGCCACCAAAACATCAATGTCATTCGAAACGGGAGTAATAAACTCAAGCAGTGATTCTGCAAAGTCTGTCGTAATCCATTGATGAGTGAAAGCACTGCCCAATCCTTCTGGGTGTACCGTTGTCGCAAGTTGCCCCTCAGCATGATAACGCAAAGTTTCACGTTCAACGCCTCGACCAAACTGTTTAAAGACTTCTGGGTTAGACGCAATTTGGTCTAGTCGTGCAGCAAAATCTGTCAAAATGAAGTTCGCTTATGTCTATAGTCCATACCGCTCACACTGGCGCAAAGACTGACTGATAACACCAAAACAAGCCGTTATTATTAAACGGCTTGCTTACAAAAATGTGGCTAAAGCTAATGCCCGCCTAGTTTCAAGCCAGTGTCGCTATCATCAATAACGACACTGCTCGAGTATAAATGTGTACTCTATCGAATGATTTCAAGCTCTTCTACGGGTTTATTCAATTTTTCTAATTGAGGCTTTAATGTTTTAGCATCCCCGACCACGATGATCTGATAATCATTTGGATTAAACCACTTGCTAGCCAGTTTATTAAGCGTCTCAATCGACACTTCTTCCACCAGCTGATTACGCTGCTGTAAATAATCCTCATCCAAATTGTAGTGCAAGATATTGGCAATCAACGCGCTCTTCTGAGTTGGCGTTTCATACTTCAGCGCATCCTGTTGACCCACAGCTTGACGCATAAAGCTCAGCTCATCGGTGCGCAGCCCTGAAGTTGCAAATTCGCGCATATCTTTTTCCATCTCTTGAATCGCAGGAATGGTCGCATCGGCACGCACTTGAGCACCAAAAATCACCGCTCCATTTTCAATGCTACTTGCAAAATAGCCATAGGCGCCGTAGGTATAGCCTTTGTCTTCACGTAGATTCTGGTTGATTCGACTGTTGAAGTTACCTGCAAGGTTAAAGTTAGCCAGCTGGCTCAAGTACATTTCACCCGTTGCATCGTAAGGAAGACCTTGGCGAACCATGCGCACCACACTTTGTGGTGCATCCGGCTTGTCGACTAAATAAATACGCTGCGCTTCCAAAGGCTTGACCGTTTCTGGGCGATAAAGCGGAGCCAATGGACCTTGCCAGTCAGCCCAGAAATCAAGCGCGCTTTTCACTTCACGGCGAGACATATCACCAACCACAATCACCTGAGCACCTTGAGGCGTATAGTGAGCCTGATAGAAGGCTTTTACATCTTGCAGGGTTAAGGATTTAATCGACGCTTGTGTGCCTTCTTTGTCACGAGCAAAAATGCTATCACCAAACAGCACTTGTCGTGTCGCCTGTGATGCTAGCCAGCTCGGTCTTTGATGTTGGTACACCACTCCTTGAACCATCTGCATCTGAATGCGATCAAAATCCTCTTGAGTAAAGGCTGGGGTTGCCAACATCTCACGTACGATTTCTAAGGTTGGCTCAATATTATGAACCAATGCCGTGACATTAACGTCCGTGGTGTAGTTCGCGCTGCTAAAACTGATGGAACTGCCCAGTTTATCGAGTTCTGCTTGAATCTCTTCTGCTGAACGCGCCAATGTTCCTTCTTGCATTAACGATGCAGTGATGGATGGCAACCCTTCTTTGCCTCTCTCGGCAAAACGATTACCCGCTGGCAGTTTAAATTTAATCATCACCGTTGGTGTTTCTTGGCTTTGCGTGCCAAGCAGCTCAGATCCATTATCGAAATGGATTTGGTATAAATTAGGTAGCTCAGCCTGAACCGCTTTACCAACAGGAGGCATCACTGAGCGGTCAAAATTATCGGTTGCTCGGCGGTAATCCAAACTCTCAGGATCCACTTTACTGTAGGTTGGTAACGTACGCTCTGGCGTCACGAACGTCGCCGCTTTAACCGCGAGGTGATCTTTACGCTTTGGAATTACGCTCAAGGTCACTTTGTGCTGATCTGCGACGAACTGCTGATAAGCCGCCATCACTGAGTCTGCAGAAACCGAACGAATCGCGTTCAAGTTCTCTTCAATTCGATCCGGTTGACCAAAAAAAGTTTGGTTTGAAGCTAATTGTGTCACTTTGCCTTTGACACTTTGCAGAGCAAAGACGGCATTCGCTTCCGCAAGCCCCGTTACCTGCGCCAATCGCTCACTCTCTACACCGCGCTCTTGCATGCTTTCAACGGTATTCATTACCTCTTGATACAACTTGGTCAAGTCGCCTTTATCACCCGACTCTCCCATCGCGTATACGTAGAAAGTACAGGCTAATTCAGCACAATCGTGGAACGCCCCCGCATCAACGGCCTTCTGCGTTTTAATTAAGTCTTGGTAGAGGTAACTGTTATTTCCGCTACCAAGTACATTCGCAAGAATATCCAGAGAGGCTTGCGTCTCTTCACCTCGATAGGTGGTCGGCCAACCGATCATCACCATAGGCTGACTGATGCGATCTTCAAGTGTAATGTACTTATCTTGAGTTAGCTGGGCCGGTTGCTTAGGCGCATTGTCGACTTCAGGACCACGAGGAATGGATCCAAAGTACTTGTTCACCCACTCTAGCGTTTGATCAACATCGAGATCACCACCAATAGTAATGACCGCATTGTTCGGGCCATACCAGCGTAGGAAGAAGGCTTTGAGATCGTTCACATCAACACGATCTAAATCTTCTACATACCCAATGGTTTGCCATGAGTAAGGGTGACCTTCAGGATACAAGGCTTCTCCCATACGCTCCCAAATCAAACCGTATGGACGATTATCATAGTTTTGCGCACGCTCATTTTTCACCGTGTCACGCTGAATTTCGAATTTTTTCTGAGAAACCGCATCGAGCAGGAACCCCATACGATCCGCTTCCAACCACAGCATTTTTTCTAGTTGATTAGCAGGCACCGTTTCAAAGTAATTGGTTCGGTCACGGTTTGTCGTGCCGTTCAAGTTACCGCCCGCTTCAGTAATGATTTTAAAGTGCTGTTGATCACCAACATTCTCACTGCCTTGGAACATCATGTGCTCAAAGAAATGAGCAAAACCTGACTTGCCAACCTCTTCACGAGCCGAGCCCACATGGTAAGTCACATCAACATGCACCAAAGGATCTGACGCATCGGGAGATAACACGACGGTAAGACCGTTATCCAACTGATACTTTTGGTAAGGGATCTTCACTTTACCCGATTCCGCCTTCGACTCTTCAATCAGAGTGACGCCTTCTGGGAGTGATGAAAAGAATGGGACTGAAACAGGGCCGTTAGCACAGCCAGCAAGTAGCAGTACCGCAGAAGCACTAATCCAATGCTTTGTCATGAGTATTCCTTAGAAAATTCCGTAATAGATCGCGGCCAATATGGAGTAACGAGCCGCTTTACCTATGAAAATCAGTATTAGAGAGGGAAGAAAGCGCATCCTTAGCCATCCCGCCGCTAAACAGAGAGGATCGCCAATGATGGGTAACCAACTAAAAAAGAGTCCCCAATAACCGTATCGTTGTAACCAAGCTATGGCTTTATGACCGTGTTTCTCCGATTCAGTTCGATTCGGTAGCCATAAGCCCAGAAAATAGTTAGTGAGCCCACCTAGTGTGTTTCCTATTGTCGCCACGACCACCACCCAAAAAACCGCAAATTGGTCTAATGACAAGGTAGCAATCAGCCCAGCTTCGGAGCCGCCAGGCAGTAATGTGGCACTAAGAAAACCAGTAAAAAAGAGAACCCAGAGTGCGGAGTCAGAAAACCAAGCTGCCGCACTCTGAAAAAATGAATTGAACAGCTCTATCATTGCATATTAAGCAGAACTTTACCTCGGGTGTGACCACCTTCGACGTGTTGGTGAGCATGTTGAACATCGTCAAGATCATAAATCGCTTGGATTTCCGTCTTTAGGATACCCACGCTGACCATATACATCAGCGTATCCATCTGCTCTTTGTTAGGCTCAACCAGCATGCCACTGGCTTCAAAACCCAATAAGTTGGCTTTCTGGCAAATCATATCAGCGGTTAATGTTGGAACGGTGACCACACGAGCCCCATCTTTCAAACATTTCAACGCATCCAGCGCGGTATCCCCGCCAACAAGATCGATCAAGACATCAACCTCAGAGACACGCTCTGACGCTGGGGCAAACTGATAGTTAATCGCATGAGCCCCCAGCGTAGCCAAATAGTCTAAATTCGACTCGCTGCATGTGGTGTACACTTCGGCTTTGGCAGCAACCGCAATTTGAATAGCAAGATGACCAACGCCACCAGCGCCCGCCAAAATAAGCACGCGATCGCCTTCGGTAACTCCGGCCTTATTGAGAGCTTGAGCTGCCGTCTGTCCAGCAAGTGGCAATGCCGCTGCCGCTTCAAGCGTAATCGCATTGGGCACAACACTCAGCGCTGATTCAGGAACACAAACATATTGACTGTAGCCGCCGCCCTGTAATGGAAAACCGATAAAGCCAGCCACATCATCCCCCACAGCAACTTCAGAACACCCTTCGCCGAGTGCCGCAACCGTGCCAGACACATCGTAACCGGGAGTCCAAGGGAGCTTGTCTTTGTTCTGCTGCGCAGCCCATCCCAAACCTAAACGTGTTTTTACATCGATTGGGTTGATTCCAGAAAAAGCGACTTTCACTAGCACTTCACCCGCTTGCGGTTGAGGGATCGTGCCCTGCTGTACTTCGAGTACTTCAGGCTCACCGAATTGCGTAATGACAATGTGTTTATTTTCCATTCAGACTGTCCTTGCCGAGAAAAAAGAAAGGGATGCGAAGCATCCCTTTGACTATAAACTATTTTATGTATTGAAGTTAACATCATCAGCAGATTTTATCCGGATTCTGACTTCAATATGCGTCAATCACGCCTTCAAATTACCCGATTGACGGCCTCACATCATTTAACCCACTAACGCTAACAGAATGCCCGCAGCCACCGCAGAGCCAAGAACGCCCGCAACATTTGGCCCCATCGCATGCATCAGTAAGAAGTTTTGCGAATTCGCCTCAAGACCTACCTTGTTCACCACTCGCGCAGCCATTGGCACAGCCGAAACCCCAGCAGCACCAATCAATGGGTTAATATCTTCAGGAGAAAGTTTGTTGAGTAATTTCGCCATCAACACACCGCCAGCCGTACCGATACTGAAAGCCACCGCCCCCAAGCCTAAGATCCCTAACGTTTCAACATTCAAGAACTGTTCAGCTTGAAGCTTAGAACCGACGCCAAGCCCAAGGAAGATGGTCACGATATTGATCAATTCATTTTGCGCCGTTTTCGACAAACGATCGACCACGCCCGCTTCACGCATCAGGTTACCGAGGCAGAACATCCCCACCAGCGGCGTTGCTGATGGCAAGAAGAGAATCGTCATCACCAACACGGCAAGAGGGAACAGCACTTTCTCGAACTTAGTGACTGGACGCAGCTGAGCCATTTGGATCTTACGTTCTTCTTCGTTGGTCAGAGCTTTCATGATTGGTGGTTGAATGATCGGCACCAATGCCATGTAGCTGTATGCCGCAACCGCAATCGCACCTAACAGATCAGGAGAGAGTTGGCTCGCGAGGAAGATCGCCGTCGGGCCATCCGCGCCACCGATGATAGCAATCGACGACGCATCTTCCATGCTGAATTCCATGCCCGGAACCAAGTTAAGCAAAATCGCCCCGAATAACGTCGCGAAAATGCCCACTTGCGCCGCCGCACCCAACCATAAGGTTTTCGGGTTCGCGATCAAGGCACCGAAGTCGGTCATAGCCCCGACTCCCATAAAGATCAGTAGCGGGAATATGCCTGACTCAATCCCGATGTAGTACACGTAGTACAACAAACCGCCGGGATCAGTGAACCCCGCATTAGGAATATTCGCCAATACCGCACCAAAACCAATCGGTAGTAGTAACAAGGGTTCAAAACCTTTGTTGATCGCTAGAAAAAGCAGTCCACAACCAACGGCAATCATGCATAACTGACCAAACTCAAAGTTGGCAATCCCTGTTTCAGACCATAAGGTCAACAATCCTTCCATGGTACTTCCTTACGCTAGGCTCAGGAGTGGTGATCCCACTGTCACTGAGTCACCTTCCTTGACATTCAGCTCTTGCACCACGCCACCACGGGCTGCTCGAACCTCGGTCTCCATCTTCATCGCTTCTAGGATCAACAGTACGTCGCCTTCTGCCACTTGATGACCCGGCTGAACATTCACTTTAAAGATGTTACCCGCTAGCGGTGCGGGTACGGCTTCAGCATTGGTCGCTGGTGCCGCAGCAGGAGCACTTGGCGCTGGCGCAGCCCCGGCGGTTGGTGTTGCTGGTGTTACTGACGTCAGTTGACCTTGAGGCCCCACTTCCACATCAAAGACTTGACCATCGACACGGACGCTGTAGCTTTCCACAGTGCCATTCGCAGAGGTCGCCACTGGTGCAGAAGATGCAGGCTTAGCTTCTTCTGCTGTCGGAGCTGGCTCAAAAGCCTCTGGGTTGCCACGGTTTTTCAGGAACTTCAGACCGACTTGAGGGAATAGCGCATAAGTCAAAACATCATCAACCGTATCTTTGGCTAATTCAATCTTGTCCTGTTGAGCTTTTGTCAGTAATTGGTCGGTTAAAGTGTGCATCTCTGACTCAAGCAAGTCCGCTGGGCGACAAGTCACTGGCTCTTTTCCTTCCAATACTTTCGCTTGCAGCTCCGCGTTGACCTCTGCAGGGGTTGCCCCATATTCACCTTTCAGTAAGCCAGCAGTCTCTTTGGTAATGCTCTTATAACGCTCTCCCGTCAACACGTTGATTACCGATTGCGTTCCAACGATCTGCGACGTTGGTGTCACTAGAGGAATGTAGCCAAGGTCCTTACGCACGCGTGGGATCTCTTCTAGCACTTCATCAAGACGATCGGCAGCCCCTTGTTCTTTCAATTGACCTTCCATGTTGGTCAGCATACCACCCGGAACCTGGGCAATAAGGATACGGGAATCGACCCCTTTTAATTGACCTTCAAACTTCGCATACTTCTTACGAACTTCACGGAAGTAAGCAGCGATAGGCTCAATCTGATCTAACTTCAAATTCGTATCGCGCCCCGTCCCTTCTAACATAGCAACGATGGTTTCCGTCGGCGTATGACCGTATGTACAACTCATAGAAGAGATGGCGGTATCGAGCATATCGACACCAGCTTCTGCTGCTTTCACTGCCGTTGCCGTCGAAAGCCCGGTTGTTGCATGACAATGTAAAGCCAGCGGCACATCACAAGATGCTTTGATGCGAGTGATCAGCTCTTCAGCTTCATAAGGCTTAAGAAGACCTGACATATCTTTAATACATAGCGAGTGGCAGCCGAGATCTTCTAGACGCTTCGCCAGATCCACCCAAGTGTCTGAGTTGTGAACAGGACTGGTGGTGTACGACAAGGTGCCCTGTGCATGTGCTCCAACATCAATGGTCGCTTTGACTGCTTTCTCAAAGTTACGAACGTCATTCATCGCATCAAAAATACGGAAAACATCCATACCATTCACATGCGCGCGTTCGACAAACTTCTCTACAACATCATCGGCGTAGTGACGGTAGCCTAATAAGTTTTGGCCGCGAAGAAGCATTTGCATCGGGGTATTTGGCATTGCTTTTTTCAGTTCACGCAAGCGCTCCCAAGGATCTTCTCCTAAAAAACGGATACACGCGTCAAACGTCGCTCCACCCCATGTCTCCAAAGACCAGTAACCGACTTTGTCGAGTTCAGCGGCTATCGGCAACATATCTTCGATACGCATACGAGTCGCAAATAGTGATTGATGGGCGTCGCGAAGCACCACATCAGTAAGCGCTAGTGGTTTAGACATGCTCTAAAACTCCTTTTTTAAATTCTTTCTAACTGCCTTTCTTGAGCTATTTTGCAACCGAAGTGCGATGTTGATGCACCGCTGCCGAGATCGCTGCCACGACTTGTGGGCTAACCGCTGAAGAGGGGGATGAAACTGTATTTGTAACGGGTTGCGTCGCTGCGCTCGGCTGTGGCTCCTCTTTCGGTGCCAGCTTCGACATAAGCCGAACGAGAAAAACCAGTATGGTTAGGAATGTGAACACCACCACCATGCCTGTAAGCATCATTGTGGCGGCATCAATCAATTGGCTTCCAATATCTGTCATCTTGCTTCCTTTCTTCGTCATCCTGACAAGTTCAGGACTCATTCGATATAAAATCCTGACCAATCGATTATCTCGATAAGTAAAATTTTGTCAATTTTGTTTAAAGTCGGAAACAAAACAAAACACAATTCGATTGTTTATTCGCCACAGAGATCACACAAATGTCATCTCGTTAGGGTGATGCCTGCTGCATAAAACACGAATATTATAAGAAAAGCACTCTATAGCCCTGTAGTAGCACCTAACGAGAAAACATCGTAAACCATTGATAATAATAAAGAAGGCCTTTTTCAATTAACATTTAACAAACAAACCGTTCGATTTCTAAATTAAAAGTAATAGAAGAAAGCCTATAAAGTCCCATTAGTTATAAGAAAGCCAAAACAAAATAAATATGCCAGATAGTTTGGTATTTATTTGATTTTGTCATATCAATCTATTTCATTATAGCAAAGAGCAATAAAACGCCATTCCAGAATAAAACTCTAATCCATTACTAATTTTATAGTTTTTCATAAAATACTCATAAGAATCAAAATCCTGATGATCACAAGTGGCATTTACTTTTTGGTTAACAAATAGACAACAACACCAACGAAGTGCCAGTAAACCATCATACCCAGTTACGATAATGATGATTCGACACGTCTATTCAACCTGATCGCACCACTCTGCCGATCTTGCGCCCAATAGGGCTAATCACATCAGCAAAGATCTCAGAATGCCGAACAGAGAAAGAAAAAACGAAAAGAAATAAAGGGAAGAGATAAAGGGAAGACAGCCTGGAGGTGCACTACTTCTGTCTTCATTGCCCGCAAGAAACCACTGGGTAGCAAAGAAGGTCGTAAAGAAACTCAGAAGGATGAGAAAGAAGGTGGAAAGGAAATAAGAGAAAGGAGAAAGGGGAAAGGACAGAATAGTCCAGATGCAAAAAAGCCTCGCAATGCGAGGCTTTTTAATAGTGGCGCGTCCGGGAGGATTCGAACCTCCGACCGCCTGGTTCGTAGCCAGGTACTCTATCCAGCTGAGCTACGGACGCGCAGGGCTTCGATAAAGCGAAAAGCTTTATCAGGTCATTACAACCTTAAATAATGGCGCGCTCGGGAGGATTCGAACCTCCGACCGCCTGGTTCGTAGCCAGGTACTCTATCCAGCTGAGCTACGAGCGCGCAGGGTTGATAAATTAACACTTATCTAATGTTTGCCATTCACTTACTCAAAAAGAGAAAGTGGCGCGCTCGGGAGGATTCGAACCTCCGACCGCCTGGTTCGTAGCCAGGTACTCTATCCAGCTGAGCTACGAGCGCGCAGGGTTGATAAATTAACACTTATCTAATGTTTGCCATTCACT
>JBHOHG010000001.1:0-100444 GCA_043422575.1 bacterium sp. HQB-39 | reverse complement strand
AAATGGCGGTGAGGGAGGGATTCGAACCCTCGATACGGCTACAAACCGTATACTCCCTTAGCAGGGGAGCGCCTTCAGCCTCTCGGCCACCTCACCGTCTTGCGGAGGCACATATTACGATTTACCAAAAATATGTCAAACACTTTCTTTGAAAAAATAGCGAAAAGTCGCTTAAGCGATGTCAAATTAACCAAAGCGTTGATTAATTAAACTTTAATGAGGTTTTTCCCTTTAATTTCAGCCAGCGAACTCAACCAATCTTTCGTGCTCATCCTGTCTGTTTGTCGCACCAGATCTGTCAGCATTGAAAACGCAATATCGACAATCTACGCCATGTTGACCACACGTCCACTTTTTCAAGCCTGACTAACCGAGTAAAACCGTTACCAACCGAGCAACAGAACAGATACGGACGCGCTTTTCCACCTACCCTCTTTCAATAGACATAAAAAAAGGCTGACCCTAGGTCAGCCTTTCTTAACACAATCCGCTTAGTAGTTGCCAGAACCAGCGTTACCGTTGCCTTTCTCAGCTTGAATGCGCATGTAGATTTCTTCACGGTGTACAGACACTTCTTTCGGAGCGTTTACGCCGATACGAACTTGGTTACCTTTAACACCAAGAACCGTTACAGTCACTTCATCACCAATCATTAGTGTTTCGCCAACGCGGCGAGTCAAAATAAGCATTCTTTTGCTCCTTGAGTAATCTCTAAACTTTTACTACCAAACTATTATCCAACAAAAATGACATTTCCGTAAACTCCCCTGTAAACGAAAGTCACCCTAAATGGCCTGTTTCTGCTGAATATCGACCACTTCGCCTGTTCTTATATAAACATCGTGGAGTATGTTGGCAGCATTATCGATGCAACTTGGCGACAAAACCAGCATAGTCGACAGCTCGCTGGTGCAAGTAAAACGCACTTTCATGCCCTGCTGCGCTAATAACGCCGCTGCGGACTCTTGTAAGTGGCTTGCACCTTTGCCTACCAAAGTCAGTAGGCTTACGTCTTCACTATTACGGATTTTTTCTCCAAACACCAGATCCAACTTGGCACATGCGTCCCGTTTAATCAGTATACCTGCCTGTTCTGGATGCTCGATCACACTCCAGACCTCAATACCCAGCATTTGGCACTGCTTCAACGCACCTGAGGTGTGATTGGCGTCGATCTCAACCAGAGTCAAATCTCTTTGAATGGCAAGACCAGATACCCCTTCAGAGGCTTCCTCCCCTTTCACAAGGCTTCCTTGATTCACAACAAAGGTTGAGACCACTCGAAGCGGTACTGCATGTTTCCATGCGTATTGAACGGACGGAAGATGGAGTACCTTTGCGCCTTTACTGGCCATGGTTTCCATCGTTGGAAAATCGATAATATCGAGTTTTTGAGATTGCGGTACGACACGAGGATCGCAAGTGTAAATACCATCAACATCAGTAAAAATCTGACACTCATCGGCGTTTAAAGCGCCGGCTAAAGTGACAGCCGTTGTATCCGAACCACCGCGACCTAGCGTGGTGATATCCCCATTTTCATTAACACCTTGAAAGCCAGCGACAATCACAATCTGACCTTCGCTCAGTAAGTTGTGAATCAACTCGCTATCAATGTATTTAATCGTTGCGTCATTGTGTTGATTGTCCGTCACAATGCCCGCCTGTGCTCCGGTAAGTGAGCGTGCTGCGTAACCTAGCTTATTTAAGGTCATCGCCAGCAGTGCCATAGACACTTGCTCACCAGCAGAGAGCAAAACATCAAGTTCACGCGCTGTCGGTACATTATCGACTTGTTTTGCCAAGTCCATCAGTCGGTTGGTTTCACCCGACATCGCCGACACCACCACTACCACTTGATTACCATCATCTTTCGCCTTGATGATGTGTTTGGCTACCGTTTCAATCTTGTCGATTGAACCTACAGACGTTCCGCCAAACTTTTGCACGATAAGGGGCTTTTTCACCAGTCTTCACCTTCCCAAGACCGAAGTCTTATTAGACCGCCTTTCCCTACAACTGAAAAAGACGGTATGGATACCCATCTAGATGTTCACTATTTATCTAGGTGGGTATTACAACAAAACCAAGCAGTTCAGACATTAAACCACTTGGTCACCAGAAAAAAATTACGCTCAATCAAGTTATTGATTGAGCGTATTATTACTATCTATATTCGCTTACAGGCGTTCTTCAAGCCATGGCTGAACCGTCTTGATAGCTTCAGGTAATGCTGCAACATCAGTGCCGCCTGCCTGAGCCATGTCCGGACGTCCGCCACCTTTACCACCGACCTGCTCGGCAACCATCTTCACTAGGTCACCCGCTTTAACTTTGCCGGTAAGATCTTTCGTCACACCTGCGATCAGGCCAATCTTCTCGCCAGTCACGTTCGCTAGCAGCACGACACCGCTACCCATTTGGTTTTTGATGTCATCAACCATAGTGCGAAGGTTTTTGCTGTCAGCGCCTTCTAGAGCCGCGATCAACACTTTCGTACCGTTCACGTCCGTCGCTTTACCCATGATGTTGGCGCTTTCAGCTGCCGCCATCTTGTCTTTCAGCTTCTGAATCTCTTTCTCAAGTGACTTCGCTTTTTGTGCCGACTCAGCCAGTTTCTCTTCATAAGCCGCTTGCTGCTGCTCGATCACATCCAGTGCGCCTTCACCCGTTACGGCTTCGATTCGACGAACACCAGCAGCAATACCGCCTTCAGATGTGATTTTAAACAGACCGATGTCGCCAGTGTTCGCAGCGTGAATACCACCACACAATTCCGTTGAGAACTCACCCATAGAGAGAACACGAACTTCGTCGTCGTACTTCTCGCCAAAGAGCGCCATCGCACCTTTTTTCTTCGCGGATTCGATATCCATGATATCAGTACGAATTGGGTGATTGCGGCGTACTTGCGCGTTCACAAGGCGCTCGACTTCTTTCAGCTCTGCTGCGGTAACCGCTTCTAAATGTGAGAAGTCAAAACGAAGGTTCTCAGGTTTAACTAATGAGCCTTTCTGTGCCACGTGCTCGCCCAGTACTTGACGCAGTGCTGCGTGCAACAGGTGTGTCGCAGAGTGGTTTAGAGAGATCGCTGCACGACGTTCTGCATCGACTGTCGCTTCAACTTCATCGTTAGATGCCAATACGCCTTCAGCGAGTACGCCGTGGTGTGCAATCGCATTACCGAGTTTTTGCGTATCTTCAACTTGGAATAAACCCGATTCCGTTTTCAGAGTACCCGTATCACCACACTGACCGCCAGACTCAGCGTAGAATGGGGTTTCATCTAGAATCACAATCGCTTTATCGCCAGCGGACAATGCCGCTGCTGCTTCGCCTTCTACAAAGATCGCGTTCACTTTAGCCTTGCCTTGCGTTGCCGCATAGCCACAGAACTCTGACTGCGCATCGGTCTTGATAGCAGCATTGTAGTCCGTGCCAAACTGACCCGCTTCACGAGCACGTTGACGCTGTTCTTCCATCGCTTTCTCAAAACCTTCTTCATCAATCGCAAACTCACGCTCACGAGCAACGTCATTGGTTAAGTCAGCAGGGAAGCCGTACGTGTCATACAGTTTAAAGACGGTTTCACCATCAAGCACTTTGCCATCAAGGTTATCCAGTGCTTCGTTCAGAATCGTCATACCGCGCTCAAGAGTACGACCGAAGTTTTCTTCTTCAATGCGTAACACTTTTTCTACGATGGCTTGCTGTTTCTTCAGCTCTTCACCCGCTGTACCCATGATGTCTGCAAGCACACCCACCAGCTTATAGAAGAATGCACCTTGTGCACCTAGCTTGTTACCGTGGCGAACTGCACGACGAATAATACGACGAAGAACGTAGCCACGACCTTCGTTTGAAGGCATAACGCCATCAACGATCAAGAATGAACATGAACGGATGTGGTCTGCGATAACACGCAGTGATTGGTTCGATAGGTCTTCGTAACCGATCACTTCTGCAGCAGCTTTGATCAGCGCTTGGAAGACATCAATCTCATAATTTGAGTGAACCCCTTGCATGATTGCTGAGATACGCTCAATACCCATACCGGTATCAACAGACGGCTTAGGTAGCGGTTCCATCGTGCCATCAGCATGACGGTTGAACTGCATAAATACGTTGTTCCAGATCTCGATGAAACGGTCACCATCTTCTTCAGGTGTGCCAGGACGACCACCCCAGATATGATCGCCGTGATCATAGAAGATTTCAGTACATGGACCACATGGACCCGTATCACCCATTTGCCAGAAGTTGTCTGACTCGTAAGGTTTACCGCCTTCTTTGTCACCGATGCGAACAATGCGATCAGCGGGAACGCCAACTTTCTTATTCCAGATATCAAAGGCTTCATCGTCGGTTTCGTAAATAGTAACCAATAGACGATCGGCTGGCAGCTTCAACGTTTCCGTTAGGAACTCCCAAGCGAAAGAAATGGCGTCTTCTTTGAAGTAATCGCCAAAGCTGAAGTTACCTAGCATTTCAAAGAAAGTATGGTGGCGGGCCGTGAAACCGACATTCTCTAGGTCATTGTGTTTACCGCCAGCACGTACACAGCGCTGTGACGTAGTTGCTCGTGTGTAGGCTCGCTTTTCTAGGCCTAAGAAGCAATCTTTAAATTGGTTCATACCTGCGTTAGTGAATAGCAGGGTTGGGTCGTTATGTGGAACTAACGATGAACTGTCTACGATTTGGTGTCCTTTGCTTTCAAAGAACTTAAGGAACGCGTTACGAACCTCATCAGTGCTCATGTACATGCAGCTCTTCCTGAAAATAGTCGAGTTAGAATTTTGCCGTATTGTAGATCAAGCAATCAGCTACGACTAGCTTTCTAGCAGAAAAGAGGAGTAAGGCAGGGAAAATTCCTGAAATTAACAGAAATGAGGCTATTCACCTTTTAAAGCATAAGAAATTTGCTCAAAACTATAACCGCGATACTGTAAAAAACGCACTTGTTTGGCGTACTCTTTCTGGTCACTGGCTGGCTTACCTTTAAACTTTTTCTCAGCCGTCAATTTGGCCAACTCAAACCAATCTTGAGGCTCTTCCTCCAGCGCCATCTCAACCACTTGTTCCGATACTCGCTTGAGGGAAAGCTCTTGGCGAATGCGCCTTTCTCCATGACCTTTATAGACATGTTGACGCACCTGACTTTTGGCATAACGTAAGTCGTCCAGATAATTATGGTCCAGACAAAAGTTGACTGCGGCTTGAACCTCTTCATCAGAGTAACCTTTTAACGTCAGCTTTTGATACAGTTCGTATTCTCCATGATCGCGTCGGCTAAGTAACTGAATGGCCGCTTCTTTACTGGATAAGCTAGGGGCTTGGCGCTTTGGGAACATGGGTAACCTTGGTAAATAACGAGAGTTGAAAATTGATGAGGAATAAAAACACGAAAGCCCCGCAAAAGCAGGGCTTAGAAAACGTTAGAGAGCTTAGAACTCTTCTTTAGGTGCTTCACCTGTTTCTGGCTCTTCCGGCTGTGCCGTTACCAGTAGCATCTCACGAAGCTTGGTATCTATGGTTGCACCCACTTCTGGGTTATCACGTAGGAACTTACATGCGTTCGCTTTACCTTGACCGATCTTGTCGCCATTGTAGCTGTACCAAGCGCCCGCTTTCTCTACCAGCTTATGCTTAACACCTAGGTCAACCAGTTCGCCTTCGCGGTTAAAGCCTTGGCCGTACATGATCTGAGTGTTGGCTTCTCTAAATGGTGCAGCGATCTTGTTCTTCACGACTTTGATGCGGGTTTCGTTACCAACAACTTCATCACCTTCTTTGATCGCGCCAGTACGACGAATATCTAGACGAACCGATGCGTAGAATTTCAGTGCATTACCACCCGTTGTCGTTTCAGGGTTACCGAACATGACACCAATCTTCATACGGATTTGGTTAATGAAGATACACATACAGTTAGACTGCTTTAGGTTACCTGTGAGCTTACGCATTGCTTGCGAAAGCATACGTGCTTGAAGACCCATGTGGCTATCGCCCATCTCACCTTCAATTTCCGCCTTCGGAGTCAATGCGGCAACCGAGTCAACCACCATCACATCGATAGCGCCTGAACGAGCCAGAGCATCACAGATTTCAAGAGCTTGCTCACCAGTATCAGGCTGAGACACAAGCAATGCATCAATATCAACGCCCAACTTTTGAGCATACACAGGGTCAAGAGCGTGCTCGGCATCGATAAAGGCACAAGTTTTGCCTTCACGCTGCGCGGCTGCAATCAGCTCAAGAGTTAACGTGGTTTTACCAGAAGATTCTGGACCGTAGATTTCTACGATACGACCCATTGGTAGACCACCAGCACCTAGTGCGATGTCCAAAGAAAGTGAACCAGTTGAAATGGTTTCAACGTCCATTGCGCGGTTGTCACCAAGGCGCATGATCGAGCCTTTACCGAATTGCTTTTCAATCTGACCTAGCGCAGCGGCGAGCGCTTTCTGTTTGTTATCGTCCATCACTTTCTCCGAATCTTTATCTTCGCACTGAAGCGGTTTGAATCTGGTTTTACAACGGGCTTATCCCGTTCAATCTATGGCTGCCATTATACTGTTGATTCATACAGTGTCTATACCTGTATGAAAAAAAAATCGACAAAGTGATCCTCCCCTCATTAACTCAGGCAGCAACCAACAATCTCATCGCTTGAGCTAACGGCTCGCCTCTTCCAAGTGAGTCAGTAACACTTGCTGCGCAATAACAATAGCTTGCTGACGCACTTGGGTGCGATCCCCTGCAAAACAGTAGGTATCGACTTTTAGCCAGCCTTTCTCATCCGCCCATGCAAAGCATACCGTCCCTACTGGTTTTTCCGTAGTACCTCCAGAAGGCCCTGCAATGCCACTGATCGCTACACCAACTTGAGCATTCGAATGAGCAATGGCACCTCGCACCATTTCTATGACGGTGGCTTCACTCACGGCGCCGTGGTCTATCAAGGTTTGCAATTTAACGCCGAGCATTTCTTGCTTCGCTTCATTGCTGTAGGTCACAAATGCACGATCAAACCATGCTGAACTGCCAGCAATGTCAGTCATTGCCGATGCCACACCACCACCAGTACAAGATTCCGCAGTCGTCATGACCAAACGCTGAGAAAACAACGTCTCCCCGAGCGTCTGACTCAATTGCTCGGTTTCGCTTCGTTCCTTGTCTTGCATACTCACTCCCTCGTTTTTCATCGGTTATTGGTTGCCAAACATCCGGTATGGTCAGGCCTCAAAATCAGGCGGTTCACTTGCTTTTTATTCGTTAGTAACGTCACTCGTTATCAACAAAAACGGCGGCTGACGCCACCGTTTTTTATAAGGTTACCTTGGATGCTGAGCCTATTGTGCTACTTTTCTAATGATTGCTGCAACGCCAGTTTTAATTCTTGCTCTGCACTTGCAATCACCTTTTCAGCTTGTTCACGCTTCTCTCGCCCTTCCTTCACACGGGAAAGGGTATTGTTCAGCGTTTCAATCGTCAGAGTATTCACCTGCTGCAGTGATTCTATATCTAGAATCCCGCGTTGGTAGTTTTCTGCAATCTGCTCTTCCAACACTTTCAGCTTTTCAGCATTTTGCACATACTGCTTGTTGGTATAATCCTTCACAGCACGCGTTACTTTCAAAGCCTTCTCTTTCTCATAGTTGGAGATAGCGATTAAGAATTGTCGCTTCCACAGTGGGAAGGTATTGTGAACGATGTCTTGGATATCCTCCATCAACATCTTATTGCCTTCCTGAGACAGTCGAATTTGCGGTGCGGTCTGTATCGCCGCTAAACGGGTCAAGGCTAAGTTGTGAATGCGTTTTTCTAAACGTGCCACCGCTTGACTCGCATCACGATACTTCTGAGCATCCAGCGCATCACCACTCTCTTCCGATTGTGCGAGCAACGCAGGCAAGACCTCGTTAGACAACTGCTCTAGCTTGTATTGACCCGCTGCAATGTACTGCTCCAACCCCCGTAATAAATCCAGGTTGTGCTGATATAAGGTGTCCAACTGAGCAATATCATGCGCCAGCTTCGCTTCTTGACCCTCTAACTGATCAGATAACTTATCCAGCTGATTTTTGACCGTATCAAAGCTGGTGGAAAACTTTTTGAACGAATCAAACAGCTCTCCAATCAAAGGCAGCCTTTCAAGTAACGAGGGTTTGCCCAACGTATCAAACTCAGAACTGTCCATATTCGCGACCATGGCTTGCAAAATATCTCCCGCCTCTCCGCTGTCGCGAACTCGAACCTGCGCCAGTACTTGATCGGAAAATTGGGTAATTTTGTCTAGCGCTTCACGACCAAACGTAATCGTCGCCACACTGTCAAATGGGTCGAAATTATCTGCGATGGCCACAACTTCAGGGGTCACATCTAGGTCCAACGCCACGGGTTGTGTCTGATTGGGTACCACCTCTAAGGTAGTGTTCTCTTGAACCATTGTCTCTGTCATGATGACTCCTTATCGTTGAGATGGCTTATGGCACGGAAAACGCTGCCATAGTTTGTCAAATTGCTTCGAAAATTCAGTCACAAACCTTGGATCATCCGTCAACGTAATGTCCTCTTGATTGTATTTTGAAGCACTGCGCGTCCAGTTAAAGCTCCCGTTAATCAGATGTTTCTGATCAAAAATCGCAAACTTATGATGCATATGATACGAAGTCGTATCGATTTTCACCGAAACTCCTTGCTTGGCGAGATACTCAATATCGCTGCCCATGTCATACATTTTGTCATTATCTGTAATGACACGAACCGCAACACCGCGTTTGTGCGCTTCCAATATATGCTTCGTTAATTCGTCATCAGCAATAGTAAACACACAAATATCAATCGTTTTGCGAGCCAATCTTAATTGCTCAATAATGCCGCCCGCACAATCACGCCCAGGGGAGAACCAACTTGCAGCAATCGCGCCCTTGTCGACCTGACGCGAGCCATCCATCACCTTTAACGTTCGCTCTAACCATCGGAACAAAGCTGCGGCGTCTTCACCTTGAGCTAATTTCTTCTGGATGATTTTGAAACTCTGGTTACGCAGATACGAATATTCGTCTTCTCTTAACCCGCCATCAGTCAGACGGGATTTTAAGTCGCGACGCTCGTTGTCATCTAAACGGCCATCGTCAAGAGAGCTCTCTAGCCAATCGCTCCAATACTGCTTATCCATTACTCGGCTCCTGAAAAACGCGATACATATTGATTCAGCATCGCCAGCTGTTGCACTACCTGTCCCGCACGGTCTTCACTGTCACCCATCATCTGCTGACGCTGATAGGTCTCTTTAATTTCCTGCCAACGCTGTTGCTGTTCAGGTGTTAAGTCACCACGCAGCTCAGCTAACTTCAGTAAGTTCTCTTCTGTACCTTGCGCTAAGGTCTGAGACTCACCTTGATAGTGATCTTGCAGCAAGGTATTCAGCTCTTCATCCGTCATGACCGATGAGATTTTCTCAGCCAACTTATTCATATTTCGATATGAGCCTTGCAACTTAAAGGCAGGTTCAACACGATAATGATCCGCTGTCGCCGCAGAGAGTATGTACTGCTGGTTTACTTTCAATACGGTCTGCTGAGCCTGTGCTAATTTCTGCAAGGTAGCGACGATCTCATTGGCCTCAGTTGAGGAATAAGAATGGGACATTTCGCTCAATGCAATACTGTCTCCTTGAGCCATGTTGACGAAGCGATAAAGGTCGTTCAGATCCCGTGTTGCCAGTGGCGCTAGAACCGAGTTAGACGTTAATGAGTTCTCAATAAAGCTCAGTTCAAACGCTTCTTTCTGATCCGATAGCATGTCACCTAAGTTATAGATGTCGGCACGGTTCGCCAGCATATCTGGAATTCGGAAAGCTTCCCCGGTTTCGGTGTATGGGTTACCTGCCATGACCACTGCAAACTTCTTACCGCGCATGTCATACGTCTTGGTCTTACCTTGCCAAGTCCCTTCAATTCGTCGTGTACCGTCACAAAGGGAGATGAACTTTTGCAGCAACTCAGGATTGGTGTGTTGGATATCATCAAGATACAGCAACACATTGTTCCCCATTTCAAAGGCTAAGTTGATCTTCTCGATTTCACGAGCCGAGTTCTGGTCCGGCGCTTCAGAGGGATCCAATGAGGTGGCTTGGTGACCGATGGAAGGGCCATTGATCTTCATGAAGACCAAACCTAGTTTGTGTGCGACGTATTCAATCAGGGTGGTTTTACCGTAACCCGGTGGCGAGATCAGCAACAGCATACCCATTAAGTCGGTACGCTTCTTATCGCCAATCGTTCCCATCTGTTTGGCAAAGTTATCACCGATAAGTGGAAGGTAACTTTCACTAATGAGTTTGTTACGCACAAACGACGTCAGTGGGCGCGGTTTGAATTCGTCCAAACGGAAATCTTCTTTGGCTTGATGCAGCAGTTCCGTACGTTGATTCAAGTAAGCTTCAAATTTCGGTACAACCACGTTGTAGTGATAACGACAGCGTTGCAAGAAGTCATCAAGTACAAGCGCCAATTGCCCTTTTTCAATACGAGTATGCTCACCCAGTAAGCCTTCTGCTTTACAGCTTAATGAGAAATCAACAGCGTTGACGTTCCATATCGTATCCAAGGACTTCATGGTCGCAATCACCGCAGCTTCACGAATAAAGTCTTTCCCTTGCCCCTGCTTCTCGGTGTAGGCGCTCAACCATTGGCAGTGATCTTGATAGTTGATCCCCCCAGCTTGTGACACTGGTGTCCAACCAAGGCTACGACGGAATTGCAGATAATCTTGCGCTAAACTGAACGCATCTTGGCTGACATCGATAACATAATCACCTTGCGCCAAAATATTCGCTAAGTAATCCGCCGACTCACCGGATTCTGGTTGTTCCAGAGCGGTTTGGAGATCGGTTTGGAGCTGTTCAAAGGCTTCATGGGCATTGAGGTGCTCACGCAGCAATACGGCATTTTTCGCTTGCTGACGGTAGCTTTCAATCACATCGGACGGCTGTTCAACCAACCACAAAATCGCCTCTGCTCGGGCAGATTGACTGAAACGCAACAAGCCTGCTTCTTGGTAAATAGGCAGCAGCAGTGTTAGCAATGCGCTAGCGTCAGTATCATGAATGCCTTTCACGTAACCTTCTCGATAACGCGGTGCCGCAAAACGCTGAACACGTTCCAGCAGTGTCCCTTCTTTATGAGCCGCATAGAGCAGATCTAAGCTGAGTTCGTCTCGCTGACGTACGGCCTGATGTAACATCAAGTAAGCCAGATACTCCGCCCGATAGACCTGTTCACTTTCCGATGAAACATCGAGTTTGGCGTAGTTTTGCAACTCAAGGAATGCGGAATCTTCGATCGGCTGATAAAAATCCGTCCCTGAGATGTGAGTCGATAACTCCCCTTGATGGGCCACCAAACTCAAGTCGAGCGCTTGCTGGTTGACACTGAAGCGATGACGTCCTAATCGTAGAACCTTTCCGCCTTGCTCGAATATATCTTGGTTATCACGCAGAGCACGAAGAGATTGGTCTTGTAACGATTTCAGCTTCGAATCGACACTATCAGCTTTAACGCTATCTCCCAATTCACGGATCGATTGAGAGAGCTGTTGCAGTTTCAGCACCATTGCATCGGTTGCAAAATAGCTGTTCAACCCAGCCACATCTTCAAAACGGGCAACACGCTTCTCGATACTCTTGAGCGTCACATCCGTGGCTTGTAGGAGGTTTTGAACACGGCGTTGTTGCGCTGCCACCAGCTGCTGCTTGTGGTTGTCGAGCGTTGACTGTATCTCATCACGCTTGGTGTAGATTTCACCTAAGAACTGATCGAAATCGGCAAAGCGCGACTCTAACTTATCTAACTGCCCTGCGAGTTTCGCTAATTGCGCATCACACTCATCTGGCGTTGTCGCTTGCTCCATCGCACTGCTCACAGATTGAGCCAGTAACTTAAATTGAGCACTGAATTCCGCCTGAGCTTCATCACTTTGCAGCGCTTTATTGCGGTTACGCAACTTCGCTGAAACGGTGTTCAGCAGCGAAGAGACTTCTGTGGTTAAGTCTAAGATCTTAGTCGACTGAGTCGGGTCTTCGGTCTCAATCTCTGTCACTTCTTCAGTCACTAGCTGAAGGTCACCACGCAACTCGTCAACGCGCTGTTGCAATTTCTGCAGCTCAGCGGTTTTGTGAATCTCTTCCAGTTGACCTTCAATGGTGTGAATTTCTGTTTTGTATGGCTTGTAAGCAGCAGGATCTTGCAACAAGGTCAATAAGCGTTCATTTAATGTTTCGCGCTCTTGTTGCAGCTTCTCCAACAAGTCTTCGACTTGCTGTTTATCCATGTAATGCTGTTGCTTCAGCGCCATCACCGCCCCGACTTGCCCTTTCACTTCTGAAAGTAGACTCAGTAGGGTGGTGGCTTGGTCTTTCGGAGCCAGCTTGATCTTACCAACAAGCTCATTGACCTGCTCTTTATGCTCATTCAGGCTGGCATCAGCATGGCTTTGTAGCTGCTGAACTTTGGCAAATTCACCAATAATTTTATCGGCGGTATCCATCACGTCATGGATAGCATCGCCCATGCCTAGGGCATAGTCGTGACCAAGCCAATGATACAGGTCCAAAGTACTGTGACACTGTTTAAGCAACATCTCGTAGGCCGCTTGGGTCACTTCGTCTGTATAGGCGAGCTGGCAAATCGACAGTACCGATGACAGTGCCCGAACCAATTCGGCATTGCCCAAGTTAAACAGCGGGCTTGAACCATCTGATTGGGCATTAATTTTGGCATAGTGCTCAGGCGTCGAGAACGGCGTTTCCCAAATACGTAATGGGTGTATGGTCGACGCGTCTGCGTTTTCAGATAACTGGAATACCAACATGCGGCCGTCTGGATACAGACTGTAACCGTGGCTTTCCATTGGGGCTGAGAATTTCTTCTCAATCATGTTGTAGTTAAAGGCGATGTAATAGCCCTGCGCCATGTTGAAGAAGAAATACAAAATGTCTTCGCCATTCGGCGAGGCCACTTTCTGGAAGAACTTCAAATCAGGCCAAGGGAAATCGAACTGCTTATGCTGCCCATTCGCTAAAACATAACCATGGGAATAAAGAATACCGTGATCTTCAGGTAGCGCTTTGGCACTTTTACTGAGAGCGTCAGTACGAATCACCGATTGGTTAAGTGGGTTATAAATAAAGTGACGTGGCGTTTTTTCACGGTTTGGCAACACACGTATTGCAATCAACTCACCGATAAAGGCGTAATCGATCGCAGCGTCTGCGATGCTCTGATGGGGATCCTCGACTTCTTCACGATAAATCCCTTTACCATCGTCAGTGTTGTCTTCCACTTTAATGGTCAAATCGCCGCCAACACACTCGACAAAGATTTTATCTTTGATCGAAACATGAGGATGTTCGCCTAAGATATGATCGTCACGAGTGGTGGCGATCCAATCAAAGTCGAGCTGTTCAGCCCCTTCTAAACTGGTGTGGCCTAGCGCATCCATATACTCAATGGAGTGGCCGTTAATTTGGAAGCGGAAGACTTTACGATCTTCTGGACGCATTCCAATCTGGAATGCAATGTAAAGCACCCCTTCTTGACGTGAAATCTGAGCCAGCTTGGCGTCTTTGTAATACGTAAAGAGCTCGGAGAACTCGTGCATAAAGCGCGCATCAGATAAAAAGCTGCTAGCGACATCAAGAGGTTCAACACGGAAAGTACCATCGTGCTCGTGCAGCTGGTACAGCCCAAACACATCACTCAATGAGGGAATGTGTTTGATCCCCACATGAACTTGGTAACCAAACAGGAGCTGTCGGTTTACCTGAGCCATATCGATCGGGATACATTTCGCGTCGGTTTGAACGTTGGTTTTGCCTATTAGGCTGAGCTCTTGGCCACCAAAAACATCTTGACGATGACCATTGAATGTTTGCGTGAGGGATTTGAGGTGTTCACCTTGCTGGGCAAGTCGGGACTTGAGGACCTCGTATGCACCACCTTCACTCACGGCTTGCTGAGTCGTTTGTGACTGAGTCGTTTCTGACATACAAATACCTATCAATCCCGCTCAACAGAGCGGGATTGTGTAAGGAGAGAGGATTACGCTTTTTCGTCTGAAGGAGCAGTGCCTAGCGTGCTTTGGATTTTCTTAAGTAGCTCGGTCGCGCCGCCCTGAGAATTCAGTAGGCTTGCTAATGCAACGTTGCTAAGGTCGCTGCTCTTAACGTCGGTGTTTTCAAGAATCTCTTTGATATCTTGAGGTAAGCTGCGCTCACCCTCCATGTATTCAGACACCAATGGGTTAAGCACTTTCGACTCTTCAAATTTAGTGTCTACCGCTGCCGCATCGAGGATAGTACGACGAAGCTGCTCCATACCTTCACCACCAAATAGGCGAATATCCGCTTGAGATAGCGCTTGAGCCAAGGCTTTCGCATTCTCACTAACCACTGCGGTTTGCGCTTCAATACGTGCGATTTCAAGATCTTTCTCTTGTTGCAGCTGCATCACCCACTTATCGTGTTCACGAGTGGTGTCATCGTATTGCTGTGCGGCTTCAAAACGTGCCGTCTGCGCTTCAGCTTCTGCCAAGCCTTTCGCACGCAGTGCTTGTGCTTCGGCTTCACCAGAACTTTGCATTGCGAATGCTTCAGCTTCACCAGTCTCACGAATCGCTTGTGCACGCTCACGCTCAACTTCAACCTGAGCCAGACCCGTTGCACTGATGTGCTCGCGTTCAGCTTGAGCCATACGCTCTTTCGCTGCCGCTTCACGCTCTTTAAGCTGGTATTGCGCTTCTGCTTCTTTGGTCGATGCTTCCAGCTCCGCTTGCGCTTGGAACTGACGCGCTTCTTTTTCTGCTTCAGCACGCTTAGTGATGACGACGTGTTCCGCTTCCGCTTCACGCGTTCTTACTGCGAGCTCATTTTCCGCTTCGCGAGTCTTAATCTTCAGTTTCGCATCGTTTTCAATGATCGCACGTTCAGCACGCTCTTTCGCTGCTTCTTTCTCTGAACGCGCTTTCACAAGAAGTTCTAGCTGAGCTGCTTCCGCAGCGGCTTCTGCTTCAACGAGAGTCACACGTTTCTGACGGTTAATCTTTTCACTGACACGTAAGTTCTCTGTCTCTTCTTCTTCACGTGCAATCTTACGTTCGATTTCAACACGCTGAGAACGTGTTTCCGATACAGATTTCAGTGCTTCTTCCACTGTCGTTTCTTTCTGCATCTCTTTTTCTGCAACTTCCGCTGCCGTGCGAACGCGTTCTGTTTCCACTGAGCGGTTTAACTCTTCTTCCTGAATCGCGACTTGGCGTTTGTTGGCAATGCGAGTCATCTCGACTTCCATTTCCACACTTTCGCGTTTCTTCGCCACTTCTTCTTCCGTTTCGAGCTGAGCAAGTTGAGTCACTCGCTCATACTCTTCACGCTTTTCAGCAGACAGTGCATTTTCTTGTGCTTGAATAATTTCAACTTCACGTTGAGTACGTGCGATGCTCTCTTTCTCTTGCTTATCAAGTTGGAGACGGTTCGCTTCCGCTTCAACGTTCTTCTTCTTGATTGTCGTACGCTCATCCTGACGGATTGCGTTGGTTTCTGTGTTCTTTTGCGCGGTAATCGCAGAGATCTTACGGATACCCTCAACGTCGAGGATGTTGTCTGGGTTGTGCGCTTCTAGTGACGTTTGGTCAATCTTATCAATAACCACATCGTAGATTTTAAAGCCATCCATTTCACTACCAATAACTTGGACGACCGCATCACGGAATGCACGACGGTTGGTTAGCAGCTCTTCGAACTCGAACTGTTTTACTGCCGTTTTCAATGCTTCTGAGAACTTAGGTTGGAAGTGCTCTTTGAGACGATCTAAGTTTGATGCTTCGTGAGCCGTAAACAGCTTAGCGACACGCACAATGTCTTCTTCTTCGTGGTTAACACCAATGTAGAAGTCCACCTTTAAGTCAGCGCGAATGTTATCGCTACAGTGAAGACCTTCATACTCTTCACCTTCTTGGTCTTTACGACCGCTACGGATCACTGAAATCTTTTTACGAGTGATGTCCATAAATTCAAATTGGTTCACCACAGGCCATACAAACGTACCCGTCAAAGAGGCGCGAGTGCTGTGTAAGCCATTAACGATCAAGGCATCACCTTCACCACGAACTTTCTTGTATCGTGATGTCATAAAAATCAGCATAAGTAAGACAAGTCCTACGCCGATACCGATAAAAATCACGCTTGGTGAAATTTCCATTTGCCAACTCCTAGTTATTTTGACGGGTCTACGATTTTTTCACCACGTAGCGACGTGATGAAGGATCTTGTTCGACGATAAAGACTTCATCGCCATACTGAATGTCGTCTTCAGCATTCAAAACCATCGCATCAAGCAGAGATTCACTCCCTTTATGAACCACGATAATTTCACCAATTTGATCGTTAACGACACTGCTGTGAACACGCCCTTTCATGCCCACAAAGTTAATTGCAGCAAACGCCTTTTTCTTATCGAAAAGAGGCGCAAGGGGTTTCAATACCCAAGCAGAAATCGCTAGGGCTGCATAAGCTTGAATAGGAATTAAGCCCACTTGCAACCAAAACAGATGCTCTGTTAATTCAGCATCTGCAAGAAATTCGGAGGTATAGAACGTCAGTACGGTCGCGACAAAGAAGGACAAACACAGCGCCACCGTCAGGGGTACTTTGGACAACACTTGCGGCAAGAGCAGACCTGAACCAGGAAGATCGTCCAGATCAAGAAAATCCAAATCCGCACTCAAACTTTCAAAGACGTTAAAGAAGAGATCAATCAACATGATCAACAGGAAGAAACAGAAAGGGATGAAAAAGACATTGGTCGGAAACGCCAATAATAAAGAAAGGAAATCACCTAACGTCATAGTACCTGCCATCAAAACACAAATTATGTGTTTGTTATTTATAAATATGTTGATAAAAAATTAGCCAATATTTAGGGTACAGAGTTCATGCAATGAATAAAGGCTCATAAATATGAATTTTGATTCGGTTCAAATAATTTCATTGGTTTACTAATGAGTCACTATTTAACCCATTCTCTTGCTACATAGTCATAACAAACCGGGTCATGGAATAAGGCTTCTCCGATAATTAACGATCCGTATTTTCGATGATTAAAAACTCAAGATCTCTTTTCGCATGACAGCGATTCACGTATCCTTAGCCGCAACATTTACCAATCAAAGAATGACTCGTGAAAGCCGAAGTAAAACACACCCCGATGATGCAGCAATACCTCAAGCTAAAAGCAGAGAATCCCGATATTCTGCTGTTTTATCGTATGGGGGATTTTTACGAATTATTCTATGATGACGCCAAAAACGCTTCGCAACTGCTTGATATTTCGTTAACAAAGCGCGGTTCATCGGGTGGCGAACCGATCCCAATGGCTGGGGTTCCTTTTCATGCTGTCGAGGGCTATCTCGCCAAGTTAGTTCAACTCGGCGAATCCGTTGCGATTTGTGAACAAGTGGGCGATCCCGCGACCAGTAAAGGGCCAGTGGAACGTAAAGTCGTGCGCATTGTGACGCCAGGAACCGTGACTGATGAAGCACTCCTATCAGAGCGAATCGATAACCTGATCGGGGCGATTTATCATCACAATGGTAAATTTGGTTACGCCACATTGGATGTGACATCGGGTCGCTTCCAGCTGTGTGAACCAGAGACAGAAGAAGCAATGGCAGCAGAGTTGCAACGTACCTCGCCGAGAGAACTTCTGTTCCCTGAAGATTTTGAACCGGTTCACTTGATGGAGAGCCGTAACGGCAATCGTCGTCGCCCTGTTTGGGAATTTGAAATCGATACCGCAAAACAGCAACTCAACATGCAATTTGGTACACGTGACCTAGTTGGCTTCGGTGTTGAGCATGCACAACACGGTCTCTGCGCTGCGGGCTGTTTGATTCAATACGTTAAAGATACTCAACGCACCGCACTACCGCACATTCGTTCATTGACTTTCGATCGCCAAGATCACTCTGTCATCCTCGATGCTGCAACGCGCCGTAATTTAGAACTGACACAGAATCTTGCGGGTGGTGTCGATAACACTTTAGCCGAGGTGCTTGATCATACTGCAACGCCGATGGGAAGCCGCATGCTCAAACGCTGGGTTCATCAGCCGATGCGTTGTATTGACACCTTGAATCAACGTCTGGATGCCATCAGTGAGATCAAAGATCAGGCACTGTTTGGAGAGTTACACCCTGTCTTAAAACAGGTTGGCGATATTGAACGCATTCTCGCTCGTCTTGCTCTTCGCAGCGCTCGACCACGCGACATGGCACGTCTTCGTCATGCCATGCAGCAGCTTCCAGATTTAGCCTTCAGCCTTGAAGAGTTATCGCACCCGCATTTGAAATCTCTGGCTAAGCAAGCGGCTCCCATGGATCAGGTCTGTGAGCTACTCGAAAAAGCCATTAAGGAAAACCCACCCGTGGTTATCCGTGAAGGTGGCGTGATTGCAGAAGGTTATAACAAAGAACTGGATGAGTGGCGTAAGCTGGCAGACGGTGCGACCGAGTATTTAGATAAGTTAGAACAAGATGAACGTGAACGTCACGGCATCGATACATTGAAAGTGGGCTATAACAATGTCCATGGCTTCTTCATCCAAGTCAGTCGTGGACAAAGCCACTTAGTGCCACCTCACTATGTGCGTCGTCAAACCTTGAAGAATGCCGAACGCTACATCATTCCTGAGCTGAAAGAACACGAAGACAAAGTACTGAATTCAAAGTCCAAAGCACTCGCTATTGAAAAACAGTTGTGGGAAGAGCTGTTTGACTTACTGATGCCACATCTGGAAGCGTTACAAGGATTGGCCGCAGCCATTGCTCAATTGGATGTACTACAAAACCTCGCTGAGCGTGCCGATAGCTTGGATTACTGTCGCCCGACCTTAACCAAAGAGCCTGGCATTCATATCACGGCAGGTCGCCACCCTGTTGTCGAGCAGGTCACCAAAGACCCATTCATTGCCAACCCGATTGAGCTGCACCCAAACCGTAAGATGTTGATCATCACAGGTCCAAACATGGGTGGTAAGTCGACTTATATGCGTCAGACCGCCTTGATTGCTTTAATGGCTCATATTGGTTCCTACGTTCCAGCGGAAGCTGCAACCATTGGCTCTGTCGACCGTATCTTTACCCGCATTGGCGCATCGGACGATCTCGCCTCTGGTCGTTCGACTTTTATGGTTGAGATGACCGAGACCGCGAATATCTTACATAATGCAACCGCTAACAGTTTAGTGTTAATGGACGAAATTGGACGTGGTACCAGTACGTATGACGGCTTGTCATTAGCTTGGGCAAGTGCCGAATGGCTTGCGACAAACATCGGTGCCATGACTCTATTTGCAACGCACTACTTCGAGCTGACGGAACTGCCTAACCAGCTACCTGATCTTGCCAATGTTCACTTAGACGCCGTAGAACATGGCGATAGCATTGCCTTTATGCATGCGGTTCAAGAAGGAGCAGCCAGCAAATCTTACGGTTTGGCGGTTGCTGGACTTGCTGGCGTGCCGAAAGCGGTTGTGAAAAATGCCCGCACTAAGCTGAAGCAGCTGGAACAGTTAGGTCACGATACGGCCTCATCCAATGCACCTAAAATCGCCGATGTGGCAAACCAACTGAGCTTGATCCCTGAACCAAGTGAGGTTGAACTTGCGCTGGCGAACATTGATCCTGACGATCTTACTCCGCGCCAAGCACTGGAAGAGCTATACCGCCTAAAAAAACTGATCTAGTAAGATCATTACGGCGATCGTTGCCTTGCTAGGGAGCCCCGCCTCTGAGCAACTCAACACAAAAGAAAAAGGCTATGGTTCCCCATAGCCTTTTGCTTTAATTGTCTGGCTACAATTCGTTTTGATTGGAAGCCAAAATGGACCTGATTATGATAAACAGAGGAATGTTATTCCTCTTCAATATTGAACAAGTTCTCCATGTTTAGGCCTTGTTTAATTAAGATCTCACGAAGACGACGTAGTCCTTCCACTTGGATTTGACGTACACGTTCACGAGTAAGTCCTATTTCACGTCCCACTTCTTCAAGTGTCGAAGGCTCATACCCTAATAGGCCAAAGCGTCGTGCTAACACTTCTTTCTGTTTCGGATTTAGCTCATCTAGCCAATTAATCAAAGAGGACTTAATGTCTTCATCTTGTGTTGAGACCTCAGGGTCTGAATTATTCACATCAGGAATAATATCCAACAATGCCTTTTCGCCGTCCCCACCAATGGGTGTATCAACAGAACTGACACGTTCATTCAAACGCAGCATTTTACTAACGTCTTCAACAGGAATGTCGAGCTGCTCTGCAATCTCTTCTGCCGTTGGTTCATGGTCAAGTTTTTGTGATAACTCACGAGCCGTTCTCAAGTAAATATTGAGCTCTTTAACTACATGAATTGGCAAACGAATGGTACGTGTTTGGTTCATCAGAGCCCGTTCAATGGTTTGACGAATCCACCATGTTGCATAGGTGGAAAAACGGAAACCGCGCTCTGGATCGAACTTTTCAACCGCTCGGATAAGACCTAAATTTCCTTCTTCAATAAGGTCAAGAAGTGCTAAGCCACGATTGCTGTAACGACGAGAGATTTTCACCACCAAGCGGAGGTTACTTTCAATCATACGTTTACGCGCAGCTTCATCGCCCCGTAGCGCACGTCGAGCGTAAAGAACTTCTTCTTCTGCGGTTAAGAGTGGAGAAAAACCGATTTCTCCGAGGTAGAGTTGCGTTGCATCCAAGCTTTTGGTGCTCGCGTCAAACTCTTCTTTTTGAGATGTTTTTTCTGATTCGGTAGATTTATCATTCGCTACATCTAGCTGCATCATGCTGCTATTGTTTGCTTCAAATTCTTCTACTTTACGTGCTGTATTGCTTATACTCATAACGCCTCCCCCTGGCGAGTTAGCAAGACATAACCACTTAATATGTCGCTTTTTTCGGTCGCAAGATCGATGAATTAATATCGTTTGGCAAACCCTTACGGCAAGTAACGTTTCGGATTTACCGACTTACCTTGGTAGCGAATTTCAAAATGCAAGCGGACGCTTTTTGTTCCTGAACTGCCCATAGTGGCAATTTTTTGTCCTGCTTTTACCTTTTGTCCTTCTGATACCAATAACCGTTCGTTATGGGCATACGCACTGAGGAATTTATCGTTGTGTTTGACAATAATGAGATTGCCGTATCCTCTAAGCGCATCGCCTGAATAAACCACGGTACCTGCAGCAGTTGCGATAATGGCTTGACCCCGCTGTCCAGCGATATCAATGCCCTTGTTTCCTTGTTCTCCTGCAGAGAAATTCTTAACTACCCTCCCTTTGGTTGGCCAAAGCCACTTGGATATTTTGTCATTTTTTGGCTTCGTCGGCGCGGTCGCCGTCTTAACATTATCTTTACCTTTAGGCTCAACATACTCCTTTGGTTTAGATTGTTCAACCTTCTTTACTGGCTCTTTTTTGGGGGTTTTTGGCTCAGTTTTTGCTGTCTTTTTCGCCGAATCCGTAGAGGAAACACTCGGTTTTGGCGTTGGCGGAGTGACAACGGGAGGAGGTAAAGTGACAACAGGAACAGAGATTTCAGGGGCTTCAGGGGAATTAGCCTTATGCTTTAAATTTGGAGCGACGTATTGTGCTTGCCATAATTTAAGTTTCTGACCAGGGTAAATCGTGTAAGGTTTACTAAGTCCATTGAAACGAATGAGATCGTTTACATCTTTATCTGTGAGGTATGCGATAAAATAAAGCGTGTCGCCTTTCTTGACTTCATAGTAGCTGCCTCGATAGCTGCCACGCTCAACTTGTGAGTAATCTTTATTAATGCTGGTTACAGGTGCAGGCGTATGGGTAGCACAGCCAAAAAGCAGTACCATACTTGTCAATACAACCCCATACTTCCTTATCTTCATTCCTATTCCCAGCCTATATGCGGTTACGCGAGTTCACCTGCTACTAAAGGGACGAACTTGACGCTTTCGATGGTGTTTGAGACAAATTGATCGCCAACTCGTTCAATTTTAAGTAAATGTTGTTCATCATCACCAACAGGAATGACGATTATTCCGCCATCTTTAAGCTGATGCAATAGTGCAGTAGGAATCGATTCTGCTGCCGCAGTCACAATTATCGCATCAAATGGGGCTTTGCTTTCCCACCCCTGCCAACCATCACCGTGCTTGGTCGAAACATTGTAGATATCAAGTTGCTTGAGACGTCGCTTTGCATCCCACTGCAATGATTTAATGCGTTCAACCGAATAAACGTGGTCAACCAATTGAGAAAGTACCGCTGTTTGATACCCTGAGCCTGTTCCTATTTCAAGCACTTTACTGTCTTGCTGTAGTTCCAGTAATTGGGTCATTTTCGCCACTATATAAGGCTGAGAAATCGTCTGCCCCTGCCCTATCGGCAATGCATTATTATCGTAAGCTTGATGGAACATCGCCTGAGAGAGGAAGCATTCTCTCGGGATGCGGTAAATCGCATCCAAAACATTCTGATCACTGATACCATGATTCACTAAAAATTGAACTAGCTTAGCCGCATGCGGGTTTGTCATTATTTTTTGCCCTTCAACCAACTGTTGATAGACTGTAACGACTCATGAGCCGTCAGATCAACCTGCAAAGGGGTGATAGAGACAGCGCCATGTTCAATCGCATAAAAATCCGTCCCTTCACCTGCATCTTGCTCTTTACCTGGAGGACCAAGCCAATAGATATCGTGACCACGAGGATCTTTTTGCTTAATCATATTTTCTGAGTGATGCCTTGCCCCTAAGCGGGTAACTTGAATCTCAGCAAGCTCATCAAACGGCAAGTCAGGGACATTAACATTCAACAAACGGTTCGTTGGGACGCGAGTTTCGATATGTTGCTCAACCAGTTGGCGAGCAATCTTGGCAGCCGTCGCAAAATGGTGTTTGCCTACCAGTGATAAAGCAATAGATTGTACACCTAAAAAATGCCCTTCCATTGCCGCAGCTACCGTACCTGAATACAAGGTGTCATCGCCTAAGTTCGCACCATGATTGATCCCAGTGAGCACTAAATCAGGCAAGTTATCTTTCATTAACTCGTTTAATGCGAAGTGGACACAGTCGGTTGGCGTGCCTTGCACCGAGTAGGTTTTATCGGCAATGCAATTCACGCGCAAAGGTTGCTCTAGGGTCAGTGAGTTCGATGCACCCGAACGGTTTCTATCAGGCGCGACAATCGTGATATCAGCAATATCACTCAGTTCACCAGCCAGCGCATGAATGCCCTCAGCATGAACGCCATCATCATTACTTAATAGAATCTTGAGAGTTTTTTCCATCTTTTCCATTATGAGTAGGTACGCTCTACAGGAATTTCTTCAATGAGTTCTCGAACAATGGCGGTCGCAAATGAGCCAGAGTCCAAATAGAAGTTCAATGTAATGTCATCGCCGTCAACCTGCCAAGTTAAATCACTCGGCATCAAAGCCACACTGCGGCGATCATGACGCATTCGGTTGCCACGGATCAACTTCATCAAATCTTCTTCCGCATCAAGACAAGGCTGCTCTAATGCCAAAGACGCCTCTTGAGTTGGGAGTGCATTGTCACCCGCTAACGCGGCTGTTAATGCAGCTCGAGGCTCAGGTTGTTGATTATAGTCGGTCGCAGCTTCTGCTGTGAGAGGTGTCGCCTGATCCGCTAATAGATCGCCAGCCATCGCTTGTGTAAAAACACCTTGCTCAATGCGCTGAGATACAATGTGGTTAAAAATCCAAGAGCGCGCTGCCGATAGGTACATACTGCGCTTGTTTTGGTTACGGGTGCGGACATTATCTCGTCCCCAGCGGCGTGCTTCTTCAAGGTTGTTACCTTGATTACCAAAGCGCTGCGCACCAAAGTAATTTGGTACACCATGCTTGATAACCTGCTCTAAACGAGTAAGCACATCTTCCACATCGCTAACTTCTGACAAGGTCACACTGAATTGGTTTCCAGCTAGATCGCCGGGGCGAAGCTTTTTGTTATGGCGTTGCACATCGAGGATTTCCACGCTTGGGTGTTCAGCTAAGAAGCCAGCATAGTCCGGAGCATCACCCTTAGGTAAATGAACACTTAGCCATTGTTCTGTCACAGCATGGCGATCTTTAAGACCGGCCCAGCTCACGTCCTTGGATTTAACACCACACGCTTTCGCAAGTTCATTCGCCACAAAAGTGGTGTTCTCCCCTGTTTTTCGAATGCGCACCATCAAATGCTCGCCTTCACCTGTGAAGTCATAACCTAACTGCTCTGACACTTTAAAGTGTTCTGGTTTGGCTTTTAATTTCGCTTTCGCGCTAGGCTTACCATTGAGATAAGCGAATGGAGATAAAATGTCTGACATGAAATTCCTATGGACGTGCCATCAATGTCGAGTTCCAGCAAGTGGACAGGTTAAAGACAAAATGAATTCGATAATTATGGTTCAACTAATCAAAGATTATTGCTTAAACAAGACAACAACCGCTGCAGTCGCAATGCCTTCTTTACGACCTGTAAAACCTAAGCGCTCTGTCGTCGTCGCTTTGACATTAACATTACCGATGTCTGTTTCTAGATCTTCAGCAATAGTTTGGCACATAGCTTGAATATGTGGTGCCATTTTTGGTGCTTGCGCCATAATGGTCACATCCGCATTGCCAAGACGATAGCCTTTTTCTTTTACTAAGCGATAAACGTCTCGTAATAGAGCGCGACTGTCAGCCCCTTTCCACTTGTCATCTGTATCTGGAAAATGACGACCAATATCGCCTTCAGCAATCGCTCCAAGCAGTGCATCACTCAAAGCATGCAACGCGACATCACCATCAGAGTGCGCCACCAAGCCTTGCTCATAAGGCACCTTAACGCCACCGATAATTACAGGGCCTTCGCCACCAAATTTATGAACGTCAAAACCGTGACCAATTCGAATCATGTGTTATGTCCTTTTTCTCGGCTCAGATAAAACTCAGCAAGTGCTAAGTCTTCTGGCTGGGTAATTTTTATATTGTCGGAACGTCCAGTGACCAACATTGGATTTTGACCAATCCACTCGATCGCCGAAGCCTCATCTGTGATCACAGCACCTTGCTCTAAAGCACGCTCCAATGCAGAAGTCAGTAATTGTGTTTTAAACATTTGAGGCGTTAAGGCATGCCATAAATTGACCCGTTCAACAGTATGATCAATGTCTTGGTTAGCATGCGAACGCTTCATCGTGTCTTTAACCGGGGCTGCCAGTATACCGCCAACCGCATGGGCAGTCGCGGAATCAATCAAAGCATCAATATCTTGCAAAGTCACACAAGGGCGAGCCGCATCATGCACAAGAACCCATTCCGCTAAGCCTTGCTGGGCGACAAATTGCAGGCCAGAGAGCACAGAATCCGCACGCTCTTGCCCACCATCGACACGCGTGACTTGGGGATGATTGGCAATAGCCAGTTGCGGGTAATAGGGATCGCCTTGTGAAATTGCAACCACGACGTGATCCACCTTTGGGTGGGACAGTAGCTTTTCAACGGTATGTTCTAGTACCGTTTTACCTTGAATGGTTAGGTATTGCTTCGGTCTGTCCGCCTGCATACGGCTGCCAACACCTGCTGCTGGGACGATAGCAACAAGGGAGGGAGAAGAATCCAACATCTTAATGGTTATCCTCACCAACAATTCGATAAAAAGTTTCCCCTTCTTTGACCATGCCAAGCTCATGACGAGCTCGCTCTTCAATCGCGTCTAATCCTTGGCGTAAATCATCGATCTCAGCATACATCTCGCTATTGCGAGCTTGCAATTTGGCATTTACCTGCTGCTGCGCCTCGATATCACGCTGCACTGAGTGATAATCCATCACGCCATTCTTACCAAACCACAATGTGTATTGCAGCCATCCAAACAGCATTAACAGTGTTATTAGAAATACACGCATAGTGAAGTGATCAATCATTCTAAGGGGGAAGTTGTGAGCGACATATATAGCACAAAAGCGTTTTTGTCACTAGCATCAGGGAAAGGTTAACGTGTGATTAGGCTGAAATCGACTACCCGTAAAAATTAGCAGAAATAAGTAGATACAAAAACGCCCCACAAAAGCGAGGCGTTTCAAAGCGATAAAGCTAAGCCTTATTCAATAAAGAATTAAGCTTGATCTTTCACTTCTTTAAGACCGCTTTTTGTAACATGGCAGGTGCACGCTCACCTAGCGCTTCTTTCGGCAACTGGAAACCGCCGATTATCCATATTCCAGATACAAAAACGCCCCGCTAAAGCGAGGCGTTTCAAAGCGATAAAGCTAAGCCTTATTCAATAAAGAATTAAGCTTGACCTTTAACTTCTTTAAGACCGCTTTTTGTAACATGGCAGGGGCACGCTCACCTAGCGCTTCTTTCGGCAACTGAAAACCGCCGATTATCCATATTCCAGATACAAAAACGCCCCGCAAAAGCGAGGCGTTTCAAAGCGATAATGCTAAGCGTTATTCAATAAAGAATTAAGCTTGACCTTTCACTTCTTTAAGACCGCTTTTTGTAACATGGCAGGGGCACGCTCACCTAGCGCTTCTTTCGGCAACTGATAACCGCCGATTATCCATATTCCAAATACAAAAACGCCCCACAAAAGCGGGGCGTTTCAAAGCGATAAAGCTAAGCGTTATTCAATAAAGAATTAAGCTTGACCTTTCACTTCTTTAAGACCGTTGTAAGGAGCACGCTCACCTAGCGCTTCCTCGATACGGATTAGCTGGTTGTACTTAGCAACACGGTCAGAACGGCTCATTGAACCAGTCTTGATTTGACCTGCAGCAGTACCTACCGCTAGATCAGCGATAGTTGCATCTTCAGTTTCGCCAGAACGGTGAGAGATTACTGCTGTGTAACCTGCGTCTTTAGCCATCTTGATTGCAGCTAGAGTCTCAGTTAGAGAACCGATTTGGTTGAACTTGATTAGGATAGAGTTAGCTACGCCTTTCTCGATACCTTCAGCAAGGATCTTAGTGTTAGTAACGAATAGATCGTCACCTACTAGTTGAAGCTTGTCACCTAGTAGTTCAGTTTGGTGCTTGAAGCCAGCCCAGTCAGACTCGTCCAGACCGTCTTCGATAGAAACGATTGGGTACTGGTTAGCAAGGTCTTGTAGGTAGAAGTTGAACTCTTCAGAAGTGAATACTTTACCTTCACCCTTCATGTTGTAGTTGCCAGCTTCTTTGTCGAAGAACTCAGATGCAGCACAGTCCATTGCTAGAGTAACGTCTTTACCTAGCTCGTAACCAGCCGCTTCTACAGCGTCTTTGATTGCAGCTAGAGCAGCAGCGTTAGATTCTAGGTTAGGAGCGAAACCACCTTCGTCACCAACTGCAGTGCTTAGGCCTTTAGCTTTAAGTACTTTAGCTAGGTTGTGGAATACTTCAGCACCTACACGTAGAGCTTCTTTAAGAGTCTTAGCACCAACTGGTTGGATCATGAACTCTTGGATGTCAACGTTGTTGTCTGCGTGCTCACCACCGTTGATGATGTTCATCATTGGTAGAGGCATAGAGAACTGACCTGGAGTACCGTTTAGTTCAGCAATGTGCTCGTATAGAGGCATGCCTTTCGCTGCAGCTGCAGCTTTAGCGTTTGCTAGAGATACAGCTAGGATTGCGTTAGCACCGAACTTAGACTTGTTCTCAGTACCGTCAAGGTCGATCATTACTGCATCGATAGCAGGCTGATCTTTTGCGTCTTTACCAACTAGCGCTTCTGCAATTTCACCGTTTACCGCTTCAACTGCTTTAAGAACGCCTTTACCTAGGAAACGTGCTTTGTCGCCGTCACGTAGCTCAAGAGCTTCGCGAGAACCAGTAGATGCACCAGATGGTGCAGCAGCCATACCTACGAAACCGCCTTCTAGGTGTACTTCAGCTTCTACAGTTGGGTTACCACGTGAGTCGATGATTTCACGACCTAGAACTTTAACGATCTTAGACATTAATGTTTCCTCTCGTTCAAATATAAATGTCAAAATTAAAGGGCAGCAGCACAACCTTCGCTACTGCCCGTATCCTTTTACTTTTTCAATTCGCCGCGTGAGTTTTCGCCTGCAGCTTTTACGAACCCAGCAAATAGCGGGTGTCCGTCGCGAGGTGTCGAAGTGAACTCTGGGTGGAATTGCGCTGCAACGAACCATGGGTGATCTGGGTTTTCGATCATCTCTACCAGTTTCTTGTCAGCTGAAAGACCAGAGACCTTTAGACCTGCTTTTTCAATTTGTGGACGAAGTAGATTGTTTACTTCGTAACGGTGACGATGGCGCTCATGCACAGTGTCGTTACCGTAAAGCTCACGAGCTTTTGTCCCTTTCTCTAGGTGACATAGCTGTGAACCAAGACGCATAGTACCACCTAGGTCAGACGTTTCAGTACGTTCTTCAACTTTACCTTCGCCATCAACCCATTCTGTGATTAAGCCTACCACAGGGTATTTTGTGTCTTTGTTAAATTCTGTTGAATGTGCACCTTCCATACCCGCAACGTTGCGCGCGTATTCAATCAGTGCGACTTGCATACCTAAACAGATACCTAGGTAAGGAACCTTGTTCTCACGTGCGTACTTAGCGGCAAGGATCTTGCCTTCAACGCCACGGTCACCGAAACCGCCAGGAACTAGGATAGCGTCTAGACCCGCTAGCGCCTCATCACCTTTAGATTCAACGTCTTGTGAGTCTACATATTTAATGTTCACACTCAAGCGATTTTTCAGACCAGCGTGCTTTAATGCTTCGTTCACTGATTTGTATGCGTCTGGCAGTTCAATGTACTTACCCACCATACCAATCGTTACTTCACCCGTTGGGTTCGCTTCTTCATAGATAACCTGTTCCCATTCAGACAGGTCAGCTTCTGGAGCGTTAATACCGAAACGTGCACATACTAGGTCATCAAGACCCTGAGATTTCACAAGTTGAGGGATCTTGTAGATAGAATCTACGTCCTTCATTGAGATAACCGCTTTTTCAGGAACGTTACAGAATAGCGCGATCTTCTTACGCTCGTTCGCTGGGATCATGCGGTCAGAACGACATACAAGGATGTCAGGTTGGATACCGATAGATAGCAGTTCTTTTACAGAGTGCTGAGTCGGTTTCGTTTTTACTTCGCCAGCTGCTGCTAGGTAAGGAACCAGTGTTAGGTGCATGAACATTGCACGCTCACGACCCAGTTCTACCGCTAGCTGACGGATAGCTTCCATAAATGGTAGCGACTCGATATCACCAACAGTACCACCGACTTCAACGATCGCAACATCATGGCCTTCTGCGCCAGCAATAACACGGTCTTTGATTGAGTTAGTGATGTGAGGGATAACCTGAATCGTTGCACCTAGGTAATCACCGCGACGCTCTTTCGCAAGAACGTCCGAGTAAACACGACCTGCAGTAAAGTTGTTACGCTTGGTCATCTTGGTACGGATGAAACGCTCGTAGTGACCAAGGTCAAGGTCAGTCTCTGCACCGTCTTCTGTTACAAACACTTCACCGTGTTGAATCGGGCTCATTGTGCCTGGATCAACGTTGATGTAAGGGTCAAGCTTCATCATAGTCACTTTAAGACCACGAGCTTCAAGAATAGCCGCTAGAGATGCTGCTGCAATACCTTTACCTAGAGAGGATACAACCCCGCCAGTAACAAAAATGTAATTTGTCGTCATGTTTAACCTGAAATTGGTTGAATGAGGGAAATGGAGTTCTTCTGGACGGGAGATAAATATACCAGAAGACCCTAACCGCCACAACGTGAAATCTATCACACTGGACTTTTTTATTTTTTGCTTCAAATCAAAATAACCAAGCACATGAGTTTCTGGCTACTAATGATCCTTACGCCGCTTTTCCTGCTGTTTGACTTGTTCCCAGAAGCCGTCCAGCTGCTCTAAAGTGTAATCTGTCAAAGCTTTACCTTGAGTCGATGCTAGCTGTTCTACCCCTTTAAAACGTCGAACAAACTTGTGATTTGCTTTGCTCAAAGCCACTTCAGGATCGGTCTCGAGATGGCGCGATAGATTAACCACAGCGAAGAGCAAATCTCCTAGCTCTAAGGTCAGTTTATCCGCGTCAATGTCGACCTGTAACGCCTCTTCCATGACCTCTTCGATCTCTTCCTGAACCTTGTCTACCACTGGCCCGAGCGAGTCCCAATCAAAGCCAAACTTAGCACACTTTTTTTGCACCTTTGTAGCACGTGAAAGTGCAGGTAATGAGTTTGGTATTGAGTCTAGAATACTTTCTTCCGATTTGCCTATTTTTGCTTTTTCTCTGATTTTTTCTGCTTCCCAATTCGCGTGAATTTCCGCTTCACTTTCAAATTCAGTATCAGAAAAAACATGGGGGTGACGCCGCGTCAACTTTTCGTTCACCGTGTCGATCACCTCTGTTAAGTCGAACAGCCCTTGCTCTTTGGCCAGCTGGCTATAAAAAATTACATGGAACAGTAAGTCTCCCAGCTCTTCTTTCACGTTATTCCAATCACGGTTGTGGATCGCGTCGACTAATTCATAGGTTTCTTCAATCGTATGTGGAATAACACTGTCAAAAGTCTGTTTGATGTCCCAAGGGCAGCCTTTTTGAGGGTCACGTAGCGTGGTCATGATCTGTTCGAGCTGTTCAATTGGATGACTCATTTTCTGTTCCTTAAACACAATTTTTAGCAAGGCGGAAATTTATACACCGATAAACAAAAAGGTGAGCAGCATAACCACTCACCTTCTCAATTGTTGTATCCGCTAACTCTTTCAATAATGAAGGTGTCGCTAGGCAACACACCACTATTTTAGCCGAGGCGCTTAACGCTCATTACATCGCGGATCTGCTCAACACGTTTAGAAACGCGTGTCAGCACTTCAATATTGGTCACTTCGAGGTCGAAATCCATGATGGCAAGCTGGCGACGGTAATCAACGCGACTTTTCATGCTGGTCACTTTCAGCTTTTCATTGGCAAATAAGGTGGTGATGTCTTTCAATAATCCCCCTCGCTCCATCGCTTCAACGCGCACGGTCAAAATGTACGACCCCACAAAACCACTGCCCCAAACGGTATCAATAATTCTTTCTGGCGCATGGTGACGCAGCTCTTCCAACTGTTCACAATCACTACGGTGAACCGAAATACCACGGCCTTGTGTAATGTAACCAGCGATATCATCACCGGGGATCGGCTGACAGCATCGAGCCAGATGGGTCATCAAGTTGTCCACCCCTTCTACCACGACCGCATCCTTTTTCGGGCGGCTTTGCGCTGGAGACTGGTTTTCTGTGGCTTCTTGCAGCTTTTCTAAAGCTTGTTGGTCTTCTTCTTCCGCAGTCGGTTTATTTACCAATGCGTTAATGTGGTTGATGATCTGGTTAATACGCAGATCACCACTGCCGACCCCAACAAACAATTCGTCCGCCGTATTGACGTTAAAGCGCTTTAACGCGTACTGCTCTGCGTCTTTCAAGGTCGCATTGATTTTCTGCAATTCCGCTTCAAGGATCTCTCGACCTGCTTCTAAGTTTTTCTCTCGCGACTGTTTGCGGAACCAAGCGTTGATCTTGGCACGAGCACGACCTGAGTGCACAAACCCTAAGGTTGGATTCAACCAATCTCGTGAAGGGTTCGGCTCTTTGGAAGTAATGATTTCAACCTGATCCCCCATGTGCAGTTTGTGGGTAAATGGAACGATACGCCCCCCCACTTTCGCACCGATACAACGGTGGCCCACTTCTGAGTGAATATGGTAAGCAAAATCCAATGGCGTTGCCCCCATCGGTAAATCGACCACATCACCTCGAGGAGTAAATGCATAGACACGGTCATCAAAAACTTGGCTACGAAGTTCATCCAGCATTTCGCCAGAATCTGACATCTCTTCCTGCCAATCCAGTAGCTTACGAAGCCAAGTAATTTTCTCATCGTAACCACTGCGACCACCGCCACCTTCTTTGTACTTCCAGTGCGCGGCGACCCCTAATTCGGAGTCTTCATGCATCTGCTTGGTACGGATCTGGATTTCAATGGTCTTGCCTTCTGGACCTAAGATCACCGTATGGATTGACTGATAGCCGTTCGGTTTCGGGTTAGCAACGTAGTCGTCAAACTCACTCGGCAAGTGTTTGTATTTAGTATGCACTGCACCTAATGCAGCGTAACAGTCTTGCAGCTTATCGGCGATGATTCGCACTGCACGAACATCAAATAGCTCATCAAATGCCAGACTCTTCTTCTGCATTTTCCGCCAAATACTGTAGATGTGTTTTGGTCGACCACTGACTTCTGCATTGATGCCTGAAGTGCCCATCTCATTGGTGAGGTCATCGACAAAATCTTTGATGTACTGCTCTCGAACAATGCGTCGCTCTGACAATTGCTTGGCAATCTGTTTGTAAGTATCTGGGTGCTTGTAACGGAAAGCGTAATCTTCAATTTCCCACTTTAGCTGACCGATACCCAGTCGGTTCGCTAGGGGCGCATAGATATTGGCACACTCTTTTGCCGCAGCTCTGCGCACTTCATCTGGGGCTTTCTTAACTTCAATCAGGTTAGCAATGCGTTCCGCAAGTTTAATCACCACGCAACGGAAATCGTCCACCATCGCCAGTAGCATTCGTCGGACATTATCCACTTGGGAGGATGCCGCACCACCTTCTAGCGTAACGTTAAGTTGACCAATCGCCGCCATCTCGTCGACGCCATCGATCAGCTTGAGGATCTCTTTGCTGTATTTCTCTTCCAATGCCTCACGGTCATAAGCCTGACTGGTCGCCAAAGGGAAAAGTTGTGCAGCGACTAAGGTTGCGGTGTCCATCGATAAGGTATTCAGTATTTCAATCATTTCGCGACCACGCCATAGCAGTAACTCTGCATCAGGGTGTTCGGAAACAACGGAAACACAATCTCGATAGACTTCTTTTAGACGCTTAGCTGCGTTTTTTTCCAGACTGAGAGCTGCGACCCATGTATCTAAATCAAACTGCTCTTCAGGGTGTAAATGCGCGCTTCTTACCGCAACCATCTGTTCATCCTAGTTATTATTTTGTCTGTACGACTCAATTATACCGACTGAGTTCAACTATTTTACTTTTCTTTCCAATCAATTAGATTGACGACGAAACAACGCCATCGACTCTAAATGACTGGTGTGTGGGAACATGTCTAACATCCCCACCTTTTCTAATTGGTAGCCTTGTTCCAGCAAGCTTTGACTGTCCCTTGCAAGGGTAGCAGGGTTGCAGGAAACATAAACCACACACTGTGCCCCAAGCAGAGAAACTTGATCGATGATCCCGCTAGCACCAGCTCGGGCGGGATCAAGGAGGATTTTATCAAATTTTTCCTTCGCCCAAGTCTGACCTTCAAACTCTTCAGCCAAATTCGCATGATAAAAATCGACGTTCTCTATTCCATTGTCTTGAGCATTGCGATTGGCTTTCTCAACCATATCCGCAACGCCTTCAACGCCAACCACGTGTTGTACGTGTTTTGCCATCGGCAAGCTGAAGTTTCCAAGTCCACAGAAGAGATCCAATACGCGATCATTAGACTGCAAAGATAGCCATGCCATCGCTTGCTCGACCATCTGACGGTTCACCTCTTGGTTCACCTGAATAAAGTTATTCGGAGCAAATGGCATCACTGCACCATTTTCCTGATAAAACGGTGTCTCCCCCACAACAAGGTTCAATTCCTCACTGCTCGGCATCAAATACAGTGTTGCTTGATGCTGCTCAGCGAATGCCTCTAAAGCTTGTTGATTTGCTGCCGTGAGAGGCTGGGTATGACGCAATAAAATACACACGCCACCATCACCTAACACCAACTCTATATGCCCCAATGCTTCTTGGCGTTTGAAAGAGGATAATAGCAGGTGTAACGGTGCTAGCATTTGATTCAGTTCAGGTGTCAATACTGGGCAATCGGTGACATTCTCAATCTGTTTACTGCGCTTTTGGCGAAAACCAAATTGCAACTTTCCACTTTTTTTATCCAGCATCAAGCTAATGCGAGCACGGCGACGATAACCCAATGCTTTCCCTTGAACAGGCGCCGCAGGCTCTATCTCAGTTCGAGCAAATTTCCCCATCAACTGCTTTAATGTGGTTTGCTTATGCGCTACTTGTTCCTCGTAAGCAAGATGCTGGAGATCACAACCACCACAACGTGCGTAATGTGGGCAAAATGGCTCAGTACGCTGCTCACTTGGCTTCAAGATTTTGATCAGCTTTCCACGAGAAAACTTGCTCTTAGATTCGACAAGCTGTGTCACCACTTCTTCGCCTGGGAGTGCGCCCTCGATAAATAAAGGTTTACGGTTTAGGTAGGCGATACCTGCACCATGGTGATCCAGCTTTTCAACAAGCACCGAGCGGTGCTTAGTATCCAGCTTGGTTTTCTTCTGGGGTTGGAATATGCGTGCCATGCTCTTTTCAGTCTTTAACTATTGCTCAAATTGCTGCTCTGGAGTCACTATTTCGCTCCGCAGTCGTTGTTTGCGCCTCTTTAGTTGATTATGCTTATCGTTATTTTTGGAGGCGCTGCTGTTATTTTAGCGGCTATTTTCCCATATCCCGACCCCGATGTAATTAACTAACATGACAAGATATGGCTTACGCGCACGCGTTATTACCCTGACCCTCGCTCCGACCTTGATTATCGGTTTACTTTTAAGTGGTTTTTTCTCCTATAACCGTTATCTCGATTTGGAATCTCAAGTTATCGCGACAGGAACTGGCATCATTGAGCCCCTCGCCATTGCCAGTGAGTCGCATATCCTCAGCGATAACCGAGAAGAAGTACGCAGACTGATCAGCTATGCGCATCGAAAAAACTCAAAATTAGTACGCAGCATTGCGGTGTTTAATGGCAATCACGACCTGTTCGTGACGTCCAACTTCCACCCAAACTTTGAGTCACTCACCTTCCCGAAAGATAAGCCTATTCCTCAGCTCAGTAGCTCGGAGTTGCAAGAAACCACCTTGGTGTTGCGTGCGCCGATCTTATCGGAAGGGCGTATCCTGTCGACATTTGGTCGTAACAGTAACCAGCCGACTCGTGCCATCGGTTACATCGCTGTCGAGCTGGATCTCTCGTCACTACGTTTGCAGCAGTACCAAGAAGTCTTTTCGGCTTTTCTTGTGCTTGTTCTCGGTATTGGGTTAGCGGGGGTATTCGCCTCACGCCTCATGCATGACGTGACCCAGCCGATCTCGAACATGCGCAATGTGGTAGATCGAATTCGCCGTGGTCACCTCGACATTCGTATCGAAGGTAAAATGCATGGTGAACTGGACTCGCTCAAAAATGGTATCAACGCCATGGCGGTCTCTTTATCTGAATACCACGTCGAAATGCAACACAGCATTGATCAAGCGACCTCTGATTTACGCGAAACTTTAGAACAGCTTGAGATCCAAAACGTTGAGCTAGACATTGCTAAAAAGCGTGCGCAAGAAGCGGCGCGAGTTAAATCTGAGTTCCTAGCAAACATGTCTCATGAGCTGAGAACACCGTTGAATGGCGTGATTGGCTTTACCCGTCAAATGCTCAAAACTCAATTGAGTACCAGTCAGACCGATTACTTGCAGACCATTGAAAAGTCAGCGAATAACCTGCTGAGTATCATCAACGACATTCTCGATTTCTCTAAATTGGAAGCTGGCAAACTGGCGTTGGAAAACATTCCATTTGAGTTCAGAGAAAACTTGGAAGAAGTCATTGCCTTGCAAGCCACCAGCGCCCATGAAAAAGGACTGGAAATTACGCTTAAGGTCGACCCGAAAATCCCTGCGGGCTTAGTCGGCGACCCACTGCGTATTCAGCAGATCCTAACCAACCTAGTGGGCAACTCGATCAAATTTACCGAGCGAGGCAACATCGATATTAGCGTTGAGTTGCGCTCTCAAGCAGGGGACTCTGTCGAACTGCAATTTATGGTTCGCGATACCGGCATCGGGATTTCAGAACGCCAGCAAGCTCAGTTATTCCAAGCGTTCAGCCAAGCAGACGCCAGTATTTCACGTCGTTATGGCGGTACTGGACTTGGTCTAGTGATCACCCAAAAACTGGTGGGGCAAATGGGCGGTGAAATCAGCTTAACGAGTCGACTTCACCAAGGATCGACTTTCTGGTTTACCTTACGCTTAAACGCAACAGAGATGCCAATGAGTGAGTTGCTAGACTCAACGCCACTGTTTGGCAAACAGCTGCTGCTCGTTGAGCCGAACATGCAAGCGGCCTCTGTGACCCAGCAAGTTCTCTCTCAAGAAGGTCTCATGGTGACCTATCGCTCTTCTCTTCCGGAGGAAGGCGGGAAGTTCGACTTTGTGCTACTCAACCTCGCACCGAATCAAGAACACGCGCCGGAATTAGTCTCTTCGTGGGTAGAGAAGTCGAAGTTAATGGCCGAGAATGTTGTGTTAGGTACACCAAGTACCGATCTGGCTTTAGCGGAGATTGTCCTGAAGCAACACGATATTGTCTGTCTGGCGAAACCGCTATCACGCCGTAAGCTACTACAAAGTTTACTGGCGAATCAGACCATGCCGTTCCCTGCATTGATTCATACCCCACAACAGGAAGACAAATTACCGATTCATGTCTTAGCTGTCGATGACAACCTTGCCAACCTAAAACTGATCAAGGCCTTGCTACAAGAACGCGTCGCCTCGGTCAGCACCTGCAGCAATGGTCAAAAAGCCGTAGAGCTGGCAAATGAACAGAAATTTGATGTCATCTTTATGGATATCCAAATGCCACAAATGGATGGTGTCACAGCCAATAAACACATCAAACAGAGTGAGCTAAACAGAGAAACGCCTGTCATCGCCGTCACAGCACACGCCATGAGTGGGGAGCGTGACCGACTGCTTGGTGAAGGTATGGATGATTACCTGACAAAACCAATCGAAGAACACGTTTTACAACAAGTGTTAGTACATTGGAGCCCAGCATCAAACCAAGTGCACGTTGAAAAGATAGCGCCAAGCTATCCTGAAAATGAAGAGGAAGTCACCACATCCAGTAATAATACAACTGAAATGATCATCGACTGGCAGGCGGCATTAAAGCAGTCCGCCAATAAAGAGGATTTGGCGAAAGAGATGTTATCTATGCTGGTGGACTTCATTCCAAGTGTCGAAAACGTGGTTGAAATCGCCTTAGAAGACGACAGCTACCCGAAAGAGGACCTCTTGCAAATCATTCATAAACTGCACGGTAGCAGTTCCTATTGTGGCGTTCCTCGCCTCAAATCTCTTTGTGCCACCATAGAAAGCACGTTACGAAATGATGGTGATGTTTTCGATATTGAACCTGAGCTATTCGAACTGCAAGATGAGATGGTGAAGGTCAAAGCAACCGCACGATTGTATATATCCGCGTAGCCTTGAGACGCTAGGCTCAAGGAGGCACAAAAACTGGAGAGGTAAAATAAGTAGAGGGGTATAGAAAGTGGAGCGGCATAACAACGCTTGTTTGCTTATATAACCAAGTAACCTCGAGATGCTAGGTTCAGCGAGAGCTGCTTGGTTTGATGGCAAGGCATTGCTTTGCGCTTGGCGTGTTTTTGTTCTTCGCTAGCTTTGGTTCTTCGTTAACTTTTACTCATTGTTCTTTCAGGCATGTAAAAACGAAAACTGTTTTTATGTGCCTGCTTCACTTCATACATGGCTAAATCAGCTCGATGCATCATACGCTCGTTATCAAAACTTTCGACCGTACTCTCCACCACACCAATGCTACACCCGACATACAAAGTATGATGTTGATACTCTATCGGTTGGTTGGTGGCCTCAATGATACTTTCCGCTAGCAATGCCAACTGCTCAACACTGGAATAGTTCAGTGCAAGATACACCACAAACTCATCACCACCAATACGTCCTACGACTCCGGGCAATTCGCTCATTTTCTGCTGACGCGTAAAACGCTTTGCCAACGTCGTTAGCACCGCATCCCCTGCCGCATGGCCAAAACTATCATTGACGCTTTTAAAGCCATCGAGGTCAATCAATAACAAAGCGATGAACGAAGAATGTGGGATCACGCTGTTAACGTACTTCTCGCAGCCTAAACGATTTTTCAGCCCTGTTAAGGTATCCCTTTCCGCCATGTTGCGATAGTAAAGCTCCCATCGTTCTATCTGCGAGCGCAGCTCACGCTCACGCTCTAACGCTTGATGCGAACTTTCAATAAACTGATTCACACTCCCAACCACTAATCCGATCTCATTGTTTTTATTCGCTTCATCCACCAGCATTTTTTCAGTATGACCCGGTTTAGCCTGAGCTAAGGTTTTAGATAAGTTCGTCAGTGGCTTACCTATGATGTGCTGTACCACCATCACAAGAGCAACAAACGTGACGAGAAACTGCAGCAAAATAAATAATACTTGGTAAATCACTTGTTCAAGGGTCTGCTTGTTCAGCTCAGCTTGATTATCATGAATGTATAAAAAACCCAGCGGTTGGCCATCGATCGGGGAAAATAAAGGGTACTCGTTGACTTGCAACCAAATGTTCTGGTCATAAACACCGGCTTTGACTTTCTCAAATGTCGTCCCATCCATGCCAACCAGTTTCACGCCATTGATTTCTTCATGCATCAACAAGGAGGTCATGACTTCTTCCGCTATTTCTCGGTTGTTGACATAGAGAGCAATCGACGCAGAGTTGGATAACGAGAGTACGAGTTTTTCTTCCAGCTCTAAGTGCTCTGCATCGGCCTGTTTAAAGCTACTAGGGACCATAATGGCGAGCGTCACCAGCAAGTACAAACTCGCACAAATAGAAACAATACGAAGGAGACGATTCGATAACGAACTTACAATCACGTTACTCATAGATTATCAATGCGACTTTCACGCCCTCAGGGGGTTCCTCTGACATGTAACCAATAGCATTTGGGTTCTCAATCAACTTTTTAATCAATACTTCTGTCCTCTTCACCGCCTCTGGAGCACGCATTCGACCCGAGAACTTTAGTTTAGCCCAATATGCGTTAACCTGACTTTCTTGCATGTTGGTAACTTGCTCAAAAAAGCGTCGCCTCACCTCACCTGTCCTATCTAGCACTTGGTTTACGTACACACTTTCTACGGTCTTCTTGCGACCTAAATAAATATCAGACAGCTCGCTCACACTGATGGAGACCAAATCACTTTCATGGCTCACCACTACATACAGCTTGGCGTGACTCGGTAAGCAAATTAACCAAAGGAGCAATAATAATTTTTTCATCATTCCTCCTTAGAAAATAAAGTTAATGCCAAGAGTGAAGAGCTGAATTGCTCGTCCTCGCTGGGCGGCTTCAGGCTCAGCCGCCCACAGTCCATACCCATTGGCTTCAAGATCGATATGATCGTATTGCGCTTTCAATGCGACTTGAGGGGACAAATCCCAACGAAATCCAACGGAATAGGTGGTCTGCTCAATATGAGTGGTATTGATCCCCGCAACCAACAACTGTTGAAACTCACCCAATTGGGGTGAGAAAACGCCCCAATCGGTACGAGAAGCAAAAGGCGCGCGGTCAGGTTTGAAAGAACCAAAAATACCGAAAGGGGTGATATTTTCCGAAAGGGTGTAGCCCAACATGACATAACCACCTAAGCCTTCAGGAACAACCGCTTTTGCCCCCTCAACCCGAAACAGTTCAGAATGCAGGTGCCAAATGCCATCGAAATAGTCCAAACCAAGTTGGTAGTATTGGACCTTTTCCATGGTCAGATTAGATTGTTCATAAAGTTCTTGAGCTTCATATTGAATTGAGGAAGGTAAATTGGGCGTAGCGATAAGGTCAGCAATGCCTTGTTGGGCTTGTTTAGAGCGTTCTCCGAGCAGCACTTCCAATTCAGATACATTAACGAATGAGGCCCGCCCACTCCAAGGCCCTTTATCCACTTCAATAGCGAGCGCATACGTACTATCGGACCGAGCAATGGACAAATCTTTGGTCGCTTCATTTTCAAGCGATTGCTCAATCAAACCATATTGAAGCGTCACACTCCAATTCGCCCATTCGCCCTCCTGTCGATAAGTCATATCGACACCGTCAATCGAGTCATAAAAAATGCCACCATAAAGCTCTTTCGGCGGTCTGACCCACAGGTGTGCGAAACCAATTCGACGACTATCAGCAACGTTGTAGGCATTTAACCCCAATCGCCCAATACGTAAATCCCATGATGCATTGGGCACGTAGCGAATAAAGGCTAACTCAGTTAAATCATTGAGCTTATTTTCAACACGATCTTCTAGCACAAATTGAGTCGTCACTGACCAAGTAGGATTAAACTCATAATCCAATTGGACCCCAAAATTAGAATCACTTAAGAAAGAGCCATTGCTATTGGCATCAGGAGGCTGAGCGATATCACGCGTGTGGCCAACTTTATTTTCCATTTCATAGCTGTATGCCAGCGTACCAAAACCGGAGACAAACAGGTCATCTGCCCAGACCAAAGTCGCAGGCATTACGCTGACTACCGTGCAAATCACACACCGTAAACCAAAGCGAATCATAGCTATTCCACCGCCATCCATGAATCCAAAGAGCGACGCCCAACGCTACCGTCAATGTGTTGTCTTTATTATTGAATAAGGTAATGCGCGGGTTAGCCGTCAGAGTGACGACTCGTCCGTAATTGTTTCAGATACCTCATCATTAGTGAGTACGCACTAAAGGGGTATTTTTAGTATATGCACAGCCTTTTCAGTTCGCATCATGGATATGAATTAATTGGCATTATTTATTGATGAGAAAGAAGGTGACTATCGATTCGCTTCATCAAACACAAAAAAAGCAGCCACTGGCTGCTTTTTCATTCTATCGGTAAGAAACGCACTACTTCTCAAGTATGACGGTTGCGACGGCGTAGTGGCGTTCATCCGAAATCGACAAATGGGCATGAGTGACCCCCATTGAGCTCGCAATCTGAGCAGCCTTGCCCTTTAAGGCAAGTATAGGCTTACCGTTTTCATCATTGGAGACCACAAAGTCGTGAAAAGTCACGCCATGGGCAATGCCCGTCCCTAATGCTTTGGATGCGGCTTCTTTAGCTGCAAATCGCTTCGCAACAAAACGGCCCTTCTGCTTCAGTGCATGAAAACTTTCCAGCTCACTGTCTGCAAGCACACGTTCAGCAAACGCCACACCACTGCGATTGAGCGCTTTTTCAACCCGCTCAATCTCAGCAATATCGGTTCCGATCCCTACAATAGCCATACGCTTATTTGCGCGCCGCTTCCATGGCCGCTTTCATGTCTGAAACCGCTTTTTCAAGACCATCAAACACAGCACGTCCAATGATAGAATGACCAATGTTCAGCTCGTAAATCTCAGGGATTGCCGCAATCGGTGCAACATTGTGATAAGTCAGGCCGTGACCTGCATTCACTGTGATACCAAGATCAGCGGCATAGCTCGCGCCCGCTGCAATTTTCTTAAGCTCATCTTGTTGATCTTCATCGGTCTCAGCATCCGCGTAGTGCCCTGTGTGAAGCTCGATAAATGGCGCGCCACACGCTTTCGCAGCATCGATTTGTTCGCGGTCAGCATCAATAAACAGAGACACTTTAATGCCTGCTTCTGTCAACGTTTGTGTTGCCGCTTTGACCTTTTCCAGCTGACCTACCACATCTAGGCCACCTTCCGTCGTCAGCTCTTCACGCTTTTCCGGTACCAAACATACGTATTCAGGCTTCGTATTCAATGCGATCTCAACCATTTCGTCAGTCACTGCCATCTCTAGGTTCATGCGCGTTTGGATCGTTTCACGTAAAATACGAACGTCACGGTCAAGGATGTGACGGCGGTCTTCGCGTAAGTGAATCGTGATGCCATCCGCACCTGCTCGCTCTGCAATTTCAGCTGCATGCACTGGGTCTGGGTACTTAGTACCACGTGCATTACGTAGCGTTGCAATATGATCGATGTTAACACCTAAGTAGATTGAGCTCATTTTCCAATACTCCGTGCTCTAGGGGGAGAATTTGCATAAACAACTCCCGACTTTTTAATGGTTTGCCGCCAAGATACGGCTTTAATGCTATACGTGTAAAGCGTTTTGCCGCTTTTAACTGTTCTTTCGTTGTAAAACGTCGTTCACTGATGGCAATCAACTCATCACCTAAAAAAGTGAGGTTGTCGCGACGCACTGATGCGATGAACCCTTGCTGCTCGCGATAGCGATAGGTCATTGTTGGATCAATCGGTTCCCCTGTGCCCGCACAATGAAGAAAGTCCACCCCATATCCCATCGCGGACAACAGTGCCAATTCGAATCGACGTAATGCAGGCTCTGGATTTTCTGTCTGAGCCAATTCCGTTAATGCATGCAGGTAGTCATGAAACAATGCGGGCATTGGTACTTCCGCCACTAACACCCTTCCCACCAACTCATTGACATACATAGCTGAATAGAGATTGATGCCGAAGAGAGGTAAACCGAGGCTGATAGGCTCCGCTTGACGCAAGGTTTTCATCGAACCTTTACCCGACCACTTTAATAACAAGGGCGTAAAGGGCTGCAATGCTCCTTTGAGTTGGGATCGTTTACTGCGAGCCCCTTTGGACATCAAAGTAATGCGTCCAAACTCTTCGCTGAACACATCTAAGATCAGGCTCGTTTCGCTGTATGGACGACGATGAAGCACAAAGCAACGTTGTAAACCTTCTGAATTCATAGTTTCAGCGACACTTACTCAATAAAAATACAAGGCGAAGACCCGCAATTCAGCCAGCTTCTGCTCAACCCAATGAAAACGAGGGAGCCAAACGGCTCCCTCTGCGATACGTATTAATTTACTACGTCATAAACGCAGAATCGATCTGAAGTTACAGGTCGTCAATGTAGCCCAATGAACGTAAGGCACGCTCATCATCAGCCCAACCAGACTTCACTTTCACCCAAGTCTCTAGGTAAACTTTTCGACCGAATAGCTCTTCCATATCGAGGCGAGCTTCACGACCGATCGTCTTGATTTTCTCGCCACCTTTACCAATCACCATTTTCTTCTGGCCATTACGTTCAACCAGAATCAGACCATTGATATGGAAACCGTCCGTCTCAGGGTTGTAGTCGAAGCGTTCGATTTCAACCGTCACCGAGTATGGCAGCTCATCACCCGTAAAGCGCATCAACTTTTCACGTAGGATTTCAGATGCCATAAAGCGCTGTGAACGATCCGTCACATACTCTTCAGGGAAATGGTGCGTCGCTTTCGGTAAGTGTTCACGCACGTGCTTACGCAGTACATCGATGTTCTTACCATGCTTTGCCGAGATCGGCACAACATCCACAAACTCCATCTTCTGAGACATCTCAGCCATGTGCATCATCACTTCATTGCGGTCTTTAACGTTGTCCACTTTGTTGACACACAACACCACAGGGAAGTTCGACTTCTGCAATTTAGTCAGCACCATCTCATCATCTTTGGTCCAGTGAGTGCCATCAACAAGGAAGAAGACAAGGTTCACATCACTCAACGAAGAGTTTGCTGCACGGTTCATCAAACGGTTGATTGCACGCTTCTCTTCGATGTGTAGACCTGGAGTATCAACAAAAATCGCTTGATAGTCTCCTTCTGTATCAACACCCATAATACGGTGACGAGTCGTCTGAGGCTTGCGCGACGTAATCGAGATCTTTTGGCCAAGGATCTGGTTCAAAAGGGTCGATTTACCGACGTTCGGACGACCTACGATCGCCACAAAGCCACAGTGCTGGTTTTCTGGTGAAGTGGTTTCACCTTGAGACGCAAAGTATGCGTCCAAATCAAATTCGTTATTCTCTGAATCAGCCATTGGTTAACTGCTCTAGTGCTGTTTCTGCAGCCGCTTGCTCTGCCTTGCGACGACTGGTGCCCTTACCAATAACAGGATCTCCGATACCTGCTACTTCACACGAAACCGTAAACTCTTGGTTATGGGCTTCACCTTTAATATTAGTCACTGTATAGACAGGAAGCGGTTTTCTTCGTCCTTGTAGGAACTCTTGTAAACGCGTCTTCGGGTCTTTCTGAGACACACCAGGCTGAATCGCATTAAGGCGGCTTTCATACCAGCTTAGAACGATGCCACGAACCGCTTCGATATCACTATCCAAGTAAATCGCGCCAATGATGGCTTCTACTGCGTCAGCGAGGATTGAATCACGACGGAAACCGCCACTTTTCAGCTCGCCTGGACCTAATTTTAAGTAATCTCCTAGACCGAATTCACGACCCAGTTCCGCTAGAGTGTTGCCGCGAACTAAAGTGGCTCGCATGCGGCTCATGTCACCTTCATTCACTTTTGGGAAGCGGTGATACAGATCATCTGCGATGACAAAACTTAAAATTGAATCGCCCAGAAACTCAAGACGTTCATTGTGTTTACCATTGGCACTGCGGTGAGTCAGTGCCAAATTGATCAGCTCGGCTTGCTGAAAGGTGTAGCCGAGCTTCTTTTCTAATGTAGCAATTGGAGAATTCATACTCTCTCGTGTGTATTGGGTCCAGCCTAAGCTGGACTAGTTAATACCGCCGACACGCTCAAAGCGCACGCCAGTAGGGATCCATGATGGCAGTACACTGCTTGCATCACGTTCAAATTCAAAACTGATCCAGATAGCCACGGCTTTACCGACGAGATTCTCTTCAGGAACAAAGCCCCAGAAACGACTATCTAAACTGTTGTCACGGTTATCACCCATGACAAAGTAATGACCTTCAGGCACAACCCACTCCGCCACATTCGGGCGTGGCTGATAGCGAGACGTCGCGTCACCACGTAATGGATTCACCAAAATTTGGTGTTGGCGTTGATCAATTTTTTCATCAAGCTGCATCAGCTCAATGCCGTTTTGCATAAAGCCGCTTTCCACCACATTACTCAAAGGTAGTGGCTTACATTCATTCTCGCCTTGCTTTTGCAAACACAGCTCTTTACGTGGGCTGTATTTAACCGTATCGCCAGGTACACCAATCACTCGCTTGATATAGTCAATACGGGTGTCGAGTGGGAATTTAAACACCACAGGGTCACCACGCTCTGGCTTGCCTGTTTCAATCATTTGGTGACGGAAAACGGGGTCCTTTAAGCCGTAAGCAAACTTCTCAACAAGGATAAAATCCCCTTCAAGCAGTGTCGGCATCATCGAACCCGATGGGATCTGAAAAGGTTCATAAACAAATGAACGCAGCACAAGAACCAAACCAATGACAGGAAAAATCGATACGCTGTTTTCAATCCACCAAGGCTGTTGAGTGACCTTCGCAGCCGTTTCTGTATCGATGCCATTGGTCTGCTTTTCTAAATCTGCCAGTTTCTGCTGACGCGCTTTTGCCCAAACAAATTTTTCCATGACCCACACCACACCTGTGATGAGTGTCACCATAACCAAAATCAGTGAGAATTCCTGTGCCATTGACTTCCCTTATCTAAAAATACGAAAGTGAAAGGACCAAGGCCCTTTCACTTACTATCGTGATTGCTTATGTGTTATGACCGACAGTATCGGCACTAGTTCACTGTTAATCTTTACCCACATGAAGGATGGCAAGGAAAGCTTCTTGCGGTAGCTCTACGTTACCGATCTGCTTCATACGCTTCTTACCTTCTTTCTGCTTCTTCAATAGTTTCTTCTTACGACTCACGTCACCGCCGTAACACTTGGCGATTACGTTCTTACGTAGCTGTTTCACCGTTGAACGAGCAATGATGTGGTTACCAATTGCAGCCTGAATCGCGATATCAAACATCTGACGAGGGATGAATTCTTTCATCTTCTCAACCAGCTGACGACCACGCGTCTGAGACTGGTCTTTGTGAGTGATCATCGCCAGTGCATCCACCGTATCGCCGTTCAGAAGAACGTCTACACGCACCATGTTCGATGCTTCAAAGCGCTGGAAGTTGTAATCTAGCGACGCATAACCGCGTGACGTCGATTTCAAGCGGTCAAAGAAGTCTAGAACAACTTCAGCCATTGGAATGTCGTACACCACTGCAACTTGGTTACCGTGGTAAACCATATCAACCTGAACACCACGCTTCTCAACACACAGCGTGATCACGTTACCTAGGTACTCAGAAGGCACCAAGATGTTACAACGCGCGATAGGCTCACGAATTTCTTCAATATCGTTCACCGCTGGCAATTTCGCTGGGCTATCCACATACAATAGCTCGCCATCCGTTTGTTCCACTTCGTAAACTACGGTTGGCGCGGTAGTGATGAGGTCAAGGTCGTATTCACGCTCTAGACGCTCTTGGATAATTTCCATGTGCAGCATGCCAAGGAAACCACAACGGAAACCAAAGCCTAGAGCTGCTGAGTTTTCTGGCTCGTAGAATAGCGATGCATCATTCAGGCTCAATTTGCCAAGCGCATCACGGAAACTTTCATAGTCATCAGAAGAGACTGGGAATAGACCCGCGTATACCTGAGGCTTCACTTTTTGGAAACCTGGTAGAGGCTCTTCACAGCCATGCTTCGCCAGCGTCAAGGTATCACCAACCGGTGCACCTAAGATGTCTTTAATACCACAAACCACCCAGCCTACTTCGCCAGTTGTCAGCTCTGTGGTGTCTTCTTGTTTCGGCGTGAAGATACCTAAGCGGTCAACACCCCAAACTTGACCAGTACTCATGACTTTGATCTTGTCATTCTTCTTCAGTACGCCATTTTTAATACGTACTAATGAAACAACGCCAAGGTAGTTATCAAACCAAGAGTCAATGATCAGTGCTTGTAATGGGGCTTCTGGATCGCCTTCCGGAGCAGGGATTGCGGATACGATGTTTTCAAGAACATCTTCAATACCAACACCTGTTTTCGCAGAACAGCGCGTTGCTTCCATCGCATCAATACCTACGATTTCTTCAATTTCTTCAGAAACGCGCTCTGGATCAGCAGCCGGTAGGTCAATCTTGTTTAGGATTGGCACTACTTCTAGGTCCATCTCAATGGCCGTGTAGCAGTTTGCCAATGTTTGCGCTTCCACGCCCTGACCTGCATCGACCACCAATAGTGCGCCTTCACATGCCGCTAGAGAGCGAGATACTTCGTATGCGAAGTCAACGTGTCCAGGCGTGTCGATGAAGTTCAACTGATAAGTTTCACCATCTTTTGCGGTGTAGTTCAGTGTCACACTCTGAGATTTGATGGTGATACCACGTTCACGTTCTAGGTCCATTGAGTCAAGAACCTGAGCAGCCATTTCACGATCGCTTAATCCTCCACAATCTTGGATTAGACGGTCTGAAAGGGTCGACTTACCATGGTCGATGTGGGCGATTATCGAAAAGTTACGAATGTGCTTCATGATTTGGTGTGACTAAACTCTTGTAAATAGGGAAATAAGAACGCCGTCTAAGGACGGCATTTCAATTAAGTTGGCAGATTCTACCCAATTTCCAGCAACGACGCATCAATATTTGTTCAATGCGCTTAGGAGATGGGTTCTCCTAAAACCCGAATCAAAGCGACTTCTTGCTTAGATTTGGATTCGATCGGTTTCGCAAGCGCCTTAGCGAGCCTCACTCCCACTGCCGTAAATACTATAGATAAGAGAATGACGACGCCTTCACCTAAACCAAGTATAGGTGCGACTATGGTATGACCCAAGATAGCACCAACGATCATCATCAATAGCGGGATCATATAAACGATCAAGGCAGATTCAACGAGGCTTCGTTCAGGGAAGCCGATTTCAACGACTTGACCCACTTGCAGTGGCTCCGCCGTCGATAAATGCCAATGTAAGGTTTTGTTACCAATTGCTTTACTCACAACCCCAGTGCCACAACTGGATTGTGAAGCGCAGCTGTTACAACTGGTCTTCTGCTCACAGCTAACGTCAATGTCATACCCGTCAGCATGGGGATTGATTGCCATCACAGTGGCGAGCGCGGTCATCATGATAATTACCTATCTTCTCAATAACGATACAACACCTTCCCAACGGTACGACAAGGACGCAAGGAAACACTATCTATCAGAAACTATCTACTAGAAACTACCTATTAGAACCTACAACAAAATAGGCTCCCATTTGGGAGCCTATTTTAGCGTAATTTGACTTCAGTATGGAGTCATAAAATGCATCACTATTGCTGCTGACTGAAAGCAACGGACTGGGCGATACGCTTCGCGGTGCTTGGTGGGATATCCCCAACAACCGAGATCTCGAAATCCCCTCGAACATAACTGTGCAGCGTGCGACGACCTTGACGAACAAGTTGGCCTTTAAGTGAATGAGCGTCTCTTTGCGCAACATAGACCGAAAAGCTGAACAAGCCATCAGAGAATAATTGACTCTCCACCATCTGATTGCTGAGAGCCAATTGATATCGATTCAGTTCATTGGCTTTGAATCCATCAGGCATCCATGTCACTTTCCAGTGGCTGTCACTGACATTTCCCTTGGGCAAAGTCAGCACTTCAGGTAAGCGTGCATCCTTTAATGACCCCATGATCTCAACCAACCTATCGTTGATCTTGTAGGAAATGGTTCGATACTGCTCGATCACTTCTCCATCGCGATCCACCAGATCGGCACGCAACGGAAGTTTGCTTTGTTCATCAATCCATACGATATAGGAATAACGAAGACCATCTTTAGGAACAACACGTAACACTTGAGTGGGTGCGCCAGCTTCACGCGCTCGCCCCACCATCACGTAATCGTAATATTGACGAAGGGTTTCGACATCACTGTTAAGCATCGGCATAACAGGCGCGACCATTTTCGCAGACTCGATCGTGAAAGGCTCTGTCCCTGTTTCGATGTAGCTGACTTCCCCATCACGACGAATGATTTCGCGTATCGGTCCACTTAAATACATCAGATGGGCATAAGCGGCATCTTCATAACGCGCGTGGCGATACAAAATAGGCTCAATACTGTTCTTTTCAATCAGTATATAAGAGAGCTCGTAGCTCAATTGTTGACTGGCTTGACTCATTTGAGACAACAGCACCTCAGCAGGTTTTTCATTTGCTAAAGCAGGCGCTGTCGTCACACTGAACAGAGCACAAACGCTGAACAGGAATTTCTTCATTTAATATCCGTGTCGACTGTATCCTCTGACGAGGCATTTTCATCCACGCTGTTTAAACGCAGCTGGAGTTCGTAGTCGCGTAACATCGCATGAACTCGTTTACGTTGTTCCGTTAGACTCGCTTCTGACGCCGATGGCTCTACCGATTCACGAGTCAAACTGACTGGCTCCACACTTCCCGCAAATGGGACCGTTTGTAGCACTGGTAATTGATTGTTTTGCGGTGATGCGTCATCCGCAGGTTGTTGAACACCCAGTACGACGGCGAGTGACACACAAGCAGCAATGCCCACCTGACCAAAGTTACGTAGCCAAGACGGTAAAAATTGCTTCGCTTGTTGCGGCGTAGGCTGTGCTTCAATTGGCGTAGGGTCTGTTAGTGGTGCACGATTCTCCACTGGCGCGGTAAACGTGCTATGTGTCGGTTCATCTTCTAACGCAGCAGCCACTCGGCTCGCAATATCCCACTCGGGGCTCTGCGGCTCTTCATGACGCATGACATCACCAATCAAATGGTAGTCTTGCCAGGTCTGTTGACTCTCTGTATCGAGCTCAAGCTCTTTCAGCAAAGCCTTGTCGACCAACTCTCCATCCATGAGTGCTGAAATTTTTTCTTTGTCAGCCATTCTTTTTCACCATATTACACACTGGTTTTAGCGTTGTAGTAGAGGTCGAATTTTCTTCTCTACTGCTTCACGAGCGCGGAAGATGCGCGATCTTACCGTGCCCACAGGGCAATCCATTACTTCAGCAATATCTTCGTAGCTTAAACCATCCAGCTCACGTAAGGTCATTGCTGTTTTTAAATCTTCAGGTAACGCTTCAATCGCACTAAACACGACCTGTTTCAATTCTTTCGACAGCGTTAAGTTCTCTGGGTTCGAAATTTCTTTCAAAGCGCTACTGCTTTCGTAAAATTCAGCTTCTTCAGCATCCACATCCGTTGCTGGTGGCCTACGGCTTTGAGCAACAATATGGTTTTTCGCGGTATTCACGGCGATGCGATATAACCAAGTATAAAAGGCACTTTCACCTCTGAAACCTGGAATGGCACGATAGGCTTTAATAAACGCTTCCTGTGCCACATCTGGGACATCTCCGGGATTACTCACGTAACGCGAGATCAAATTACACACTTTATTTTGGTACTTAGTCACCAATAAGTTAAAGGCTTGCTTGTCTCCGTTCTGAACTCGCTCAATCAATACTTGATCGGTTAACTGCTCGTTCATGCGAGCGAATACTCCTATCTGTGACACCCTAACCTTCTCAGGCATGGGTATTAATTATGCAAAATGTAGTATTGACACCACTGTAAACTTGAGCACTATTGTGACTGGGCAGTATAGGGAAAGTTCCAGACTTTCCGATTTTTTTTAAGAAATCTGCGCCACGGTGTGATGTGTGTACCTAAATCGCTTTCGAAGCACGGATTACTGCATCTTCAAGTGACTTGGGTATAATACCTTTTTCTGCCCCTGATTCTGGGGCGGGAACAACGGAAAAGCAATGAGAGAGCGCAATCTTTCAGGCGCTTAAGGCAAGAGAGTTAAGCCAGAGAACATGGAAAGCTCCCCTCTGCGTGATTAATTACAGCGCGTCACTCGCCATTTTTGAGGTGCTCATGCTCAATTGGACACCCTCTCGGCAGGTTTCACGCTGGTTTCGGCACATGATGTGCCTTTAATGTATAGAAGTGGTTAACGCTACTGTAGCTTGGGATTTTAATAGTTTTATGAACGCAAACCGTGAACATGAATGTGATGTGTTAGTGGTGGGTAGTGGTGCGGCAGGCTTATCGTTAGCTTTACGAGTTGCCAATCACTGTAAAGTCATTGTCTTAAGTAAAGGCCCTCGAAGTGAAGGGGCGACCTTCTACGCTCAAGGTGGTATTGCAGCGGTATTTGATGAGTCGGACAGCATCGACTCACACGTTGAAGACACCTTGATTGCTGGTGGTGGGATCTGTGAAGAAGAGACCGTCCAGTTTATCGCGGAGAACGCGAAAGAGTGTGTTCAATGGCTGATTGATGGCGGAGTACCCTTTGACCGCGAAGAAAACGACTCAGACGAAGAGCCTCGTTTCCATTTGACTCGCGAAGGCGGTCACAGTCATCGCCGCATTTTACATGCCGCAGATGCCACTGGTATGGCAATGCAAACCTCATTGCAAGATAACGCCCATAATCACCCCAATATCCATATTTTTGAACGCCACAACGCACTGGATTTGATCAGTGAAGACAAAATTGGCGGTGATGCCAATAAGATTGTTGGCGCCTACATTTGGAACCGTAACGAAGAACAAGTTGAAACGGTACGAGCGAAGTTTGTCGTACTCGCAACTGGCGGAGCGTCTAAGGTGTACCAATACACCTCCAACCCGGACGTCTCCTCTGGTGATGGCATCGCCATTGCTTGGCGTGCTGGTTGTCGCGTCGCGAATATGGAATTCAATCAATTCCACCCCACTTGTCTTTATCACCCAGAAGCACGCAATTTCCTATTAACGGAAGCGCTTCGCGGTGAAGGGGCTTACCTACGTCGACCGGATGGCACACGCTTCATGCCTGATTTTGATGAACGTGAAGAGCTGGCTCCGCGAGATGTTGTAGCTCGAGCAATCGACTTTGAAATGAAACGCCTCGGTGCGGATTGCATGTTCCTCGACATCAGTCATAAGCCGAAAGAGTTTATCGTCAAACACTTCCCAACCATCCATACACGATTACTGGATCTGGGTTTTGATATGACTAAGGAACCGATCCCAATCGTACCTGCTGCGCACTACACCTGTGGTGGCGTCATGGTCAACAAGAGTGGCCGCACAGATCTGGATCAACTGTATGCAATTGGTGAAGTCAGTTACACAGGGCTTCACGGTGCCAACCGCATGGCTTCTAACTCGCTACTTGAATGCGTGGTCTACGCGTGGTCGGCGGCGAAAGACATCTTAGATCAGATTGAAGACGCGACCTTGCCTTCTTCCCTACCGTCTTGGGATGAAAGTCAGGTCACTTGCTCGGATGAAGAAGTCATTATTCAGCACAACTGGCACGAACTGCGCTTATTCATGTGGGATTACATGGGGATTGTCCGCACTGACAAACGTCTTGAACGTGCGCTACGACGTATCCAATTACTTCAACAAGAAACGCATGAGTATTACAGTAACTTCCGAGTTTCGAATAACTTGATTGAGTTACGCAACCTCCTGCAAGTAGCAGAGCTGATGGTGCGCTGTGCGATGCAACGTAAAGAGAGCCGAGGCTTGCATTACACGCTAGATTATCCAGATAAATTAGAAGACAGCGCGGCAACGATCTTAGCGCCAAAAGGAAAATAATCACGATTATCCTGTGATTAACGGTGCTCAATATCTCCAATCAAAAAGAGGAAGCTTTGCTTCCTCTTTTTACATCAAATGTTTCATCACTTACCGTCAAGCGGCTGATTTTAAAGCGCGATACCATTTCGCATAAGCGATAACTTGATGATATTGCCTTAATGCACAACTATCTCGCCACAATAAATACCACTGCCCCTGCGTTTTCACTCTCAAGAAAAACCAGCAATAACTGGTGTCCATATCCTCAATGCGTGACAAGGTAGAAGCGTGACTCAAATAGCCATCTTCATAAAAAGCAACATTGTAGTGTAGGCTGGGGAAAATCACGGCGTTTTCTCGCACCGCTCGATAGCCAAGTAGAATCAGTAGCAATGTCGCCACAAGCGGGACATCACTGATACATAGGGCCCAAAGCAACATCACTGGAATCGTGGCCGATGCAATCGCACCCCATGTAGAAGCTCGCAGGTAGAGACTAACGTACCTTGCTGAGGTTGTGGGCGACAATTTTATCGACCATAGACGCATGACTTAAGTTATCACTGCGCGCGTGTCCCATGATCCAAGCAAAAAGATCAGGATCATCACACTCTAACAGTGACACAAAATCATGTTGTTCTTGTTCATTCAGGGCATCAAAGCACTCTTCGAAAAATGGCATGACGACAACATCTAACTCGAGCATTCCTCGGCGGCATGCCCATTTAATGCGCGCTTTCTCTTCAGCAGTGTACATCTGGTAATCCTCACCTTATTGTTATTTATCGCGGAGTGTAGCAAGGCTATTCTCGTGTCACTAGTGTCGCCGTCACACTCTTTGATTCTCCATTTTAAGCGGATGTAGACATGAGTAAGTCGTCACAGCGCTTGCTGAACCTAGCATATTGGGGTTATTTGGGTATAACATAATGCGCAAAGTCAGCATTCACTAGGAAACCAAAACATGGATTGGAAAACATCATTTTCTGCCTTCCCTATCGCAAGTACAGACACCTTACCACCACTCGCAATCTCATTGCTGGATAACTGGGGTGCCATCACTATGGTCGGTGATGACAAAAAGTCTTACCTACAAGGTCAAGTAACGTGTGATGTTGTCTCCCTAGAACAAGAAGCATCGACATTAGGTGCTCATTGTGATGCAAAAGGCAAAGTATGGGCCGTATTTCGCCTCTTCCACCACCGTGATGGCTATGCCTTGTTGCAAGATAAAAGCGCGCTCGACGTTGAATTAAAAGAAATCAAAAAGTACGCGGTCTTTTCTAAAGTCACCATTGAAGAGTCTTCCGAAGTTGTTCTTGGTATCAGCGGCGACAATACACAGCAATGGGTCGACGCTTTAACCCCTGAACAACAGGGCGACGTACGTCAATTTGAGCACGGCACATTGGTTAAGATCTCATCCACTCGCTGGCAGGCATTGGTTACTGAAACTTTTGCTGAGCAGCTAACCCAACACGATGAGGTTCTACTTACCGATCATCAGCTTTGGGATTTACAAGACATTCGCGACGGGTTACCTCGACTCCCTCATGAAGAGCAAAATCAGCGCATTCCACAAGCCTTGAATCTACAGGCTCTCAACGCCATTAGCTTTAGAAAAGGGTGTTACACCGGACAAGAAATCGTTGCTCGTGCCAAATACCGTGGCACGAATAAACGTGCGTTGTTCATATTGGAAGGGGATGTTGAACAAGATCTCACATTACCCGTCACTTTAGAGCGCAGCGTGGGGGATAATTGGCGTGATGCTGGCAGTCTACTTAACATAGCTCGCTACAGTGATAATAAAGCGATTGGTCTGGCTGTCCTACCTAACAACCTTGATGACGATGTGACTATTCGTTTAGCCGAGCATCCTAACTGCATTTGGACCTTTAAAGATCTGCCATACAGCTTAGAAGAAGAGTAATACCATGCAGACCCCGTTGATGGCCTTCTTAGCAGCCCAGCACGTCAACTATCGTGTGTTACCTCACCAAAGACCGGCGACCACCATTGAAGATGCCGCGCAACAGCGCGGTATTCGTACTTCACAAATGGTCAAATCGATGTTGCTTCGCGATATGAATGATCGTTATGTGCTGGCATGTGTACCTGGCCACAAGAACGTTGATCCAAAGAAAGTTCGCGATGTACTGGGTTATCGTCGAATGACCTGTGTCGATCTTTCTCAGGTCGAAAGTATCACTGGCTATGTTGCCGGTACGGTGACGCCTTTGATGCTAAAGCGACACATGCCGATCGTGTTCGATCCCAGCTTGGCGGATGAAGAAGAAGTCACGATCAGCAGCGGAGATCGAATGGCGGGGCTAGCATTACAGTTAGCCGACCTGATCGCCCTATGTCAGCCGATAGAAGCCGATATTTGTCGATGAATTAGAAGTGTAATATTTTATTTACACTTAATTCTAATGAAATAGCTTCATTATTCGACATTTTATAGCGATCCAGATCAAATAAAAAACAATTAAAGTTCGAGTTTGTAGTCACATTTTAAACATAAATAGTCACAAGAGATTCTTTGGGATACTCTCAATAATGTTGCTGAAGTATTATCCAGCTTCAGTAACGCAAGTGATTCGACTAGCCATCCGCTAGCCGTCCACTTTGTGTAATGCATCTGTGACTATTCGCCCGCTCACGTTAAGCGGGCATTTTTTTGCCTGCATTTCTTACTTCAATGCTTTCAACATTTCTTGTTTAGATTTGTAGCCACAATTTTATAAAAAGTGCACAAACGAAAATTAGGACTATTCTTATTTCTGTAACAAATCTGGTGCTTAATGCTCACCGAAATGGAATCAAGGGAACTTTAGCGTTGAGCGTCAGTCATAACACTGAATGAAATGCTTTGCTTACGACACACAACAGAATCCAACGGAGTGGGTCACTCTATATTGAGCGTTATGTAGAACATAGCATTAGCAAGGAATGCAGCATACTAACCGACGTAGTAAAGCAAAAGTTCAATGATCAGGTGATACTTTGTGGTTTAACTCACGTATACACATTGATTCTCTAATAAATATGCCAGATTCAGCACATAACGCTAACTTAGTTCGCTTTTGATGCATAGTTACCCAGTGGAGTCACATTTTTTCTCTGGGTGTCTGGATATAATAATTGAGCTAGGAAAAACAAAAGGATAACTGCATGAGACTGTTTAAGCGCTATACACCAGGTATGATTGCTAAACACATTAGCCGTCTTTTTAAAGGTCGAATTTATATCTACGGTGTAGGCCGATTTGAATTCGATAACGGAAAACTCATCTTGCCTGAAAAAGCCGAACAGCGTCATTTCAAAACCGTTCGTGAAATTAATGAAGAAATCATGAAGTTGCGATGCGCTTATGCTTAACCTTGCATCGCTGTAACCTTGCAAAAAAGACACTCACCTTACTTAGGTAGGTATTTAATAGATTCAAAAAAGGGCTGATTCATCAGCCCTTTATGTTACCTGATTATCGCTACTGAGCTTTCGCCATTTCTGGCAAATCACCTTTCAGACCTAACGCACGATGCATGATTTCATCTTTCGCACCTGGCAGCTTATCGGCTAAGCTCATACCCAGACCACGCAGCAACTTTTTCGCTGGGTGAGACCCTGCAAAAAGATCTTTAAAACCTTGCATCGCCGCAATCATTTTTGCCGCTTCCGCTTTTCGCCAACGTTCATAACTACGCAAATGTCGGTGACTACCTATATCGTCACCCGCCTGCCAAATATGTTTAATTTCCTGAGCGAGGCTTGCCGCATCAAGTAAACCAAGGTTTACACCTTGCCCGGCGAGAGGGTGAATGGTATGAGCTGCATCACCCACTAAAGCCACGCGCTCTTGGACAAAATCTCTGGCATAACGCATCTTCAATGGAAATGCTTGGCGCTCACCTTCTACACTGCATAACCCTAAACGCACATCAAAGGCCGTGGTCAAAGCTTTATTAAATTCGACTTCGTCCATGGCACATAAACGCTCCGCTTCATTCGGATCTATCGACCAAACAATCGAACACAGATTTGGATCAGACATAGGTAGGAAGGCTAATGGACCATCAGGGGTGAAGATCTGTCTCGCAATACTCTGGTGCGCCACTTCGGTTCTTACATTCGCCACAATCGCACTATGACCATAATCCCAATGCGTTAACGGAATGTCTTGCTGTTGTCTCACCCAAGAGTTGGCTCCGTCTGCTCCCACCACGAGTTTTGCGGTCAAGGCTTGCCCATTACTCAATGTCAGCCATGCTTCGCTTTCTCCTATCGCCATAGATTGGCAAGTCGTTGGCATGAAGAGCTGTACATTCTCTTGCTGCTGTACTTGTTCTAGCAGCGATAGCTGAATCACGCGATTTTCCACAATATGGCCGAGATTCGGTTGAGCCAAAGTACGAGCATCAAACTCAATATTAGCGAAGCTGTCTTGCTCCCAGACCTGCATACCACAATACGGAGACATGCGACGTTGCGCGATCCCCGTCCATGCACCTAAATTCTCTAGTAAAGTTTGGCTTGAGCGACTTAATGCCGATACACGCACATCAGGCAACTCCGCCAGCGTTTGCTGCGGTTCACGCCCTTCAATAATGGCAATTCTCAGGTCAGTCTCTTTCAAAGCAGCAGCCAGCGCTAACCCCACCATACCACCGCCAACAATCGCGATATCCACACTTTGCATCATAAGTACCTACCTCTATCGCTCGACTAAGCCGAGTGTTTGACGCAACAAAGGTTGCTTCAATACAGAAAAATTGTCCATTGCCATCAGCCCAAGATTACGTCCGACTCTCATTGACAGGAAGTCATTAGAAAAACCATGAACCAAAGAAGACGTCAGTTGAATCGTTTGAGTTCGATCTTGCTCACGACGATTTTTAAAATGTGACAGCACGGAATAGGCCCCCACATCTGCACGGTTCGTGATCACCGCTTCCGCTAATGAAGCAACATCGCGGATCCCAAGGTTAAACCCTTGACCTGCAATCGGGTGTAGGGTTTGCGCCGCATTGCCCACTACTGCAAAACGGTGTGATACATTCTGTTGGCGATAGCGCAGAAGAAGTGGGTAATTAGCTCGTACGCCCACCTTTTCCATCTTGCCTAGACGCCATCCAAACTCATGCTGTAGCTGGCATAAGAACTCGTCATCATTCAATGCCATCACCGATTCAACTTGCTCTGGAGGCATGCACCATACTAGAGACATACGCTGCTGAGACATAGGCAATAATGCCACGGGCCCATGCGCCGTAAATCGCTCATAGGCTCGCCCTTGATGGGGTTGCTCAGTCACGATATTCGCGATCACCGCATGCTGCTCAAAGTCATGCTCAGTCAAAGCGAGCCCGAGTTGTTGGCAACAACTTGACATCGCCCCATCAGCCGCGACCAACAACTGAGCTTCCAATTGCTGACCTTGCGCTAGCGTGACCTTTACTTGATCTGGGCTGCGTTCTATCTCAACTACGGTATCTGGGCAATACATCGCTATGGACGTCGTTTGAGTTAATAGCTCTTGATAAATACGCCCCACATCAGCGAGTTCCACCACATAGCCAAGCGCCTCTAGACCCAGATCTTGACGATGAATGTCCGTCATTCCCGCATGGGAGCGATCAGAAACATGGATATGCTCAATCGGCGTCGCGACTTCTTGGATCGATTGCCACAAATCAAACTGACGCAAAATCTCAACCGTTCCGTAAGATAAAGCAATAGAACGGGAGTCAAATCCTGGATGTTGGTCGCTCTGCGTCACGTAAGGTTCAACAACCGCGATCGACAAAGTACCATGAGACAAACGATCGAGAGCAAGAGCCAAAGTGGCTCCCGCCATTGCTCCACCAGCAACGATCACATCATATTGAGCCATATGCACGCTCCGAAAACAGCAAGTTAGTGAATGGTTGGAGTTTCTTCCGTGCTCGGCTTAGCACCGAACTCCGCATGAATAGTCAATACACATGCTTTGATGTGTTCGATCACTTGCTCCAACAAATCCGCTTGTTCTTCAAGATCATCGTCTTCATCAATCCCTAACTTGGCAATCTCTTCCAAATCGCCTAATGCTTCTTTCGCACTTTCAGAAGCACTATCCAATTTGGCACCAATCAGCCCTAAGCCAGAGATAAAATGGTTCACCCATTCAGACACCGCATCAGCCAAAACAAAAATGTCATCCTCACCCGGTAAGAGAACTTGTAACTCAAGCTCCGTTCCCGTCAACTCTTTCACTGTGATGTCAAAGCTTGTTTGTGCAAGACTTGAAGCAGTTACAGGCCACCCCATACCATCATTGGTATAGTCGTAAAGCGCGCCCTTCCAGCTAGAGTCTTGTAACCCTAACCCGCCCGCGAGCATACCTGTAATCAGGCCATGCATTTCTGCTGGAGTAACGGCAAGACCTGCGCTGGTTAGCTCACTGGCAACCACTTGATATTCAGGTAAGTTAGTTTCGCTCATTTCGATGCTCATTTTGCTACTAGAAAGGAGGCGTAATTCTATCATTTTGCTGCTAGAGCGAAAACGACTAGCATGACGAATTCTGCCCAACTTCTAGACAATTTGCCGAAAAGCTGTGTGATCAATCCATCATTTGTCGCAGTGCCGTTGGAAATGCTTGAATCTCAAGGCGGGTTTAGCCTATAGTTTCCCCCTCGGTCGTGACCAGTTGCACTATCTTAGATAACGCTAATGAGAGTTTGTCCAAAATGAGTAACCAAGCGGTAGACATTGAAATCCTTGGCAAAATCACTCGTGTGAATTGCCCAGCGGGGCAAGAAGCGGCACTTACGCAAGCCGCTCAGGACTTAGATCGCCGTTTGAAAGACATGACGGAGCGTACTAAGGTAACCAATGAGCTCCAGCTATTAACGATTGCGGCATTGAATATCAGTTATGAATTGAATGACCAGCAAGGATGTATCGACGACAAACAGAGTCAGATCGATAATAAACAGCTTGAACTAGAAGCGAAGCAACGTGAGTTAGAGCAAAAACAAGCGCAACTTGAGCAAGCACAGCAAGAAATCGACGCTTTGCAGCAAGACTCAGGTTCACTCAATGCTCAAATCACAAACCGACTAGAAAACCTTGGTCACACATTGGATCGTGTGCTAAGTAAAAATACGCAAGGACAGCAATAAGCACCAAATTTACCCTGGAGTGTGCGTCAGCAGGATTTAAGTCCCTGAGCCGATAAGCAATCCCTAAGGGTTAGTACTTGATAGCTATTGAGCAAGCTTGGCATGCACCGAGAAGCCTACGGTTATCATTGCTGATCCGCCTTGAACCAGCTGGTTCAAGGGCCACAATCCTCAACGGCACTCTGGGGTATCACTTTATGACATCACCGTCTTCTAGTTCCAAATCTCATCAGCCCAATATCAGCGATTCGGCTTCTTTACTCCAAACGGCCCCTTTATCACGTCAAGCGATCCGCTCTCGCGTTCGTCAGGCACGTAATGCCCTGACACTAGAGCAACAACGTAAGGCTGGCAAGGAATTAGTCCAACAGGTTCATGAGTTAAGTGTGCTTAAAAACAGCCAGCATATCGCCCTCTATCTCAGTGCTGATGGCGAACTGGATACCTCACCGTTAATTGAATCGCTATGGCAACAAGGCAAAAAAGTATATTTGCCCGTCTTGCACCCGTTTTCGAAAGGTCACCTGCTGTTTCTTCACTATCAAAGTGACACTGAAATGTGCCATAACCGCTATGGCATTCTCGAACCAAAACTGAAACAAAGCGCGATTCTTCCATCTGCACAGCTCGACCTCATTTTTACCCCCTTAGTCGCTTTTGATGAGCAAGGCCAACGGCTAGGAATGGGGGGTGGATACTACGATCGAACCTTAGCACCCTGGTTTCACTCCCCTAAACAGAAGAGAAAAGGCGCAATGCCCATTGGGCTTGCTCACGATTGCCAACGAGTCAAACAGCTACCAACTGAGAGTTGGGACGTACCTTTACCGAAGATCGTGACGCCAAGTCAAATCTGGGATTGGGAAAGTCACCGCTAAGCCGCTATAATCTCGCGAGATATACCCAAATAACCTTCTGAGTCAGGATTAAATGCCGCAAACTCTGCAGCGAGTGAATGGCGACGGGTGGAAACCCCTTATCATCGTTTAACGGACTTATGGATTGAGGTTACTTGGGTATATTCATTTATCAGCATCGACTTAGGAGAGAGACATGACTCAAGATGAAATGAAAAAAGCAGCGGGCTGGGCAGCACTAAAATATGTTGATAAAGGCAGCATTGTCGGTGTAGGCACTGGTTCTACCGTCAATCACTTCATCGATGCACTGGGATCCATCAAAGAAGAGATCAAAGGTGCAGTCTCTAGTTCAGTAGCGTCTACCGAGCGTTTAGAGCAACTGGGTATCAAAGTGTTCGAATGTAACGACGTGGCGGGCCTAGACGTTTATGTTGATGGCGCAGATGAAATCAACGCAGACAAAGAGATGATCAAAGGCGGCGGTGCGGCACTGACTCGTGAAAAAATCGTTGCAGCTATCTCAGATAAGTTTGTCTGTATTGTCGATGGCACGAAAGCGGTTGATGTTCTTGGTGAATTCCCTCTTCCTGTGGAAGTTATCCCAATGGCACGCTCTTACGTGGCTCGTGAGCTCGTAAAGCTAGGCGGTGACCCGGCTTACCGTGAAGGTGTGATCACCGACAATGGCAACTGCATCCTTGACGTTTACAGCCTTAAAATCGACAACCCGAAAAAGCTGGAAGACACCATCAACGCAATTGCTGGTGTCGTGACGGTTGGCCTATTTGCTCATCGTGGCGCTGATGTTGTTATTACAGGCACTCCAGAAGGTGCAAAAATCGAAGAATAACCACTTCATACAAAGCAAATTACGTTACTAGATTACAAGCGGCGCTCTATTGCGCCGTTTTTTATGCAATCAAGTTAGAAAATTATGCCTTATTCCGTAATTTTCTTACCCAAGAGGTTTTTTTTTTGATACTTTATTGAACAGAAGACGCACAGGGAAACGTTTGTCTTTCTCCAAAACTGTTATTTTCCCCCTTCTTAACCGTTTTGCTCGATGTGCGCCATGTTTGCCCAACTTTCCATATTAAGGACGACGATAATGGCCAAAGTTTCACTGGAAAAAGAGAAAATCAAAATTCTTCTTTTAGAAGGTCTGCACCCATCTTCAGTAGAAGTGCTACAGGCAGCTGGCTACACCAACATTGAATACCACAAAGGCTCACTTCCAGAAGAAGAGCTGTTGGAAGCTGTCAAAGACGTACACTTCATTGGTATTCGCTCCCGTACTAACCTTTCCGATAAAGTGATTGCCGCCGCGAACAAGCTGGTTGCGATTGGCTGTTTTTGTATTGGTACTAACCAAGTAGACCTCTCTGCGGCAGCGAAACGTGGTATCCCAGTCTTTAATGCGCCTTTCTCCAACACTCGTAGTGTTGCCGAATTGGTTCTTGGTCAGATCCTATTACTGCTGCGTGGTATTCCAGAAAAGAACGCCTTAGCACACCGTGGTATCTGGAAAAAAAGTGCGGATCACTCATTTGAAGCACGTGGTAAACGCCTAGGTATCATTGGTTATGGCCACATCGGTACTCAGCTTGGTATCATCGCCGAAAACCTAGGTATGCGCGTTTACTTCTACGACATTGAGAACAAACTCTCTCTGGGTAATGCGACCCAAGTTCATACCATGAGTGAACTACTCAACAAATGTGACGTCATCTCTCTTCATGTTCCTGAAACGCCAGAGACGAAGAATATGATGGGCGCTGAAGAATTTGCTCGTATGAAACCGGGCTCTATCTTCATCAATGCTGCACGCGGAACCGTGGTTGATATCCCAGCACTGTGTGATCACTTAGAGTCAGGTCACCTATCCGGTGGTGCGATTGACGTCTTCCCGACAGAGCCGAAGACCAATGCAGACCCATTTGAGTCTCCACTGATGAAATTCGACAATGTGATTTTGACCCCTCACGTAGGTGGTTCAACGCAAGAAGCGCAAGAGAACATTGGTGTTGAGGTTGCAGGTAAACTCGCGAAATACTCAGATAATGGTTCAACACTTTCAAGCGTTAACTTCCCTGAAGTTTCTCTGCCAGAGCATCGCGAATGTTCACGCCTGCTGCATATTCACCAAAACCGTCCAGGTGTGCTGACTCAAATCAACACCATCTTTGCTGAAGAAGGGATTAACATCGCGGGTCAGTACCTTCAAACCACAGCAGATATTGGCTATGTTGTGATTGATGTTGAAACCGCACGTTCAGAAGAAGCATTGGCGAAACTGAAAGAGATCGAAGGCACGATTCGAGCACGTATCCTGCATTAATCTCCTACATTAAGATCCGCTGAGTTTGATAAGCTTCAGACACGAAAAAGGCAGCGAAAACGCTGCCTTTTCTATTTCTTGTTGAATCCGTTATTGGATTTGGAAAATCACATCCACTTGATCGCGAATCACGATACTAGAGTCTTGATAACTGCCCATCTCCGCTTTCGCATCCATCATCATCGAGCGAGTTAACACTGGCTGAGAAGAGGGTGTTTGATAGTTGATACGCCACACATCCCCTAACCCACGTTCAAACCCTTCCGCAAGAGAGTGGCCTTTACGAACGGCATCTTGAATCGCAGCTTGGCGAGCTTGCTCTTGGTAGACAAACTCGTCTTTGACTCTCAGTTCAATGTTATCTACTTGGTTAATCCCTGCCGTTAACGCGAGATCCAAAAATTCATTTAAGCGATTCAACTGCTCTACCTCAACGGTAATACTACGCGAAGCACGGTAACCGACCAGTTCCGCTTTGCCAGACTGTGGGTAGTGATATTGAGGCGAGAGGTGCAGGTTAGAACTTGAAATGTCGTCTTTTTCCACACCGGCACTTGTCAACTCCGCCAAGAATTCATTAACGGTATTATCAACGGCTTTTTTAGCTTGTTCAGCCGTCATGGTTGACTCAACCACCTTGACTGAGAATCGTGCCATATCTGGCTTAGCGGTCACTTGACCATACCCTGTCGTTGCAATATGTGGGAAATTCAGCTCATTTGCGGCTGCATGGCCTGAAACAGCGACCATCAAAGGTAAAACAACGTGTGGAAAAAATTTCATAATCAACCTCATACTTTGGTTACTTGGCGATCATAAGTGATCACACCTGATCGCCAAGTGAACTGAGCAACATCTTACACAACTTTGACTGTGTAAAGTTTTACCCAAAGAGAAACTTCGATGGGTATAACTATCTAATTGAATAATAAGAAATGTATTCAGATTTTTTTGAGCAAAGACGACAAAATGAAGATTTTAATTCTGAACTGGCTCGACTTTTCTCGACTTGGTTACAAACCCTTGTTTAAGCTGATATTGCGCTTTCAAGAATGTAGAATGTAAGGCGTTTGACAAACCTGTCGCCAAGTCCCTCCGCTACTGAGGCAAGTGTGTTCTCGCGTACGTCACGACTGCATCAGAAATGTCTTTTAGCACCCCAGTCTCCAGTTGCCAATGATGCCAGTAAATACGATTCGAAATTTGAAATCCTGGGGTTACATCCACCAAAGCTCCTGACGATAACTCCTTGGTGATCTGCAATCGCGGGATCAAACAATAAGCGATCCCTGATAGGGCGATCTTCACAAAAGCCTCTGAACTCCCGACGATATGATGGATCGCGCTGTCACGCGGTACATTAAAGTGTTCATGTAAGAACTTACGATGTAGATCGTCGTATTGGTCGTAAGAGACCGCAGGAGCCAATGAGAGAGAATCATAATTCACTCCTTGAGAGAAATAACGCTGGTGGAACTCTGGGCTAGCGACACAGACGTAATCCATACGCCCAAGGTAATCAGCTTCACAACCCGGCAGTGACTGAGACTCTAAGCTAATTGCAGCAGCCACTTCACCACTTTTCAGTTTTTCAATCGAACGTGTCTCTCCATAGATAGCCAGATTCAATTCCACCTGACGCTGTTTCATCACGGGCTCTAGAGACGGCAGTAACCAAGTCGCCAAGCTGTCTGCATTCACTGCCAACGATAATTGCACAGGACGGTTACTGTCTTGGTTCATCAATTCAGGGATGAGCTCATGCTCCAAAAGACGAACCCGACGATGTAACCCAAGGAGTTTTTTTCCAACCATGGTCGGCTTAGGAGGTTGCTCTCGGATCAAAACCGGTTGAGCGAGGAACTTTTCTAACTGTTTCACTCTTTGAGAGACCGCAGACTGCGAGATGTATAAGCTTTCGGCCGCCCTTTCAAAACTGCCTTGATGAATGACGGCATCAAGCGCTTCTAACCATTTGTAGTCTAAACCACGCATTTTCCAACCTCACAAATTTTAATAAGCAAAACTGATATAAGATTAAAATCATTAATTATACTTATCAAACATTCTCCTTTATCTTGCCTCACATTATTGAGTTTTATCGTTTTCTAAAGTGTTGAGGTGTGTTGTGAGTTTCTGGATTTTGCTGCAAGGGTTTGGACTTGGAGCCAGTATGATTATTCCAATTGGTGCGCAAAATGCGTACGTTTTGAACCAGGGTATCAAACGCAACCACCATATTACGACAGCCACTATCTGTAGCGTTCTCGATACCATTTTCATCTCTCTTGGTATCTTTGGTGGCGGAGCACTGCTTTCGCAAAACGAAGTTCTACTGACCAGCGTCACTCTCGGCGGTATCGCTTTCCTAACGATTTACGGCTTGATGTCTTTGCGCAGTGCATTCAAAGCCCCATCAGAGAAGGAGTCGAACGGAGAAGTGCTTGCGAGAGGACGTCGCACCGTGGTTCTTGGTGCCTTAGCCGTCACCGTCCTCAACCCACACTTGTATTTGGATACTGTGGTTATTTTGGGCTCCATCGGTGGTCAATTTGAAGGGGAAGATCGTATCTCCTTTGCGATTGGAACGATTCTCGCTTCTTTTGTTTGGTTCTTTAGCCTTTCATTTGGCGCGGCAAAATTGGGCCCAACCCTTTCGAAGCCAAACGTCAAAAAAGGGATTGATATTGCTGTTGCCGCAATGATGTTTACCATTGCAGCCATCCTGACAAACGGTTTACTACAGAAGTACTGGTTTACAGGCTAATGGCTAATGGCTAATGGCTAATGGCTAATGGCTAATGGCTAGAGGAGCCCAAAAGAAAAGCGAGGTCAATGACCTCGCTTTTTTTAATCCCGATAAATACGTCAGCTAAAGCCAATTGGCTCGCTTATGCTTCTACTTTGTTCAAATGAACATCCATCTGTGGGAATGGGATTTCAATACCGTTAGCATCCAGTGCTTCTTTAATCGCTTGGTTCGCATCAAAGTACACATCCCAGTAATCCGCCGTTTTCACCCAAGGGCGAACAACAAAGTTCACTGAAGAGTCCGCCAATGCAACCACACCGATCTGAATGTCTGGATCTTTCAAAATACGGGTGTCTTTTTCCAATGTTTCACGCAAGATTTTCTTGGTCAGTTGCAAGTCTGCACTGTAAGAAACGCCAATAACAAGATCAACACGACGCGTATCGTGACGTGAGTAGTTCGTAATTGGACCACCGATCACGGCTGCGTTAGGCACTACAACCATTTTGTTATCTGGCGTTTTCAAAACTGTTTGGAAAATTTGGATCGATTCTACACCACCAGCAACCCCGCCAACTTCAACATAGTCGCCAGATTTGAATGGGCGGAATGCCACGATCAACACGCCCGCAGCAAAGTTCGATAGCGAACCTTGTAGTGCAAGACCAACCGCTAGACCCGCCGCACCAATCACAGCAACCACAGAAGCCGTTTGCACGCCTAATCGACCAAGAGCAGCAATTAATACGATAACAAACAGTAGGTAACGAACCAGCGCGTGAATGAACTCGACAACCGCCTTGTCCATGTTTTTACTATTCAGCACTTTAGCAACGCTGTTCGCAATTGCTTTCGTGATCATGTTACCCACAAATAAAATTAAAACTGCGGTAATGATATTCACACCATACTGAATAAACAGATCTGAGTGACTCATTAGCCAGTTATTTACATCCTGTACACTATCTACCATTTTCAAGCTCTCCACTGCGGTTTCCGCTGAACTATCCGTCGCCATTACTACTCTCTACTTATTCCGATTACAAAAACATACTTCGAACCCCATGAGCCGAATGCAATCACTTCATTGCACTCGTCATTTTGGGAGTCAGTTTGTTGCACCAAGCAAATCTTAGTCAAAAATCAAACTAAACTAGCGACTTATATCTAAGAACTGAGCAAAACACAAACATTTACATCTTGTTGCGTATGGAAATGTTGTCGCAAAAATCATACACAGGATCTGAATGACCACTTAATAACCAAAAACTCAATAAAGCATCATTCGAATGAGAATATGACGGGACTGCCAGTGGGCGCTTATCCCGAGAGTACTCTACAACGCGCTTTATGATTAAACCGAAGAAATTAGGCCATGCTTTATACGCTAGACAGGCGGCTAACGGAGGGAGCATGTCGGGGCATGTTTGACAGGAATAAAAAAACCCGCTCAATGAGCGGGTTTTCAGTATTCAATTCTTATTCAAGAATTATAGTACGTCGACTGCGTTTAGATCTTTGAATGCTTGCTCTAGACGAGTAACCATTGAAGATTGTGCGTGACGTAGCCATACACGTGGGTCGTAGTACTTCTTGTTTGGCGCATCTTCACCTGTTGGGTTACCGATTTGGCCTTGTAGGTACTCACGGTTTTCCGCTTCGTATGCACGGATGCCGTCCCATGTTGCCCACTGTGTATCTGTATCGATGTTCATTTTGATAACACCGTAGCCGATAGACTCTTGGATCTCTTCTTGAGAAGAACCAGAACCACCGTGGAATACGAAGTTTAGAGCGTTTGGTGCAATACCGAACTTCTCAGCACAGTGTGCTTGAGAGTCACGCAGGATTGTTGGAGTCAGTACTACGTTACCTGGCTTGTAAACACCGTGTACGTTACCGAAAGATGCTGCGATAGTGAAACGGTGGCTGATAGCGTTCAGTTTCTCGTATGCGTAAGCAACGTCTTCTGGAGAAGTGTAAAGCTCAGACGCGTCCATGTGAGAGTTGTCTACGCCGTCTTCTTCACCACCAGTACAACCTAGTTCGATTTCTAGAGTCATGTCTAGCTTAGCCATGCGCTCTAGGTACTTAGCAGAGATTTCGATGTTCTCTTCTAGAGACTCTTCAGAAAGGTCGATCATGTGAGAAGAGAATAGCGGCTTACCAGTTTGAGCGTAGAACTCTTCACCAGCGTCTAGAAGACCGTCGATCCAAGGTAGAAGTTTCTTAGCAGCGTGGTCAGTATGAAGAATAACTGGAACACCGTAAGATTCAGCTACAGCGTGTACGTATTTAGCACCAGCAATTGCACCTAGAATCTGTGTACCTTGACCTTCAAGTTTTAGACCTTTACCTGCGAAGAAAGCTGCACCGCCGTTTGAGAACTGAACGATAACTGGAGCTTTAACTTTTGCAGCTGCTTCTAGTACTGCGTTTACAGAGTCAGTACCAACACAGTTTACTGCTGGAAGAGCGAATTTGTGCTCTTTAGCTACTTCAAAAACTTTCTGAACGTCATCGCCAGTGATAACACCTGGTTTTACGAAATCGAAGATCTTAGACATGGATGTAATCCTATTTATCTGTCGTTTTAAAACAAAACTTGTTAAGTTTAAATCTTTGCAAACGTTTGCTCACAACGCACGGTATTCTAACAGAGTTCCTTGCGCTATGCAGCAAACAAGAAAGCGGGAGAACCCTCCCCCGCTTTCTGAAAATTACTTAGCGCGTGCTTCTAGCATTTCAACTGCTGGAAGAACTTTACCTTCTACAAACTCAAGGAAAGCGCCGCCGCCTGTTGAGATGTAAGATACGTCCGCTTTGATACCGAACTTATCGATTGCCGCTAGCGTGTCACCGCCACCCGCTACAGAGAAACCTTCAGACGCTGCGATGGCTTCAGAGATACCTTTCGTACCCGCTTCGAAGTTCTTAAACTCGAATACGCCAACTGGGCCGTTCCAAAGAATCGTCTTCGCGTTCTTCAGAATTTCAGCTAGCTCAGCAGTTGAATCTGGACCTAGGTCGAAAATCATATCGTCGTCTTGAACTTCAGAAACGTGCTTGATTTCAGCTTCTGCGTTCTCGTCGAATGCTTTTGCACATGCTACGTCAGTTGCTACTGGAATCGCACACTCTTCCATTAGCTTCTTCGCTGTGTCTACTAGGTCAGCTTCGTATAGCGATTTACCAACGTTGTGGCCAGCTGCCGCGATGAATGTGTTCGCAATACCACCACCAACAACAAGCTGGTCAGCAACTTTAGATAGAGACTCAAGAACCGTTAGCTTAGTAGACACTTTTGAACCACCTACAATAGCAACCATTGGACGAGCTGGCTTGTCCATTGCTTTCGCTAGTGCATCAAGTTCGTTTGCTAGCAGAGGACCAGCACAAGCGATTGGAGCGTGCATGCCTACACCGTGAGTCGATGCTTGAGCACGGTGAGCCGTACCGAATGCATCCATCACGAATACGTCACAAAGTGCAGCGTATGCTTTTGATAGCTCTTCTTCGTTTTTCTTCTCGCCCTTGTTGAAACGAACGTTTTCAAGAACCGTTAGTTCGCCTGCGTTTAGCTCTAGGCCGTTTAGGTAATCTTTCGCAAGTTTAACGTCGCAGTCTAGTGCGTCGTTTAGGTAGTTAACTACAGGTTGTAGAGAGAACTCTTCTGCATATTCGCCTTCAGTAGGACGACCTAGGTGAGAAGTCACCATTACTTTAGCGCCTGCTTCTAGGCAGTGCTTAATCGTTGGTAGTGAAGCAAGGATACGTGCATCAGAAGTCACTTTGCCTTCTTTTACTGGTACGTTTAAGTCAGCACGGATGAATACACGTTTACCTGCTAGTTCCAGGTCAGTCATCTTGATTACAGACATGATTTGTCCTCTCAAATTTTATAAATAAAGTTTCTGACAACTCGGCAACCCTGCCAAGCCTATAAATTCTTTAACTGATTGTGATATGGAGATACGGCATTTTTATTTCAAGCCGTCAACGTCATACTTTCCCCATACTTTGTGAAATCTTAGTTTGCAGCTTTCATCGCCAAAGCGGTGTCTAACATTCTGTTAGCAAAACCCCACTCGTTATCACACCACACCAACATTTTTACTAAATGTCCGTTACTTACTCGTGTCTGAGTTCCATCCACAATCGCACTGTGTGGATCGTGATTAAAGTCGATGGAGACTAGCGGTGCTTCAGTATAATCAACGATGCCTTGAAGTGTACACTGAGACGCATTAACAATGGTTTGATTTACGTCATTAACTTTCACATTCGTACTAATTGTGACACTTAAATCCATCGCCGTCACATTTACTGTAGGTACTCTAACTGAAATTGCTTCAAATTTGTTAGAAAATTTCGGGAATATTCTTTCAATTCCCTTATGCAACTTAGTGTCAACAGGGATAATTGACTGGCTTGCTGCTCGCGTTCTGCGCAAGTCGTTGTGATAAGCATCAATGACCTGCTGATCGTTCATTGATGAGTGAATGGTGGTAATGGTTCCCGAATCGATACCAAACGCATCATCGAGTGCTTTAATGATAGGAACAATGCAATTTGTCGTGCAGGAGCCGTTTGAAACCACTTTATGATCTGCGGTTAACGTATCGTGATTGACGCCATAGATGATCGTGTTATCTAAGTCACTCGCGCCGGGATGGGAAAATAGCACTTTTTTCGCACCCGCTTTGATGTGTTCCTGACCGTCGGCCTGCGAACCAAACACCCCTGTGCAATCCAGTACAATATCGACGTCAAGGTCGCGCCAAGGCAATAGGTTAATTTCAGAAAGGTGCAATATACGGATCGAATCAAACTCACCACTTTCATGATGCACATAGATGTGTTCTTGGTCATGGCTGATCTTTTTACCAAAGCGTCCATGACTCGTATCGTATTGCAGCAAGTGTGCCATCGCATCCGGTTGAGCCAGTTCATTCACCGCCACAACCTTGATGTCGTGTTGCTTGCCACTCTCATACACCGCGCGCAATACATTGCGCCCAATTCGTCCAAATCCATTAATGGCAACTTTCAGCATCGACTCCATCGCTCCACATATTTTTCGTGTTACGGATTTTAACTGATAGGCCTGTTTTAAGCATCTGAATTAGTGATTCATCACACAAAAATTGAGACTTGGGCAGAACAAAGTAAAACGTTTGCTCTAATCTCTCTTTAGATCGAAGTGAAAAAAAACCGAGCTACAAGCTCGGTTTTTTTGATTCGTTTCAGCGCCACTGATTTTAATTACGCTAGCAGCTCGTGTGCTGTGCTTACAACGTTTTCCGTTGTGAAACCAAACATCTTAAACAACTCGCCAGCTGGCGCAGACTCCCCAAAGGTCGTCATACCAATGATGCGACCATCAAAGCCTACATACTTGTACCAGAAATCAGCAATACCCGCTTCGATCGCGATACGTGCTGTCACATCCGATGGCAGAACCGATTCACGGTATGCAGCATCTTGCTTGTCAAAGGCATCCGTCGATGGCATAGAAACAACGCGAACTTTGTGACCCGCAGCCGTTAGTTGTTCAGCAGATTCTACGGCTAACTCAACCTCTGAACCTGTTGCAATAAGGATCAGTTCTGGCTGACCTTCACACTCTTTCAAGATGTAACCACCACGTGCGATGTTTGCAACTTGCTCTTCGTCACGCGCTTGCTGAGCAAGGTTCTGACGAGAGAAGATCAACGCCGTCGGAGCCTCTTTACGCTCAATCGCCAGTTTCCACGCAACAGCAGATTCCACTTGGTCACATGGACGCCATGTGCTCATATTTGGCGTTAGGCGCAGAGAAGCCATTTGCTCGACAGGCTGGTGAGTTGGACCATCTTCACCCAAACCGATTGAGTCGTGTGTATAAACTTGGATATTCTGAACTTTCATCAGAGCAGCCATACGCATTGCGTTACGCGCATATTCCATGAACATAAGGAAAGTTGCACCGTACGGTACGAAACCACCGTGCAGAGCGATACCGTTCATGATCGCTGTCATACCGAACTCACGCACACCGTAATGGATGTAGTTGCCTGACGCATCGTCAGCAGTAAGCGACTTAGAACCAGACCACATGGTGAGGTTAGAAGGTGCAAGGTCAGCTGAACCGCCCATAAATTCAGGCATCATTTGACCAAAGGCTTCTAGCGCATTTTGAGACGCTTTACGTGAAGCAATATTGGCAGGGTTCGCTTGAAGATCAGCAATGATTTGCGATGCTTTCTCTTCCCACTGCGCTGGTAGTTCACCGTTTACACGACGTTTAAACTCAGCAGCCAGTTCAGGGTATTGCGCTGCGTATGCTGCAAACTTAGCATCCCATGCCGCTTCTTTTTCTTTACCCGCTTCTTTTGCATCCCACTCAGCATAAACGTCAGCAGGAATGTCAAACGGACCGTGTTCCCAACCTAGGAATTCACGCGCCGCCGCAATTTCTTCGTGACCAAGTGGTGCACCATGACAGTCGTGAGAACCTGACTTGTTTGGGGAACCAAAACCAATCACCGTTTTCGTACAAATCAGCGTTGGTCGTGGGTCCGCTTTTGCAGCAATGATCGCCGCATTAATGGCTTCAGGATCGTGACCGTCAACCGCTGGAATAACATGCCAGCCATATGATTCAAAACGCTTAGGGGTATCGTCTGAGAACCAACCTTCTACTTCACCGTCAATAGAGATGCCGTTGTCATCCCAAAATGCGATCAGCTTACCCAAGCCTAGCGTGCCCGCCAAAGAACAAGCTTCATGCGAGATACCTTCCATCAGGCAACCATCACCCATGAATGCATAGGTGTAGTGGTCAACGATGTCGTGGCCTTCTTTATTGAATTGAGCCGCCAATGACTTTTCAGCCAACGCCATACCCACAGCGTTAGTGATCCCCTGGCCAAGTGGACCCGTAGTCGTCTCAACACCTGGCGCATAGCCATATTCAGGGTGGCCTGGCGTTTTAGAGTGAAGCTGACGGAAGTTTTTAAGCTCTTCAATTGGAAGTGCATAACCGCTTAGGTGCAGCAGTGAGTAAATCAGCATAGAGCCGTGACCGTTAGACAGTACAAAACGGTCGCGGTCAGCCCATTCTGGGTTAGTTGGGTTGTGGTTGAGATGAGAGCGCCAAAGAACTTCAGCGATATCAGCCATACCCATAGGCGCGCCTGGGTGACCCGAGTTAGCTTGTTGAACACCATCCATGCTAAGAGCACGGATTGCATTTGCTAGATGTTGACGAGAAGACATGTCTGCTCCTGAGTGCATTAAGCGATTTAGACAAAGGTTGGTAAAATAATAGCCACAAATGGCGCGCGGTATTCTCTCAAAGCTATTAACCTACTGCAAACGATTTCCTGAATCTTGCTACGTAATTAACGATGATATTCTGCATATTTATTGAATTTCAGCCCTTTTTGGTTTTTGTTACGCAAACGTTTTGTTTTATCTAATAAGAAAAAAGAGCTTGTAATTCGTTTTTGCAAAACTAGAATAGACGTCTAGATGTAGAAACACCTACAAAAATCAATGTATTTTCAGGTAGCCGTTTATGCGTTTCATTCGCCAACGTCTATCTAATAATTTAAGAAGTGGAGCTCCCATGGCTAAGCACCTGTTTACTTCTGAGTCTGTTTCAGAAGGTCATCCAGATAAAATTGCAGACCAAATCTCTGACGCTGTTCTTGATGCCATTCTAGAACAAGATCCAAAAGCACGTGTTGCTTGTGAAACTTACGTAAAAACCGGCATGGTTATGGTTGGTGGTGAGATCACAACATCAGCATGGGTAGACATCGAAGAGCTGACTCGTCAAACCGTTCGTGACATCGGTTACGTTCATTCTGACATGGGTTTTGATGCTGACTCTTGTGCGATTCTAAACACCATTGGTAAGCAGTCTCCAGACATCAACCAAGGTGTTGATAAAGCAGATCCTAAAGAGCAAGGTGCTGGCGACCAAGGTATCATGTTTGGTTACGCGACCAACGAAACTGACGTCCTAATGCCTGCGCCAATTACTTACTCTCACCTACTTGTTCAAAAGCAAGCAGAAGTACGTAAAAACGGCACACTACCTTGGCTACGTCCAGATGCAAAATCTCAGGTAACGTTCCAATACGACCAAGGTAAGATCGTGGGTATCGATGCTGTTGTTCTTTCTACGCAACACTGTGACTCTATCTCTACGCCAGATCTTCGTGAAGCAGTTATGGAAGAGATCATCAAACCGGTTCTACCTGCTGAGTGGCTAAACCGCGATACGAACTTCTTCATTAACCCAACTGGTCGTTTCGTTATTGGCGGTCCTATGGGTGACTGTGGTCTAACTGGTCGTAAGATCATCGTAGATACTTACGGTGGTGCGGCTCGTCACGGTGGTGGTGCTTTCTCTGGTAAAGATCCATCAAAAGTTGACCGTAGTGCTGCTTACGCTGCACGTTACGTAGCGAAAAACATTGTTGCTGCAGGTCTTGCTGATCGCTGTGAAATCCAGCTTTCTTACGCTATCGGTGTTGCTGATCCAACGTCTATCATGGTGGAAACATTCGGTACTGAGAAAGTCTCTCAAGACATCATCGTTGAAGCAGTACGCCAGCACTTCGACCTACGTCCATACGGTCTGCAAGAAATGCTGAACCTACTTCAGCCTATCTACCAGAAGACTGCGGCATACGGTCACTTCGGTCGTGAAGAGTTCCCATGGGAAGCGACTGACAAAGCAGAATTGCTACGTGATTTCGCAGGTCTAAAGTAAGACTAACGCTCACTGATTGAAAAAATCATAAGCACTGACTCCGGTCAGTGCTTTTTTTTACCAAAATTTTGCTCTTCTGATTTGTAATTTTTATGCACTCCAACAATAGTTAATAAGCATTAACACAATAATGCGCATCATCTCAAAGATGCGTCGCTTACTGCTCACGATGAGAGAGCGGGTGACCGTGCCCCTCAAGGACGGAGCTATTGCATCTAATCAAGTCATGCTCACCATGACTCAGATGTACGCGCCAACCAAGGAGGACTTATGCCTCGTACTGTCAATCCATCAGATTTACCCGCTAAACGTAGCAAGACGGCGTCTCACCATGAATACGCCCGTACCATCCCCTGCAACCAACTCAGCATTTCAGCGCCGTTTCATTGGCTGTCACTTGGTTTGCATGACTTCGTTCGCATGCCTTTCATCAGCTTGACCTATGGACTCTGTTTTATGGCTGCTGCGATCGGGATTGTGCTTCTGGTTGAATGGCAAGGCACTCACCTTGTCGTGATGCCGAGCTTAGTCGTATATATGCTCATTGGTCCCTTTCTCGCATTAGGTTTATACGATGCCGCATGGGAAAGAGAAAAAGGGCACCATGCCAGCTTACTGCACTCGATGAAAGCCATTGGTCGTAACTCTTCTTCACAATGGGCATTCGCAGTGTTGTTAGCGGTGGCGATGATCTTCTGGATGCGCATTGCCGCACTCCTACACGCGATCTACCCTTCTGTGCAAGGGGCACCACTGACCGATTTTATTCCTTTTCTGTTGATCGGCTCTGTCATTGGAGCAGTCATTGCAGCCCTCGTCTTTAGTATCTCCGCCTTCTCTATTCCTCTTATGATGGAAAGGCGTGTCGATGTAATGACAGCAGTATTCAGTAGTTTCAACGCGGTAAAATCGAACATACCTGCAATGATTGTGTGGGCGGGAGTGATCTGTGGAGGCATTCTGATCGGTTTTGCCACCTACGGGATTGGAATGCTATTTACCATGCCAATTCTTGGCTATGCCACTTGGCATGCCTACCATGAAACCATCAAGAAAAAACATCATTAACTTCGAACTTACTTCAGTTCAGTGAGGCTATCTACCTTAGTGTAACTATTTACCATTCAATTCAGTGAGACTCTTTGACATTCAGTGCTACACTCTGCCCTTGCGAATCCGACAAGGGCAGACTTTTGAAACACATTCCAACGACAGAACAGCACGACTATATTCAGAACATCGTTACCCGACACCTAGATTTGGCGAAGCAAGCCTTTCAACGTCCCTTCCCGACTCCTGTGCTTAAGTATACGGTTCGAGGGAAGTGTGCAGGAAAAGCCTATTTACAACTGAATGAAATACGCTTAAACCCAACGTTATTAGCGGAAAATTTTGATGCCTTTTTGACTCAAGTGATCCCGCATGAAATCGCTCACCTGATTGTGCATCAAGTGTATGGTCGCGTACGCCCTCATGGAAAAGAGTGGCAAGCGGTTATGACACAAGTCTTCAATCTGCCCGCAGAAACGACTCATACTTTTGACGTTCAATCCGTTAAAGGGAAAACCTTTGAATACCGATGCCACTGTTCAACGCACGCCCTGACGATTCGCCGTCATAACAAAATTCAACGCGATCAAGCGCAATATCAGTGTAAGCAATGTCGTGAGACGCTCATCTACACCGGCACTCAATTGAGCTACCCCCCCCTGACATAACGCCTCCTTCTCTCCTTCTCTCCTTCTCTCCTTCTCTCCTTCTCTCCTACTCGGCATCATTGACCTGCCCGCTATAAATACGTTTTTTATAATTACAACATGGAATTTATGAGATGCTAAACTAATTGCATCATTCTTTTCTCATTCCAAGTGTATGTATAAAATCTTAGCGTTACTCTGTTTCATTAGCCTATCTGCCATCGCAGCCCCTCCAAGTAGCTTCAGCAAGGCCAAAAAGGAGGCGGTCAAAATCTACCATGACCACTTCACCAGCTTTTACTGCGGATGTGACATTGAATGGCGAGGAAAAAAGGGGATTCCCGATCTCAATTCATGCGGTTATGAAGTGAGAAAGCAACAAAAACGCGCTTCACGAATTGAATGGGAGCATGTGGTTCCCGCTTGGCAATTTGGTCATCAGAGATTGTGTTGGCAAGAGGGGGGACGAAAGAACTGTTCACGTCATGACAAAACGTTTCGCCTTATGGAAGCCGACCTACATAATCTGACCCCCACCATTGGCGAAGTGAATGGTGATCGCTCCAATTTTAATTTCAGTCAATGGAATGGCATTGATGGAGTAACTTACGGGTCATGTGAAATGCAAGTGAACTTTAAGCAGCGTAAAGCGATGCCACCAGCTCGAGCAAGAGGGGCTGTCGCGCGTACTTATCTGTACATGAGCCAAGAATACGGTTTTAAGCTCTCAAAGCAGCAGCAACGTTTGATGCAAACATGGAATACCACTTACCCGGTGACGCCATGGGAGTGTGAACGAGATAAACGTATTGCCAACGTTCAAGGCAATCACAATCCCTTCGTTGAACCGCAGTGTTCTTTATAGGTATAGCGCTCTCTATAAGTGGAGCGCCAATTCCCCATTAAGGCGGCTTGTTTTAAGGACCGCCTTAATCAAGCATTGCTGCTCCAGCCGTTAAAATGATTGCGGGTATTTTACCGTATCGAAATCCTCTCGGAAGTCATAAGGAGATATGCTCCTTTGAATCGGAGCGCTAAATTCTGCAGAACGGGAACGATGGTAAGTTCGCGATGCACACCAACCGATGTTTGGCAGTACTGTTGCCACCTCACTTTCTGGCGGCATTTGCGCAACAATGTAATCACGAGGCTTGTCCAGTAGTCGCTGAGCAACATAGATGGTTCTCTCTCGAACCTTAGGGTCTGCCAAACGGTGACTCTGCCCCCATCCAATCGTGTATTGGTCGCATGTTGCCGTCTCTTCATTTTCAGGTCGAATCATAAAACCAACATCTTCAATGGCGTTATAACGTTTATACATCATATACGATTCGAATAAGGTCGCGACATCTTCCGTCGGTTGAGAGTAGCCATAAAAATGCGCTCCGCCATCGCTGGAGAACTCATTGCCGACATCTGACGCACTGGAACTCTTAACGGATGATGAGAGCGGCTCTCCACGGAATGCGGTTTGCGCAGCACTTCTCAGCAACTCTGACTGCATCGGAGTTGAAGCATAAAGTTGCTCATAAATCTTGTACGTATTTTCAATACCGTTCGCGTATACCGTGCCTGACGTGCCAAGCTGTATCACATCATTGGGTGGTAAAAAGTCATTGGCATGGGCTAATTCATGAGCTAATAAACGGTAAAGATTGAGTGCAACTTTATCGCTAGTACGAGTGGCGTTGAAGGTACCATCGTAATAATTTGATGAGGCTTTAATTTGCTTGGTATCTTTATCAATAAATCGTGATGCCGATATCCAAGGAATACCCTTTGCATAATCCTGACGAAAATCTTGATGCTGACTGATGGTGTCCCACTCTATTTTGTTTCTCCATAAATAGAGTGGATCAATATACATAGAGGCGGTCAAACGGTGGTAGAACGATGGTCGAATGTCATAGCTCAACACCACAGCATTGAGCGGTCTAAACATATTTAATAGGTCTTGATCATTCATGGAAACTAGGGCGTCCATGAATGCATCAGCCATCCAATCATGAGAGACCACCAGACGCTCTCGGATATCATCCAGCGTCAAATCTTGACCGATTTTTTCTGCACCCAGTGGTCGAATTTTATCAAGATGACAAGAAAGCCGACTCTTAAACAATTTACTGCACTCGACCAAAGGTTGCTCAAGATCAGATCCGCTGTAGGCATAGACTTTATCTAAGCTGGGAATTCCATTGACATTAGGACCAGCATCATTCACAGGACTACTATCACTGCCACCACATCCAGATAAAGCCAAAGCAATGGCTACCGTGGACCACTTTACATTTACACCAACCGACATCATATATCCTTCTTAACAATCATAACCTTACAATAAACCAGCCTTTTTTTTCTCCACAAGCTGTTCATTTTTCATTCGCGAGCTAACTCATTAATTTCACGAGTGACTTGTTTTTTGTGACACTCGCAACCATGTTATTGCTATTGATAGACTTTGCAGGAATTTAACCATGCGCATCCCTCGAATTTTTCATCCCGAAGCCATTACCACCCAGAGTGACATTGCACTCCATGATGATGCTGCTGGTCACGTTGGCCGTGTACTTCGCATGAAAGAAGGTCAAGAAGTGCTTCTTTTCGATGGCAGTGGCGCTGAGTTTCCTGGTCACTTAAAAGAAGTCGGTAAGAAACGCGTCACTGTCACCATCACTGATCGCATCGAACGCAGTAGTGAGTCCCCACTAGATTTGCACTTAGGGCAAGTCATTTCACGTGGTGACAAGATGGAATTCACCATTCAAAAGTCGGTGGAGCTTGGCGTGAATACCATCACTCCACTGATCTCAGAACGATGTGGTGTCAAGCTGGATCAAAAACGGTTTGAGAAAAAACTGGCTCAGTGGCAAAAAATCGCGATCAGTGCCTGTGAGCAGTGTGGCCGTAACACTGTCCCAGAAATTCGCCCAATCATGCAGTTGGAAGAATGGTGTGCTGAAGAGTATCAAGGCTTGAAGCTAAATTTACACCCTCGCGCTAAGTACTCCATCAATACGCTGCCCGCCCCTGTCGAACAAGTAAGACTGCTTATTGGCCCTGAAGGCGGACTATCTGCCGATGAGATCACGATGACTCGTGACTACCACTTTGAAGAAACCTTACTCGGTCCTCGTGTACTTCGTACAGAGACCGCCGCTTTAACCGCAATTACAGCCCTTCAAGTTCGCTTTGGCGATCTTGGCTAAATGGAGAAAATAATGATCAAGCTCGGCATCGTCATGGACCCAATTGAGTCCATCAACATCAAGAAAGATTCTAGTTTCGCCATGATGCTAGAAGCCCAGCGACGCGGTTGGGAAATCCACTACATGGAAATGAATGATCTACACTTAGATCAGGGCGTCGCCATTGCAGATACCAAAACCGTAGAATTAACCGAAGATCCCAACGGCTGGTTTGAGTTCAAAAAGGAACAAACTATTGAATTATCTGAGCTTGATGCCGTTCTCATGCGTAAAGATCCTCCTTTTGATACGGAATACATTTACGCTACTTACATTCTTGAGCGTGCCGAAGAACAAGGGGCTTTGATCGTCAACAAACCGCAAAGCTTGCGTGATTGTAACGAAAAACTGTTCACGGCTTGGTTCCCAGAACTCACACCGACCACCATCGTGACGCGTAAAGCAGAGAAGATCAAAGCGTTCCGAGAAGAGCATGGCGATGTGATCCTGAAGCCACTTGATGGTATGGGCGGAGCGTCAATATTTCGTGTAAAAGAGAATGATCCGAATGTTTCCGTGATCATTGAAACCTTGACTAATCACGGTCAGAACTACGCGATGGCACAAACGTTCGTTCCTGATATTACCAATGGTGACAAGCGTATTCTCGTCGTAGACGGTGAGCCAGTGCCTTACTGCCTAGCGCGCATTCCTGCAAAAGGAGAAACGCGTGGCAACTTGGCAGCAGGTGGTACTGGTGAAGCACGCCCTATCAGCGAAACGGATCGCCGTATTGCTGAAGCCGTTGGCCCAACATTAAAAGAAAAAGGTCTTATCTTCGTTGGTCTGGATGTTATTGGTGACAAGTTGACGGAAATTAACGTCACTAGCCCTACCTGTATTCGTGAAATCGAAGCGGCATTCGATATCTCCATTACAGGTAAGCTCATGGATGCGATTGAAAAACGCATTCAACAATAAGAAAAATAGTGTGGTGAGGCGGTTAACTGGCTTGCCACATTATGACACTCGGGCGGAAACATTATGAATTTAACCAATCACTTTCTCGTTGCTATGCCTGGTATGAAAGATCCCTATTTTAAAAATAGCGTGATTTACCTATGCGAACACAATAGCGATGGCGCTATGGGCTTGATGATCAATGCTCCTATCGACGTCACCATCGAAAAAATGTTAGCGCAAGTGGATGTACAACCCGTCCACCCACAATTGTGTAAAGAGAGCCTTACTGAGCCCGTTTATAATGGCGGTCCCGTCTCTGAAGACCGTGGTTTTATTTTGCATAAACCCAAAGACCACTATGAGTCGAGTGTTCGAATGACCGACGATATTTCAGTGACGACATCAAAAGATATTTTGACCGTCCTCGGGACTGAAGCGGAGCCCAGTAACTACTTAGTCGCTCTGGGCTACTCTGGCTGGGAAGCGGGGCAACTGGAAAGTGAGTTGGCAGAAAATTCATGGCTGACCATCGAAGCCAATCCAGACATTATCTTTGAAACGCCCATTCAAGATCGCTGGAAAAAGGCCGTCGAAATGCTCGGGATACAACCTGAACATCTTTCTGCCCTTTCAGGTCACGCTTAATCACACTCACATTATTGGATAGTATTATGTCACGCACCATCATGGCATTCGACTTTGGCACCAAAAGTATTGGTAGCGCCATAGGTCAGGAAGTCACTGGCACGGCTTCACCACTGAAAGCGTTCAAAGCGAACGATGGCATTCCCAATTGGGATGATATTGAAAAACAGATCAAAGAGTGGCAACCCGACCTTATCGTGGTGGGTTTACCGACGGATCTCCATGGCAAAGCGCTAGAGACCATCACGCCGAGAGCCAAAAAGTTCGCAAACCGCTTACATGGGCGCTTTGGCCTGCCCGTCGAGCTGCATGATGAACGCCTCTCAACCACTGAAGCTCGCGCAGAGCTATTTGAAATGGGGGGATATAAAGCCCTCACCAAAGGCAATGTCGACTGTCAGTCCGCTGTGGTCATTTTGGAAAGCTGGTTTGAAACCCTATGGGCTGAATAAGCCACTATTCCGCGCTAAGCTCACTCCGAGCCCAAGCACCAAAATGCAAAAAGGTTGGCTATTGCCAACCTTTTTTCTTTCTCGACAATAGATCGATTAATCCATATCAATCGTGACATTAGCGAGTGATCCCATCGCCAAACCATCACCTCGATTGGTTTTCAACATTAAGCGAAGATCGTTCGCCGAGTCCGCACTGTGCATCGCATCTTCTTCTTTGATCTTACCATCCACCACCAAGTGGTAGAGCGACTGGTCAAAGGTCTGCATACCGAACTCACGTGATTTTGCCATGGTTGCTTTCAGCTCATGCAGATCACCACGACGAATCAAGTCAGATACTCGAGGACTGTTCAACAGCACTTCAAATACCCCATGACGACCATTACCGTTTTTATCGCGAATAAGCTGCTGTCCAATCACCCCTTTCAAGTTCATAGACAAGTCAAATAAGAACTGCTCTTTCTGCTCTTTAGGCACCAAATGAAGGATACGCTCCAAGGCTTGGTTAGCGTTGTTCGCGTGTAAGGTCGCCATACATAAATGCCCCGTTTCCGCAAACGTCATGGCATACTCCATGGTTTCACGGCTGCGGATCTCACCAATCAAAATCATATCTGGCGCTTGACGCAGTGAATTTTTCAACGCCACTTCATAACTTTCTGTATCCAACCCAACTTCACGCTGAGTAACAATACAACGGTTATGTTCATGTACAAATTCGATCGGGTCTTCAACCGTTAAGATATGCCCTGAACGATTACTGTTTCGATACCCTGTCATCGCCGCCATGGTTGTCGATTTACCCGACCCAGTTGCACCAACCACCAGCACTAAGCCACGTTTTGCTACCGCTAGGTTTTGCAAGACATCTGGTAACTTTAGCTGCTCAAAAGTTGGAATATTGGTTTCGATACGACGAATCACCGCTCCCGGCAGTTCACGCTGGAAAAACGCACTGACACGGAAACGACCACTTTCTCGAACGATCGCAAAGTTTGATTCGCGGCATTTGCGAAACTCTTCACGGCGCTCTTCGTCCATCATGGCATCAAGCAACTTTGCGACATCATACTCTTTCAGCTTTTCACCTTGTGGTGTCAGCTCGCCATGCACACGGAATAGTACGGGTGCGTCGACTGTGATGTATAAATCTGACGCATTCAGCGTCAACATGGTTTCAAGTATCGTATTCAGGTGCATAACAACGTCCTAGAATGCCGTGAATTCAGTATTGATTTTCGCTTCCAACTCTTCGCGAGAAATTGAGCCTTGCGCAAGCAGCAATTGAGCGTTCTGCTCCATCGTCTGCATGCCGTGTGCAGCACCCGTTTGAATGATCGAGTACATCTGCGCGACTTTGTCTTCACGAATCAGGTTACGAATCGCCGGCGTCGCCATCATGATCTCGTGACTCGCGATACGTCCACCACCAATTCGTTTCAAGAGCTTCTGAGCAATAACCGCACGTAACGACTCCGACAGCATCGAACGAACCATATCTTTATCAGTACCTGGGAACACGTCAATGATACGGTCAATGGTTTTCGCCGCAGAACTGGTATGCAGCGTACCAAACACAAGGTGACCCGTTTCAGCAGCCGTCAAAGCCAAACTGATGGTCTCTTGGTCACGAAGCTCACCCACCAAAATGACATCCGGGTCTTCACGTAGTGCGCTGCGTAAAGCGTTCTTAAAGCTTAACGTATCACGGTGTACTTCTCGTTGGTTGATCAAACACTTTTGATTGGTATGAACAAATTCAATAGGATCTTCAATGGTCAGAATATGTTTGTTGTGATTACGGTTAATGTAATCCACCATCGCCGCTAACGTGGTCGATTTACCTGAACCCGTTGGACCAGTCACAAGGACTAATCCTTTTTCACTATTGGCGATTTTTTCAAAAATTGCAGGGGCTTCTAACTGCTCCAATGTCGGGATCATGGTTGGGATCGTACGGAAAACCGCCGAGCTACCACGAGCTTGGTTAAAAGCGTTAACACGAAAACGACCGACTTTAGGCAGTTCAAATGAGAAATCGATTTCAAGCTTTTCTTCAAACTCGGCACGTTGAGCGTCGTTCATGATCTCAAAAATCAAGCGATGCACATCACTCTGGCTAAATGCTGGTACGCCAAGCTTCCTTACATCACCATCTATGCGTACCATAGGTGGTACACCAGCGGAAAGGTGTAGATCCGACGCTTTATGCTTTACACTAAAATCCAGTAACTCAGTGATATCCATTTAAAATCCTTAAGTAAATTGCGCTATGACTAGTATTCAACAAAACATTGAACATATCACCACACAGATTCGCGAGATGGAGCAAAAATGTGGTCGTGCTCCAACGTCCGTGCAACTTTTAGCCGTCAGCAAAACTAAGCCTGTGGAAGCTATCTTAGAAGCTCATCAAGCAGGCCAAGTTGCGTTTGGAGAAAACTATGTCCAAGAAGGCGTCGACAAAGTTAATCATTTTGCAGAACAACATCCACAGTTAAATATCGAATGGCACTTCATTGGCCCTATCCAGTCGAATAAAACGCGACACGTCGCACAACATTTCAACTGGGTGCATACTGTAGACCGTACCAAAATCGCCCAACGTCTCAACGATCAGCGACCGGACGGGATGCCGCCACTTCAAGTCCTCATTCAAGTCAACACCAGTGGTGAAAGCTCAAAATCAGGCATTGATCAAGATGAAGTATTTGCCTTAGCCGAGTTGATTTCTCAGCTTCCCAACCTCACGTTAAGAGGGTTGATGTCGATTCCAGCGAACGTGTCTGATTATGACAGTCAGCTAGCGGCATTTAACCAACTGGCTGACCTAAATCAGCGTCTCATTCAACAATATCCAGAGTTCCCATTGGACACTCTGTCTATGGGAATGAGTGGTGATATGGATGCGGCTATTGAAGCGGGTTCAACTATGGTACGCATAGGTACCGCTATATTTGGTGCTAGAGATTACAGCCAGAAACCCCAGTAAACAAACCGAAAATAATAATATTGAGTCAAGCTGCGACAGCGCTCATTGAAAGTTTTAAAAGTCAGCGTGCTTTGGCACGTCAATAATAGGAAAACACCACATGGAACAGAAGAAAATCACCTTTATCGGCGCTGGCAACATGGCACGCTCAATTATCGCGGGCCTCGTTGCGAGTGGCTACCCTGCGTCCTTCATCACCGCGACAGACCCAAACCAAGAACAGCGTGATTTTCTTTCAAAGCAGTACGGCATCAACACCCAAGCAGACAACTTAATCGCGGCCAACGACGCGGATGTGATTGTGCTTGCAGTTAAACCTCAATTGATGGAAGTGGTTGCTCAAGGTCTACAAGAGGTCGACTACCGTCATAAGCTGGTGATCTCGATCGCTGCTGGAATCAATGCAGCACGACTTAACGATATGTTTGGTGCCACATTAAACTTAGTTCGCGTAATGCCAAACACACCAGCATTAGTTGGTTTGGGTATGAGTGGTCTATACGCTCCTGATCACGTCACTCAAAGTGACAAAACCTTTGCAGCTTACTTACTAGAAGCGGTCGGGAAAGTATGCTGGGTTGAGCAAGAGTCGGGCATCAATAACGTTATCGCAGCCGCCGGCAGTGCACCTGCTTACTTCTTCCTCTTCATGGAAGCCATGCAACAAGAAGCCATTGCTCAAGGCTTTGACAAGCAGACAGCGCGATTACTCGTGGAACAATCGGCGCTTGGCGCTGCCCAAATGGTAGTAGATAATCAAGAAACCGAGCTATCAACATTACGTGAGCAAGTGACTTCAAAAGGTGGCACCACCGCAGAAGCTCTGCGCACATTTAACGAACACCAACTCCAAGACATCGTCGCGAAAGCGATGCAAGCGGCGGTCATCCGCGCTGAAGAGATGGAAAAATTATTTTAGATCCTGATGCAAGCTGGCATCTCCCAAAATAAGGACCCTGTATGAACTCAATGAGTTTTTTAGTCACCACCCTGTTTGAGCTCTACATCATGGTGGTTTTACTGCGTATCTGGTTACAAGCAGCTCGAGCGGATTTCTACAACCCATTCTCTCAGTTTGTCGTCAAAGCAACACAGCCAGTCATCGCACCATTACGTCGCGTGATCCCAGCCATTGGCAGTATTGACCTTGCAACCATATTGTTTGCTTACGTGCTGTGTGTGGCTAAGTTCTTTGTTGTCGCATTAATTGGCAGCAATGGGGGAATTGAATTCAGCTCTGCCTTCTTATGGATCGGCTTGATGTCGTTAGTCAAAGAAGCAGGGATGTTGGTGTTCTGGGTGCTCTTGATCCGCGCCTTATTAAGCTGGGTCAGCCAAGGCCGTAACCCAGTTGAATATGTTTTCCACCAGCTCACTGAACCGATGCTTGCGCCTATCCGTCGTATCCTGCCTGACATGGGCGGCTTCGACTTAAGCGTACTGGTCGTGTTTATTGCGCTACAGTTCTTAAACTTCTTTATCGGTGATCTACTGGGACCGATTTGGGTACAGATTTAGTGGCGAAAACCGCGTGGTTAGACGGCGTTGATTTGCTGATTCGCCTCTACATCCAACCCAAAGCCAGTCGAGATGCTTTGGTGGGGTTGCATGGCGATGAATTCAAAGTTGCTATCACCGCACCGCCTGTTGATGGCAAAGCCAATGCACATCTCGTGAAGTGGCTAGCCAAGCAATGCAAGGTTGCCAAAGGTCAAGTGACCATCGAAAAGGGAGAGCTGGGCAGACATAAACAAGTTCGCATCAGCGCCCCAACACAAATACCGACCTCAATTAAAGCCATCTTATGATGGCTTTTTTTATAAAGGAGTAGACCATTATGCAGCTCCATCCTCCCTTTGTTTCCCAAAAAATGTATCGTGTTTTTTTGCTATTCGCTGCTCTGCTACTCAGCCCCATCACGAATGCCACCCAATCGAAAACCATCAAACACGCAGAGATACACTACTCAGCTTTCAACTCCACATTCCTTACCCCTCAAGTCGCACGCCAATATCAATTGCAACGCAATCCTTACAACGCGATTATCAACATCAGCGTGCTCAATCAAGCGCAACTAGGCAAGCCCGCAATACCGGCAAAAATAACGGGCATCGCCCGTAATCTCATTGGGCAACAAAAAGATCTCGTGTTTCGACAAATCCAGGAAGGGCAAGCCATCTACTACCTTGCTGAGTTTTCTATCTCTCATGAGGAGACTTTCACCTTCATGTTACATCTCGATGCTGGACTTTCTGGCTCAGGTAAGCTTAACTTCACCCAAAAATTTTATGTTGAAGAGTAAATGATGAATAAAATCGTTCTTGCCACAGGCAACCAAGGGAAAGTTCGTGAGATGGCGAACCTCATTGCTGATTTTGGTTTTGATGTGGTCGCACAAAGTGAATACCAAGTCAGTGAAGTAGCGGAAACAGGCACGACATTCATTGAAAACGCCATCATCAAAGCTCGCCATGCTGCGAAAGAAACCGGCTTAATGGCGATTGCTGATGACTCAGGTCTAGAAGTGGACTTCTTGAAAGGCGCTCCTGGCATTTACTCCGCACGTTACGCAGGTGAAGGTGCAAGCGATCAAGAGAATTTAGAAAAACTCTTAGAAGCAATGCAGGGAGTACCCGAAGCAGAAAGAACGGCACGTTTTCACTGTGTGCTGGTACTTATGCGCCATGAAAACGATCCAACTCCGATCGTTTGTCACGGTCAATGGGAAGGCCGAATTCTAACTGAAGCGCATGGCAACAATGGATTTGGCTATGATCCTGTTTTCTTCGTCCCTGAAGATGGCTGCGCTTCTGCGCAACTTGAGCCACAACGTAAAAAGCAATTGTCTCACCGAGGTAAAGCCCTCAAGCAGTTATTTACCCTACTTAAAGAGCAGCCGTTAGTTTAAGGCACACCGATGTTAAAACCACCAGCACTTAGCTTGTATGTACACATCCCATGGTGTGTACAAAAGTGCCCTTATTGCGATTTCAATTCTCATGCCCTCAAGGCTGAGATCCCGGAAGAACAATACATCAGCGCACTATTGGAAGATTTGGAAAGCGATATTGACCGTTACCAGCTCAACCAAGCTCCGCGTCCACTGCACTCCATTTTTATTGGCGGTGGCACCCCAAGTTTGATCAGTGCTGAAGGTATTGAACGCCTGCTCAATGGCATTGAAGCTCGCATTCCCTTTAAACCTGATATTGAAATCACCATGGAAGCAAATCCGGGCAGTGTTGAGGCTGAACGCTTTGCGGGCTATCGCAAGGCGGGCGTCACTCGGATCTCTATTGGCGTGCAGAGCTTTGAGCAGCCTAAGTTGGAAAGCCTAGGTCGGATCCATGGGCAAGATGAAGCGGTGAACGCCGCTCAACTGGCTCATCATATCGGTTTAAATAGCTTCAACTTAGACTTAATGCACGGGCTGCCGGATCAAAGCATCGATCAAGCGCTGGCTGATTTAGAAAAAGCGATCGACTTAGATCCACCGCATTTGTCTTGGTATCAATTAACGATTGAACCAAACACCATGTTTTACTACAAACCGCCAACGTTGCCTGATGATGATGACCTCTGGGATATTTTCGATTTAGGGCATGAGAAACTGAAGGCCGCAGGTTACGTACAATATGAGATCTCCGGTTACAGTAAACCAGGCTATCAATGCCAGCATAACCTCAATTATTGGCGTTTTGGCGATTACCTTGGCATCGGCTGTGGCTCCCATGGCAAACTCAGCTTTACCGACGGGCGCATTGTTCGTACCACCAAAATAAAGCACCCAAAAGGATTTCTTGCCGCTTACCAGAATATGGTGAAACCTTATTTAAGCGACGAACAACTCGTCAAAGCGGAAGATCGCCCGTTTGAGTTTTTCATGAATCGCTTTCGTTTACTGGAAGCTTGCCCAAAACAAGATTTCATCGATACGACAGGTTTGCCCTTAGATGCGATTAGCGACACCATTAACTGGGCGCTCGATTTAGGTTACTTAAGTGAAACCTCAACCCATTGGCAGATCACGGAAAAAGGCAAGCTCTTCCTCAATGATCTTCTGGAAGCTTTTATGGCTGAAGAAGAAAACGAGGATTAAAGCGGCTATAAAAACAGGCACTCATAGTGCCTGTTTTTTATGAGATAACTTACATTAAAAAATTGAGCGTCCAATACGTTCAGCAAGTAGCTCAAGAGCTCGAGTACCGGCCAATGAATTACCAGAAGGATCCAGCTCTGGGGACCACACCGCGATGGTCATTTCACCAGGCACGATCGCAATAATTCCGCCCCCGACTCCTGACTTACCCGGCATACCAACGCGATAGGCAAATTCACCGGCGCCATCATACAAGCCGCATGTCGCAAGTAATGCATTGAGTTGCTTTGATTGCGTGGGTGAGATGATCGTTTGTCCGGTTTGTACTGACTTGCCTTGATTGGCTAAGTAGCTGAAGGTTTTAGCCAGATCCACACACGTCATCTTCAAAGCACAGGCATGGAAATAGTTATTCAACACCGGAATGACTTCGTTCTCAAAGTTACCAAATGACTTCATCAAGTAAGCAATCGCCGCATTTCGATCGCTATGCATCATTTCAGAGGCTGCCACGACTTTGTCATAGACAATGTGAGTGTCACCTGAGAGCTGGCGAACAAATTCTAATAAACGCTGCCTCGGAGCCGATAAGCGGCTTTGCAGCATATCCGCAACGATGATCGCCCCCGCATTAATGAAAGGGTTTCTTGGTATCCCCTGCTCCATTTCAAGTTGGATTAGGGAATTAAATGCTTGTCCAGAAGGCTCTTTCCCCACACGCTGCCAAATTTCTTCCGGTCTATATAAATTCATCGCCAGAGTTAAACTTAGGGCTTTCGAGATCGACTGAATCGAAAAAGCTTCGTCAGCATCCCCCGCTTTGATGACCTCCCCTTCATTGGTAAATACCGCTATCGCAAGCTTATTGGCTGGCACTTTGGCTAATGCAGGGATGTAATCGGCCACATTACCTTGACCGATTAATGGGCGGACTTCTTGAAGAATATCGTTAAGAATGAGTTGTGTCGGCTTCATGAGCAACCTCTAAATACGGATCGCGATTATTATTCTAGTTTCCTCTCACTGGACGATTCTCCAGTCTCAGAGGTCAAAAAAGCCAACATTAAACAATGTTGGCTTTCAGTTTTTACATGCTCTTAGGCATGACAGCAAGTGGGCTATTGCGTTTTATTGAGTACGCTTAAATTTAATGTCCCACACACCGTGACCAAGACGATGACCACGCGCTTCAAATTTTGTCAGTGGGCGCTCTTCAGGGCGTTCAATGAAATCACCTTTTGTCGCGATATTGGCAAAGCCTGGAGCTTCATTCATCACTTCAATCATGTGCTCTGCGTAGTTTTCCCAGTCTGTTGCCATGTGGAACACACCATCTTCTACTTTTAGTTTCTTACGTACCATTTCCGCAAAGTCCAACTGGACAATACGACGCTTATGGTGACGTTTTTTATGCCATGGATCTGGGAAGAACAATTGCAGTGTCGCTAGGCTGCTTTCTGGGATCATGTTTTCAAACACTTCCACCGCATCATGACACATCACACGTAAGTTCGTGACACCCGCGTCGCGTGCGTCAGCAAGACATGCACCAACCCCCGGGCTGTGTACTTCAATACCGATAAAGTTTTTCTCAGGGGCATTTTTAGCCATTTCAACCAATGAAGCACCCATACCAAAACCAATCTCAAGTACCACAGGATTGTCGTTGCCAAACACTTCTTTCCAGTCCAACAGCTGTTCTTGGTAGTCGATACCCATTGTTGGCCAGCACTCTTTCATCGCGTTTTCTTGGCCTTTCGTTAGGCGGCCTTCGCGACGAACGAAACTGCGCACTTTACGGATCAGCTTGCCGTCTTCGGTGTATTCGTTGGTAGTCACTTCACTCATTGATATTGCCTGTATAAAATTTGGTCTCGACTCAAAGGGATTGTGATTATCCAAAGAATCGACTTAGGTGCAAGCATTTCTCACCAAAATCGACATATCCCCACTCTTTATCGGTTGTACTTCCACCACTTTCTATGGTGCAATTTTGTCATACAAAGAATAGAACATAGAGCATGTCGTGACACCTTTTGCCAATGCCATCTTAGAATGGTACGACGCCTACGGGCGTAAAAGCCTTCCATGGCAACAAAATAAAACCGCCTACAGCGTATGGCTTTCTGAGATTATGCTTCAGCAGACTCAAGTTGCCACCGTGATCCCTTACTACGAGCGCTTCTTAGAACGCTTCCCGACCGTCACGGATTTAGCCAATGCCGACCAAGACGAAGTTCTCCATCTATGGACAGGCTTAGGCTATTACGCAAGGGCGCGTAATCTCCATAAAGCCGCAAAAATCGTTGCCAGCGAATACCACGGTGAATTCCCAATGAACTTGGAAGAGATGAACGCTCTGCCAGGAATCGGTCGCTCCACAGCGGCTGCGGTCCTTTCTTCTGTTCATAAGCTTCCTCATGCCATATTAGATGGCAACGTCAAACGCACCTTAGCGAGAGCGTTTGCCGTTGACGGTTGGCCTGGACAGAAAAAAGTCGAGAATCACCTCTGGGACATCGCAGAGACCCATACTCCTGATGTGGATGTAGATAAATACAATCAAGCCATGATGGACATGGGAGCCATGGTCTGTACTCGCAGTAAGCCTAAATGCACACTATGCCCAGTCTCTAACGAATGCGTAGCGAATGCACAAGGCAACCCTCTTGATTATCCGGGGAAAAAGCCAAAGAAAGAGAAGCCAACCAAACACACTTGGTTTGTGATGCTTCACCATAATGGTAAAGTTTGGCTCGAACAGCGACCGCAAACGGGCATCTGGGGAGGGCTATATTGCTTTCCTCAACATGAGTCTGCCGAGATTCAGACTCAACTTGACCTGCGCGGAGTGTCAGAGGCAGATATAATAAAACAATCCACACTGATTGCGTTTCGTCATACGTTCAGTCACTACCATTTGGAGATCACTCCAATACTGATTGACGTATCAAAACAACCTGATGTGGTCATGGAAGCAAGCAAAGGTCTTTGGTATAACTTAACGCAACCAGAAGAAGTTGGCTTGGCAGCTCCAGTAAAACTCTTACTTGAGAGCTTACCTCACGAACTTCCTTAAATGATGAACGCAAGGAGTCACTATGAGCCGCACTGTTTTTTGTGCTCGACTAAATAAAGAAGCTGATGGTCTTGATTTTCAGCTATACCCAGGAGACTTGGGTAAGCGAATTTTTGATTCAATCTCTAAAGAAGCATGGGCTGAATGGCAACACAAACAAACCATGCTGATTAACGAGAAGAAATTGAACATGATGGATCCTGAGCACCGTAAGCTACTTGAAACAGAAATGGTCAACTTCCTCTTTGAAGGTAAAGACGTTCACATCGAAGGCTATACGCCGCCAAGTGAATAAACACCGAATGACATCATGATTCCATGGTGTCATTTTTCTTTCCCCCTCAAGTTGACCCCACCCTATGATGAAGAAACTTCTACTACTCTTTTTGCCTTTGGTACTTTCTGGCTGTAGCCGAGAGATGGTCGAAAACGTTTATGATGTCGAATACGAGCCGACCAATCGATTTGCTAACAATTTAGCGGAATTACCCGGGCAATTTGAAAAAGACACTGCGGCGATGGATACGCTGATGGGCAGTTTCTCGGGAAAAATACAAAAACGCTGGGGAAAACAAGGCGTTAAAGTTGCCGGAAAAAGCAACTATGTCAAATACATAGATAACTACCTCAGTCGCGCAGAAGTCAACTTTGATAAGGGGATGATCACCATTGAAACCGTGGCCTCGACAGATCCTGAAAGTCACCTTAAGAATGCCATTGTCACGACATTACTGACACCTGACGATCCCGCTCATGTTGACCTATTTTCGTCGAAAGAGATTCGCCTAGAAGGGCAACCCTTTCTCTACCGACAAGTCCTCGACCAAGACAAAAAGCCCATCCAATGGTCATGGCGAGCCAATCGATTTGCCGACTACTTACTAGCAAACCAAGTTAAAACCAAGCAGGTAGACTTCAAGAAAGCCCACTATGTCGAAATACCTATGGTTGCGGATCACTTTGTAAAGCGCAGCTATAAGTACGCCGATATTGTGCGCCGCGCATCCAAAAAGTATGACATCCCTGAAGATCTGATTTATGCCATCATCAAAACAGAGAGTAGCTTTAACCCCTATGCGGTCAGTTGGGCAAATGCTTATGGTCTGATGCAAGTCGTCCCTAAAACCGCTGGTAGAGATGTTTTTAAACTCGTCAAACAACGTTCTGGTCAGCCAACCCCTGAATACTTATTCGATCCAGAGAAGAATATTGACACTGGGACTGCCTATTTTTACATCTTAAAGAATCGCTATTTAAAGGATGTTCGCGATCCTCTCTCCCTTGAGTACAGTATGATTTCCGCTTATAACGGTGGAACTGGTGGCGTTTTGAACACTTTTGACAAAAAAGACAGAAAAAGAGCCATGCGAGATCTTAACTCATTGCAACCAAACCAAGTTTATTGGGCACTAACAAAAAAACACCCCAATGCTGAAGCGCGTCGATACCTACAAAAAGTGACCAATTTTAAGCGACAATTTAACCGAGCAAGCAACTGAACCATCACTTTTGAGCAAAAACGCAGCAAACGCACATTTTTTTGAATTTATTTCGAAAAACAAGTTGACGGATGGACTGAAAATCCGTTTAATAGCGCTCCGTTGCCCGGATAGCTCAGTCGGTAGAGCAGAGGATTGAAAATCCTCGTGTCGGTGGTTCGATTCCGCCTCCGGGCACCACAATTTGATGTTGTTGGTGCTTAGCACGAACAAGTAGCATAAAGAATAGTAGTGTGCCGACTTAGCTCAGTAGGTAGAGCAACTGACTTGTAATCAGTAGGTCACCAGTTCGATTCCGGTAGTCGGCACCATTCTTTTGCCTCGATAGCTCAGTCGGTAGAGCAGAGGATTGAAAATCCTCGTGTCGGTGGTTCGATTCCGCCTCGAGGCACCATTATTTGGTTTATTGACATTGTCTTTTATCGAGATAGTCTTTAAACAAATAATTCCCCCTTAGTTCAGTTGGTAGAACGGCGGACTGTTAATCCGTATGTCGCAGGTTCGAGTCCCGCAGGGGGAGCCATATTACAATTGAAGTGATAAGCTCACTTCATACAAAATGAAGAGTAACGTCTTCAGTAAAAGATATAGTGTGCCGACTTAGCTCAGTAGGTAGAGCAACTGACTTGTAATCAGTAGGTCACCAGTTCGATTCCGGTAGTCGGCACCATTCTTTTGCCTCGATAGCTCAGTCGGTAGAGCAGAGGATTGAAAATCCTCGTGTCGGTGGTTCGATTCCGCCTCGAGGCACCATTATTTGGTTTATTGACATTGTCTTTTATCGAGATAGTCTTTAAACAAATAATTCCCCCTTAGTTCAGTTGGTAGAACGGCGGACTGTTAATCCGTATGTCGCAGGTTCGAGTCCCGCAGGGGGAGCCACTTTTAGAGAAAGCCGTGTCGCAAGACGCGGCTTTTTCGTATCTGCTTAATAAAGCAATATAATCTTGGGGAACAAAGTATGGGCAGAAGCCGATCTCAGTAACCCACGCTATCAATCCAACACTCCTCCATAGAAAGCCACTTTTACTCCCTTACGCCCTCATGAAGCCTCTGTGTCAATCATTTGCTGCATTCACTGAAAAAGATTCATCCCGCCCTTTTCTCCGTCAAATACGGTCTATAGTTCTCACACTGTTAAAAATAATGAAGATCCAAGGAAACACATATCCTCCCTTTTCTTCCATGTATGACCTTGCCCAGTCAGGAAAAACACAAAGCATATACATTTCATATAGATAACTAAAAAAGTTCCATTTTTAACCAGCAATGTACAAAACTATTATTAAAAGCAACCCAGAAGCTAAAATTCATCGCAAAAAACTTTTTTCATGGTAAAAATTTAATCCAAATCATATTTTGAAATAAAGCAATTTCGTCGATTAAGAAATCTCCATTATGATATTTTTTACATTAAAATTTCGTTATTTTTGCGATTCAGTGAAAAGCGAATAAGAAACCGTGAGCATTCTTATGAAACTAAAGACTCAAGCTTATTTACTATCGGGAATTATCCTTGCTGCCCTCCTCCTTTTAACTGCCACCGGCCTCTGGACACTTCGTGTCGCCAGTAGCCTAGATAACAAAGCTCGAGTCACCGAGCTTTTTAACAGCGCCTATAGCATCTTGACTGAGGTCGAGAAAATGGCGGTTGAGGGCGAACTCTCAGAACCAGAAGCCAAAGCGTTAGCAACACGACTTCTACGCAACAACATTTACAAAGACAATGAGTACGTTTTCGTCGCCGACGAAAACCTGAATTTTGTCGCAACCCCTTTAGAGCCGGAATACCATGGTACGAGCTTTCATGAGTTTAAAGATGGAAATGGTCAAAGTGTTGGTAATATCCTTTTAGCTGCCATTGGTCATCGCACTGGCCAATTAGTTGAGTACACTTGGACCCAGAAACAGAAAGATGGCAGCATCGAAGAAAAGCTCTCAATTGCTGAGAAAACACCGCATTGGGGTTGGATTGTAGGAACCGGTATAGGCTTCAATGAAGTCAATGCTAGGTTTTGGTCTACCGCGAAATGGCAACTTGGGCTTTGCTTGATCATCGCCGCCGCGATTTTGTTTGGATTAATCTTCTCGATAAGGAGAATGCTCGCCGTTCTTGGTGGAGAGCCTGCAGACGTGAGTAAAGCAGTTCAAGCTGTCGCTAATGGTGATATCCAAGCAACCTTTACCCATCAAGCCCCTAAAGGAAGTATCTACCACTCCGTACAAGATATGAGTCGTTCATTGGCCGCAATGATCACAAACCTTGATCATTCAATGCATGCACTGAGACAAGAGCTTTCTGCCGTTGAGCAGCGCTCACAGTCCATTTCAGAGTTTACTTCCTCACAGCAACAATCAACCGCAATGATCGCTACAGCGATGACGGAAATGGCCTCTTCTGCCACCCACATTGCCGATTCTGCCAGTGACACGGCTCAAAACACGGATGAAGCCGATAAACAAAGTCAGCATACGCAATCTCTGATCCACAGTACCGTTGGCAACATCCAAGGTCTTGCGACTCAATTGAGTACAGCAAGCCAAGCGGTGGCCGATTTAGATCAAGACGTTAATAACATCGTTAAAGTCCTTGATGTCATTGGCGATATCGCAGAACAAACCAACCTATTGGCACTGAATGCAGCCATTGAAGCGGCACGAGCAGGAGAGCAAGGCCGTGGCTTTGCCGTGGTCGCGGATGAAGTTCGCAACCTTGCCGGAAGAACCCAAGACAGCACCAAAGAAATCCAACAGATGATTTCAAATCTACAGTCTGGCTCTCAAAATGCGATAGCGACAATGGAGGTGTGTGCTGAAACAAGCCAAAGCACGGTAGAAGAATCTCAACACGCCTCTGAAGCACTGCAGCAAATTGTTTCCGCTCTCGAATCGATCAGTCAAATGAGCCAACAAATTGCAACTGCTTCAGCGGAACAAACCCAAGTCAGCGACGATATTGCCCATCGTATTAATTTGATCGAAGACAGCGGTAATCAACTGAATGTAGTCGTAAAAGAGAGTAAAGAGAGTACCCACAGTTTAGCGAATCTAGCCAATGAACTAGAAACATGGGTGAACAAGTTCTCGGTGAAGAGATAATTCCCTCAGGCATTTCTCCCCAAGTCGACATTATTGTGGGCTTGGGGTTGAATAAACCGAGTCAAATCACACCTTTCTCTGTCCCGTGACGTTGAACAACCATAGTGCATGTGGTGCTAGTTTGTGCTTTATGGGTAAAAACACCTCATTGCGAGCATAATTTCGACAAACGATATTTTTTTTATAATTTTATATTGACCTAGAAAGCGAAAAACCGTTTAATACACCTCGTCGCCCGGATAGCTCAGTCGGTAGAGCAGAGGATTGAAAATCCTCGTGTCGGTGGTTCGATTCCGCCTCCGGGCACCACAATTTGATGTTGTTGGTGCTTAGCACGAACAAGTAGCATAAAGAATAGTAGTGTGCCGACTTAGCTCAGTAGGTAGAGCAACTGACTTGTAATCAGTAGGTCACCAGTTCGATTCCGGTAGTCGGCACCATTTATTCCTTGTGAATAATTCCCCCTTAGTTCAGTTGGTAGAACGGCGGACTGTTAATCCGTATGTCGCAGGTTCGAGTCCCGCAGGGGGAGCCATATTCAATAGAACGATGTATATATCGCTCTATAAAAAATTAGTGTGCCGACTTAGCTCAGTAGGTAGAGCAACTGACTTGTAATCAGTAGGTCACCAGTTCGATTCCGGTAGTCGGCACCATTTATTCCTTGTGAATAATTCCCCCTTAGTTCAGTTGGTAGAACGGCGGACTGTTAATCCGTATGTCGCAGGTTCGAGTCCCGCAGGGGGAGCCACTTTCAGAGAAAGCCGTGTCGCAAGACGCGGCTTTTTTGTATCTGATGTACAGCAAGCTCTTCATGTTTTGGTGCGAAAAAATAATCAATACCAGTATGCTAAACGCAAGAGTCCCCTATTCCGACTTACACTGAACCTTGCCAATCCGTTCTTAAACAACGTTTTCACCAATCTGCTATGAAATTGCTATGTCATAGTGCTAACTTGTTGCCTTGGCCACCTCAAGGGTATCCTGCCACTGCTTATTCAACACCGTAAATAGCGTGAGCAGCACAATCGCTAATGAAACAGCGATCAAACTGGCATACAGCGTCGAGTAGTAATTGTATAACTCCCCTATCAGACCAACGGACAAACTCGCAACCAATAAGCTGACCTGAAGCAAGTTAGAGAACAAGGTTGACGCAGTCCCAAGCTTATCCTTCATCATATCTTGCATAACCACCATCCCCAGACTTGCACACGTGCCGATAAAAATACCATTAAACACTTGAGCCATTAACAGAGACATAAAACTGGTCACATTCAGCATAGTTGCAAAAAATAGACAGCCACTTATTAGCCCTACCGCTAACACTCTTGTCGTGGAGTAGCGTGACGCTAACTTCCCTGCAAATAACATAATCGGGATTTCACACAAAGCAGCACCACCAAATAATACACCCAGCCAATTTTCATCCACCCGAAGTTCTTGTGATAAGTACAAAGGCATTGAGGTGATGTATAAGTTATTTGCTGCAAACGTCAGGATCACGACAAAGCTATAAATCCAGATTAAATGGCTTGGCGTCCCTTTGAGCGAAAACTCTCCCGAAGGCATATCGGTTTGTGATTTCGTGTGATCAGGCAGAAAAAGTAGGATCAAAGTAATCGCCACTAAGATCGTACTCGCGGCGACCATGAAGGCCACATCAAACCCGAAATTAGCCTTAAGCACAAAACAGACTGGAGGCCCAAATACCCAAGCAATCGCAATGCCTGCACGCATGTTAGAAACAAAACTCGTACAGTCTTCCATATGCTTATCACCGTACTCTCGCCCCATCGCAAATAGCTGACCGAAGGCTGCGCCACTGACACTACCAAAGGTCGCAGCAATTCCAACTGCTAGCCAGTATTCTCTTATAAAAACAAAACTGACCACGGTGACTAAATAACAACAAAGCGAAGAGATGAGAATCGTTTTTCGACTCCAGCCTGCATCTGATCGTTTGGCAATATACTGAGAAACAAGTACTGAGCTGACGACAGCAATCACCATATATTGGCTCAGCATCGCAGGACTCGCTCCCAGAGCTTCAACGATAAACAAGCTGGATAAGGGATAAAAAAATGCACCACACAGCCCTGTTATCAGTGCCGCTGCCATAAATAGAATCGCGATTTTATCTTTATACATGAGTTCTCTCCCACTCGTGGCCCATATCGTTGAGACCCAATCAACTCCATCCCAAAGCTCAATGAGGAACACCTAAATAGGATTAGGCATTGAACTTCGTAACTATGGAGTCGATGGGTATATACCCAAGTGATTTCAAGATGCCGTATTCAGAGCCTTGTCACTGGTTTCAATTCAAGGCAGAGGTGAAGGAAATAGTCATTCTATTTTCAATGCCTCTAACGCAGAAGTGATGCCAGTGACAGGCTCCCGAAGGGCGAGTCTGCTTGGCTTGCAAGCCGCGTTATCGCTTCTTGATTTAGAACCACTAGATCTTCAAAGCAATGCCTTGCTATCAAACCAAGCAGTGCTCGCTGAACCTAGCAGCTCGAAGTTACTTGGGTATAGGCAAAGATTGTAAAGAAACATCGCCCTCATATTTGATAGTTTTCACCCCTCTACTAATACTTTTAGACCGCATTACTAGGATTTATTGAATGAATAAATTCAAATCAAGGTATGCTGTATGACATGAACTTTAAAAATTGAGTTCGCACATTCAGATAAAAAATGCGTCCAAGATGCATTTATTTCTATTCAGAATGATCGCAGAAGAGTATGCCGTTATTTGGGTCAAAGCTGTAACTTGATAAGAATGGTGAGAAATGAAACCCTTGATTGAAAATGTATTGGACACCTCTCATGAAGGTTGGGATATAAAAAGCTATCAATGTAACGTCCGAAAAGATCAATATTCGTGCCCGTGGCATTACCATGCTGAGTATGAGCTTGTCTTGTATCTCGATCCAAGCAGCATTTTTCAAGGCAACTTCTTCGCTGGAGATGCCATTGGAGTTGCTCAACACCAATCTCTTTTGTTATATGGACCAGGCGTTCCGCATATGCTTTCAGGAAGGTCTTCAAGTACAGAAGAGACGCCTTATTGCACCATGATCATCTGGTTTTCAAATCAATGGCTGGAGAAGCTTACAGGCGTGCTTCCAGATAAAAAATCGTTTCTGAGATTAAAGGAAAGGTCGAGTTATGGTATTCAGTTCTCAGCTGAAGCCGCTAAAAAAGTGACACAAGCGTTTTCTGCTATCGATAAGATAAGTCGCACCGAGCAAGCGATAAGGGTGATTGAAATTTTGAGTATTTTAGCCCAAGACAAAGACTCTCAGACACTATCCAGTACGCCCTATTACCTTCATACAGAGAATGATCAGCAATCCAATCAGAAGTTTTATTTAGCTAAGAAATTCATTGAGAAAAATTACGCCCAGGAGATCAAGTTAAACGATCTTTGCGCTAAGTTACACATGAGTGAAAGCTCTGCGTATCGACTGTTTGAACGTCACTATAAGCAAAGCTTTTCGGAACACCTCAAATCATTTCGTATAGGAAAGGCATGCGAATTATTAGCCAATTCCGAGCTACCAATCTCACTGGTTGCTGAAAGAACGGGGTTTAGAAATTTATCCAATTTCAATCGTCACTTTAAAGCGATGAAAAACCTAACGCCAAGCCAATTCCGGGCGAAATACCACTAGTGTCGACACAACGTGGAGCCCAAGAGGATGGGATTCATGAATAGGAACTGCGCAATAGGATGAGTCTAAATGGCGGAGCGGCTGGGGTTGCACACCATTGGACTCGCACCCGAGCGGGACTCGTTCCCTGAAAGGGAAAAGCCAACCCTTAAAAACGACAAAACCCAGTCCGAAGACTGGGTTTTTAAATAAATGGCGGAGCGGCTGGGCTGGCAAACCAGCGGGACTCATTGGCTCGCAGAGCAAAAATAGCTCGATATAAACAAAAAGACCCCAGCATTTCTGCTAGGGTCTGGAATAAATGGCGGAGCGGACGGGACTCGAACCCGCGACCCCCGGCGTGACAGGCCGGTATTCTAACCAACTGAACTACCGCTCCGCACTGGTTAGACTTGAAGTCTAAATAAGAACCTGGCGATGTCCTACTCTCACATGGGGAAGCCCCACACTACCATCGGCGCTACTTCGTTTCACTTCTGAGTTCGGCAAGGAATCAGGTGGGTCCAAAGCGCTATGGTCGCCAAGCAAATCTGGTTTCTTTTTGTCTTCAGCTTTTTAAAAAAGCCAAAAGCAAAAAGTTTGGAAAGCTGTTTCTCTTTAAAAAGAGTCGTTCTTACACATTCAATGTTCTATTTTGAGTCCATCAAAACCCCTTGGGTGTTGTATGGTTAAGCCTCACGGGCAATTAGTATCAGTTAGCTCAACGCCTC
>JBHOHG010000019.1:0-104786 GCA_043422575.1 bacterium sp. HQB-39 | reverse complement strand
TTTCGCGATCCGTGAAGGTGGCCGTACAGTAGGTGCTGGTGTTGTTGCTAAGATCTTCGACTAATTCTTAGGAATTAAATCGAATAGGTCTAAAAATCTTTATAATAAGATTTGACGAGACACTAGCAAAAAGGGCATCATTTGATGCCCTTTTTCTGCGCTCAAAATAATGTTTGTGTGATTCTTAATCAGGCAAGCGTTTAGCAAGGAATTTTTGATTAAGTGTTTGCCACTTTTTCATAAAAGAGTGCACTCCATTTTTGAATGTGGGTGTTATGGATTTGCCCTGCAACAGCGGGGCTATTGTCGTCTATATTTAAGACTTGTGACAGGTTGGTTTTATGAAAGCAAATAATGCTGAAACTCCTGAGAGCTCAAACGCAGCAGATACATTTAAGTGGTTAGGTACTTTTGTACTGCTAGCGGCCGCTGTTGTGGGTAATTACCTATATGGTGATGTGTTTGTAGTGATTCGCGCTTTGGGTGTTGTTCTTCTAATCGGTGCAGCGCTTGGGGTTGCAGCTACAACTACTAAAGGTAAAGCAGCAATCATCTTTGCAAAAGAGTCGCGTATGGAAGTTCGCAAAGTCATTTGGCCTACACGCCAAGAGACGATGCAAACGACGCTGATTGTATTAGCTGTAAGTATTGTAATGGCTCTAGCACTTTGGGGCATCGACGGCATTATGGTTCGTCTGGTTGCTCTTGTGACTGGGGCATAGAGGGTTTTAATTCATGAGTGAAGCTCAAAAAAAACGCTGGTATGTGGTTCAAGCCTTCTCTGGATTTGAAGGTCGTGTAGCTCAATCTCTTCGCGAGCATATCAAAATGCATGCCATGGAAGAGCTATTTGGTGAAGTACTTGTTCCGACTGAAGAAGTCGTAGAAATGCGCGCAGGTCAGCGTCGCAAGTCTGAGCGCAAGTTTTTCCCAGGTTACGTCCTAGTTCAGATGATCATGAACGATGAATCATGGCACTTAGTGCGCAGTGTGCCGCGTGTCATGGGCTTCATTGGTGGTACCTCTGACCGTCCAGCGCCTATCACAGATAAGGAAGCTGACGCTATCCTTAATCGCCTTGAGAAGGCGAGTGAAGCACCTCGTCCTCGTACTATGTACGAAGCGGGTGAAGTGGTACGCGTAAACGAAGGTCCGTTTGCAGACTTCAACGGTACCGTTGAAGAAGTAGACTACGAGAAGAGCCGCCTGAAAGTGTCGGTATCGATCTTTGGTCGAGCGACACCAGTTGAGCTTGAATTTGGTCAAGTTGAAAAACTTGATTAAAAAAACACCTTTTTAAGGGTTGTCTAAGGCGCGAATTATGACTATAATTTCGCGCCTTTTTACTTCTGGTGAAGTAGAAAGTTTTTTACGTAAACGGGGAGCTGATCAATTGATTAGCGTCTGAACCCAAAACTTAGGAATTATCATGGCTAAGAAAGTTGAAGCTTACATCAAGCTACAAGTTGCTGCTGGTATGGCGAACCCAAGTCCACCAGTTGGTCCTGCTCTAGGTCAGCACGGTGTTAACATCATGGAATTCTGTAAAGCGTTTAACGCGAAAACAGAATCTGTTGAGAAAGGTCTACCTACTCCAGTTGTTATCACTGTATACAACGACCGTTCTTTCACGTTCATCACTAAGACTCCACCTGCTGCTGTTCTTCTTAAGAAAGCTGCTGGCGTTAAGTCTGGTTCTGGCCGTCCAAACACTGAAAAAGTGGGTACAGTAACTGACGCTCAAATCCAAGAAATCGCAGAAACTAAAGCTGCTGATATGACTGGTGCTGACATCGAAGCAATGAAGCGTTCAATCGCTGGTACTGCTCGTTCAATGGGCCTAGTGGTAGAGGGTTAAGATCATGGCAAAACTAACTAAGCGCATGCGCGTAATCCGCGAAAAAGTTGACGTAACTAAAGAATACGAAATCAACGAAGCTGTAGCTCTTCTTCAAGAACTAGCGACTGCTAAATTCGTTGAGTCTGTAGACGTTGCTGTTAACCTTGGCATCGATGCTCGTAAATCTGACCAGAACGTACGTGGTGCAACTGTACTACCTCACGGTACTGGCCGCGAAATCCGCGTAGCAGTGTTCACTCAAGGTGCAAACGCTGAAGCAGCTAAAGAAGCTGGCGCAGACATCGTAGGTATGGAAGATCTTGCTGAGCAAGTTAAGAAGGGCGAAATGAACTTCGACGTAGTAGTTGCTTCTCCAGATGCAATGCGCGTTGTAGGTCAACTAGGTACTATCCTAGGTCCTCGTGGTCTAATGCCAAACCCTAAAGTTGGTACTGTAACTCCTAACGTTGCTGAAGCAGTTAAGAACGCTAAAGCTGGTCAGGTTCGTTACCGTAACGACAAGAACGGCATCGTTCACACGACTATCGGTAAAGCTAACTTCTCTGCAGAGCAGCTAAAAGAGAACCTAGAAGCTCTTCTAATCGCTCTTAAGAAAGCTAAGCCGTCTTCAGCGAAAGGTACTTTCCTGAAGAAAGTAAGCATCTCGACTACTATGGGTGCTGGCGTTGCTGTTGAACAGGGTAGCCTGAACACAGTCGCTTAAAAAGATTTGATTAGGCGTAAAGTTAGTGTATAATTTTGCGCCTAATATTTGTGGTTGGGGCTGAACTTTGGTTCTGTTGAATTAAGACCCAGTCTCCGTCCAAGACCGTAGGTGCCAACATTTACTTTGGTAAATAGCGGCTTAATCATCCTACGTAGATGGTGCCCGAACTGACAGAAAGCTCTATGTAAATAGTTAACTTTCTTCTGGGAAGCACCTAAAAAGCTCTCACTGTTGTGATAATAGTGAGTGGTGTAACGACAACCAGGAGTAAATCCAAGATGGCTTTAAACCTTCAAGACAAAAAAGCAATTGTTGCTGAAGTCAACGAAGCTGCCAGTGGTGCACTTTCTGCAGTTGTAGCTGATTCTCGTGGCGTTGAAGTGAGCGCGATGACTTCTCTACGTAAACAAGCTCGTGAAGCTGGTGTTTATGTACGAGTTGTTCGTAACACTCTAGCACGTCGTGCGGTTGAAGGTACTGAGTACGAGTGTCTAACTGACACTTTCACTGGTCCTACTCTAATCGCTTTCTCTAACGAGCACCCAGGTGCTGCAGCGCGTCTTTTCAAAGACTTCGCTAAAGAGAACGACACATTCGAGATCAAAGCTGCTGCATTTGAAGGCGCAGTTACTGATGCTGAAATTCTAGCGACACTACCAACTTACGACGAAGCGATTGCACGCCTAATGATGTGCATGAAAGAAGCTTCGGCTGGCAAGCTGGCACGTACTATCGCTGCTATCCGCGATCAAAAAGAAGAAGCTGCGGCATAAGCCTTGCTTTTTACTGGTTGCTTAATAAACTTATTGTTGACTTAAAAGAGAATTGTTATGTCTATTACTAACGAGCAAATCCTAGACGCAGTTGCAGAAATGTCTGTAATGCAAGTTGTTGAACTAATCGAAGCAATGGAAGAGAAATTCGGTGTTTCTGCTGCTGCTGCTGCTGTAGCTGGTCCAGCTGCTGAAGCTGCTGCTGAGCAAACTGAATTCGACGTAATCCTAGAAGCTGCTGGCGGTAACAAAGTTCAAGTTATCAAAGCTGTACGTGGCGCAACTGGCCTAGGTCTTAAAGAAGCTAAAGCTCTAGTAGACGGCGCTCCTGCACCTCTTAAAGAAGGCGTAGAGAAAGACGAAGCTGAAGCTCTTAAAGCTCAGCTAGAAGAAGCTGGCGCAACTGTTGTTGTTAAGTAATTATTATTACTTAAGCTTCTTAGCCTAACGGCTACTGGCTGGTGATTTTTTAATCACCGGCCTTTTTGCGCTGTAGGGTATAGGTGAATTTTCCGCTGTTTAAGCGCCTATTCCCAAGCAAAAAACATTTCATTCTTTCGCAATGGGATGTCACTACAGTAAACAGCTATTTAGTCACTGTCCCATCACCCCCCTTAAGTAACTAGGCGCGGGCGGACAGTTTGGGTCACTTATCAGCGAGCTGAGGAACCCCATGGTTTACTCTTATACCGAGAAAAAGCGCATCCGTAAGGACTTTGGTACTCGTCCACAAGTGTTGGACATTCCATACCTGCTATCGATCCAGCTCGATTCGTTCGATAAATTCATCGAACAGGATCCTGAAGGGCAATACGGTCTCGAGGCTGCTTTCCGTTCTGTATTCCCGATTCAGAGCTACAACGGCAATTCTGAGCTGCAATACGTTAGCTACCGTCTTGGTGAGCCAGTTTTTGACGTTAAAGAATGTCAAATCCGAGGTGTAACTTACTCAAAGCCACTACGCGTAAAACTGCGCCTAGTTATCTTTGATAAAGACGCGCCAGCAGGTACTGTAAAAGACATTAAAGAACAAGAAGTCTACATGGGCGAAATCCCATTGATGACTGACAATGGTACCTTCGTTATCAATGGTACCGAGAGGGTTATCGTATCCCAGCTGCACCGAAGCCCAGGCGTGTTCTTCGACAGCGATAAGGGTAAGACCCACTCTTCAGGTAAAGTTCTTTATAATGCGCGTGTTATCCCTTACCGTGGCTCATGGTTAGACTTTGAGTTCGATCCTAAGGATAACTTGTACGTACGTATCGACCGTCGTCGTAAGCTTCCAGCATCTATCATTCTTCGCGCACTAGGTAAGACGACAGAAGAGATCCTGGACCTATTCTTCGAGAAAGTTAACTTCCAAGTTAAAGACCAAACTCTACTCATGGAGTTGGTGCCTGAGCGTCTACGTGGTGAAACTGCGTCGTTCGATCTTGAAGCAAATGGTAAGACTTACGTTGAGCAAGGTCGTCGCGTAACGGCTCGCCATATCCGTCAACTTGAAAAAGATGGCGTTGATCATATCGAAGTACCGGTTGAGTACATCGTAGGTAAAGTTGCATCGAAAGATTACATCAACGAAGCAACTGGCGAGATCATCGTAGGTGCAAACCAAGAAATCAGCTTGGAAGCACTAGCGAACCTATCTCAGGCTGGTCACAAAGCACTAGAAGTTCTATTTACGAACGATCTAGACCACGGCCCATTCATGTCAGACACACTACGTATCGACAGCACTGTTGATCGTATCTCTGCATTGGTAGAAATCTACCGCATGATGCGCCCAGGTGAGCCGCCAACAAAAGAAGCAGCAGAAGCGCTGTTCGAAAGCCTATTCTTCTCAGAAGAGCGTTACGACCTATCGACTGTTGGTCGTATGAAGTTCAACAGCTCTATCCTACGTGAAGACGCTCAAGAACAAGGCACGCTTGACGAGCTTGATATCATCGAAGTGATGAAGAAGCTGATCGCGATCCGTAACGGTAAAGGCGAAGTGGACGATATCGACCACCTAGGCAACCGTCGTATCCGTTCTGTCGGCGAAATGGCTGAGAACCAATTCCGTGTAGGTCTAGTACGTGTTGAGCGTGCAGTTAAAGAGCGTCTAAGCCTAGGCGATCTTGATGCAATCATGCCTCAAGACCTGATCAACGCGAAGCCTATCTCTGCAGCGGTTAAAGAATTCTTTGGCTCTTCACAGCTTTCACAGTTCATGGACCAAAACAACCCTCTATCAGAAGTAACGCACAAGCGTCGTATTTCTGCATTGGGTCCAGGTGGTCTGACTCGTGAACGTGCTGGCTTCGAAGTTCGAGACGTACACGTGACGCACTACGGTCGTCTATGTCCTATCGAAACGCCTGAAGGTCCAAACATCGGTCTGATTAACTCTCTATCTGCGTTTGCGCGTTGTAACGAGTTCGGTTTCCTAGAGACTCCGTACCGTCGCGTAGTAGATGGTGTTGTAACAGACGAAGTAGATTACCTATCTGCGATTCAGGAAGGTCAATACGTTATCGCTCAGGCGAACACGGTTCTTTCTGAAGAAGGCACTTTTGCTGAAGAGCTAATCACTGCTCGTCAGAAAGGTGAATCTGGTCTACACCCACGCGAACATGTTGATTACATGGACGTTGCAACGAACCAGGTTGTATCTATCGCTGCCTCGCTTATCCCGTTCCTAGAACACGATGATGCGAACCGTGCATTGATGGGTGCGAACATGCAACGTCAGGCTGTTCCAACACTGAAGGCTGACAAGCCGCTAGTTGGTACAGGTATCGAGCGTAACATCGCCGTTGACTCTGGTGTTACGGCGGTAGCGAAACGTGGTGGTACTATCCAGTCTGTAGATGCTTCTCGTATCGTTGTTAAAGTGAACGAAGAAGAGTTGATTCCTGGCGAAGCAGGTATCGATATCTACAACCTGACAAAATACACTCGTTCTAACCAAAACACGTGTATCAACCAGCGTCCATGTGTGATGCCGGGTGAACCAGTATCACGTGGTGACGTTCTTGCTGACGGTCCTTCAACAGACCTAGGTGAACTTGCACTTGGTCAGAACATGCGTATCGCGTTCATGCCTTGGAACGGTTACAACTTCGAAGACTCGATCTTAGTATCTGAGCGCGTAGTTCAAGAAGACCGCTTCACGACAATCCACATTCAAGAACTGACTTGTGTGGCGCGTGATACCAAGCTGGGCTCTGAAGAGATCACAGCGGATATTCCAAACGTAGGTGAGTCTGCTCTGTCTAAACTAGACGAGTCAGGTATCGTTTACATCGGTGCTGAAGTTAAGGGTGGCGACATCCTAGTAGGTAAAGTGACGCCTAAGGGTGAAACGCAACTTACTCCTGAAGAGAAGCTACTACGTGCAATCTTCGGTGAAAAAGCATCTGACGTTAAAGATACTTCACTGCGTGTACCAAACTCTGTTTCAGGTACTATCATCGACGTTCAAGTCTTCACTCGCGATGGCGTAGAGAAAGACAAGCGTGCGCTTGAAATTGAACAGATGCAGCTTAAAGAAGCGAAGAAAGACCTTACTGAAGAATTCCAGATTCTTGAGGGTGGCCTTCTAAACCGTGTTAAAGCTGTACTGATCGACGGTGGTTACGCTGAAGCTAAGCTTGATGGTCTTGACCGTAAGAAGTGGTTAGAGCTGACGATTGAAGATGACGCTCTACAGACTCAGCTAGAACAACTAGCAGAGCAGTACGACGAGCTTAAAGCAGACTTTGATAAGAAGTTTGAAACTAAGCGTCGTAAGATCACTCAAGGCGATGACCTAGCACCGGGCGTACTGAAGATCGTTAAGGTTTACCTAGCGGTTAAACGTCGCATCCAGCCAGGTGATAAGATGGCGGGTCGTCACGGTAACAAGGGTGTAATCTCTAAGATCAACCCTGTTGAAGACATGCCTTACGATGAGAAAGGTCAACCTGTCGACATCGTACTGAACCCACTGGGTGTACCTTCGCGTATGAACATCGGTCAGATCCTAGAAGTACACTTAGGTCTGGCAGCGAAAGGTATCGGTGACAAGATCAACCAGATGGTTAAAGAGCAGCAAGAACTAGCGAAATTCCGCGAATTCCTGCAGAAAGTTTACGATCTAGGCGAAACTCGTCAGAACGTAGACATTGCTTCTCTGTCTGATGACGAAGTTCGTACACTGATCAAGAACCTACGTGGCGGTCTACCAATCGCAACTCCTGTGTTCGACGGTGCTTCTGAAGCGTCAATCAAAGAACTATTGAAACTGGGTGACCTACCAGAATCTGGTCAGCTAACTCTGTTTGATGGTCGTACTGGTGATGCGTTTGAGCGTCCTGTAACTGTTGGTTACATGTACATGCTGAAACTAAACCACCTTGTTGATGACAAGATGCACGCTCGTTCAACTGGTTCGTACAGCCTAGTAACTCAGCAACCACTTGGTGGTAAAGCTCAGTTCGGTGGTCAGCGTTTCGGTGAGATGGAAGTATGGGCACTTGAAGCTTACGGTGCTGCTTACACGCTACAAGAAATGCTAACGGTTAAGTCGGATGACGTTAACGGCCGTACTAAGATGTACAAGAACATCGTAGACGGTAACCACAGCATGGAACCTGGTATGCCAGAATCGTTCAACGTACTGTTGAAAGAGATCCGCTCGCTAGGTATCAACATCGAGCTAGAAGACGAAGAGTAATCCATTTGCGCCTGAATCTCTGATTGAGGCGCAACATAAGTGATTATTTGGTAGAAGGTGCTTATCTTTAGATGAGCCCCTTTTAACTCCTTACAGGAGCTGATTGTGAAAGACTTATTAAACTTTCTAAAAGCACAGCATAAGACCGAAGAATTTGATGCAATCAAAATCGGTCTATCTTCACCAGACATGATCCGTTCGTGGTCTTTTGGTGAAGTTAAAAAACCTGAAACGATCAACTATCGTACGTTCAAACCTGAACGCGATGGTCTGTTCTGTGCGCGTATTTTTGGTCCAGTTAAAGACTACGAATGTCTTTGTGGCAAATATAAGCGTCTGAAACACCGTGGTGTTATCTGTGAGAAGTGTGGCGTTGAAGTTACACAAACTAAAGTTCGTCGTGACCGTATGGGCCACATCGAGCTTGCATCACCAGTTGCTCACATCTGGTTCCTAAAATCACTACCGTCTCGTATCGGTCTACTAATGGATATCCCACTGCGTGATATCGAACGTGTTCTTTACTTCGAAATGTACGTTGTAACTGAACCGGGTATGACTGACATGGAAAAAGGTCAGATGCTTACTGAAGAAGAGTATCTAGACCGCCTGGAAGAGTGGGGTGACGAATTCACTGCGAAGATGGGTGCGGAAGCGATCAAAGACCTACTAGGTACTATGGATCTGCACGCAGAGATCGAGCAGATGCGCGAAGAATTAGAGACAACAAACTCTGAAACTAAGCGTAAGAAAGTGACTAAGCGTCTGAAGCTTGTAGAAGCATTCGTTCAATCTGGTAACAACCCAGAATGGATGATCCTAACGGTTCTACCAGTTCTTCCGCCAGATCTACGTCCTCTAGTACCACTAGACGGCGGTCGCTTTGCGACTTCTGATCTGAACGACCTATACCGTCGTGTGATCAACCGTAACAACCGTTTGAAGCGTCTTCTAGAGCTAGCAGCTCCGGACATCATCGTACGTAACGAAAAACGTATGCTGCAAGAGTCTGTTGATGCGCTACTAGATAACGGTCGTCGTGGTCGTGCGATCACAGGTTCGAACAAGCGTCCTCTGAAATCTCTTGCTGATATGATCAAGGGTAAACAAGGTCGTTTCCGTCAGAACCTTCTAGGTAAACGTGTAGACTACTCTGGCCGTTCTGTAATCACAGTAGGTCCATACCTTCGTCTACACCAGTGTGGTCTTCCTAAGAAGATGGCACTTGAGCTATTCAAACCATTCATCTACAGCAAGCTAGAAACTCGTGGCATGGCGACGACAATCAAAGCAGCTAAGAAGATGGTTGAGCGTGAAGAAGCGATCGTTTGGGATATCCTAGACGAAGTTATCCGTGAACACCCAGTACTATTGAACCGTGCACCAACACTTCACCGTCTTGGTATTCAGGCGTTCGAACCAGTACTAATCGAAGGTAAAGCGATCCAGCTACACCCACTTGTGTGTGCGGCGTATAACGCGGACTTCGATGGTGACCAAATGGCGGTTCACGTACCTCTAACACTAGAGGCGCAGCTTGAAGCTCGTACTCTGATGATGTCGACAAACAACATTCTGTCGCCAGCGTCAGGTGATCCGATCATCGTACCTTCTCAGGACGTTGTATTGGGTCTGTACTACATGACACGTGACAAGATCAACGTGAAAGGTGAAGGCATGTACCTATCTGGCCCAGAAGAGGCAGAGAAGGCATACCGCACTAAGAGCGCTGAACTTCACGCACGCGTTAAAGTTCGTATTACTGAGACAGTTGTTGATGAAGATGGCAACAGCACTACAGAAACGAAGATGGTTGATACAACTATCGGCCGTGCAATGCTATGGCAAATCGTTCCTGCAGGTCTTCCGTACAGCATCGTTAACCAAAAGCTAGGTAAGAAGCAAATCTCTAACCTACTTAACGAGGCGTACCGTAAGCTAGGTCTGAAAGACACAGTAATCTTCGCTGACCAAATCATGTACGCTGGTTTCGCATACGCAGCACTTTCTGGTGTGTCTGTTGGTATCGACGACATGGTTGTTCCAGACGCTAAGTACACTGAAATCGCGGAAGCGGAAGAAGAAGTACGCGAAATTCAAGAACAGTACCAATCTGGTCTTGTAACAGCGGGCGAACGCTACAACAAAGTGATCGATATTTGGGCATCGACCAACGATCGCGTAGCAAAAGCGATGATGGAAAACCTATCTTCTGAAACGGTTGTTAACCGCGACGGTGAAGAAGAGCAGCAAGAGTCATTCAACAGCATCTACATGATGGCCGACTCGGGCGCACGTGGTTCTGCAGCTCAGATTCGTCAGCTAGCAGGTATGCGTGGTCTGATGGCACGTCCAGATGGCTCAATCATCGAAACGCCGATCACTGCGAACTTTAAAGAAGGTCTAAACGTACTTCAGTACTTTATCTCTACCCACGGTGCTCGTAAGGGTCTAGCGGATACAGCATTGAAGACAGCGAACTCGGGTTACCTAACTCGTCGTCTAGTAGACGTTGCGCAAGACGTTGTTGTGACTGAGCATGACTGTGGCACGTTTGAAGGTGTTGACATGATGCCTCACATCGAGGGTGGTGATGTTAAAGTTCCTCTAGCTGAACTTGCTCTTGGTCGTGTTGTTGCTGAAGACGTTCTTAAACCAGGTACAGACGATGTTCTGATCCCACGTAATACTCTGATTGATGAGAAGTGGTGTCAGATCATGGAAGAGAACTCAGTTGACAGAATGAAAGCGCGTTCTGTTGTTACTTGTGACTCTGACTTTGGTTGTTGTGCACTGTGTTACGGTCGTGACCTAGCACGTGGTCACCTAGTGAACCAAGGTGAAGCAGTTGGTGTAATCGCTGCTCAGTCTATCGGTGAGCCAGGTACACAGCTTACGATGCGTACGTTCCACATCGGTGGTGCGGCATCTACAGCAGCAGCAGAAAACAGCATCCAAGCGAAAACAACGGGTACTGTTAAGCTTCATAACGCTAAGTTTGTTATCAACAAAGATAAGAAACTGGTTATCACCTCTCGTGCATCAGAGATGACGATTGTTGATGAGTTCGGTCGTACGAAAGAGAAGCACAAGCTTCCTTACGGTTCTACACTGAACAAAGCGGATAATGACGCAGTTCAATCTGGTGAAGTGGTTGCCAACTGGGAAGCGCACACCATGCCAATCATCACTGAAGTGGCAGGTCGCATCCAATTCGTAGACATGATCGATGGCGTAACAGTTTCTCGTCAAACAGATGACCTAACAGGTCTATCTTCAAGCGAAGTAACTGATGCGGCAGCTCGCCCAGCAGCAGGTAAAGATATGCGTCCAGCAATCAAACTTGTTGATGCGGCAGGTAACGATGTAATGATCCCTGGTACTGAAATGCCAGCACATTACTTCCTACCTGGTAAGGCGATCGTAAACATCGAAGACGGCGCAGAAGTAGGTGTGGGTGATACGCTTTCACGTATTCCTCAGAAGTCTGGCGGTAACAAAGATATCACCGGTGGTCTTCCACGAGTTGCTGACCTATTCGAAGCACGTAAGCCGAAAGAGCCTGCGATCCTTGCTGAGCACACAGGTACTGTGAGCTTCGGTAAAGAAACGAAAGGTAAGCGTCGTCTAGTGATCACTCGCGATGGCGGTGACGCTTACGAAGAGATGATTCCTAAGCACCGTCAGTTGAACGTGTTTGAGGGTGAAAAGGTTGAACGTGGTGACGTGATTGCAGATGGCCCAGAGTCTCCGCATGACATCCTACGTCTACGTGGTATCCACGCTGTGACACAATACATCGCGAACGAAGTTCAAGAAGTATACCGTCTACAGGGTGTAAAGATTAACGATAAGCACATTGAAACTATCGTTCGTCAGATGCTACGTAAGTGTACTATCACTCACGCTGGTGATTCTGAGTTCCTACCTGGTGAAACACTAGAGTACGCTCAGGTTAAGATTGCTAACCGTAACCTAGAAGCAGAAGGCAAAGAGCCTGCACGTTTCGAACGTGAACTACTAGGTATCACGAAAGCGTCTCTAGCGACTGAATCGTTCATCTCTGCGGCATCGTTCCAGGAGACAACTCGCGTACTAACAGAAGCAGCAGTTTCTGGTAAGCGTGATGATCTACGTGGTCTGAAAGAAAACGTAATTGTTGGTCGTCTAATCCCAGCAGGTACAGGTTTCGCATACCACCAAGAGCGTCAAGCTAAGCGTGAAGAAGCTCAGGAAGGTCCTTCAGCTGAACAAGCAACGGACAACCTAGCGGCACTTCTAAACGCAGGTTTCTCGTCTGACGAGTAACTTAGTGAAGAAGTCCTTTATTAGGACACGTTGAAAAAAGGCACCTTAGGGTGCCTTTTTTATTATGGGTCTTCTTAGTGCAGACTTTGTCTTCCGAGTGCTGCGCTGATGACGTTTTTGGTGCGGTCGTAGCAAGGTGCGAGATGACTCAAGTTAAAGCAATCGATAGCGACGTAACATCCTAGCGTGCCAAATGCTGCCAATAGCTGGCAGCAACCGTCAGCGGCAAAACGGACAGTGATTAAAAAGCCAGTAGAAAAAACCGAAAGATAATAAAAACCGATAGATAGCTAAAAGCTAAAAGACAGCAAAAAGATGATAGATAGCAAAGAAACGGGGTGTTTCCAGCTATTGGATGAATAGGGCAATAAGATCACAAACGCGGCCAAAAGACCGCGTTGATGGATACTTTAAGCGCCTGGCGGTATGGCTAGGCTGTCTGCGATGAGCTGGATAAGCTTATCTTCTACCGCAAACCGAATCTCAATGAGCTCACCGACTTGCGACATGTCTGCATCGAAATCAAGCAGATTATCATCCTCAGAGACGGCAGCGTACTTATCAGTAAAATTAAGCAGCGGCTCTGTTGTGAGCACGATTTTAGCATAGGTCTGGTTAATGTCATCGGTGGCTTCAAACCCCGTTGAGCGCCATTTATCCATCACCATATCATAGATCTTGAAGTGCCCTTCAGAGATATAATCGACAAGGTGAGCACAGAAAATTTGAAGTTCTTTTGGTGTGGGTAATTCGATTACGTTGGATTTGGTGGAGTTAGGTTGCAGTGCAGCAAGCTTGCAAAATTCGACAATTAAGGATTGTCTGGTCTCTAACCAATGATCGATGACTTCACTTGAGCCACCCCACTGTTCTTGCGTTTGTTTGAATTTTTTTAGCATGACCATGTCCTCATGATCTCATCACCTGCGGCGACAATTCCTCAGTGATGAATCCTTGGCTGTGCAAAGTTGGTATCTAAGATACAAACTATTGTCCTTACTGGAATTTGTCGCTCTAATCATTGTGCGACAAAACTAGTATGAAATTAGATTGCCAGTAAAATGGATCAACTGCAAGCGATGAGGATCAACTATGTTAACGAACAGTGACACGGAACAGTATGCTGCCCCATTATGGTGCGTAGTCTCAGGGAGTGACCTTTGGCTGGTGGACGATGCACTACCAAGGGGCAGTGCTCAGCAGCTGGGGCTTCCGACAGACAAAGGGGTGGAAATAGGGCGCTACCAAGGCGCACCCGTCATGTGGTTGAACGAATCGGAGTTAGACAAGGATGTAGTGTCGGGTTCATTAAGGGACTGCCTGCATCACGATGAAGCGCTGTTTCTCCTGATGAGCAAAGCCGTGCAATACGGCCACATGAGCCAAACCATCCGCTTCTGTCCCCAGTGTGGGGGGCGTACACATTTGAATCTGAATCAACTTGCGATGCAGTGCGGCGATTGCCGTACTTTACATTACCCAAGAATTTTTCCGTGCATCATCGTTGCGGTCAAAAAAGAGGGGCACATATTGCTGGCGCAGCATCCCCGTCATCGCAATGGTATGTATACCGTCATTGCCGGTTTCGTTGAGGTTGGAGAAACATTAGAGCAGTGCGTCGCGCGCGAAGTCAAAGAAGAGACCGGCGTTGAAGTGGGGGATATCCAATACATTGGCAGCCAGCCATGGGCCTTTCCAAGTAGCTTGATGATGGCTTTCACCGCCAACTACACGGGCGGTAAACTCGCCCCAGATTACCATGAGCTGACAGACGCTCAATGGTTCCCTTTTGACCAGTTACCCCCTGTCGCGCCAAAGGGCACAATTGCAAGGAAACTGATTGATTTAACAACACAAAATACGTAATACGCCTCCAATTCCTACGGCGGCTACCTTTCCAATAATGCCAGTATTCTTTAGCGTCGCTGGAGTTTATCTGGTTTCGTTAATGACGATATTGTGTCTATACCTAAGTCATGCTGATAGGAAGGCTCTAATAAGTTCTCCTCGGAGTGGCATAGGTGTCAACATTGGAGGGAAAAATGAAAAACATCGTGGTGTTGCTGGTTAGCTCAGCGGCTCTGATGACAGGTCCAGTCTTTGCGGGCGTTGAAATACAAGCCAAGCGTATGATGACGGAAAAAGTCATGGTAGAAGAGTTAGCGAAAGTAAAATCGGCGTGTTCAAATACCACACTTCGGCCTGTTTTTGATTGGAGCCAATGGGATTCCTATGATTTCAAAGCCGAGCGGCTGGATGAAGTGAGAACCACAGGCTGGATTGGCGGACTGATCAATGACATCTATGATGATATGGTGGAGCTTTGCACTACGACAGAGTTGGCTGAGTTGTACAAAACGGAATTCCAGCGAATAGAGACGATCCAGTTCGCTGGACATCAATCCATCAAGTCACGCAAATCAAAATTCTCACTCGCCAATGATGGTAAAGTATTGAAAGTGTCGTTGAACCCGAATGCTGCTTATAACTCAGCGACACTGAAATTTATTAAGCAAGCTTGGAACTAGTTGATATTAAAAGCTAATCTTGCAAATAAGCCACTCATTGTTTGAGTGGTTTTTTTATAAAAAAAACCCTCCGAGAAGGAGGGGGTAAGTAAGATGTCGTTATGAGATGCTGAACACTAGGTGTTCAGTTTTATAATTGTAGTTTTCGCTAGCAAACAAATTTTTAACACTCTTGATTCTAGGGTGCAAACGAAGCATTGATTTAGAGGTAAATAACTTGATCCAGGGCGCAAAGCAACGCGCTATAAACGGAAAAACGGTGCTAGAATACCCCTTCAATTAGAAAGCCTAAAATTGGATATCTGGAATGACTGAATTAAAGAATGATCGCTATCTACGTGCCTTGTTGAAAGAGCCTGTAGATTACACGCCAGTATGGATGATGCGTCAGGCAGGACGTTACTTACCAGAGTACAAAGCCACTCGTGCTGAAGCGGGCGACTTTATGTCTCTATGTAAAAATGCTGAACTTGCTTCTGAAGTCACGCTTCAACCTTTGCGCCGTTTCCCGCTTGATGCGGCGATCCTATTCTCTGACATCTTAACGATTCCAGATGCGATGGGTCTTGAACTGCGCTTCGCGGCAGGAGAAGGTCCAGTGTTTGATAAGCCAATCACATGCAAAGCGGATGTTGAAAAGATCGGTCTACCAGATCCTGAAGGCGAACTGCAATACGTTATGAATGCTGTGCGTCAGATCCGTAAAGATCTCAATGGCGATGTACCACTGATTGGTTTCTCTGGCAGCCCATGGACACTGGCGACCTACATGGTCGAAGGCGGAAGTTCAAAAGCCTTTACTAAGATCAAAAAGATGATGTACGCAGAGCCACAGACTCTGCACCTACTGTTGGATAAACTTGCTGACAGCGTGATCGAATACTTGAACGCGCAGATCAAAGCAGGTGCACAGTCTGTCATGGTCTTTGATACATGGGGCGGTGTGTTGACGCCACGCGACTACAACTTGTTCTCTTTGCAGTACATGCACAAAATCGTCGATGGTTTGATCCGTGAAAATGACGGCCGTCGAGTTCCAGTGACCCTGTTTACTAAGAATGGTGGTATGTGGCTTGAGCAAATCGCGGCAACAGGTTGTGATGCGGTGGGCCTAGACTGGACAATCAACATCGCAGACGCAAAAGCGCGTATCGGCGATAAAGTGGCACTGCAAGGTAATATGGACCCATCGATGTTATACGCTTCTCCTGAACGTATTCGTGAGGAAGTCGCGGGGATTCTAGAGGGCTTCGGTGATACGGGCACAGGCCATGTCTTTAACTTAGGTCACGGTATTCACTTGGATGTGCCGCCTGAAAACGCAGGTGTGTTTGTAGAAGCGGTTCATGAACTGTCAAAGCCATACCATAAGTAATTGGCTCCTCAGTTCAATGACGTGATTGGGGCTCAACGCTTCGATAAAAAAACCAGTGCATGCACTGGTTTTTTTGTGTCTGAAACGGAGCGAAAGAGTGGATATTGAGGGAACATTTCGAGGTGAAAGAGTATTTGGCCTACCATGATCCTTTTACTCTTACCGTCTCTTTCTTATCGTTTCTTTTTTAGCGCTTCCGCTTCTTATGTATCCACTGAGGTGAGTGGTAATCCTCGCGGTATGCTTTAGTCGCTTCTCGGTATGCTTTAGTAGCCTCGGTTAAAATCCACCTGATGATCAAGCTGATAGCCTTGATGCCATTTCTCATAGTTATTTGCAAAAATCGCCACCACTTGTTCAGGAAAACTGACCGCAGCGATATGCGGAGTGATGGTCACCTGAGGAAGACGCCACAGCGGATGCTCAGCAGCGAGGGGTTCTTGCTCAAAGACATCTAAAAAGGCGTGGGCAACCCATCGATTTTTTATCGCAAGCAAAAGGTCGGCATTATGAATGGCATCTCCTCGGCCGACGTTGAACAGCAATATGTCGCGAGCATGCTGTAAGCACTGTTGGTTGAGAATATGGTGAGTGTCGGGTGTCGACGGCAGCGTATTCACCACAATATGAGCTCGGGAGAGGGCTTGATCCAGCTCGTTAATATGAAAGGTGGTATCAAATTGACTCTGCGCTGGTGGGATCCCTGTACGATTAATACCAATAACATGGCAGCCAAATGCACGGCAGGTGGCTGCAAGCGCATTGCCAATACTGCCAGTTCCGAGAATGGCGACGACTTTCCCTTGCAAGGATTGGTATGGGTGAGGTCGCCACTCTTTTCGAGTTTGTTGCTCACGGTAGTGTTGCAAGTGGCGGTAGTGATCAAGGCAGTACCCCAACACATATTCACTGATTAACGGCCCAAAAATGCCTCTCACATTGGTCAAGGTATAGTCTTGGCGCAAATCAGGGGACATCAACGCGTTGACACCCGCGTAGGTGGATTGCAGCCACTGCATTTGTGAAAATTCGTCCAGCCTGTCTGCTATCATTGGTGGAGCAGCAAGCAGAATATTCGCGTCATCAGGAGAGTGAGTGATGATGGCATTTTCTAAGGCGCGGTCATCTAAAAGCTGTTGGTAGGTGGTGTTGTCTTCCGTGAGAAGAAAAATCTTATTTGGTGAGTTCATTAACTTTTTTCCCTACAACGAATCAAGTACACTGCCGCTGTCTTTTTCCGCAACAGTTGAGTGACTATGCTACAGAATCCTCTTCAGCTCCGTTTAGAAAAACTGGAGCCTTGGCAACAAATTACGTTCATGGCGAGCTTGTGTGAACGTATGTACCCGAACTTCGCGATGTTTTGTGAACACAGTGAGTTTGCTGACCCACGAGCCTATCGAGCGATCCTAGACAGTGTATGGGAAATCTTGACAGTAAAAAATGCTAAGGTGAATTTTGAGCGTCAGCTTGAGAAGTTGGAGGTTTTATTTCCGATGGCGGAAGAGCACGATATGTACATCGTTTATCCAGCCATGGATGCTTGTCAGGGCCTCTCTACCTTACTGCATGGTTTACTTGATCGTGACTACTTGCTGGAAAACACCATTAAACTGAGTCATCAATCGGTACAAACGGTGGCGGATCTTGAGCAAGCGCAAGGTGCGGATGCCATCACCAACGACAACCAGAAAGAAAATGAAGCGGTTTGTGCTGAGTGGGATTGTCAGTGGGCGATTTTCCGTCCTCTACGTGAAGCGACGGAACGAGATATTGATTTGATTCGAGATTTGCGCCAAGAGCTGCGTGATGAGCCAATCAGTAACATCGGCATTGAGTTAGAGTATTAACGGTTAACGCGTGAAAATAGAAAAAGGCTCCTGATGGAGCCTTTTTATTTGCTCGTCACCCATGAAAAAATTCATCATGGAGGAGAGGAGAATGAAGAACCCGTTAGCTTTGCAAAAGCTCAGTTACCCTTCTTTCTTGTCATGTTGGTCGTTTGAATCAACGTCCTTATCATCGTCGTCACGGCTTTCAATCACACCGTGTTTCTGCTTCCACTGTTCCCAACGCTGGAAGGCCAATTCTTGCATGTCCGTGCTTTTATCTGCTTCGTCGATGATCTCTTCACCGAGTAGGTGCTCAAAGATATCTTCCAGCGTCACCAAACCTTGCATCGTACCGTACTCATCGACCACCATCGCCAGCTGAAGGCGATGCGTCATCATTTGGTCAAACGCTTTAGGCAGTAACTGAGTGTTGAGCAACACGTGAATTGGTCGCATGACTGCACCAAGCTGTTTCTCACCACAGCCCATCTGTTGCAGTTTGAATAGCTCCAGACGGTGCACAAAACCGATGATGTTGTCTTTTTGCTCGCTGTACACCAAGGGACGCGAGAATGGCGTCTCTTTGTATTCAGCAAGGAACTGATTCACCGTTAATGTTGCATCGACACGGAAAACCACAGGGCGAGGCGTCATGACTTGTGTCACGGGCACATCTTGAATACCAAGTAGGTTGCTTAGGATTTTTGACTCACCTTCAGCAAACTCACCGCTCTCTTTCGCCAAAATAGCCATCGCCGATAGCTCATCACGCATTTTTGGCGCTTCTTGATGGCGAGCTAGGCGCTTAGTGATCTGCTCGGAGAACCACACAAACGGGGTTAATGCCCAGACCATCCAGCGTAAGACGACCGCTGTCATCGGCGCAAGTTGACGCCAATAGGTTGCACCAATGGTTTTCGGGACAATTTCCGACAGAACTAAAATACCTAATGTCAGTACCCCCGAGAATACACCTACCCATTCGCTACCAAAAACCACAGCGGCTTGCGCACCCGCACTGGCCGCACCAATGGTATGTGCAATGGTATTTAGAGTCAGGATGGATGCTAAAGGACGGTCAATGTCTTCTTTAAGTTTGTGTAAAGCGCCCGCCGCAGGGTGGCCTTGCTGACGCAATCTGGCGATGTAGCTAGGACTGATACTTAATAGAACCGCTTCAAGTACCGAACAAATAAACGAGACTCCGATAGAAATCGAAATGTAAACGCTAAGCAGCAGCATATATGCCCTTGAAAGTAATTAAGTTGAGTGCTGATAGAGTAGATTTGACGATATTTCCACCTATTCAGCAAGCTATAAATTGGTGCTCAGCCCCCGAAAAGCAAGGGCTGGAGAGGCGAAATGCGTAACAATTTGTGAGTTATTACTCATATTACGGTTAAAAGTGCAGCATGAGAGCCAAAGAACAGCGACAAACCTTTGCCAGACGGGGTATTTATGTTTTAGAGTGAGATGGATTCGATAACATATGAGAAGGGAAACCTAATGAACAAGACCCAACTAATCGACTTTATCGCAGAGAAAGCTGATCTATCTAAAGCACAAGCAAAAGCAGCTCTTGAAGCTACTCTAGATGGCGTTTCTGGTGCGCTTAAAGAGGGTGACCAAGTTCAACTTATCGGTTTTGGTACGTTCAAAGTAAACCACCGTGCAGCTCGCACTGGTCGCAACCCTAAGACTGGAGATGAGATCCAAATCGCAGCAGCTAATGTACCAGCATTCGTAGCAGGTAAAGCTCTGAAAGAAGCGGTAAACTAAGATATACTGCACCGAGTTACAGATGACTCGGTGCAGAACTTTATGAAACGAACCCTTTCTTTTTCCTTACTAGCTTCCTTGCTAGTTGGTTGTTCTTCCTCTCCCGAACTCAATTCTGATCAATTTTCCCGTTACTCAGGCGGCCAAGTCATGGGTGACGCCACCAGCTTTTATTGGGCGACTGATCGCTTAACGAGAATTCAAAGCTCAGCAGACTATGTCACCGCAGGTGAATACGGTTGGTATCAATCGGATTACCGTTGGGTTGAAGGAAAGCTGCGTGAGATGATCCGTGAAGGTGAGCAAAATGACGTCGAGCGGGGCATGCTTCCTTACCGTGTCCATATCCGCTTCAGCAAAGATGGCGATGCCGTGTATCAACAGTACCGTTTAGATGGGCGTGTGCTGCCATTGCAGCGAGAGCAGCTGCAACGCTATCAAGCGGAAGCAAACAGTGTGGCAGAGAAAACCAAGCAGCAATCGAAAAGCGGCCTCTCATTGATTCAAGGTTACTGGGATGGTGAGTCCTTTGAAACGTGTGAAGGCAAAGATTATCAAGGTCTGGAATTCAACCAGACATTACCGAGTTTTGTGGTGAATCGCCTATCCGCCGTGGACAGCTACGTGGCTTTTCTGGGGACATCACGTTTAGGTAAACTGCAAGTCAAAGAGTTGCTGTTACTTGCGGATGATGATCACGACTGTGTCGAACGACCTCAATTGCTCGAAGACGATTAGTGCTGGTATCTAAGATGCCTTGACCGTTCTGTCGTAGCATTAAAGTTGCAGTATAAAAAAGGCGCTCTGTTGAGCGCCTTTGTTGTTTTCAGTTTAAGCCACTGACGTTGTTATTTTATTTTGTGTTTTCACGTGCGATTGCACGGTAACCGATGTCATTACGATGGAACATACCATCCCATGAAATCTGTTTTGCCAATTGGTAAGCACGTGTCTGTGCTTCTGACACGCTGTTGCCTAATGCCGTCGCACATAAGACGCGACCACCGTTTGTTGTCACGTCGCCAGCTGCATTATTGGCTGTACCCGCGTGGAATACTTTTTCGCCTTCCACTGCTGTGGTTGGTAGTCCAGAAATGACATCGCCTTTGTTGTAAGACGCAGGGTAGCCGCCCGCCGCTAGAACGATACCAATGGAAGCTCGTGGGTCCCATTTTGATTCAACTTGGTCTAGCTTTTCATCGATGGCCGCAAGACACAGATCCACTAGGTCAGATTCCATGCGCATCATGATTGGCTGAGTTTCTGGATCGCCGAAGCGACAGTTGTACTCGATAACTTTTGGTGTGCCATCTTTATCAATCATCAAACCAGCGTAAAGGAAACCAGTGTAAGGGTTGCCTTCAGATGCCATGCCTTCCACGGTTGGGAAGATCACTTCATTCATGATGCGATCGTTGATTTCTGGCGTCACAACAGGTGCTGGTGAATACGCACCCATACCGCCTGTGTTTGGCCCTGTATCTTTATCGCCAACACGTTTGTGGTCTTGGCTGGTGGCCATTGGTAGAACGTTCTTACCATCAACCATCACGATAAAGCTTGCTTCTTCACCGTCGAGGAACTCTTCAATCACAACACGGCTGCCAGCTTCGCCAAACGCATTGCCAGCCAGCATGTCTTTGATTGCGTCTTCCGCTTCTTCCAGTGTCATCGCTACGATCACACCTTTACCAGCGGCTAGACCATCGGCTTTGACGACAATCGGAGCGCCTTGTTCACGAACATACGCCAATGCTGGCTCGATTTCAGTGAAGTTGGCATAAGCAGCGGTTGGGATCTTGTGACGGGCTAGGAAGTCTTTGGTGAAGGCTTTAGAGCCTTCTAGTTGTGCTGCCGCTTCCGTTGGACCAAAGATAGGAAGGCCCGCTGCGCGGAATGCGTCAACCACGCCAATCACTAGAGGCGCTTCAGGACCGACAATCGTCAGTTCGATGTTGTTCTCTTTTGCGAATGCAACCAGTGCTTCGATGTCTTCGACACCAATGGCAACATTCTCTAGTTTCGGTTCAAGTGCAGTGCCTGCGTTGCCCGGTGCAACGAATACGGTGTCTACTTTTGGGTTTTGTGCGGCTTTCCAGCCGAGTGCGTGCTCGCGACCACCAGCACCGATGACTAGAATATTCATAATCTTTCCTTTGATTTCGCACCTCCCCTTATCAAGGGGAGGCTGGGAGGGGGAAGTCGAGTGCTCACAACCGCCCCCGCTGACTCCCTCAAAGAAGAGGGAGGACCAAAAATATATTAGTGGCGGAAGTGGCGCATGCCAGTAAAGATCATCGCCATACCGTGCTCATCAGCGGCTGCGATAACTTCATCATCACGCATTGAGCCACCCGGTTGAATCACACACTTGATGCCTGCCTCTGCAGCAGCATCAATGCCGTCACGGAATGGGAAGAAAGCATCAGATGCCATCACACACCCTTCTACTTGTAGACCTTCATCAGCCGCCTTAATGCCTGCGATTTTCGCTGAGTAAACACGGCTCATTTGACCTGCGCCGACACCGATGGTCATGTCACCTTTCGAATACACGATGGCGTTGGACTTCACGTATTTAGCGACTTTCCAGCAGAATAGTGCGTCTTTTAGCTCTTCTTCCGTTGGTTGACGTTTAGACACGATCTTAAGGTCATCAAGGCTTACCATGCCTTGGTCACGGTCTTGAACCAGAAGACCACCGTTGACGCGCTTCACGTCAAAGCCTGTTGTCTTCGTTGACCATTCACCACACTCAAGCAGGCGAACGTTCTTCTTCGCCGCAACGACTTCAATGGCTTCTGCAGAGACGGCCGGAGCGATGATCACTTCGACAAACTGACGTTCAACGATCGCAGAAGCGGTTGCTGCATCCAGTTCACGGTTGAAAGCGATGATGCCACCGAACGCTGAGGTTGGATCGGTTTGGTAAGCGCGGTTGTAAGCTTCTAGGATGTCTTCGCCAAGTGCTACGCCACAAGGGTTCGCGTGTTTTACGATCACACACGCAGGTTCATTGAACTCTTTCACACACTCAAGTGCAGCATCGGTGTCTGCGATGTTGTTGTAAGAAAGGGCTTTACCTTGGATTTGACGTGCGGTGGAGACCGACGCTTCTTCAGGGTTCGCTTCAACGTAGAAAGCCGCCGCTTGGTGGCTGTTTTCACCGTAGCGCATGTCCTGTTTCTTTTCGAACTGTTGGTTGAAGGTGCGAGGGAATTTGCTCTCTTCGTCGCCGTCTTTGTTCTCACCGTAAGAAGGAACCATAGTGCCGAAGTAGTTTGCGATCATGCCATCGTAAGCGGCTGTGTGCTCAAAAGCGGCAATCGCTAGGTCGAAGCGTGTCTCTAGCGTAAGAGATGCGTCATTCGCGTCCATTTCAGCAATCACGCGGTCGTAGTCGCCGGCGTTAACGACAATCGTTACGTCTTTGTGGTTTTTAGCCGCACTGCGAACCATGGTTGGTCCACCGATATCGATGTTTTCCACCGCGTCAGCCAGTGTGCAGCCTTCTTTAGCAACGGTTTCTGCAAATGGGTAAAGGTTTACAACAACCATGTCGATCGGGTTGATGCCGTGTGTCGCCATGACGTCATCATCTTGACCACGACGACCGAGAACACCACCGTGAACTTTAGGGTGAAGCGTTTTAACGCGACCGTCCATCATCTCTGGAAAACCAGTGTAATCGGATACTTCAGTAACAGAGATACCTTGTTCTGCCAAAAGGCGAGCTGTGCCACCAGTAGACAGGATGTCGACACCACGCTGAGCGAGTGCTTGTGCGAACTCAACAATACCTGTTTTGTCTGATACGCTGATAAGCGCGCGGCGAATTGGACGAGCGTTGTTCATGCTTCCATCTTCCTCAAATTCACGGAGTTAAATTAAAGATATTTGCCAAAAATGAACTTGTTTTTACCATTCCTCGGTAAAATATTGGCCAGTTTTGGTAAAGACCTTTTAGGCTGTGCTAACAGTAAAGCAGCTCCGATATTTTGATGGTGCGCATTCTAACTCTTTTATTACAAAAAAGCTCGCGCAATCGATTGGCATCGCAAAATTATTTATGAAAAGGTCGCTTTTTAACAAGAAAAGTAACGAGTTGGTTAATAGGTAAAGTTATGTTCCAGATTGGCGAATTGGCAAAACAGTGTGGTGTGACAACGGACACACTGCGTTTTTATGAAAAGAATGGCTTGATTGCTCCAGCAGGGCGCAGTGACTCAGGCTATCGACTGTACAATGAAAATAACCTCAAACAAGTCGGCTTTATTTTACAAGCCAAAGCATTGGGGCTGAGCTTAGAGGACATTCGAGAGCTATTAGAGATCAAGCTAGAAGCGACAGAACACAGTTGTGCAGAAGTGAAAGCGATCACGTCCAGTAAACTGGCGCTGATTGATGAAAAAATTGCGGAGCTGACCAAAATCCGCTCCGCGCTGAAAAAAATCAATGATGTTTGTTGTGGCCATGATAACGATGATGCCAGCCATTGCTCGATCTTAGCGGCCTTGGACAGCACTCAGCATAAAGACTGATGCATCAGACTTTAAAGACCGACACACTGCTTTCTAGCTGCGCACCATTGCTTTTGAGTTGTTTGCTGGCACTGGCCACTTGGTCTGCTTCAGCGGCGGCTTGCTCGCTATGAGATGCGATGGTGGTGAGATTTTGTGTCACACTGTCTGTCGCACTGGTTTGTTCGGCGCACGCAGTCGCGATGTGATGGTTCAAATTCACGATCTCATGGATTTGGGTCTCAATCTCCATTAAGGCACTTTGAGCGGCATTGGCTTGCTTTTGAGTGGCTTGAGACTGTTGCTGGGTTTGGGTCATGAAACCACAAACATCCTCGGCGCGCTGTTGGAGACGATGAATGATCTGTTCGATTTCGTCGGTGCTGTTACTGGTGCGCGTGGCTAGCGTACGCACTTCATCGGCCACCACCGCAAAACCGCGCCCTTGTTCCCCCGCTCGAGCTGCTTCAATTGCCGCGTTCAACGCGAGCAGGTTGGTCTGTTCTGCAACGCCGCGAATCACCTCTAATACATCGCCGACTTTTTTGGTTTCCAATGCCAGCTCTTGCACGTTGGACTCGGTTTCACAGACGGTTTGAGAAAGGGCGTCCATGTAGCCTGAAGCACTGTCGATGACTTGTTTGCCTTTTTCACCACACTGCCTTGCGGTTTCGGCCACATCAGATGCTTGCTTGGCAGAGTTGACGACTTCCAAATGACTGGCATGCAGTTGCTGCATGGCGGTGGCAACGGCATCGACAGATTGCTGTTGATCTCCCGCTTTTATTGAAGCGTTATGAGCCACTTGGCTGAGTTCGTCCGAAGCACCAGTGACATGATGGGTGATCGGCTGAATTTGTTGCACTATCCCATGTATTTTCCCTGTGAATTGATTGAAGCTGCGTGCGATATGGGTCAGCTCATCGTTGCCTTGCTCTGGCAGTCTTTGGGTTAAATCACCATCTCCATTGGCGATATCTTCGAGCGCTTGCAGAGTTTGTTGGCAGGGTTTTGTGATGCTTTGACTGATGACATAAGCCAAACAGAGCATCACCATACAAGCGACTGAGAGCAGCAAAATGCAAGACTGAACTCGTTGCCAAATCAGGGCATTGACGTCATCAATGTACACACCAGAACCGATCACCCACCCCCAAGGCTGAAACAGTTTCACATAAGACACCTTTTCAACGTCAACACTTGAGCCCGGTTTCGGCCACATGTAGTACACGCTGCCTTCCCCTTTTTGTTTGGCGAGGGTCGCCATCTCGACAAACAAGGCTTTGCCCTGTGGGTCTTTAATCGCGCTGAGGTTACGACCGTCTAATTGAGGCTTCATTGGGTGCATCACCATGGTCGGTGTGAGGTCGTTGATCCAAAAATAATCATTGGCTTCGTATCTTAAAGTCGCGATGGCTTGCTTGGCTTGGCGCTGCGCTTGGTCTTCGGTGAGAAAACCTTGCATTTCCTGCTGGTGGTAGTAATCCATCAGGCTGTGGGCACTTTCAACCAGATGGCGAGTTTTCACCTGTTTCGCTGCCATTAAATCTTGCTGGTAGCTCAGTAGCATAATCACAATCGGAATGATGAGCAGTGTTGATACCACCAGAGTGAGCAGGAGCAAACGCTGCTTAATATTGAACTGACGTAAGCTGACCATAAACCTTCTCCTCGAAGTCGTCTTAAACTTTGTTTTTATTGTGTTTTTTATCTATGCAAAGCCGAGTTATTTTGGGCAGTTGAGCAGGAAGGGTCATGCATAGAGTTTAGTTTTGAATGTAACAAATTGTATATTTGTGCGTATATGCGACGAAAGGCGAGATGTGAGGTGACTTAACTTTTATAAAACTTCAGCTTGTATAACGGAACTTGCTTCACGGACACCCTTATAAGTTGCTGATAAAGGTGTTGTTTATTGTGATGTGGATCTTGAAGTGGGCTCAAATTTATAAAACTAAAGTATGGCAATCTAACTGACTAATTCCACATGTTCGTTATGGGAAATTGCAGTGAGTCGTATCCAATGAGGGTTTTCATGCCAACGAATACAATCAAGAGCAGTCTATTGGCGGTAAGCATTGCTTGTCTTTCCGCTTGTACCACATCACCGACAGTGAACAATGCCCAAGATTTTCAATCGCGACTGCCAGACAGTTTGCAGCAAGTGCCTGTTGATGGTCCTTATCAATCGCTCGACTTTCAGAGTCTGACCTATATGGGAGGGACACTGATCGCACCCGATAATCAATCGGTGATGGTGTACTCGAACCAAACTGGCGCGTTTAATACCTATAAGGTCGATATTGAAACGGGCGGCGTCGAAGCCTTAGCCCCAACGAGTAACACCAGCAGCAGCGTTGCCTGGTTCCCCAATGATGGGCGTGCGTTAATCACGTATGATCAACAAGGCAATGAAGTTCAAGAACTGTTCGTACGTGAGCTCGATGGCACGCTAACTTCTTTGAGTCAAAAGTCTCATACCATGCAGTATTTTGCGGGTTTTTCTAATGATGGCGCCCATTTGTTTATGTTCAGCAATCATCGTGATCCTCGCTTTATGGATCTCTATCGTGTTGATGCCAAGACTTATGCTATCGACTTATTGTATGAGAACCGCAATGGCTACCACCTCAATGCGATTTCACCTGATGGCCGTTTTGGGATGATGGCTGAGTATCATGGCAATCGTCACTCTCGAGTCTTGGTGGTGGATCTGACAGACCCCGACGCTAAACCAAGAACCTTGCTGGCTGATAATAGTGAAGGTCTGCAAACAGGGGCGGGCTTTACCTCGGACGGACAATTCGGGCTGATTGTGACAGACCAATTTGGAGATTATGCCCAAGCTTATAAAGTGTCGCTGGCGACAGGGGAAGCTGAGCCATTAATTGCTCCTCAAGGGGAAGTTCAGCACGTCTATTACTCTGCTGAGGATCGCTATCGTACTATGGTCGTTTCACAAGGCGCTGTAACCCTCTTTGCAACTTGGGATCACCAAGAGCAGCAGTGGCTGTCCGTTCCGAACGTGCCTCAAGAAGACATTCAAGAAGTGAACTTCTCTAGTGATGGTACTCTGATGGCATTTCATCGTAATTCGGCGTCATCACCGAGTGAGTTACACATTTGGGATCGCACCACCAATACGGTGACAAAGCTGACGGATAACCTCAATGGTAAAGTTGATCCCGCCTTACTTGCCGAGGCTGAACTCGTTCGTTACCCAAGCTTTGATGGCGAGTATATCGAAGGGGTGCTCCATCGCCCTCAGTCACCGTCGGAGAGTCAAAACGTACCGGTTGTGATTTACATTCATGGCGGGCCGACTGCGCAATTCAATACCTCATTCCATGGCGAAGTCCAGTATCTCGTTAGCCAAGGCTTTGGTGTGTTCGCGCCAAATTTCAGAGGCAGTACGGGTTACGGCAAGCGTTTTGCTCGCTTAAACGATCGTCGACATGGGGAAGATGACTTGCAAGACATTGTGTACGCAAAACGTTATCTCTCCACATTGGATTGGGTTGATGGTGAGAACATTGGTTTGGTCGGGGGGAGTTACGGCGGATTCCTCGTCTCTGCGGCGATGGTGAATTACCCTGATGAATTCAAAGCCGGGGTGAGTCGAGCGGGGTTGAGTAACTGGATCAATACATTAGAAAACATCCCTGTGACATGGGAAGTGATCCGCAAGCAGATGTATCAAGAGCATGGCGACCCATCCAATGCAAATGACCGCAAGCGTCTGAAGGCGATTTCACCGCTGTTTCATGCTGATAAAATCACGAAGCCAATGCTGTTTGTGCAAGGGGCGAATGACATGCGAGTTCCGCAAACAGAGAGTGATGCTATCGTGGCGGAGTTACGCAAAAATCAAGTGCCCGTCGAGTACATTGTATTGGAGGATGAAGGTCACTTCATCAGTCTGCGGCCCAATTTAGTCTTTGTTCATGAAGCTCAGGTACGTTTCCTCAATAAATACTTGAAGTAGAGAGAGGGGGCGTTAAAGCCATTCGCTTGTGAATCTGAGTATTCAATTCAGCGAATTTGGGTCAGCCTTTTGGGCTGGCCTTTTTTATTGCATTTGAGGCAATTTGCGGTGAATACATCACTAAGAAGTGACGTGTCGCTCAGTAGGTTTTTTACTCTAAGTTGCTGGCGGCTTTGGTAATTTAAGTTATTGATAGTGATGTATTTTATCCATATTGAGAACTTGAGGTTCAGTCAAACGTATCAATAAGAAGTGTGGCAACCTAAATGATTAATTCCATAGCAGTGCTGTGGTTATGTGTAGAAAATATCATTTAGAGGGTTTTATGTTACCAATCACACTCAAGCGCACCGTGCTGGCAGTCAGTCTGTCGGTCTTAATGGCGTGTAACTCATCGACATCATCCACACCGACAGAAACGCCAACGACAGCGGAAGCGTCTTCTCGTGACCAAGCGTTTCTTGAGCAGCTGCCCGCTAGCTTGCAGCAAGTTGTCTTGGATGGCCGCTACCAAGCGAGCGATTTCCATCAAGTGATTAACATGAGTGGTCTCTCTATCTCGCCGGATCATCAGTCCATCTGGGTTAATGCAGACACAACAAAAGTGGTTAACCCGTATCAAATCGCGTTAGCAACTGGAGAAGTGACGTCGGTTGCGCCGTCTCTGTTCACCACTAGGCACCTCGCTTGGTTATCGGGAGGTGAGCGGGCATTGATTTCCATTGATAAGCTCAACAATGGGCAGTTTGAGTTATGGCTGCGTTCGCCAGAAGGCACGTTGACACCATTGAGCCAAGCCCCACACAACAGGCAGGCTTTTGTGGGCGTCTCTGAAGATCACGCATCACTGTTTGTGACCAGTAATCATAGAGATCCCCGCGCGGTGGACGTTTATCGTGTCGATGCAGCCACACTGGAGTTTGAACTTCTCTATCAAAATGACCAAAGAGGGAGACTGACGGAAGTGTCTCCAGATGGGCGTTATGGCATGTTTGTCGAGACCAAAGGCAATATCGAGTCCAGTGTTTCGGTGGTGGATTTCTTAAATCCAGACGTAGCACCTATCTCATTGATTCATTCGGAGACGGTGGGCTCGCAGCGAGGCTTTGGTTTTACCGACGATAGCCAATATGCTTTGCTGACAACGGACCAATTTGGCGAGGAGCAACGCGGGTATCGCGTGTCATTGAGTTCGGGAGAGGTTGAGGCGTTGCCTGCCCCTGAAGGTGAAGTGAATGACATCTATTATTCAGCGGGGGATCGCTACCGAACCATGGTCGTGGATCAGGGTGCGTATAAAACTTATGCTACATGGGATAGCCTAAATGAAGAGTGGTTAGATATACCTGATTTTCCTGATGAAGAAGCGCGCGAAGTGAGCTTCTCGTCAGATGGCAACTTGGTGGCGTTTTACCGCAACACATCCGAATCGCCGAGTGAGCTGCATGTCTGGGACCGCGCCACTGAAACCGTCACTCAGTTGACTCAGAATTTAAATCAAGCGGTTGCTTCTGAGCACCTTGTCGAAGCGAAAGTGGTTCGCTACGCCAGCTTTGATGGTCAAGAAATTGAAGGCATCCTCTACCGTCCGCACAGTGAGAACCCTGAAACCCAGCAAGCGCCCGTTGTGCTCCATATTCACGGTGGTCCAAGATTTCATGAGTCGCTCTCTTTTGATGCGGAAATGCAGTATTTAGTGAGTCAAGGCTTTGGAGTGTTTGCGGTCAACTATCGTGGCGGCACGGGCTATGGCAAGCAATTTGAACGCTTGAATGATCGTCGCCATGGGCAAGATGATGTCGCGGATCTGCTCTATGCCAAGCGCTACTTAGAAACGCTAGATTGGGTAGACAGTGACAAAGTGGGGCTGATAGGGCATAGCTACGGAGGCTATCTAGTGTCGACGACTTTGATGACGTATCCTGATGAGTTTCAACTGGGAGTCAGTCTTTCTGGCATCAGTAACTGGATTCGAACACTGGAAGGGTTCGCGATGCTTCCTGAAGGGATGCGTAATGACATGTATCAAGAGCATGGCGATCCAAGTGTGGAGAGCGAACGAGCAAGGTTGCATGCTTTTTCTCCGGTGTTTCACACCGATAAAATCACCAAGCCGATGTTAATTATGCATGGCGCGATGGACTTTCTCGTGCCTAAAATCGAGAGTGATGATCTGGTGCAAGGGCTGCGTACCCACCAAGTGCCAGTGGAATACATGGTATTTGAAGGGGAAGGGCATGTCCTGAATCAGCGAGACAACCAGATCCTACACAATGAAGCGCAAGTTCGTTTCTTAGCGAAACATCTGAAAGATTAAGCCAATGACGGACTCGATATCGCGCCGATAAGCGGTAACAGCATGTCGCCATAATCCTATGGCGACATGATGGATCACTGCCAATGGCGAGTGATGCTGATGCTTAATGAGCTAGGGCTTATGCCATTTCCATGACGATACGACCGTTGATTTCGCCTTTTTCCATATCAGCGAAAATCTCATTGATGTCATCAAGGTGCTTCACTTCCGTGATCGCTTTGACCTTGCCTTCGGCGGCGAACTGAAGACACTCTTGCAGATCTTTACGCGTGCCGACGATTGAGCCAATCACTTTCACACCATTCAATACCGTGTCAAAGATTGGGATTGGCATGTCTTCTGGTGGTAGACCCACAAGCACACATGATCCGCCACGACGAATGGCGGCATAAGCTTCTTGGAAGGCAGGTTTAGAGACGGCGGTACAGACTACGCCATGTACACCCCCATCGGTGATCTCACGAATACGTTGAGATGGGCTTTCTTTCATAAAGTCAATGCAGTGCTGCGCACCGAGCTCTTTGGCGAGCGCCAGCTTTTCTTCCCCAGTATCTACCGCAATCACATTCATGCCCATGGCGACAGCGTATTGGATCGCTAAGTGACCCAGACCGCCTGCACCAATGATGGCAACCGACTGCCCCGGTTTGACACTGGTGACTTTTAAAGCTTTGTAAGTCGTCACCCCTGCGCAGAACAGAGGCGCGGCATCGACATAGCTTAATCCTTGAGGGATTTTGACAACGTACTCACCGTTCGCAAGACAGAATTCAGCGTAGCCGCCGTCAACAGAGTAGCCCGCATTGTGCTGATCAAGACACAGAGTTTCTTGACCCTCTAGACAGTAATCACAATGACCACACGCGCTGTATAGCCAAGGAACGCCTACACGATCACCCACTTTAAGGTGGTGGATTTCACTGCCGACTTCGACGATTTCACCCACGCCTTCATGCCCCGGCACTAATGGCATTTTTGGTTTCACCGGCCAGTCACCATGGCATGCGTGCAAGTCGGTATGGCAAACACCACAAGCGTGTACTTTAACCAGCACATCGCGAGGTTTTACGTTTGGTAAAGGAATGTCTTTGATCTCTAGTGGACCTTTAAATTCACTTACTACTGCTGCTCTCATCATTTTTCTCCGTTTTATTGATGATAATGATTATCATTTTGTGATCGGTAAATTCAGAAAAAATTGATGTGTATCAGAGTTGATGCATATCCTTGAGGTGGGTTAAGAATAGATTGCAAAGGTGTGAAGTCGCGCAGCATGTTACGGAGACAGTTCGCCATACAGCGGATTTTAGCCGCACATTATTATGATAAACCAGTGAAAAATTAGTGAATTAGCCTGTGAGCTATGACACTTTCAGTATGTTAGCTTGGCAGTCGTTGAGGCTTTGTAGGCTCGGAAGGTTCGCGTGGTACAGAGTTACTTGATCGCGTCCGGTCTTCTTTGAGTAGTACATCGCTTTGTCGGCTTGGACCAATAGGTCTTCCGCGCGAGTACATTCAGGAGAGAGTTCGGCAATGCCGATACTGACGGTAGGTTGGATCAGGTGATCGTCAACAAGACATGGTTGACTGGCCACTCGTTCACGAAGGGTTTCTGCGATGTGGAAAGCTTCAATAGCGGTAACGTTATGCAGTATCACACCAAATTCTTCGCCACCAAAGCGGCCAATAATGTCTCTTGACCCCAACTCTTTTTGACATAGGGTCGCGACCTGTTGAATGACTTGATCCCCTGACAGGTGACCGACTTGGTCGTTTATCTCTTTGAAATGGTCAATATCAATCATCAAACAAGCCAGCGCGCTCTGCTTGGTCTGCGCATTGAGTACGGCAGACTCAAGATGCTGCATCAGGGCACGACGGTTATAAATGCCAGTGAGTTCATCGGTTTGTGCTAGCCACTCAAGTTGTTGGCTCTGTTCAACCTCTGCGGTGATCTCGCGCTCTTGCCAAATCACCATCGCAGGTTGATTAGGGGTATTCAGTGGTTTGACTTTGACTTCGAACCAACGCTCATCGAACGAGTGCATGGCGTCAATCTGTGCGATCGACAGAGTCGGACACTCCAAAGGATTTAAACTGTACTGAATATTTTGACGCTGCTGGTGGGTAATCGTCTCATCAATGACGTTTTGCAGCATCATGGCTTTGCTCGGGTGAAGCAGTTGATTAAGGCTTTGACCAATCAAGGCTTGGGTATCACCAAACAGCGCGCCTTCTGCTTGCCCAAAGGCATCCACAATCTGACCCTTTTGGTTAAACACAAACAGGCGTTCAGGCAGCTCATCAAGGATGAGATGCAACCACTGTTCTTTTTGGGTGTTCACCATAAATCAAGTCCGACTACTTACTGAAAACTCATTATATCGGGCGAGATAATGCGCGCAATATCAAACCATTGCCTTGAGACAATTATTTCATTTCTTCATGATAAATGTGGAGTGGGCTGTATTATGGTGAAGTTAGCGTGCCACAGTAAGAAAGTGGCCGAGGGTACATATGAGGGTACATAAAAAAGAAAAGCCATCAACGCTTGCACGTGGATGGCTTGGTATTAGTCAACTCATCGGAATGAAATTAGTTCATGCCGTATTATCAAATGTGTTGTTTTTATTTGTTTTGGTTTGGATATTTGACACAGTAAAATCTCTTTCATAACAACAACTTGCGCCTGTTTTTGTTTTTGTTTGATTTCGTTTGTTTTTGGTCTTATGATTCGCTCGGGGTACATATGGGGGTACATGGAATTGGTTCGTGTACCCGAAATGAGGTTCGAATGGGCAAACTCTACGACAAACACTTGAAAGCGGTTTTAAACAAGAAACAACCGGATGTCTTTACAATGACTGATGGAGATGGTCTAGGAGCTAGAGTTTCCAAGAACGGAAAAATTCGCTGGCAATATCGCTACAAAATTCATTCAAAGAACCAACGACTTGATCTAGGCGACTATCCAGCACTTTCTTTGGTGAGAGCGAGAGCAGAGGCTCAGCAATGCCGAGAATGGTTAGCTAAGGGGTATGACCCGAAGCATCAGCGTTCTTTAGCTAGGAATGAATCACTTAAACCCGTATCGGTACAAGATGCGCTGGAATACTGGCTTGTTAATTATGCGGAGGCAAATAGGGTTAACGCATCAAAACACAGAGCCCAGTTTAAAAAACACATTTATCCCTATATTGGTGAATTCCCATTAGAGCAAGTAGACACTCGACATTGGGTAGAATGTTTCGAGCGCATCAATAACGGTATCGAAGACAAGCAAAAATCAGCGTCATATTCTGCGGGTTATGTCTTGCAGCACGCCAAACAAGCTTTGAAGTACTGTCGTGTTAGGCAGTATGCTGCCAGCCGAGCTCTTGATGACTTATCTGTAGGTGATGTCGGCAGTAAGCAGAATAAAAGGGACAGAGTGTTACTCCATCATGAGCTAAGAGACGTATGGAGAACGGCTTTAGAAGAAGGTCTATTCAGCAATCAGTATTATCGAAACCTATTGAGATTGTTGATTGTCTTTGGTTCCCGTACTCAAGAGATTAGATTGTCTACATGGAGTGAGTGGGACTTTGATGAAATGCTTTGGACTGTACCGAAGGCAAACAGTAAGGGTGGCGAGAAGATACTCCGTCCAATTCCTAATGATTTATTAGACTGGCTTTTAGAACTAAAAGGTAATGCGACACAATCGGATTTCATTCTAGGTGAGTCAAAAAGCCCTGAAGCAGTGAGCCAATATGGTCGCTTGTTATGGAAACAGTTCGAACACGAAGAGAAATGGACGTTACATGACCTTCGAAGAACGGTTGCTACTAGAATGAATGAGTTGGGAGTAGCGCCCCATGTTGTCGAGCAGTTACTTGGTCATAGCTTGGGCGGGGTGATGCAGGTCTACAACCGAAGCCAATACATTCCCGAAAAAGAAGAAGCTTTAACTATGTGGTTAGAACGACTGGAGTTGTTATCTGAGCATAATAGCGAGAGTAATGTTGTGCTGATGAAGAGAGCTTCGGCATAGAGGTGTAAAGTGAGTCTAGCATATTGGTCGTATGCTAGACCTTAGGGGGTTATTTTTGATTAGAAATTAGTTTTCTGAGCCTGATTATTTGCTCTTTCTTTGTCGTATCTAAAACACTTTTAGGAAATGACTTTTGATAACTAGTTTTTTGTGTAGGGCAGCCCCCAAGGTAAGGTCTGAGTTTTGCTTTACAACTATCACCACAATTTCCAGCCTTAATGCCAAGAACCTCAAGTAGCATTCCCTCAAGGCATAGTGGGCTCGATAAGACCACTTCTATTTTATGCTTTTTAGCGTAAGCCCAATCTTGCTGTGATATCGGCACGTCGCTATCCATTAAAACATATCGTTTGTCGTAAGCCGCCTCTTGGCTCTTTTGAGCCGACATGAGGATGTTTCTAGGTGAACCGCCGTCTGAGGACTCAACTTTAACCACTTGACCAGTTTCTCTTCCGTCATAGTTATCTTTCATGTGATTCAAGAATGCCCGATCGTGAATACCTTCACCAACGACGATAAGTGACGTGACATGTGCCCTTCTAGGCTTCCTTCTACCCAACTTCAGCCCTCCTATACATTTGGAATAGCGCCAAGTGCACCAGCTTGGTACTTCGCGTAAAGGTTATCATCTGCACGAATTCCTACCATTTCATCCAGACGCCAAGCTTCACTTAAGAGATCTTCTTTTTCTACTAAGTAGATTTGGTGTTTCTTAAGGATATTCAATACCTCTGGAGTGTGGCAGGTAAAAATAAGTTGCGCATCATGCTGATTAGTCTCTTTATGCTTAAACCAATTCAAAATGACAGGTAGCATGTGTGGGTGAAGGTCATTATCAATTTCATCCAAGATAGCTATACCACCATAATGTAGTACAGGCATTACTCTACGGAGCATAACGAAAAGCGCCTTAGTTCCGCTAGATTCTTCAAAGAGTGGAAGTGCAAATTCACCTTTTTCACACTTATGACTGGCAAAGGGGAAATCAAATTCAATCTCTCGACCTTGATCATCAGTTATTTTTTGAGGTTTATATTCGATATCGTGAATTCCCAAATCGAAGTCATAGACAGCTTGATGAACTCTTTGTTTCAGCTCACTATCGCCCTTTAGAAATTCAGCTGCCTCTAGGAGGTCCCCATCATTGAAATGCCTTCTCCCCGTGACATGAACATTAAAAACAAAGCTATTGAAGTAATTGTAAATATCAAATGCTTTGGATACGTTCTGTTGGCATGCTGCTGATATTATGGAGACATTGCTTCTGACTTTTTTTGCTTGGGCTACAGAAAATCCAAAGCCTTTTTGTTTGTAGTCGTACCCATCTTCAGTTTTCTCTCTAACGAATATATACGAATAGCTTCGACTAGTCTTTTTATACAAAGACTCCAACAGTACATCATTTTTTGTAATAGATAAGTGATATTTGTACTGTTCTCCTCCTAGTAGGAAGTGAAGCTCAAAATCTGTCGAGCTATCGCCATACAACTTGTGAGGCATGTAAGGGATGCTATCAGATGGTTTATATTCAAACGCAGAGGCTGAAATAAATGCCCCTATGAAAGCCAGCGGGCGCATTAGTTGAGTTTTTCCAGCTCCATTTGCACCAACCACTGCCAATACTTTGTTTAGACGCTCATCGGACTCTAGGTTTATGTCGTAGTATGAAGCTGATGGCTTTTTTCCAACTTCAAAAGATACTTCTTGGCTTTCACCAAATGAGTAAAAGTTCTTATAAATGATTTTTTTTAGCATGAAAATACCATTTTCAACGTATTTTTGTTGATTATGGCTCTGCGCGTTGGTTTTTGCAATCATGCTGAACGTGATATGCCTCAAGAACTACTGTAATTTACTATTCACCATCTAGTACCTCTTAAAACTGAGGTTGACCATTTAGAAAACACACGTACTTGATTGTTACAGAGTTAATTTGAAATGTTGACTTCTGAGGAAGCGCACAAAACTTTAGAAGTTTCTCTTGAATGTTAATCACTCTTGAGAGTGGTCAACAGCCTGCTCGAAGTTACCATTCCTAATATAATTCATAGATTTAACAAACTTACGCCCACCAGTGGTTAATATAAGGTGTGTATCGGTTTTCACTTCCTCTTTACCACCGCCAGATTTCCTGTATGTTGCGGCGATGGCTCCAGTTACTACTAACTCTCTTATTGTCTCGAGTAATTGGTCGTCTGACAGGTGAGTTAAGGCAGTTAGAAACTCTAGCCCCCTAATTCTTTCTATTAGCTCAGAAACTTTGTAACTTCTAGAGCCGCTTCCCTGAGATAAAGCATCCAACCCTATTAGCAAATCTCGATGTTCAGCGGTTTTAGCTATGAATGAGGTGAATAAGTCACTATATGGGAGTAAGCTTTCATAACCTTTAGAAAACCCTAAAGAACAAAACAATGCGGCGCTGTTGGCTTGTGAGTACATAAATTGTTGTTGCGACTCTCGAAGTTGTTTCTGATTTTCTTGTAGCTGCTTAGTAAATGCTTCAATTAGCTTTGTCCGCTCTTCTTTTATCTCCAGTGAATCTCCCCTACTTAAAAACTTCTTAGAGTCAAAATAGAAGCTGATTTGATTTCTTATGGTTAAAGAAAAATCATAGCAAGCAGAAGCAAAGATGGTTATCAGAGGGTATGAGAATGAAATAATGAGAGCAGACAATAGGGGGTTTAATAGGTAATAAATACTATCTTCTGAACTACCTAGGATCGTGGATGTTTCAATGCTGATTGAAATGTAATCGATTTTTTTATATATGTCGTCATTCGAAAAAAACAACACTAGTAAGTCGTTCCAGTGATCTAATGCAAAGCAGACAGCCAAAATCCACAGGAATGGACTTGTAGCACGTTCATAGATATAAGTTGTTAGGCTCTGGGCAATGTCACCAAGGTTCACTTTCATTTTTTTACACCTATGCAGTTCAATTAATTTCATAATATTGTTATTGGTGAACATATGCAAAGGTCTCACTGTAGCCGAAGTTGAAAGTATTCGAATTAATATCTTTGGCACATTAGCGCTCGATAACTCAATTCTGGTAATCGTTTTTAATGCATTACTTCAAGAACTGCTATTTCCTATACTCCTTACATCTTATGTAACATGGCTCTTATAAACCCACCAGACTAACGAAATGAGCGGCGTGACCAATAGCATTTAGGTTCTGTTGATATGTTTGGAAGCCTTTAAAACCGACCGCCGATGATGTGTGGAATTTCCATGTTTTTCCACACTCGAATTATGCTTTTTTTCCACATTTTCGCTGCGCTATAGGCTGTATCTTACTGCCCCCCTAGGCTAAAGAATGCCTGTTTTGCTGGTGGTTTTTAAGCTGCGGGAAGTTGAGAGGCTTTCTCTGCCTACCATTTCCTGATCAAAAAGATCATAAGCTGGGATGCTGCGCGATCATTTCTAGGCTGACAATCTGCTTAGTCCGTAGTCATGGGTATTAAGAGGGTTATTCGACTTTCCTTCTCGTTTTGCCATGTAGCTCATTCGCATTCTTAGCGCTCTTAACTCACTTTTATTCGTATGGCGATGAATACGGTAGATGCGGTTCCTCAGCTTGAAACTGAAGTTATCTGGGTGGATTTTCTTCCAAACCTTTTCCGTCAGAATATCTACCATTTTGCTTTGTTGGCACTTATGACCATTGAGTAGAATGATCACATGATAGTGTTGGGAGTCGGCTTTGTTCTGCTCTCTAACCCAAAAGTAACCGACCTCGCATTGGTAGTGGCTCTTTAGTGCCTTTTTTAGCCTTTGAATCATTATCGTCAATAGCTTGTTATCAGCCGTGGCTTGAGCTTGGTGAAGCTGAATTAAAACAGCAGTTACCTTGCTGTAGTACCCGAGCATCTTGTCCACCAGCCTAAATGACTTTTTTAAAACCTCGTTCATGACTCCTTCTTTACTACTAAAGATGAGTTGAGGAGTATTTTGATAGAGGAAGTAGGCGAGATGTTTCTTTGACGGATGGTTAAGGATCTGGCACATACAATATATATTAACCTGCGATAATTGAGGCGATAGGGACTTCTGAATTGAGTGACCACTTGAGATTACTATTCGATTTTGGCGAACCATAAAGTTGAACTGTGCAATCAAAAGCGGTCAAAAGGTGGCGTTAGGAGGTATGATACCTCCTATGAGTTCGAGTTTATAAAGTACTACAGTCTTCTTGCCATCTGGTGATAGTACTTCTGAACCAACCACCTATATTTCCTTTCGGGGTTCTTAATGGTGTAGGGATTCGTCCGTCTTTGACCATTCTTCCAATCGTGGATTCACTTTTTCCTATCTCCAGTGCTAATTGTTTTTTTGTCACAATGGCTGTCGGGGCATCTTGTGTCATCGAGCGGCTGTAATCGTAGTAGCGAGTTTGGTTCGTCATTAGGCATTCTCTCTGTCTGCAATCCATTCCACAATTTCAGATAAGACCCAAGCAACTGAACGATTACCGAGCTTGCGTCTCTTTGGAAATAACCCCTTTTGCTCTAGAACCCATGCTTGAGAGCGAGAGATTGACGTTAGTTTTAGGCGTTCTTTTTCACGGATTAATCTGTCTTCTGTTGAAATCATTTTCTCATTTGTCTCTATTTGTTTTCATTCGATGGGGTAATGATGTCGCAGTCAGACTGGAATTTCGGTACCAATATTAAAATTAAAACTGGTACCGACATTGAGGCGAAAATGTGTTAGGCGCGAGCTTCTGCTTTTACTGAGCTAAGGAGGGATTGCATGTAGGAACTGTCTAGCAATTTGGGCTCATAGAAACGGTTTCTCCATTTCTTGATTTCTTCCCCACCAATGAGTGGGTTGTTGTTACCAAGTAAATCGGCAACTTGTGTATCACTTAGGTTCCAAATATGCCCATGTTTTGGCGTTAGGATGTCAACGCTGGTGGTTCGCCATTGATTTAACTCTAAATCCGTCGACTCTGGAATCATGCAATAGATGAGAATGTCTAGATACTCAAGGGCACATTGGTTTATAAACGGGTTCAATGCAGAGTTGTTGCGTTGAGACTTTGTTTTTTCTGGAATACCTAATTCTTCTCTACTTTTTGCAAGCAACTCTCCTATTGCCTCTAAGATTTTTTTGTCACTGCCACCAGCGAGGTCGATAGAAATCAAAACCTGCTCTTGACCACTCTCGATAGGACATAGGTAATCTCTACGGTTCAACTGAATGTGGTTCAATTGTGTTGGGTCTTGCCCCTGACTTTTGATGTCTTCATTAAAATGCGCTGTTGCGAGCTCTTGACGTAGGGTGAGGTTGTTTACGCTTTCTAAACTAACAAGATTGCTCAGCCGTGATTTAGAAGCGGGTAGGTTGAGACTGAGAGAGCTTAGCTGCGTGATGCTCTTTTGACAGGAGTGTTTCCAGTAATTTCTTTCTAGTCCTGTTATTGGAGCGATGACTAACTGTTGAAATGATAGTGTTTGAATTATCAACAGCCGATGTTCAAGCTCTTTGGCAAATTCAGTCGGTTCTATCGTCTTTTTGAAGCTGTAGTCACGACCTAAAAACCAAGAGCGTATTTGAGCAATCGCCTCTTTACTCGGTTTTTCTTTTTCAAACCCAGATAGCACGGAATGTTTCGTATACATCTGTTTCTATTACTAATTTTTTTCGTTTTTAAGAAAATGCTCGGGGGTACATATGGGGGTACATATAATGAAAAAAGCCGCTTTCCAAAAGGAAAAACGGCTTTGTTTTCAATTACTTAGCTGGCTTGATTTAATTCATGCCGTATTTTTTAAGTTTCTTGCGAAGAGTACCGCGGTTGATGCCCATCATCGTTGCTGCGCGAGTTTGGTTACCGCGAGTGTACTGCATGATGGTATCTAGTAGTGGCTGTTCAACTTCAGCTAGAACTAATTCGTATAGCTCTGTGACTTCTTGGCCGTTTAGTTGAGCCAAGTAGTTTTTAAGAGATGCTTTAACAGAGTCACGTAAAGGCTTCTGAGTAATCTGGTCTTGTGACGTTACTGTAGTTACTGTTAATGCTTCTGAAGTCAGATTTTGTTCGAACATATTCGGTCTAGCTCTTCTCTTAATTATGATGCAACGTTATCAAAGTAACCTTCTAACGCTTCAAGTTGCAGCTCTGCTGCGTCGATAGCGTTGAAGGTACGGCGAAACTCACTCGCTTGCTCATGCTCTTTTAGATACCAACCCACGTGCTTACGCGCGATTCGTGGACCTAAGTACTCCCCATAAAAATCATGGAGCGCATTCACATGGCCTAGCATAATGCTTTTCACTTCCTCGACAGGAAGGGCAGGCATTGTGGTGCCGTTTTCCAAAAAGTGTTGGATTTCCTGAAAAATCCATGGACGACCTTGGGCAGGACGTCCAATCATCAAAGCGTCGGCGCCGGTGTATTCCAGCACAAATTTGGCCTTTTCTGGGCTATCGATATCACCGTTAGCGATAACCGGAATTGAAATGGCCTCTTTCGCCGCTTTGATGCTGTCGTATTCGGCCTCACCTTTGTACATACAGGCTTTTGTTCTGCCGTGCAGAGCAAGAGCTTGAATGCCACAGTCTTCGGCTAATTTAGCGATTTGAACACAGTTCTTATTGTCCGTGTCCCAGCCAGTACGAGTCTTCAACGTGACAGGTACGTCGACTGCATTAACGACCGCCTTCAATATCTCTTCGATAATGTCAGGGTGTTTCAGCAATGCAGAGCCCGCTAGCTTCTTATTCACTTTTTTCGCTGGGCAGCCCATATTGATATCGATGATTTGCGCACCGTTCTCAACACTAAACTGAGCTGCGTCTGCCATAAGCTGCGGATCGGCACCGGCAATTTGTACAGAGCGAATGCCCGATTCGCCTTCATGTACCATGCGCTGTTTCGATTTAGATGTTTTCCATAGTTTAGGGTTTGACGACATCATTTCACTGACGGCCATACCTGCGCCATATCGAAGACACAACTCACGAAACGGTCTATCCGTTACACCAGCCATAGGAGCTACGATTAGCTTATTCTTAAGTTGATAGTTTCCGATTTTCAAAACATCTTCACAGTTCTGTTCCAGCAAGGGCGCGCATTTTACGCATTTTTTTGGTGTGTGAAAAGACTATTATTTGAGCATTTACAAATTGTTTTGCTAATTTGCATAAATTTCATACAATTAGCAGCGAAAGTCTTATCTAGCCTTGCTTACAGCCCGATATGCGACACCACTCATTTTGCTCTTTGATAGGATCAATGTGAAGCTCGTCACGATAATATGTTGCAACATCTTCTGCTTGCGTGTCTAAAACCCCAGACATTGCAAGGCTACCTTGTGGTTTCACAAGCCCTTTGATGATGCCAGAAAGTTCACGCAGCGGTGCCGCTAAGATGTTGGCAATGACAACGTCGGCGATTAAACCTTCAGGTTGGTTCTCAGGAAGGTAGACCTCTAGTTGATCGGCCACGCCGTTGCGCTCCGCATTGTCTTTTGACGCGACGAGGGCTTGTGGGTCGATATCGATACCGACGACTTTTGCTGCGCCGAGTTTGATTGCCGCAATCGCAAGAATGCCTGAACCACAGCCAAAGTCGATAACGGTTTTGCCTGTTAGGTCTTGTGCTTCGAGCCACTCAAGACATAACGCTGTCGTTGGGTGTGTACCTGTACCAAATGCAAGACCTGGGTCAAGCATCACATTAATCGCGTCTGGGTCTGGAACGTCACGCCAGCTTGGACAAATCCAAAGACGCTCACCAAACTTCATTGGATGGAAGTTATCCATCCACTCACGTTCCCAGTCTTTATCTTCAAGCTGCTCAACCTTATGAGCAAAATCCGCCTTCAGAAGACCGCTGGCTTTAATTTGGTCAACGACGAAGTTGGTGTCCACCTCAGCGTCGTAAAGCGCTAATACGTCAACGTCACCCCATAAACGGGTCTCTCCCGGTAGAGGCTCAAAGATTGGGTTATCTTTAGCATCAAGGAAAGTAACAGACAGTGCTCCGGTGTCTTCCACCAGCATGTCGCTGATGTTTTCCGCATTGTCTTTGGTGGCGTTGAGTTTAATTTGAATCCAAGGCATAGGAAATGGCTCTTAAAGTGTGATTTTGGCGCAGAGTTTAGCAGATTTGCTGCGAGAATATAAAAAATGCCCACCGAAGTGAGCACTTTCTGAGTCTGTTACAGAGCGCGAGGCTTACTGTAGTCCGAGCTTCTTCTCTAGGTAGTGGATGTTCGCACCACCGTGCTGGAAGTTTTCGTCGTTCATGATCGACTCTTGTAGCGAGGTGTTGGTCTTAATGCCTTCTACAATCATTTCGCCTAGCGCATTCTTCATGCGAGCGATGGCCACATCACGGTTCTCACCGTAAGTGATCAGTTTACCGATCATTGAATCGTAGTGCGGTGGCACTGTGTAGCCCGTGTAGATATGAGATTCCCAACGAATCCCCATGCCGCCTGGCGCGTGGAAGCGTTCGATCTTACCTGGAGAAGGTAGGAATCGCTCAGGGTCTTCCGCGTTGATACGACATTCGATCGCGTGACCGCTGATCTTGATATCATCTTGGGTGTACGACAGAGGCTGACCTGCGGCAACACGAAGCTGCTCTTTGATTAGGTCAACACCCGTTACCATTTCCGTCACCGGATGCTCTACCTGAATACGGGTGTTCATCTCAATGAAGTAGAACTCGCCGTTTTCGTATAGGAATTCAAATGTACCTGCGCCACGGTAGCCGATTTCGATACATGCACGGGTACAACGTTCACCGATGTACTTACGCATTTCTTCCGTGATGCCCGGTGCAGGAGCTTCTTCCACAACCTTTTGGTGACGACGTTGCATTGAACAGTCACGTTCACCTAGGTGGATAGCGCCGCCTTGACCGTCAGCGATGATCTGTACTTCAACGTGACGTGGGTTTTCTAGGAATTTCTCCATGTAAACCATGTCGTTGTTGAAGGCCGCTTTCGCTTCAGCACGCGTCATTGCGATCGCTTCAACCAGCTCTTCTTCGCTGCGTACAACACGCATACCACGACCACCGCCGCCACCAGAGGCTTTGATGATCACTGGATAACCGATGCGTTTTGCGTGCGCTTTGTTTGCGCTTTCATCGTCATCAAGTGGGCCGTCAGAACCCGGTACACAAGGTACGCCCGCTTTTTTCATTGCGGTGATTGCGGATACTTTATCACCCATCATACGGATGGTTTCGGCTTTAGGGCCGACAAAGATAAAGCCGCTTTGCTCAACTTGCTCAGCGAAGTCAGCGTTCTCAGATAAGAAGCCGTAACCTGGGTGGATAGCAATCGCACCAGTAACTTCTGCCGCAGAGATAATGCGTGGGATGTTTAGGTAGCTATCGATACCACGAGCAGGACCGATACAAACCGTTTCATCTGCCAACAGTACGTGCTTAAGATCGCGGTCAGCTGTTGAATGAACAGCAACGGTCTTAATACCTAATTCTTTACATGCGCGAAGGATACGAAGTGCAATTTCACCTCGGTTCGCGATGACTACTTTGTCTAGCATAGGGCGAACCTCGCTTATTCGATTACAACTAGTGGCTGGTCGAATTCTACGGCTTGGCCGTCTTCAACTAGAATTGCAGTCACTACACCTGATTTGTCTGCTTCGATTTGGTTCATCATCTTCATCGCTTCAACGATACATAGTGTTTCGCCAGCGGTAACCGATTGACCAATTTCAATGAATGACTTTGAATCTGGGCTTGGAGCGCGGTAGAAAGTACCAACCATTGGAGAAAGAACTTGGTGACCCGCAGGTACTGCTGGTGCTGCTTCTGTCGCTGCAGTTGCATCTGCAACAGGCGCTGCTGCTGGTGCCGCTGGCGCTGCTACTGGCGCAGGTGCTGCTGCGTAATGTACTGGTGCTGCTGGTGCCGCAGTACCGTTACGGCTGATGCGTACCGACTCTTCACCTTCAGAGATTTCTAGCTCAGCAATGCCAGATTCTTCTACCAATTCGATAAGCTTCTTGATTTTACGGATATCCATCTTTTCTTTCTCTTTTATCTTGTGAGTAAGACAACCACCCAGGTTGCAGAGTGTTTGGTTACTTTGCCTGCAGCTTTTTGATTGCTGCCGACAGAGCGAATTCGTAACCCTGTGCCCCTAGACCACAAATGACCCCTTCTGCTTTATCAGACAGATAAGAGTGATGACGGAAAGGTTCACGGGCGTGCACATTCGAAAGGTGCACTTCAATAAATGGGATAGCAACGCCAAGTAAGGCATCACGCAGTGCCACACTGGTGTGTGTGAAAGCCGCTGGGTTGATGATGATAAAATCAACATGACCGTGCGCTGCATGAATTGCTTCAATCAATTCGTACTCGCGATTGGATTGCAGGTGTTCCAGTTCCATGCTGGCTGCAGTGGCTTGTTGGCGTAGGGTATCCACGATCTGATCTAAGGTCTGTGAACCATAATGAGTAGGTTCACGTAACCCCAATAGGTTAAGATTTGGTCCGTTTAGAAGTAGAATTCGTGACTTTGCCGACATTGTGTTGCCATCTTCCCTTATCGTGAGTGAAACGAAGAGTTTCCCAAATTACCGATAGTTCAGCACGACTTTTTCGTGAAAATCGAGCATATTTTAAAAAATCGCCCAAGATTATAGCTAATTCATCGCAAATCGCAGCAATTTACTGGTCTAATCTCCCAAGAGTTCCCTCTTTTTCTGTAATCGGGTTAACAAAACCGAGTGATCAAGAAGTGGGTTTTCTCCTCTCGGGGGAGGGAAACCATGCAGAAACTGAAAGGGTTAGCGACGGAATATGGACAAAAGAGTGGTGTATGATCGCGCGCGGCTGACATCATTGAAAAAGAAACACCACCAGCCGAGCTGGTGGTGAAAGGAAAGGACTCAAGCAGTGATGGGGTTAAACCAGCTCTGCTTTTTCTGCGATGAGCTTGTCAACCACGCTTGGATCCGCCAATGTTGAGGTGTCTCCAAGGTTGCCAGTGTCGCCAGTAGCAATCTTACGCAGAATTCGACGCATGATTTTGCCCGAACGAGTTTTCGGCAGTGAATCGGTCCAGTGCAGCACATCAGGCGTCGCAATAGGCCCGATTTCTTTACGAACCCAGTTCTTCACCTCTTTATGCAGCTCAGCCGATGGGAACTCACCATCATTCAGCGTGATGTAAGCGTAAATGGCTTGACCTTTGATGTCGTGCGGAATGCCCACGATGGCCGCTTCAGCAATTTTATCGTGCGCAACCAAAGCCGACTCAATTTCTGCTGTCCCCATTCGGTGACCTGAAACATTGAGGACATCATCCACACGACCCGTGATCCAGTAATATCCGTCTTCATCGCGGCGAGCACCGTCACCAGTGAAGTACATGCCTTTGAAGGTTGAGAAGTAAGTCTGCTCAAAACGGTCATGGTCGCCATAAACCGTGCGCATTTGCCCCGGCCATGAATCAAGGATCACAAGGTTGCCTTCTGTGGCTCCCTCGACGATGTTACCGACGTTGTCGACCAGAGCCGGTTGCACTCCAAAGAATGGGCGCGTGGCAGAGCCGGGTTTGAGTTCGGTTGCGCCCGGCAGTGGCGTGATCAAAATCCCGCCAGTTTCCGTTTGCCACCATGTATCGACGATCGGTGAGCTTTCGTTACCAATGGTCTTGTAGTACCACTCCCACGCTTCTGGGTTAATTGGCTCACCCACAGAGCCCATGATACGCAAACTGTCACGACGGGTACCTTCTACGGCTTCATCGCCTTTCGCCATTAACGCGCGAATCGCGGTTGGCGCGGTGTAGAGGATATTCACTTGGTGTTTGTCGACCACTTCACTCATGCGGCTCGTGCTTGGGTAGTTTGGCACGCCTTCAAACAGAATGGTTTTGGCGCCGTTAGACAGTGGACCATAGATTAAGTAAGTGTGACCTGTGATCCAACCTACGTCAGCGGTACACCAGAAGGTTTCTCCTTCTTGGTAATCAAAAACGTATTTGAAGGTCATGGTCGCATAGACAAGATAGCCCCCAGTGGTGTGAAGTACCCCTTTCGGTTTTCCTGTTGACCCTGAGGTGTACAGGATAAACAGTGGGTCTTCCGCTTTCATTTCTTCCGGTGGGCAGTCGTCAGAGACGTTGGCGGTTTCTTCATGCCACCACACGTCGCGACCTTCATGCCAGTCGATATCGCCACCCGTTCGCTTGAGGACCAGTACGGTATCAATGGTCGTGACGTCTGGGTTAGCAAGTGCTTGGTCGACATTCTTTTTCAATGGCACCGCGCGGCCACCACGAACCCCTTCGTCGGCGGTGATCACCACTTTTGCGTCGGAGTCGATAATGCGCCCTGCGAGTGCTTCCGGTGAGAAACCACCGAAGACCACAGTATGGACGGCACCGATTCGGGTACAAGCCAGCATCGCCACGGCGGCTTCAGGCACCATCGGCATGTACAGACAAACCACGTCGCCTTTTTGCACACCTTGTGCTTTCAGCGCGTTTGAGAAACGACACACTTCTTTATGCAGTTCATTAAAGGTGAGGGTCTTATCATCTTCTGGGTCGTCGCCTTCCCAAATAATGGCCACTTCATCGCCACGGTCTGCAAGGTGACGGTCAATACAGTTGGCTGAAACGTTGAGCGTTCCGTCTTCAAACCAGCGAATATCAACATGACCAGTATCGAACGAGGTGCTTTTCACCTGAGTGAAGGGTTGAATCCAATCGACGATTTTGCCGTGCTCACTCCAAAAGCCCTCTGGGTCTGACACGGATTGCTGATACATGGAAAGGTAAGTGTCGTTATCCGCATGGGTATGATTTTTAATATTTTCTTTTACTGGATAGATGTGGGCTTCGCTCATAGCTTCTCTCCTTTGAATTCAGCTAACTTCCGTTGTGGGAATTTTTATAGGTATTTCTTTGCCTTGATGGTTATAACTCTCTGCCACTGTGAAAGATTCGACAATTAGACTTTAGGATGAGAAAGCCAACACTGCCACGACGTCGATTAACGGTCGTGAGAATAGCTGCGTGACAAGCTGGGTAGGTCGCCTTTGGTTAACCTAACGAAGACTAATGCGGCGGAAATCGCGTCTTGTAGCGCGTCGTGTTTTTCCTGCATTGGAATATCAAGGTGTTTGCAGATCGACGCCAAACTCAGGTCAAAGTAGGCATTAGGCAAGTGTCTTTCGAGTTTATCGTGGTAAATCTGGCTGACTTCAATCAATGCATTGGGTAGTGGAAAGCCCAGTTGACGACGGCAGGCAATATCCAAGACTTTCTTGTCGTAGCGAATGTGATAACCCACGAGAGGGCGGTTACCAATAAAGTCAATTAAGCGCTCTAGCGCACACTTCTCACTCAGACCATCGGCTAAGTCTTGATGGCGCATTTTGTGAATTTTTATTGAACCAGAGTCTAGGGATTGGGGCGCGCGTAGTCTCACTTCAAAGGGTTGGCTAGTAATGATGCGGTTGTCGATGATTTTAGTCGCGGCGATGGTGACCAGTTCGGCACGGTATGGGTCGAGGCTGGTGGTTTCGCAGTCCAAGGAGACAAACTCGCCTTGCAGCGGTGCTCGAAAGAGGGAGCGATAAGGGGACCCTTTGAGTTTAAAGCGCCAAATAGCGCGTTGCATTCCGTTCATCGCAATTGACCTAATCTCGAATTTGATAGTGATAACTGAGCCACTGTTTGAACTTCTTCACCACATGTAAGCTGTGACGCAGTAAATCGCGCTCAGTTCGGTCAAGTTGTTGCACCTCGATATGATCGTGCGCTAACACCGGGTTTGCTTGGAGTTGCTGTGCAAGGCGCAGTTTGAAAAAGAGCTTGAGAGCCTCACTTAAATTCTCCGCCGTCTCGGACTCTAAAACGCGCCGTTGCACTAAGGTATGGATACGTTCAAAGGTATTGTTCTCCAGTAACCCGAATTCCAAACTTAAAGCGCGCACGCCGTGGACGATGGGGAAAATGCCACTTTGTTTGATATTCAGTCCAGTTTTGTCGGCCTTTACATTGCCAAATAGGGTTAAAGGTGATGAGAAGGACAGAGCTGGGCGGGTGAAGTGACTGAGCAGTAAGGTTTGCTCTTTCATCAGAGCCATCAAGTTGTGCTTGATGGGGCAGAGCAGGGCTTTATTCCCCGCGACAGAATGAGCATCAGCAAACATCGCCAGCTTCATTAGGCTGTCACCGTCGGCACTTTGCTGCCAATGCAGCAGTGTACTTTGCCAATCCGATTGGCTCTGTACCCATGCGGGGTTATTGACCATGACGTGACCGGGGCAGAGTGGGTAGCCGAGCTGTTGTAGCGTTAGCGTGAGTTGTTCCATCACCTGAGGTAACTCAGGCCAGTCGAGATTGTCTTGAAGGATAAGCGCGTTGTCTTGATCGGTTTTTAAAACCTGCTCACCGCGCCCCTCTGAGCCAAGAACCAGTAAACAGCACGAAGAGTGACGCGCTTTAGGAACGACAAGCTGAAAGGCTTTCTCGATGATTTGCTCATTGACTGCCGCAATCAGCTCCATAATGAAGCGGGTGCGAATACCATGATTTAACAGGCTCTCAACCAGTTGGCGTTGTTTGTTTGAGGCCATCGCCAGTTCTTCAACGCATGTGGCCCGCGCAATACGTAACGTTAGTACGTGTGAATGGGTCGAAAAGGCACTGAGTATCTGCGTCATATCTAACATACCAACCGCTTGCTGTTGATCATGAACCATCAGTCTTTTCATCTTATGTCGGGTCATGGTCACCATGGCATGAAAGAGAAAATCGCCTTTGGCAACGCAGCGCACGGGAAAGGAGGCAATATCACTGACCGGGCTGTCCATTGCACGGCTTTCCAGCATGACTGCGTGGAGTAGATTGGTGCGGGTAATGATGGCGTAGGGCGCGATCTCGGGATGGTGGAGGCAGCGCGGGTCATCATGATCCAATTGCACCAAAGCCGCATCAATGCCTTGCTCTTTCAAGGTTTTCGTCACGTGTTGTAATGACATTTGGGCTGGCACAATCAAAGCTGGGTGGTAAATGCTGTCATCGACTTTGGTGAGAATAAACTCAGCCAAGTTTTGTTGCCTTTGCGCCGTTTCAATCAGGGCTTGGCGCTTGGCTAGGTTGGAATCAAAGTAGGCGGCAAATTCGCTATTGGCATGGTAGAGCTGTAAGAAAATCGCTTTGGGTAACAGGTAGGAAAGAGTATCTTCCAGCGCGACGTACTGATGCTTTATGGTGTCTTCTAACATACCTCGAGCATCAAAAAGATCATCATGGGCATAATGCGCAAACACCTCTTGACCATCGGCTGAGCGTTCCTCGACGGCACCTTTGATCATGATGTGCAGATGTTGACTCGGCTTGTTTGCTGCAAGAATGACATCATGGACGCGATAATAGGCCACATCAAGAGAGGTGCGGAGTAGGGTTTGCTCGTCGTGATTCAAACGGTCAAACGGTGGTGCTTGCATGTTGAATTTGTCTGGCATGAAACTTTACTCCTAGAGCATGAACGACACGGCTCTTTTTGCGATGTTGATTGATCCAAACGTGTGCGAGTGAAGCCATCCTTTTCGCCCCAAAGCGGCATTGAAACCAAGTGTGTCTCGACGGTTCGACGGTTCGACATATCGATGGTTCAACGCATCGACGCTTTATCGATTCAAGTGACCTTTAATACTGACGTTACCTCTATAAGTGTGACAAATTTCTGCGCTTGCTCCAGACGACTTTGGTCTAAACATCTCGTTTATCTCTCGAGGTTTGCGTGTGCGACATTTTCTACTGACGTCGCAATTTTCAATTCCGGAAACCCTGAGTTGCTGATTCTTCCCTTTTTAAGTGGAGTGATGCTGGTCATAATTCCTTGGACATGTCCAACCCCACTCATAGGAAAAACGTGATGTTCAACCCTTCCCCATATGGATGGATTTCCCAGTATCTGTGCGGAATCTTTTTTGCTTACGGTGTCTACCTGCCGTTTTGGTCACTTTGGTTTGAAGAGCAAGGGGTGTCGAAAACCGATATTGGTTTGTTATTGGGGATAGGCTTGGCGACGCGATGCGTGGCTAACTTTGTGATTACGCCGCGTATTCATCGCGCTGAACATCTGATTCCCGCACTGCGTTGGCTCAGTGCTGCGGCCTTCATTTTTATTGGATTTCACTTCTTTACTGGTGGCAGTTTCTGGCTGATGGCGCTGGCAACCATCTTATTCAATCTGTGTTGTGGCCCGATGATGCCGCTGTCAGATGCAATGACCAACTATTATGCCCGCTTAAAAATGCTCGATTATGGGCGCACACGTCTGTGGGGGTCGGTGGCCTTTATCTCAGGCTCTACGGTGGTCGGACTGTTAGTGGCACAATACGGTTCAGATATGATCCTCTTTACCGCATTAGCTGGCTTCATGGTAGCGACGCTACTTAGTACGCGTCTTCCATCGACCTTACCAGTGACGGATGCCAATGACTCGCAAGCTTCCCCGAAACTGCGTCACTTACTGCGCGACAGTGAAGTGGTGAAGTTTTTGCTCTTAGTGGCGTTAATTCAGGGCAGTCACGCGGCGTATTATGCGTTCAGTGCCATTTACTGGAAGGACGCAGGCTACCAAGAGGACGTGATTGGTTACTTGTGGAGCCTCGGGGTCTTGGCGGAAGTGATGGTATTTGCCTTTAGTAAACGCCTCTTCATTGGGTGGTCACTGCGAGCCTTGTTTGTTGCGGCTTCTATTGGAGTCATGATGCGTTGGGGACTCACGGCTAGCACGACGGCGGTGTTGGGTTTAGTGGCAATTCAATTGTTGCATGGGGTGACCTTTGCCATGGCGCACATTGCGGCGATTCAATACATTCAAAACGGCGAGGGCAGTCGAATTGTGGCGTTACAAGCGCTTTATAACGCATTGCCTCTAGGCGCATTCATTGCTGCAATGACCGCGTTGAGTGGGTGGGGCTATGAAAATTGGGGGGCGAATGTCTTCTGGGCTATGGCTGCTATGGGGTTATTGGCACTCTTTATTAAAGTGAAACCAACAGGGCAAACCACGCCAGTTGCGGTGAAAGCGGAGCCTGAAGCACAGAATTAAAGCAATAAGATTGTGTTCAAAAAACATCCTTAGTTAAATGAAACCTCGCCGAAATGGCGAGGTTTTTTGTTATTGAATGCTAAGGAAATACCATGCAAGGATGGCTAGTTATTCCCGTGTCATTAGCATACTTAGGCGTGCTGTTTTTGATCGCTTGGTATGGTGACCGTCAAAAACCGTGGTTAGCGAAGTGGCGACCATGGATCTACAGTTTGTCGATTGCGGTTTACTGTACCTCATGGACTTTCTACGGCACCGTCGGTCAAGCCAGTAGCAACCCTTGGTCTTTCCTCCCGATCTATTTAGCGCCGATTTTGGTGTTTACCTTTGGTTGGCGTGTCTTAGCGCGCCTGATTTTGATCGCGAAACGGGAGCACATCACCTCCATCGCCGACTTTATCGCAGCACGTTATGGTAAATCCCAAGGGTTAGCGGTGACCGTGACCTTGATTGCGGTTGCGGGGATCTTGCCGTACATCGCCTTACAGTTGCGTGGTATCACCATGGGCTTAGAGATCATCGCCCCTGATTTAGCGACGACGTTTGGCTATCAAGAAAACAGCGTGTCTTGGTTTGTGGTCGGCGCGTTGGCGGTGTTTACCATGCTGTTTGGGACACGCCACATAGACAATACTGAGCACCACCGAGGCATGATGATGGCGATTGCCTTTGAATCGATAGTGAAGCTGGTGGCCTTTCTGGTGGTCGGTCTGTTTATTGTTTGGCTCGCGATGTCGAGCCCAGAAGTGGATCTGGTGTCGGCGGCGTACTCCACCTATCAATCCCCGAATATTGCGACGTTACTGATCCATACTGGGCTAACCATGTTGGCGATCCTCTGCTTACCGCGTCAGTTTCATACCATGGTGGTGGAGAACGAAAGAGCGCAAGACTTGCATACGGCGCGTTGGTTATTTCCACTTTATTTGATATTGATGGGGCTGTTTGTCTTGCCGATAGCATGGGTGGGATCGAGCTTACTCAGTGGGACGTCAGCGGATACGTATGTGATCAGTGTGCCGATGTCGGTGGGAGCGAATGACATTGCATTACTGGCGTTCCTTGGCGGGACATCGGCAGCCAGTGGTATGGTGATTGTGTCGACGATTGCCCTGGCCATTATGGTGTCGAATGACTTGGTGATGCCGCTGATTTTAAGGCGAATGCGATTGTCCGATCGTAACCACCAGCACTTCTCAGGATTGTTGCTGCGTATTCGTCGCGCTTTAATTTTGGTGTTACTGATTGGGGCATGGGGATTCTACCAAGCCCTTGATGCGATTCACTCTTTATCCGCTATTGGTTTTCTTTCGTTTGCCGCGATTACCCAGTTTGCCCCCGCATTGATTGGCGGTATGTACTGGCGACAAGGCAACCGCAAAGGGGTGTATGTTGGGCTTGCGGTGGGCTTTACGCTCTGGCTGATCACCTTAATGAGCCAAACCAATATTTTAGCGGGAGATGCACAGACCAATGTGTTGATTTGGTTGATCACTCCGCCTGCGATGTTCGCCGATTGGGGCATTGCGACATCGGATTGGGGGATGTTCCTCAGTGTCTTTGCCAATGCGATTTGCTACATGTTGGTGTCGTTTGCCACCAAGCCTAGCTTAAGTGAGCGCTTACAATCGGCGTCGTTTGTTGGGACGCCGTTACCTGAAACAGAAAATATCAGTTTGTATCAAAGTCGCGTGACCGTAAACGAGCTGGAAATGCTCGCGTCTCGCTTTGTCGGCCATCAAAGGGTCAAGAACGCCTTCCAACATTATTGGGCTCAGCAACATCAAGAGTTACTGCCAAACCAACAAGCGCCTGCCGCTCTGATCCGTCATACGGAGCGTGTGCTGGCTGGGGTGTTTGGTGCTTCTTCCGCTAAGTTAGTGCTGACTTCGGCGCTGCAAGGGCGAAACATGCAGTTAGAAGAAGTGGCGACCATTGTCGACGAAGCGTCGGAACTGTATGACTTTAGCCGTGGCTTATTACAAGGTGCGATTGAACATATCGGTCAGGGAATTGCTGTAGTGGATAAACAGTTGCGATTAGTCGCGTGGAATCAGCGCTATTTAGAGCTGTTCGAGTTTCCGCCCGGGCTGATCCAAGTGGGACGTCCCATTGCCGAAGTGATACGGCACAATGCCGAGCAAGGGCTATGTGGGCCTGGAGACCCCGAAGATCATGTGCGCCGCCGTGTGTACCATTTGGAACAGGGGACTCGCCATACCTCGTCCCGAGTCCGCCCTGATGGTCGGGTGATTGAGGTGCAAGGAAACCCGATGCCAGGGGGCGGCTTTGTGATGAGCTTTACCGATATTACCGTGTTCCGTGATGCTGAGCAGGCACTCAAAGACGCCAACGAAAGTTTGGAAGAACGTGTTCATGAACGAACGCGAGAACTGGAACAATTAAACAAGCAATTGGTGAATGCGACACAACGTTCCGAGCACGAATCCCAATCGAAATCTCGATTTTTAGCGGCGGTGAGTCACGACCTGATGCAACCGCTCAATGCCGCGCGTTTATTTGCTTCTTCACTGACCGAAGTGGCGCAAGATGATGAAGTGAAGCGACTCTCCACTCATATTGAAAGTGCCTTAGGTGCGGCGGAAGACTTGATTGGCGACTTGTTGGATATTTCGCGATTAGAGTCGGGCAAGCTCGACATCAATGTGCACGGTTTTGCCATTAATGACGTGTTGTCGAATCTCAATGCGGAATTCAGCGCTTTGGCGCACCAACAAGGGATTGAGTTCACCATGATCCCGTCGTCGGTCAATGTTGAATCGGACCCTAAGTTATTACGCCGTGTGGTGCAAAACTTCCTCACCAATGCGTTTCGCTATTCACCAAAGGGTAAGGTGGTACTTGGCGTGCGCCGAGTTGCTGGTCAAGTTCGTATTGATGTCTGGGATAACGGGATGGGCATTGAGCAAGAAAAACAGCTGGAGATATTTAATGAATTTAGCCGTGGCACCATGGTGCGTTCTGATCAAGGACTCGGGTTGGGGCTCGCCATTTCAAAAGGGATTGCACAGGTGCTAGGACACAACATCTCGATGCGTTCTTGGCATGGTCAAGGCAGTGTGTTCTCAATCACGCTCAAGCAAGCGAAACACATTCAAGTTGCCCCAACAACGGCCTCGCCTGTGGCTCCGTCGGAGTTGAGTCATTTGCGCATTTTGTGTGTCGATAATGAACCTGACATTTTAGTGGGGATGGAAAACTTACTAGGGCGTTGGGGCTGTGATGTGCGTACAGCAGGGGACATAGTGCAAAGTCTGCAAGTGATCGATGAATCGTGGATCCCTGACGTTATTTTCTCAGACTATCGTTTGGATAATGGACGCACAGGGTTAGAAGTCTTGCAGCAGTGTCGTTTGCGTTTGGGGAACCGATTTGAAGGGGTGATCATCAGCGCAGATCGCACCGAGGACATGATGACGGGCATCGAAGCCAATGGGTTTGGCTTTATTGCGAAGCCCGTGAAACCATTAAAGCTAAGAGCGGTGTTGAATCGCGTAGCGTAAGTGATTGCTGTCGAGATATTACTAAAAACCGCATCCTTTACGGTGATGCGGTTTTTTTATCTGGCCTTGCTTACCTTGGACTTTGTTAACGTTGTACTTTGGCATTGATGTTTCGAATGCCCGATTCCATCTTTAGTCGCGCCGAAGCGTTTGCTGAGTGCACTTTGACAAACGGAGGAATAAATCCGCGCGTGTAGACTGCTTCTTCAATCCACAGCACCACATCGTAGCCCGTACCACGTTCATCATCGCCGAGGTCGTGATCAAGGCTGAGCTCGGTCACTTCTCCTGTTTTGAGAAGCTCAATGGTGTCTTCAGGCCAATAAGTTCTAACCCAGCCTTCAGGTGTGGTACGTTCGTCGTCTAAATACACTTTCATTGTCATTCACTTAATATCAATCGCTACGTCGCAGGACGCGTTATCGACTGACGGCTCTACAGCCGCCAGTATTCATAGCGATTATTCTGCCACACCACCTTGGGTTAGCTTCGCTGGATCGAGTAGACGTTCTAGGGTTTCGCGATCCAGTTCGGTTTCTTCTTGTGCAACGTCAAGAATAGCGCGCCCTTCTTTGTATGCTTTCTTCGCAATGTCTGCCGCTTTTAGGTAGCCGATCACTGGATTCAGTGCTGTCACTAGGATCGGGTTTTTCGCTAACGCCACATTGAGGTTGTCTTCGCGCACTGTGAACGTGGCAATCGCCTTGTCAGCCAAAGCGTGAGAGCTGTTAGTGAGTAGTTCAATGCTTTCCAACACGTTATGTGCAATCACAGGTAGCATAACGTTCAACTGGAAGTTGCCCGATTGACCGGCGACGGTAATGGTTGCGTCATTGCCAATCACTTGAGCTGCGGCCATCGCTGCCGCTTCAGGGATCACTGGGTTCACTTTACCTGGCATGATCGACGAACCCGGTTGTAGACCTTGCAGTTCAATTTCACCCAGCCCCGCGAGCGGGCCAGAGTTCATCCAGCGAAGATCGTTGGCGATCTTCATGATCGCAACCGCCGTGGTTTTTAACTGACCGGACAGTGCCACGATCGCGTCTTGGCTGCTTAGATTAAAGAAAAAGTTACTGCTGGATTCGAATTTGACACGAGTCTCTTGAGAGAGGTTGTGCGCAAAGGCTTCTGCAAAGCGAGGATCGGCGTTGATCCCTGTACCGACAGCCGTGCCGCCTTGTGCAAGAGCTTTTACCGCTTGCAAGCTGTGCTCAATGCCTTGCTTTGCGTGTTCGATTTGGTGCTGCCAACCGCCAAGCTCTTGGGCGAACGTGATCGGCATGGCATCCATCAGGTGGGTACGGCCTGTTTTGACGGTCTCGTTTAACTGCTGCTTTTTCTCTTCCAGCGTGTTGAGTAGGTGATCTAGGGCTGGAATCAGTTGTTTTTCAATGGTGATAGCGCTGCTGACTTGAATCGCTGTTGGGATCACATCATTACTGCTTTGACCCATATTGACATGGTCATTAGGACTCACGTCACCGCCCAGTTGCTGGCTGGCTAACGTGGCGATCACTTCGTTGGCGTTCATGTTCGAGCTGGTGCCTGAGCCAGTTTGGAAGACATCTACAGGGAAATGCTCAAGGTGTTCGCCATCGATGATCGTTTGTGCGGCATCGGCGATGGAGTTCGCGATGTCGCCTTCTAGCAAGCCCAATTGAGCGTTGGTTAATGCGGCTGTTTGTTTGATGTAAGCCAGTGCTTGAATGAAGCTGGCTGGCATCGCATGTTGGCTGAATGCAAAGTTGTCGACAGCGCGCTGAGTCTGCGCTTGGTAAAGGGCGTTCTTTGGAACTTTGACTTCACCCATACTATCTACTTCAGTGCGAAATTCAGTGGTCATAGCGTTTCCTTTTGCTTAGTCGAGTGGTGTTTGAACCACTCTTAATTGTTGTTGTAGGGTTAGAAATTTCACGTCACCATTTTCAAATTGATAGTAGTAACGCTTCAAACACAAGAGAGGAGTATGGATGGCATCGAGGCAGACTCGACGGAAAGTACGACTGCGCTTTGGGTCTTGAATGGCTTCGAGAATATGGAAATAGACTTGACGTAAAAACAACTCACACATAAGCAGATTCTCATGCTCGGCATCGTGTTCATACACCGAAGCGATGACCATGCCCCAGTGAATGTATTCATGAATAACATCAGGCTCAAAACCAATTGGCGTGTCGGCTAAAAAGCGATCTTGAGCTTTGAAATAACTGTTGTAGAGCACATTTTGACCATCCATGACGGACTCTCTGAATAGGGTTTGAAATGATAATTATTATCATTCAATTATTTAATAACAACCACAAATACAATAAGGAAAAGCCGATGTGTGAACATCGGCTTGGTTTCGAGGGGAAATGGCGAAGTGATAGCGCCGTTTCAGAGGGAGATTAATGGTCGTGTGCTGCGCCTGAGCCTTTCGGGTAGCGGATAGATTCCACCATCTCTTGCACATCTTTTGGTACTTCTGCTGTGAACTTGTTGACCACAATCGAGACCACGAAGTTGACACACATACCGAGCGTACCAATCCCTTCAGGACTGATGCCGAACCACCAGTTGTCAGGTGTGTTGGCGGCAGGGTTTACAAACTTGAAGTAGATGATGTAAGCCGCTGTAAATGCGATACCGGAAATCATGCCCGCAATAGCCCCTTCTTTGTTCATCTTCTTGTAGAAGATGCCCAAGATGATCGCTGGGAAGAAGGAGGAAGCGGCGAGTCCGAACGCGAAGGCGACCACCTGTGCCACGAAGCCCGGCGGATTTATCCCGAGGTAGCCCGCTCCGACGATGGCGATTGCCGCCCCGATACGCGCCGCCATCAACTCTTGTTTATCGGTCATATCGGGTTTAAAGCCTTTCTTGAGTAAATCGTGGGATATCGAGGTCGAAATCACCAGTAGCAGACCGGCTGCTGTGGAGAGTGCGGCTGCAAGACCACCCGCTGCCAGTAGCGCAACAACCCAGTTTGGCAGTTTCGCTAATTCAGGAGAGGCCAGTACGATGATGTCACGGTTGATCTTCATCTCGTTTCGTTCATCGCCCGAGTAGAACATTTTGCCGTCGCCGTTCTTATCTTCCCATGCTACGAGCCCTGTGCTTTCCCAGCTTTGGTACCAGCTTGGTGCTTCCGTTGCTGCGACGCCTTTCATGTCTGGACCATTGATGGTGTCAATCATGTTCACACGAGCAAAGGCGGCAACCGCAGGGGCTGTGGTGTAAAGGATCGCGATAAATACCAGCGCCCAACCCGCTGAGATACGTGCGTCTGACACTTTTGGAACCGTAAAGAAGCGAATGATAACGTGCGGTAGTCCCGCTGTACCGACCATCAGAGCCGCACAGATAAAGAAGACGTCGACCATGCTCTTAGAGCCATCGGTATAGGCGGTAAAGCCGAGCTCTTGAGTCAGTCCGTCGAGTTTATCAAGGAGATAGGTGTCAGTGCCTGCCATGGTAGAACCAAAGCCTGCTTGTGGGATTGGATTCCCCGTCATCATCAACGATGTGAAGATCGCTGGCACCATGAAAGCAAAAATGAGGACACAGTATTGAGCGACCTGAGTATAGGTAATGCCTTTCATGCCGCCCATGACCGCATAGAAGAAGACAATCGCCATACCAATGATGATACCCATATTGATGTCGACTTCTAAGAAGCGGGCAAAGACCACCCCGACACCACGCATTTGACCCGCGACATAGGTAAACGAGACGAAAATGGCACAGAAGACGGCCACCATGCGGGCGGTCTTCGAGTAGTAACGATCGCCAATAAAGTCAGGCACGGTAAATTTGCCGAACTTACGCAGATACGGAGCAAGACAGAGGGCTAATAGAACATAACCGCCAGTCCAACCCATTAGGTAAACCCCGCCATCGTAACCGATGAAGGAAATGATACCAGCCATAGAAATGAAGGAAGCTGCCGACATCCAGTCAGCGGCCGTGGCCATGCCGTTGGCGACTGGGTGTACCCCACCGCCTGCGACATAAAATTCACTGGTGGATCCAGCGCGCGCCCATATCGCGATACCAATATAGAGGGCAAACGTAATGCCCACTAGAATAAACGTCCAAGTTTGAATATCCATGTTCTAAGCCTCTTAGTCTTCCTGTACGTTGTATTTTTTGTCCAACGCGTTCATGCGAGCGACGTAAATAAAGATCAGGGCGACAAAGGTGTAGATAGAACCTTGTTGCGCGAACCAAAAGCCGAGTTTAAAGCCGCCAAATTGAATGGCATTGAGCGCATCAACAAACATGATGCCTGCGCCATACGATACCAAGAACCACACTGCCAACAGTGATCCCATAATTCCCAAGTTTTCCTTCCAGTAGGCTTGAGCATGTTCTGTTGATTCGAACGCCATGGCCTTCTCCTTCCGTTTCTATTCTTATGAGGTGGTGGGTGTTAACGTAATGTTACGGTTTTTAGATTAGCAGCGAAGATGCAAGGGATCTGTGCAACTTTAGTCGTTGCGTTAAATGAAGTAAGTTGATGAAAAATATGGGTATTGGTGTTTTGGGTGAGTGTTATGTGATGTTAAATTGCTGTTAAGTTAGGCTAAGGTCTAATGCGAACTCTGTCGATAGACGAAAACTAAGGCGCCAAGTGTTTTAAGGAATAAAGTGTTCGACAAAGAAACAAGAAAAAGGAAAGGGCATAAGAAGCCCCCTTTGGAGACGGGAATTAGCGTCAAAAAAAGCGCCATAAGGCGCTTTTCGTCATCAGAACACGAGAGGAAACCACTCGAACGAGGGAAACTATGTCTCCGGCTCTGACTGTTGCAGCAGGATCACCGCTTGAGTTCGGTTTTTCACTCCAAGTTTACGGAAAATCGCTGTCATATGCGCCTTGATCGTGGCTTCTGACACATTGAGGTCGTAAGCGATTTGCTTGTTCAGTAAGCCGTCGGAGAGCATGCCCAATACCTTGTATTGCTGCGGGGTGAGGGTCGCCAGCTTCTCGGCCAACTCATTACATGCGGTGCTGTTGGTGATCAAGGCTTCTGGAAAATAAGGGTCACCCGCTAGGACTTGATTGAGTGCTGCAATCAGTGAGCGCATGTCACTGGATTTCGGTATAAAGCCAAACGCACCATGGCTTTTGACTTGTGTGACGACTGCCGGCTCTTCACTCGCAGAGACCACGACGATGGGCAGGTCTGGATACTCAGCGCGAAGATGAATTAACCCTGACATGCCATTTGCGCCGGGCATTTTGAGATCCAGCAGCAGCAGATCCGGCTCATCTTCTTTGGATAACAAGGTCAACAGTGCGTCGAGAGAATCCGCTTCGAGTAGATTGGCTCCACTGATAGCCATATGCACTGATTGAAACAGGGCATTTCGAAACAACGGATGATCATCCGCGATGATAATGGTGTAGGTCGAATCCATGACGTTATGCACTTATGACAGTTTGGTTAATCAAATTATTGTCAGCTTTAAGTTACTGGACAATGTTCATCCGCTAAAAGTCTGAACTAAATCGACTTTTTGGTGAAATCTTATGCGATAAAAATCGTCTTGGAATCGAGAAGGGGTTGAAGTCTCGAAATGAGAAGGTAAGGGCTCTGGCTTCATCGCTCCTTTCGATATAAAAAACGGAGCGAGAAGCCAAAAATGGTTCAAGAAACTGATCGCTCAAGAAGCTGATCGTTTAGAAGCTAAAGAAACCAAGAGCCGAACGATACCCCATTGGGCAGTATCGGCGTTTAGAGTTGTTGCAAGTGATTGAGGAAAGGCTCTGCGGCCATGAAACCTGTAATTCGAGCTTTCGGTACATGGTTGCCCTGAGCATCCCAAAACTCGATCGTGGGTAAGCCTAAGACATTCATACTTTGCAGTAACTCAATGTCTTGGAGACGGTTTTTAGTCACGTCCGCTTGCAGCAAGACGAATCCTTGCAACTTGGCTTCGACACTTGGATCATGGAAGGTGTACTTCTCAAACTCTTTACACGCCACACACCAATCGGCGTAGTAGTCGAACATGACCGGCTTGCCTGCCGCTTTGGCCGCTGCCAACTGCTGTTGCAGTTCATCAACCGTATTGACGCGCACAAAGCTGATGGTTGGCTGCTTGTGTTCAGCGGCGCCGTTGTTGCCATACCAATAGTGGAACGCAGGTTGCAGAGATGCGAATAAGCCTAACACCGCAATGATGCCGACCAAACTTTGCTTCCATCCTCCAAACTCCAAAGAATTCTTGATGTGATACAACCAGCCAAAGGCGGCGACACCAAGCACGGACCACAACACGGTACTCCAAAGTTCAGGCAAGATACGCTCAAGCAAGAAGATTGGTGCAGCTAACAGGATGAAGCCGAACAGAGTCTTGACGCGATCCATCCAACCGCCTGCTTTCGGTAGCAGCTTATTGCCAAATACCGCCACCAAGATCAGTGGGATGCCCATACCAATTGCTAAGGCATACAGGGTAATGGCACCCGTCATCAAGTCGCCAGTTTGCGCGACATACAGCAGTGCCCCCGATAAGGGTGCAGTGGTACATGGTGAACACACCAAGCCCGAAATGGCGCCCATAGCAAACACGCCAGCGCTGCTACCACCTTGCTGTTTATTGCTGAGGTTATTCAACCAAGTTTGTACTCCACTGGGTAGCTGTATGGTGTAGAGACCAAACATGGATAACGAGAGAGCAACAAACATCACACTGAGACCCATCAGTACATAAGGGTGCTGCATCGCCGCTTGAAATTGCATACCCGCAGAGGCGACCACTAAGCCCAGCAAGGTATACGTCACGGCCATGCCTTGGACGTAGACAAACGACAACCCAAATGCGCGTTTAGCATTGAGTTTGCCTCCGCCAAGCACGATGCTGGTCAAGATAGGGTACATAGGAAGCACACAAGGGGTGAAGGCCAAGCCAATACCCAGTGCTAAAAACAGCAAAGGAGCCCACCAACTGTCACCAAGCTTAGCGGCAAGGCTGTCTTGCTCTGTCATTGGTGCTGGTTGTGTGCTTTCTGTAGCGGCAACGGTATTGGTGTCGACGGAGTTCGTTGTTCCTGTACGAGTTACTTCAGCGTTGCTGGTGGTCAAATGGGTAAATTGACTGATCGGAACAATACGTGTTTCTGGTGGATAACAGAACCCCGCTTTAGCACACCCTTGATATTGAACGATCAAGCGCGCCCCTTCTTGCCAGTCGGATAATTGAACATCGGCAAACAGCGGAGTGGTGTAGATATGCACATCACCAAAAAACTCATCATGGTAAGGTTCGCCATCAACCATGGTCACTTGACCAACGGTGACGTTTTCTCCGCTGATGGAAATACGCTCTTGATAGAGGTAGTAGCCGTCGTGGACCTGCCAGTCCAACATGAGGGCATGCTCACGTTGCAATGAGTTAAAAGGGAAGGCTTGATCGACAGGAATAAACGCGTCCTGTTCACCAAACGTGCTGGATTGGGAGTTACCAAATATCGCCCATGATGGGAACGATATGGCGGTAAAAGCTATAAGTAAAAGAGTTAAATATCCGCGCATAGGGTTGATGTATTGCTCAGCAAAAGTGTTGATAGTGTAACCTAATCAGACCTTTGCTAGGGCGAAATAGTTTCAAATAATCTTTGCGAGAGTGATGCATGAACGGAATACGGGGTCGAAGTATCCTCAAAGGCGGCTTTAAAAAGTAAGGGAGTGAATCTCCCTTACTTTGCGAATTATCGAGGTGGCAGTTCCAAGCAACAAGGTCATAGCACCAAGCAACGAAGCTATAGCACCAAGCCACCGATGGTAAAGCCTAGGGCGACAGCGGAGGTGATAGTGACGACGCCCGGCAAGAAGAACGGGTGATTAAAGACGTATTTGCCAATGCGCGTTGAGCCTGTGTCGTCCATTTCTACCGCAGCCAATAAGGTTGGATAAGTGGGTAAGACAAACAGAGCGCTGACTGCTGCAAAAGAGGCCACAGCGGTTAATGGTGCAACGCCGATCGCGAGCGCGGCGGGCATCAGTGCCACGGTTGTTGCCCCTTGCGAATAAAGTAGCATCGACGCAAAGAAGAGGACTAAGGCGAGCATCCACGGGTAGTCCGAAAGCAGTTCGCCGGCCAGCTCTTTGATGCCGTCAACGTGAGCGTTGACAAAAGTTGACCCTAGCCAGGCAACACCTAATACACAGACACAGGCGGTCATACCGGAACGGAAAGTCGTGGCGGCTGGGATTTTTGCCGCATCAATGTTGGTGAACAAGACAATGGCAGCGGCGGCGGCCAGCATGACCGTCATGATGGCTTCGTTGCGCCCCAGTGCTGGGTCAACAATCAAACCAACGGACTTCGAGATGGCCGCCGCGTAACAGACGACAAAGGCGATTGCGCCAAGGAAAATGAAGGTTGCCAGTTTAGCCGTTGGCAAAATCGTGCGTTGCGTCTGTGGGTTGAGTTTGATCAGCCCTTTGGCTAAGCGATCTTGATATTCAGGATCCTCTTTCAATTCTCCTCCCATAAAGTTTGCCACGAACGCGCCAATCATACAGGCGATAAAGGTGGTTGGGATGCAGACGGCAAGTAAGGTCAGGTAATCAACGCCAAAGGGAGCAAGCATCGCCGCAAAAGCGACCACAGCGGCTGAAATAGGAGAGGCGGTAATCGCAATTTGTGATGCCACGACAGCGATCGATAACGGGCGCGATGGGCGTACCCCTTGCCCCTTCGCGACTTCGGCGATGACTGGGAGTGTGGAAAAGGCCGTGTGTCCGGTGCCTGCCATGAGCGTCATTAAGAAAGTGACAATAGGAGCATAAAAGGTGATGCGCTCAGGGTGTCGGCGAAGGAAGTTTTCAGCAATTTGCACCAACCAGTCCATACCGCCGGCCACTTGCATGGCGGCTATGGCGGTGATCACAGACATGATGATCAAGATAACATCAACAGGAATGAAGGCTTGGCTCGTGGGAACCCCTAGCCCTAGAGAAAGCGCGATCACACCTGCGCCACCCGCAAAACCAATGCCGATGCCCCCGATGCGTGCCCCTAAGAATATAAACAGCAAGACGACAAAAAGTTCGACTGCAATCATAGTGATACCTCTTCAGTAAAATTAGATACTTAAATCGCTGGGTTGGATTCCAACGATGAATTCTGATTTCTCAGCAGTCCCTAATCCTTGGGGTCACCGTGTGATGCTCAGTCCTTGGTGGTCGGGCAGGGATGCCCTGACAGCTCGCCTTGCTCAAAAATACGATTCTGCTCAGACACTTCCAGTGCACAAATCGGGCTGATTTGACGTCACTCTCAATCGCTTAAATTAATATTAATAAAAGTGTGGATATCGTCGTCAGCGCCAAAAAAAGGGCCCTGATGGACCCTTTATCTTGTATTTTTTATTCGTAACGCTTGGCTTTATATGTCGGATGCATAAAGTTTTCAACCGTTAAAATGTCATCCAGCTCTTCTGCGGTGAGAAGACCGCGTTCTAAAACGACTTCACGAACACTTTTGCCAGTTTCCGCACAAATCTTACCGACAATGTCGCCTTCATGGTGACCAATATACGGGTTCAAGTAAGTCACAATGCCGATCGAGTTGTAAACGTAGTTCTCACACACCTCTTTGTTCACAGTGATGCCATCAATACACTTATCGCGAAGGTTAACACACGCATTGGTCAGAATAGAGAGGGATTCAAACATGCTTTGCGCAATCACAGGCTCCATGACGTTCAACTGCAATTGACCACCTTCAGCAGCAAACGAAATGGTGTTGTCGTTTCCTAGCACTTTGAAACAGACTTGGTTCACGACTTCTGGTACAACAGGGTTCACTTTCGCAGGCATGATCGACGAGCCCGCCTGCAGCTCAGGTAGGTTAATTTCGTTCAAGCCTGCGCGTGGACCTGAAGAGAGCAAACGAAGGTCATTACAGATCTTCGATAGCTTGACAGCAAGACGCTTAATAGCGCCATGCGTCATGACGTAGGCACCACAGTCAGACGTCGCTTCGATCAAGTCCTCAGCGGCGGTGACTTCTAAACCGGTGACGTCAGCAAGGTGTTTGACAGCAAGACCTTGATAGCCTTCTGCTGCATTCAGACCAGTACCAATAGCGGTCGCACCAAGGTTCACCTCCAGTAGCAGCTTTGACGTGTATTGCAGTGCGCGGATCTCTTCGTTCAGCGTCACAGCCCAAGCGTGAAACTCTTGTCCCACGGTCATAGGGACAGCATCTTGTAGCTGAGTTCGGCCCATTTTCAAAATGCCACTGAACTCTTGGCTTTTGAGTTCAAACGCGCCTTTTAAGTATTCAATGGCTTCAATTAGTTTTTGCACACTGTTGTACACCGCAATACGGAAACCCGTTGGGTACGCACAGTTGGTGGATTGGCTCTTGTTTACATGGTCGTTCGGGTTAATGAACTCGTACTGACCTTTTTCTTTGCCCATCAGTTCCAGTGCAACATTGGCAATCACTTCGTTCGTATTCATGTTGACGGAGGTGCCAGCTCCACCTTGGAACACGTCTGATGGGAACTGATCCATACATTTGCCCGTGTCCAAAATCACATCACAAGCTTGGATGATGTATTGAGCCACTTCTTTTGGTAGCACGCCCAGCTCATTGTTAGCCAGTGCTGCGGCTTTTTTCGTCATGACCATACCACGAACGAATTCAGGGACGTCTGAGATGGTCACATTGGAGATGTTGAAGTTCTCCATAGCACGAAGGGTGTGAATACCATAGTAAGCGTCCGCAGGGACATGGCGTTGACCGAGCAAGTCTTCTTCAATTCGAGTGGCTGAGGTAGTAGATGGCGCTTGGGATAGGGTAGCCATAACAGGATCCTTAGAGAATTCTTCTGATAATAAACGCGATAGCCATTTCAATAAGTCGTTGAGTGTTTTTGTGCTTACTAAAATGGTTATATAAACCCACTCTGCTTCAATAGAATCCGTTCGTCAGAAAGTCGGGCTGCAAATCCGTCTGGCTATGACTAAGGCGGGGAAGAGCCTCAGTTCATGAGGCACATGATACGTGACTAAGATTGAAAAAATAGTAAGTGGATCACTATTTAATACAACGACGTGGCTAGAGTGAAAGAGCGCGTAGTAAATAGCCAATCCGGCGGGCGATTAGCCTTGATGAGTACGGATATGAACGACGGTTTGTTCACTGTGGGCGAAGACGGCGTTCCGTCCAGACTGTTTGGCTTGGTAGAGCGCTTGGTCAGCCTGTGCATAACAGATCTTACTCTCTTGATTGATCTGGGCGATGCCGATACTGACAGTCAGTGGATAGGAGTGCCACTCGCTGATGGCTTGGCTCACGCGCATCATCAATTGTTTGGCATCGTAGGCGTCGACGTGTTGCAAGATGACAGCAAATTCGTCCCCTCCAATTCGACCAATCACATCGGTCTCACGTAAGATTTGCCTCAGAGTCTGCGACACAAAAAGGATGGCTTGGTCGCCAAACAAATGGCCATTACGATCGTTTACCTGTTTAAAGTGGTCGATATCGATGATCGCAAGGCAGCAAGAAGGGTGATTTTTATAGCGCTTGACCAGTCTGGACTCTATCTCTAAGCGTTGTTCAAACTTCTTCTTATTCCAAAGTAACGTCGCCGCATCTCGCTCACTCAGTTCTTTAAACTCGAGCAGCTTGGTGTGGTGTTCCGAAATGTCGGTAAATGAGAGCACGTAGTACTCTCTCGGTGAGCCGATGGGGCGAATTTCTGCTTGGCAAGGAATGATCTCATTGTTCGCCGTCACCAGTTCAATCATACCGGTCCAACTTTGCTGTGTGCTCAGCTGATGGCGAATCTGATCGGGTTTGCAGGTTTCGTGACGATGAAATTGGCAGATAGAGTGGCCACGGAGGTTTTCTGGGGTGTACCCCGATAACTCAATAAAGCGAGTATTGGCACGCAAGATGCGACAGTGTAAGTCGGCTAATACCACTGCACTGCTCTGTTCGATCAGCAAGTTAGAAAAGGCTTGGTCGACTTTATTTCGCTTATAACTATCGTAAAGTAAGGCACAGCCACTTGCCGCTAATCCTAAAAGCAACCACACCACAAACGCTTCCATTTTAATGTATTGGCGTGCTTGCTCTGATTCAAACATCAGCACACTCTTAGGATAGAAGGTGACGAGGGTTAACGGCTGGGTATGAGCAAAGATCGGAGTGGTGATTTGTCGATAAACAAATAAGCCTTCATCGGCAAGGTAACTGCCACTGTGATTAACGGAGTGTTTGAGGTGAGCCCACACTTGAGGGTGCTCTTTCGCCATGTTGTAGCCATTACGCTGCGGCATGACATGACCAAAAATTTTGTGTGTTTGAGTGCTCAATAGGTAGTAACCACGGTAGTCAACAAAGCTAACTTCTAACCCTTGAGAGTTCTCCGTGAGCTCATTGACAAGCTGCAAGACATCAAGGTTTGCAATGAAATAGCCCAGTCTTTCTTGCTGATTCTCAATTGGGTAGATAATGCGAAATCCCGGTTTGGAGGGCAGCACAGGACGGCCATACTCATGTTCAAGGTCAATGCCAAAGTAGCCTGTTTCCATTGAGGAGAGTTGCTGAGCAAATTGAAAGTAGTCGCGATGACGTTTATTTTGCAGGTGTGCTTCAGGCACAATTTCGGGCTCGATGGCGGATTGCGGGAAGTTAACACGGATCCGCTCTTTACCTTGTAAATCGAGATAGCGTAATTGATCAAAACGCGTCGAGTTGAGGGAGGTGATGTACCACTGACTTTCCAAGTAGTGGCGCAACTGCTGATTGGGTGCTTGTGAAAAATCGCGCAGCAGAGTTGAACGACTTAACTCTAAGAACGCGGCTTCAATCCCTTCATAAATGTGGCGTGAGCGGGCGTCAATGAAACCAAGAAACTGTAAGCCTTGGTTTTTCATTTGATTATGGAGGTTGGTTTCCGTTTTTTCGCTGATATGCCAATAATAGAACAGGGGCACACAGGAAAAGACGAACCATAAAAGTGCCATGATCTTAAAGATGGCGAACACTCTTCTCATTGTGTGCTTAGTTGCTTATGGGTGATGGTTATACGTTAGGTCATGGAGGGGGGATTTTCCAGTGAAGGTATTTTGAAGAACGGTCAAACTATGACGTAATCGGCTGTTGTTGTGCAAATTCATGAAAGAGTCTAAAGAAGCGCACCTTGCAGTCAATTGGGGATAACGGTACTGTGACGATAACCAAGGAGGAGTTTGTGTTTCCAATCCTATTAGCATTATTTATCTGTGTGCCGATCATTGAAATTGGCTTATTTATCCAAGTAGGCGGTTTCCTAGGATTATGGCCGACCATTGGTTTGGTTTTATTGACGGCGTTTGTCGGAGCGTCACTGGTACGTAGCCAAGGGCTGCAAACCTTGATGAGTGTGCAAGGTCGCTTGCAGCAAGGTGAGTTACCAGCACAGCAAATTTTTGAAGGCATTATGCTCGCGGTCGCGGGGGTTCTTCTGTTGACACCAGGCTTTATGACCGATGCTTTCGGTATGTTGGTTCTGTTGCCAGCCCCACGAGCGGTGATTGCCAAGTACCTCATGGGAAAGATGGTGGTCAAGAGCATGGGGAATGGTTTTGGTCAGCAAGGCGGTTTCGGTGGTCAAGGTGGCTTCGGTGGTCAAGGCGGCTTCGGAAATCATGATGATCAGCACAACCCGTTTGGGCAAGATCCCTTTCAGCGTCCGCCTCATCAAAATGATGGGCAAGGGAGTACATTTGAAGGCGAATATGAGCGAAAGGATGAGAATAAAAAAGACGACGATACTCATCGCCTCAACTAGCCTATGTATTACAAAGGGAATGTGAAACGAGGCTTAAGCCACACTTTTACCTCTTGTAAGATTTTGTAGCAAAATAGCCAGCATGATGCTGGCTATTTTTGTATGTGGCTTGCGATGCGTGCTGGAGTCCCATGGATTGGGAGCGGTGCTTAAAGACCGCCTTCAAAGCCCATCTGACGCCAAGCTTCAAACGCAATGATCGCCACTGAATTCGACAAGTTGAGACTGCGTGCATCTGGCATCATTGGAATGCGGATACGCTGGCTCATCGGCAGACTTTCGATCACGTCCGCTGGCAGACCACGAGTTTCAGGGCCAAACATCAACACATCCCCTTTTTGGTAGTTGACGTCAACGTGGTGGCCGGTGGTCTTGGTGGTGCAAGCAAATAAACGGAAATCCCCTTCGCGTTCGTTTTCTAAATAATCAAGAAACGCTTGGTAGTCTTTATGGCGGGTGACACGAGCGAGGTCGTGATAATCCAGTCCTGCACGGCGCACTTTTTTCTCATCAAGATCGAAACCCAGAGGTTCAATTAGGTGTAAGTTCGCGCCACAATTGGCACAGAGACGGATAATGTTGCCCGTATTTGGGGCAATTTCAGGTTCATACAGGGCAATATCAAACATAGCAATCAAGGGTTGTCGTGAATTTGTGCATGAGTATACCCCAGTTACCTCTAGAGTCTAACGAGGAGAGTGCCTGAGCAGGCATGAAAAAAGCGGTATCGCTTGCGTCATACCGCTTTTCATTGACCTTGAACTGATCGTTAAACGATTACTTCAGAGCTTCTGCGTAGTTTGCTGAAACTGCGTCCCAGTTAACAACGTTCCACCATGCGTCAATGTATTCTGGACGACGGTTTTGGTAGCTGATGTAGTAAGCGTGTTCCCATACGTCAAGCGCTAGGATTGGCTCACCAGACGCGTCGATTACGTCCATGTGTGGGTTGTCTTGGTTGCTTGTTGAAGCGATGGACAGTTTACCATCTTTAACAAGTAGCCAAGCGAAGCCTGAACCAAACGTGTTGACTGCAGCTTGAGCGAATTGCTCTTTGAATGCGTCGAAGCTACCGAATGTTTCATTGATAGCTGCTGCTAGATCACCTGTTGGTTCACCGCCACCATTTGGTGACATGCACTGCCAGTAAACGATGTGGTTGTAGAAACCACCGCCGTTGTTACGTACTGCTGGGCTGTGCTCAGAGATAGATGCGAAGATTTCTTCTAGGCTCTGGTTCTCTAGATCTGTGCCCTTGATCGCTGCCGTGAACTTATCGAAGTAAGTTCTGTGGTGCTTGCTGTAGTGCACTTCCATAGTTTTCGCATCGATATAAGGTTCTAATGAGTCGTATGCGTATGGAAGTTCTGGAAATACGTGTGACATAGTTAATTCTCCCTAGTGAAGAATTCCACTGTAGCGATAGTGATTATTATTATCAACTGCGATCTTTTTGTGGTTATTATTTACACGTCAAGTTGCAAGGTAATCGTGACACACAACCCACCTAACGAACTGCGACTGGCGGTGAGCGTTCCCTGATGTTGGCGCACCGCACTGTCAGTGATGGCAAGCCCCAATCCTGTGCCTCCCGTATGGCGGTCACGTGCCGTCGAAACACGATAAAATGGGCGGAAAATGGCGTCCAGTTCTTCTTCCTCGACTCCTTCACCATTGTCATCCACTTGAATGGTTAGCACAGCATCGCGAATCGAAAAGGTCACTTCGGTGCGATCTTTTCCGTAGTAAATGCCATTACGCACTACATTGTCTAAGGCACTCATTAACAGCTTATGGTTACCTTGTATCTGTCCTTGTGGAAGTGGCGTAAAGGTGAGGCGTTTGCCATGGTGCTCCGCTTCAAATTGAGCATCAAGCAAGAGGTCTTGCCACAGCTGTTCTAATGTGTGTTGGGCTTTGTCTTGATGGCTATCAACCTGAATACGGGATAACGCGAGCAGATCACCAATCATTTGCTCAAGTCGTTGCGCTTCAGTATCAATACGATGGAGCTCTGAAGATTCGCCTTGCTTGCGAATCGCGAGGGCGTTCGCCATTCGTAAACGTGTCAGAGGAGAACGCAGTTCATGGGAGATATCAGACAGCAGCCGTTGTTGTCCTGAGATCATCTCATTCACGCCTTGGACCATTTGGTTGAAACTGGCTCCTGCTTGACGAAACTCACTGGTGCCCTTGCGCTCCAGCTCAGGATCGATTTCGAAGTCGCCTTTCGCCACCCGCTGAGCCGCGCGTTCTAGTCGCCGAGCAGGTTGGCTGAGCGCCCATGCTAACCACAGTAGCAAAGGGGTGCTCACGGCCATGACCGCGAGAAGTAACTGGAAAGGGTGATCAAATAAGCGTAATAGCAGTGGGGGAGGTCGATGCCATCGAGCACCGACGTACAAGTACAGCTCTTGGTTGGCTAACGTAATGGGCAACGGTCCAGCGATCATTAAGCGACCATAGAGGCGCTGCATGGGTTGGTGGCCTTCTTGGTTAGCGATGAAATTTTGCAGTGCTTTGGTTCGGCGATCCGGTGGACGGCGATCTTGAGCGCGTCGATCGCTGCCAAGGTGAGAAGTAAAAATATTGCCTGCTTGATCCGTGATATAAAACTTATGATGCTTATGCTCGTCGGGTTTATGGCGTTTTACCTCAAGACGGCGAAGGATGGGTTCAAGGTGATCAAACTGAGCAAAGCGCTGTTCGATGTGATCGCGAGCCTCTTCTAATTTAGCCAACTGCGGTGCTGGAATGGTTTTTGCCTTGCGTGGGTCTAAGTGGGGCAGAGCCAGCACAGCCAGCAGCACGAGGAACATCGTGAACCAAAAGATCGCAAAAATGCGACCATATAAGCTGGTGGTCGTGGGAAGGCGCATCAATCACTCTCCACCAAAAGGTAGCCGCGCCCGCGTAACGTTTTGATTCGAGATTTGCCATCCGAGCGTTCTGGCAGCTTTTTTCTCAGGTTAGACACATGCATATCGACAGCGCGATCAAAGGCGGCCAGTCGTTTTCCGAGAACATCAAAACTCAGAGCCTCTTTTGTTACAGTTTGCCCTGGGTGAGAGAGAAAGTATTGCAGCAGTGCGAACTCGGTTGAGGTCAACTCAAGCAACTGACCTTGGCAGTACACCTCTTGTTTGCCGGGGTGCAGTTCAATATCCTGATAGGTGAGTGTGTCATTGTGTTTGCTGGATGGCGAAGCGGTACGACGCAATATGGCTTTCATCCGAGCGAGCAGTTCGCGATCACTAAAGGGTTTGGGTAGATAGTCATCCGCTCCGAGCTCCAGCCCCAACACTCGGTCGATCTCCTCGCCTTTCGCTGTCAGCATTAAAACAGGGGTTTCCCACTGCTCTCTTAATCGCTTGAGTGTTTCAAAGCCATTGAGTTTTGGCATCATGACGTCCAATAGGATCAAATCGACACTGTCATCGACACAAGCAAGGCCGGCTTCGCCATCATTGGCTTCAGAAACGTCAAAGCCTTCGAAGCTCAAGATTTCTTTTAGCAGTGCGGTGAGTTCATTGTCGTCATCGATTAATAGGATATGGGCCATAGGGTGCTCACTCTGTGCGTCTTCTCTTTCTTATTCATACTACTGCGAAACATTCTGCGTGGCGTATGCTTTCTTTGCATCTTTACGATTCTTTACGCTTGCTATACGCCACTTTACGTAGCGAATCTTACTATACAGTCATGCGCTGCGAGAGCAGCACTGTCCCAAACATAATTGAAGGAATTTGATCATGAAAACTGCAAAGAAATTGGTACTGGCTGCTGTTGTTCTTCCACTGACTTTAGGTACTGCTAGTGCATGGGCGTTTGGTGGTAAAGATCATCATAAAGGCGCAAAAGGTCAATGTGGCATGGGCATGGATCGTGGCATTCTCCGTCAGCTTGATTTAAGTGATGACCAAAAGCAGCAATTGAAAGCCATGAAGAAAGAAGCAAAAGCCGAGCGTAAAGAGCAGCGTGCTGAAAACTTCGCGGCCAATAAAGCGCAGCGCGAGGCGATGCACGACAAAGTGCAGCAGCTGCTCCTTGCGGATACTTTCGATGAGCAAGCAGCGAATGCGTTAGCAAAAGCGATGGCAGAGAAGCACGCAGAACGTCGCGTTCAGAAACTGGCGTTTAAGCATAAGATGTTGAGTGTGTTGACCCCTGAACAGAAAATCAAATTCGTGGAATTACAAGAAGAGCGTCGCGAGAAGTGCAGTGAAAAAATGCAACGCCGCTCAGATAAAGATGCGGAGTGATCATTTTTAGCGAATGACTGTCGCTACCTTGATGTATTTCATATTCGTTCAATAACTAGCACGCTATACTCTCCCGCATAGGGCGTGACCCGCCCAAACTGTTCTCGTTCATCGAGTATTTTGAGACGGTTTGGGGTGTGGACGCCTTAAAGATGTTTCTCTGTTTGGAGAAACAGACACGCACCAAAGAGTGCGGTTTGGGAGAGCGAATCCGCCTCCATTTTTTGGATGTAGAGCAGGTAGTGTCAATATGGAACAGAAGTACGCACGATTAGTCACCATGGCAGCGTGGACAGCAACCTTGGTTGCCACCGTTTTGCTGGTGGTCAAAGTCATGGCTTGGTGGAAAACTGGGTCGGTCAGTATGTTGGCATCGTTAGTGGACTCGTTGCTTGATATCGGTGCATCCTTTGTTAACCTTTTGGTCATTCGCTATGCCTTACAACCTGCTGATAGAGAACACTCTTTCGGTCATGGTAAAGCGGAGTCGTTAGCCGCCCTCGCTCAGTCGATGTTTATCTCTGGCTCAGCCGTTTTCCTCATTCTTAATGGTGTAGACCGTTTCTTCCGTCCTCATGAATTGAACACCCCCGAACTGGGCATCTATGTCAGTGTATTCTCCATCATCGTTACCTTAGGTCTGGTGATGTTCCAAAAGCACGTGGTGCGCCTGACCAAAAGCCCAGCCATTGCTGCAGACTCCCTGCATTATCAATCGGATCTCTATATGAATGCCGCTATTGTGGTTGCACTTGGCCTGAGTTACTTCGGGGTGGGGCAGGCTGATGCGGTGTTCGCTTTCGGTATCGGCGTCTTTATCTTTATCAATGCGATTAAAATGGCGTATGAAGCGGTACAAGTGCTACTCGACAGAGCGTTACCAAATGAAGAGATAGAACAGATTCGTCAGCAATGTCTGGCGGTCAGAAATGTACTTGGTGTGCATCAGATCCGAACCCGAATCGCTGGCCCGATCCGATTTATCCAGTTACATCTTGAACTTGACGACCGCATGCCACTTATTGAAGCTCATAGCGTTTCGGATGAAGTCGAGCGCAACATTTTGAGCGTATTTCCGAATGCCGATGTCTTGATCCACCAAGACCCATATACCGTGGTGCAATATTCTGAGAAAGAGCAACAGGAGCAATCGTGGTGAGTCTCGAAAAATTCACGTTTGCGTACGACAAAATATGCGATATTGGCTATGTTTCCATCAGTTTGATGAAAGAATCGGTATTCTGATATGAATCAACAAAGTTTGCGAGCAAAGCTGTAATACTCTTACATAAGTAGAAAAGTTACATAAAATTGTGTGTTTTCATTGGTATTCCTGTAGAGGAAATGTAACATTACGCACAGTTTTTTCGATTTGTTAGGTTACTGACTAACAGTGACTTAGAAGAAAATTAAAAATTGATTGCCAAGATCGAGGGTGAGCATGATTAAGAAGATCGGTGTTTTAACGAGTGGCGGCGACGCGCCTGGTATGAACGCAGCAGTACGCGGCGTAGTACGTACGGCGTTATCTGAAGGCCTAGAAGTATACGGCGTTTACGACGGCTACCTAGGTTTGTACGAAAACCGCATCGAAAAGCTAGACCGCTCAAGCGTGTCTGATGTGATCAACAAAGGTGGTACTTTCCTAGGTTCTGCGCGTTTCCCAGAATTTAAAGATGTGGAAGTGCGTGAGAAAGCGATTGAAAACCTAAAAGCGCACGGTATCGATGCCCTAGTTGTTATCGGTGGTGACGGCTCTTACATGGGTGCGAAAAAGCTAACAGAAATGGGTTATCCATGTGTTGGTCTACCAGGCACAATCGACAACGACATTGCAGGTACAGATTACACAATCGGTTACCTAACGGCACTGAACACGGTTATCGACGCGATTGACCGTCTACGTGACACGTCTTCTTCTCACCAGCGTATCTCTATTGTTGAAATTATGGGTCGTCACTGTGGTGATCTTACTCTGACTTCTGCAATTGCCGGTGGTTGTGAGTACATCATCACGCCTGAAACGGGTCTGGATAAAGAGCAACTTATTGCGAACATCAACGATGGCATTAAGAAAGGTAAGAAGCATGCGATCATCGCGCTTACTGAGCTAATGATGGACGCTAATGAGCTAGCGAAAGAGATTGAAACGGCAACAGGCCGTGAAACTCGCGCAACAGTACTGGGCCACATCCAACGTGGTGGTCGCCCAACGGCATTTGACCGTGTACTTGCATCGCGCATGGGTAACTACGCTGTTCATCTACTACAAGAAGGTCATGGTGGCCGTTGTGTCGGTATCGTGAAAGAAGAGTTGGTTCACCACGATATCATCGATGCGATTGAGAACATGAAGCGTCCAGTACGTAATGACCTATACAAGGTAGCGGAAGAGCTATTCTAAGGTCAGCCTGACGATTCAGGAATCGAATACAAAAAACCGCGCTTGATGAAGCGCGGTTTTTTTATGGAGGCGACCTGTGACTTAAGTTATTGGTTTAGCCAATCAATGGCTCAATCGTTCTGCCCTAAGTACTTACGGCGTAAGCGAATGGCTTGCAGGTAACCAAGCACCCCACCGATGACATTACCGACCGCGATGCCAACAAACAGCCCTTCCACGCCATACCACTGACTGCCGACCCAAGCCACAGGCAAGGTGAAGACAAACAAGCGCATAAAGCTCCATCGGAAAGCCAACATCGGTTGATGTAGAGCGTTCAGACCACTCACCAGCATCATTACGATGCCTTGAAAACCGTAACTTAACGGGACGGCTAAAAGGAAATGCCACAGAAGATCTTTCACGCTTTGTTCTTGAGAAAAGAGCGCGGCAAGGGGGAGGCTCAATGGTACCATCAAGAGAAATAACCCGCCTTGAAAGATAAGGGAAAAACGCATCGCAAGAAACATACCTTCAAAGGCTCTTTGCGGTTGGTTTGCACCAAAGTTTTGCGCCATAAAAGGGGTTAATACCGACGTCAGCGACATCAAAACCAAAATCAATATGGATTCAATTCGTTGAGCTGCGCCATAAGCGGCGACCGCTTCCGTACCATGTTGTGCCAGCATCACCATGATGAGAGCCCCAGACAGTGGACTCATGGCATTAGACAGAGCGGCGGGGGTCCCAATACGTAGGATCTGACGCCAATCTTGAATCAAAGCCGCAAGCTGAGGGAAGGCTAACAACTGCTCGCGACGACTTAATACATAGAGAGAGCCGATGAAAGCGCCAACCCAGCTCAGTGCACTCGCAATGGCAGCGCCTTGAATGCCCAGCTCTGGAAACGGGCCAAATCCGAAAATCAATAACGGATCCAAAATGCCATTGAGACATCCAGCCAGCATCATGATTTTTGCCGGCGTTTTGGTGTCGCCAGTAGCGCGAATAGCACTGTTGCCTGCCATCGGGATGACCAAGAATGGAATGGTCAGATACCACACTGACATATACTGCTTAATCAGTGGGATCAGTTCAGGCTCGGCTCCGAGTAAGCGAAACAGTGGTTCAATGGTAAAAAAGCCTAAGGTGGAAGCCGCGATCACTAAGGTGACCGCCAACATCAGACCATGAGTGGTAAAACGTGCGGCTTGCTCGGATTCCCCTTTGCCCAGCAGACGACCGAGTGTGGTCGAAATGCCCATGCCAATTCCCATGGTGATGCAGTTGACGGCAAAGGTAACAGGAAAGGTAAAACTGATTGCCGCTAGGGCTTGTGTGCCGAGCAGGGAAACGAAGAAAGTATCGACCAAGTTGAACATCAGGATAGCGACTAACCCGAACACCATTGGGATGGTCATATTGCGTAAAGTGTCTGCAATAGGGGCAGAGAGTAACCCGTGTTTATCCTGCATAACTGCTACTACTTGGAGGAAAAGCGGTAGGATACAAGAAATCGCCTCGCTCGGCGAGTGCTGCAACTTTGCGCAATGGGTTGCTTGTCTGCGCGATTTTCTACATCAATCACACTTTTTTCTTCGCTGCCCCTTGGGATCAGATGAAAAGTCCCTTATATAGGTAACACAAGGCTTTAAAGTCTCCCCTTACGAGGGGAAATTATCAAATAACATGGAAACTATCAGGAGAGACGACCGATGAATATTCGTCCATTACATGACCGAGTTATCGTAGAACGCCAAGAAGTTGAATCAAAGTCAGCTGGCGGCATCGTACTGACAGGTTCTGCTGCGGAAAAATCGACACGCGGCGTTATTCTGGCTGTGGGTAAAGGCCGCATCCTAGAAAACGGCACGGTACAGCCGCTGGACGTTAAAGTTGGTGATACTGTTATCTTCGCTGAAGGCTACGGCACTAAGACAGAGAAGATCGACGGTAAAGAAGTTCTGATCATGTCTGAAAACGACATCATGGCGATCGTTGAATAATAGCAATCCTTGAGTATTTTTTGCTCTGATTCAAAACGAAATCGATAAAAAACAGAATTTAGAAAGGAAATAAAACATGGCTGCTAAAGACGTTAAATTTGGTAATGACGCACGAGTTCGTATGCTAGAAGGTGTAAACGTTCTAGCGGATGCAGTAAAAGTAACACTAGGCCCTAAAGGTCGTAACGTTGTTCTAGATAAGTCGTTCGGTGCTCCGACGATCACAAAAGACGGCGTATCCGTAGCGCGTGAAATTGAGCTGGAAGACAAGTTCCAGAACATGGGCGCTCAAATGGTTAAAGAAGTTGCGTCTCAAGCAAATGACGCAGCGGGTGACGGTACGACGACAGCGACAGTACTGGCACAAGCTATCGTTAGCGAAGGCCTAAAAGCCGTTGCTGCGGGTATGAACCCAATGGATCTTAAGCGCGGCATCGACAAAGCGGTTGCTGCGGCGGTTGAAGAGCTAAAAGCGCTGTCTGTTGAGTGTAAAGATACGAAAGCGATCGCTCAGGTGGGTACTATCTCAGCGAACTCTGACTCAACAGTGGGCAACATCATTGCAGAAGCAATGGAAAAAGTAGGCCGTGATGGCGTCATTACGGTTGAAGAAGGTCAGGCTCTGCAAGACGAGCTAGACGTGGTTGAAGGTATGCAATTTGACCGTGGCTACCTATCGCCTTACTTCATCAACAACCAAGAAGCTGGCTCTGTTGATCTAGAAAGCCCGTTCATCCTACTTATCGATAAGAAAGTATCGAACATTCGTGAACTACTGCCAACGCTAGAAGCGGTTGCAAAAGCGTCACGTCCACTGCTTATCATTGCAGAAGACGTAGAAGGCGAAGCGCTGGCAACACTTGTTGTTAACAACATGCGTGGCATCGTAAAAGTGGCTGCTGTTAAGGCACCTGGCTTCGGCGATCGTCGTAAAGCAATGCTACAAGACATTGCTATCCTAACTGGCGGTACCGTGATTTCTGAAGAAGTCGGTCTAGAGCTTGAAAAAGTGACGCTAGAAGACCTAGGTCAAGCGAAGCGCGTTGCGATCACTAAAGAGAACACGACTATCATTGATGGTACGGGTGAAGAAGCGATGATCGCGGGCCGTGTTGCTCAAATTCGTCAGCAAATCGAAGAAGCAACTTCAGACTACGACAAAGAGAAGCTACAAGAGCGTGTTGCTAAGCTAGCAGGCGGTGTTGCAGTGATCAAAGTGGGCGCAGCCACTGAAGTTGAAATGAAAGAGAAGAAAGACCGCGTAGAAGATGCGCTTCACGCAACTCGTGCAGCGGTTGAAGAAGGCGTTGTTGCGGGTGGTGGTGTTGCCCTGATCCGCGCGGCATCTAAGATTGTTGACCTTCAAGGTGACAACGAAGAGCAAAACGTTGGTATCCGCGTTGCACTACGTGCAATGGAAGCGCCAATCCGCCAAATCACGCATAACGCGGGTGACGAAGAGTCAGTCGTTGCAAACAACGTGAAATCAGGCGAAGGCAGCTACGGTTACAACGCGGCAACGGGTGAATATGGCGACATGCTAGAGATGGGTATCCTTGACCCAACGAAAGTAACGCGTTCAGCACTTCAGTTTGCAGCCTCTGTTGCGGGTCTAATGATCACAACCGAAGCGATGGTGACTGACCTACCACAATCTGACGCTCCAGCAATGCCTGATATGGGCGGCATGGGCGGTATGGGTGGCATGCCAGGCATGATGTAAGCCCTCTTCTCATTTGAGAAAACCAAAAAACCGAAGCCTTGGCTTCGGTTTTTTATTGCCTAACACTTTTTCATTCCCTGAGATCACGTCCCTTTCCGCTGACGCCGTTGTTCCCTTCTTTGATGTACTCCACGGCGTAAGGATTGAATGCGGTTTTCTGCTTTATCGACACCTAATAGGACTATTAGCACCAATAAGGTGATCATCAGCGAGGACTTCCAATGCCCCAAACCGATCATCATCCCGAGGGCGGCGAGCACCCAAATCACCGCCGCTGAGGTCACACCATGAATTTTGCCATCTTGAGTCATCATCACACCGGCCCCTAAAAAACCGACTCCAGTAATGATTTGCCCCAGTACACGCGCTTGGTCTTGAGGCTGTGAAGACAGTGAAAGGCACAGCGCCATAAACAGATAAGTTCCTGAGACGATGAGTATTGATGTTCTGATACCAACCGGCTTACCTCGGGTTTGTCGTTCAATGCCAATCAGTAAGCCAGTGACGGCACAACAGAGTAGGGCGCCCCAGTGAAATGGAGCGATAGAGAAAAATGAGAAATCTAAATATTGCATACGCGCCTCCTAAGGCGCGGAGTATGCATAGAGTGATGGGGAGTGACTAACTCAATATTTTGGTCGTGACGATTAAATCGTCGTGGCTATTCCAAATGAAGATCTAACGGGGTTTTGGATGGGCGTCCGCCAATCTCTCGCGTTAATGTTGGTACAAGATAACCAGACACGCGAGAGATAAGATCGGCCATGATGGTTTTGGCTTCTTGGTCGCTGACAAAGAAATGCGCGGCTCCCTGTACTTTATCTAATACGTGCAAATAATACGGCAGCACGCCCGCATCAAAGAGTGCTTCGCTCAAAGCCACTTGGCTGTCTCCAGTGTCATTCACTCCTTTGAGCAAGACCGCTTGATTGAGCAGAGTAACGTTGGCTTGTTTTAATGCCTCTAAGCGCTCTGTCAGCTCTTGATTGATTTCATTGGCATGGTTGGCATGAGTCACCATGATCACTTGTAAACGCGTCTCTTTGAGCAACGAGACAAGCTCAGGCGTGACTCGCGCGGGGATCACGACAGGCAAGCGGCTGTGAATTCTTAAGCGTTTAATGTGTGGGATTTCAGCGATGTGTTCAATCAACCACTGCAATTCAGAGTCTTTCGCCATCAGAGGATCGCCCCCAGACAAAATCACCTCGTTCAACTCTGGGTGTTCACTGATGTACTGCAAGCTGCGTTGCCATGCAAACTTGTTTCCCTTGTTTTCGTCATAAGGAAAGTGGCGGCGGAAGCAGTAGCGGCAGTTGATCGCGCAGCCGCCTTTTACGATCATCAGGGCACGATTGCGGTATTTGTGTAATAACCCCGGGATGTCATTATTTTGCTCTTCTAATGGGTCGGCTGAGTAGCCTTCATGCACTTCAAATTCTTCGCTCAAAGGTAAGACTTGACGCAACAAGGGATCGTGTGGATTGCCTTTTTCCATTCGATCGACAAAACTTTGTGGAACACGCTGTGCAAACAGCTTACGTGCAGCAAACCCGTCACGCCAAGGCGTAGGATCGATTTCTAATTCTTGCAATAGTTTTGCAGGATCAGAGATCCCATTCGCTAACTGTTTGAGCCAGTTTTGCTCAACAGAAACAAGTTTTCGGGTTATGATGTGCGACATTGAATTTAGCTCTAAAGAATGTAAGAGGAAAAAATGGCTACTGTTAGCACCAATGAATTTAAAGGCGGTCTTAAACTAATGCTTGATAGCGAGCCTTGCGTTATCCTGGAAAACGAATACGTTAAACCAGGTAAAGGCCAAGCGTTCAACCGCGTAAAAATTCGTAAGCTTCTTTCCGGTAAAGTGCTAGAGAAAACCTTTAAGTCTGGTGAAACTTTCGAAGTTGCAGACGTAATGGATATGGATCTAGATTATCTATATAACGACGGCGAATTCTACCACTTTATGAACGCGGAAACGTTCGAGCAGATCGCTGCTGACGCAAAAGCGGTAGGCGACAACGCGAAATGGTTGGTAGAGAACGACTCTTGTATGCTGACTCTTTGGAACGACAACCCAATTGTAGTAACGCCACCAAACTTCGTCGAACTTGAAGTGACGGAAACGGATCCAGGTCTGAAAGGTGATACTCAAGGTACTGGTGGTAAACCAGCGACGCTAGCGACAGGCGCAGTTGTTCGTGTACCGCTATTCATCTCAATTGGCGAAGTGATCAAAGTCGACACTCGTTCAGGTGAATACGTAGGTCGTGTGAAGTAATTTCACTCGCAGCCATGAAAGAAGGTCGCTTTATGCGGCCTTTTTTATTTTCAGCCCTAAACCATCGACTTCAGTAGGTGGTAATTTGCTGCTCTTAAAGTGTCATTTCTCCAATCTCTAATCTCTAATCTCTAATCTCTAATCTCTAATCTCCAATCTGTGATCTCCAATCTGTGATCTCCAATCTGTGATCGGTTGCGATGTAATATCGTTCGGTTAATCATTCATTGTTTGAACTGATTCCAAAGATTCCCACGGTGGTGATCATTTAGTTTTATTTTTCGGTTTATCCGTATTAAATGCCTCAATCTTTCGATTATTTCTGTGTGTTAGATTGTGTTACATTTATTGGCGTTGTCAGAGAGCACTTTCTAAACCGCGATTTAACTCTATGACAGCGACAAAGGAGAAAAAAATGGATAAGAAAAACGCAGAAGGAAGCTTAAACGCAGCCGAAAAACGTCAGTTGCTAGGCCGTGGTATTAAAGGAGCTTTGATTGGTATTCCGCTGTTGGCTATCGGTTTGACGATCAACAGTTCCGTGTTGATGACAGACGCAGGGTACAGTTATGTTCACCAGAATAATATCACGGGTGATCTGGATGTATTTACTGAGCCTGGAATCCACTTTCGTATGCCATTTTTGTCGAAGATAACTCAATATGATCAAGTCATCACGGTATCTTTTGGCAATAATGCAGGTGAAGATTTTTACCAACGTCTGGATCCTGTGCAAGTGCGCTTTGCAGATACTTACATAGGCCAAATCCCAGTGACGTTCCGCTTTAAATTGAGCAACGATCCTGAAGCGGTGAAGAAAATGCACCGTGAGTTCCGTAACAACAATAATCTGATTGATGCCTTGTTGGTGAAGAATGCACGTAACGTGACCGTGATTACGGCGACGCAGTACACCGGTGAGGAGTTCTTCCAAGGGGGGTTGAACCAGTTTAAATCTAAACTGGGGGATCAGCTTCGTGAAGGTATTTATCTGACGGAACGTCGTCAGGTGGAAGTGGAACAGTTGGATCTGGCGCCGGTCGGAGTGGATCAATCGAATGCCAATCAGTTACAGCGCTCTAACCAGTTGGTATGGAAAACCGTCCCTGTGCTAGACAACAATGCGCAACCGATTCGTCAGGATAACCCATTGCAGCAATATGGCATCCAAGTGACTCAAGTAACGATCGGAGACCCGAAACCTGAGAAGCAGCTGGATCAGTTGTTGGCGGATAAAAAGCGTTTGGTTGCGGATCGTATCCGAGCGATTCAGGAGCAAGAAACGTCTAAAGCGCAAGCAGAAACAGAGCAGCTACGCAAAGAAATCCAACGTACTCGTGAAGTTCAAGATGCGCAACGAGCGAAAGAGCTCGCGATCATTGCTCAACAAAAAGATGTGGAAGTTGCCCGTCAAATTGCAGAGCGAGAGATTGTTGAAGTTGAGAAGAAAAAGCGTCTTGCTGAAGTTGATAAAGAAAAAGAGTTAGCGACCGCAGAAGCGAACTTAGCGATTCAAAAAGCCAATGCTTTATCGGCTGAGTATGAAGCGAAAGCCATTCTTGAAAAAGGTCGTGCGGAAGCGGAAGTTCTCAAAGCGAAATATGCCGCACTGGGTGCAAACCGAGAGGTGTATTTAGCTGAGATGAACCGCGATGTGGCGAAAGCCTTGTATAAGAACCTGCAAAACTTCAAAGTTGAGATGCCACAAAACTACATCGGTGGCGGTGAGAGCTCAGGTCTTCACACCAACTTGGATGTCATTACGGGCTTTGGCGCATTAGGATTGATGGATCAAACCAAGAAAGTGACGCAGGAGCAATAATTCTGCCAACCGAATCTTGATAAAAAAGCTGATGATTTTTTCATCAGCTTTTTTTATGCCTGAAGTCGTAGCCATTTCATTACTTTATCCTTCCCAATGAGCGCTAAATGGCAGCCAGTCACCGTATAGCGTCAAAAATAACCCTTTTAATTGATAGATTAATCTGTAGTATGCGTCGGATTCTTGATCATCCTCACGTTGGTTTTTACATCAATTTGGGGGAAATTCGCCAGCTCTTGATTCATATAGAGCATAAAAAAGCGAGACGACAATGTCTAAAATCGCCGTGGTTACAGATTCGTCTGACACCACTGATTCCGATCTTAAAGAGCGTACCGGCTCTTCTTCATCCACTTCTCTATCTCAAGATTTAACCAACCCAGTGCTTTGGTTAAGTGGCAGTTTTCTTTCCATGTTCGTGTTACTGGCTATCACGGATACGGCGTTACTGGAAAGCTTGGTTAACCAAGGCTTTCAATGGGCAACCAGTACCTTTGGTGCAATGTGGCAGGTGCTTCTGCTAGCGAACTTTGTCATTGGTTTATACCTTGCGGTGAGTGCAAGCGGTTCGGTGCGCTTAGGGGGAGTGTCCCTACCTGAAATGGACACCTTTAGGTGGTTGTCTATTTTGCTGTGTACTTTGTTAGCCGGTGGCGGTGTTTTCTGGGCCGCCGCAGAGCCGATCGCACACTATGTCTCTCCGCCACCACTGTATGGTGAAGTGGCCGCGTATGACCGAGCAATCAATGCGTTATCGCAATCTTTCATGCATTGGGGCTTCCTTGCTTGGGCGATCCTCGGGGGACTCTCTTCGATTGTATTGATGCATTTGCACTACGACAAAGGGCTGCCTTTAAAGCCAAGAACCTTGCTGTATCCGGTATTTGGACAGCGAGTGATGAAAGGTTGGTTTGGTAATCTGGTGGATGCGGTATGCATCATCTCGGTTGCTGCAGGCACCATTGGACCGATTGGTTTTCTTGGATTACAAATCAGTTACGCCTTAAATGACCTGTTTGGCATCCCAGATACTTTGACGACGCAAGTGTTGGTGATCTTAGTCGCGGTGGCGATTTACACTCTTTCGGCACTGAGTGGCGTGAGCAAAGGGATCCAGCTGGTCAGTCGCTACAATATCGTACTGGCTGTGGGTTTGATTCTGTTTATCTTGGTTGCTGGCCCGACACAATTTATCTTTGATGGTTATGTGCAGGGGATGGGGCAGATGCTGCACAATTTTGTCCCGATGGCGTTGTACCGTGAAAGCAGTGACTGGTTAGGCTGGTGGACGGTCTTTTTCTGGGGTTGGTTTATCGGCTATGGACCGATGATGGCGATTTTCACTGCTCGTATCTCAAGAGGGCGCAGTATTCGTCAGTTGATATTGACCATCAGCATTGTTGCTCCTGTGATCACTTGTTTCTGGTTTAGTATCGTAGGTGGTAGTGGTCTCGCGTTTGAGCTGGCCAATCCTGGTGTGATTGAGCAAGGTTTCGCTGGATTTAACTTACCAGGCGCACTGTTAGCGATTACCCAACAGCTGCCATTTTCGGTAGTGATCTCCATTCTCTTCCTGATTTTGACCACCACTTTCATTGTGACAACCGGTGATTCCATGACTTACACCATCAGTGTGGTGATGTCTGGTGATACCGCTCCGAAAGCCAGCATTCGTGCTTTTTGGGGAATCGTCATGGGAGCGATGGCCATTGTCTTGATTGCGATGGGGCAAAGTGGCATTAGCTCATTACAATCTTTCATTGTGATCACGGCTGTTCCAGCTTCTTTGGTACTGCTACCGACGTTATGGTTCGCGCCGAAAATCGCCAGAGACATGGCGTTACAGCAACAAGCCAAATAGTGGATTCATTATGTGAAAATGCCCCGATTGGGGCATTTTTTGTTTCAGGGCTAGATCATCAAAACCAGTACAATGGCGACAAGGGATATCAAGGCGGCAAAAGCGTAGCAGCACACCTTGCCCAGTAATCCCGTATGCAGTTTAAGATCATGCATGCCGTGATGAATACGATGCATGGCATGCCACATTGGCAGCGACAAGGTGCCGATGATAAAGAGCTTACCTATCCAATTGGTGGCGAAGTCATGGACCCGCGCATAGGAGAGAGCCTCTGTATCAATGATCCCCATCGGTACGCAGATCCCTAGCACCAGAATGGTCACGGGAGTGATCATGGCAAACCAACTGCCACCTGCGCCAAATAAGCCCCACCAAATCGGTTCGTCTGAGCGTTTTGGATTTCTTTTGACGGAATACGGGTCGTTCATACTATCCTCCTTACACCACAACCAAGACGATGAGTGAGATCACGGCAACGGCCGACCATTGTGCACCGACAATCAGTCGGTTATCGATCAGCTTGCCTTTGATGCGGAGCGGCATCACCTGCGGCATCATGCTGAAGAACGTCGTGGCATGCAGTAAGCTTCCTGCCAGTGCGACGAGGTTGATGGCAACGATGATGGGATTCGCCATGAAAGCCAGCCACGTTCCCCACGCGGATTCCCCGAGCACGAGAGCGATCAGCCCCGCGACCAGAAAGAGGGTGAATAACACTAAGGGCAGCACCGTCGCTTCTCTTAGCATATAGAAACGGTAAAAACTGTGGTCTTGCCACCAGCTTCGTTGCATTTCACGGACATAAGGTTTTCGACGACTCATGTTATGCCTCCACTCGTGTTGGGCTGCCATCGGGTTTGAGCATGGCGATCATAAAATCCTTGGAAGACGCGATCTTGCCTTGATTGACCGCCCCAGCGGGGTCGACATTTTTCGGGCACACTTTGGAACAGTAACCCACAAAGGTGCAGCCCCAAGCGCCATCTTCGCCGTTAATTAAAGCCATACGTTCTGCTTGACCATGATCGCGATTATCGAGGTTATAACGGTGCGCAAGGGTGAGTGCTGCGGGGCCTAAGAAGCTTGGGTTCAAGCCAAACTGCGGGCAAGCGGCATAGCAAAGACCGCAATTGATGCAGTTAGCAAATTGCTTATAGCGAGCCATTTGCTCTGGGGTCTGCCGGTTGGTGCCGTCTTCAGGTTTACGATCATTGCCAATGATGTAAGGTTTGATGGCTTCTAATCGTTCAATAAACGGGGTCATATCGACGATGAGATCTTTTTCTATCGCAAAGTTGGCCAGCGGCTCGATGGTGACGCCATCTGGGTAGTCACGTAAGAAACTTTTACAGGCCAATTTTGGCACGCCATTGACCATGATCCCGCATGAGCCGCAGATCGCCATTCGACAGGACCAACGATAGGCTAACTCTTTATCAAGATGGTCTTTGATATAACCCAGAGCATCGAGCACCGATAACGTCTCATCAAAAGGCACATGGAATGTCTCTAGATAGGGGGCGTCATCGTGCTCCGGGTCGTAACGTAAAATCTCGACTTTCTGTTTTCTGTTCGCGGACATTAGACTGACTCCTCTTGTTGAGGGGTGACCGTAGCCTCTTGCGCTGCGGCTTGTTCGGCCGCTTCTCCGTACAGTCGCGCTTTCGGCTGCGATTTGGTGATCGTCACTTCGCTGTAATCGATCACTGGGGAAGCATTGTGCTGATAGAAGGCGAGGGAATGTTTCAGGAAACCTTGGTCGTCGCGTTCAGTACACCCGTCGTCAAGGCGTTGGTGCGCCCCGCGAGATTCCTTACGTTGAATCGCTGAATGAACCATGGCTTCGGCGACTTCTAAGCCATACCCTACTTCAATGGCATAGAGGAGGTCGGTGTTAAACACCTTACCTTTATCTTTGATGCCAATACGCTGATAACGTTGCTTCAGCTCGGTCAGTTTGTCGATGGTGGCTTGCATCAAATCTTCTTGGCGATAAATCCCGCACCCCGCCTCCATGGTGTGCCCCATTTCAGTTCGAATATCCGCCCAGTTCTCTTCCCCATCTTGTTGTAATAGTGCATCAATGCGAGCTTGGACCTGCTCGAGCTGTTGGCTGATGGCGCGATCGTTCCAGCCTTGGAAAGCTTCCGCGCGTTTGACCGCTTGTTCTCCGGCGACTCTCCCAAACACCACGAACTCGGCTAAAGAATTGGAGCCTAATCGGTTTGCGCCATGCAGCCCGACAGAAGCACACTCACCGACAGCAAACAGCCCTTTAATACGGGTTTCACAGTGTGGGTTAGTTTCTATGCCGCCCATGGTGTAGTGGACGGTCGGTCGAATAGGGATGGGCTCTTTGGCTGGGTCGACATTGACATAGGCTTTCGCCAATTCACAGATGAAAGGAAGGCGTTCTTGTAGGTAGTCTTCTCCTAAATGGCGCAGGTCAAGGTGGACGACATCGCCCAATGGATGCTTGATGGTGTTGCCTTTCTGCTGTTCATGCCAAAACGCTTGCGACACTTTATCTCGTGGGCCTAGTTCCATGTATTTGTTTTTCGGCTGACCGACGGGGGTTTCAGGCCCCATGCCGTAATCTTGTAAATAGCGATAGCCATCTTTGTTGACAATGATGCCGCCTTCTCCTCGGCACCCTTCCGTCATTAATATTCCTGTTCCCGGCAGGCCCGTTGGGTGATACTGAACAAACTCCATGTCTCGCAATGGGACGCCATGACGATACGCCATCGCCATGCCATCGCCCGTGACGATGCCCCCATTGGTATTGCAGTGATACACACGGCCCGCCCCGCCAGTGGCGAGCACGACGGATTTGGCTTTAATCGCAATCAGCTCACCTTCATTCATGTGAATCGCGATGACCCCTTGCGCTTCATGCTCATCAGCATGATCTTTATCGACCAGTAAGTCGACCACGAAGTATTCATCAAAGCGTTTGATGTTGTCATACTTCATTGAGGTCTGAAAAAGGGTGTGCAGCATGTGAAAGCCGGTCTTATCGGCGGCAAACCAGGTGCGCTCGACTTTCATACCGCCAAATCGACGTACGTTAACTTCGCCATTGTCTTTGCGGCTCCAAGGGCAGCCCCAAAGCTCCATTTGGATCATTTCGCGGGTTGCATGGTTCACGAAATATTCCACGACATCCTGTTCACATAGCCAATCGCCACCCCCGACGGTGTCATTAAAGTGATTGTCTAAGCTGTCTTCTTCTTTGACGACCGCTGCGGAGCCGCCTTCGGCTGCGACCGTATGAGAACGCATCGGGTAAACTTTGGAAATCAGAGCGATCTCCATGTCAGGGTTGGCTTCTGCGGCGGCGATGGCAGTTCTTAGACCTGCGCCACCCGCGCCGATGACGGCGATATCTGTGGTGATTGTTTTCACAGTTAGCCTCCAGTGTTGTTTGCGGTTGCCCGCTTGCTCATTGTTGTTATGTTCGGCTTTCGATAGCCTTAATTTCAGTGTAAGAGACCAGCCAAGGTGAAATATTGATGTATTTAGGGTTTTGCTTCGCTAATGAAATCGTAGGCATAGCGTAGGGTAGATATGTGATTTTGGTCACTGATATGATTTGGTGACGCCCAATTTGTCGCAAAGCTGATGAGTTATTAAACTTTAGTGACACAATTTTGGTGTTTCCTAACCGAGTGATGACCAGCGGTTAGGCTGGAATATGGATGATGCACAAGGGCTTAACGGCATTGAGAGTTATCAAAGTCGTTCAAAGGTGATACCTTGCACACTTCCAACAGAATGTGAGATAAATCATGCAACTTGAATGGCAACCGACAGCGTCAATTGATCAGCTAAAGCAGCGTGCAACCTTAATCGCCACCATCCGTTCTTTTTTTGCCGAGCGCAGTGTGATGGAAGTCGATACGCCAGCGATGAGTCATGCGACGGTGACCGACATTCACTTACACACGTTTCGCACGGAGTTTGTTGGCCCGGGGTATGCGGATGGGCAATCGCTATTTTTTATGACCAGCCCTGAATTCCATATGAAGCGATTATTGGCGGCAGGCAGTGGTTGTATTTACCAAATCTGTAAATCCTTTCGTAATGAAGAAAATGGTCGCTATCACAACCCAGAGTTCACCATGCTGGAGTGGTATCGTGTGGGATTTGATCATCACCAACTCATGGACGAAATGGACGCACTGTTGCAATCGGTATTAACGTGCGGTGTTGCTCAGAGAATGACTTATCAACAAGCATTCATGGATGTGCTTGGCGTTTGCCCACTGGAAGCGTCGATGATGTCTTTGAAAGCGGTTGCTGAGACACTGGGGCTCAAAGATATCGCTGAGCCAGAACAAGACAGAGATACCTTGTTGCAGTTGCTATTTAGCATCGGTGTGGAACCAAAGATCGGGCAGACGGTCCCAGCTTTTGTGTATGACTTTCCTGCTTCTCAAGCGGCCTTGGCTAAGATCAATCAGCAAGACCCTCGTGTCGCCGATCGCTTTGAGGTCTACTTTAAGGGCATTGAGTTGGCGAATGGTTTTCATGAGCTTGATGACGCGGACGAACAGCTGGCGCGATTCGAGCAAGATAACGCGAAACGTCGCGCAATGGGGCTAGCAGAGCAGCCGATTGATAAGCATTTGATCGCCGCTTTGGCTTCTGGACTTCCTGAGTGTGCTGGCGTTGCTTTAGGTATTGATCGGTTAATTATGTTGGCAATGGGATGTGAGCACATCGATCAGGTGACGGCGTTTCCATTTCCAAGAGCTTAAGAGAATAGAATTACTATGAAGACTGCGGTGCGATTTGGCATTTTTACTGTGATGGCCTGCATTATCGCTTACTTATCGTTGAAGCAGGGCGGAGTTCAAACGGCCGTGCAGTTTCAACACATTGATAAAGTCATGCATTTCAGTGCCTACTTTGCATTTTGTGTCGTGATGTGTCGTATCACGCCAAGTTGGCGAGCTCGTTTTGCTTGGGGCACCGTGATCTTTGCATTTAGTGGCTTGATAGAAATCCTGCAAGGCTATGTTGGACGTGATACATCACTCGGTGATCTGGCTGCAAATGGCTTAGGAATTGCAGTCGGATTACTAGCATATAAGCTCTACTGCTATTATCGATCTAGTGTAGTGAAATCGTTATACTCGAACGGATAATGGATAGGGATACCAAATAGACAATGAAAACGCGCGACAAGATAGTGCATGCTGCACTTGAACTGTTTAACCAGCATGGTGAACGGAGCATCACCACTAATCATATTGCCGATCATATTGCGATCAGCCCGGGTAATCTGTATTACCACTTTCGTAATAAACAAGAAATTGTGCGAGAGATTTTTGCTCTCTTTTCAAATGAACTGTTAGAGCGCTTTACCCCGACATCGACGTCGAATGAAAGCCTTTCTCTGTTAAAGCGTCATTTAGACTCTGTATTTACTTTGATGTGGAAATACCGCTTTTTCTACGCCAACTTGCCAGAAATTCTGGCTCGTGACCCGCAACTTCATGAGGATTATTTAGCGGTTCAAGCTAAATCTCAAGACAACCTGGTGGCGATCATGAGAGAGTTTGTTGAGGTCGGGTTATTAGAACTTAATGAAGAAGAGCTAACGGCGATGGTGCATACGCTTCACCTGATTGCTTGCAGTTGGCTCGCGTATCGTTCGGCGATGACGTTGAATGCTGCGATTACTGAGCGTATGGTTCGTGATGGGATGCTGCAGATGATTGCGATTGTGAAGCCGATTGCGACCGAGCAAGGGCTTGAGCAGCTCACGTTGTTGGAAGATGGCTTTAAAGCCCAACAAGCTTAAATCCTCCCCCCGATTCGATTTTCAAATAAGCCTCATTCCTCAGGATGAGGCTTTTTTCTTTTTGGCTCTTCTTTTTGAGTCGCTCTTGTTTGAGCACTTTTGCTTGAGCATATAGAAACTAAGTATGGCTCATAGCTTTCTGGTCTTTATTATCTGTTTGTTTTTCATGAGATGATTCCCATCCCCCAAGGGGTTTTAGCGAAGGTTTTTTCGCCCCTCCCACCACTGTTTAATGAGTTTGCTGCTTTTAAGCATGCTACTTTGGCTTTTGCTTCTCGCCATTTCAGTGCGGGTCATGCCAATGTCGACCATGCTAGTGAAGACTATGCCTGTGAAGACTATGCCTGTGAAGACTATAGTTGCGAGCGAACCGTGGGGCATGATCTTGGGTGAATTGAGAAAAGGAAGACGGTTAGATGAATTTTGATGTATTTAATGGAGATGCCGATGGCATCATTGCTCTGCTACAACTTAGGCTGAATGAACCGCGAGATGCGCAATTGGTCACGGGGGTTAAACGTAACATACAGCTATTGAAGTCTTTGCCGGTTGAAGCAGGAGATACATTAGCGGTGTTAGATATCTCTATGGAGAAAAACCGTGAGGATCTAGTGAAAGTACTCGAATTGGGTGCGACCGTCTTTTATGCCGATCACCATAAATGTGGGGACATTCCAGAACACAATCATCTTGACGCCCATATTGACCTTGATGCGAATGCTTGTACTGCTTTGATCGTCGATCGCCTGCTGGGGGGTAAGTATCACCCATGGGCAATCACGGCTGCGTATGGTGATAACTTGATTGCCAAAGCGGACGAGTTAGCGGATCGCCAAGGCTATACTGATGAGCAAAAAGCGCAATTAAAAGAGCTTGGCACTTTGCTGAACTACAACGGTTACGGCGCTAAGCTAGAAGATCTTCATTACGACCCAGCCGAGCTCTATCAAGCCCTACTTAAGTATACGTCTCCATTTGATGTGATCGCCGATAGCCAATCGCCTTACTATCGTTTGCAAGCTGCGTATCAGGCGGATATGCAGGCGGCACAATCGGTGAATGCTTATCATGATACGGCAACACTTAAAGTGTACCAGCTACCCAATGAAGCGGCCTCTCGTCGTGTCAGTGGGGTCTTTGGTAATTTACTGGCGAATACCAACCCAGACAGTGCCCATGCCGTACTAACCCAAAATGCAGATTCGAGTTTTACAGTGTCTCTCCGTGCGCCATTGAATAATAAGCAAGGGGCAGGAGATATCTGCAGTGAGTTTGCGACGGGGGGAGGTCGTGCAGCGGCGGCAGGGATAAATCAGTTGCCCGAACAGGAAATCTCGGAGTTTATTGCAAAGGTAGAAGCTTACTATGCTTAAAAGAAACGCTTAAAAGAAACGCTTAGGCGGTTTCTTTCATGCTAGCGGCTTTCTTGTGAAAGGCGCTAGCGTGATAACCAACGTTTAGGGTTTTGCGCTTCACTGTTTCGGCGGATCTCGAAGTACAAAGAGGCGCGTTCTTGACCTCCAGTGTCTCCAGCCAGAGCGATGGTCTCCCCAGCCGTGACTTTATCCCCTTCTTTTTTCAGCAACGTTTGGTTGTAGCCATACAGCGTCATATCCCCTTTGCCATGGTCGATCAGCACCACTAATCCATAACCCCTGAGATATTCCGAAAAGACTACGGTGCCAGGATAGACCGACTGTACTTTCTGACCATATCTAGCGGAGATGACCATCCCTTTCCAATCTATTTGCCCTGTCTGGCGGGTTCCAAAGTTATGCAATACCTTACCTTTGATCGGCCATGGCAAACGACCTCTCTGCTTACCTAAACCGTTCATTGGCACAGCATTACGCTTTGCGGCTTTGGCTATTTCCGCTTTTAAACGTGTTTCGTTGCGTTGCAACTCAGCAAGGTAGCTTTTATCGGACTTGATGTCTTTGCGAATGGCTGACAAGGTGGAGGTGCGGCTTTTCTGCGCTCTTGTTAATTTCGCTTTTTCTTGAGACTGGGTGTTGAGAATAGCGGCTTGTTGCTCTTTCTCTAATTCTAATTGGCGACGACTGTGGGCTAACTTCTCGGTGATGCTTTGCAGTTCGGCTAACGTCTCACTGCGGGCTTTTGCTAAATGTTGAAAGTAGTGACTGATACGGTCTTGATCGGCACTTTGCTTAAACAAGTGGCTGGTGGACTTTGCACGTTGGGTGACATAATAAGTTTGAATCAGCTGCTTGAGTTGCTCCGTCTGCTGCTTCTGCTGGGCTTCCAGCGATTCAGTCTGTTGTACAAGCTTAGCGATATTTGCCTTAGTACGAGTTAACGCCTTTTTGGAACTGCGGATCTCGCGTTCCACTTTGGCGATTTTTAGCTCTTGAGACTTTAATGATTTTTGCAACTTGTCGAGTTTCTGCTGCTGTTTTTTGAGCGCGGCTTGTTGGCGGGAAATCTCGGTTGTCACCCCTTTGAGTTCATTTTGACTGTTGGCAGTCGCATGAGGTGTTGCAAGTGTACAGGCACAAAGAACCAATAACGAAGAGACCGATTGGAATGAAAGGCGTCTAAACACTTGCAGCAAACCCTAATAGAAAATGGCGATGACAGCACTCTACCACGAATTATGAAAAATCAATTAGATTCCATCACCATAGATGAAACTTTGTGAGCGACCATTGAAGGCCTGATCCATGTCCAGCGATGGTTTATCAGATTTCGGACGTCCAACAATCTTCGCAGGTACGCCAGCCACCGTTGTGTGAGGCGGAACCGCCTGCAGTACAACAGAACAGGAGCCAATTTTCGCTCCTTCACCGACTTCGATGTTGCCCAGGATTTTAGCACCTGCGCCGATCATGACCCCTTCGCGAATTTTCGGGTGTCGGTCACCGCACTCTTTACCTGTACCCCCAAGGGTAACATCTTGAAGAATAGAGACATCATTTTCAACAATCGCGGTTTCACCGATGACAATCCCCGTCGCATGGTCAAGCATGATGCCTTTACCAATACGTGCAGCAGGGTGGATATCCACCTGACACGCGACAGAAATTTCATTTTGTAGATAGGTGGCAAGCGCATAGCGGCCTTGAGCCCATAGCCAATTAGCCACTCGATAACCTTGCAGTGCATGATACCCTTTAAGGTAGAGTAAAGGCATGGAGTACATGGCAACCGCCGGGTCTCGGTTTACGGTAGCACAGATGTCACAAGCGGCCGCTTCAGTAATGTTTGGGTCGGCTGCAAATGCCTCCTCCACGACTTCACGCACCGCCATGGCAGGCATGGACGCGGTGTTGAGCTTATTCGCGAGAATATAGCTCAGTGCAGCGGCTAAACTATCGTGTTTAATAATGGTCGCATGGTAAAAACTGGCGAGCATAGGTTCTTGCTCTGAAAGTTCACGTGCTTCCTTGACGATGGCTTGCCAAACTTGTTTTTTTTCGCAATGTTTCATCTGTGAAATACCTCAAAATGCCCATGGGTGACGGACACTAACACTCCTTGCTAGGGGGAAGGGCTCAGTTAGCCTTCCGATTTCTTATCACGAGCTAGCAGATCTTGGGCGGCTAGACGTGCATCCTTTCCTTGATACAATACTTGATAAATTTGGTCAACTATTGGCATTTCTACACCCATACGGTTTGCCAGCATCCACACCTCTTTGGTGTTGCGATAGCCTTCGACCACTTGACCAATTTCTTCCTGTGCCGTGTCGACATCTTTGCCCGTTCCGAGTGCTAAACCAAAGCGGCGGTTGCGCGATTGGTTGTCGGTGCAAGTCAGGACAAGATCGCCCAATCCAGCCATTCCCATAAAGGTTTCTTGCTGCGCACCCAAAGCCGTTCCTAGGCGTGTCATTTCGGCTAGCCCACGCGTAATCAGTGCGGTTCGAGCATTAGCACCAAAGCCAATACCATCCGACATACCCGCACCAATGGCAATGACGTTTTTCACTGCGCCACCAAGTTGCATACCCGTAAAATCACTGTTCGCGTAAACACGGAAGGTTTTGGTACAGTGGATCTTTTCTTGTAGGTCGCGAACAAAGTCAGCATTCGGTGAAGCCACCGAAATCGCGGTTGGCATACCACTTGCCAACTCTTTAGCGAAGGTAGGTCCCGATAGAACTGCCAATGGGTATTCTTTTCCAAGCTCGTCGTATACCACTTCTTTGAGCAGACGACCGGTTTCAGGCTCCAGACCTTTGGTCGCCCAACACACACGAGAATCATCACGTAGGAAAGGTTTGATCCCTTTCAACACAACCCCAAAGACATGGCTTGGAACCACAATCAAAAGATCACGGCTGGCTTGTACGGCTTTTTCAAGATCATCTTCGACGATAAGCGATGGAGGAAAGTCAATGCCGGGTAAAAATTCGTGATTAGCACGATCGGCTTCTAAGCGTGCCATATGGGCTGGCTCGTGACCCCAAATGACGACATTAGCACCATTACGCGCTAATGAAATCGCTAGCGACGTGCCGTAAGAGCCTGCGCCGATGACGGTCATCGCGATCTCTTTACCGTAAACATTATTGTCCGCAGTGTGTGTCATGTAGTTACCTGATGAGTTGGTATTGATTGATGCGAGTATACCTTAATCCTAACAACAAGGTAGTCGAGGTGTGGGTTTTGGGTCACTCTGTAAACAAAAAATGCACAAGGCAATCTGAGTAGATGCGTTGTGCATTTTTTTGCGTTGTTGCCGAATCGAAGCGCTGAACGTATCAGCGTTCAGAGGCGATTAAGCTTGCGCTTCGCCTTCAGCTGCTTGCTGTTGTAGGTAGTTCATGAATAGCGCGTCGAAGTTAACTGGCGCTAGGTTCAGTTGAGGGAACGTACCTTTAACAACTAGGCTTGAGATAGTTTCACGAGCGTATGGGAATAGGATGTTCGGGCAGAATGCACCTAGGCAGTGAGCAAGTTGACCTGCTTCCATACCTTCAGCTGAGAAAATACCGCCTTGTTGAACTTCACATAGGAACGCAGTCTCTTCTTCGTTCTTAACCGTCACAGTTAGACGTAGAACCACTTCGAATACGCCTTCGCCTAGTTCACGGCTTTGCGTATCTAGGTCTAGCTTAACATCTGGGTTCCACTCTTTTTGGAACATGTTTGGCGAGTTAGGCGCTTCAAAAGAAACGTCTTTTAGGAAGATACGTTGGATAGCGAAGTTCTGTTGTTGCTCTGGAGTTTGTGGTGCTGCATCAGCCATGATTTATTCCTTAAAATTTCGTTTGTTAACTCAACGTGTTAACACGCTGAGTTGTAAATTCATCTGCCTTGAGACTAACCGAGCTACCTATTAATAACTAGGTAAACCTGCGATTACGTGCAAATCGTCACATCTTAATGCGCTAAGTGGTTTCTATTTATCCAACTAGCTTTGAAAGAGGGCGAAAGGTCGCTTATTTCTTGCCACGTACCAGTGGCATATTTGCTTCATTCCAAGCAATTAAGCCGTTTTTAAGAAGTTTCACATTCTCAAAACCAGCTTTAGCAAGGAGGTTTGCACTCTCATGTGCAGTCTGTCCTGTCTTGCATACTACGATGATTGGGTCTGATTTATGGCTTTCAAGGCTTCTAAGGTTGCCAGCTTTGATTTCTGACGGCAAAACGTGAAGTGCGTCGGTGATATGACCTTTTTTGAACTCGTCTTTAGAGCGGATATCTACGACCACGCCATTTTCTTTGTTCAGCATGTGTGTCACTTCTGCAGCATTCACTTCTTTGTAGCCCGCTGTGGCTGACTTTACGAAGCTGGCAATTAGAGCGGCAAAGAGAGCGATCCAAACTAGGCTAAGGATGAGGTTTTGTTGAAAAAATTCGATGAAGTCTACCATATCAAGGGATCTCGTGTGATTGGTGATGAAATAGAAAAGTGACGTGGAGTATAGCGAGGTTGGCGTTAAGAGGCGAGAGGGTTAAAACTTTCTAACTAATAATTGAGATCTTACTTAACGCTCCGCCAGAACGGCATAAAGGAGGGACTAGCGTTAACAAACCTTTAGCATTGCGCCGTTACTCTGTATGTCACCCTATATGAAAATGATTGTGTTAAATGAAAGGTAGCAACGCCATTAGACAAACAATATTTGATCTTAACCTACAGTTTTGGTTAAAAAGTGTAGTAAAATTACGCTAGTTTTGTTTCAAGGTCGTCAGACCGATAATTATTAAATTTTGATGAGGTCATCACTATGTCTGCTAAGCAGCCTATCGCTCTAGTGATTCTTGACGGTTACGGTCACCGTGAAGATTCTGAAAGCAATGCAATCGCAACAGCTCATACTCCAGTAATGGACGAACTTCTTGCTAACCAACCGAACACGCTACTGAAAGCGTCTGGCTTCGATGTTGGTCTTCCTGATGGTCAGATGGGTAACTCAGAAGTTGGTCATACAAACATCGGTGCTGGTCGAGTGGTTTATCAAGACCTAACTCGCATTACTAAATCAATTGTGGATGGTGAGTTTGTTGAAACTGCGGCATTAGTTGAAGCGATTGATAAAGCGGTTAACGCGGGTAAAGCGGTTCACCTTATGGGTCTAATGTCTCCAGGTGGTGTTCACGCTCACGAAGATCACATCTATGCAGCTGTAGAAATGGCAGCAGCACGTGGTGCTGAGAAGATTTACCTACACTGTTTCCTAGACGGTCGTGATACGCCACCACGCAGTGCGGAAAACTCACTGAAACGTTTCGATGAACTGTTCGCTAAGCTAGGTAAAGGTCGCATCGCTTCTATCGTCGGTCGTTACTACGCGATGGACCGTGACAACAACTGGGATCGTGTTCAAGTCGCTTACGATCTGATCACACAAGCGAAAGCAGAATTCACAGCTGAGTCTGCCGTTGCTGGTCTAGAAGCTGCTTATGCTCGTGAAGAGAACGATGAGTTCGTTAAATCAACAGCGATCAAAGCGGAAGGTCAAGAAGACGTACGCGTTGAAGATGGCGACGCAGTGATCTTCATGAACTACCGTGCTGACCGTGCTCGTCAAATCACACGTGCTTTCGTTCCTGCATTCGATGGTTTTGAGCGTGCGGTTTTCCCAGAAATTAACTTCGTAATGTTGACGCAATATGCGGCAGACATTCCACTAGCGATTGCATTCCCACCGGCATCTCTAGATAACACTTACGGTGAGTGGCTATCTAAGCAAGGTCATACGCAGCTACGTATTTCTGAAACTGAAAAATACGCACACGTTACTTTCTTCTTCAACGGCGGTATCGAAGCGGAATTTGAAGGTGAAGATCGTCAAATCGTTGCGTCTCCAAAAGTTGCAACGTACGACCTACAACCAGAGATGAGCTCTCCGGAGCTGACTGAGAAACTTGTTGCTGCAATCAAGTCAGGCAAATACGATTCAATCATTTGTAACTACCCGAACCCAGACATGGTTGGTCACACAGGTGTTTACGAAGCGGCTGAAAAAGCAGTTGAAGCGGTTGATGAATGTGTAGGTAAAGTGGTAGCTGCAATCCGTGAAGTTGGCGGCCAAGCGCTAATCACCGCTGACCACGGTAACGCAGAAATGATGGTTGACCCTGAAACGGGCGGTATCCACACAGCTCACACGAACCTACCTGTACCTCTAGTGTATGTTGGTGAGAAAGAAGTGGAATTCATTGAAGGCGGTCGTCTATGTGACCTAGCGCCAACAATGCTACACCTGAAAGGTCTAGACATTCCTGCTGATATGACAGGTAAAGTAATCGTTAAGTAATTCACGATACCCAGTCTATTGCAAGAAAAAGCCCGAGTTGATACTCGGGCTTTTTGCTATCGATGAGATCCTAAATCAGTGAATCAGCATACTGGTTCCGATTACGGCTAGAATCGCGCCTAACCACGCAAAACGGTTCGGACGTTGTTTGGTGTAGACCCATAGAATAGGTAACAACATGATCGGTGTTGTTGAAGAAAGCAGGGCGACCATAGCAACATTGCCATCTTGCAATGCATACAAGATCAAGGTCATTCCAACCGCCATCGCTAAGAAACCATTCAGAGCCGTGATGGCGAAAATCTTTGCGGTCATCTTTTGCGTTGCTCGGGCAATTTTAAACCCTGCGATCAACAGTAAACTGTGAGCCACAAACGCGGAGATCATTCGAATGGCTGAAGCCGCAACAGGGTCTACGGCCGTTTGCATCACTGGCTTGGCTATGATTCCCCCCAGAGCCTGACATAAGGCAGCAAGCAGCCCAAGCGCAATCCCTATCCATACTTTGCCTTTAATCGCTTCCAGTTGATGATTACTTTGACCTCGTCGACCAAAGAAAATGGCCAGTAAGACCCCTGCAAAGACGAACGTCGAACCGATAAATTCCAAGGTTGTAAAGCTTTCGCTAAATAAGTAATAACCTAAAATTGCGGAGAACACGGCATGGCAGGAAAAAAGTAATCCAGCTTGGCGCGGCCCCATTCGGTTGAGGCACGCAAACAAAGCGGTATCGCCAATAAAAATACCGATTAAGCCCGACAGGACCATTGGGGTGATATGGTCGCCATTGACACTTTCCCAACCGCCAGTCGCGAGGGCCATCAGAGAAAGAATGATAGAAGTACACCCCATGCGCCAACGGCTATAAGCAAACGAGCCTAAATGTTGAGCAGGGGTGACAGAAAGTAAGCTAGCGATAGCCCAAAGTAATGCGGCGGCCAATGCGAGCCATTCAAATCCCATAATGTTGTCCCTCAATGATTTCGAGCACAATATGCCCGAAAACCATAAAAGTACAAAGCGCTGGCAGAATTTATTGCTCTGGGTTTATGTAAACAACCAAATGGCGATATAAACCAAGCAGAGTCCAACGAGACCGAGTATGGTACCGACTTTCGCCATATCCCGACTTTCAATCAGCCCTGTCGAATAAGCCAGCGAGTTTGGTGGTGTTGATACGGGAAGAATCATGCCGAGTGAAGCAGAAAAAGCGACCACGACCAATAGACCTTGTAAGCCGCCTATCGACACCAAACTCTCCATGGAAGCCCCAATAGCCGCCGCAATCGGCATGATTAAGTTCGCCGTCGCGGTATTCGACATAAAGTTCGCCATTAACCAGCACACGATAGACAAAGTCAGGACGACTGCTGCTGGAGAGAGGGATTGATAATCAATAGAGTGAGCTAAAGCACGAGCAAGCCCTGTTTTGTCTAAGGCAATACCGATTGCGATCCCGCCTGCCACTAACCACAAAACATCCCAGTTTATTTGCTTCAATTCCGCTTTACCCATAATTCCCGTTAGTGTGAAAACAGCAAGCGGAATAATGGCAACAATGTAGGTATTCATACCGTGGAGTTGGGTTGTCATCCACAATAAGATGGTCAGCGCAAAAGTGGCATACACCACGATGGCTTGCCACCCTTTTTGAAAAGCCCCTTCCAGTTTTAAATTTAATGTCTTTTGATCCGAAGGGAAGAGTACTTGCAACAAGATCCAAGCGACGGCGAGTTGAATGATAACGAAAGGCAGCCCTATAGCCATCCATGACAAGAAATCAATGGTGTGTTCACCAGTGAGGTATTGCAACGCAATGGCATTGGGCGGTGTTCCTATCGGAGTCGCTATCCCGCCAGTATTTGCAGCGATAGGAATGCAAAGCACTAACGCTTTCACCCCCATGTCCCCTCGAGGCGCCGCAGCGACAATCGGCCCTAACAGTGCAATCATCATGACCGTCGTGGCAGTATTAGACATGAACATTGAAAACACTGCGGTAATCAACATTAACCCCAACATGATAAATTTCGGTCGCGCTCCGAAAGGTTTCAACAAGACCCGAGCAAGATTGTTGTCCAATTGATACTTGGCTGAAGCAATGGCGAGCGCAAATCCCCCCATAAATAAAATGATAATTGGAGAAGAAAAGGCACTCAAAATATCCGTGTAGGGAATGAACGCGCCATACAAAGGATCATCGGTACTTGGTCGAAAGAGCAGCAGTCCTTTATCTGACAGCATGATCAGCTCAAGAGCAATAATCAAGATGGAGGTAGCAAAGACGGGGACTGGCTCCAATATCCACAACAGTGCCGCCAAAACAAAAATAGCCAGTAGGCGGTGTTGAATGATGGTGAGTCCTTCGATGGGTATCGCACTCGTCGGGGCGAGTAAAATCAGCAAAGGCACAAATAAGCAAATCATGAGTTTGGTGACTAAATGAGTTTGAGGCTTTTGCATACAAGGTATCCCAAGCTGATATTGGTTTGTGGATAGGATATTGATTTAATGAAAAGAGTTCTTAGAGCAAGTTTGAAAATTTCTCAATATGTTGCTCCATAAATTTCCTCACCATCAAAAAAGCCTTCGTCGATGACGAAGGCTTTTCAATAAGAGGACAGGTTCAAGGTCGAATAGGATTATTCTGCTTTGGTTGCCTGCTCATTCGTGTCTGCTGATTCAACGTCGCTTACGGTCTCAGTCGTTTCGTTTGCGATGTTTGAAGTTTGATGCGCATAAGGCGTGCCCATAACGGTCGCTTGACCATTTTCCATCGAATCATCGAACTGGATAGCGTCTTTTGCGAATAGGTTAATCACCGTTGAGCCGAGTTTAAAGCGACCCATCTCTTCACCTTTCTTCAAGACGATAGCTTTGTCGCCTTCTGCAGGGTAGTCCCATGTGTACACGGTATTACCGCGAGGAGGAGTAATGGTTCCGGCCCATACTTGTTCGATACTGCCAACAATGGTTGCACCAACCAGAACTTGAGCCATAGGACCAAACTCAGTATCGAAAATACAGACGACACGTTCATTACGTGCGAATAGGTTCGGAACATTTTCGGCTGTCAGTGGGTTCACTGAGAACAGATCACCAGGCACGTAAATCATCTGACGCAATGTACCATCGCAAGGCATATGGACACGGTGGTAGTCACGCGGAGAAAGATACAAAGTAGCGAATGAACCATCTTTGAACTCTTCTGCCAATGCAGCGTCACCACCTAGGAGGTCTTTCGCAGAGAAGTCGTGACCTTTGGCTTGAATTAAACGTCCTTCAGTAATAGGACCAAATTGGCTGACACAAGCATCCGCTGGATGGGTGATGACGGAATCGCCTTCTGTGATTGGACGTGCGCCTTCTTTGAGTTCACGAACAAAAAAGTCGTTGAACGTAGGGAAGTGTTTTGGATCAGAGTGCTTCGCCTCGTCCATATTGACATTGTACTGTTTGATAAACCAACGGATAACAGCCGTGGTTAAGCCTCCTGCTTTTGCTGAAGCAAGTTTTCCCATTAGCCGAGTTAAGCCATGCTGTGGGATCCAGTACTGTAGTCCAATTTTAATTTTATCCATACTCAGTTCCGATAAGGTCTTTCTGATACTTTGTTTAGGGCGCGTGATGTTACTGAACTTTAGCGTTAATGTCAGTAGCTCGTGATTAATTATCCAGCGCCATGATACGTCAAAATGCAATAATCAAAGTGAAGAGTTTTACTCTTTCATGCATGATGAGACATGAAAGAGCAAATCATTCGTCATAATTAGAGGTCGGCTTTCTTATTGCGTGAATACTGTCGATTCGCTTTGTTTTCTACCATGCTTTCAAGGATTCGATGGTAATTATCAAAGCGAACTTGATTGATATCACCGCGCTCGACAGCTTCACGAATGACACAGCCGGGATCATCATTGTGTTTGCAATCTCTGAATTTACAGCCACCCAGTAAAGGTCTAAATTCGACAAAAGCTTCGGTAACTTCTTCTGCTTCTAAATGCCAAAGGCCAAATTCACGCACTCCCGGAGAATCAATCAGATCACCACCTGTTGGGATATGGTAAAGGCGCGCAGCAGTGGTTGTGTGTTGACCTAATCCTGAGTTTTCAGAAATTTCACCCTCTTCAACTTCTTCATCCAAACTAGGCATTAATGCATTAACGAGACTGGACTTACCAACGCCCGACTGACCAACAAACACATTGATGCGGTCGGTCAGCTTTGTTTCGAGTTCGGCAATACCTTCCCCTGTCGCTTTACTGACAAACAAGACTTCGTAGCCAATTTGCTCATATTCAGACATCCACTCCTTATAGGTCGCTAGCTCGGCTTGATCGAGTAAATCAATTTTATTGAGGACGAGGAGAGGAGCGATTTGTAACGTTTCAGCGGCAACAAGATAGCGATCAATGATATTGAGAGACAGCTCGGGAAGCACAGAAGAGACAATGATCATCTGGTCAATATTGGCAGCGACGGGCTTAAGGCCATCGTAATAGTCTGGTCGAGTCAGAACCGAGTGACGAGGCTCAACGGCTTCAACAACGCCTGAGATACCATCCATTGACTCGAGGCCTTTGCGCCACAATACACGATCTCCAGAAACTAATGATTCAATACCTCGGCGCAGATTACAGCGCTCAGTTTCACCAGTTTCACTGTCTTCGATGTCGGCATGTTGTCCAAATCGAGTAATGACTAAACCTTCTCGGCGATCACCCAGCATGGTTTCATCCCATTGAACGGAATCTTTATTCTGCTTGAGTCGTTTCTGCTGATTGCTGCGTACACGACGCATTTGACCTTTGGTCAGTTTTTTCTTCTTTGCCACGGCTTCGTACTTAGTGTGTTGAGAGATAGTGGTGGAGAGAGATTATGCGCTCTAGCTCACTATCAAAGTATCTTGTTGCAACTATTTTGAGGTATAGTACCTCTTTTATTAGCAAACAAATAGGCAACACCTCTATGTCCTTTAGCGATCAGAACTTAATTTGGATCGATCTTGAGATGACAGGTTTAGATCCCGAGACGCATAAAATCATTGAAATCGCTTCTATCGTGACTGATAAGGAATTGAACATTCTTGCTGAAGGGCCAGTAATCGCCATTCATCAGCCGAAAAGTGAGCTAGATAAAATGGACGAGTGGTGTACGACAACCCATACTGCCAGCGGTTTGGTCGCACGCGTTGAACAAAGTCAGTTTTCTGAACAACAAGCGGTTGAACAGACCATAGAGTTTTTAGAGAAGTGGGTGCCGAAAGGTGTTTCTCCTATTTGCGGAAACAGTATTGGTCAGGATCGTCGCTTTTTATACAAGCACATGCCTCAACTTGAAGAATATTTCCATTATCGCTATATCGATGTGAGCACAATTAAAGAGCTTTCAAGGCGCTGGAAACCAGAAGTACTCGCTGGTTTCAAAAAGCAAGGAACTCACTTAGCGTTAGATGACATTCGAGAGTCAATTGCCGAGCTTAAATATTACCGTGAGACGATATTTACAATCTAGGTTTGCACCGTTCAGATGAAAAGTCAGAATGCGTTATGCTTCACACTCATAAGATTGAGAAGCTAAAATATTGTATTTAGAATACTGATCTGCCTGATTTTTCATCGTTTGACGAAAAAAGATTAATTATTTTGTGATAAGGACTTGCATCACAAAAAAATGCTCTTATAATTCGCACCCCTAAATGACGGAAACGTTGTTGATGCGACACTAGCTCAGTTGGTAGAGCGCAACCTTGCCAAGGTTGAGGTCACGAGTTCGAACCTCGTGTGTCGCTCC
>JBHOHG010000018.1:0-107225 GCA_043422575.1 bacterium sp. HQB-39 | reverse complement strand
TTTCGCGATCCGTGAAGGTGGCCGTACAGTAGGTGCTGGTGTTGTTGCTAAGATCTTCGACTAATTCTTAGGAATTATCGAAATCTTGCACACTTCTTCTTACGAAGAAAGCGCATCTAGAAAAAGGGAAGCTTCGGCTTCCCTTTTTCGTTTTGGTTATAAGCAGAATTTACAATTTGAAAAACGTAATATCTATTTAATCATTTAGATACATAAACTTAAGCGAGCGTCTAAATGATCACGTCATTAAGACTCCCAAAAACCTCTTAGAAAGCCTCAAACTTACCATTTCTATATAACAAAATAGTCTTAAATTGATTTCCGATCTAAGTGGTAACAATAACAATTCTTGTTTATATTCCATCAAGTAAGATGTAATTTAGGAATAGAGATGTACGTTTGTCTTTGCCACGGTGTGTCCGATAAGAAAATCAAGCAGTTAGTGATAAATGAAGGGATAACCGATATTAAGACTATCAAAAAGTTAACCGCGCTCGGTAGTCAATGTGGTAAATGTGTAAAGCAGGCGAAGCAGGTAATCAACGAAACTGCCCCAGCTCTCTATAAAGAAGCGTGTTAAACGACACGTTCGCCTTTTGACACCTTCTCATTTGGTTCTACATTTTAGATGTGAGCTAACGAGGAGGGCTTTGCCATGAAAGGCGATCCAATAATAATCCAACATCTTAATAAAATTCTCGGCAACGAACTGGTTGCTATCAATCAATACTTTTTACATGCAAGAATGTACAAAGACTGGGGGCTGAAGCATTTAGCAGATAAGGAGTATCATGAATCCATTGATGAGATGAAACATGCTGATCATCTGATCGAGCGAATCTTATTCCTAGAAGGTCTTCCAAATCTGCAAGACCTAGGCAAACTCATGATAGGCGAGGACACCAAAGAAATGCTGGAGTCTGACCTAAAATTGGAGATGGCCGCAATCCCAGACCTCAAAGATGCCATCGCGTATGCTGAAGACATTCACGATTACGTTTCACGCGATCTTTTCCAAGACATTTTAGAAGATGAAGAAGAGCATGTTGATTGGCTTGAAACCCAACTTGGTCTGATTAAGATGACGGGTATCGAGAACTATCTCCAAGCTCAATATGTCGATGAGGACGATGACTAGGTGACTAGCCGGAGACTCACTTGCTAAATACAAATAATTGAAAGCAAACACAGTGCACTGTCTAAGCGCCGTACATCATTTTTAATGATTGCAGGCAGTGCATTATTTCTACCGCAGTAAGACAACCATTCGCTCTATCATTCAAGTTTATTGAACCCGATTTAAACCACCCTCAATGCAACTTTCGACATTGCAATTGAGTCAAACAAAACATTCAACGGGGAAACACGTGAATCTTAGCGGTCTCGTATTAGGTGAATGAGCTGTTTTGACTTCAATGCGACTATTTTTCAAACAGCACTTGCAACTGAAATTGTGATCTGTATAATGCACCGCACTGGTTAAGCCAGTTGTGAACCAATGAGCAGCGAGGAGCTGTTATTTCTTAGGAAATATCAGGTAATGTAGACTCAGCTTATGTTCGCGGTTAATACAATTAGCTATCTTTTCTTCGGAAAAACTATCCTCAGAGTTTACTTTGATTTTAGGGGTAGTTAATCGAAAATTAACTGACAATGCATCCTGATTTTGGATGCTACGGTTTCACATAAATCAATCGGCATTCTCTCGTCTTGACGAGTTTGAGTGGCGATATTGTTTGTGTAATTTTTACTATTGGAGCTCTGTCTCATGCAGAACCAACGTATTCGTATCCGCCTAAAAGCTTTCGATTACAAACTAATCGACGCTTCTACTGCGGAGATCGTTGAAACAGCTAAGCGCACTGGCGCACAGGTTCGTGGTCCAATCCCACTGCCAACTCGTAAAGAGCGTTTCACAGTTCTTATCTCTCCACACGTTAACAAGAAAGCACGTGATCAGTACGAAATTCGTACTCACAAGCGTCTAATCGACATTGTTGAGCCAACAGACAAAACTGTTGATGCTCTAATGCGTCTAGACCTAGCTGCAGGCGTTGACGTTCAAATTAGCCTAGGTTAAGGGAGATTAGAAGAATGATTGGTCTAATCGGTCGTAAAGTGGGTATGACCCGCGTATTTACTGAAGAAGGCGTTTCTATCCCAGTAACTGTTGTTGAAGTAGAAGCAAACCGCGTTTCACAAGTGAAAACTCTTGAAACTGACGGCTACGCAGCAATCCAGGTAACTGCTGGTACTAAGAAAGCTAACCGCGTAAACAAAGCTGAAGCAGGTCACTTTGCTAAAGCTGGCGTTGAAGCTGGTCGCGGTCTTTGGGAATTCCGTCTAGAAAACGGTGAAGAGTTTGCAGTTGGCGCTGAGCTAACAGTTGAACTTTTCAACGAAACTAAAAAAGTAGACGTTACTGGTACATCTAAGGGTAAAGGTTTCCAAGGCGCTGTTAAGCGTTGGAACTTCCGTACTCAAGATATGACTCACGGTAACTCATTGTCTCACCGTGCTCCTGGTTCTATCGGTCAATGTCAGACTCCAGGTCGCGTATTTAAAGGCAAGAAAATGGCAGGTCACATGGGTGCTGAGCGTGTAACGACTCAAAACCTAGAGATCGTACGTGTTGACGCTGAGCGCAACCTGCTTCTGATCAAAGGTGCAGTTCCAGGCTCAACTGGCGGCAACGTGATCGTTAAACCAGCTGTTAAAGCATAACGTCTCAGGAGTAAGTAATGGAACTAATGGTTAAAGGTGCTGATGCACTAACTGTTTCCGAAACTACTTTCGGACGTGAGTTTAACGAAGCTCTTGTACACCAAGTAGTTGTTGCATACGCAGCAGGTGCTCGTCAAGGTACTCGTGCTCAAAAAACACGTTCAGAAGTTTCTGGCGGTGGCGCTAAGCCATGGCGTCAAAAAGGTACTGGCCGTGCACGTGCTGGTACAATTCGTAGCCCAATCTGGCGTACAGGTGGTGTTACTTTTGCTGCGAAACCACAAGATCACAGCCAAAAAGTAAACAAGAAAATGTACCGCGGTGCTATGAAGAGCATTCTTTCTGAGCTAGTTCGTCAAGAGCGTCTAATCGTTGTTGATAACTTCTCTGTAGAAGCACCAAAAACTAAAGAGCTTGTAGCTAAGCTGAAAGAGCTTGAGCTAACTGACGCGCTAATCGTGACTAGCGAAGTAGATGAGAATCTATTCCTAGCAGCTCGTAACCTATACAAAGTTGACGCACGTGATGTAGCTGGTATCGACCCAGTTTCACTAATCGCGTTCGACAAAGTTGTAATTACTGCAGAAGCAGTTAAGCAAGTTGAGGAGATGCTAGCATGATCACTGAAGAGCGTATCCTAAAAGTTCTACGTGCTCCGCACATCTCTGAAAAAGCAACTATGGCTGCAGAAAACGCTAACACTATCGTTTTCAAAGTAGCTATCGACGCTACTAAGAAAGAGATCAAAGCAGCTGTAGAAAAGCTTTTTGAAGTTGAAGTTAAGTCTGTAAACACTCTTATCACTAAGGGTAAGACCAAACGTCAAGGTCTACGCCAAGGTCGCCGCAGCGACGTTAAAAAAGCGTACGTTACTTTGAAAGAAGGTCAAGATCTTGACTTTGTTGGCGGCGCGGAATAACAGGAGTAGTTGAGAAATGGCTATTGTTAAATGTAAGCCGACTTCGGCTGGTCGTCGTCACGTTGTTAAAGTTGTTAACGCTGACCTACACAAAGGTAAGCCTTATGCACCACTTCTAGAGAAAAACTCTAAGAACGGTGGTCGTAACAACAACGGTCGTATCACAGTACGTCACATCGGCGGTGGTCACAAGCACCACTACCGTGTAATCGACTTTAAGCGTACGAAAGATGGCATCCCAGCGAAAGTTGAGCGTCTAGAGTACGATCCAAACCGTAGCGCGAACATTGCACTTGTGCTGTACGCAGACGGTGAACGTCGTTACATCCTTGCACCGAAAGGTGTAGTAGCTGGTGATGCAATCCAGTCTGGTGCAGACGCACCAATCAAAGCTGGTAACGCACTTCCAATGCGTAACATCCCAGTAGGTTCAACTGTACATAACGTTGAACTTAAGCCTGGTAAAGGTGGTCAGCTAGCTCGTTCGGCGGGTGCATATGCTCAAATCGTTGCTCGCGACGGTGCATACGTAACTCTTCGTCTACGTTCTGGCGAGATGCGCAAAGTTCTTTCTGAAGGTCGTGCAACGATCGGTGAAGTTGGTAACTCTGAGCACATGCTACGTGAACTAGGTAAAGCTGGTGCTAACCGCTGGCGCGGTGTTCGTCCAACCGTTCGTGGTGTTGTGATGAACCCAGTAGACCACCCACACGGTGGTGGTGAAGGCCGTACATCTGGTGGTCGTCACCCAGTATCTCCTTGGGGTATGCCAACTAAAGGCTTTAAGACCCGCAAGAACAAACGCACTGACAAGTACATTGTACGTCGTCGTAACAAGTAATCTATATAAAGAGGAATCGCCATGCCACGTTCTCTCAAGAAAGGTCCATTTATTGACCTACACTTGCTGAAGAAGGTAGAGAAAGCGGTGGAAAGCGGAGACAAAAAGCCTATTAAGACTTGGTCCCGTCGCTCAATGATCATCCCTACGATGATCGGTTTGACCATCGCTGTCCATAATGGTCGTCAGCACGTACCAGTTTTCGTTACCGAAGAAATGATCGGTCACAAACTGGGTGAATTCGCACCAACACGTACTTACCGCGGCCATGTCGTGGATAAGAAAGCTAAGAAGCGTTAAGGAGTAGATGATGGAAGCACTAGCTAAACATAACTTTGCTCGCATTTCGCCTCAGAAAGCTCGCTTAGTTGCGGACCAAATTCGTGGAAAATCTGTAGACCAAGCTCTAGAAATCTTGACGTTCAGCAACAAAAAAGCTGCTGACCTAATCAAGAAAGTTCTTGAGTCAGCTATCGCTAACGCGGAGCACAATGAAGGCGCAGATATTGACGATCTAAATGTCGCAAAAATCTTCGTAGATGAAGGCCCTATCATGAAGCGTATTATGCCTCGTGCTAAAGGTCGTGCGGATCGTATCTTGAAGCGTTCAAGCCACATCACTGTTGTTGTAGCAGATCGCTAAGAGACTAGGAGAGTAAGCAATGGGTCAGAAAGTACATCCAAATGGTATTCGTCTTGGCATCGTTAAGCCTTGGAATGCTACATGGTTTGCTAACACCAAAGATTTCGCTGACAACCTAGACGGCGACTTCAAGGTACGTCAGTTCCTAACTAGCGAACTGAAAAAAGCGTCACTATCACGCATCATTATCGAACGTCCTGCTAAGAGCATCCGTGTGACTATTCACACTGCTCGTCCAGGCGTTGTAATCGGTAAGAAAGGTGAAGACGTTGAGAAGCTACGCGCAGCTGTAGCTAAAATTGCAGGTGTACCAGCGCAGATTAACATCGCTGAGGTACGTAAACCTGAGCTTGATGCGCAACTTGTTGGTGACAGCATCGCGTCTCAGCTAGAGCGTCGTGTAATGTTCCGTCGTGCTATGAAGCGCGCGGTACAAAACGCAATGCGTCTAGGTGCTAAAGGTATCAAAGTAGAAGTAAGTGGCCGTCTAGGCGGTGCTGAAATTGCACGTTCAGAGTGGTACCGTGAAGGTCGTGTACCTCTACACACTCTACGTGCTGACATTGATTACGCAACTTCTTCGGCTCACACTCAATACGGTGTGATCGGCATTAAAGTTTGGATCTTCAAAGGTGAAGTTCTAGGCGGTATGCCAGCAGCTAACGCTGTTGAGCCTAAAGGCGACAAGCCTAAGAAGCAGCGTAAAGGCCGTAAGTAAGGAGTCGACAGATGCTACAACCTAAACGTACTAAGTTCCGTAAGGTTCAGACAGGTCGTAACCGTGGTCTAGCTAAAGGTACTGATGTAAGCTTCGGCGAATTCGGTCTTAAAGCTGTAGGTCGCGGCCGTATTACTGCTCGTCAGATCGAAGCAGCACGTCGTGCAATGACGCGTCACGTTAAGCGTCAAGGTAAAATCTGGATTCGTATTTTCCCAGATAAGCCGATCACAGAAAAACCACTAGAAGTTCGTCAGGGTAAGGGTAAAGGTAACGTTGAGTACTGGGTAGCCCAAATCCAACCTGGTAAGGTTATGTACGAAATGGGCGGTGTACCTGAAGAGTTGGCACGTGAAGCGTTCCGCCTAGCGGCACGTAAACTGCCTGTAAAAACTACATTTGTAACTAAACAGGTGATGTGATGAAAGCACAAGATCTACGCGAAAAAAGCGTTGAAGAGCTAAACGCTGAGCTTTTAAATCTTCTACGTGAACAGTTCAACTTGCGCATGCAAGCTGCAACTGGTCAGCTTCAGCAGACTCATACTCTGAAAGCTGTACGCCGTGATATCGCACGTGTGAAAACTGTTTTGACTGAGAAGGCAGGCGCATAATGAGCGAAGTAAATCGTACTCAACAAGGTCGTGTTGTTAGCGACAAGATGGACAAGTCTATCGTTGTTTCTATCGAGCGCATGGTTAAACACCCAATTTACGGTAAATACGTAAAGCGCACGACTAAAGTACACGCACACGATGAGAACAACGAATGTGGCCTAGGCGACAAAGTTGAAATCGCAGAGTGTCGTCCACTGTCTAAGAACAAATCTTGGACTTTGGTAAAAATTGTAGAAAAGGCAAAAATCTAATTTTTCCTCCTCTATAATGAAGCGGCTCCAAAAATTTTTTGGAGCCGTTTATTTTTTGACTACCCAAGTTTAAAAAAGGGTGGTACAATTCGCGTCCCTTTTAAAGAGGCAGCCCGACCCGTGAGGGTCTAGTTTTTTTTATATTTAGCGGAGCACTAACATGATCCAAATGCAAAGTATGCTGGACGCAGCTGATAACTCAGGCGCACGCAGCGTAATGTGTATTAAGGTTCTGGGTGGCTCTCACCGCCGTTATGCACATATCGGTGACGTTATCAAAGTTACTGTTAAGGAAGCAATTCCTCGCGGTAAAGTTAAAAAAGGTGACGTTCTGAAGGCGGTGGTAGTTCGCACCCGTAAAGGCGTACGTCGTCCTGACGGTTCTGTCATTCGCTTCGACCGAAACGCTTGCGTATTGTTGAACGACAACACTGAGCAACCAATCGGTACACGTATCTTTGGTCCTGTGACACGCGAACTTCGTGGCGATAAGTTCATGAAGATCGTTTCACTGGCTCCAGAAGTTCTGTAAGGAGCACGTAGAAATGGCAGCTAAAATCCGTCGTAATGACGAAGTAATCGTTCTTGCTGGTAAAGATAAAGGCAAGAAAGGTAAAGTAACTAAGGTTCTAGCAACTGGTAAAGTTATCGTTGAAGGTATCAACCTAGTTAAGAAGCATCAAAAACCTGTTCCAGCTCTTGGTATCCAAGGTGGTATCGTTGAGCAGGAAGCAGCAATTGACGTTTCTAACGTGGCGATCTTTAACGCAGCTACTGGTAAAGCTGACCGTATCGGTTTCCGTTTTGAAGATGGTAAGAAAGTTCGTTTCTTTAAGTCTAACAACGAAATCGTTTCTAACTAATAGAAGTAATTTGGAGTTCTACTATGGCGAAACTGCATGATTACTACAAGTCGTCTGTAGTCGCTGAACTTACCAAAGAGTTCAGCTACACAAGCGTCATGCAAGTCCCTAGAATCGAAAAGATCACCCTTAACATGGGTGTAGGTGAAGCAATCAACGATAAGAAACTGCTAGAAAACGCAGCTGCTGATATGGCAACGATCTCTGGTCAAAAGCCACTTATCACTAAAGCGCGTAAATCTGTTGCAGGTTTCAAAATCCGTGAAGGCTACCCAATCGGTTGTAAAGTAACCTTGCGTGGCGAACGTATGTGGGATTTTCTTGAGCGTCTTATTTCGATCGCTCTTCCACGTGTACGTGACTTCCGTGGTGTTAGCGCTAAGTCTTTTGACGGTCGCGGTAACTACAGCATGGGCGTTCGCGAGCAAATCATCTTCCCGGAAATCGACTTTGATAAAGTTGATCGTGTCCGCGGTCTTGATATCACTATCACGACGACTGCTGGTTCCGATGAGGAAGGCCGTGCTCTGCTGGCTGCCTTTAACTTCCCATTCCGTAAGTAAGGTGAAGGGTTACTGTTATGGCTAAAAATTCGATGAAAGCACGTGAAGCAAAACGTGCAAAGCTAGTAGCTAAGTTCGCTGAGAAGCGTTCTGCGCTTAAAGCTATCATTAGCGATGTAAACGCATCTGAAGAAGATCGTTGGAATGCGGTTCTAAAACTGCAATCTCTTCCACGTGATTCAAGTGCATCACGTCAGCGCAACCGTTGTAACCAAACTGGTCGTCCACACGGTTACCTACGTAAGTTCGGTCTAAGCCGTATTAAGGTTCGTGAAGCTTGCATGAAAGGCGAGATTCCGGGTCTTCGTAAGGCTAGCTGGTAATTGCCACTTAATCATTTGGAGTAAATCATATGAGCATGCAAGATCCGATCTCGGATATGCTGACCCGTATTCGTAACGGTCAGGCAGCAGATAAAGTTGCTGTTAAAATGCCTTCTTCAAAGCTTAAAGTTGCAATTGCTGCACTACTTAAAGCTGAAGGTTACATCGTTGACTTCGCTGTTGAAGGCGAAGCGAAACCTGAGCTAGAAGTTACTCTTAAGTACTTCCAAGCGAAACCAGTTATCGAGAAACTACAACGTGTTTCTCGTCCAGGTCTACGTGTTTACAAGAAGAAAGATGAACTTCCTTCTGTAATGGGTGGTCTTGGTGTTGCTATCGTTTCAACTTCCAAGGGTCTTATGTCAGACCGTGCTGCACGTAAAGCAGGTCTTGGTGGTGAAATCATCGGCTACGTAGCTTAATTAAGGAGTAGAATATGTCTCGTGTTGCTAAAGCACCTGTCGCTATTCCAGCTGGCGTAGAGGTGAAACTGAACGGCCAAGAAGTTACTGTAAAAGGTGCTAAAGGTGAACTAACTCGCGTTCTTAACAACGCAGTAGTTATCGCTCAGGAAGATAACCAACTAACTTTCGGTCCTCAAGAAGGTGTTGCTAACGCATGGGCTCAAGCAGGTACTGCTCGCGCTCTAGTTAACAACATGGTTGTTGGTGTTACTGAAGGCTTTACTAAGAAGCTAACTCTAAAAGGTGTTGGTTACCGTGCTGCTATCAAAGGCAACGCTGTAGGTCTAACGCTAGGCTTCTCTCACCCAGTTGAGCACGAGTTGCCAGCGGGTATTAAAGCTGAATGTCCAAGCCAAACTGAAATTGTGATCACTGGTTGTGATAAACAGCTAGTTGGTCAGGTTGCGGCTGACATTCGTTCTTACCGTGAGCCTGAGCCTTACAAAGGTAAAGGTGTTCGTTACGCAGATGAAAATGTGCGTACTAAAGAAGCTAAGAAGAAGTAAGGTAACACTATGGATAAGAAAGCATCTCGCATCCGTCGTGCTACACGTGCACGTCGTAAGATTGCAGAATTGCGTGTAACTCGCCTAGTTGTACACCGTACTCCTCGTCACGTGTACGCGCAGGTTATCGCTGCAAACGGCTCTGAGGTTATCGCAGCTGCTTCTACTGTAGAAAAAGCGATCCGTGAGCAAGTGAAATACACTGGTAACATCGATGCAGCTAAAGCAGTAGGTAAAGCTGTTGCTGAGCGCGCTCTTGAAAAAGGCGTAACTTCAGTTGCATTTGATCGTTCTGGTTTCCAATACCACGGTCGAGTAGCGGCGCTAGCAGACTCTGCTCGCGAAGCTGGTCTGAAATTCTAAGGTAGGGTTGGAAGATGGCTAAAGAACAACAAGTTCAAGCGAATGATTTGCAAGAAAAGCTAATCGCCGTTAACCGCGTTTCTAAAACGGTTAAAGGTGGTCGAATCATGAGCTTTACTGCACTAACAGTAGTTGGTGACGGTAACGGTCGCGTAGGTTTCGGTTACGGCAAAGCTCGTGAAGTACCTGCAGCGATTCAAAAAGCAATGGAAAAAGCGCGTCGTAACATGACTACTATCGCGCTAAACGAAGGCACACTTCACCACCCAGTGAAGGGTCGCCACTCGGGCTCTAAAGTTTACATGCAGCCTGCTGCAGAAGGTACTGGTGTTATCGCAGGTGGTGCGATGCGTGCAGTACTAGAAGTTGCTGGCGTACACAACGTACTATCTAAAGCATACGGTTCTACGAACCCTATCAACATCGTTCGTGCAACGATCGATGCACTAGGTAGCGTTAAGTCACCAGAAATGGTTGCTGCTAAACGTGGTCTAACTGTTGAATCTATTTCGGAGTAAGAACACCATGGCAACTATTAAAGTAACTCAGACTAAAAGCTCAATTGGTCGCCTACCTAAGCACAAAGCTACTTTGCGCGGTCTAGGCCTTCGTAAAATCAACCACACAGTTGAACTTGAAGATACACCGTGCGTACGCGGTATGATCAACAAGGTTAGCTACATGGTTAAAGTTGAGGAGTAATCAGAATGCGTTTGAATACTCTATCGCCGGCTGCGGGTTCTAAGCCTTCTAAGAAGCGCGTAGGTCGTGGTATCGGTTCAGGCCTTGGTAAAACTGGTGGCCGTGGTCACAAAGGTCAGAAGTCACGTTCGGGCGGCTCTGTTCGTCCAGGTTTCGAAGGCGGTCAAATGCCTCTGAAACAACGTCTACCTAAATTCGGTTTCACTTCTCGTAAGAGCCTAGTGACTGCTGAAGTTCGTCTAGGTGAACTAGCGAAAGTTTCAGGTGACGTAGTGGATCTAAACAGCCTTAAAGCTGCAAACGTAATCACTAAGAACATCGAATTTGTAAAAGTTGTTCTATCTGGTGAGATCGATAAAGCAGTGACTGTTAAAGGTCTACGTGTGACAAAAGGCGCTAAAGCTGCAATCGAAGCTGCAGGCGGTAAAATCGAGGAATAATCTCGAGGAACGAGGTACAGATGGCTAATAAACCAGGACAAGATTTTCGTAGTGCTCAGAGCGGCTTAAGTGAACTAAAGTCGCGCTTGTTATTCGTAATTGGTGCTCTTTTAGTATTCCGAGCAGGCTCTTTTGTGCCGATTCCTGGTATTGACGCTGCTGTACTTGCCGATTTGTTCGAACAGCAAAAAGGCACCATCGTAGAAATGTTTAACATGTTCTCTGGTGGTGCTCTTGAGCGTGCATCTATTTTAGCGTTGGGCATCATGCCGTATATTTCGGCATCTATTGTTGTCCAACTGCTAACCGTAGTTCATCCAGCGTTAGCTGAACTCAAAAAAGAGGGTGAAGCAGGCCGTCGTAAGATCAGCCAATACACACGCTACGGCACGCTTGTACTTGCAACATTCCAGGCAATTGGTATCGCAACAGGCCTACCGAACATGGTCGACAATCTGGTTGTTATCAACCAAACCATGTTCACGCTTATTGCTACCGTAAGTTTAGTAACCGGCACCATGTTCTTAATGTGGTTAGGTGAACAAATTACAGAGCGTGGAATTGGTAACGGTATTTCGTTACTTATCTTTGCAGGTATTGTTGCTGGATTGCCTTCGGCAATCGGTCAAACAATCGAGCAAGCGCGTCAAGGTGAATTGCATGTACTTCTTCTGCTGTTGATTGGTGTACTTGCTTTTGCAGTAATCTACTTCGTTGTTTTCATGGAACGTGGTCAACGTAAAATCGTTGTTAACTACGCGAAGCGTCAACAAGGTCGTAAGGTATTTGCTGCGCAAAGCTCACATCTTCCGCTTAAAATTAATATGGCGGGTGTGATTCCAGCAATCTTCGCATCAAGCATTATCCTGTTCCCAGGCACACTAGCTCAGTGGTTTGGTAACTCAGGTGGTGAGGAAAGCTCACTCAGTTTCTTAACTGATGTGTCTTTGGCTTTAAGCCCTGGCCAACCGCTTTACGTAATGCTTTATGCAGCAGCTATAATCTTCTTCTGTTTCTTCTACACGGCGTTGGTTTTCAACCCGCGTGAAACAGCAGATAACCTGAAGAAGTCTGGTGCATTCGTACCCGGTATCCGCCCAGGTGAGCAGACAGCCAAATATATTGATAAAGTGATGACACGTCTAACCCTAGCGGGCGCGCTGTACATTACCTTTATCTGTCTGATTCCTGAGTTCATGATGATCGCTTGGAACGTACGTTTCTACTTTGGCGGTACATCTCTACTCATCGTAGTAGTGGTAATCATGGACTTTATGGCACAGGTACAGACTCATCTGATGTCTCAACAGTATGATTCTGTGTTGAAGAAAGCGAATCTGAAAGGCTACGGTCGTTAATCGTAGACATTCAGTTCTAATTACGGAGTTTAGCAATGAAAGTTCGTGCTTCCGTTAAAAAAATCTGCCGTAACTGTAAAGTTATCAAGCGTAACAGTGTTGTTCGCGTGATTTGCAGTGAGCCAAAGCATAAACAGCGCCAAGGCTAATTAGCAGAAATTTTTACTTGAAATGCAAGGTTAGGTCGAGTATATTCCTCGGCCTACCTTTTGCGTGCAAAAGAAGTAGTATCCCGCAGCGTATCCATCACGGGCTTTGCTGCGGTTAATTCTTTTATGAAACACTAGGAGTGAATAATGGCCCGTATTGCAGGCATTAACATTCCTGATCAGAAACACGCTGTAATCGCATTAACAGCGATCTACGGCATCGGTAAGACTCGTTCTCAAGCTATCCTAGCTGAAGCGGGTATTGCTGAAGATGTTAAGATCAGTGAACTATCTGAAGAGCAGATCGATCAACTGCGTGACGGTGTAGCTAAGTACACTGTAGAGGGTGATCTACGTCGTGAAGTATCAATGAACATCAAGCGTCTTATGGACCTTGGCTGTTACCGTGGTCTTCGTCATCGTCGCAGTCTACCACTACGTGGACAGCGTACTAAAACCAACGCTCGCACCCGTAAGGGTCCGCGTAAGCCGATCAAGAAATAATCGGGAAGGTAGAGTACAATGGCTAAACAACCAACTCGCGCTCGTAAGCGCGTACGCAAGCAAGTTGCAGATGGCGTTGCGCACATCCATGCTTCTTTCAATAACACAATCGTAACCATTACTGACCGTCAAGGTAACGCACTAGCTTGGGCTACTGCAGGTGGTTCTGGTTTCCGTGGTTCTCGTAAGTCTACTCCGTTCGCTGCACAGGTTGCTGCTGAGCGTTGTGCTGAAATGGCTAAAGAATACGGTCTTAAGAACTTGGAAGTTATGGTTAAGGGTCCAGGTCCAGGTCGTGAATCTACTGTTCGCGCACTGAACGCTGCTGGTTTCCGCATCACGAACATCGTTGATGCTACACCAATCCCTCATAACGGTTGTCGTCCACCTAAGAAACGTCGCGTATAACGTTTCTAGGACTATTGGAGAAGAATCATGGCAAGATATTTGGGTCCTAAGCTGAAGCTTAGCCGTCGTGAAGGTACTGACTTATTCCTTAAGTCTGGTGTACGCGCGATCGATACCAAGTGTAAAATTGATAACGCACCAGGTGTACACGGCGCTCGTCGCGGTCGTCTATCTGAGTATGGCGTTCAGCTTCGTGAGAAGCAAAAAGTTCGTCGTATGTACGGCGTTCTTGAAAAACAATTCCGTAACTACTACAAAGAAGCTGCGCGTCTTAAAGGCAACACAGGTGAGAACCTACTTCAGCTTCTTGAAGGTCGTCTTGATAACGTAGTTTACCGTATGGGCTTTGGCGCTACTCGTGCTGAATCTCGTCAGCTAGTTAGCCACAAAGCTATCCTAGTTAACGGTAAAGTTGTAAACGTTCCTTCTTTCAAAGTAACGGCTAACGACGTTGTTTCTATCCGCGAGAAAGCTAAACAGCAATCTCGTATTAAAGCGGCTCTAGAAGTTGCTGAACAACGTGAAAAACCAACTTGGATTGAAGTAGATGGCGGTAAGATGGAAGGTACGTTCAAGCGTTTGCCTGAGCGTTCAGATCTATCAGCTGACATCAACGAACAATTGATCGTCGAGCTTTACTCTAAGTAAGGTTTAAATTAAAGAGAGGACACAATGCAGGGTTCTGTAACAGAATTTCTTAAGCCACGTCTTGTTGATATCGAACAAATCAGCACGACCCACGCAAAAGTAACTCTTGAGCCATTAGAGCGTGGCTTTGGTCATACTCTAGGTAATGCACTACGCCGCATCCTTCTATCTTCTATGCCAGGTTGTGCTGTAACAGAAGTAGAAATCGAGGGCGTACTTCATGAGTACAGCACTAAAGAAGGGGTACAAGAAGATATTCTTGAAATCCTTCTAAACCTTAAAGGTTTGGCTGTGCGTGTTGCTGAAGGCAAAGATGAAGTGTTCATTACACTGAACAAATCAGGCTCGGGCCCTGTGGTTGCAGGTGACATCACCCATGACGGTGATGTAGAGATCGCTAACCCTGAACACGTTATTTGTCACCTAACGGATGACAACGCTGAGATCGCTATGCGCATCAAAGTTGAACGTGGTCGTGGTTATGTTCCAGCTTCAGCTCGTATCCACACTGAAGAAGATGAGCGCCCAATCGGTCGCCTACTAGTAGACGCTACTTACAGCCCTGTAGACAAAATTGCCTACGCTGTAGAAGCTGCTCGTGTAGAACAGCGTACTGACTTGGACAAGCTGATCATCGATATGGAGACGAACGGTACTCTAGAACCTGAGGAAGCAATCCGTCGTGCAGCTACAATCCTAGCTGAGCAATTGGATGCGTTCGTAGATCTTCGTGATGTACGTGTACCTGAGGAGAAGGAAGAGAAGCCAGAATTCGATCCGATCCTACTGCGTCCTGTAGACGATCTTGAACTAACAGTTCGCTCTGCTAACTGTCTGAAAGCAGAAGCGATTCACTACATCGGTGATCTTGTACAGCGCACTGAGGTTGAGCTACTTAAAACGCCAAACCTTGGTAAGAAATCTCTTACAGAGATTAAAGACGTACTTGCATCACGTGGTCTTTCTCTGGGCATGCGCCTAGAAAACTGGCCACCAGCGTCTATCGCTGAAGATTAATCGATACTAGTTAGAAGGATTAGGTCATGCGCCATCGTAAGAGTGGTCGTCAACTCAACCGCAACAGCTCACATCGCAAAGCGATGTTCAGCAACATGGCTAGCTCTCTAGTACGTCATGAAGTTATCAAGACTACTTTGCCAAAAGCAAAAGAGCTACGTCGCGTAGTTGAGCCTTTGATTACACTAGCTAAGACTGACAGTGTTGCTAACCGTCGTCTAGCATTTGCACGTACTCGTGACAACGAAGTAGTTGCAAAACTATTTAACGAACTAGGTCCACGTTTTGCTGCTCGTCAGGGCGGTTACACTCGTATCCTAAAAGCTGGTTTCCGTACTGGCGATAAAGCTCCAATGGCTTACATTGAGCTTGTTGATCGTCCAGCTGCAGAAGAAGCTGCTGAGTAATCAGTTCGTGATAACGAAAAAGCCGAGCAATAGCTCGGCTTTTTTGTATCTGTTATATCGGCTCGGATAAACACTTCCTTGTGAAGTTTTCCGTTTCATTGCACCGTTTTAATTACGTCGATTTAAGAAAGTTCAAATCTAATCAGTCGTTCCAGATCGAGCCGAGTGATGACATCAAGCCATTACTTGCCCCTTCATCTTGTAAGTAACCCAAGATAATTGGTGTAAATTGACCGATGAGTGCTGGGTCTAGACCAATACTCTCAAACACCCCTTTTACCGCAGAGATATTCTCAAGTTGATTGGTGATGCCACCCAATGCACCTAGTTGATCCATGCCCGGAATCATATTACTCAGTTCCGTGCTTTGGCTTCCCGATAGCTTGTTTGACGCTAGGTTCAATAATGCTGCGCTTCCAGTTGCCGCTTGATCGGTGCTGATTGGCAATTTATCTGTTAGCAGTGAACTTAGTCCAGTACCCGCTTTCATATTGCTGATGTTATCGCTGACCATATCGGTTAATGCGACGTCAGAAATTTTATCTTTGCCTAGATCTTCAATGAATGCATGACTTGCTGTTGATAGGCTCATTGCTGCAACTAGAATCACGGTGGTCTTCATCATTAGCAGTCCCTCTTCTTATATTAATGTTTTCAGTGCATTTATATTGTAGATAAAAAAAGCGACGCACAGCGTCGCTTTGTTGAGAATCTTTGTTGATTTTCTCTTATAGAATGTCTAGTAGCTCAACTTCGAATACTAGTGCTGCGAATGGAGGAATCGCTGCACCTGCACCGCGCTCGCCGTACGCTAGATCTTGAGGGATGTATAGTTTCCACTTAGAACCAACAGGCATTAGTTGAAGTGCTTCAACCCAACCTTTGATAACGCCAGTTACTGGGAATTCAGCAGGCTGACCACGTGAAACAGAGCTGTCAAATACAGTACCGTCTGTTAGTTCACCGTGGTAGTGAACACGAACTTGCTTGTCAGCAGTTGGGATTTCACCAGTACCTTCAGTGATCACTTCGTACTGTAGACCAGATTCAAGAACTGTGACTTCTGGACGTAGAGCGTTGTCTTTTAGGAACGCTTCACCGTCTGCTGCTGCCGCTTTTGCTACTTCAGCTTGTGCAGCTTGTGCACGTGTGTGAAGCTCTTGAAGCGCGTTGTTGATCGCGTCGATTTCGATCTCTGGCTGACCGCCAGTAAGTGCCGTTGCAATACCTGCAGCGATAGCGTCAACGTTAAGACCTTCTAGGCCAGAACCCGCTAGCTGTTGACCCATTTGTAGACCAATACCGTAGCTTGCTTGCTGTTCTACTGTTTCGAATTTAGTGTCAGACATGACAGTCTCTCTCATTTATATGGATAAGAAAGGCAAAAGGATAACAGTTTCATCGCATCGATGAAACGCTATGGCGGTCTAAGTGTCTATTTTAATCCTTGGAACCGTTAAGAACTGTAACAGTTCGATATAGTCAAAGGATGCTGTGTTAGGGTATCTTGTAGGCATCCATTTATCGTTTTTACTCGCATTTGAAATACTTCTGAGCGAAAAACCTATACTCAGCGCTTGGCTGTTTTTATACTGGCTAGAGTGGTTTAGAGGGCATTGAATAAATGAATCATCGTAGGAAAAAGAAACAACAAACAGACCCTATCATTGAGCTGAAACTTTGGTTGGCGAAATTAGATTGGCGTGATTATAGTCAAAAGCCGAAGCGGATTTGGGCGCAGTTACCGCGTTTACATCAGCGTGCGCTGACTTTCTTATTCCCACTGGTTCTGGTCATTGCTTTGTTACCATCTTCCCTTTTTGAGCCCCGTGAAGTACAACCACAAACGCCGCAGCGTATTGAGCTTGACTTAGACTCTTCAGGGTTAAGCCAACAACGTACCTCGGGTGACACTTTCCGTTCTGATGACTGGAAAGAGTATCAGATCCAATCTGGCGATACTTTATCTCAGGTGTTTAGAAATAATAATCTTCCCTTAAGTGATTTAAACGCTTTGGTCAAAATTGAGGGGCGAGATAAGCCGTTGAGTAAGATTAAGCAAGGTCAGCTATTTCGATATAAACTGGCTGAGGATGGCAGTTTGGATATGATTCAATTAGAAAGAGATGATCAATCCGTCATGTTCTTCCGTTCGTCAGATGGTAGCTTTGGCCGTACAAAATAATCGATGACTCTGTGCTCAATTCACAGGTCTATGGCTGTAGAGCCGACAGTTTTAGATCGGTAAAGTAAATAGAAAACAACAGAGGGCGAATATCGCCCTCTGTTGTTTTAACTAGCCTTGATCATGGTGGTTCGCACCATTAATTCCTTTTGTCGATAATCTGAGTTCTAATCTGGCGCAGTAATGCCCCATATCGAATTGGCATCAGTGGGATCACAATCATCAATATCCCGAGCAAGCTAATCCAGTCTGGAATTTCATCAAAGATAAGTGCGCCGATGACAGCGACAAAGACCAGCCCCGAATATTCTGCCAAGGCAACACTGCCCGCTTCGGTTTTCTTATACGCGGCTACCGCTAAGGCATTGTATGCAAGAATACAAATTGCACTGGCAGCAACCATGAACAGTTCTTGTTGTGATAACGGCTGCCAATGAAAACACGCGAGCAGCAGTGAGATCGGGACCGAAAATAGCGTCGTCCAGAATAAGGTTGTCGTCACGGTTTGATCATTAGGAAGTTTTCGGACCAGAATATTAAACACCGCTAAAGTGGTTGCGGTGCCAAGTGCAAACCAAGCTGCCCAGTGGAATTGAGAGGGGCGTAAAACGACTAAGACACCAATGAAGCCAACAAGAGTAGCGACCACTTTGCCCATGGGGGGCGTTTCTTTCAAAATCCATATTGAAAGCGGCAGCATCAGTAATGGGGCGGCGTAAAAGACGGCATTGGCGGTGGCTAAGGGCAGATGAGTGACTGCTACCATCATACACCCGCTACCAACGAGGATCAGATGTCCTCTCAGAAGCAATAATTTCCCTTGGGCAGGCGCTCGTTCCGCTTGACTCTGTTTCGCCCAGAAAGGAAAAATGAATCCCAAGGTAATAATTTGTCTGAGGAAAATGTATTGATAGGGCGTGATGCCTCCGTCAATTATCTTGACCGCAATGTCTGAAAGCGATGCCATCAGATTGCCAATGACTAATAACAGAACCGCTAAGTTAATCGGGCTCATTAGGCACTCGCCTCATGTCGACATGGGGAATACCATCTTCAAGGTAGACGGATGAAAATGGCATAAACCCATGTCGTCCGTAGAACCCAATTAGGTGCTCTTGTGCGCCAATTTCAATGGTGCACTTTGGCCAAAGTTGCTCACACTGCTCAATGGCTTTGGTTAATAGTTGATGACCTGAGCCATTGCCTCGAAAGGAGGCGTCAGTTATCACGCGACCAATGCTTACCTGAGGGTATGTGATGCCAGCAGGCAGTAAGCGGGCATACGCAGCCAGACGATCGTTTTGATATCCCAAAAGATGCCTCACTTCAGAGTGGTGATCGTGATCATCTAATTCATGATAGGGGCAATTCTGCTCAACGACGAAGACGTCAATGCGTAATTTGATCAGTTGATAGAGTTGCTGAGTGGAGAGTTGCTCAAAAGTTAGGACTTGCCACTGAATCATAGTTTTGTTGCTCATATATTCGTCATTATGTGTTTACTTTAACCTCGATGACTTTGCGGTGCATTAACAATTGTTAACTGCAAATAAGTGGTTACAATGCATGGCGACGAGCACGATTCTTAGGAGCTTAGTGATTGCTCCACTAAACTCTTTAAGCTGGCGATGCTTTCTATGCGAAATTAAGGACACCCCTTTGAAGACTGATAAATTCACCTCACTGCCGCTACGAGCGGAATTGTTAGAGACTCTAGATTCACTTGGATACAGTGCGATGACGCCTATCCAAGCTCAAAGTTTGCCTGCGATCCTTGCGAAGCAAGACGTTATTGGACAAGGTAAAACGGGTTCGGGAAAAACAGCCGCATTCTCGTTAGGACTGCTATCTAACTTGAATGTGAAGCGATTCCGAGTGCAGTCTTTGGTGCTGTGTCCTACTCGTGAGTTGGCGGATCAAGTTGCTAAAGAGATCCGTACTCTAGCGCGCGGTATTCATAATATTAAAGTGCTGACTCTGTGTGGTGGTATGCCAATGGGACCGCAGATCGGCTCACTGGAGCATGGCGCGCATATCTTGGTGGGGACTCCGGGACGTATCTTGGACCATTTAGAAAAGGGTCGCATTCAATTGAATGAGCTGAATACCCTTGTGCTTGATGAAGCGGATCGCATGCTAGAAATGGGATTCCAAGACGCTTTAGATGCGATCATCGCAGAAGCGCCGAAGCAGCGTCAAACCTTACTCTTTAGTGCGACTTTCCCTGAAAAAATCGAGCAGATTTCAGCTCGTATCATGCAGTCTCCAGAAATGATCAAAGTGGAGTCGACTCATGATACCTCGAGCATCACTCAACTGTTTTATCGTGTCGATGGCTCAGAGGCTCGCGATAAAGCATTAGCTAACTTGTTACTCACTCACCAACCTGAATCTGCGGTTGTTTTCTGTAATACGAAACGTGAAGTACAAAGTGTCGCGGATGAATTGCATCATCAAGGTTTTAGTGTGATTGATATTCACGGGGATCTAGAGCAGCGTGACCGTGACCAAGCCCTGGTTCAGTTTGCTAATAAGAGTGTCTCAATTCTTGTGGCAACCGACGTCGCTGCACGTGGCTTGGATGTTGATAATCTTGATGCGGTCTTTAACTTTGAGTTATCTCGCGACCCAGAAGTGCATGTTCACCGTATCGGTCGTACTGGTCGCGCGGGCAGTAAAGGTCTGGCTATCAGTTTCGTTGGTGAGAAAGATGAAATGCGAGTGGCACGTATTGAAGAGTACCTTGATATAGAAATCTCTCCAAATGAAGCGCCAAAAGATTCTAAAAATGAGCCGTATGCTGCGGCCATGGTGACGATCCAAATTGATGGTGGTAAGAAGCAAAAAGTTCGAGCTGGCGATATTCTAGGGTGCCTCACGGGTAAAGGTGGCATTGACGGTAAGTCAGTAGGCAAAATCCATCTTTTCCCGATGCGTGCTTATGTAGCTGTGAATAAAGCGGTCGCTAAGAAAGCGCTGAACCAAATTCAGCAGGGTAAAATGAAAGGGCGTCAGTTCCGTGCTCGTTTATTGAAATAAACCTAACGCTGAACACCCACACAGAAGCCAGCATGATTGCTGGCTTTTTAGTTATTAGCGCGCTTTGATACGACTCAGGCTGACATTGGTAATACCGAGATAGGCAGCAATTTGGCTGTCTGTTAGGCGTTCAAGCAGTTCTGGGAATTGCTCACAAAACAGTTGATAGCGCTGTTCTGGAGTATAGAGCAACATAAATCGCTCTTTACGTTCTTTGTAAATTAACTGCGTCTCAAGAAGCTTAATGTACAAGCTATGTTGTTCTCTACGCCATTGATTTAACATCTCAAGGGGCAGTTGGATTACGGTGATCGCAGTGATCGACTCTAATAGAAACGGGCTGGGTTGTTGAGTGATCAAATGTTCAAAACCGATGATCCAATCTCCTTCCCAGTAAAACTCTTTACTGAACTCTTTCCCTTCTTCTGTGAGATAACAGGCGTGGCATAGCCCGTGTTGTAGAAAGTAGAAAGCGTCAGGCTGACCGCCCTGCTCATGCATGATATGACGGGTAGGCAGCTCCAGTGGGGTCGCGACTTGCAGAATCTGTTCGATTTCGTTGGGTTCAAACCCTTGTTGATGGAGAGCGTTGATAAAAGGGATCATAACCTCATCTGGGTTTGAAGCATTATTGTTCATAAGTCACCTGTAAAAAAGCCGCAAATTGATGCGGCTTGATTTTATGCTAGAAACCAGCAAAACGTTACTTTTGTAGGTCAATTTGATAAATCGCGAAGCCCACCTCATCAGTAGCAACGCGTTTCATTGGGTATTGTCCTTTATCTTGGATAAAGGCTGCGGCTTTGTCACTTGGAGAGGTTTCAAAGCGAATATCGAGCTGTTTATCTGACTGAATAGGGGCAAAGCGCCAGTTGTTATCCGCACTTGGTGTGAATTGTCCTTTTTCATGGCTGACACGTGTAATGTAGGCCGCAATGATAGAACGGTTTTCATCCGGCGAATCAAATGCCACAAATTCAGGTCCAGTCCCTGGGAACTTATTGCTGTATGCACGGTAGTTATTGGTCGCGATAATAAAGTCTTGCTTCATATCTAATGGCTTACCTTGATAGGTAAGGTTTACGATACGCTCCGCTCCTTCATTGATCAGCTTACAGTTACCGTCGTACTTCGCAGGCTGAGTGACATCGATGTGGTAGTTAAGACCATCAATGACATCGAAATTATAAGTACGGAATCCATCCCAATCGATCAAGCTCTGCGGTTCCGTGCTTTGTGGATCAATTTGTTTGAATTGACCGGTCGTACATTCCAGCCACTCTTTGACTTGTTGACCTGATACTTTCATTGCCACAAGGGTATTTGGGTATAGGTACAGGTCGGCGGCATTACGGAAAGTCAGTTGTCCTGACTCGACTTCCGTAAAGTTAGCCGGATCGTTTTTACGTCCTCCCGCTTTAAACGGTGCCGCTGCTGACAACACCGGAAGACCCGCCAAGTCAGGGTCGCCCTGAATAAAGCGCTCCACATAATCTTTCTGAGCGAGATTGACGATCTGCACCGTTGGATCATCCTGCACAAGAGCTAGGTAGCTGTACATCACATCGTTGGCTTTACCAATCGGTTGATTCACAAAGTCGCGCGTGCCTTTATGATCGCCAGCAAGGGCTTTGACCATGTCACGATCCGCTGCGGCTAGAGATTTCTTGTTGTGTTTATCGTAGATGGGACGCGCTTCTGTTTGTGCATCAACCACAACCCATTTCTCACCTTGCTGTTTGAGTTCTAGGTCAATCACGCCAACATGGCTTCCCCAACGACCTGCCATCACAGCGGCGACGCCATTAATGGTGCCTTTTTGGTTGTCGACGCCTGTTAGCCCGTCAAAGCCTTTTCCAGGGAACACCGAGTGGGAGTGACCAAAGGCAATGGCATCAATACCAGCCACTTCTGCCAGATAGTATGTCGAGTTTTCAGCTCCGAGCTTATGCGGATCGGAGGAGATCCCCGAGTGAGGTATAGCCACGATGACATCAGCGCCTTCTTGCTTCATTTTCGGGACTAACTGCTCGGCGGTCTCTTTGATGTCTTTCGCGAAGACTTTTCCTTCTAAGTTTTTCTTATCCCATACCATGATTTGAGGTGGAACGAAGCCGATGTAGCCGACCTTGATCTGGTGCTGCTCACCGTCGACATCTTTAAAGGTGTGCGTTTTGATGATGTATGGCTTGAAGTAATGCTTGCCTGTTTTCTTATCGAATACGTTAGCACTGATGTATGGGAAATCGGCATCGTTGATGGTTTCCGCGAGAAATTCCAAACCATAGTTGAATTCATGGTTGCCGATGTTACCCACATCATAGTTGAGTTGGTTCATGGCTTTGTAGACAGGGTGAACTTCACCGGCTTCAATCCCTTTAGAAGCCATGTAATCCCCCATCGGGCTGCCTTGAATCAAGTCGCCATTATCGACAAGGACACTGTTTTCCACTTCTGCTCGCGCTTGTTTAACTAGCGTTGCAGTGCGGGTTAATCCTATTTTTTGTGACGGCTTGTCTTTGTAGTAGTCGTAATCCATTACGTTGGTGTGAATGTCGGTGGTTTCGACAATACGTAGCTTGATGGTGTCTGCCATCGCAGGGCTTGCGATCGACAGCATGCCGCCAAGTACAGCAAGAGAAAGAGGTTTCACGGCTACTTTCATGGTTCGCTCCAATAGCGTTGTTTAGGACTGCGTGTAATGTAACAAAACACTGTGAAACAGGGATTTCAGGTATGAAGAAAGTGTGAGATTGAGCAATTACTTTATCGCGTGCGGTTAACGAATGGTTATTGTGTAACTAACTGTTGCGTGGTTTTTGCACAGGCACACGTTTGGCTGCTTCATGCACAGGGACGGCTTGTACTTTCTAAGAATATTACTGAGTAAATCGCTCTTAGCAGTTTTTTGAATAAAAAATGAAATTTTAGAATTTCAGGTAATATAAAGAGCCAGCCATAATGCCAGCATAAATAAATATAAGGATTATGGGCAATGGCGAGCACGGACACGATTTCAACCTTTCCGATCAGGAAACCTAGGTTGGTCTCAAACAATACCAGTTTGGGTCAGCCATCAGTAAAACGCTCTCAATTGAATGCTGGTGAAGTTGCACTTGTGGGTGCCGGTCCTGGCGATGCAGAGCTGCTGACGCTGAAAGCACTGAATATGCTGCAACAAGCAGATGTAGTGCTTTACGACTATCTGGTTTCTGATGAAATCATGTCTCTTATCCCTAGCGACACCATTTTAGTGTGTGTCGGTAAACGCGCTGGTCATCACAGTGTTCCTCAAGAGAAAACCAACCAACTTCTCGTCGACTTTGCTAAGCAAGGGTACAAGGTTGTTCGCATTAAAGGCGGCGATCCTTTTGTTTTCGGTCGTGGGGGAGAAGAGTTGGAAGTGCTTGCTGATGCTGGAATTCGCTTTCAAGTGATTCCTGGTATTACTGCTGCGGCGGGTGCAACCGCTTATGCCGGTATCCCTCTAACGCACCGTGACTACGCTCAATCCGCCATGTTTATTACTGGTCACCTCAAAGCCGAAAGCGATCAAATGGATTGGTCGACCTTAGCGCGTGGTAACCAAACTCTCGTGATCTACATGGGGCTGATGAAATCTCAGTACATTCAAGAACAGTTGATCACACACGGTCGTGCGTCGGATACGCCGATCGCCATTATTGAGCGTGGTACTCAAGCCAATCAAAAAGTTTTGCTTGGTGAACTATCACAACTAGCTGATTTATCGAAAGAAGCTGAGTCACCTTCACTGATTGTCGTTGGTGAAGTGGTCAAGCTATCTCAGAAATTAGATTGGTTCCTCTCTGACACTGAAGCCGACGCTCACGCCGTTGCTAATTCGCTGTAAAGCGCCGTCATTGAGTAGGGACGTATCAAGCCTTCAAGCTTAACAAGGAAACATTGAACCATGGACCAACAACGCTTAACCCACTTAAAGCAGCTAGAGGCGGAGAGTATTCATATCATCCGCGAAGTTGCTGCTGAGTTCGACAATCCAGTCATGATGTACTCGATTGGTAAAGACTCATCAGTGATGCTGCATCTTGCTCGCAAAGCTTTTTACCCAGGTAAAATTCCATTCCCGTTGCTGCACGTAGACACGGACTGGAAATTCCGCGAAATGATTGAGTTTCGTGATCGTACCGCTGAGAAATACGGCTTTGAGCTTTTAGTACATAAAAACCCTGAAGGTTTGGCGATGGGTTGTAGCCCGTTTGTCCACGGTTCTTCAAAACATACCGACATAATGAAGACGCAAGGCTTGAAGCAGGCGTTGAACAAATACGGTTTTGATGCGGCTTTCGGTGGTGCACGTCGTGATGAAGAAAAATCACGTGCTAAAGAGCGTGTTTACTCGTTCCGTGACAAGAACCACACATGGGATCCGAAGAACCAGCGTCCAGAACTTTGGAAAACTTACAACGGTCAGGTAAACAAAGGTGAGAGCATTCGAGTGTTCCCTCTTTCAAACTGGACTGAACTTGATATCTGGCAGTACATCTACCTAGAAAATATCGAAATCGTTCCTCTATACCTTGCTGAAAAACGCCCAGTTGTGGAGCGTGATGGCATGTTGATCATGGTGGACGATGACCGTATGGAATTACAGCCTGGCGAGAAGATTGAACAGAAGAGTGTTCGTTTCCGCACATTGGGTTGTTACCCACTGACAGGTGCCGTTGAGTCTGAAGCGAATACGCTGACAGGCATTATCGAAGAAATGCTGGTGGCAACATCCAGTGAGCGTCAAGGACGCGCCATCGACCACGATCAATCTGGATCGATGGAATTGAAGAAACGACAAGGTTATTTCTAAGGATCTAAGGAAAGACAATGAACAGTGCAGTTGAAGCTCAATTAGCTGAACTAGGTATCGAAGGTTACCTAAATCAGCACCAACACAAATCGCTACTTAGATTCCTAACTTGTGGTTCTGTAGACGATGGCAAAAGTACCCTTATCGGTCGCTTACTCCATGACTCAAAGCAAATTTATGAAGATCAGCTAGCGGCCGTTCATTCAGATAGCCAGCGTGTAGGTACGACTGGTGATCGTCCAGATCTCGCCCTATTGGTTGATGGTCTGCAAGCTGAGCGTGAACAGGGGATCACGATCGATGTCGCTTACCGTTACTTCTCAACGCAGAAGCGTAAGTTCATCATCGCCGATACTCCAGGGCATGAGCAGTACACCCGCAACATGGCGACAGGTGCGTCGACGTGTGATCTTGCGGTTATCCTGATTGATGCACGTAAAGGTGTACTTGATCAGACTCGTCGTCATTCCTTCATTTCGAATCTACTGGGTTTGAAGCACTTTGTTGTGGCTGTTAACAAGATGGACTTAGTGGACTACTCACAAGAACGTTTTGAAGAGATTCGTGATGAGTACCTAACGTTCTCTGAGAACTTACGCGGCACGACAGACATTCAAATCCTGCCAATCTCGGCGCTTGAAGGCGATAACGTGGTTGATAAGGGTGAAAACCTAAGCTGGTTTGAAGGCCCATCACTGCTAGAAATTCTTGAAAACGTAGACGTTGATCAAGAGAAAGGCGCAGGTGATTTCCGATTCCCAGTGCAATACGTTAACCGTCCTAACCTGGATTTCCGTGGCTTCTCTGGCACGATTTCTTCGGGTTCTGTGAAAGTCGGTGATCGCATTAAAGCCTTACCTTCAGGTAAGACATCAAGCGTTGAGCGTATTGTGACTTTTGATGGCGATCTGGAGCAGGCGCAAGCGGGTCTAGCGGTTACGCTCACTCTTGCCGATGAAATCGACATCAGTCGTGGTGATTTGCTTGTACTTGAGAATGCAGAAGTGGCATCGACGAACCACCTGCTGGCAGACGTGGTATGGATGACTGAAACGTCACTGCAAGCGGGTCGAGAGTACGACATTAAGATTGCAGGTAAGAAGACGGTAGGTCGTCTTGAGTCAGTACGTCACCAGTACGACATCAACAACCTATCTCAGTTCGAGACTCAAGAACTTCCTCTTAACGGTATTGGTCTGTGTGAATGGACGCTAACAGAATCAGTGGCTTTGGATAACTACCAAGACTGCGCTGATACGGGCGGCTTCATTATCATTGACCGTTTGACGAACGTTACCGTTGGTGCCGGTATGGTCTCAGGCAGTCTAGAGCAAGTGGCACAGGAAACGGGTGATATCTCAGCCTTTGAGATTGAACTAAACGCTCTGATTCGTAAGCACTTCCCGCATTGGGAAGCAAAAGATTTGTCTCAATTGCTAGGCAAATAATTCTAGTGTGGAGGGGGAGCTTCCCCCTCCCTGTTTACGATTTGTCAGCACTAAGCTGAGTAGAGAGAAAGGGAAGTATTATGTGGGAGCAAGGGTTTGTATTAGCGGTATTGCTGGGCATTATTACCTGCTTGCTAACCACACGCATTAAGCCAAGCTACATTTTTGCTGGCGCGGCATTTATTGCCTTTCTTGTTGGTATGAGTGATATCAACAGTATCGCGGCAAACTTTACCAACAGCTCTTTATTGACCTTAGTGTTGCTGATTTTAGCGTCGGCAGCGTTAGAAAAAACGCGCTTGATCAGCTGGGTAAGCCAAAGTATTTCAAAAGGAAATCAAGCATCGGTGGTCGCCAAACTTGGTTTATCGACGGCATTACTCTCTTCGTTCACTAACAACACCGCCGTGGTGGTCTCTTTGATTGGTGCGATTAAGCGCAATCAACAGCATGCCCCATCGCGTTTGTTGATCCCGCTATCTTATGCGGCGATCTTTGGTGGAACACTCACCTTGATCGGCACATCAACCAACTTGATCATCAACAGCTTTGTGGAAGATGCAGGCTTACCAAGTTTGGATTTCTTTACCCCGACAGTGATCGGTATTGCTGTATTGATCGCTGGCACGCTGATTTTGATCCCATTGAGTTACCTACTGCCAAACTATGATGATCAATCCTCCGATGATCTGCCTTATTTTCTAGAGGCTAGCGTTGAAGCGGGTTCGCCTTTAGTTGGACGTAGCATCGCTGAAAATAAACTGCGCGCACTACGCAAATTGTTTCTTGCAGAGGTGCATCGCGATGGTCAAAGTGTGCCATCGGTCGATCCTGATTTTGTTTTGCAAGCCAATGACCGCCTTCTGTTCTGTGGTGATGTTGAAAGTGTCGCGACACTCCAAGAAATTCCAGGTCTGACTCTGTTTGGTCAACAGCACCTCAACGGGCAAAACTTTGTGGAAGTGGTAGTGAGTTCATCCGCTTCATTTTGTAACAAGACCCTCAAGTCTAGCCGTTTTAGAGATCGTTTTGATGCGGTGGTTGTGGCGATTCGCCGTGGACATGAACGCCTTGAAGGTGGATTGGGCAACATCAGTTTAATGGCGGGTGACACCTTGATTTTGGTGCCGGGAAAACGTTTTGAAGCGGAACGACAAGCGCATCGCAAAGAGTTTGTTCAGATGCATGACCTTGAGTCGAGTGCCAAGCTGGATCAGAAAAAATCCACTTGGGTGTTGCTTGGTTTCGCGGGCGTGATTGCAGCTGCGCTGTTGGAAGTAATGCCTATTTTGAAAGGGCTTGCGGTGTACCTACTGGCGATGTTGGCTTTTGGCATCATTCAATTGAGCGACCTACGCCGTCGATTCCCGACCGACATTGTGGTGATTGTGGGGTCTGCACTCACTATTGCTCAGCTGATGTTGGCATCTGGTCTCTCAGAAAAAATGGGGCTGATGTTTATTGAAGCTTTCAACGGCTGGGGCATTTTTGGTGCGTTAGTCGCAACGTATATCATGACCTTGGTGTTGACGGAGCTAGTGACAAACAATGCCGCTGCGGCGCTGGCTTTCCCTATTGGCTACAGCATGGCATTGGGTTATGGGGTTGATCCTATGCCGTTCATTATGGCGGTGCTATTTGGTGCGAGCGCGAGCTTTATTTCGCCGTATGGCTATCAAACGAATTTACTGGTTTACAGCGTAGGCAACTATACGCTGCAAGATTATATGAAAATCGGGATCCCGATTTCTTTGGTGTACTCAGTGCTGGTACTCAGCCTGATCCCGGTCTTTTTCCCATTTTAAAAAGGACTTGTTATGACGACAGCAACTGAAAACAAAGATGACAACATCGTTTGGCATCAACACGTAATTGATAAGAACTTCCGTGCCAACTTGAAGAATCAAAAGCCAGCGGTATTGTGGTTTACGGGGCTTTCTGGCGCAGGTAAATCAACCATTGCTGGGGCACTAGAAAATCGCCTAGCGGAAATGGGATACCACACCTATCTTCTGGATGGCGACAATGTCCGTCATGGCTTGTGTAATGATCTCGGTTTCTCTGAGCAAGATCGCCGTGAAAACATTCGTCGTATTGGTGAGCTGTCGAAGTTGATGGCGGATGCTGGGCTTATCGTACTGTCGGCATTTATTTCGCCACACCGTGTTGAGCGTCAATTGGTGCGTGATTTACTTCCTGAAGGGGAGTTTATTGAAGTCTTCGTTAATGCATCTCTTGACGTGTGTGAACAACGTGACCCGAAAGGTCTATACAAGAAAGCTCGTGCTGGAGAAATCCCAAATTTCACAGGGATTGACTCGGCTTATGAAGCGCCATTAGAGCCTGAAATCGATCTTCCTGCTGGTGAGAAGTCAATTGAAGAGCTGGTGGATCAGTGTGTGGCCGTCTTGACTCAACGTGGCATTATCGCGGTTAAATAAGTGTCATCGTAAGCCGTTCCCTCTAAGCTGTCAGTCAGAGACTGGCAGCTTAGGACACTGAATTCTTTGCTCCTCAATACTCGGTCACCCAAATCATGCCATCCATATCATGGGGTTCAGACGACATGATTAACACTGCCAGTCTCATCACTCTGTACTAAGAATTTCTGATTCAGTAAAGCCAGCAATTGGTCGTAGTATTGACTGTTGTTCTTATTACCCAGCAGTTTACACAGTTCATTTCCTGTCGGACTAAAACGATAATACAGCAAACGCACACCACGACTGTTGACGTGCAAAGAGAGGGATTTCCCTTGATAGCTCAGCACCAGCGGGGTCTCTTGAGCAATTTCCCCAGATTCTAATTCGGTTGCATGCAGCAGTCCGAGCTCAATCAGCACCAGTAGGTTGGCATAGGGAAGTTGGTGATTGCCCATATTGATGTTGGCACTGGTATCACGCTTACCGAAGCTGAAAATACCTCCGTGAGCTTTGTAGCCGATCAGAAGTTTCTTACTGCCATCACCGCCAAAACTGCATGCAAGAGATGCGGCACGCTGAAGAATTTGTGCTTCCTTAGGCGTCATATCTTGCAGGACATTGAGGGCTTTCATAGAGGTAAATCCTGGGTTAATGATCTCTTTTTTGAGTACTTGAGCCCAGAGTTTTTGCATCGATGGATTATGGATTTCTTGCGCCATATCGAAGAAGCGATACAGCCAGTCTAGATCAGGCTCTCCCGCAGTTTCATCTCTACAGGATTTATGAGCAAGCTTCAGGATTTGTTCAAGGTTTTTCTGGCGTTGCTCAGCGCGCTTTTGCTCGCGTATCTGAGCACGTTCTGCCGCCGGTTTTGCAGGAGGATCATTGTGCAAGAGAGCATCAAGCCCATGAGTTTGTGCAATCGAGATAACTCGACTGGCACTGTCTTTGATATAGCTAGATTTTTTCTCTTGTTTAGGACTTGGCTCGTGCTCGATGACCACGGGCGATTTGGTTTCAGCCATACGCTTACCTAGTTACCTTGATAATCAACTGGTTAAAATGTACCGCGCTTTTTAGGTCTCTGCCAGTGATTCCCATCGAAATCGTGGCTAAGCCCTCTAAGGGAGCCCTGTATGGGAAATCAGATATTGTGGAGGGCAGCTGTGTGTCGTCGCAAAATTGGGACTATCACAAATGATAATAAGTTGTTAAAATTGTAATAGATGCTTGAGAGGAATTATGAAGTATTTCGGAGAAAATAAACTCAAAAAGCACCTGCTAACGGCTTTACTTCTACTGGTATACCTTGCGGTATTGGCGTATCTCTCTAGATACATAGTGTAGTACAGACAAGTTAACAGGTTGCTTGTTTGTTAATCGATGTGATGTGCCCCCACCGATGGGAGCACACTATGATTACATATCGTCATATGGCTCTACAGCCGTACCTTCAATAACATACGCCGTTTCTGCTAAGTCGTGGCTAACGGTTTCTGTTTTCAATTTACCCACCATGTAAATCACATCCCACAGCTCTTGAATCGGTGCGCCTTTTGGGTACTTCACGTAGATGATCTGGTTCGGTGGCGGTGGTGGCACGTGAATACAAGCGCCAAAGTAAGGGACAAGTAGGAACTCGGTGACAGCTTGTGCATCCCCTTCTAGTGGGATCACGAAGCCTGGGATCTTGACCATGCTGCCGTTCAATTCAGGGCGAACACTGCCGTATTTCGGTTGTTCCATCACATCACCAGAGTGATCCGTGACAGGCATTCCGTCCAGCTCGAACATGTTACGTTCATTTTCAGGCACCAAATCGATCCAGTTCAGATCCATTACATCTTGGTTTGCGGCAAAGCTGGCGCTGGTAAACAGCATACACAGCAGAGTGATAAATCTTCTCATCATGACTTCCTAAATTCTAATTGTCATACCATCACTGAGTGATTGTTTGTACGCTCTAAACGCAGGGATAAAGCCAATGATTATACCTGCAAGTTGAACGCAGCCTAGCAACATCCATTCATAATCTGTGATGAAGCTAGGAGATACATTGATGCCATAGTGTTGTTGAATGATTGGACCGGCAATGGCCATTAATCCAAACACACCGATAACACCAAGTAAGATACCTGCGAATGTCAGTAAGCTGGCTTCACTGATCAGCAAACCGAACACATGTTTAGGGCGAGCCCCCATTGCTCGAAGAATCGCCATTTCACGACGGCGTTCTTGTAAGCTGGTCAGTAAGCTACTTAACATACCGAGCAAACCAGCAATCACCACAAAAACAGAGACCGCCAGTAGCGCTTGTTCTGCGACTGACATCATACCCCAAAGCTCTTGGAGTGCGACGCCTGGCATAATGGCACTGAGTGGCTCTTGAGGGTAAGTATTAATTTGACGTTGTAAAGCGAACGTCTGAATCTTTGACTTTAAACCAAGCATCATGGCGGTGATCTGCTTGGGCTGGAAATCATATTGCTCCAGCACGTCTGCACTTGGCGTGTTGCCCATGCGTGCGCCCGACTCCCAGCCAACATGAATCGCTTCGATGGCTTCTAGGGAAACGTGGACGGTTTTGTCTACCGGAGTGCCTGTGGGCGCTAAAATGCCGACCACTTTAAAAGGCAGGTTATCATGACGGCTGAAAGCAACATCACTGATCCCGTGGGCAATAATGATTTCTGTGCCTATGGTATAGCCGAGCTTCTTCGCGACATCAGCCCCAATGACGGTTTCAAACAGTCCGTCAAAGCTGCGACCTTCACCAAAGTGGAGGTTTTGTTTCTTACCGTAGCGATAATGTTCAAAGTAGCTTTGATTGGTTCCCATGACTCGGAACCCTTTGTGTGAATCCCCGAGCGAGATAGGAATCGCCCATTTTACTGAGCGGTGCTGACTGAATTCTTCAAAACTTTTCCAGTCAATGTTGTTGGTCGCATTACCAATACGAAAGACAGAATACAGCAGTAAATTCACTTGGCCCGATCGCCCACCGACAATCAGATCAGTACCAGAAATGGTGTTCGCAAAGCTCTCTTTGGCTTGAGAACGAATGCGTTCGACGCCTAGGAGCAGAATGACCGATATCGCGACGGTCATGATGGTTAAAAGGGCGGTGCTTTTTCGGTTAACCAGACTTTTCCACGCTAAGTTAGTGATCGCTTTCATTATGCGCCTCCCGCAGTATTGATAGTACGCAGATCCAAAGTACGATCGAACAAGGGCTCGAGTGTAGGGTCATGACTGACAAAAATCAGCGTGGCGTTTTCTTGGTTCACCTGCTCCATGAGCAGTTCAATAAAGTGGGTGCGGTTATCGTGGTCGAGTGCTGAAGTCGGTTCATCTGCAATGATAAGTGATGGAGCGCCAATTAAGGCTCGCGCAGCGGCAACACGTTGTTGCTGACCAATGCTCAGTTCAGACACGGACTTTTCGAACAGCGCTTCTGGGAGTTGTAGGCGAGTCAGTAACTGCTTCGCTTTAGCACGTAAGTCACCACTTACTCTTTCTCTACGCAGCTTGGAGAATTGGCATGGTAGAACGACGTTGTCGATAACACTGAGGTAAGACAGGAGATTAAATTGCTGAAAGATATAGCCAATATGGTCTGCTCTAAATTGATCACGTTGACTGGACTTCAACGCAAACAGCTCTTGGTCTAATACGCTCAAATGACCCGAAGTGACTTGGTTGATGCCCGTTAGTAGGCTTAATAACGTCGATTTACCACAACCACTAGGTCCTTTAATAAAAAGGTGTTCACCGTGAGCGACCGTCAGTTGCTCGATGTTTAGTGTGGGTTGTGTGGTGTCAGGCCATTGAAATTGGACTTCACGAAGTTCGACGACATTGGCGGTACGACTGCTCATGTGCTTTCTCACTATTCTCGTTAGATAAAAATCCCTGTACGACTTCAAGCTGGAGTGAGGCGGGAGTGAGCTTCATGAGCGCAGCCTGCCTAGTTTGATTGTTCTTATACTTCAAGTCGATTGGGTCGTTACTTCCTAATGGTTGCTTTCCTATACCACTCAATATTTCAGTTTCATAAAGGCATTTCAAAAAGTGCGCGATTAAGAAATGTCATGAAACAACGGAGAAGAAGAGCGTTTGCATCCCTTCTTCCCCGTCTATACCCAAGTGACTTCTAGGTGCCGCATTCAGAAGGGCGAGTCTGCTTGGGTATAACGAGTGTTTTCGCTTACTTCAGCTTAATGTTCGTATTGTTTTCTTTAAGCTTCGTTGCTGTTTGCACTGTGTCTGTCAACAAGTTCACCGTAATGGTGTTGGTGTTCGAGAATGACTTAAACCACGTTGTGTCGATAGAGGCGAGTTTCGCCATGTTATCGCAGTGGAAGTGGTATTCCGCAGTGAACTCACCGTGACCGCCATGGTCGTGATCATGATGGTGGTCGTGACCATGGTCATCATGTTTGTGCTCATCGTGCTTGTGGTCATGATGTTTATGATCGTGGTCATCATGCTTGTGCTCGTCGTGCTTGTGGTCATGATGTTTATGATCGTGGTCATCATGCTTGTGCTCATGATGTTTATGATCGTGGTCATCATGTTTGTGCTCGTCGTGCTTATGATCATCATGGTCATGGTCATGGTCATGGTCATGATGGTCGTGGTCGTGATGACCTTCACCACCTAATGTGTGCTTCACATGAGCAGTCTCTAAATGACATTTTGCTCCAGAACTTAGCAGTAAGAGTTTTTCTGCGTTTTTCAGTGTTGCTTCTGCTTTCTCAAGAATGTGCTTCTGCTCATCTGTTTTTGGTGCGTGCTCGAAACCAACCACATCAGCACCTGGAGCGGTGATCTCTACCAGCAGGTCGTGACCATCTTGAGCAATATTGAATTCAACCACGCCGTGAACGTGAGCGTCATGTTGGCGGTAACCGTCACCGGCAACGGCCGCTGTGCTTAACGTCATACCAAGTAGAAGTGCAATCTGAGTTTTAGTTGGCATTATCTGTATCCTTAAAAAATCGTTAAATATTATAAAAGTCATTGGAATGGGTGATCAGATAAGAAGCCAAGGGGGCGATCGCGCTTGATAGACGAGGTTGATACGAGCAGCGATGCCAGTCCAAGCATTGCGGTTCGGTTGTTCATCGGAGAGATGGCTCAGAGTTATCGAAGAAAAGTCCGGGCTGAGTCCATTGGAAAGGGCTGAGAGCAATTCACATTGATGGTGTTGATGCTCTTGGTTCATCACATGATGATGTTCGGCCGCAGAAAACCCAAACAGCAAAATGCTCACCAGCATCAAGCATGCAGTGAGTTTAGCTTTGATTTTACTGTGTATTTTCCAGAACATCGTGGATACTCTTAGGTATATAAGCGTTACAATATAACAGTAAGTTCACTTAAATAGTGAGAAATTCTTTCGGTTAAGCAGTGGCTTACAGAAGTAATCGGTTTGGATCACTTGATGTGGGCGCATCAGAGAGAGGACAAACCGTGTAGGAGTCATTGTGCATACCCTACACGGTCAATGTGAAGCTTTTAAATGTTAGCTTTAATTAACTGCAGCACTTGTTTAACCTCGGCGTCAGTTAATGCCCCTTCTTTCACGAAAAGCACTTTACCTGTTTTATCTTGAACGATGATGGCAGAGCTTTCGTCAGCTAATTGCCAAGACTTCGCGACCACACCGTTCTCATCTAAGACAATCGAAGACCAAGGAAATTCCTTCTTGCTGTCTTGAGCCGACGATTTTACGAAAGACCCCGTGCCCCAGATCGCATCATCTTGATTGATGATGGTGGTGGTTTGGTAACGTTCACTATCGAATTTTTCAGCGGTAATGGCCTGCATTAACGGTGCATTCATCTCTTTAGCGCTACTGCGACCTGCGATGGCTTGAATAACGCGTACTTTCCCCATCAATTGTTGGCTTTGCCAAGGTTGAAACGCCGTGTCTTCTCCATTCAAGACGACTTCCCCATAATCCGAAACCGATACTTCAGGGGCGGTTTGCCCTAGTTGGATAGAATGCGCAGAAGCGAGAAAAGAGCAGGAGCCGATAGCAAAAGCTAATAATGTCTTATTAATCATTGGTTTTTCCGTTCATTAAAGGCGGTGTTGAGAGTATACATCGAATTGCTTCATATGGGATCTGGTGTTAACAATTATTTAACGTACGCGTGTTGGTTTTTGGTTGCTAATCTGTGTCCAAGAATTATAATGGGCGAGTAAATAAAAAAGTTCGCTCAGCCTGCAGTGGTAATCAGGTTGGCTAAGAACGCACAATTAATCTTATCCAGTCGAGATAAGGCTGTACTCGCTCAAATGGATGTTGAGGTGGTTTTATGTTTCGTGAGTTTGCTGTGTATCGACCACGCCAAGTGGCTCGATTTGTAAAAACCTTATTTAAGGGTCAATTCACTATTGAGGGGATCGGTGCCTTTACGTTTGATAACGGAAAAGTGCTATTACCTGATGTGTGCGACCGTAGAAAGCTGTCGATTTTTAAAGAAATCAACCAAGAAATAGAACTGCTTTCGATATAATCTTTATGAATAAATTAAAACCGCAGCATCACGCTGCGGTTTTTTGTTTTCAAGGTCGTAACATTTACTCGCTCAGTTCGGGCGGGAAACAGACACCTGTGCCGCCTAAGCCACAATAGCCATTTGGATTCTTTGCAAGATACTGCTGGTGGTAGCCTTCAGCGAAGTAGTAAATCGGCGCAGGGCTCACCTCGGTGGTAATAGCCGCTCTATCTTGCTCTGATAATGCCGCTTGATACGTTTGCAAAGAGGTGAGTGCAGCACTGTTCTGTTCTGGTGTGGTAGTAAAAATGGCGGATCGATACTGAGTGCCAATATCATTACCTTGACGCATTCCTTGAGTCGGGTCATGACGCTCCCAGAACTGTTCCAGCAATTGGGATAAACTGAGTACGAGAGGATCGAAGACCACGCGAACGACTTCAGTGTGTCCCGTTTTTCCTGTACAAACTTCATCGTACGTTGGGTTTGGGGTAAAGCCACCTGCATACCCAACCGATGTCGAGATGACACCGTCTAGCTTCCAAAATAATCGTTCAGCTCCCCAGAAACACCCCATACCAAAAAGGATTTCTTGATGTTCCGGTGCGACGGCTGCTTGTAGGTCAGATCCGTTCACATAGTGAGGTTCTGTAACTGGCATGGCGTTATCTCTTCCTGGTAGCGCCTGCTCAGCGGTGATCATGGTTTGTTTATCCAACATATACCTGTTCCTTATCGATAGATAGCCTTAGCGCTCTTATACGTCTTTCGTGAAAAGAGGGGGGGGGCTATTCTTGTCCTTAATTATCTTATACCCAAGTCACCTCGAGATGCTAGGTTCAGCGAGCACTGCTTGGTTGATGAACAAAAAATCCCTCACCTGCGTGGAGACTTGCTGAAAAAATAGCGGTATTATCATTTTATTCAGCTAGTTGCCTTTACTCTAATTATAGAACGCCGCCTTATGCTCAAATCCCCCCTGACTGTCGCGATCTCTCTTTCATTGCTTTTCTCTTCCACCCTGTTGGCAAAAGATGTCAGCCTTGAAATTGAAGGAATCGAAGGCAAGTTAGAGGATAACGTTGAAGCGTATTTGGCGTCGATTCCCGAAGAAGATTACGCCACGTCATTACGCTTTCAAGCCCGTTTAGACAAGAGCATCACGGAAGCGTTGAATGCGCTCGGCTATTACCATGCTGAAATCGAGTATCAGATCTCGAAAGACGGTGATGAACTGACAGCAATGATCCGCTTAGGTGAGCCCGTTACGTATTACAAGCTTGATATTGTTTTAACTGGGGAAGCCAAAGACGATGACAGTTTTTCCGAACTCTTATCGAATTCCAAGATGCGGCTTGGTGGCGTGCTAAATCATGGCGATTACGATGCTTTAAAGTCCAGCTTACGAAATTTAGCGCTGCAACGAGGCTACTTTGATGCCCAGTTTTCTCAGCACCGTTTAGAAGTCGTGCCAGATTTGAATCGTGCTTATGTACGTTTGCATTTTGATAGTGGTATTCGCTACCACTTTGGCGAGGCCGAGATACAGGGAAGCCAAATCTTAGAACCTCGAGTGCGGTCATTGCAGCCATTTGAAGCCGGGCAACCTTATCAAGTGGCGAAAGTTGGAGAGTTTAATCAAAACCTATCGAACACGGATTGGTTCTCTTCCGTATTTGTTGAACCTGACCTGAGTTCATTGGGTGAAGGTCGTGAGTTGCCAATGAAGGTCACTCTCGCTCCTCAGGCAAGAAATCAGCTGGAAACAGGGATTGGTTATTCAACCGATGTTGGTGTGCGCGGTACGTTAAAGTGGAAAAAACCTTGGGTGAACGATCGGGGTCATAGTTTCGATAGCAGCCTGTCATTGTCGGTGCCAGAACAAACTGTGACCGCAGGGTATAAAATCCCTCTCGACGATGTATTACGTGAGTACTACCGATTGCAGTATGGCATGAAGAATGTCGATAACCGTGACACGAAAAGCTTAGAGGCCAATTTAGCCGTAGAACGTCATTGGCGGGTAGACTCGGGCTGGCATCGAACGCTCTACGTACGTTACTTGGTCGAGAATTATGAACAAGGTCTTCAAGATGACAGTGGCCAGTTTGTTTTTCCTGGTGTGTCGCTTTCACGCTCTCGTTCTCGGGGTGGTGCAATGCCGAGTTGGGGAGATAAGCAATCACTGACTCTGGAATATGGCAACGACTCACTCGGCTCTGAAACCAGTGTGCTGAGAACACAAGCTCGAAGCTCTTGGATCCGCAGTTTAAATGAGAACCATCGAGGTTTATTGCGCCTCGAAGTCGGCGCTAACTTCGCTGACGAGTTTGATAAATTGTCTCCTTCGTTGCGTTTCTTCGCGGGTGGTGACAATAACTTACGGGGTTACAGTTATGAGTCTATTTCGCCGAAAGACATCAGTGGTTCGTTAACTGGGGCGAAATACATCGCCACGAGCACGCTCGAGTATCAGTACCGCGTTTATGGTGATTGGTGGCTGGCGTTGTTTACCGATTACGGTGATGCGTTTAATGATCAGCCTGAGTGGAAACGAGGCAGTGGCTTTGGAGTACGTTGGGCTTCGCCAGTGGGACCGATTCGACTAGATTTTGCTTGGGGGCATGACGCGGCTCCAGGCAATGAATTCCAGTGGCACTTCACATTAGGACCAGAACTATGAAGCAATCTCTCTTAGTGTGGAGCAAGCGGCTCTTTCTCACGCTACTGACTTTGATATTGACGGTGATCGTATTGGTCGCGCTTTTGTTGTTCACCAATATCGGATTGAAAACGGCGATTTGGGGAGCTGGAAAAGCGGTGCCACAACTGTCGATTGGTCAGGTTGAAGGGGCACTACTTCCCAAATTTACCTTGAATGACGTCCAATATCGCGACGACATGTTAGAGACACAACTGCAAGCGGTGACGCTGGCGATTTCTCCTCAGTGTTTGTTTGAGCCGAAACTGTGCATAGAAGAAGTGACGTTAACGGGACTCACTTTCGCTTTACCTGAGCTACCGCCAAGCAATGAAACACCACCACCTTCAGAGCCTCTGACGGAGATAACCACGCCGATCCCTGTCGTGATAAAACGCATCACGCTCGATGATATTGATGCCGATGTATTAGGCAATAAGGTCAAGTGGCAGCACTTTTCTACCGCTTTATCGATGGAAGGGGGATTACTTAACATTGCTCCTACGTTCTGGAAAACCGTGACGGTCGCTTTGGCACCTGCTCAAACCAAGCCTCAAGCTGCGCCTTCAAGTTCGGCATCAGCACCGACGAATAAAGCACCCATTGAGTTGCCTACGGTACAGATCCCCTTGGAGATTCATCTGGCTCAATTTGAATTGTCTGATTTTACATTGCAGCAAGAGACACCTGTCGAGATACACCAGTTGGAAGTACAAGCGCAAGTCGGTGGTCATGAGGTTAACGTGCAACGGTTCACGTTGGATATGCCTCAGTTAACAGCCGCACTTTCAACGCAGGTGACGCTTAAAGATGATTACCCAATCAGTCTTGATTTGGATGCTCAACTTAATGAGACTGAGCTAAAAGGTCAGAAAGTGACGTTAGCGGCTCGCGGTAGTGTTGCGAATTTGGCGCTAACTGGTCAGCTAGAGAATAAGGTAGAAGCAACACTCAAGGCGCAGTTACAGCCCTTGCAACCAGAGCTGCCTTTTGATGTTGAAATTAAACGAGGCCGCGTGAAGTGGCCTTTAACTGGCAAGTCAGACTATCAAGTGGCACTGGATCACCTTGATGCGCATGGCTCTATACATCAGTACCACTTCGATTTGGCGACGCAGGTTAAGGGACAACAAATTCCTGAGCTGGATATTACCATGGCGGCGTCAGGTACCTTAGAAGAGATTCAGATTAAATCCGTGAATGTCGAGACCTTAGGGGGCGCGCTGCAAGGCAAAGTCACCGCTGGGTGGAAAGAGCAGGTGAAATGGCAAGCGGAATTGGCGCTGAATCATATCCAGCCAGGCTTGCAGTGGCCTGAAGCGGAAGGCGATATCAGTGGTCGATTAATCACAGCAGGTCGACTCACGCAGCAAGGCGGATGGCAAGTCGAACTCCCTCAACTGAATATTGATGGTGTGCTGCGCGGGCACCCTTTGAATGTGGAAGGGCAACTGCAAGCAGAAGATCTGCAAGGCAAAGGTGAGTTTAAAGTGGTGACTCAAGGGCTTGCTCTCTCTCATGGTCCTAACCGTATCCAAGCATTGGGTCAGTTAGACCGAGAGTGGAATATGGACCTCTTTGTCGATTTTCCAGACTTTGGAAAAAGTGTGCCGGATTTGACGGGGTCAATGAAAGGTGACATTGAACTAAGAGGCGATTTCAAAGCCCCACAAGCCAGTTTGGATCTCTCATTGAGTCGTGTGGCATGGCAAGATCTGGCGCAAGTACGTAGCCTCACGCTGCGCGGTGATGTCACGCCATTACCTAAACCACAAGCAGACTTAAGTGTAAAAGCCAGCAAGATCAAGTACCAAGATCACCACATCGATCAAGTGGCACTGTCGTTGCGTGGCAGTGAAACACAACATCAGCTCTCCTTTGAGTTATTTTCCGATTTGATCACCACAGAACTCGCAATTGAGGGGCAGCTGCAGCAACAGCCAGCGATTGTGTGGCAAGGCGCATTGAGTCGGATGTACGTGACTTCAGAGCAGGGCACTTGGACTTTGGCAAACCCGATGGGCATAACCGCAGATGCCAACGCACAAACGGCGTTGATCAAAGCACACTGTTGGAGGCAAGAAGAGGCTCAGTTATGCCTAACACAAGATATGCTGGCGGGGCAGTCTGGTGAAGCGCATTTAGCGTTAGAGCAGTTTAACTTTGCTCAAGTGAAGCAATATGTTCCTGAGCCGACGCAAGTCGAGGGGGAAGCGAATGCAACCATTTGGGCGAAATGGTCACCGAACGAGCCACCTCAAGCGAAAGTCGCCCTAACGATGCCGAAAGGCAAAGTCACTCAGCAAGGTGATACGCCCATTGCGCTTGGTTGGGAGTCAGTGTCATTGAGTGCCAATGTCGCTCAAGGGCAGTTGGATGCAAATTGGTTGGTGGATGTCACGGATAATGGCGATCTCAGCGGATCGGTTTCTATTCCTGATGTTCAAGCCAAAGAACCCGTGCTGGATGCGCGTTTGGCATTGGGAACGTTTAATTTAGATTTTCTAGCGCCTTTGGTGGGCGAATTTAGTTTACTCCAAGCGAATCTCTCGACAGAACTTCATGTCACGGGTTCAGCAATGCATCCACAGGTGAAAGGACAGCTATTGGTGGATAACCTCGCCCTCAAAGGAGATATTACACCGATCGACATTAATCAAGGACGCATTGCCTTGGACTTTAATGGCTATCAAGCGGAGTTAGATGCGGATGTCATCACGCCAGATGGTAAGTTGGAATTAGTCGGTGATGCGGGTTGGCAGGATTTGGCGAAGTGGCATTCTAACGTGCGCGTGTTTGCGGATGAGCTAAAAGTGAATATGCCGCCAATGGTGAAGATAAAATTGGTGCCTGATATGACCATTAATGTGACGCCGAATCTCGCGAAAATCGATGGTGATTTAGCGCTTCCATGGGGACGAATTGTGGTCGACGAGCTGCCTCCAAGTGCCGTCGGAGTGTCTAAAGATCAGGTTATTTTGGATAAAGAGTTGCAGCCAATAGAAAAGAACCCTCCGATTCCTTTTGAAGTGGAAACTAATATTAATATCCGTATTGGTGATGACTTTAAATTGGCAGCGTTTGGGCTTGAAAGTGGCTTACAAGGCAAGCTCAATGTCACGCAAAAAGATCAAGGCCCATACATTGTTGGAGAAGTGAATCTTATCGAGGGGACTTACCGCTCTCTTGGGCAAGATCTACAGATCCAACAGGGCAAGATTTTAATGAATGGCCCTGCGGATCAACCTTATGTGTCGATCCGAGCGATTCGTAATCCAGATAATACCCAAGATGATGTCATTGCAGGGGTGAAAGTCACAGGCCCTGCGAGCGAGCCTAAAATTGATATCTTCTCTGAACCGGCGATGGCGCAACAAAATGCGTTGTCGTATCTATTACGCGGGCAAAATATCGATGGTGAATCAGGGGGCGGTTCAATGACAACCACTCTGATCGGCTTAAGTCTGGCGAAAAGCGGTAAAATTGTTGGTGAAATCGGTGAAGCATTTGGCGTACAAGATCTTCAGCTCGATACACAAGGCTCAGGAGATGATTCTCAAGTCACCGTCAGCGGTTATGTTTTGCCTGGGTTGCAGGTGAAATACGGTATTGGCATTTTTGACTCGCTCGGCGAATTTACGGTGCGGTACCGTTTAATGCAAGATTTGTATATTGAGGCGATCTCTGGATTAGACAGTGCGGTCGACCTTTTGTATCAGTTTGAGTTTGATTAATCGGCTTGCAGAACCTAGCATCTCGAGGTTACTTAGGTATATGTCACAATTAAATCTATCATTAGTTTTTGTCTATGGCACCTTACGTCAAGGCGAGTCCAATCATGGCTTATTAGCCGAAAGTGAGAGGCTAGGCGTCACGCAAACGCCGCCTCACTATACCCTTTACGATTTAGGGCCTTACCCTGCGGCAATACCAGGCCATCAGGCGATTATCGGTGAAGTGTATCGAGTCAATGACACCACGCTGAACGCATTGGATGAGTTAGAAGAAGTGCCTGTTGAATACCGTCGTGAGCAGGTTGAAACCGCGTTTGGTCGCGCTTGGATATACTTATACCAAGACGAATCGGTACTGCATCGCTTGATCACATCTGGTGACTGGCTATCGCGATAGCGATGATTTTAGACGATAGCGATGATTTTAGACGATGACGATGCTTTTAGACGATAGTGTCATGATAATAAAAGAAAAGCGCCGATGAATGAGGCGCTTTTAATGTTGCGTTTGGAATAATGCGTTTGGAGTGTCGCGCTTTGAATGCTGCGTTTTGAATGCAGACAAAAGAGGCTGACCTTTTTCATCGCTTTATGGGCATGAGGTCACTTCAATTCTGTTTTTCTACCATCCTCTTTTACTGCCATCCTCTTTTACTTCTATCCACGCTAACTTCTATCCTCGTTCGCTTATATCTTCGTTAACTTTGAGCACGTTGGTATGACTCTAGAATTTCTGCACGAGCCGCCTCGACATCTTCCCAGCCCTCGACTTTCACCCATTTGCCTGACTCCAGCTCTTTATAGCGTTCGAAGAAGTGCGTGATCTGCGCTCTAAGCAGCTCAGGAATATCATTAACATCTTGAATATGGTCGTACTCTTTAGAGAGTTTAGTGTGTGGCACCGCAACGACTTTCGCGTCTTCACCCGACTCATCGGACATTTTCAACACCCCGACTGGACGGCAACGAATGACAGAGCCCGGTAATAACGGATAAGGGGTTGGCACTAATACGTCGACAGGGTCACCGTCCAAAGAGAGCGTATCGTTTACATAACCATAGTTACATGGATAGAACATCGGTGCGGACATAAAGCGATCGACAAATACTGCGCCAGAATCCTTATCCACTTCATACTTAATTGGGTCCGCGTTCGCTGGGATTTCAATCACGACATAAATATCATCGGGTAAAGATTTGCCTGCTGGTACGTTGTTTAAGCTCATTTGAATTTCCTTTTTCTGTGATGGTGAGAGTTCACTTTCTTGGTAGGATTCGAACCGCGATCCTGACTAGATTCTATACTATAGCCAAGTGGCATTGAGATACTGTACTCCGTCCGTACGTAATAGAAAAGATGAATAATTGTACAGTGTAGTGGTGTCTTATTTGATTCTGATCTTTTTGACCATCGATGGATGGTGCGTGAGGTTTGTTCATGAAATGGATGCTGCTCCTACTGCTTTTCTTGGTCGCAAGTTGTGATACCTTGAATCCTACTCCCAAGGTTCGATTGGCGATTAATCCGTGGCCCGGCTATGAATTTCTTTATCTTGCCAGTGAGAAAGCGTTCTACGCTAAATTCAATCTGGATGTGGAGATCATCGAGTTAGCATCATTGGCAGACGTGCAGCGCATGTATATTCAAGGAAGGGCCGATGGGATGGCGAGTACCATGATTGAAGTGGTGCACGCTGCAGGGCAGACAAGGATCCCACTCAGTATTGTTTTAGTGACGGATTATTCAGACGGTGGCGATGTGGTGCTCAGTCATCGATCGTTGCAAACGGTGGCAGACCTGCAAGGTAAAGTGGTCATGGCGGAATTAGGGTCTTTGGGTATGTTCATGTTAAGCCGAGCCTTGGACAGCGCTGGGTTGACTCTGGATGACATTCGACTCGATGCCTCTGAGCAACTTGAAATTGCGCAAAGCTTACAGCAAGGCCAGCTTGATGCTGCGGTCTCGTACCCGCCATTCTCGACGCAAGTATTACGCGATCCCAATTTCCATATTCTGTTTGACAGCAGTCAAATTCCACAACAGGTCATCGATGTCGTTTCGATTAAATCGGAAATATTAGAGCAAGATCCAGATTGGGTAAGACGTTTCCATTTACTGTGGGCACACACACTCCAGTATGTCACCGAAAATCCAGAGGAATCCTATGCCATTATGGCGCGTCGGGAAGGGATTTCAGTCGCTGAGTTTCAGCAAGCTCTGCAAGGCCTTAAAGTGATCTCCGCTTTGGACCAAGCCGATGCGCTAGTGACAGAGAAGCTGTTGGAGAATGCGAACCAAGTGTGTGATGTATTGGCACGCAGTCATTCGATTCGCTTTCACTGCCAAGACCTTGGGGGTGTGATTCAGGCGACTCGCCCATGAGTGCGATAAAACCCAGTCTGGCTTACCGTTTCACGATCCCGATTCTGCTGAGCAGCGTGCTGTTTTTTTCCCTGCTTCTGCTTATCACATTGATGACATCCAAAGCGTTTATTCGAGAGCAAATGCAGGTGAGAGCGTCAGAGATTGCCGAATCATTTACCATGGCCATCGAGACTGAGCGCACCCATGCTAAAGTGGTTCGCATTGCAAATTCGATCGGTAGCTACCGTGATGTCACGTTAGTATTGGTGCTTCGGCAAAGCCAAGAGCAGGTGGTGGCTTCCAACCTCAATCGTTTCAATCACGCTTCAATAGAGGATGCACTCTCAGAATTGAAGATTCCCCGGGCATTTGCGCTGGCTGAAAAAACGCATTTTTCAGAGCGAGAGGCTGGCATCTATCATTTTGCTTACCCCCTGTATATTCAATGGGAGGTGGATCAATCCCCCGAATTGTTAACCTTATATTTGTGGCTCGACTCCCACCAGCAAGAGGATCAAACGACCTATTATTTACTGCTACTGACTTTCGCGGTGATGTTTGGCGTGATGACATTGATCGTGTGGATCTATCATGTGTTAAGACGACGCGTACTGCACCCCATCCGAGAGCTTAATGCCACTATTGCTCAATACCGCCCTGATATGATGACGTCACCAGAAAGCGTTGGCCAGCCTGAAGGGCAAAGAGACGAAATGTCGCAACTGGTAGTGGCGTATCAAGCTCTGATGCGGCGAATTGATATCGAGCAGGCGGCATTGGTGAAAGAAAAGGAGCGCAGTGAATCCGCCTCCCAAGCAAAAAGCGAATTTCTAGCCATGATGACCCATGAAGTGAGAACTCCATTAAATGGGATCGTAGGCTGTCTCGATCTTATTCAAGCCACGGATCTTGAGGACGATCAGCAGCAATATTTAAAGTCCGCTCATACCGCTACCGATCACTTAATGGGGATCGTCAATGATGTCTTAGATATGTCCAAGATCGAGGCTGGCAAAATGACATTGGAACTGGATCGAGTGGATCTTGTTGCTTTGGTCGGGGATGTGGTCGATATGTTCAATACGACCGTGGCTAAACGTAAAGTACAAATTGAGTTTGCCAATCGGGTTGTGACGTTAGGAGAGGTAGAAGTCGACAGCGTTCGCTTAAAGCAGGTCTTGGTAAACTTACTCAGTAATGCTTGTAAATTTACGGAAGAGGGGCGGATTGTTGTTCAGCTTTCTTCGCCAAATCCAAGCGCTTCACCAAATCAAAACCCTTCGCTAAATCATAACATTACACCAAAGCCAAGCCATCAACAGCGCAGGCTAGAGTTGTCGGTGACGGATACGGGGATCGGTATTGCCCGAGAACAACAGAGTGCTATTTTTGAGCATTTTACTCAGGCCGATAGCAGTTCAACCCGCAAGTATGAAGGAGCGGGGCTTGGTCTGACAATCAGCGCTCAGTTGGTCAGACTAATGGGGGGAGAGCTCAAGTTGCAATCGCAAGTGGGTCAAGGTTCCTGTTTCTACTTTCAGTTTCGATGTCGTGAGTTTTCCCATGATCCTCAGCCCCATCTGGAGACACCAGTACCCACCTTGATGGATCAGAGGTTGCGTGCGTTGATTGTCGATGACACTAAGCTGAATTTGCTGGTGGCGGACAAAATGCTGTCCAAGCGTGGATTTGTTACCGATACCGCCAGCAGTGGTAGACAAGCGTTAGACAAAGTACAGCTGAATCAATATGACGTGATCTTAATGGATTGTTTGATGCCTGAAATGAGTGGTTACGAGTGCACACGCATGGTGAGAGAGATCCAAACCTCTCCTATCTGTATTGTCGGATTCAGTGCCAGCGCTTTACAAGAAACGGAGCAGAAATGCTTTGAAGCGGGTATGGATCACTTCTTAACGAAACCGATCAATCAAGAGAACCTCGATAAGATCTGTCAGTTTGTTGAAGCTTGGCAGCATCAGCATTAGCGTTAATCAAAATGCATTTCAAATCATGGTGACAAAGAAAAGCGCAAGTGAACTTGCGCTTTCGACTTCGATGAAGCATCACCGATTCAGAAAAGAAGGCGAATTACTCGTCGCGATTCTTCTCTAAAAACTCTTCGACTTTCTTCACCATGTTGCTTGAGCCAACGAAGAATGGAACACGTTCGTGAAGTTCAGTCGGTTTCAAATCCATGATGCGATTGACGCCGTCAGACGCCTCACCACCGGCTTGCTCAATCAAAAACGCCATTGGGTTACATTCGTACAACAGGCGAAGTTTACCGTTAGGGTGGCTTTGAGTACTTGGGTACAAGTAGATGCCACCTTTCAGTAGGTTGCGGTGGAAGTCCGCGACCAGTGAACCAATGTAGCGCGAAGTGTATGGACGATTGTCTTCAGGCACATTTTCCTGACAGTACTTGATGTACTTCTTCACGCCTGTTGGGAAACGGATGTAGTTACCTTCGTTGATCGAGTAAATTTTGCCATCTTCTGGAATCATCATGTTTTCATGAGAGAGGCAGAATGTACCCAGTGAAGGGTCATAAGTGAAACCATTGACGCCATTGCCTGTGGTGTACACCAACATGGTTGAAGAGCCATAAATGACGTAACCTGCCGCAACCTGTTTGTTGCCGGGCTGAAGGAAATCTTCTTCTGTTGGTGGAGTACCAATTGGCGATACACGACGGTAGATAGAGAAAATCGTACCGACAGAGACATTCACATCGATGTTTGAAGAGCCATCTAATGGGTCCATCAATACCACGTATTTCGCGTTTTTGTTCAGTTCTTTGTTGAACGCAACCGCTTCGTCTTCTTCTTCACTCGCCACACCACAAACTTGATCACGAGCTTCTAGTGCCGCTTTAAATTTGTCGTTTGCGTAAAGGTCGAGCTTTTGCTGAGCTTCACCTTGCACGTTCTCTGTGCCTACGGCACCGGTAATATCTGCTAAGCCAGCTTTGTTGATCTCACGGTTAACGATTTTTGCTGCTAAACGAATCGAAGACAACAGAGACGATAAATCACCACTTGCGTGTGGGAAATCCGTTTGTTTTTCAACAATGAATTCACCCAAGGTGCGCATTCCGGACATGGTATTTCCTTAAACTTCTTTAAAGGTTGGGGGGAGTGAAACCTAAGATGCGCTCTCTTTTCGGAGGCTATCCATCGGGTTTCCTAAAGTAAGTTTAAGGGCTAGATCTTATTAATGGTAATGAACTAAGCGACTGAGATCTCACTTTAATTGTCGACTGTTCGCAACCGATTGCAGCCCGTCGTTTAACGATTAAGGCAACACGTTCACGATTCTTGTTGAATGCGCTCGGCATTTTTTGCGGTGCTGGTGGCTCTCATGGCGAATCCACTCGCTTTTCCTGCCCTGATGATGATAATGGGGAGTCGAGATTTTTCAGTAAGCACAAGGGCAGACTATGCATATTCATATCTTGGGTATTTGCGGCACATTTATGGGCGGCGCGGCGATTCTAGCGAGACAGCTAGGACACAAAGTAACGGGTTCCGATGCGAATGTATACCCACCGATGAGCACGTTGCTTGAATCTCAAGATATTGAAATAATAGAAGGTTTTGACCCGTCTCAACTCAACCCAGAGCCCGACTTAGTGGTCATTGGTAACGCGATGTCCCGTGGTAACCCTTGTGTAGAACATGTGTTAAATAGCAACCTGAAATACACGTCAGGACCACAGTGGTTACAAGAGTTTCTCCTTCATGATCGTTGGGTAATGGCAGTCTCTGGCACACATGGAAAAACCACCACTTCCAGTATGTTAGCTTGGATTTTAGAAGATTGTGGTTATCAACCTGGTTTCCTAGTGGGTGGTGTGCTGGGGAATTTCGGTGTCTCAGCTCGATTAGGGGAAAGCATGTTTTTTGTCGTGGAAGCTGACGAATACGACAGTGCTTTTTTCGATAAGCGTTCTAAGTTCGTTCATTACCATCCCCGTACCTTAGTGATGAACAATCTTGAGTTTGATCATGCGGACATCTTTGATGATCTTGAAGCGATTAAACGTCAATTCCATCATTTAGTGCGTACGGTTCCAGGTAATGGACGCATCCTCGCCCCGAAAGATTGTGAGGCGCTGGATGATGTTTTAAGTCGTGGCTGCTGGAGTGAAACCGAGTTTTCGGGTGATGCAGGGGAGTGGAAAGCTCAAAAATGTGTCGCTGATGGCTCCCAGTTTGACGTGATCTTCCAAAATGAAACGGTTGGACAGGTAAAATGGGATCTTGTGGGAGATCACAACGTTGACAATGCCTTGATGGCGATTGCCGCTGCTCGCCATGTCGGTGTGACGCCTGACTTGGCTTGTGAATCCTTAGGTAAATTTATCAATACCAAGCGTCGTCTGGAGCACAAAGGTGACGTCAATGGCGTCAGTGTTTACGATGATTTTGCGCATCATCCAACCGCAATTGAACTGACGCTCGGTGGGCTACGTAATAAGGTCGGCGAACAGCGCATTCTTGCGGTGTTAGAGCCGCGCTCAGCCACGATGAAGCGTGGTGTACATAAAGAAACACTTGCTAACGCACTGCAAGCAGCAGATTCGGTATACTTGTATCAACCTGACAACATTGCTTGGTCGGTTGAAGACGTTGCTCAGCAATGCTGCCAGCCAGCACATGTCGCTCAAGAGGTCGATAAGCTAGTGGCACACTTGGTCAAAGAAGCCCAACCGGGCGATCACATTCTCGTGATGAGTAACGGGGGCTTTGAAGGCATTCATGACAAGCTGCTGCAAGCGTTAGCCCAAAAATCTGAGTAAACGAAGTAATAATGACAACTCAAAAATCCATTACCTTAGCCTTCACCGGCGCGTCTGGCGCACCCTATGGGTTGCGCTTACTGCAATGTTTATTGGCGGCTGATTATCAGGTGTATTTACTGATTTCCTCTGCTGCTCGTGTTGTTTTAGCTACAGAACATGGCTTAAAGCTACCCAGTGGCCCTGATGCGGCGAAGCTCGCCTTGGTGGAACACCTTGGGTGCGATGCCGATAAACTGATCGTCTGTGGTAAAGACGATTGGTTCTCACCGGTTGCTTCAGGCTCGGCAGCTCCGAAACAGATGATCGTATGCCCTTGTTCTGCGGGCAGCGTTGCGGCGATTGCGCATGGTATATCCGATAATTTGATTGAACGTGCAGCGGATGTGGTCATAAAAGAGCGGGGGCAATTAGTGCTGGTCGTGCGAGAGACGCCATTCTCGACATTACACCTAGAAAACATGCATAAGCTGTCGCAAATGGGTGTCACTATTATGCCTGCTGCACCGGGCTTTTATCATCAACCGCAATCGATTGAAGATTTGGTCGATTTTATGGTGGCTCGCATTTTGGACCACGTTGGCATTGAACAAGGTTTAGTGCCGCGCTGGGGGTATGACTCGCGCGGCAAAGCGACGTCTTAACGGTGTTAGCCTTCTGCTTATTCTACGAGTGATGTTCAAGAGAGAACGCGGCGAGTTCCTAACGCGATAGGGGCATTATGAAGCGACTTTGCGTAGCACTTCACGGCGATTAAGATTACAATCGCCGTGCACTCATCGGGGAGCTCATCTGATTGTTGATAAATCAGACGCTGAGACCAAGACATTGGGACCCGTATACCTGAACCAGATAATACTGGCGTAGGAATTGAGTTTGGCGAGTCAATTTTTCGGACGATTTGCCCACCTCAACCCTGTGCCGCTTATAACAAGGAGAGCGAGCTGTGAAAACAACTCTAAGCGCAGTTTCATTAGCGACCATTGCTTCATTTTCTACTTTTGCTGCCCAAGACACATTGACTGTCTACACTTACGATTCTTTTGCTGCGGATTGGGGGCCTGGTCCTAAAGTCGAGAAAGCCTTTGAAGCACAGTGTAAATGTGACCTGAACCTCGTCGCGCTTGATGATGGCGTTTCCATTCTTAACCGTCTTCGCCTTGAAGGCAAAAACAGCAAAGCGGATATCGTACTTGGCCTTGACAACAATCTCATGGCTGAAGCGAAGAAAACGGGTCTGCTTGCGACGCATTCTGTGGATACCTCAAAAGTGACGCTTCCGGGCGGTTGGGACGATACGACGTTTGTTCCATACGACTACGGTTACTTTGCTTTTGTTTACAATAAAGAAACCCTAAAGAACCCACCAAGCAGCTTGAAAGAGCTGGTTGAAAAGCGCGACGATCTGAAAGTAATTTATCAGGATCCTCGTACATCAACACCGGGCCAAGGCTTGATGTTATGGATGAAGTCGGTCTACGGTGATGAAGCTCCAGCGGCATGGAAACAGCTCGCGAAGAAGACAGTCACGGTGACCAAAGGGTGGTCAGAAGCTTACTCTATGTTCCTTAAGGGTGAATCAGACCTCGTACTGTCTTACACCACGTCTCCTGCTTACCATCTGATTGCGGAAAACGACGACAAGTACGCAACGGCTAACTTTGCTGAAGGTCACTACACGCAAGTTGAAGTGGCAGCAAAAGTGAAGTCATCAAGCAACACCAAACTGGCTGACGAGTTTATGGCATTCATCTTAAGTGATGAATTCCAAACAGCGATGCCAACAGGTAACTGGATGTATCCTGTCACAGGTGTTGAACTACCAAAAGGCTTTGAAACACTGACAGTTCCGTCACGTGCTCTTAGCTTTAGCTCTGACGAGGTCGCGAAGGAACGTAAACGTTGGATTCGTGAATGGCAGAACGCACTGACGTTCTAAGCGTATAAAGGTCTCCTTTGAACCGAATACCTTCTATTGGAATCTGGGTCGCGATGATTATCGCGACCTTTGTTATTTGTGCCTTAGCCAGTTTAATTTTAGCCTCACCAGAGCTGGATTTCTCGCTGCTTTGGAATGATCCTTATTATCGGCACATCACGGCGTTCAGTTTTTACCAAGCGTTCGCTTCGATGGTGTTGAGTGTAGGCTTGGCGATCCCCGTCGCCCACGCATTATCACGGCGTCGCTTTCGCGGTCGCAATCTGCTGTTGAAACTCTTTGCCACCACGTTGGTACTTCCTGTACTGGTGGGGGTGTTTGGCTTATTAGCGATTTACGGAAATAGCGGCTTGTTTGCCAGTTGGCTAAAAAGCTGGGGGCAAGAGCTGCCGTTCTCCATTTATGGCCTCAATGGCATTTTATTAGCCCATGTGTTTTTTAACCTGCCTTATGCGGCGCGTTTACTTCTGCAAGCCTTTGAGTCGGTGCCTGCCGAGCAACATAAATTATGTGCTCACCTAGGGATGTCACATTGGGACAAGTTTCGCTGGGTTGAGTGGCCGCGATTACGTCAACAACTGCCACATGTCTGTGGCTTAGTCTTCATGCTTTGCTTTACCAGTTTTGCGACGGTGATGGCATTGGGTGGAGGACCTAAGTCAACGACGATTGAGCTCGCCATTTTCCAAGCGATTAAGTTCGATTTCGATCTTCAAGCGGGGGCGATGTTGGCGTTATGGCAAATGTTGTTGTGCTCCATATTGGCGTTGAGTATTCAGAAATTGGCGAAGCCGATTGCAGTCAGTGCGGGTGGGCAGGTCCATAGTCAGCACTATTTAACTAGAGACAGTCGAGCGGCTAAGTGTTGGGACATTGTCTGGATAAGTTTTGCTTGCTTACTTGTTTTGCCGCCTTTATTGATGGTGGTACTGAGTGGTTTGAATAGCCAGATCATCTCGGTCTTGGTTGACCCTCATTATTGGTCAGCGATCTGGGCATCTCTGCGAGTGGCATTTCTGGCAAGTTCGTTCGCTTTGGTGTGCGGAATTGCGATATTGATAACAAGCCGAGCTTGGCGGGTTCAATACCAAAATCATAAAGCCGACAATATTGAGATGATTGGGACCATTATCTTGGTGACTCCAGGACTGGTGATCAGTACCGGGCTGTTTCTTTTACTCCGAACGATCGCCGATGTATTTACCTTAGCGATGGTGGTAGTGGTACTCGTCAATGGTTTAATGGCGTTACCCTATGTGATCAAGACATTGGCTCAACCAATGTTGCATTTGGAGCAGCAATATCGCTTTGTGGCTGCGAGTCTAGGCATGAAAGGTTGGCAGCGATTCCGTATTTTAGAATGGCGAGCTTTGCGAAAACCGATGGCTCATGCATTTGCGATCGGTTTTATGTTTGCCATCGGCGATCTCAGTGCGATTGCGCTCTTTGGTAGCCAAGATTTCCGTACTCTTCCATTGTATTTATTCCAGCTTATGGGCAGTTATCAAATGGAAGCGGCAGCGGTGGTGTCATTAACTCTACTTCTGCTCAGTGTGTCTTGTTTTGCATTTGTAGAGAAAGTCCTGAAAGTGGATAAGCGAGGTTAAGATGCTGACTTTCGAAAACGTGGAATACAACTATCTGCAAGAAGTCTTTCGATTTGACGTCCAGATTGCCAAAGGTTCCATCACCGCACTGATGGGCCCGAGTGGGGCCGGTAAATCGACGCTTTTGGCTTTGGTGGCTGGGTTTATTGAACCGAATCGTGGTGATATTGCGGTTCACGGAGAGTCCTTGGTAGGAAAAGAGCCGCATCAACGTCCATTTGCGATGTTGTTCCAAGAGCACAACTTGTTTGCTCATTTGACCGTACGTGAAAACATCGGGCTGGGATTGCATCCGGGGCTGAAATTGACCGCAGAACAAAAAGAGCAAGTGGTGCAGTCGGCGAAACAGGTGGGGGTGTCTGAGCAGTTGGATAAGCTGCCAGAGCAATTGTCTGGTGGGCAGAAACAGCGTGTCGCATTGGCAAGGTGCTTTGTGCAAGAGCAGCCAATCTGGTTGCTGGATGAACCCTTTTCTGCGTTAGACCCGATCTTGAGGGAAGAGATGTTGGCGCTGGTGGCCAAGCTGGCTCATGAGCGCGGTATCACGGTGTTGATGGTGACGCACCATATCAGTGACGCCATCGCCATTGCGAGCGATGTGGTGTTTGTGGCAAATCATCAAGTGGAAGTGGCGGCGGCTACGTCGGTGCTTACCCCTGACTGTGAAAACCCACTGTTACGGGAGTTTGTCCGCGCGGCGCAATAAATGGCTCGATTCCAAGTGGCTATTTTCCAAGTGGTTATTTTCCAGGTGCCTATCTAATGTTTTAGGTAACGCCGTATAAAAAAGGTTGATGCTCTCACATCAACCTTTTTTTTAACGCTTATCCTGCTAAATAGGAAACGTTAGTAAGCTTCGTCGTTTAGCTCTTTGAGGATTTGGAAGATTTCGCGGAAAGCACGCGCTGGTTTGCCCGCTTTTTTCTCTTTCGCAGCCTGACGGTAGAGCTGACGAAGACGTTGACGGTCTGCTTCAGGGTACAGTTCCATCACATCTGCAATCGCGCTGTCGCCTTCTTCAACTACGCGATCACGCAGTGCTTCGAGCTTGTGCAGTACGGCTGTGTTTTGCGAGTGCTTGTTGCGCACTTTATCGAGTGCCGCTTGGATCGGTTCAACCTCTTCAAAACGCATCAACTTACCGATGTACTGAAGTTGACGACGGCGAGCTTCGTTTTTAAAGCGATGCGCATCTTTGATTGCGTCTGCTAGCTCTTCGCTTAATGGGAACTTTTCAAGTACGCCCGGTTTTAGCTTCACCAGTTCTTCACCGAGAGCTTGAAGTTCTTCCATATCGCGCTTTAGCTCGGTCTTACTTACCCAGATGATCTCTTCTTCTGGTTCCCATGGCGCTTTCTGATTTTTACGTGCCATCTTTGTGCCTATATCACTATCTAATACGAATATTGATCTATTTTAACAAGAATCGTGGGGAGAAAGCGAAATTCTTGTTATTCTAAGCTGAATAAAGACTTAGCGAACCTACCTAAAATGGATGTCAAACAACAAGTCGCTCAACAGCAAGTTGAGCTTGAAAATGCCGTTGCCAAAGCTCTAGAGATTGCGGCAACCAAGTCAGACGCTGCTGAAGTGGCGATCACCAAGAGCACAGGTTTGAGTGTTTCAACTCGTATGTGTGAAGTGGAAAACGTTGAGTTCAATAGTGATGGTGCGTTGGGTATTACGGTTTACCGTAATCAGCGTAAAGGCAGTGCATCCACGTCGGATCTGAGCGAAACAGCCATTGAGCAGACGGTACTGGCCGCGCTCGATATTGCTACCTATACCTCAGAAGATCCTTTTGCGGGTCCGGCTCCTGCCGAGCTAATGGCTCAATCGATTCCTGATCTTGATCTGTTCCACCCTGATACCCCAGATCCCGATTATGCAGCGCAGCAGGCGATACTAGCAGAGCAAGAAGCGCTGAACTACAGCGATAAGATCAAGCAAAGTGATGGCGCGAGTTACGACAGTCATTATGGCGTTAAGGTCTATGGTAATAGTCATGGCTTCCTTGCTGGCTTCGCATCCAGCCGTCAAAGCTTGAGCTGCTGTGTGATCGGTCAAGGTGAACAAGGTGAAATGGAGCGTGACTATAGCTATACGGTTTCACGTCACCGAGATGATTTATGGCAGCCTCAACGTGTCGGATTGCAGGCCGCAGAGAAAACGGTGCAGCGACTTGACCCTCAGAAGCTGAAAACAGGCGAGTTCCCTGTGATGTTTGCAGCGGATGTGGCGACGGGATTGATCGGTCATTTGATCATGGCGATCAGTGGCGGTAATTTATATCGTAAGTCTTCATTCCTTCTGGATCATTTGGGTAAACAGGTTCTTCCAGAATGGTTCAACATCTCAGAACGTCCGCATATCCTACGTGGTTTGGCATCGAGCCCATTCGATAGCGAAGGGGTTTTTACCCAAGATCGTGAAATCATCACTGATGGCGTGCTGGCGACCTATCTGCTGACGAGTTATGCCGCTCGTAAGATGGACATGACGGCAACAGGTCACGCGGGTGGTATCCATAACTGGTTTATTCAATCGACAGGTCAAGATTTTCAGCAGATGCTGAAAGAGCTAGGTACGGGCCTACTTGTTACGGAAGTGATGGGGCAGGGGGTCAATGTTGTGACGGGTGATTACTCACGTGGCGCAGCGGGTTTCTGGGTTGAGAATGGCGAAATCCAATACCCAGTGTCTGAAATCACTATTGCTGGCAGCTTACCAGAGATGTTTAAGCGCATTGTTGCGGTGGGTAACGATGTGGAAACTCGTTCGCAAATTCAAACGGGCTCTATTTTGATTGAGTCGATGAAGATTGCTGGCGAGTAACGCCAAGCACATATCGAGTATGCAATGAAAAACGGGGCTTTAAGCCCCGAGATGCATCGTTCTTTAAGTGGCTAGATAAACAACGTCGCTAAGCCTAGGAAGACTGAAAGACCAATGACATCGGTAACGGTGGTCAGGGCCATTCCCCCTGCAAGCGCCGGGTCGATGTTCATCTTTTTTAATAAGATTGGGATCGTGACCCCAGCGATTCCGGCGACTAATAAATTGGTCATCATTGCTGCTGAAATAATGCCACCAAGTAGCCAGTTACTCTTCCAAGCGACAACAATTCCCCCAATGATCAATGCCCAAAGGACACCGTTGAGAAAACCGATGGCTGCTTCCTTCATCAATAATTCGCGTTTGTTGGAATCACCAATGTGTCCTAATGCCAGCCCTCGGATCACCAGAGCGACGGTTTGGTTACCCGCAACCCCACCCATCGAAGGTACGATGGTCATCAAGACCGCAATCGCCGCCATTTGATCCAGCGTGGCTTCGAACATGTTAGAAACCGATGCGGCTGCCAGAGCCGCCAGAACGTTCGCACCAAGCCAAACACTGCGCTTTCGTGCTGATTTGACCACAGGCGCAAAGGTATCTTCGTCATCGTCCATGCCCGCCATGCTCATCATCGAGTGTTCCGCGTCCTCTCGGATCACGTCAACCACATCATCGATGGTAATACGCCCGACGAGCTGTGAATTCTCATCAATGACAGGGGCTGAAACCCAGTTTCGACGTTCGAATAAGCTCGCGATGTCGGAGTCTTTCATATCGACAGAAATAGCGTCGTCGGCACTTTCCATAACATCGGCGATCTGCACATCAGGTTGGGTCGTTAAAAGTGTGGTAATGGGCAGTTCGCCAATCAGGCGGTTTTCAACATCGACGACATACAGAGCATCAGTGGCTTCTGGCAGCTCACCTTTGATGCGTAAATAGCGTAAAACGACGTCCACATCGACATCACTACGAATCGTAATGACATCGGGGTTCATTAACCCACCAGCGGTATCCTCTGGGTAAGAAAGAGCGGTCTCGACGAGATGACGCTCATTCGCATCCATTTTGGAGAGCACTTCATTGGAAAGGTCGTCAGGCAGACTTCGCAATACGTAGGCGACGTCATCGGTTTCCATCCCTTCAGTTGCTTCAGCTAGAGCTTCGGGCTCCATTTTAGCGACGAGGTTATCCTTTACGTCCTCGTTTAACTCATCAAGGATTTCACCGTAATCTTCTGGGTCGGTTAATTGCCACAAGACGTCACGTGCTTTACGCGGAGAAGCTTCCAGAAGATGAGCAATATCTTCTGGCTCCATGTCTTGCAGCTGACGGCGCACATGGACAAAACGGCCGTTTTCCAGAGCTTCGGTGATTTCTTGGAGGGTTTGGTGAGCGTTATCGAATTCTATTTGCTCTGCCATGTTTTCCTCCTATTTCCGGGTGCAAACAATGTACAGAATAGTATCCTAATTCTAAGCCTTATTTAATAAGAACTTATGAAAGTAGTGAAATAAAATGCAGGATTTTCGCAAAACATTTCGCCAAATGAGAGGGTAAGGAAAGTAAGACTGAGAAGTGGCAGAGGGGGAGTTGAGTGGCAATTAGAGGTGTCAGAGAGGAAAGGAGAGTTTACTCTCCTTCCTCAAATTTATCTTCGATAAGATGACAAATGGCGTCAAGTGCTGCGCTGGCATCGTCCCCTTCCGCGTGAATGGTGACGGTTTGGCCTTGTGCTGATTCCAGCATCAGCAGCCCCATGACCGAATCAGCGGTGGCGGTTTTACCTTCTTGGTTATCAATGGTGACCGTTGCAGAAAAGCTTTGAGCTAATTCAACCAATTTGACCGCTGCACGCGCGTGTAGGCCGAGTTTGTTTTCAATTTTTACAATGCGTTGCGTGTTCACGTCTATCCTTTGTTCTTCTCTAGTGAAGTGTGACGGATCTGCACTTGATGCCCGAGGTCACGGAAGTGCTCGCCAATTTGTTGGGCAAGATAAACGGAGCGATGTTTGCCTCCAGTACAGCCCACTGCCACGGTTAAGTAGCTGCGGTTGTTCTTCTCCAGCATTGGAAGCCACGTTTCGATAAAGCTTTGAATTTGATCTTTTAGCTGTATGACTTCGTCATGTTTTTGGAGGAACTCTTTGATGGGACCGTCTAATCCAGTCATAGGGCGCAGTTCTGGCACCCAGTGTGGATTAGGTAAGAAGCGCACGTCAAAGACGTAATCGGCATCTGAAGGTAAGCCATACTTGAATCCAAAAGATTCAAACACCATGACGAGGTCTTTTCGTTCTCGCCCTTCTACGCGCATACGCACGGTTTCACTCAGTTCATGCAATGACTGATTGCTGCTGTTGAGCAGTAAGTCCGCATGAGCCTTCAGTGGAGATATCAGCGCTTTTTCTTGTTCGATGGCTTGCGAAAGCGACAGAGATTCTTTTCCAAGAGAGAGCGGATGAATGCGTCGCGTTTCACTGTAGCGTTTAAGTAGAGTTTCTTTATTGGCATCAAGGAAGAGCAAATTGACATCATGCTCTTCTCTGAGGGCGTTTAATGTTGTTGTGAAGTCGGTCAAGCGTTTTGGGAGGTTACGAATATCGATACTCACCGCGACATTTTGGTTGTTCTCTCGTACTGATTGAACAAATGATTCCAATAGGTTCACCGGGAGATTATCAACACAATAATATCCGAGATCTTCCAATACACGGAGCGCAATGCTTTTTCCTGCTCCCGAGTGACCACTTACTATGATTAAACGCATGGTTTAAAGCCTATGAGTTAGTAAAACCTATGTTTATGCCGGACCAGAATGTTAACAAGGGTTGGTCATCATGATGTCGTAGAGTTCTTGATCGCTTTGTGCATTACGCAGTTGTTTCAGCGTTTGCTTATCGTTCAGCTTCTCTGCCATACATGATAGTGTCTTGAGGTGTTCTTTGCACTGCTCTTCAGGAACTAAGAGAGCAAATAGAAGGTCGACAGGACGATTGTCTATCGCATCAAATTCAATGGGTTGTTCGCATTGAAGTAAGACAGCGACAGCTCGGTCATTCGAGTTCATACGAGCATGGGGAATGGCGATTCCATTGCCGATGCCAGTACTGCCCATTTTTTCTCGACTCAACATACATTCAAACAGTTCGTTGCAGTCTTGACCGGTTTGCTCTGCGACAATTTGGCTAATGATTTCTAGGGCTCGTTTCTTACTAGTGCACTGGACTGCACTTTTGGTGCAGTCCAGTGAAAGTATCTTGCTAAGTTGCATGGTTAATGACTATTTAATTTTTCTTTATGCTTATTAAGTTGACGCACCAGCTTGTCAACGAGAGAGTCGATAGCTGCATACATATTTTCGTCGTCAGAGGAGGCGTGTATTTCCCCTTGGTTCACGTGCAGCGTAGCTTCGGCGATCTGATGGATTTTTTCAACTTTTAGTACAACTTGAACTGTATTTATGTGGTCAAAAAAACGCTCTAGTTTTTGGAACTTAGAGTTTACATAGTCTTGCAGTGAATCGGTAAGATCAACATGATGGCCTTGAATATTGATTTGCATAGACGTTCCTTTTCAGTTGTGGCCTAAAGCAGGCGTTTGCGCTGACTGGAAGGGGCAATGCCAAGTGACTCTCTGTACTTGGCAATGGTGCGCCTTGCGACTTGAATCCCTTGGTCAGCCAGTAGAGCTGCAATCTTGCTGTCACTAAGTGGCTTCGCGGTGTTTTCCGCAGCAACCAGCTTCTTGATCAAAGCTCGAATTGCAGTGGATGAGCACTCTCCACCATTATCAGTACTGACATGGCTTGAGAAGAAGTACTTCAGTTCGAAAATGCCTCTCGGCGTATGCATAAACTTCTGGGTTGTGACACGTGAGATCGTAGACTCATGCATGTCGACCGCTAACGCTACGTCGTTAAGCACCATAGGTTTCATGGCTTCTTCGCCATATTCAAAGAAATCATGCTGATGTTCTACAATGCATCGAGCAACTTTGAGAAGAGTCTCATTGCGACTCTCTAAACTCTTAATGAGCCATTTGGCTTCTTGCAAATTGGTGCGTATATACTGACTGTCAGCGCTGTTCCCTTTACTGAGTGACGCATATTGCTGATTCACTTTTAGTTTAGGAATGCTGTCAGGGTTGATAGTAACGACCCATTTGCCGTGATCTTTAAATACAGATACGTCGGGAAGGACATATTCTGTTTCTTCAGGGTTGATGCGGCTGCCTGGTCGCGGATCTAATTGCTGGATCAGTTTAAGGACTTCACGCAGCTCCGCTTCTTTGAGCTTAGTTTCTTTAATGACAAGTTTGTAGTCACGATTTCCTAATTGATCGATGTGATCGGTCAGGACTAACTTCGCTTCTTGCAGCCATGGAGTATCTTCAGGAAACGTTGCCAATTGCAGCAGTAAACAATCTTGTAAATTGAGGGAAGCAACGCCAAGAGGATCAAATTGTTGGATGCGCTTTCGCACCGCTTCAATTTCATCCAGCTCGATCTCTTCGTTGTCAAAACTTTCTAAGATGTCTTCACTGGAAATGGTGAGGTAACCGTAGTTATCGATGGCATCAATGATTGCCATAGCGATGGTACGGTCGGTTTCACTAAACGGCGTCAGATCGAGTTGCCATTGCAAGTAGTCATGCAGGCTTTGTGTCGTTTCGCCTTGATATACGGGCATATCGTCATCAAGTGCTAACCCTGTACTTCCGGTATTTGCGCTGTATACATCATCCCATGTGGTGTCGATTTCCAAATCAGAACTGATCTCTGATTTTTCAATCACGTCAGAACTGTCGGGAACGTCAGGCTCTGAAAGTTCGGCTGTTGCATCATTAGCCGTAGGTGTTTCTTCATTACGTGCTTTGTCTTCGCCATTGGCTACTGGCTCGTCAGAGCCTTCTTCCACATCGAGCAGTGGGTTGGAGTCGAGCGCCTCTTGGATCTCTTGTTGAAGATCGAGAGTAGACAACTGTAACAAGCGAATGGCTTGCTGCAGCTGCGGCGTCATGGCTAACTGTTGACCTAGCTTGAGTTGTAATGAAGGTTTCATTCAGTATTACTTACCTTGTTATTCTCAGAATCTTACCGTTCTTCATTTAATCATAGTCGGAATTGTTCACCGAGATAAACTTGTTTTACCTGTTCATTATTGAGAACGTCCTCGGGGCTTCCTTCTGCAATTAAGCTCCCTTGACTCACAATGTAGGCTTTTTCACACACATCCAAAGTCTCTCGAACGTTGTGGTCAGTGATCAAGACGCCAAGTCCACGATCACGCAAGTGTTCTATGATTTTCTTGATATCGATAACCGAAATTGGGTCAACGCCGGCAAACGGTTCATCCAGTAAGATAAATTGAGGATTAGCCGCTAAAGCACGTGCGATTTCGACACGGCGACGTTCACCCCCTGATAATGCCATCCCTGCACTATGACGAATGTGTTGAATATGAAACTCTTCGAGCAAGTCCTCTAATTTGTCTTGTCGCTCTTCACGAGTGAGTTCATTTCGTGTTTGCAAAACCGCCATGATGTTGTCTTCTACTGACAGCTTGCGAAAGATAGAGGCCTCTTGCGGCAAGTAACCAATGCCCAGACGAGAACGGCTGTGCATGGGTAGAATACTGATGTCATGATCGTCAATGGTGATTGAGCCTTCATCGCGTGGTACAAGCCCAACGATCATATAGAAAGAGGTTGTTTTTCCAGCACCGTTTGGACCAAGGAGCCCGACGATTTGGCCAGACTCAACTTGAAGGCTCACATCTTTAACGACTTTGCGTTTCTTATAGCTCTTCGCCAGATTTTTTGCAGTCAGAACAGCCATATGGGTTAGTTCACCTGTGAAGGTTGAAGGACAGTGGATACACGCTCGTTACTTGAGCCATCTGCCACCAACTTTTGTTTTTCGATTTGATACGTGATGGTCGAGCCTTTGATGACATTGCCATCTTGAGCCAGTTCCGCTTTTCCTTTCATGGTCAGCGTATCATCGGTGATCAAATAGTTGAGTTCTTCTGCTTGGCCACTCAATGTTTTTCCATCATCAAGTAGTTGAGAAAACGTTGCTGGCTTACCAAAAGCAGCGATGCTTTGGATTGCACTGTTTTCGACATCTCGCGTGACCACAATTTTGTCCGCGCTGATGCTAATACTGCCCTGCTTTAGCGACACATCGCCCTGAAAAATAACTTGGTTACTTTTCATGTCTAGCTGCTGAGTATCTGAATCGATATAGACAGGCTGTTGCGTGTCTGATTTCAGCGCCAACGCACTAGGCGTCGTCAGTAAAAGGGCAATTAGGCTAAGGTGTAAGGGTCTCATATCTACCTTGAACTTGATTGTAAAGAGTCGCAGTGTTGAGTTCTAAATTCCCCTTCATTGCTTCTCCTTTTGTTTCAAATTGAGCACCAACCAAGAGCACTTGCTGCTCAGCTTTAAAGTCTCGGTTGGCAAAATCAATCACAAGTTTTTCCGTCGCCATGGTGTCAAAAGCAGCACCTGGCAACAAATTTCGCATTAGTACTTTATCATACAGCGTCAGGACTTGGTTATCGTCTAAGATCGCTCGTCTCGCGGTGACACGCCACTCAATGGTGGAGCCATCGCGGTAAATGACTAATGTTGGGTCTTCGAATATGGTGTCACCACTTTTCGCGTAATGATCCAGATGACTGGATGATATTTGGTGGCTACGGGTTCCCTTGGAGTCATAAGAAGTATTCGAAAGCTTCTTACCACTGAACATGGGTAGTTCTAAATTGGGTGCCACTTGAACGGCTTTCGTTTCATGCTTGCCATAAAGGTAATACGCGGAGCATGCCGTAATCAGCGCCAAAATGACATAGCCAATACGCGAAAGGCTCATATACTCAAACCTTTGTGCACATCGAGTTCATCACGTGCTTGTAAAATCAAATCACACACTTCGCGTACGGCACCATGACCGCCACGGATAGACGTGACGTAATTAGCACGTTTAACCAGCAAAGGGTGTCCGTCAGCAACACACACTTTGAGTGCCACTTTTTCCATCACTGGCCAGTCAATAAGGTCATCACCGATGTATCCAGTCTGGCTCGGTTCGATCGCGAGTTTGTTACAAATATCACGATAAGCTTGAACTTTATCGTCTTGGCCTTGGTAAATCAAAGAAATACCCAGAGCCTTCATGCGGTTTTCAACGATTTTTGATTGGCGACCCGTAATAATAGCAATCTCAATACCTGCATTCATTAGAGATTTGACGCCATAGCCATCTCGGGTATGGAAAGTTTTCAGCTCTTCACCTTGATTACCCATGTAAATCAAGCCGTCAGAAAAGACGCCGTCTACATCGCATATCAGCAATTTGATCTCTTTCGCAATCGCGAGGATGTCTTGATGAACCTCGCCATATAAGGTTTCTACCGTCGTTGACATTACATTACTCCAGCTTTTAGCAAGTCGTGCATGTTGAGTGTGCCGACTAGCTTGCCATTATCACACAGCATCAAGCCATTAATTTTTTTATCTTGCATCAGATTCAACCCTTCCACGGCTAACATGTTTGGGCTAGCCACTTTGGGGTTCGTCGTCATGACTTCACCGATCGTCGCCGTATGAATGTCGATGCGTTTATCTAAAATTCGTCTTAAATCACCGTCCGTAAAAATGCCAAGTAAGTGGTCACTTTCATCGGTAACGGCGGTCATGCCCAATCCTTTTTGCGAGATCTCCAATAGCGCATCGCGCACTAAAGCATTCGGGCTGACTTTTGGAAGCGATTCACCAGTATGCATAATGTCTGACAACTTAAGGAGCAGTTTTCTCCCTAAAGCTCCGCCAGGATGTGACAGTGCAAAGTCATCTGCCGTAAATCCGCGCGCTTTTAGCAGGGCGACAGCGATGGCATCTCCCATCACTAAGGTGGCAGTCGTGCTACTTGTTGGAGCTAAACCCAATGGGCAAGCTTCTTGAGGCACGGTGATTTGTAAATGGAGATCAGACAAGCGTGCCATTGTGGAGGAAGGTTTGCCTGTCATACTGATGATTCGAATATTTAAGCGCTTTAAAACGGGATAAAGCGCTAAGATTTCAGAAGACTCACCGGAGTTAGAAATAGCCAAGACGATGTCACCTCGTTCAATCATTCCGAGATCGCCATGAGCAGCTTCACCCGGATGAACAAAAAATGAGGAGGTGCCAGTACTTGCCAAAGAGGCCGCTATTTTTTTTCCAATGTGCCCAGATTTACCCATACCCATCACAACGACTTTACCTGTGTTGGTAAGTAGCCACTCACAGGCTTGTTCAAACTCTCGGTTAAAGTATTGATCAAGCTGTTGCAACGCTGCTATCTCGATATTTAAGACTTCTAACGCTGCCTGACGGTAATCGAATGAATCCGACATAAAGTAAAACTCCAAGTCTTCTGAATGGCGCGATTACGCAGCCAAATGAGTAAATAGGTAACCTTGGTAAGCAAGGAAACAGATAAATAGGACAGAACCTTCAAGACGGTTAATGCTGCGAGATTTACCTAGAGCCATTGCCACGAGTAACAGTGAAATGCCCAGCATCACCCAAAAATCACGACCCATAGCGTATTCACTAAGAATAGATGGGTTGAGCAAACCTGGGATACCCATAACCGCTAGGATATTAAATACGTTTGAACCGATGATATTACCAACCGCCATATCATCTTCGCCTTTCATCACACCGGCAATTGACGCTGCCAATTCAGGAAGACTGGTACCAATGGCAATGATGGTAAGACCAATCACGAGGTCACTCATACCGAAGTATTTTGCGATAATCACCGCGTTGTCCACCAATAAATCAGCCGCTATTGGCAATGCGACCAAGCCAACCACGACCCAAAAAACGGCGACTTTGTTGCTCACGCCTTCAGGAACTTCGGACTCTTGCTCATCAACAAGAGCATCGCCACCGGCTTTTTTCTCATTACGGCTAATTTGCAACATCGCAAATAAGAAAGCAGCAAACAGAACAAACAGCAAGATGCCTTCGTATAAGCCCAAATAGTTATCCCATAACAGAACACCCGCGAGTAGGGTAACACCCATCATTAAAGGCAGTTCGCGGCGCAATACACCAGAGCTGATGCATAGAGGTTTGATCAGTGCAGTAATACCCAAGATAAGGGCAATATTGGCAATGTTAGATCCTAAGACATTGCCAACCGCAGTATCACTTTTTCCGCTTAAAGAAGCGGCTGCTGAAACCATCATCTCTGGTGCTGAAGAGCCCATGGCTAATATGGTCATACCGATAACAAGGGGAGAGATACCAACATTACGGGCCAGTGCAGCGGCACCAAATACCAGTTTGTCAGCACTCACGACCAATATAATAAGTCCCACAATGAGCAGTGCTACAGCTTCGAGCATGATAATTCCTAATTTTTAAAGTTGACTGATTTAACCGCTAATTTTGACGTGTTGGCTGATAAAAGGGAAGTTCAACAACAAATAATTTGCCGCTTAATCAGTAAAAATATTCGTCCATTCTTAGGTGCGATAAGTCAGCAGCTAAAATGCTTACAAGGAGAAAATGTAATTATTGAGCTTTTTGACATTATCTATGTCTTGAGACAATGGTGATGATATTAATTGAACAGTGCTTTTAATTCGTGGTCAATGTGCTTATGATTGCCCACTATATTGCAATCACAGATTACTTTGATGCGGTTACATATTGCGAAAGAGAGACTATGGCAAACACGGACTTAGTTAAGGTTACCAACCTATCCTTTTCACGGGGAGAGCGTACGATATTTGATGATATCGACTTGCACGTTCCACGTGGCAAAGTAACGGCGATTATGGGCCCGTCGGGAATCGGTAAAACGACGCTGCTGAGGCTGATTGGAGGGCAAATCGCTCCTGACAGTGGCGATATTCTATTTGATGGTGACAATATCCCCAAGCTTTCTCGTAAGCATCTTTATATTGCAAGAAAGAAAATGAGCATGTTGTTTCAGTCGGGCGCGCTATTTACGGACTTGACTGTTTTTGACAACGTCGCGTTTCCATTAAGAGAGCACACAGAGCTGTCCGAAGAATTTATTCGAACCTTGGTACTCTTAAAACTCGAAGCTGTAGGCCTTCGCGGTGCCGCTGAGTTAATGCCAAGTGAATTGTCCGGAGGTATGGCAAGAAGAGCCGCATTGGCTCGTGCGATTGCTCTCGACCCTGAACTGATCATGTATGATGAGCCTTTTGTTGGACAGGACCCAATCACAATGGGTGTCCTTGTTGAGCTTATCCGAAATTTAAATCAAGCTCTTGGTTTGACCTCTATCGTGGTTTCCCATGATGTGCCAGAGGTGATGAGTATTGCTGATTGGGTGTATATCCTAGCCAACGGCAAAGTCATTGCTAGTGGTACCCCTGACGAATTGAGAGCGAATTCCGATGAGCGTGTTCAGCAATTCTTGCAAGGTCACTCGGATGGTCCCGTGCCTTTCCGTTTTCCTGCTCAACCAATAGAGAAGGACTTGTTTGATGTCTAAGATTACAGACTTTGTTGCTTCCATTGGGCGTCGTAGTATCGAGATCTTAGAATCTTTTGGTCGCGCGAGTTTAATGTTATTTGGTGCAGTGGCTTCAAAGCCACAGCCCGTTAAAAATTTTCCGCTGTTGGTGAAGCAACTGTACAGCGTTGGGGTTCAGTCACTGGCGATCATTGTCGTTTCGGGGCTCTTTATTGGCATGGTGTTGAGTTTACAAGGGTATGTCATTCTTGTGGACTATGGTGCCGAAGGCAGCTTAGGTCAAATGGTGGCACTGTCATTACTGAGAGAGTTAGGCCCGGTGGTAACGGCATTGCTGTTTGCTGGTCGAGCGGGGTCGGCGTTAACTGCAGAAATTGGCTTAATGAAAGCGACTGAGCAGATTTCGAGCTTGGAAATGATGGCGGTTGATCCTCTTAAACGAGTGATTGCGCCTCGACTGTGGGCTGGAGTTATCTCGATGCCATTGCTCGCTATGATTTTTATGGCGGTAGGTATTTGGGGTGGACAGTTGGTTGGCGTAGATTGGAAAGGTATTGACCATGGTAGTTTTTGGTCAGCGATGCAGTCTTCTGTCGAACTTGGGCGAGACATTGGTAACAGCATGATTAAGTGTGTGGTATTTGCTTTCACTGTTACTTGGATCTCACTCTTCAATGGCTACGATGCGATTCCTACTTCGGAAGGGATCAGTCGTGCAACCACAAAAACCGTGGTTCACTCTTCACTTGCGGTATTAGGCTTAGACTTTATTTTGACCGCGCTTATGTTTGGGAATTAATCATGCAACAATCTCGCAAAACCGAATTATGGGTTGGTAGCTTCGTTCTTGCTGGAATTTGCGCAATTCTAGTTATGATTTTTCAAGTTGCTGACGTAAAAGGCTTAGGTGGCGGCGAAACTTACACTTTGAAAGCCGAGTTTGACAATATAGGTAGCCTCAAAGTGCGCTCTCCTGTGAAAGTGGGTGGTGTGGTCGTAGGGCGTGTCAGTGACATTGCATTGAACCCAGAAAGCATGCTGCCTGTGGTATCAATGACGATCAATGCTCAATATGACCAGTTTTCAGAAACTTCCAGCGTTGAAATTTTAACTTCAGGGCTGATTGGTGAACAGTACATCGGCTTTACACCAGGCTTTGTTTTTGAAGACGAAGCGATGTTGGTGAATGGTGACTATGTTCAAGACACGAAATCTGCTTTGGTATTAGAGGACTTGATTGGTCAAGTGCTATACCAAGTAGGTGGTTCAGACGAGAACAATGGAGAGTAATCCCATGTTAAAGAAACTGTGGTTTATGGCTGTAGCCTTGATGCTTTCGACACAAGTTGCAGCAACGGAGATCGATCGTACGCAGCCGTATGACATGATCAAGGAAGTCTCATCAGAGACCTTTGCTCGTTTAAAAGCAGACCAGACGATTATCCAAGGCAATCCCGATCATCTAAAAGTGATCGTTGAAGAAGAGTTAATGCCTTACGTGAATGAGAAATACGCGGCGCTGAAGTTGCTCGGTTCTCACACTAAGAAAGCGAAACGTGCCGATGTCGGACAATTTATCAAGTCGTTCCGTGGTTACCTTGTTGCTTCTTATGCGCAAGTACTGACTCAATATACTGATCAAGAAGTGCGTTTTGGTCCTGAGCCGAAACTCGATGGGAAAAAGCGTATCACCAGCGTAAAAGTGGCGATTGTGGATAACCCACGTCCAGACATTAATCTGGAATTCAAACTTCGTAAAAACAAGAAAACCGGTGAATGGCAAGCATTTGATATGGTTGCAGAAGGCATTAGCTTACTTTCAAGCAAGCAAGCAGAGTGGAATAGTAAAATCCGTAAAGACGGGATTCTTGCTGTTGCTGCAGAACTGGAAAATCTAGCTAATCAACCTATTCGCTTTGAGGCAAAATAAATATGTCTCATCCACAATGGCAGCAATCGACAGACAATAAAATCTCATTAATGGGTGTGCTGGATCGTGAAAAAGTGCCTACACTGTGGGCATTTGCGCAAGGTTGGAAGCCGAATGTTGCTCAGGTCGAAGTTTCGCTAGAAAACATCGAACGTGTCGACTCCGCAGGAATGGTGATGTTGATCCACCTAATTCAGCATGCAAAAAAACAAAACTGTCATATAATGTTCAGTTTCGTGCCAGAACAACTGCGCACCTTGTTTCAATTGAGCAACGTTGACAGTATGCTCTCGGAACACAGTTTGAATTAATGAAAGGTAGTCGATTGTGGATAGCGCAAAAGTACAACAGTTATTAGATGAGGCGTTACAGCTTCAAGAAATTCACGTCAAAGGTGAGGGGAGTCATTACGAAGTGGTGGCTGTTGATGCTAGCTTCGAAGGAATGAGCCGCGTTAAGAAACAGCAGCTAATCTACTCACCATTGATGGAATACATCCAGCGTAATGATATCCACGCGGTGTCAATTAAGGCATTCACTCCTGAAGAGTGGGAACGCGATAAAAAACTCATGTCGCTATAAGGTTAATCGATGGACAAGTTTCGAGTTATAGGTTCACCTCAACCATTGAATGGTGAGGTGACAATTTCAGGTGCAAAAAACGCCGCACTGCCGATTTTATTTGCGTCTATTCTGGCTGAAGAGCCAGTGAAGGTGGACAACGTTCCACACCTTCGTGATATTGATACGACCATGGAGCTATTGAAGCGCCTTGGAGCAAAAGTAGAGCGTAATGGCTCTGTTCACGTTGATCCAAGCAGCATCAATGAGCTTTGTGCTCCGTATGATTTGGTTAAAACCATGCGTGCATCAATCTGGGCTCTTGGCCCATTAGTGGCGCGTTTTGGTAAAGGTCAAGTTTCACTACCTGGCGGCTGCGCCATTGGTGCTCGTCCTGTTGACCTGCATATTTCCGGTCTTGAACAGCTTGGTGCAACCATCACTCTTGAAGATGGTTACGTGAAAGCGGAAGTCGATGGTCGTCTGCAAGGTGCTCACATCGTCATGGACAAAGTGAGCGTTGGTGCCACCATCACCGTTATGTGTGCAGCGACATTAGCTGAAGGCACAACCGTGTTGGACAACGCAGCTCGTGAGCCTGAAATCGTGGATACTGCGGCATTCCTAAATAAACTGGGTGCAAAAATCAGCGGCGCAGGCACAGATACCATTACCATTGAAGGCGTTGAGCGTCTGGGTAGTGGTCAACATGCTGTGGTTGCAGACCGTATTGAAACGGGCACATTTCTAGTCGCGGCTGCGGTTTCTGGCGGTAAAGTTGTGTGTCGTAATACCAATGCACATCTGCTCGAAGCGGTCTTAGCGAAGCTTGAAGAAGCGGGCGCTTTAGTTGAAACCGGTGACGACTGGATCTCAGTCGATATGACAGGGCGTGAGCTGAAAGCCGTCAGCATCCGCACTGCACCACACCCAGGTTTCCCAACCGACATGCAAGCACAGTTCACGCTGTTAAACATGATGGCGAAAGGCGGTGGTGTGATCACTGAAAACATCTTTGAAAACCGCTTTATGCATGTTCCTGAGCTAATGCGTATGGGCGCTAAAGCTGAGATTGAAGGCAATACCGTCATTTGTGGTGATGTTGAATCGCTCAGCGGTGCTCAAGTGATGGCGACGGACCTTCGTGCGTCAGCAAGCTTAGTGATTGCGGGTTGCATCGCGAAAGGTGAAACCATTGTTGATCGTATTTATCATATCGACCGTGGCTACGAGCGCATCGAAGATAAATTGTCTGCACTGGGTGTAAACATTGAGCGAGTTAGCGAGTCGAGTTAAACTGCGCCAAAGAATCTAAAGCCGAAACTTAGGTTTCGGCTTTTTTGTAACACTAACTTGGTAGGTTAGTAGAGAGTTAGTTTCATTGCGAATAGGATGTTGCAATGAGGAAGAAAGGTCAGTGACCTTCGACCTGGAGAGATAAAATGATTGCACTATTGCGTGTACTAGCGGTAGCGATTTTCGCGATTGTTATGTTCGTATTTGGCTGTGGCTATTGCTTGCTTAGCCCACGTAACCCAAAACACGTATTCACATTTGGTCGTTACTTTGGACGCATGTCTAAAGTGTTTGGTATCAAGTTGGATTTACGTATCCCTGAAGACGCGTATCAACGTGGACAGCATGTGTACATTGCTAACCACCAGAATAACTGGGACTTATTCACTGTGTCATCAGCAGTGACTCCGAAAGTGGTGACGGTGGGTAAGAAAAGCTTAGCTTGGATGCCTTTGTTTGGTCAGCTTTACTGGCTAACGGGTAACATTTTGATCGACCGAGCGAACCGAAGCAAAGCGGTAGGTACGATTGATCAAGTGGTCAATAACCTTAAATCGAGTGATGTCTCGGTGTGGATGTTCCCTGAAGGAACCCGCTCTCGCGGTCGAGGCCTATTACCATTCAAAACGGGTGCTTTCCATGCTGCGATTGGTGCCAAGATGCCGATTATTCCGATTGTTTGTAGTACGACGGATGGTATTAAGCTGAATCGTTGGAACAACGGACACGTCATTGTTGAAATGTTGCCTCCAATCGACATTGAAGGTTACGAAAAATCGAACGTACGTGAGCTGGCGAATCTTTGCCGAGAGCAAATGGAAACCAAACTGGCAGAACTTGATGAAGAAGTGAAACAGTTGAACGCGAAATAGAGCGTTGCTCAATCGTTATATAAAAACGGGTAGCCAAGGCTACCCGTTTTCGATCGTACTGAGATAATCCAGAGATTACTTACGTACCGCAATTGCTTCAATCTCGATACCAACGTCTTTAGGAAGGCGAGCCACTTCAACACATGAACGTGCAGGGTAGTGCGCAACGCCGTGATCATCGAAGAATTTTCCGTAAACTTCGTTTACTGTGCCAAAGTCGTTAAGATCTTTGACAAAAACGGTCAGCTTAACAATGTCTGATACGCTTAGACCTGAAGCTTGAACAACTGCCTTCACGTTTTCTAGTGATTGAAGTGCCTGTTCTGCGATGTCTTCTGATACTTCACCTGTCGCTGGATTAACAGGGATTTGGCCTGAAGTCAGAACCATGTTGCCTAGGTCAACACCTTGAATGTATGGGCCAATCGCTGCTGGAGCTGAGTCTGTATGAAGTACTTTAGTCATTGTTATCTTCTCTATGATTGTTTGATGATTGCTCAAGTGGAGAAAAAATCGCTGCCCTTGAGCATCGAGGTTCAATGAGTGTGCCTATAAATTAAGTTGAGGTAAAGTGTAAAATACCCCGCCTAAGCGAGGTATTCTTAATGGGTCGAGTCGAGCTTAAACTCTAACGCTCAGTGACGATTTCTCGCGAAAAGACTTTTTCACAGTACTTACATTTCAGACGGATATCGTTTTTCTTTTCGATGACTCTGAAACTGCTTTCGACGGGCTCACCATGCGTAATGCAGTTGGTGTTTGGGCATTCAAATACGTTGTTGACCTGCTCTGGTAATTCCAATGCGAGCTTTTTGACCACCTCATAATCTTCGATTTGATTGACGGTGGCGTGTGGGGCATACAACGCCAGCTTGTTGGCTTGCTGCTCATTGATGAACTCATTTTCGATCTTGAGAAGATCTTTATGGCCCAAAGCCGACGATGGCAGGTTCAAACCAATAGTGACACGCTTTTCACTATTATGCATATCGAACAATTTGAGTACCTTGATACCAAACTGAGCTGGGATATGGTCGATAACTGTGCCGTTTTTAATAGCTTCGACCTGAAGTTGAGTTTCTCTTGTCATGATCGTCTCTCCCGCCATTACAGGGTTTCATTAAGTACAAGTGCTAGAAGTGCTTCTCGTGCATACACGCCGTTTTCTGCTTGCTGGAAATAGTAAGCGTGCGGTGTTTTGTCCACGTCAGTTGTAATCTCATCAACTCGCGGTAGTGGGTGAAGCACTTTCATATTCTCACGCGCATCTTTCAATAGTGCCGCTGTTAAGATGTAGGCGGATTTAATGTGAGCGTATTCAGATTCATCAAAGCGCTCTTTCTGCACACGAGTCATGTAAAGCACATCCAGCTCTGGGATCACGCTTTCCATATCGGTATGCAAGCTGTATTCAATACCCGCTTCATCCAGCTCTTCACAAATGTACTCAGGCATGGCCAGCGCATCTGGAGCAATAAAGTAGAAGCGAATATTGTTGAACTTAGCGAGTGCTTGCGTCAAAGAGTGAACGGTGCGGCCGTACTTTAAGTCACCAACAAAAGCGACATTAAGGTTGTCCAAACGCCCTTGAGTTTCGGCAATCGTAAACAAGTCGAGTAGAGTCTGAGTCGGGTGCTGGTTAGCGCCATCGCCCGCGTTGATAACTGGAACGCCATTTGAAAATTCAGAAGCCAGACGAGCTGCGCCTTCTTGTGGATGACGCATTACGAAGGCATCTACGTATGAAGAGATAACCTGTACCGAGTCAGATAAGGTTTCCCCTTTTTTGGCAAGAGATGTGTTACCACCGTTATCAAAGCCAATCACACCGCCACCGATGCGCTGGATAGCGGTTTCAAATGAGAGGCGAGTACGCGTTGATGGCTCGAAGAAGCAGCTCGCAACGACTTTATGTTTGATCAGTTCAGGTTGAGGTTCCGCTTTTAACTGACCAGCGGTTTTTACAATCAGTTCCAGCTCTTCACGAGAGAGTTCAGGAATAGAGATGATGTGCTTCTTGTACAGCGAATTCGCCATGTTCGTCTTCCCTATTAGCAGTTATCTTTGAGCAATAAAAAAGCCCCCCATAATGGGAGGCTTTAGAAATCGGTGAAAATAGTAAAACAGCGAGCCAGTAAGCCGTGTGGCTTACGTAGAAAAGTGTGCAGTGTTGAACACAAGTTTCGAGGCATTTTTTACTATCTCCAGACAAATTGCCGAGCATTATACGCCGAAGATTTGCGAGCGCAAGCGATTAACTCACCATTTTGTAACCTGAATTTTCACTCAATCGATCACGACTTTAGGTAGGGTTATGTGTCTCCCTGATAGATGTTAGCTTCCCAATGTCGCGACCATAACGGCTTTGATGGTGTGCATACGGTTTTCTGCTTCGTCAAAGACGATCGAGTGCTCGGATTCAAAAACCTCTTCAGTGACTTCAAGCCCCTGCATACCATATTTTTCAGCAACTTCTTTGCCAATAACGGTATCGTCGTTATGGAAAGCAGGCAAGCAATGCATGAATTTGACATGAGGGTTGCCCGTTTTAGCTAAAGTGTCCATGTTCACTTGATAAGGGGTCATGATAGCAACTCGTTCATCCCATGCTTCAGGGGCTTCGCCCATAGAAACCCACACATCGGTGTATAGGAAATCACACCCTTTAACGCCTTCTTCGACATTTTCGGTCAAGGTAATCTTAGCGCCTGTCGCTTGAGCAATGTGTTGGCATTCTTTGACTAACGCCGCTTCTGGCCAGTAGGCTTTAGGTGCGACAAGACGAATGTCCATCCCCATTTTTGCAGCACCTACCATGAGGGAGTTCCCCATGTTATTGCGTGCATCACCTAAATAGGCAAAGGAGATATCATGCAGCTGTTTACCACGACCGTGCTCAAGCATTGTGAGGAAATCAGCCAATATTTGGGTGGGATGAAACTCGTCAGTCAGACCATTCCAAACAGGGACGCCAGCATGAGCGCCTAGCTCTTCAACAATCTCTTGTCCAAACCCACGATATTCGATGCCGTCATACATACGTCCCAGTACACGTGCGGTGTCTTTCATGGATTCTTTATGACCAATTTGCGATCCGGAAGGGCCAATGTAGGAAACCTGAGCCCCTTGATCAAAAGCGGCGACTTCAAAAGCGCAGCGCGTACGGGTAGAGGCTTTCTCAAAGATCAGAGCGATATTTTTACCTTGAAGTTTTTTCTGCTCCGTCCCACTGTACTTGGCTTTTTTTAACTCCGCAGACAACGCGATCAAAAACTGGATCTCTTTAGGAGTGAAGTCGAGGAGTTTTAAGAAATTGCGATTACGAAGATTAAATGCCATAGCTCAACCCTTATAAGAATGTAATAAGAGTATAGTAAAACATAAAAATGCTTAATTTGTGAATTTTTATTTCCATATATCCAATAAAAAAGCCGACCTAAGTCAGCTTTTTAACAACATGATTAACCGTGTCGATTACAAACCGTCACGCTCAATAGGACAGCTCATACAACGAGCGCCACCGCGCCCACGTCCGAGCTCATTACCCGGAATAGTGAGAACTTCAATGCCTGCTTTATCATATTTTTCATTGGTGTAGACGTTTCTCTCATAACCAATGACAACACCCGGCTTAACCGTTAATACGTTGTTAGCATCATTCCACTGTTCGCGTTCAGCTTCATAGTTATCACCACCTGTCGTGATGATTTTAAGTTGATCAACGCCCAAGGCTTTTTCAATAGCACCTAGGTAATTATGCGACTCTTCAACTTGCATACCGCCCTGTTGATCTGGCGTTAAGCGCCATGTTTCCAGATCATTACGCATGATCTCAGGGTAGACTGAGAAGGTATCCACATCCATATGCGTCATTACGGTATCGAGGTGCATACACGAGCGGTGTTTAGGCAGGTCAATGGCAATCACTTCTTTCGCTTGCCCATGCTTAAACAAATTGGCCGCGAGGTTTTCAACCCCTTGCGGTGTGGTACGTTCAGACATACCGATCAGCACGGCGCCGTTACCAATGACGAGAACGTCTCCGCCTTCAATATTGGCATTGTCATAATGAAGATCTTCGTCGCCAAAGTAATTAATAAAATCTTGACCAGCAAAGATTGGGTGCCAACGGTAAATGGCTCTTAAATGATTGGTTTCGCGTTGGCGAGCAGGCATCATCATCGGGTTCAATGAAACACCACCATAAACCCAGCAAGAGGTATCGCGAGTGAATAAGTGGTTTGGCAGCGGTTCAATGACAAAATCAAGCGGTCGCTTCATATGCGGTAGCATGGAATGCGACTTAATCGGTAGCTCAGAGTAAGCTAAACCGCCGAGTAATACTGTCGCTAAGTGTTCGTTGTCCATTTCTGACAAGTAGCGGCGTAAATCATTGGCAAAGGTTGGGCCGTAGCGAAAATCCGCAATTTGATTTTGAAGTAGCCATTGGCGAGCTTCAGGTACTGCTAAGGTTTCAACTAAAAGATCGTGTAGCAGAAGAACTTCAACGCCTTGATCTGTGAGTGTTTTAGCAAACACGTCGTGCTCTTCGCCCGCCGCTTCTACCGCAAGTACGTCATCAAACAGTAGCTCATGGCAATTTGATGGGGTGAGGTGAGTAAGCGCTCTCTCTGGTCGATTGAGGAGAACACGGCGAAGCTGGCCAACTTCCGATCCAACGTACAACTTGCTCATTTTGTATCCTTACTTATTATCCTGAGGGTATTTATGACAACCTTACTTGTAAGATGCAAATCAAAATTCATACATAATATTCTTCATTTTGTTTGTTTTGTGGTCTTATGTATTTTGTTTTTATAATTTATCGGAGTTTTATCCTATTTTGGTGTCAGAGTCACTTGAGGGAGAAAAGTGACTTTTTATTCGACTCTGAGTCTCTGGTTGATGGCATGATATGATTTATTGATTGCATTTTTATTCTCCCATATGCACTTTTTGAGTCCAATTATGCATAGTAAACAAGTCAAGGCTTAGTAGAAGATAGTGAATGTTGGCGTATATTTAGGCAGTAATCCGTCATTTCCCATCAAATACCCTTAGGGATTATGTTCTGAATCTTAAAAAAATCACAAAAATGTTAAATGGCTGTATTTTTGATGTAATTAACATTAACGATACGGGCAAGGATAAAAAAGATCCGATTGAATCAAAACGAGTTGGTGGCTTTTCACCGCGATCCATGCCATATTTCACGCCATAGAAGAACCTACTTATCAATGAACCCGGAGCAAGTCATGTCTCACGAAGATGAATATCTATCAGTAGAAGAATTAATTGAGATTCAAAAAGAAGAGACTCGCGAAATTATTCAGGCACTGCGCGAAGACGGCAGCGATCCTGATGCGTTGTATGAAATCGAACACCACCTTTTTGCAGAAGATTTTAACAGCCTAGAAAAAGCGGTTGTGGAAGCATTCAAAATGGGTTTCGAGGTTCTTGAAGCTGAAGAAACAGAAGATGAAGATGGCAACAAGATGCTTTGCTGTGACGCGACAATGCAGAGCGCGTTAGATGCAGATGCGATCGACGAGCAAGTTGAGAAGCTGGTTCATCTTGCAGAAAAATACGACATCATCTACGACGGTTGGGGTACCTTCTATGAAGGTGAAGATGCACTTTACCCTGAAGAAGACGATGACGAAGAGTAATCTTGTTACGTTCTGAACACTAAGGAGTCTGCAATATGCGGGCTCTTTTTGTATCCGTCTTATTATTACTCTAACAAGTACAGTGTTTTGCAACTCAAGAGAGGCGTCAGTTAAAACTGTGAAATCGTATCCTGCCCCGTTGAGTTTGTTGCGATATTGATTGCGAATATGTAATTAATTTCACTATAATGCTGTCAAACTTGATCTAGCTCAATATGGACATGCAGTTATCACTTTCAGGTCTGTGGCAACTTTCTCCACTGACTGACCTTTCTATCCCTCAGGATGACATCACTTTTCCTGCTCCACTCAGTACAATACTGCCCGACGAGCTCTCTGAACAAGAGATCGCAGAGCAGGAGTGGCACTTAATGCATGACATTGACGTGGATGAAGCCATGCTTGCTTTCCCTTGTGTTGAGTTAGTCATCGCTGGTGTCGATTACAACGCAGAAGTTCGTTTAAACGGAGTCGCGGTCTTTGATTGTGATGGCAGTGCGATGGAGTATAAGAAGAATATCCGTCCTTATTTACAGCCGGGCAAGAACCGATTTGAAATCCTCTTTTTAGAAGAAGAGGAGGGGCTGTTGCTGGATGAAGATCTGCCAGAAGCAAGCCAAGTTTCATCGCAGTTTATGTTTAAGCATGATCCGCGTGTTGGGATTTGGCAGGCACCTTATTTGCGCTTTATTCGTCACGTTCGATTAGAGAAAATCACCACGGAACAGATTTGGCATCATGGCGGCACCTGTGAATTCAAAGTCGATATGTATTATACCGCTTATCAGCCAAGCTTGGTTTCTGCTGCGGTGAAATTTAATGGGATGACTCTACATGTGCCGATTGATATGCGTGACCACCATGCAAGCGCCATTTTCCAGCTGGAAGCGCCCATTCAGATGAACCCACTGATCCCAGATCCTAACGATTTATATGCGCTGTATATTGATGTCGATGGGCAAAAATTTGATGCGCCAGTTGGACTGCACCCATACCAATCGGACAGTGAATACGTTCTCTAATATCGCTCCCCTTGCTTGGCTCATGTTAAGAGAGGGGAAGGGGATGATATTCGCCCACAACGGGAATGGCTTAAGGATTTCGCAAAGATTGTTGGTACTCCTTTAACCCTTGATTGAACAGTTCAAGCAGCTCAAGGCTTTGGGGACTTTTCTTGGGAAATAATAAGTAGCTGTCGTTTTTTAGGAATGGTGAGGCGTGATGAGTGATTTGATTGCGAATTTCTGGTGGAAGTTGAGCTAAAAAGTGGTAGCCGATATGAACTTCTTCAGGGAATAGGTCAATGCGCTTGTGAGCAAGGCGCATAAAGTTCTGTTGCGGGCTCGCCACGCGCTCTATGTTCACATTGTTACTGCTGATCAGAACGTCCAACTCTGATCCGTAACTGTAACCGAGCCCTCCTCCTAATGTTTGTCCCTCGATGTCTTGTAACGTCACCCAATTAAATGGGGTGTCGACGTGGTGAAAGAAGACAAACTCTTCTTGTGTCACCGCATCACTGAAAAAGAAATCCTTAGCGCGATCTGGTTTGTACATCCAGATTGCTGTGGCATCAAATTTACCTTCGGAGGCTTCGTGGTAAGCTCTCACCCAAGGGAGAAAAACAAACTCAACGTGATAACCTTGGGTCGCAAAGACCTTCTTGATCATCTCGGCCACATACCCTTTATTCTCTAAATTGTGACTAACAAAAGGCGGCCATTCTCCAGCACTGATTCTGATCACTTTTTCCATCGCTTGGCTAGGGAGAGTGCTGCTCGCTATAAGAACTACTCCAGCGAACCATGCCCAAAACTTTGATTTCATTCCATTACCTATCTTGATTGCCCATGCCCTTTAAGGCTAGACGATGAGGCTGGACTTGCACAATAAATGCAGAAGCAAGTTCATGAATAGCGGGTTGTTTACTATTAAGGTGTGTAACTGCGCATTTAGTGATAGATGTGTTTTTGTTGGAGTTGATTTTTGGAAGGCGTGTCGCAACAATGTTGTTGTTAAATTGTTTAAAATTCAATCATTTAATTTTATTTTTATAAATGGTCAGAGGCTTAATAGATGGATACCCTTCGTAAAACGAATGCCATTACTTTCCAAGGTAAGGCGGGGGAGTTTTTTGGAATTTGGATTGTCAACTTACTGCTTTCAGGGATAACCTTGGGGATATACTCCGCGTGGGCAAAAGTCCGTACTAATCGTTATTTCTACGGGAATACTTACATTGCGGGAGATAACTTTGAATACCACGCGACTCCGATTCAGATCTTAAAAGGTCGTTTGATTGCTTTTGCTTGTGTCATTGTATGGGCAATTTGCAGCTCTTTCGCACCGGTCTTATCAACGATTTTGGTTGGCCTATTTTACTTGCTGATGCCTTGGCTACTGTGGAGTAATGCTCGTTTTGATTCAGCAATGACCAGCTTCAGAAACGTACACTTCTCTTTCAACGGCTCTCTCGTCGATGCATATAAGACGATGCTAGGGCGTGGGATCGTCGCATCCGTTGCAATATTTGCCTATTTCTTCGCCGTTGCAGCCATAGCTTCGATGAATCAGGCCAGTGCGGTATTTTTTGGTGTTATCGCTATTCCTGTTGTGGTTGCACTGTATGCATGGGTGATGAGTGGATTACATAGTTACTTCATTAATGGTTATCGTTACGGTGACTGGGTATTTAGTGGAGAAATTAAGGCGAGTTTCTTCATTAAGATGTATCTAAAGGCCATCTTTTTAAGCGTTCTGGCCGTCGTTGCATTCCTGATGGTGCTGATCATTAGCCTTGTCGGCGTGGCAGGCGTTGAAGCTATATTCAATGATGGCTTGAGCTCTAATTTAGAGAACTCTATGTGGCTTGCATATGCTGGCTGGATGTACGCATTAGTCATTTTGATGAGTATTGTGGTGACTGCGTATGTAGCGACTCGAACTCGTAATTATATTTTTAGTCAAATAGTGATCAGTAAAGATGAAGAAGACAAATTTGGCTTTACTTCATCATTGAAAGCAACGGGTTACATTGGACTTATCTTCACTAACTTTATCGCGTTAGTTTTGTCGCTCGGTTTGGCTCGACCTTGGGTGATGGTTCGTACTTCCCGCTATTTAGCCGATCACACAACGGTTGAAGGTGATATGACATTACTGGTGGCACAAGATCAAGACAGCGATGTGAGCTCATCTGTCGGTGATGAAATCTCCCAAGCGTTTGATGTGGGTGTTGGAATCAGTTAATGCGTCTCTCAGGAAGTGCTTTTCCGCCTCGCAGTTCCGAACGACGCGAGGCGAAGGTTGACTTATCTCAGCAAGGCTTTATTGATTTACATGTCGCGGAAGACATTTTTACCTGCTCGATTCAAGATATTGAAATCAGTGAGTCGGTAGGGAATGTCCCGACAAGATTAAAGCTGAAAAATGGCTGGGTCATTGTACTAGAGCCCTCGACAGAACTCTCTTCTTGGTTGAAATCGCACAAAAAAGTGGGGTGGCTAAACTGGTTTGAAGGGAATGCCTTTGCTTGGTTGGTGTCCCTTGTCTTCTGTGTTGCGTTTGGAGCGTGGACGTATGTTTACGCTTTACCATGGACCAGTGAGAAGGTTGCAATTGCATTACCTGATGAGGTCTCTCTTGTTCTGGGGGATAAAGTACTTGAAACACTGGATGAGTCCTTTGAACCCACAGCGATCAGTGAAGAACGACAAGAGAAAATTCGTCAGCGAGTGTCGCAGCACTTATTGCAGCTGGAGCCACTACCGTTCAAGTTAAAGGTTGAATTCAGGCAGTCGGAGCATGGTGCAAACGCGTTTGCACTTCCTGGAGGTACGATCATCTTGTTGGATGATCTTGTTGAGATGGCTGAGACGCCTGAACAGCTAGACTCGATTATTTTCCATGAAATCGGTCATGTGTATCATCGCCATATGATGACTAAGTTGGTTCATTCAAGTCTGCTTTCCGTGATGGTTGCGGTGATCACGGGAGAAAGTTCGGGAGTGATTGATAACCTAGCTTCAATAGGTGTGTTTGTGGTCGCGAATGGGCAGTCTCGAGATGCAGAAAGAGAGGCCGATGCTTATGCCAAGCATGCGATGTTGAAAGTCTATGGGACGAGTGAGCCTATGGCACAGATGTTTGAAAAACTGCACCAGGCAAGTGGCAGCTCAATCCCTGCATGGTTAAGCACCCACCCTGATTTGGAACAACGCATCAAAGATGCCAAGTAAATGGGTTGTCATTCATCGATTAAGACGCTTTCTTCAAGTGATAAAAAAGGCAGCCAATTGGCTGCCTTTGTCTTTTAGGGGGGATTGGCTTAAAGCGCAGCGATGGTCGCTTTTTGCTCTTCTAGCTTCACCAACGTTTCTTTATAGCCTTCTAGCTTTTCACGCTCTTTGGCTACGACCGCTTCTGGTGCTTTCGCAACAAAACCTTCGTTTCCTAGTTTGCCTTCGATACGTTTGATCTCGCCGTGCGTCTTCTTGATTTCGCCATCAAGACGAGCAAGCTCTGCATCTTTATCGATTAGACCAGCCATTGGGATAAGCAGCTCAGCTTTACCTACAAGTGCGGTTGCACATGCTGGTAGCTCATCGCCTTCGCTCACGACTTTAATCTCTTCAAGCTTACCGAGTGACATTAGCACTTGGCGGTTTTGCTCAAGGCGCGCTGCATCAGCTTCGTTTGCTTTTAGCATTACGTCTAGTGGCTTGCTTGGCGCGATATCGTATTCAGCACGTAGGTTACGGATGCTAGTAATAAACGCTTTCACCCACTCAATGTCTTGTAGTGCCGCTTCGTCGAAGTTTGCTTCATCGTATTGAGGTAGAGCTTGCAGCATGATGGTGTCGCCTTCAACGCCATCTACTAGAGGCTTCACGCTTTGCCAGATAGATTCTGTAATGTACGGAATCACTGGGTGAGCCAGACGGAGTGTCTTCTCTAGAACTGTGATCAATGTGCGGCGAGTACCACGCTGTTGAGCTTCAGTACCTTTCCAAAGAACAGGTTTCGTAAGCTCTAGGTACCAGTCACAGAATTGGTTCCAAATGAATTCGTAGATAGTGTTTGCCGCCATGTCTAGACGGTAGTTGTCTAGGTGAGCGTTAAACTCTTTCGCTGCAAGTTCAAACTGAGATTCGATCCACTTGTCTGCTAGTGAGAATTCGATCTCACCACTCTCTTCATTAGAGTAAGCAAAGCCACAGTCTTTGTCTTCTGTATTCATCAGTACGTAACGGCTTGCGTTCCATAGCTTGTTACAGAAGTTGCGGTAACCTTCTAGGCGCTTCATGTCCCAGTTGATGTCACGGCCAGTTGAAGCCATCGCAGCAAGAGTGAAACGCAGTGCGTCAGTACCGTATGGTTCGATACCGTTTTCAAACGTCTTACGCGTGTTCTTTTCAATCTTCTTAGCAAGCTGAGGCTGCATCATGTTGCCAGTACGTTTCGCAACTAGAGACTCTAGGTCGATGCCGTCAATCATGTCGATTGGGTCAAGTACGTTACCTTTCGACTTCGACATCTTGTCGCCGTTTTCGTCACGGATAAGACCCGTCATGTAAACGGTCTTAAATGGTACTTGTGGCTTACCGTCTTCATCTTTTACAAAGTGCAGCGTCATCATGATCATGCGTGCAACCCAGAAGAAGATGATGTCGAAACCAGAGACAAGCACATCAGATGGGTGGAACTGTTTCAGTGCGTCAGTATCTTCTGGCCAACCTTGTGTGCCAAATGTCCAAAGTGCAGATGAGAACCATGTGTCCAGTACGTCATCGTCTTGGCGAAGAACAACAACAGGTGCGAGGTTGTTTTCTGCACGAACTTCTTCTTCAGTGCGACCAACATATACGTTACCGTCGTTGTCGTACCATGCTGGAATACGGTGACCCCACCAAAGCTGACGAGAGATACACCAGTCTTGAACGTCACGCATCCAAGAGAAGTACATGTTTTCGTATTGCTTAGGTACAAATTGAATGTCGCCATTTTCAACGGCTTCGATTGCTGGTTTAGCCAGAATCTCAGTACGAACGTACCATTGGTCGGTGAGCATTGGCTCGATAACCACACCACCACGGTCACCATAAGGAACGGTTAGATCGTGATCTTTGATTTCGTCAAGTAGGCCAAGTTCTTCAAATTCAGCCACGATAGCTTTACGTGCTGCAAAACGTTCCATACCTTGGTATTTAGTAGGGAGTTCAGTGCTGTATGCATCGCTTGCTTCACCGTTAGTGGTGAATACTTCTGCTTCAGCGCGTACATTCGCGTCGAAAGTCAGAATGTTGATCATTGGTAGGTTGTGACGCTTACCAACTTCGTAGTCATTGAAGTCGTGCGCAGGAGTGATTTTTACACAACCTGTGCCTTTTTCCATATCAGCGTGCTCGTCACCCACGATTGGGATGCGACGATCAACGATAGGAAGTAGGATGTCTTTACCAATGAGATCTTTGTAACGTGGATCTTCTGGGTTTACCGCAACACCAGTATCACCCAGCATGGTCTCTGGACGAGTCGTTGCTACGACAATGTAATCTTTACCGTCGGCTGTTTTTACGCCATCCGCAAGCGGGTAGCGGAAGTGCCACATGTGGCCTTTCTTATCTTTGTTTTCTACTTCAATGTCTGAAATCGCTGTGTGAAGCTTAGGATCCCAGTTTACAAGGCGTTTACCACGGTAGATCAAGTCTTCCTCGTAAAGGCGAACAAAGACTTCTTTGACTGCGTTTGATAGACCGTCATCCATCGTGAAGCGCTCACGATCCCAGTCTACTGATGCACCCAGACGACGCAGCTGCTTAGTGATTGTGCCGCCAGACTCACCTTTCCACTCCCAGATTTTGTCGATGAAAGCTTCACGACCGTAATCGTGTTTTGTTTTGCCTTCTTCTGCCGCAATCTTACGCTCAACAACCATTTGAGTTGCGATACCAGCGTGGTCAGTACCCACTTGCCAAAGCGTGTTTTTACCTTTCATACGCTCAGCACGGATCAAGGTATCCATGATGGTGTCTTGGAACGCGTGGCCCATATGTAGGCTACCAGTGACGTTCGGTGGCGGGATCATGATGCTGTATGATTCTTTAGAAGTGTCACCGTGTGGCTTAAAGTAGCCTTTCTCTTCCCAAGCCTGATACATGGCCTGTTCGATTGAAGTTGGGTTGTATGTTTTTTCCATAGCGCTCTTTCACCTCGTGATAACTGGGCCAAATTGGGTGTTTGCTGACTGTTGGTCTGCGTACCGTACTTTAAGCCCAACTCATTTGAGGACTGGTTCTGGTTGAAGTTGAAATATCGGTCAATCTCTATAAGTGAGGGATCTTGGACAAGATCGCCTTAACTATAAGGATTGACCCTTTACTGGTGGTGAATGTCTACCGTTTGTAGTTGGTATCCCGCCTGACGGTAGAGTTTATACCTTTCGCGAGCAAGCTGTTTAGCTTTTTCTGCGCAAGGAACGAAGTCTACCACCTCTGCAAACTTGTTCGCAAAGGTTGTGTCATTTTCAGCCAGATTAATTACTAGCTGGCGGTTCCAGCTTGGACGCACTTGCTGATGACCGATCTCGATCGGCGTGGCGTACTTGGGACCTTCTCCGACTAAATTGTGGGCGACAAACTCATGTGGCTCGACTTGCCAGAAGTATTCCGCTAGCTGTTCCGCTTGAACTTTATCATGGCAGTTGAGGTAGACCTTGGCACCTTGTTTGGCGAAGTGATGGGCAAGAAAAACAACATACAAAGCGAAGCCAGACTCACTGCTTTGGGGAGAATCTTGTTTCACAATGTAGAACGTTGCGTTTGCCATGACGACTGCACCTATGTTTGTTATCTCACATGAGATGATACCGTATCTGTCATTGGAGATGCAGATACAAAAAAAGGGCCTTGCGGCCCTTTTTGAATTTCAGAATTTATTCTTCTGTATCTTGGCCACTGCGGTTGAGCAGGAATTGGACAAGCATTGAGACTGGACGGCCTGTTGAGCCTTTCGCTGCACCTGATTTCCACGCAGTACCTGCGATATCAATGTGCGCCCAGTTGTATTTCTTGGCAAACTTAGATAGGAAACAGCCAGCAGTAATGGTTCCTGCCGCACGGCCACCTAAGTTTTGCATATCAGCAAATGGGCTCTTAAGCTGTTCGTGGTACTCGTCCGCCATAGGTAGACGCCACGCACGGTCGCTTGCTTGCTCAGATGCGTTAATCAGCTCGTGAGATAACGGGTTGTGGTTTGAAATTACGCCACTGATGTGATGGCCAAGTGCAATGACACAAGCACCAGTAAGTGTTGCAACATCGATAACACAATCAGGTTCATAACGCTCTACGTAGGTCAGAGAGTCACACAGTACCAAACGACCTTCCGCATCGGTGTTCATGACTTCCACTGTCTGACCAGACATGGTCGTTAAGATGTCACCTGGGCGGTATGCATTACTACCAGGCATGTTTTCACAGCCAGACAGTACACCCACAACGTTGATTGGGAGGTTAAGCTGCGCCAGTGCTTTCATCGTACCAAATACCGATGCTGCACCACACATGTCGTATTTCATTTCATCCATGCCATCACTTGGCTTGATTGAAATACCGCCTGAGTCAAATGTCAGACCTTTACCTACTAGCACGATTGGCTTCGCGTCTGGGTCTGGGCTGCCTTTGTACTCCATGATAGACATCAAAGATTCATTTTTAGAACCACGACCGACGGCAAGGTAAGACGTCATGCCCAGTTTTTCCATCTCCTGTTCACCAATGATTTTGGTGGTTACCGTCTCGTAGTCATCCGCTAGGCGACGTGCTTGAGATGCAAGGTAAGCAGGGTTGGCGATGTTTGGCGGCATATTGCCAAGATCTTTCGATGCGTGAACACCAGAAGCAATCGCAAGACCATGAGCAATCGCTTTTTCACCGAGGTTCAGCTCACGACGCGTTGGTACGTTAAATACCAGCTTACGAAGTGGGCGGCGAGTCTCTGGTTTGCTACTCTTGAATTGATCGAAAGTGTAAAGACCATCTTTAGTGGCTTCTACCGCTTGACGTACTTTCCAGTAAGTGTCACGGCCTTTAACGTGCAGTTCGGTTAGGAAACATACCGCTTCCATTGAGCCTGTTTCGTTGAGCGTGCTGATGGTTTTTTGGATAATTTCTTTGTATTGACGTTCGCCAAGCTCACGTTCTTTGCCACAACCGACGAGCAGTACACGCTCTGAAAGAACACCTGGTACTTGGTGAAGCAATAACATTTGGCCAGGTTTACCTTCCAGATCACCACGACGAAGTAGTGAACTGATATAGCCGTCGCTGATTTTATCTAGCTGTTCGGCAACTGGAGAAAGACGGCGTGGTTCGAATACACCGACAACGATACATGCGCTGCGCTGTTTCTCTGGACTACCACTTTTTACACTGAACTCCATGCGTACTCCTACATCCTGAAGACAAATAGATCTAAATGTTAGATAATGCTCGCTTACTTGTTGAATTCAATTTTACACTGTCTTGAGAATAAGCGAGTAACATTCAGTAAAATTCTTAAAAATAAAAGGTTCAACGGGAAATTATAGTGATTCGACCAAAAAAACAAGTTTTGTATAGGTACTTTCAGCGTGATTATTGTTAGATATTTGATCCGCGAAACACTCAAGAGCCAGTTTGCAATTTTTTTGGTGCTGTTTCTTGTGTTTCTGAGTCAAAAATTCATCAGTGTACTCGGAGATGCATCGGACGGTGACATACCTGCAAGTCTGATCTTGTCGATTGTCGCGTTGAACATGCCATCCATGGGCTTGTTGATGCTCCCATTGAGTCTTTATATCGGGATTTTGATTACTTTCGGTCGCTTGTACGCCGAGAGTGAAATCGTAGTGATGAATGCCACTGGGATAGGTAATAAATTTCTTGTCCAAGCGGCACTTTACCTTGCCATTTTAACCTCAGGTGTCGCTGCCTTTAACTCGCTGTGGCTTGCTCCTTGGTCTCAAGATCGAGTGCAAGAAGTGTTGGAGGAAGTGGCTGCCGAAAATACGGTTGAGATTTTGAAGAAAGGGCAGTTTCAAGCAACACCTGATCGCTCATCGGTTGTGTTCATTGACGATATTGAAGGCAATGAACTGCGCAACGTGTTTGTGGCCCAATTACTCCCAAGAGAATCCATTTTACCAAGTGTGATGTTTGCTTCGTCTGGTGAAGTGAAAGAGTTGTCTGACGGCAGACAAATCATTTCATTGCATCAAGGGACACGTTATGAAGGTGTGCCAACACGCGTTGAATATATGCTGACTGAGTTTGAGCAGTATGACGGTCTAATTGGGCAGCGTGAAGTGAAGCACAAAGGTCGAGATTGGGAAGCGCTTCCGACATTGGACCTTCTGGGTCACCCTGATCCTGAAGCTCAAGCAGAGCTGCATTGGCGTCTCTCTTTGTTCGTCTGCATTCCGCTGCTGACGATGCTGGTCATTCCTTTATCTGCCGTTAACCCTCGTCAAGGGCGGTTTGCTAAAATGGGGCCGGCAATCCTGATTTATTTGGCGTACTTCCTTTCCATCAGTGCGACAAAGTCCGCGATTGAAGATGGTTCCGTTCCAACGTCGGTCGGTATGTGGCCTATCAATGCTGCGTTATTAATTGTCGCTATTTCTGCGAACTTTATGGACAGCGTGCCTGTCAGACGTATCAAAGACAAATTCCGACAGAAGAGGCTCGCTTAAGTCGTGTTTAAGATTCTAGATCTCTATATCGGTCGAACGATTATCGCGACCACTGCATTAGTACTGGTCACTTTTGTTGGCTTGTCAGGCATTATCAAATATGTCGAGCAGCTGAGAAAAGTTGGCAGAGGGGCATATGACCTACTGCACGCGCTTTATTACGTTTTGCTCAGTGTGCCAAGAGATATCGAGCTATTTTTCCCAATGGCGGCGTTATTAGGGGCGTTGATTGGTTTGGGCATTTTGGCATCGAGCTCTGAGCTGGTGGTGATGCAGGCAGCGGGCTTTTCCAAGCTAAATATTGGCGTGTCAGTTTTAAAAACGGCTGTTCCTTTGATGATCATTATTACCATTCTTGGGGAGTGGGGGGCACCACAAGCACAGAAAATGGCTCGTGAGCTGAGAGCTTTTGCCATCTCTGGTGGTAGTATCGTTTCGGTGAGAAGTGGGGTTTGGGCACGAGATGCCGATGACTTTATCTTCATCGCGAAGGTTGATGATGACCGCCTTTATGGTCTCAACATGTGGCGCTTTGACGATAACAATAAGTTGTCGTCAACGGTCTTTGCCGAGGAAGTCGACTACCTTCAAGATAACCGCTGGTTGATGCGATATGTGCAAGTGACCAACATGCAAGATGGTGCTCAAATCAGCAAGCAACAGTTAGAGCAAATGACGTGGGAAACGTCCTTAGCGCCAGATAAATTAGCCGTAGTTACCGTCAAGCCTGAAGAGCTGTCTCTTAGTGGGTTATATGATTACGTCACTTATTTAAAAGCGTCCGAGCAGGATGCGTCACGTTATGAGCTGGCCTTTTGGCGCAAGATCACTCAGCCACTCTCGATTGGTGTCATGATGTTAATGGCGCTCTCGTTTGTTTTTGGTCCTTTACGTAGCGTAACCATGGGTGCTCGAGTGTTGTCTGGAGTGATTGCGGGCTTTACGTTCTATATATCAAGTGAGTTCTTCGGACCTTTAACCTTGGTTTATGGTATCCCTCCTGTCTTTGGAGCGGTCGCGCCAAGTGTTGTCTTCCTCACCGCCGCGTTATTGCTGCTTAATCGGAAACTCTAGCAGTAACAAAGATGCACACGACTTAAAAGGGAAGGCGGATGCCTTCCTTTTTTTGATGTTCAAAAACCTTTCTAAGTTAATCTTTTGGTAACACGATGACTTGAGTTTTTGCCCAGATGTCATGGAAGCCTCGTTTTTGGGGATCCAGTGGAACCACGAGATTGGCTAAACCAAACCCAGACGTGCCAAGACGAATCATCGCTTGAGTGAGAGTGATTTTGCCGCCTTCGAGATTAGTGAGCTGCATCCGCCATGCTCTCATCCCCAGCGTTTGACCTGCTCTCGTCCAGAAGAAGACAAAAAAGCTTATCCAGACCGAAGCCAGATAGGCTGTGTAGATAGGGCTCCATATCGGGTGCTGGGTGAGAAAGTCACTGGCATCTAAGTAAGGCGCAAATGTGACGACATGGATGGCTTGCAATGCATGTAGCGCCGCAATCACTACTCCTCCCGCTATCATTTCAATTGCGATGATCAATAGCCCATCGTAAAGCAAGGCAGCAAAGCGGCGAAAGAGTCCAGCGATCGGTTGATTATTGTTAGTATTCATTATGTTCGGGTTAGTTGAGGTATTGAGTAATATGTCTAAACCATAGTGGAGAAAGCGATTTAGCGCACACCTTTCTTAATTGTGGTGAAATTATCGGCAAACGATAACTATTTCATACTTTTGCGCTTGCACCAGCAAGCTTCTTACGTATAATGCCAATCATCAAAGGGCAACAGCCCCAAGATGCCGGTGTGGTGAAATTGGTATACACGACGGATTCAAAATCCGTTGCCTTCGGGCGTGGCGGTTCAAGTCCGCCCACCGGTACCATACATAGAAAGGTCGCTTTTATAGCGGCCTTTCGTCGTTTTAGGCGTTTGAAGGTTTGTGAAATCCAAATCGGCGTGGCGTCAGGGATGCCTGTCCAATCAAGTCTGCCCACCGGTACCATATTTAGATAAAACCCTGATCAGAAATGGTCGGGGCTTTGTTGTATTTGGTGTGTGTGAATTTAAAATCGGTGTGGTGTCAGGGATGGGTTTTGCTGAGTAACTCGATGGAACTAAATCCAAAGCCAAAGCTTACGAACTGAGCGACTACATTCATTAAGTCTGCATTCTCATGTCGACACTTTGTTACAAAACAGACAACTGGCATCAATACATCCAAGCTCGGCTCTCTGACATTTTTTGATTGATGGGGAAGCGAGAAGAGAGTGGAAACAAGGTAATTTAAACAAGCGGGGGAGGCCTCGTATTTTCAGTGATTTAGTATTGCCGCAGAGTTGCGCTCATACCGCCACGAGAGGGTGCAGCCTTCTGGGAATGAGGTCATCCAATAAACTTATCGGTTGGTTGCCCAAAACTATATGATTCGAACAAGCATTGGAAAGAGCGTTATGGTCATCACAAACGATCGCGAACTGAAACCGTGATGTATCGAGTGAAGCAGTTGCTTGGTGGACAGTTAAGTCAAAGAAATAGCGACGCACAAGTTGGTGAAACATACGCGATGATCAAAACGTTGAATAAGCTTACAGGACTTGGTATACCTAAAACTTTCCGTCTTGGCTAGCAATGGACCAAAATAGATCTGGTCTATTTCGAAAATTAATTACGCAACAAATCCCCCTTTATATGACTGTTGCTAAATCTTGGAAGTCCGTATTTATTGATTGAAAAAACAATTACAAGGTATAAGTGAGTTTCTAATTTCTAACGAACGTGTATTTTATTATGATGTCCACTATGCTAACTGCATTACTCTTAATCCCAGAGAGTAAGAAAGAGGTCATCAATGGTCAGTGGATTTTAGCGTCTTTTCTCTTGATTTAGAGAGCCGAATTTATACTTTTCGTATGTTAAGTAAAAATGCTACCCCGCTACGTTCCATTTTAATCTACATTTTAAATGATAAATTGACCTTGTTAGTAATGTTTAATTTTAAAATTAAATTTATTTATCGACTTAAATAAAGAAAGGTTAAAGATTATGATTGTGGTAGGAGATGTTTCAACTTTTGCATTAGAGTGTCAAATCTCGAAAAATAATATAGAAGAAGGACGGGTGTTTATTGTTTTAAATGGAAGTAAATATGGAAGTAATAATGGTGATTTTAATTTAACTAGTTTTTTTAGAAATATTAAATACCCTATTGAGAAATTCAATCCATATTTTCCAGAGCTATTTGACCTCGATTGTGATGATGTTTTAAACTCAATTGATGCAGTGTTCGAAGATGAAATGCTTCAGAAGTGTCCCATTGGTAGAGTCGTAAAAGGATTTTTTGATGACCCTTCTGACGTATTGAATACGATTGTTTTCTATGGCGGTGATTACGCATTTGATGATTTAAATTTGGTTATGATATCAAATGGCAAGCAAGTTAAGATCATGGTTAAAGATTTAAAAAGAAAAATAACATCTGAATCTATAATAGCAACTGATTATTTTAAAAATGCCTTCATTACTCTTGAAGGGAAGTACAATAAGCTAGCAAATATTTAATTAATCGAACGGCTGTTGGATTCAGGGTTAAGTATTCAAAGCAGCTATCGGTATATAATATTACCGTTGATAAAGACCATACTTAATTTGTAGGTGAAGAAGAGGTTCTTAATCATAATGCTGGACGATGTAGAATAAAAGAGAAAATTGTCACTGCTCATTCGTATTAAGATGCTAGGCTTAAGGATCTTCGTGCTATTGGCTATATTAATTCTTCGACAAGAAAAAGATTATTGGTCGTTTACCTATCAGTAAAGAAAACGGAAAAGTTGTTGGATTTGAGACAAGTTTTAATGGTGTATGGAAGCAGTATCGATTGGACTATGACCCCAAAAATGGGTTCATATAAATGTTAAAGTTGGAAAGGTAAAAGCAATGGTAGTTAATCAAGCAATTGATTTCCCTGGAACAGAAAAGACTTCTTAAAATTGCTTAAGGTATTTAATAAATGAATGAAAATTTGAATATAAAAGCTCGTCTAAGTAAAAAGAAAGAAGAGTTAAAACAGAAAATAATTCAACGTAGTCGTATGGAATTGATAAACGAGCTTATCGAACATTTCAAATTTACAGGAATTCCATATGAAATTAATTGGAAGAGCGATGAGTTAGACAGGAGACTTGAAGCTCACTTTCCTTTTACATCTTTTGGTGTGTTAAATTGGGAGGAGGTAGCTGAAAAGTATATTCAGGATTGCATGAATGAATGCAATTTTGAACACTCATTGATATTTATGATTAATAAGTATCACTTAGACGAAAATACGAAAGTATCATTACTTTGGGGGAATTCAGAACGCCCCATAATTGAAATGACTTTATCCAATATTCGTGAAAATTTATCAAGAATTCTTGATGAGGATACAAGAGTTTGGATGATGTCAGAATTTAATCAGTGGTGTATTGAGTATCGTCAAGGTGAAATTTTTGGGATCGCAATAAACCAAAAATCCAATTAGAGAACTAGCACCCACGGGAGCATACCTTTAATCTTTAGGTCAAATAGCAAGCTGTCATGCATGATGATTGAAAAAGCCACTTGCCAACTATAAATTGGTTATTAATGATCGTGTGATTGAGAACGATTATGATGACCGCGATGTTAACTTCATCGCGCTTAACCTCAGAGAACGTGGCCAATGCTATCAATGGTAATTACAGTGCAACCTACACTTATGATGATGTGGGTAACCGTAAAACCAGTACGGTTGATAAGGTAACAACGAGTTTGATGAATTTAACAGTTAAAAAAGCAATCAAAGATGAAATACTTGGCGCTGTAAAAGGCGCATTAAGGTTCAATATCCATGGTGAGGTTTACTCAGCGAAAGACAAGCGCTTAGTATCCAGTGAAGGTTTGTATCAAGCAATTTTTAACTTATTTAATTATTGTGAAAAAATTGAAGTATACCGATTTCGTCGAAGGGCAATCAGTTATTTGGATAACTTACCTTTTGCAGAGAGTCGATATGGTGTGTATTTCATTCGAGGCTCAGATATAACTTTTGATATGTTGCCAGAAATCCTTATGGAAAGTGATGATGAGCCGCAAAGAGGCTCTATCGTTGTTGAGTGCGATATTGATAACCCTAATCTTATTGCATTATTAGACAACTGTTATGATCCAGGCTTTCTTGCTAGTTTAAAGTATGTTATGTCTGCAAGTGCATTAACAAAAGTGAAAAAGAAAATTGGTATAAATTCAAAGCGAATAATGCTGATGTTCTCTGAATCAGGAGTGGGTACTATTTCATTGTTTGGCTGTGAAGAAGCTCTTTGTTGCTTGCTGGAATATGCATATACGAATTCATTACAGTCTGAATCATTTCAGCATGATTATTGTGACTGACTGTAGCAAATGTTGATATAAAAGCCACTTACCTACCCCAAATTGGTAAGTGGCTTTTTGCATCTATTAGTCACTACTTATAACTACGATACGGTGAATCGCCTCGATGATATGAATATCAAAGATGCGCAGGGTAACCTACTTGAAAGTTATGACTATGTATTGCGTCACAGTGGTCGTCGGGCACAGGTGATTGAGCATAATGGTCGTACTGTGGCTTACGATTATGATGACTTGTACCGATTAACTTCAGAGAGCGTGACCGATGCTATCAATGGTAATTACAGCGCAACCTACACCTATGATGATGTGGGTAACCGTAAAACCAGCACGGTTGATGGGGTAACAACCAGCTTTGATTATGACTTGAACGATCGTTTATTAACCGCAGGCAGTGTAACCTATGGTTACGATGACCAAGGTAATCAGCTAAGCATCACAGATGGTGCGAATGTGACCAAGCAAAGCTATAACGACTTGAACCAGCTAGTGAGCGGCCAAGTTAATAGTGAGCCAGAAATTCGCTTTAGTTATGACGCTAAAGGTATTCGTGTTAGCCGTACTCATAACGGCATTACCACGCAATATCTGGTTGACCATAACCGCGATTACGCGCAGGTATTAGCCGAGACCAATAATGGTCAGCTAGATACCAGCTATATCTACGGTCATGATCTGATCAAACAGGAGCGAGCAGGCAATAATAGTTTCTACCTGACTGATGGTATTGGCTCAACGCGTCTGTTAGCTGATGCCGCGGGTACGGTTACTGACACTTATCATTACGCCGCCTTTGGTGAGTTGTTAAGCCAAACAGGTAGCACTGAAAACAGCTACCGCTACACAGGTGAGCAGTATGATGCAGAGCTAGATAACTACTATATACGCGCTCGTTACTACAACCAGAATGTGGGAAGGTTTACCCAGCAGGATACTTGGTTTGGAAGAAGTGATGATCCCATTACTTTAAATAAGTACTTATATGGAAATTCGCAGCCAATAACAAATATCGACCCTTCTGGACATATGTCGTTGGTATGGGTGATGATAAATATTACTCAGCAAAATATTGCAAGAACGGCAAATATTACTTAGAAAGTAAATACAGTAAGAAAAACTGCTTCAAGGCTATGTCGAATTTGTGCTCAATTGGCTAAACGTGCAAATGATGCGGGGAAATTATTATAAAAGTTTAGTTATAAACAAGTTAAAAAAGCTACCGCAGGAAGCAAATACCATGTTCACCATGTTTTCCAAGATGCAGCTATGCGGGCTATTTATTATTTATCAGACTACTTATAGGAAAGCTTTAGGTTTAGCAATTCCATTATTTGGTAACAATTTAAAGGGAGGAGCGAGAAAGGGAAGCCCTCATCACGCTGCTAATCTAGAGCAAAAAGGTGGTTTGAAAAGAAATCCATCGCATGTAGCATATAAAGCATTAAATGCCGCAGGTTGTAAAAAGAGTGATGCAGCAGAAATAGTTTTAATGTTTGAAAAGGCTTACCAATTACAAGGCTGGTTATGAAAATGAATTTTGAAGAACTTTACTCTAAAAAGGGAAATAAGTGTGATAAAGAGCTTTCTCTAATATTGAAGTTTTATTTGGCAAAAGAAAAAAATGCAAGAGTGAAAGATCTCGTTTACCTTTTTCTTTGCCTAGGAAGTGACACGAAAGATGATATTTTGTTAAATGTTAAGTCGTTATTCAAGCGTTATTCTAAAACTGAAAAGAAAGAAATGTTTGAAATAATGATAAGTTTTTCAAATTCAATTAATGTGGAAGCTTTGATTGAATGCATGTATCCAGTTGATTATGAAGTTGGAGAAGAATTTTTTTTAAAGTTATTTCAAAGCCCCATTGATGTCATTGATAAATTTTTACTTTATCGTGAAATATTAGATGTTTCAATTACGCGTAATGCACTGCAAAACTACACGGATCAAGTAATCGAAGTTTCAAAACAAGTTTTAATTACCCCATCCTCTCTTAAAGCTGAAGTTAGAATGTCGATTTCTATTTTAAGGCAGATTTATGAAGAAGTTGACGGTTATGACTTTGTTCATGGAGTTATTGGTAAGCTATATGAGGATAATAGTATATGGGCTGAGTATGTTGAAGAAGAGATTATATATCGACAAAGCGTTTTGACAAATAACTTTGGTGAAAAAGTTGCCAAGGCGTTTAGAAATAAAGATTATCTAAAAGTAGTTAAGTTAATAGGTAAGTATGAAAATGAATTACCTAGCTCGCTAGCAAAAAAGTTAGAATACAGTAAGAAAAAAATGAACATTAGTAACAATTAGGACCCTGTAAAGACCCTGGACCCTGTAAATTTCTAATTAATAATGAATTGAACTTACTAAATTTTAACAGGCGCATTTAATAAGCCACTTACCTGCCCCAAATTGGTAAGTGGCTTTTTTATTATTATCGATCGTGTAATTGATTACGATTATGATGACTTGTTCCGATTAACTTCAGAGAACGTGGCTGATGCTATTTCATTGTTTGGCTGTGAAGATGCTCTTTGCTATTTGCTAGTCCATAAATTATCGCTGAAGCTGCTTGGCGTAGGCTTCTTTTTCTAATGGTGCATCTTGGTAACCGTAACGCCTCATTTCAATGAAGTAGCGTTCGATAAACTGATTGAACCCGAGTTGCTCAACTTGAGCGACGGGCACGGTTCGTGTGAAAGCAAAGCATTGAGTCCTTGATATTTGGGTTTAATGATAATGGATCTACCGATGGCCATGCCCCAAAAATCGGGGGAGTCAACCCCCCTTTTCTAACAGCATGGCACGCAGAGGTTCTTCTTCTGGGGTAGTGATACTTGATCTATTGAGTATGAGTAAATGAAAGGTCGCTTTATAGCGGCCTTTCGTTGTTTAGGGGGAGGCTGCAAGTGCTACGCTTAATCTAGTAGGGGCATGAAGGAAACGGCGATTTGAGATTGATAATGTATCGGGGTTATCGGTAAGATGAAGTGTTTAATTGAGGTATGAATAATGTCGGCGAAGTATACTCACCTTGCTTGGAACTACAGAGCACTAAAATATGAAAATAAGCTAGTGATGCTAGCATTGGCTGAAATCTCGGATAGAAAAGGGCATTTTGAATCTTCTATCAATGAGCTTACTGACATGACTGGCATGAGCAGCGGTGTTCTAAAAACAGTACTTCGTCATTTCTACTCGAGTGGTGAGGTAAATTTTTCGAAATTGCCTTCCCGTGAGATGGAACGTGATGCTGACACCTTCATCGGTACTTTGATGCTGGCAGATCAAGAGATGAAGACGATTCCGGTCGTGGAGATGAATCTCTTTGAAATGGCACAAGAGCAAAATGAGCGAATTCAGCAGAACAAAAATAAGAACAAAGGAAAGCTCAACCGAAGCCAGCGTGCGCAGATACAGCCTCTCAATAAGTCTGCCAACGAAAAGCAATATAATGTTCTGCAGATACATATGGAAGAAATCCCTGACTGGGCTGAAGGACTGATGTTTAAAAAAGGGGTGCTGGGCCGCAAGGACATTTGGGACTCTTTTGTTGAAGACATCCACAATACGGGTGAGAAGGTCTTTTCGCAAACGCAGCTCACGAATCGTTTACACCAAAAAATCGATTCCTTTAAGGAAATGTCCTTTAAGGCGCTGAAAGGACATTCCAATTCTGCTCCGACGAGACAATCTGCGTTGAGTGCATTTGAAGATAAGTTTCAGGGGTACTTGAATGATGATGAAGACGATGAGTACTAGACCTTTCAAAATAATTAAGAATTTGGGTGATTTAACGTATGTCTGATAGATACAGTAAACCAAAGAATGTGTCTGATATGGGGGTTTCTTTCGAAGAAAGATTGGAACAAATCGGCAAACTCTCCAAACAGTCGCGCCAGAGTGGGGGAAATCTGTCAGTCACCCAAAGAGGTCAATCTGCCCCTAGCTACTCCAATGAACGTGGGCAGGTGAGCACGGATCATCAACAACCGATGATGAATCCAAGAAGCCAGAAAGCGCTAGATCACTACAAAGAAAAAGGCCAAAGCAAGCAAATTTTAAAAGTGTGGTTTATGTTGATGCAGGCATTTGACTCGAAAATGAAAATGTTTTTTGGCGATGAGCCAGATGTGCATTTTATGAAGTTTGCCGTCAGCTTAACTCCTGAATCTTACAAGCGATTAGAGGCGAACTTGCTAGAGCGACTCGATGAAGATCGAGAGTGGCCACCTTCTTTGATCCGATTGCATCAGCTGGCTAACTCTCCGACTAAAGAGGCCATGTATAACGCAAGACAAAGGCTGATCCATCACCCTGTTCCTGTGGCTGAGCTGGATCGCGTTGAGCGGTTCATTAAAAAATACAAAATGACCGAAGTGAAAAGTTTCTCGGAGCGTTATTTTGAGTCAGAGTTTAATCGCAAATATACACAGTGGTTTAGAGAAGTGTTACTGGAGGACATGGATCTTCGTTTAGAGGCACAAAGGAAAGAAATCAGCGATTACATCGAAAAAGAAACCGTCACTGAGAATGACATTCATCGAGAAGAGGTCATTGCCAGTGGTAAGGCTTTCGATAATAAGTTTGGGCAACGCATCAAAGCGATGTGTCAGGAAAAACATGCCCAGCCTGAAGAGCTCTCTCTCCAAGAGGAAAAGGAGATTGAACAGAGACGTTTCGCAGAGCAGTCACGCAAGAAAAATAGAGACCTATAATGCGAGATTTTAATGTACTAGAACGTGCTGAGCATTACTTTAGATGCGATGTCGACGGTGTGGAAGGTAGGCATTGCCGAATTGTCATTGACGAGAACAGTCAAGACCTGCCTCTTGGCGTTCATCGCCTGCATGTTGAAGAGATCACTGACAGGCATACGCATTTTGGGCGTGATGCCGTATTTCGCATGACATTGCCGTTCTCAGAGCAAGGTTCTATCGACATCTGTACCTTGAATACGGGGAGACATAACCAAGCGGTTTATCGAGAGTGTTTGCGTTTAGGGGGGAAGTGGGAGCCGATTCTAGGCGAGTGGGTCTTTTCTGCTTCACTTCAAGAGAAAGTGAATGACTTACAGCAGGTTATTCAATCTGAAGTGGTTACCGTCGAGGTCACTTTTAAAGAAACGGTTTCAGAACCAGAAAAAAATCTGACTCTTTTCGGCTTCGAGCTTATCAAGGGATTGAATATTGATTTCACGCCCATCTTGCATAAAGGCATTCAAGTTAAGAAAGGGGATATCTCCTTTGTGGTGGGTCATGCTTCAAAGTCGATTGCAAGGGCAGGCACTGTGGTTAGACTCTCTGTCCCTAAGCTCATGCTGGATAATGATAAGTATAAAGAAAATTACTCAGCAGCATACAGTTATCGTGTGATACGTCCTCGGAAAAAGAGAGTGTCGAGTTAAACCATCTTGCCGCTCTAAGCTGCGTTTTCAGAACCTGACTCATCGTAGGGACTCTCCGTCTTGGAGAGTCCCTTATTTATTGATTGCTCAACGTTTTACCGTTTTTTAAGGCAGGAGTGCAACAGGAAAACGCATAACTCCTAAGTGTTTATCGGCGACAAAGTGCTGGTATTGTCCGTAGTAGTACTCTAAACCTTGAATTCGGTGTTCATCATTGAAGTTGCTGTTGTGGTCCACATCGGCGGCAATGACTCGATAGTTGTAAAGGTAAGAAGGGCGGTCAAACACAGTATGACCGATAATCACTTGTTCTGAACCGAAGGCGGTTAGTCCTCGCTCTAGTTCTTCTTGGGTTAAGCGTCCGTAAGGTACGGAACGATCCCAATAGAGGCGTGACGGCAAATAGTAAGCGTCTTTAATGAGGTTGCCTTGGTCATCATAGCGTATGTAGCCAGCATCAAGATGTTGACGACCAAACTCGTTGATCTGCTCTAGCTTGAGCGTTTGATTTTCCAACGCTTCAATCAAGTCTAAGTTAAATCCAGCATGGACAAATAAGGTGTCTCCTGCCTTTTCCATAATGTTTTTTGAGCGTAACCATTGCCCCAACACCGTATTTGGGTTGTGGAGTTCGAAGAAGTTCTTACCCATCAGACTTAGGTTTTCAAAGTAGCGCTCATGCACATAACGAAAATCGCCGTAGAAGTTCATTAAATCGTGATTGCCTAGAATGAAGTGAACACCACCGCCAGCTTCACGAGCTTGGTTCTCTAAGTGGTAGAACAGCCAGAGGCTTTCTGTTACGTACGCACCTCGGTCGAAAAGGTCTCCCAAGTGATAAAGGTGACCATTGCCATAGGTCCAGTTGTACGCTTCGTCCATAATGCCCGCTTGGGTGAGCATAAAGATTAAGGCTTCTATTTGACCTTCAAAATCGGAGGTCACGAAGAATTGCTCAGGCTTGTCATATTGGTAAGCGGGAGGGGTATGCTCTTGGTTCAGGTCAACGGAGAAGCTGCCGAGTTCTCCGGGCAGTTTAACGGTGACTTTGGCATCGCTGATGCTGTTGTAGCTGTGGTGATACAGCCCAGAATGGTCAAGACCTTCCACCTCGACTTTACCGTCTTCTTGTAAGGTGACATACGGTCCATCAGGTTCGCCTTGATAGGTGAATGTAGCGTTCAAAGCGGCATTAAATTGCACGTCATTGGTGCGGTGATAAACCTGATTGAACAAGGCGATGGCAATGACATTCTCTCCTTGTTGGAAAGCGGAGGCTGGCAGAATAAATTGATGTTCCGCTTCTTCACCGTATTTTGAGTAACGCAGTGGTGAGGTGGTGTGGGTCAATGTCTCCGTTGTAGGAAGAAGGGGCGATCGCGCCAGTTCAATACCGTTGACGTAGATAGCAGCGGCATCGTCCATGCGCATGCTTAGATACACGTCTTTTAAAGCATCAAGATCAGCGACATTCACTTGCTTTCGGAATAAATACGCGCTCGGTGTTTCACCCGGGAAGTCTAACGTTTTGTAATCGGTAAGCGGGGTGTTGCCTTCGAGCGGGTATTCATAACCGTAGAAGAAATGCCCCTTGCCTGTCTTCCAATCGGAATCGTCAAATTCTACCTGACTCCAATTATCAGGAAGAGGTGCGCCAGTGTCTAAGTATGACCAAGTTGAGTTGTAATCAAAATAAAGCTCTGGGTTCAGTGGCGTCAGATCTTGCGGCGTGGTCGGTGCGGTTGCTGTCGTTTTATCGTCGCTGCACGCGGTGATGGCTAGAAGGCTGGTTAGCAGGAATAGGCTGTTACGATGTGCTTGATTAAAGCGAATGTTCACGGGTGTCTTCCTTCACGGTAAGTGTACGAATGAGAAAAGAAGACGGTAAAAGTGGAGTATGTAACTTGTGTTAAGCTTGCATAAAGCCAAGTTAAGCTTATTTAAAATGCGACGAGTAGCAATCGAGAGTGAAACTCTGGTGATCATTACACTGATCTCATGTCAGCCATTGAGCCATTTGGAAAGCTCGATGTCGTCGCCTTGAGCACAGAGATTAAGTCGATGATCGAGTGACTTGACGCATCAGTGTTTCTAAAGGACCTCGCTGGAAAAAACGTTGCCACAGATGCGCATATACGAGGCTGCACAGAGCAAAAATCAGAGCATAGGATACAGCGACGCCATTACTTTGCTGGTTGAACATCCCTAGCATCTCAAACACCCCCATTCCAATAACAATGTGAGCAATATATAGGGTTAAAGTGTGCTTTCCGGCATTGGCGATCAAGCTTAGAAGCCCCCATTTTGCCAACCAAGGTGTCGCTTTAAGGCAGAGCCCAATAACAAGAATCGCATAACCTAAACCCGCTTCTACGAACAAGGGCATGGGTGGTATCGGAGATGTTGTCGTTAACAGAGCAAATTCAGGATCAAACTGAGTTAGCCAAGGGCTGATGAGGTTACTGATCATTTCAGCGGTCACAATCGTGACGAGGCCGCCTGCGATCAATATGTTTTGAACGGCCGACTTATGTAGGGAAATTCGACTCAAGACGATGCCAAATAAAAAGAAGCCAAGCCATGGCACGACGGGGTGGAAACCGTTGAAAAACAGATGGCGTATAAACCCAGTGACACTCCAAAGATCTTCATAAGTCAAACTTTCCCAATGCCAACCTTGGTCATAATCCAACGTGCAGACGAGTAGGATACTGAGGATGTTGAGCGCAAAGATCCATAGGATTAAGCTAAGGTTCTTCATGGGTAGCATTAAGACACCAAATAAGAAATAAAAGGCGTAGAAATGCAGGATATCGGCATCGAAAATCGTTATGTTCCACAAGCCGATCACCAAGAGAAAAAGCGCTCGTTTAAGGATCTCGCATTGATTGAGCTCTTGGCCCTTTTTCAATTGCGCCAACCCTAATCCCATGCCCGCCAAAACAACAAAAGTGGCGGCGGCTTTCCCTTCCAGTAGAGCCACGCAGAAGGCGGCGGTTTCTGAAAACGCCTTATGATTCGGGTCAACCAAGACTAAAGAGAAGTTGACGATGATCATTCCGATAAAAGCGATAAAGCGGGCAACATCTAAACCGATCAAACGTTGAGGAAGATAGGGCGTGTTCATGGAAAGTCTCCGTTATTCCAATGATTTGCTTACTATCTTGTCATGGTTCACCTTAAAGGAATTTTAAGGTTGGTCGGTCGGTAGCGTCACTTGAAAATTCAGCTCGACATGAACTTGGTGTTGATCGTCTTGATACTGAAATTGCCAGCCTTGCCTTGAACAAATCCTTTCAACCAACTGCAACCCTAAGCCAAAGCTTGCCCCACCACAGTGGCTTAGTAATTGTCTTTCGTGATGGGACTTTACATTGTTTACGCGAAACCCGACGGGGAGCATGGTGACATGCATCGGACCTTCACCGTGTTGCAGCGCGTTTCGCATGATATTCGCCATAACAATTTTGACTAATTGGGTTTCAATCGCGAAAACATGCTGGTGGCTTTGATCAGTTAACTGGATTAAATCGGATAAATGAGGAGTCAGGTGTTGATGTTCCGCCACGGTTTCTAACCAAAGCTGGTGGAGAGCTATATCCTCTTTCGCCAGAGGCTTGCCTTCTTCTCGTGCTAGCCATAATAGTGTTTCGGTGAGTTGCGTCATTTTATGACTTGCTCGCAGTGCTCTTGTTACTGTTCGCAATGGTGCACCTTGTTGCTCGGTTTGAAGAGCAATGGTATCTAAACTGGCTTGTATGGTTGCAAGGGGAGTACGTAACTCGTGACTGGCTGCTTTGAGGAATTGCTGTTCTCTTTGATTCATCACATGAATGCGTTGAATGCCGTCCTCCAGTTTCTCCGCAATCTGGTTGAGCTCAGTGATGGGGAAAGAGTGTTTGAGAGTGTTGAGTCCGCTCGATGTGTCATGATGGTTTAAGTGATCGGCCCACTGACTCAACATCGTAAGCGGCGCTAAAGTGCGCCGAATAAGCCATGATATCAATAGGAAGAGTGCCAGTAGTAAAGCAAAAGTGAACAGAAGGGAATGCTTTATGCTGGATAGAAAAATATCAAAAAACACGTTTTCGACTTCGTTAGCGGTATGACGGCTGAGTAAATAAAGGTCGCCATACTCAGGCTCGTAATGGTGGTAGAGGTACCAGTACTCATTCAAACTCGAAGTTTTAACGATACTTTCTTGTAACGTATTGAGTGAAAAATGGTTGCTAGGGAAAAGGTGCTTGGCGTTTTCGGGTAATGCCTCCCAATGACGAAATGCACTTAACGTTCTGCTGCGTGGCAGTGGAGATTGTGGAGCATCTAAGTGCCGATTGACTATGGCTCTGGCTTCAATTCTCATGATCTGAGAAGAGGTCATATTCACGGCGGTCAGGCTTAAGCCGAACACCAGAAGCAAGCAACATATGGTGAAAGCGAATCCAATCCACATTAACTGCCGATTCAATGTTTTCCTTAAAGGCAATGACGAAGTCTGGGTTAATTGGACGCGTTGTGAATGCATATGCCTTGGCCTTTAATGGTATGAATGAGCGGCGTCGCGAAAGGCTTGTCGATAACCTTGCGGAGTAAATGCAGTTGAACATGGAGATTACGTTCGTCGACCACTTGATTTGGCCAAATGTGTGATTCAATCGCCTGACGAGACACGACGTTTGGACTATGGCGAGCCAAAAGCTCTAAAATTTTCCAACTGGTAGGAGAAAGCGGGATAGGAAGGTTTTCTCTGGTAACGGTTTGTGAGGGGATGTTGAGCTCTAAACTGCCAATGATGAGTTGTGAAGCTGGTGGACAATGACGCCTATGGATAGCTTTCAGTCGAGCTAAAAGTAAAGGCATTGAACAGGGCTTAGTGACGTAATCATCAACTCCGGAGCGAAAGCCTTTGATTTGGTCTTGCTCAGTATCGCATGCAGTCAGCATGAGAATCGGAGTTGTGTAATCCAGTTTTCGCAGCTGTTGACTGACTTGAAATCCATTAAGAGTAGGCAGCATGACATCAAGGATAATCAGATCGAATACTTGCTGGGTCACCATCTGTAGTGCCGATTCGCCACTGTACGCAAAGTCACAATGGATATGGTGAAGCTCTAAGTAGTCCGATATTGCTTCAGCTAAATCCAGATCATCTTCAACGATTAGAACCCTCATCACGATCCCTCCATTCACTCAGTAATTCTCAAACTCTAACATTGAAAAGAGAAGTGTGACAGGCTGCCGAAGGCCGAGCCTAGTATCGCGAGGTTACTTGGGTAGGTGGCTTGTGGGCAAACGAGTGTTCAAAAAGGAGGTGTGATTACTGCGATAAATTTGTAATTGATGGTTTTATGATTGTTTAATTATAGCGTTTTAATACACATGATTAGAAAAGACAGAAAGTTAAATAATGTTAAATGCAAACATGCGATTTTTCTATTAACGAAATGCAATATATACATTTGTTTAATATATGATGTTGATTTTCATTAGGATATTAAATGATAGGTCAATATATTGTTTCTCATTGTAACGGGTAAGTTGGGTTTTTTTAATGTGGTTATTGATTATGGCAGTTTATTGTTCTTTTTATCTTCATTTTATTTTTAACATTTGTTTAGTTACACATTCTGACTATTGATTTTATTATGGTGTATTGTGTTGCATTATTGTTTTTTTATGTTTTTTTATTGCTCCGGACTTCTTTTTTATAAATCACCTGTCTTGTAAAATAAAAAACTGGTTGATAGGGTGAATAAGTGCCTAAGATTGCATTAGGTTCACTATATTAAATTAATCAAACACAACAACTATTTATAATATCACCATCCATTAGGGATTAAATGGCTGGTTAAAGCTTGTTTATAAAATATCAACCGCGTTAGCGGATTTTAACCTCATGGATGAGTGTTATTCACAGGAAATGGATTTTAAAATGGAATTGAAACTCAATCAGTTAGTTTTGCCATTGGCGTTGTCCTTGGCAAGTGCATCAGTTACCGCATCAGACCTTAAATCTCTAACACATGAAGTTCGTGTTAATGATTATGAAAATGGATTTACTAAAACCGAATGGACATTAGGCAAAGGTCTGTATGATTTAGGGGATAACGCTAACTTTTTATTTGATGTTGATAAAGACTATACCAGCCCCGATAAAGGGCCTAACTTAGAAGGCTGGGATGCAGAGTTCGGGTTGATTCATTCCCTAGGTGAATTCGCGGGACTAAAAACGACACTGTATTACCTATTCCGTTATGATGCGACTTGGGAAGCCGATAATGGTGATAATTCCAACAATACAAAGCAGTATATTATTGCCCCTCATTTTTCTGATAATTTCACACTTGCTGAAAAAGATTTTGATTATACAGTAGAGCTTTGGGCCCAAGTTGGTAATAGAAATGAAGATAGCCTAAAAGATAAAAGTGGTCTCGAAGCTAACTTTTATTTGAATGGAGAATTGTCTGAATATTGGAGCGTGAATTTAGCGTGGTACAACTTCCATTATTATAATAAGGCTCAAGAAGAATACGACTATCAAATTGGTACTGAAGATTATCTTAATTTTACCTATCCTTTGACAGAAGAGTTTACCTTTAAATTAGAGTCCTATCTAGTCGCATACCATACTCCAGATCGAGATGCGACAACGGCATCAGCTCATGTAGAACCACAATTGAAATTTAATAAAAAAGTGAATGAACATTTTTCATGGCATGCAGAAGTATCTTATGAAGTCTTTAACTGGGATTACTCTAAAGCGAAAGGGGCTTCTTATGATGATAACGAATTGGAATTTATGATCGGCTTTAAAATTAAATAGTTGATCAATTAAAAATATTACATTGAGTGAGCACCTTGATACTGCCTAAGGTGCTCACTTTTTGTTTCTGACTATCGTTGAATGCAGGCTTGAAGCTAGCCTCGACATAAAGGAATGCCTTCAACTCGAGAGCTTTGCTCTTGAGGTTACTAGGGTATCAACTATCTTTTAAATATGCCTTTTGAGCATATGTCCAAGTGACCTCGAGATGCTAGGTTCAGCAAGAATTGCTAGGTTTGATAGCAAGGCATTGCTTTGAAGATCTAGTGGCTCAGAATTCGGAACCTTGAGATCACATAGGCATACGGGTGTAAGTGCTTTCTCCGATACTGTTATTAATTTATCGTGCGCTGTTCTTTATCGGAAGTCTCTTATGGCATAAGGGAGTAGAGGACAGAAAGAGATCGCTAGCTTACAAATTGATGCACTCTAACTAGCTTGCTTAATGATAAAGTTTACAAAATCCACTAAAATTGGTTTTTTGTAGAGTAAATAGCTAGTTGTAATACAAAAGTGGCCAGTATTAAGATTACCGTGGATCGTATTCAACCCGGATTGCATGTTCGTCTGCCATTGAAGTGGAACGAACACCCATTCCTGTTCAATAGTTTTAAGATCAAGAATCAAGAGCAAGTCGAAATGATACGTCATTTAGGCGTGAAATTTGTGTACTTGAATCTGGGGCAGAGCGATACCAACCCTTTACCTGCTAATCAAGAAAAAAGCGACAACGATGCGCAATCCACGAAGTTGGATGCTGAAGCTCAAAAACTTTGGCAAGAGAAGCAAAAGCGTATAGAAAAGTTAAGCGCTTATCGTCGTCGTGTGATTCAAACTGAAAAAGAGTTTGAGCGTTCCCTAGCGCGCATGCGCTCAGTAATGACGAAAATTCGTAATCGTCCGATCGATGCAGTTGATGAAGCAAAACTGCTTATCGACGATATCGTTGATAAGTTACTGAGTGAAGACAATGTCACTTTACACCTAATGAACGGTAAAAGTGAGTTTGAGGATATCTATTTCCACTCTCTGAATGTTTCAGTGATCGCGATGATGATCGGAAAAGCAAAAGGGTATAAAGCCGAAAAGCTGAAAGAGTTATCTTTCGCTGCGCTTTTCCATGATATGGGTAAGATTAAAATTCCGACCGCGATATTAAGGAAGCAAACAGCGTTAACTGGACCTGAAGAGAACTACCTTAAATTACATACCAAGTATGGGGCTGAACTGGCGAGCAACATTAAGGACTTTCCGGAAAGCGCGAAACGTGTCATCAATCAGCATCATGAACTCAATGACGGCAGCGGCTATCCTGATGGACTAAAAGAAGATCAAATTGATGAGCTCGCAAAGGTCATCGCTGTCGCGAATGCTTTCGATAACCTTTGCCATCATAATATCCCGAGTGAGCAGAAGATCCCTTACTCTGCACTCTCTCATTTATATAAGAACTGTAAACACCATTATAGTAGTGACAACTTAAGTATCTTGATTAAGTTTATGGGGGTCTTCCCTCCAGGAACGGTCGTGCAGCTATCAAATAATATGGTGGGTTTGGTTATTTCAGTGAATGCATCCAGCTTACTTTACCCAAACGTATTGGTATATGACCCGACGGTGCCAAGAACACAAGCGCCGATCATTGACCTTGCAGATAAAGATCTAAAGATAGTGAATGCGATTCATCCATCGAAGTTGCCTGAAAAGGTCAGTGAATATCTAAATCCAAGATCACGTATTTCCTATTTCTTTGATAGTGATGATTAGTTATCCACAGGATTTTGTGGGTAAGATGTTCCTACTCTTTGGGTAAATGGGCTTAAAAATAGCATTAGGTTAGAAACTAATCACTCGGCGCTTTTTTTGATAAAAAAATGAATTTTCCTATTGCCAAAGAAAAGGAACTCCCTATAATGCGCATCCACCGACACGGCAGACACCACAAGGGTTTGGCAGTGTTGGAGAGGTGAAAAGCTTCTGAGAAAATAAATTTGAAAAAGTGTTTGACACTCTCAAATATCTCGCTAGAATGCACCTCCGCTTTGAGAGAAAAACTTCTCGAAAAGCAACGCTCTTTAAAAATATAGACCTATCAATCTGTGTGGGCACTCGTTGATGATAATCCAAAATGATAGCTTAGCTATCAA